>NZ_JAFCUV010000006.1:0-716 GCF_049896705.1 Sandarakinorhabdus sp. DWP1-3-1 | reverse complement strand
CCGTTGGAGATCGGGTCGCCGCCGGGGATCTGGAACTTTGAAAAGTTCGGCTGCAGGCGGAGATAGTCGAAGCTGGTGTCGCTGATGTCGGTGTCGACATAGGCGACGCCGAGCGTGACGGGCCCGACGACGAAATCCGCACCGACCAGCCAGTCCCAATAGCTGCCGGTGGGCGCGACGCTGGTGCCGTTGGGGCCAAGGCCGGGGTTGCCGTTCGAATAGCCGATATGGGCCTTCAGCGTGACCGGCGTGTCCTTGATGCCGAAGGCGGCGTCGCCCCAGACGTACAGATTGTCTTCCTTGTCGCCGATGCGGCTGTCGACATCGTTCGACCAGTTGCCGAGCGCCGTCTGGTTCCAGGCATAGGCGACGCCGGCGGTCAGGCCGACCGGGCCGGCGGTGCCGGTCAGCTTGACATAGGGTTCAAAGAACGAGGTCCTGGAGGCGCCGCCCGGATATTGATAGAAGGTACCGCCGATATCGAGCGCACCGCCGCCGAGCGGCAGCTTGTAGCCGGCGAACAGGTCGAGCTCGAGGTTGGGACCGCCAAAGGTGCCCCAGCCGGCCAGGTTCGATGCCCAGAAGCCGCCATAAAGACCCGATTCATGGTTGAGCGTCAGGCCGCCCTGCACGGCAAGGCCGTTGTTCGACTGCGACACGCCGCGAAAGCGGTAGTCGGAAACCAGGGCAACACTGCCCGAAACCTTGAGCGCCGG
>NZ_JAFCUV010000005.1:0-1284 GCF_049896705.1 Sandarakinorhabdus sp. DWP1-3-1 | reverse complement strand
TAGGCGATCCCCCTGCGGGCCATTTCATCGGGGCGGTAGACGTTGCGCAGGTCGGCGATGGCGGGGGTCTTCATGACGGCCTTGACCCGGTCCATGTCGAGGCCGCGAAACACGTCCCATTCGGTGACCAGCACGGCGACGTCGGCGTCGGCCAGGCAGGCATAGGGATCGTCGGCATAGGCGATGTCGGTGAGGACGAGGCGCGCCTGTTCGGTGCCTTCGGGATCATAGGCGCGGATGCTGGCGCCGGCGTCCTGCAGCGCCTGGATGACGGCGATGGCGGGCGAATCGCGCATGTCGTCGGTGTTGGGCTTGAACGTCAGCCCGAGCACGGCGACCGTCTTGCCGCGGACATCGCCGCCGGCAAGCTGGATGACCTTTTTCGCCATCGCGCGCTTGCGGGTGTCGTTGACCGCCGCCACCGTCTCGACGATGCGGATCGGCGCGCCGGCATCCTGCGCCGTCTTGACCAGCGCCAGCGTGTCCTTGGGAAAGCAGCTGCCGCCATAGCCGGGGCCGGCGTGGAGGAACTTCGACCCGATGCGATTGTCGAGCCCGATGCCGCGCGACACGTCCTGGACATTGGCGCCGACGGCCTCGCACAGGTCGGCGATCTCGTTGATGAAGGTGATCTTGGTGGCGAGAAAGGCGTTGGCCGCATACTTCGTCAGCTCGGCGGTGCGCCGGCCCATGAACAATATCGGCGAATGGTTGAGGAACAGCGGGCGATAGAGTTCCGTCATCACGGCGCGGGCGCGTTCGTCATCGGTGCCGACGACGATGCGGTCGGGGCGCTTGAAGTCGCCGATGGCGGCGCCTTCGCGCAGGAACTCGGGGTTGGACACGACGGCGAACTCGGCGTCCGGGTTGACCTCGCGGATGATGCGCTCGACCTCGTCGCCGGTGCCGACGGGGACGGTCGATTTGGTGACGATGACGGTATAGCCGGTCAGCGCCGCGGCGATCTCGCGGGCGGCGGCATAGACATAGCTCAGATCGGCATGGCCGTCGCCGCGGCGGCTCGGCGTGCCGACGGCGATGAAGATCGCCTCTGCCCCGGCGATGCCTTCGGCAAGCTCGGTGGTGAAGGTCAGCCGGCCGGCGCGGGCATTGCCGCTGACCAGCGCCTCGAGGCCGGGTTCGAAGATCGGCATCACGCCGGCGTGCAGCCGCTCGATCTTGCCCGGATCCTTGTCGACGCAGCACACATCGTGCCCGAAATCGGCAAAGCAGGCCCCCGACACCAGGCCGACATAACCCGAACCGATCATCGCAACACGCATG
>NZ_JAFCUV010000004.1:0-37075 GCF_049896705.1 Sandarakinorhabdus sp. DWP1-3-1 | reverse complement strand
CCCGATTCATGGTTGAGCGTCAGGCCGCCCTGCACGGCAAGGCCGTTGTTCGACTGCGACACGCCGCGAAAGCGGTAGTCGGAAACCAGGGCAACACTGCCCGAAACCTTGAGCGCCGGTGATGGTGCGTCGGCGGCCATGGCGGGAACGGCGGCGATGGACAGCATCGCCGGCAGCAGAATCTTGGGGATCATTTCGGTATCCGTTGTTGCACTGGCTGCCAGCGCTGCGCGCCAGGTGCTGGACCATGTTGTCGTGTCAGGGCCATCGGCCCGCGTGGTCGCTCAGCCCGCGAGCAGGCGCATGGCGAAAGCGAACACGAGGATCGGGCCAAGGATGGCGGCGAGAAACAATGACAGGGCAGCCGGTGACGAGGCGCGCGCTGCGCTGGTCCGGTCGCGTGTGCGATGTGTCATCGGTTACGGTCTTTCAGGCTCCGGCTCCCGACGCGGCGCCGGGAACGCCCTGCACAGATGCGGCTGCTGCCCGTTTGTTCTCAATCCATGGGAACGACGGCAGGCATAGTTTTTGCGTAGTGTTTCGGCTTGCGGAAGCTGCGTGGGGTCGCCGGCGAGCGCCGCTCGCGGCGAGCCTCGTCAAGCGATCAGGATGATGTCGTTCGCGGTGAGGGCGAGGTTCCTGCCCATCGTCGCCACCTGGACCGCCGCCGCACCGCCGACACCGTCGCTGTCATAGAACAGCCCGCCGGTGCCGGGGTTGTAGACGATATGCTGGTCTGCGGTCGTCGCCGCGCTGCCGACGACAAAGGCGCCGGGCGCCAGGGTGCCGAGCGGATCCGCGGCAAAGGCGGCGAAGACCGCCTTGGAAAAGGCGAGCTTGTCGATCCCGGGGCCGAAGTCCTTGACGATATCGACTTCAACGGGGGTCGCCGGCTGGTCGAACACAAAGGTGTCGGCGCCGGCGCCACCGGTCAGTTCGTCGCCGCCGGCGCCGCCGATCAGCGTGTCCGCGCCGTCGCCGCCCTGGAGCCAGTCCGCGCCGACATTGCCGACCAGCATGTCGTCGCCGGCATTCCCCACAAGGAGATCGCGACCGGCACCGCCATCCAGCATATTGCTGCCGGCATTGCCGTTGATCGTGTTGTTGAAATCATTGCCGATGGCAGCGATGTCGGCGCTGCCGGTCTGCGTCAAATTCTCGATGTTGATGGCGAGCGTGAAATCGACGCCGGCAAAGACGATGTCGACGCCTTCGCCGAAATATTCGACGGTCGCGTCGCCGATGTCATCGACAAAGAAGGTGTCGTTGCCGGTACCGCCGTACATCGCGTCGGCGCCGCCGCGGCCGTCGATGGCGTCGCTGCCGGCACCGCCGAAGATCGTGTCGGCCGACGCATTGCCGTTCAGCGTATCGTTGCCGCCAAGGCCGTTGATCGTCCACAGGTCGTCGGACGGCGCGGTGAAGATGTTGCCGCCATTGTCGCCGCTATAGGTCCGTGGCTCCGGCAGGTTCTTCAACGCGATGGCGAATGGCGCCTCGACGAACAGCCCGTTGGCGTCGGTCACGCGGGCAACGATCTGATGGGCTGCGGCGGTTTCGAAATCGAGCAGGCTGCCATTGGCGACGGTGACGACGCCGGTCACGGCATCGACGGCAAAGCGACCGCCGGCGCTGTCGGTCAGCGCATAGCTGAGCGTGTCGCCGTTGTCCGGGTCGGCGGCGGCCAGCGCGCCGACGACCGTTCCGCCGGGGGCATTCTCGTCGACCGGCGATGCGGTCAGCGCCAGCCCGGTCGGCGCGTCGTTGCGGCCGGCGATGGTGATCGTCACCGTTGCCGTTGACGTCAGGCCGGCGCTGTCGGCAACGACATAGCTGAAGCTGTCGGTCGCGGCCTGGCCGACGCCGAGTGCCAGGAAGGCGGCGCCCGGGGCATAGGTGATGGTATTGCCGGCAAGCGTCAGCGCCGCCCCGGTCGCCGTCGCCGATACCGCGGTAATGGTCAGGATATCGCCGGGATCGACATTGGCGTCGTTGGCGAGCAGCGCTGTCGCCGTGATCGTGCCGCCGTCCTGGCCGACGCCGACCTGGTCGGCGACGCCGATCGGCGCATCGTTGACGTTGGCGACATTGATGTTGGCGCGGCCGGTGGCGGTAAAGCCTTCCGCGTCGATGACCGAATAGTTGAAGCTGGCGCGGCCGGTGAAATCGGCTGTCGGCACGAAATCGATGGTGCCGTCGATGTTCAGCACGACGCTGCCGCCCGATACCGCGGTCACGCCGGTGACCGTCATCGCCGTGTTGCTGGCGGCGCGGTCGTTGGCGAGCAGCCCGGCGGCAAGGAATTGCGCCGGCTGGTCTTCGGTGGCCGCCAGCGTGTCGGTGCCGGTGATGATGTTCGGCGGCGCGCCCTGGCCGGGCAGCGGCGCGAACAGCTTGGTCTTGACGCTGGTGCCGGTGGCGTCGCCGCCCTGCCCGCTATAGTCCGTCCAGCCGACGGCAAAGCCGCCACCCGGCAGGTCGGTGACGGTCGGTTCCGCCTGCGCGCCCAATGTCTCGGTGTTGACGCTGACTTCGCCGCCGACCTTGCTGCCGAACCCGTCGAACATCTGCGCCTTGATGCCCGCGGTGCCCTGTTCGGAATTGGTGCCGCTGTAATCCGCCCAGCCGATGACGAAGCCGCCAAAGGACAGGGCGGTGACCGTCGGCTGCAATTGCGCGCCGGCGGTCGTCGTGTTGACGAGGACCTCGGCGCCGAACTTGTTGCCGGCGGCGTCGAACACCTGCGCCTTGATGGCATAGTTGTCGGCGTCGCCGCCGCGGTTGCTGGCATCGGCCCAGGCGATGACATAGCCGCCGCTGGTCAGCGCGTCGATCGCCGGCGTCTGCTGGTTCGATGCGGTTTCGGTGTTGACCAGCGTCTCGCCCCCCACCTTGGCGCCGTTCGCATCGAACATCTGCGCCTTGATGGCGTCCCGGCTCGCATCGCCGCCGACGCCGCTGCTGTCGCGCCAGGTGACGACGACATTGCCGCTTTCAAGGGTCGTGGCGGCCACCGTGTCCTGGGCGGTCGCGGTCGCGGTGTTGACGAGGAATTCGCCGCCCGCGGCCAGCCCCGCGGCGTCGAAGATGCGGGCCTTGATGCCGGTGCCGCTGCTGTCGCCACCCTGGCCGCTGCCATCGGTCCAGGCGACCATGAACCCGCCGCTGGCGAGGCTGGTGACCACCGGCGCCGTCTGGCTGCCCGCTGTCGCCGTATTGACGGCGATCTCGCCTCCGGCGCGGCTGCCGTCGGCATTGTAGCGCTGGGCCCTGATCTCGTAGCCGGCATTGGAGCCGCCGCTGTTGTCGGCCCAGCTGACGACGAAGCCGCCCGAAGCCAGCGACACCACCGACGCATTGTCCTGGCTGTTCAGCGTCGTCGTATTGACCAGGAATTCACTGCCGACCCGGGCGCCGGACGCATCATGGACCTGGCCCTTGATGCCATTGCCGCTGGCGTCGCCACCCTGGCCGCTGTTGTCGGTCCACACCGCGACATAGCCGCCCGACGGCAGCGAAGCGACCATCGCCGCCTGCTGGTTGTTCAGCGTGGCCGTGTTGGCCAACATGTCGGCCCCGCCCGCATAGCGCGCCTCGATGGCAACTTCGGTGATCTGCAGGTCGATGATCTCGTCGAAACTGTTGCCGAAGCTGTCGATCGCCCGGATGGTGATTTCCGCGGTGGAAGCGGTCTCGAAATCCAGTTTGGCGCTGTCCGCGACGACAAGCCGGTCGCCGACGATCCCGAAGGCGCCGCCGGTCGAATCGTCGACGAGCTGATAGGTATAGCTGGCGTTCAGCGCGCCATTGGCACCCAGCGTCGCCACCGGCAGGCCCTGCACGCTGGTTTCGGCGAGCGTCGTCGACGACAGGGTGATATCGGTGATGGGCTCGGTGCTGGGGGCAAAGATCTGCGCCTTGATACCGGTGCCCGACGCATCGCCGCCGATCAGGCTGCCATCGGTCCAGCTGACGACCAGCGCACCCGACGCCAGTGCCGTCAGTTTGGGCTGCTGCTGGTCGCCCTGCGTCGTCGTGTTGGCAAAGAACTCGCTGCCCAGCTTTGCCCCGGCGGCATCGAAGGCCTGCACCTTGATGCCGAAACCGCTCGGGTCGCCGGTCAGGATGCTGTTGTCGCGCCAGCCGATGGCAAAGCCGCCGCCGGCGATACCGATCACCGACGGCGAATCCTGGGCATTGAGGAAGATCCCGTTGACGAGGATTTCGCCGCCGACCCTCTGCCCGTTGCCGTCGAACATCTGCGCCTTGACGCCGGCACCGGCGGTGTCGCCCTGCAGGCTGAGGTCGCGCCAGGTCACGACGAAGCCGCCGGTGGTGAGCGTCGCCACCTGGGCCTGGTCCTGCGCCGCCGCGGTCGCCGTGTTGACGAGGAACTCGGCGCCGACCTTGGTGCCGGTCGCGCTGAAGACCTGGCCCTTGATGCCGCTCGCGCTGGCGTCGCCGCCCTGCAGGCTGCTGTCGGTCCACGTCACCACGAACCCGCCCGACACCAGCGATGCCGTCGACGAAAATTGCTGGCTGTTGGTAATGGTCGTATTGACGAGGAATTCCCCGCCGACCTTGCCGCCGCCGGCATTGAAGACCTGGCCCTTGATGCCGGCGCCCTTGTTGTCGACACCGATCCCGCTGGCGTCGGTCCAGGTCTGGACGAACCCGCCCGAGGCAAGGCCAGTCATGCTGACGTTGGTCTGGCCGCGCACGGTCTGGGTATTCGACAGGAATTCGGCACCGACCGCGACGCCAGCGGCATCGTAGATCCGGGTCTTGATCCCGGCGCTGTCGGTGTCGCCCTGCAGACTGAAATCCGTCCAGCTGACGGCAAAGCCGCCCGACGCCAGCGCGGTGACCGCCGGCTGCTGCTGCGCGTTGGCGGTCGTCGTGTTGACAAGGAACTCCGCGCCGATGCGGACGCCGAGCGCATCGTAGCGCTGGCCGCGCACCGCCGCGCCGCTGCCGTCGCTGCCGCTGTTGTCGGTCCAGGTGATGACGAAGCCGCCGCCCGCGAGGGCGGTCAGGGCGGCGTCGGCCTGCGCCCCGGTGGTCGTTGTGTTGACAAGGAATTCGGCGCCCTGGCGGCGATAGGCTCCTGTCGTCATCGATCGATTTTCCCCAGATCAAGGCGCGAACATATCATGGCGCCTGCCGCCGCGGGCGCGTCCACATGGGCCCCGGCGGAATATCCCGATGCCGCGCGACGCCCTTTCGAGCAGCGCGCCTACCCCCAACGAGCCGCCCGGCGAAACCGGCCTGCCGGCACCGTGCCGCTAAGCCTTTTGCGCCGCCGGCATAGCCGTTTGCGAAGGTCGCCCCGCGGCCGAAGCTTGGTAACTACAGCGACGCGATGGGACGATGACAAGGGGGTTCTGGCATGTCGACGCGGGCGGCAGGGCACGGCACCGACGCTCGCAGCGTCGCCGAGGCCCGGCAGCGCACGCGCGGCTTGGGCTGGGGCCGGGGCTGGGGCTGGGGCCGGCGCCGTGGCTCGGTCCTCGACGCCTCGGCGATCGGTTGGCGCGACCGCGTCCTGGCGATGGGTGTCGTCGTCGCCCTGGTCGGGCTGTTTGCCCGGATCATGCGCTATCCGCTGCGCCACGACGAGCAGATGTACCTGCCCGTCGGCGCCATGCTGGGCCAGGGCGACATGTATCGCGACTTCGGGTTCAACAATTTCCCCAACCTGCCGTGGCTGCTGCACCTCGTCTATGGCCTGACCGGGACCCATCATTACCTGCTGGCCGGACGGCTGGTGATCTTCGGCGGCTGGCTGCTGGCCGCGCTGGCCATCGCCGCCATCGCCTGGCGGGCGAGCCGTTCGATCGCCGGGGTCGCGCTCGCGGTTCTGGCGCTCGTCACCAACCCGCTGCTGCTCGGCCCGCCCGGCATGATCGTCAGCAACAATTTCCTGCCGATAGCCTTTGCACTGCTCGCCATCCTCGCCTTTGTCGACGGTGTCGACCGGCCGGTGCCGGACCGATCGCGACTGCTGGCGGCGGGCCTGTGCCTCGGCATCGCCGCCGGGTTCAAGGCCAACACCATCTACCTGCTGCCACCCTTTGCCCTGGCGGCGCTGCTGCTGCCGGTTGCGGCCACATGGGCCGTGCGCTGGCGCCGGGTGACGATGCCGTTCGTCGTCGGCGGGCTGGTCGGGGCCGCGCCGCTGCTCGGCCACATGCTCGCCGATCCGGCGGGCTTCATCGCCCACACCGTCGGCTATCACCGGGGTCCGCACATGGCCTATTGGGCCGCCAATGCGGCGCTGGATGGCGAAAAGATCCTGACCGCCGGGGGCAAGCTGCGGCTGGCCGAAACCGCCTGGCTGTCGGGCCCGAGTTTGTTGCTGTTGCTTTGCGTCATCCTGCTTGCGCTTGCCGCGCGCCGGCCCCGCACGGAAAGCCCGTCGTGGCCGGTGCTGCTGGTGGCCGCGCTGTCCGTCGGCGCGGTTCTGGTGTCATTCGTGCCGACGCCGGCGTTCCCGCAATATTACGCGGCGCCGGTACCGCTCGGCATCGCCCTTGCCGCGCTGTTGTACCAGCGCATCGATCCGGCGGCGCGCGAGGCGCTCGTCCTGCCGCTGCGTGCCGGCGGGGTGCTGTTGCTCGTCACCGGGGCGCCGCGCCTGCTCGCCGACCTGCCGGCGCTGGCGCAACCGTCGCAATGGACCGGCCTTGCCGTGCATGCGGAAGCCCGGCGGCTGGCGGGCCTGGTCGGATCGGGCAAGGTCGCGACGTTGGCTCCGATCCACCCGCTGGAGGCCGGCCTCGCCATCTATCCCGAGCTTGCCGCCGGCCCGCTGGCCTATCGCATCGGCGATCTGATCCCGGCGCCCGACCGCCGCCACTATGCCCGACTGGTCTCGCCGACGACCATCACGGGCGTGCTGGCGCGCGATCCCCCCCAGGCAATCCTGGTGGGCCAGGAGGGCGACCTCGATGCGCCATTCGAGGCCTTTGCCAAGGCGAACGGCTATCGCCGCGTCCCCCGCCCGCTGGTCGTCGATCGCCATGGCGCGCTGGTCGTCTGGCTGCAGCCGCCGCGTGACTGACGAGGTCCCACCCGCGCTGCGGACTCGCGTGTTCGGCGCCGCCCTGCCGCGTGCGTTCGACAACCTTCGCGACGACCCGCACCTGCGCAACCGTCTCGGCAATATCGGCCATGTCATGTCGGGCAATTTCGTCGGCTCGGGCATTGCCCTGCTGGCCGTCGCGGTCACCGCGCGCGCGCTTGGGCCCCATGTCTATGGCAATCTGGTGCTGACCATCGTCTTTGCCCGGCTGATCGAGCGTCTGGTCAGCTTCCAGTCCTGGCAGCCGATGATCCGCTATGGCGCCGGGCTCGACACCCGCCGCGATGCCGAGGCGCTGAAATCGCTGTTCAAGTTCGGCCTGCTGCTCGACATCGCCGCCGGCATGGTGGCCTGGCTGGTGGCGCTGCTGGCGGCGTTCATCGCCTATCGCTTCTTCGGCTGGAGCGCGCAGGCGCTGCAGCTGACGGCGGTCTATTGCACGGTGTTGCTGTTCAATCTCGGCGGCATGCCGACGGCGGTGCTGCGCCTGGCAGGGCGATTTCGCGCCGCGTCCTACGGCCAGGTGGCCTCGTCGATCGTGCGGCTGGCGCTTTGCCTGGTCGCCATCCAGCTCGGGGCCGGGCTGTGGGGCTTTGCGCTGATCTGGATGGGCACCCAGATCCTGGGGTCGCTGCTCTTCCTCGGCGTCGGCATTGCGGAACTACGCCGCCAGGGCATCACCGGACTGTTCGGCGCCTCGACGCGCGGCGTCAGCCAGCGGTTTCCCGGGCTCTGGCGCTTCACCTGGTCGGCCAATCTGTCGCTGACGCTGCGGTCGAGCGCCAGCCAGTTCGATACGCTGCTGGTCGGGCTGCTCGCCGATCCGACGTCGGCAGGTCTTTACCATATCGCCAAGCAACTGGGCAAAATGGCCCAGCAGGTGGCAACGCAGGTGCAATCGGTGCTTTACCCCGACGTCGCCCGGTTGTGGGCGGCCGGTGCCATCGCCGAATTCCGCCGGGCCGTGGTGCAGGCGGAGGTTATGCTGGCGCTGGCCGGTGTTGCCGGGTTCGTGGTGGCGCTGGTCGCGGCGCGGCCGTTGCTCGCGCTGGTCGCCGGACCCGAATTCGCCGCGGCGGCGCCGTTGCTGATCGTCCAGATGATCGCGGTGACGCTGATGATGAGCGGCAGCGTGACCCAGGCGGCGCTGATGGCGATGGGCCGCGCGCGGGAAACGCTCAACGTCGTCATCGTCGGCACCATCGCCTTTCACGCGCTCGCCTTTCTGCTGATCCCGGGCATGGGTGCGATGGGGGTGAACGTCGCGCACATCGTGCTTGGCCTCATCACCGTGACCGGGCTGGCAATCACCTTGCGCAAGGGCATTGCGGAGGCGCGGGCCCGGCCGACCCCGGCACCGGCCGCCCAGCCCCTTGCAGCCGAGGAACTCCAGCCATGGCCCTGACCGCCAGCCGGTTGTTCGATGCGCCCCCCGATGCCATTTCGGCGGCGGCGGAGGCGGACTTCTTCACCGCGCTGAAGGGGCGCAACAACACGTTCAAGAAAACCGGTGCCGGGCGGTTCGCGGCCATCGACGCGGCCGTCATCGCGGCGATCGGCAACGATCCGCTCGACAGCGTGCTGGATATCGGCATTTCATCCGGCGCCACCACGATCGAGCTGCGCGACAGCCTGCAAAGGGCGGGCCATCGGCCAAGTGTCACCGGCACCGACCTGTGGATCGATGCCTGGCTGGTGCCGGTGGCGCCCGGCTGCCGGGCGCTGGTCGATGGGTCGGGCCATCTGCTGCAGCACGACCTTTTCGGCCGCGCCGTCCGGCCGTGGCGCCGGCGCCTCGACTATGTCAACGGCCTGGCCGTCGTGCGCGCCACGCTCAACCGGCTGGTGATACCCCGCGTCCGGGCGGCGCTCGCGGCCGGCCGGGGCCGGCGGTTGCGGCTGGTCAGTCCGCAGCTGGCGCGCCACGCCGATGTCGTCGTGCAGCAGGACGATGTGACCGTGGCCAACCCCGGTTTCGCCGGCCGCTTCGACCTGGTCCGCGCCGCCAACATCCTCAACCGCGACTATTTCGACGAGGCCACGCTGCTGCGCGCACTGGCCAATGTCATCGGCTATCTGTCCGGGCCGGGAGCATGGCTGCTGGTCATCCGCACTCTCGCCAATGGCGAACAGCACGGCACGCTGTTCCGCCGCAACGCCGATGGCATGGCGGTGGTCCGCCGCTTCGGCACCGGATCGGAAGTGGAGGCGCTCGTCCTTGCCGCCGCGGTCCCCGCCAAACCCTAGGCGCGGGCGGCACCGCCATAATAGCTCGCGCAGGCGGCATGATGCTGGATCGTGTCGCCGTAGCGCAGGCGCGCATGGCGGGCGAAATCGACGCGATTGATGACCACCCCGGCGAGCGGCGTATCGATCGCCCCGACGGCATTGCGCACGGTGTCGGCCCGGGTGTCGCCCCAGCGCAGCACCAGCAGGGTCGCATCCGCCAGCGCGGCAAGCTGCCGGGCGTCGCACACCGCCAGGATCGGCGGCGCACTGAGCACGATCAGGTCGAACCGGCCGCGCAGCTCCGCCAGCAGCTCGGCGACACGGGGTGACGCCAGCAGCTGCGCCGGGTTGGCGGGGATGCCGGCGACGCCGATAACCGACAGGTCGCCGACGATCGGGTCGTTGGCGATGATGTCGTCGATGGTCGCCCGGCCCTCGAGATAGGCGATCAGGTCGGCGGGCGCGCGACCCGCCGCCGGCGCCATTTCCAAAAGGCTGGGCTGGCGCAGGTCGAGGTCGATGACGACGGCGCGCTGCCACAGCACCGCCGCCGCGGCGCCCAGCCCGAGGGCGATCGTCGACTTGCCGTCGCCCGGCAGCGGCGAGGTGACGAGCACCGTGCCGGTCCGACCGGGCGGCAGCCGCCGGTTGACCTCGAAGCACAGGTTCCGCAGGCTTTCCGACCATACCGACTGGGGGTCCTGCTTGGGGGCCCGATAATTGTTGGGAATGTCGGCCGCGGCCAGTTTGGGGATCATGCCGAGCGTCGGCAGCCCGGTCAGCCTTGCCACCTGGCCGGCGCTGCGGACGCGCGTGTCGAAGAACTCGATGAGATAGGCCAGCAGCAGCCCCAGCAGCAGCGAGCCGATGGCGGCGACGCCGATGATCTGCGGCGCCCTTGGAAAGCTCGGGTCGCGCGGCGGCACGGCCCGCGCCATGATCCGCGCCGACGGTGCGATCAGGTGCGCCTTGCCGTCGAGCTGCCGCAGCCGCGACAGGCTCGCGACATACAGCGCCCGTTCGGCCTCGGCGTTGCGCTCCAGATCCATCAGCTGGACGTTGGCGCGGCGCTGGTCGAAGGATCGCGCCGTCACCGCCGCGACTTCGCTGCCGATCTGGCCGGCGCGGGCGGCACGAATCCGGACTTCGGCCTGCAGGCCGTTGTTCACCGCGCGGTTTTCCTCGACGATGCGGCGGTTGACGTCGTCGAGCTGGGCCCTGGCGTTGATGAGGTCGGGGTACCCGTCGCCATAGAAACCCGACAGTTCGGTGACCCGTTTCGACAGTTCGGTCGCCTGGCGGCGCAGGTCGGCAAGCTGTGCTGATCCGGGCGCGGCAATGGCCTCCACGACATTGCCGGTGGCAGCGACGCGGGCCCGGGCGGCCGATTCACTGAGACCCGAGCGCGCGTCCGACAGCGATTCCGCCAACCGGCCGAGCGTGGCCAGATCGGAGCCATCGGACAGGCCGACGATGCCGTTCCGGCGTCGATACGCCGCCACCTGCGCATCGGCGGCAATGACGCGCTGGCGCAGCGCCTCCACCTGCGGTGTCAGCACGGCGATGCTGCGCTGGTTCGCCGCCAGCGCATATTCGCGCTGCAACTCGATATGGCCGATGACGAAGCGATTGGCGATTTGCGCCGCCAGTTGCGGATCGCGCGCGCTGGCCGCAACGGTGATGATGTTCGAGCCCTCCACGCGCGCCACCGCGACATGCGCCTGCAGGCGATCGATCACCTCTTCGCTCGGGCTGCCGGCGGCGGCGCTCCGCGGCGTGCGCCCGCGCCTGGGGATCGGCTTGGCGAGCGGATTGAAGTCGAGATCGTCGGCAAGGCCGAGGTTGACGGCGACACGGCGGGCAAGCGCCCGCGACCGCATCTGTTCGAGCTGGCCCCTGACCATGATGTCGGCGAGCGCGGCGCTTTGCGACATCGGGCCGGCGAGGTCGTCGTTGTTGCCGTCGGCATTGACGATCAGCGATGCCGACGCCTTGTAGATCGGCGGCCACAACATCGCGAAGGCGATCGTGCCACCGGTCACCACCACGAAGATTGCGGCGATCAGCAGCTTGTGGCGCAGCAGGCCGCGCAGGATGTCACCGGCCGCCAGCCCGTCGCGGCTGCCCGGGCCCTGCGCCTCCGGAAGATTGAACGTCAACGGTTGATGGTTCATGCCGCACTCCGCTTCAGCGCCAAATTACACCATTCGGGGCGGTGGGTGGGCAGGCAACGGCGCGCGGCGACGGCGCATCGGGGGTCATCCATTCGGATTAGGTCGTGAACTCATAAATGTCATGCCCCGGCACGGCCCGGAGCGGCTTCGCACGAGTGAGTGAGCGCAGTGGCGCACCCTGGCGGGTGCGTCCAAGCGAAGCGAGCGCCGCCGCGGTTCGCGGCAAACGCCGCAGGGCGAAGCCGCTCCGGGCCGCCCTGCGGGTGCGCCGAGGCTGGCAAATGGCGTCGTTGCGCGACCTTGCCGGGGGCCAAAGGCCCGCCAGCGGTCCCGCGCCTAGCCATTTGCCAGCCTCGGCGCATGACGGGGCATGACATTTATGAGTTCACGACCTAGGCCGCGACCCGGCGCTGCGGCCCGTTTGCCCCGGGACCGGCGGCAGTTCCGCCGGGGCGAGGCCGTTGATGATCGCCCACATCGCTGCCTGGGTGCGATTGAGCACGGCCAGCTTGCGCAGGATCGCCTTGATATGGCCCTTCACCGTCGTCTCGGTGATGCCAAGCGTTTCCGAGATCAGCTTGTTGGGGTCGCCGCGCGCCACGCAGCGCAGGATGGCGCTTTCACGCTCCGACAGCGGCTCCCCCGGCTGGCCGGCGGCGCGGCGGAACGCGGTGGCGAAATTGGTCGCGGTCAGCGCGGCGACCGCCGCCGACGGGATGACATGTTCGCCCGACGACACCAGGCGCAAGGCGCTGGCCAGCGATTCCCCGGCAATGCCCTTGGCCAGATAGCCGTTGATGCCGGCGGCAAAGGCCCGGGCGATCGCATCGACGCGGCAGTCGTCGGCCATCAGCACCAGTTGCGTCGCCGCCAGCGCCTGCCGCAGCAACCGGCATTCGGCGATTGCATCCTCTGCCGGCCCCGAATCGAAAAGCACCAGCGCCGGTGGCGGACGGTCGCCGAGCTGATCGAGCAAGGCCTGGCCGTCGACGGCCTTGGCGACCACGACGAACGCCATCGCGCCCAGGATATTGTCCAGCCCCTCGCGGACGATGGCACTGCGCGCGACGATGGCGACCTGGAGAGCGTCGGTCATGCCGCTGCCCTCGTCACCGCCGACACCAGCGCATCCCATTGCGCGATGACCTGGCCCGGGTCGCGGGCGGCCATGCTGGCACGCGCCGCGGTGCCCAGCGCGGCGCGCAGGCCGGCGTCGGACATCAGGCGCGACATCGCCCGCCCCAGCGCGGCGACATCGCCATCGGCGACCAGCAGCCCCGTCACCTCGGGTTCGATGGTCGCCCGCGGGCCATAGCGGCAATCGAACGCCACGACCGGCAGCCCGGCGCTCAACGCCTCGGCAAGCGCGTTCGGCCAGCCTTCGTGGCGCGACGACAGCACAAAGGCGTCGGCCTCCGCGATCCAGGCGAGCGGCGCGCTGAGGCCGGCAAAATCCACCCGGTCGGCAATGCCCAGGCTCGCCGCCTGCCGCGCCAGCGCCGCGCGTTCCGGGCCCTCGCCCCAGATGCGCAGCCGCCAGTCGGGATGCCGGTCGGCGACCCCGGCAAAGGCCGGCAGCAGCAGGTCGAAGCCCTTTTGCCGGTCCAGGCGACCGACCGCGGCAAGGATCCTCATCCTTGGTGTCACTCGGGCTGCCGCACCCCGATCGACGGCGACCGGCGTGACGGGATTGGCGATGACGACGGCCCGGTCGGCGACCGTCGGCGGCAGGCATTCGCGGCTCGCCGCGGTCTGGATGACGATGCCGTCGGCGCGCGGATACAGGCGATCCAGCAGCAGGGTCCACCAGCGGCTGGCCGCCTGCAGCCGGGGATTGTTGCGTTCGGACACGATGACCGGAATATCGAGGCCGGTCGCCGCCAGCAGCGCCACGACATTGATCTTGGTGAGGAAACTGATGGCGACAGCGGGTCGTTCGGTGCGGAGGGTGGCGCGCAGCGCCGCCACGCGCCGCAGCCACAGGCGGCCTCCGCGGCCGGCGACGTCGAGCCGAAGCAGCCGCACATGCGGCCCGAAATCATGATAGGCCGGCGCCACGGCGCTGTCGAAGCTGATGACGGTGACGCGATGTCCGCTGTCCCCCCAGGCCGACCCCAGCTGGGCGATCACCCGCTCCGCCCCGCCGGCACCCAGCGCCGCGATGACGAAGGCGATGTGCATCTCAATGCGCGGCCCGGGCGAGGATCGGGCGCTCCTGCAATTCCAACAGGGCATCGTCGAGATCGTCGAGGCTGAGGATCGCCAGGTCGGCCAAAACGGCGCCGCGGACGTCGGCGGGGTGGATGCCGGCCTGCCGGACGATCTGGACCGAATGCCAGCCCAGCGCGCGCGGCGCGACGAAATCCTTGGCCGGGTTGTCGGCGACATAGACCATTTCCGCGCCGGTGACGCCGAAATGCGCGGCGACATGGTCAAAGCCGCGCCGGTGCGGTTTCCAGCAGGCGCGACCCCAGCGATCGGTAAGGACGATCGGCGCAAAGCCGGCATCCTCGAGACCGAGCGCCGCCACCTTGTTGGCCTGGGTGCGCAGATAACCGTCGCTGACCAGCGCCCGCCGGCGGCCGTCGCGGGCCAGGAAGCGGGCGGCGTCCGCTGCCAGCGCGATCGTCGGCACATGGTCGCGGTAGACATCGACCATATCGGCCACCAGCGTCGCCGGCAGGCCGAGCTGGCGCAGGACGACGTTGAAGACATGGCGGCGCTCACCGGCGGCGAAGACCTTTTCAGCGCGGGCGGCAAAACCCTCCACCCCTTGGCGATCGCGGAGCCAGGCCGCGACGGCGGCAAAGCCGCTGCTGACGAAGTCACGTTCCAGATACAGCGTGTCGTCGAGATCGAAGACGATCACGCTGATCGCCGAATGGCGGCGGGCCCGGTTCATGGCGTCACGAACACGGCGGCGTCATAGCGCAGCATGCGCACGCCGTCCTGCCAGTGGTTATTGGCCGTCGACGGCAGGCCGGCCGCCTGTTCGACCAGCCAGCGGGCAAAGCTGCCGCCGGCGCGATCGGCGACCGGATAGCCGCCGCCGAAGCGGGCGTTGATCTCGAACACCGATGCCGACCCGTCGGACGCGACGAACGCCTGGAAGCAGAGCGCGCCGCGCGCGCCGGGCAGCGCGGCGGCGAGGCGGACGGCGATATCCTCCAGTACCGGGGCGCGGCGTGTCACCCCCTTTTCGACCTCGCCGGCGCGGACCTGCTGGCGCAGATGGGGGATGGCACAGCGCAGCCGGCCGTCGCCGTCGATGAAGATGTTGACGGTGTATTCGTCGCCCCGCAGCAGGTCCTGGACGACGAGCGGCTCGTCCATCGCGCCGGCGAGGTCGGCCGGCGATGCGACGGCGCGCACAGCCCGCCCGGCGCTGCCGCCGCGCGGCTTGGCAAAGACCGGCCAGCGCCAGTCGTCGGGCGCGGCCAGCACCGCCTCGGCGGTCGCCGTGCGGGGCGACGGGATGCCCGCCTGCGCCAGGAATGTTGCCGTCGCCAGCTTGTCGCGCGCCATGGCGATTACCGCCGGGTCGCTGACGGACACCTGGATGCCGGCATCGGCGAAGCGCGCACGCGCCGCGCTCAGCGGTGCCAGATCGGGATCGATCGTCGGCACCACCAGCTGCACGCCATGGGCGACACACAGCGCATGCACGGCATCGGCATAGCCGCTGTCGTCGGCGCGCGGCACGGCATGGGCCGCGTCGGCGCTGTGGCAGGCGGCGCTGGCATCGGGATCGAGGTCGCAGGCGATGATCTCCAGCTCGACACCCGCCGCCGCCGCGCCGCGCCGGAAGCAGTCGAGCAGGCCGACGCGGCGCCCCGCCGAGGTGACGAGCATGCGCAGCCGGCGGCGGCGGCCGCTGGCGGTGGTGACATCATCGCGATCGATGGCCAGGCTGTCGATCATCGCGTCACCCCACTTCCCGGATCAGCATGAAGGCTTCGGCGGCGGCGTGCCCGACGGTGGCGCCGCGCAGCATGGCCAGCGCCCGCAGCGCCTCGGGCGAGCGTTCGGCGGGAAACGCCTGGACCTGCGAGGCAAAGGCCGCGAACGCCGCCAGCTTGGTTTCGAGCTGGTCGGCGATGCCGATATGGACATTGGGGGCAAAGGTCGGCGTGATCCCCGGCGCATACCAGTTGGTTTCGGACAGCGTTTCATAGGCCAGCACCCGCTGCGGGCAGTTGCCGTCACGCGGCCGCGCCGCGACCATCGCCGCATTGAACACCAGCTGGTGATCGAGATGCACGTCGCCGATGAACGGCACGAACAGCGTGTCGGGCGCCACGTCGGCGACCAGCGCGCCGATGGCGGCATTGAGATCGGCGTGCGGCACCTGGTCGAGCGCCGCGGCGGGAAAATCCAGCCAGTGCGTCCGGCGGACGCCGACCAGCGCATGCGCCGTCGCCGCTTCCGCCGCGACCCGCGCCACGTCCGCGGCGCTGAAGCGGGGCGGCGCGCCGCGGGTGACGATGGCCACCTCGACATCGCGGCCCGCCGCCGCCAGCCGCGCCATCGTGCCGCCGACGCCCAGGATCTCGTCGTCGGGGTGCGGCGCGATGACGAGCACGCGCTGCATGCGATCGACGATGCTCATGCCGCCAGCCCCAGCCGGCTGTGCAGCGCCGGCGGCCGCATCGACGCGCTCTGCCACTCCTCGACCGTCAGCAGGCCGCCGTCGCCGCAACGGACCTGGAAGCGCCCGTCGCCGACGGTGACGACCTGGCCGGGGATGGCGGCCCGGTGGCGGCTGCCGTCACCGGCCTGCGCCGCCCACAGCGTCAGCGGCTCGCCGCGCGCGCCGGTCTGCGCGCCGGGATAGGGCCGGCCGACGGCACGCACCAGCCGCGCGATGTCCGCCGCTGGCTGCCGCCAGTCGATGGCGCCGTCACCCGGCAGCCGGCGCGCCGCCCATGAGGCATATTGTTCGTCCTGCGCGCGGCGCGGCGGATCGCCGGCGGCGAGCGCCGGCAACGCCTCGCGCAGCAGCGCCGCCAGCACGTCGAGCTGCCGGGCATAAAGCGACCCGACGCTTTCTTCGGCACCGACGTGGAGGAAATGCTGCGCCAGGATCGGGCCGGTATCCGTACCCTCGTCGATCCAGAACAGCGTGCCGGCGGTGATCGGTTCGACGAGCAGGATCGTCCAGGGCAGCGCCGCGCGGCCGCGCAGCCGGGGCAGCGGCGCCGGGTGATAGCCGATGACGCGATGCCCGGCGGCGGCGAGGAAGGCCGGCCGGCAGATCTGCGACCAGCCGATGACAAAGACATGGTCGGGCGCCAGGCGGGCGATCTCGGCGGTGACCGCGGGGGCGTTGCTGTCGGCGGCATGGATGACGCGCGTGCCGGTCCGCGCCGCCTCGCCGCCGAGGTCGGCAAAGTCGGAATGGCGCCCGGCGAGGTCGGGCGGCAGCGTCACCAGCGCCGCCACGGTCCAGCCGGGCGTGGCGGCGATCGTCTGCAGCGCGATGCGCGTGCTTTCAACCGCGCCGACGATGACGGCTCGCATGGCCCCTCCCGATCCGGACATGGTTGATCCGTTCACCGAACAGGACGACGCGCACGGTTTCGACGATGATCCGGGCGTCGAGCCACGCCGAGGCATGGTCGATGTACCACAGGTCCAGCGCCAGCTTGTCGCCATCCGACAGCAGCGCATTGCCGTTGACCTGCGCCCAGCCCGTCAGCCCCGGCCGCACCAGGCCCCGGCGCTCGCCGCTGCGGCCCATCGCGGTGATCGTCTGCGGCAACAACGGTCGCGGCCCGACCAGCGCCATCTCGCCGGTCACGACATGCCACAGGCCGGGCAGTTCATCGATGCGGCTGCGACGAAGAAACCGGCCGAGCCCGGTCAGCCGCTCGCTGTCGGGCAGCAACTGCCCGCCCGCATCGCGCGCATCGCTCATCGACCGCAGCTTGATCATCGCGAACGGCACACCGGATTGCCCGCTGCGCACCTGCGTGAACAGCACCGGCATGCCGAGACCGATGGCCACCGCCAGCGCCGCCGCCGCGATGATCGGCGCCGTCACCAGCAGCGCCGCCAGCGCCAGCGCCGCCTGCAGCAGGCGCGCCACCATCAGGCGGCACCCATGGCAAACCTGGCCACGCTGCGCACCGTCACGGCGGGGCGGTCGAGGCCCATGCCCGCCAGCAGCATGGCGTTGACATGGGCGGTGTCGAACCGCTGTTCCGCCAGTTCCCGCGAGCGCCGGCCCATGCGGACCGCCAGCCAGGGATCGTCGACAAAGGCCTGCATGGCCTGTTCCAGTGCCCCGGCGTCGCGCACCGGCACCAGATAGCCGTTGCCGTCGATCGTCTCGCGGCAGCCGGGGGCATCGGTGGTGATGACCGGCCGCCCGGTGGCCAGCGCCTCCAGGATCGTGCGCGGCAGGCCCTCGCGATACCAGGTCGGCAGCACGAACACGCTGGCGGCGGCGAGGTACGGCCGCACGTCGCGGGTCTCGCCGAGATATTCGATGTCGCCGCGCCCGACCCAGTCGTCGAGCTCGGCCCTGGCGATGCTCGCCGGGTTGGCGTCGTGCGGCCCCAGCAGCTGGAAGCGCGCATCGGGATGGCGCGCCCGGATGCGGCGCGCGGCGGCGGCGAATTCGCCGAGCCCCTTGTTGCGCAGCAGTCGCGCGACCAGCAGGAACACCGGCGCCCCCGGCGGAATCGGCTCGGCCGCGAACCGCCGCGTGTCGACGCCGGACCCCGGCACCTGCACGACGACATGATCGGGCCGCAGGATGCCCCAGCGCGCCATTTCCGCCGGGTCGTCGCGGTTGAAGACGAACACCGTCTCGGCATCGCGGACGCCGGCACGGTACAGCGCGGCGACGAGCCGGCGCAGCAGCCGGCGCGGCTGCCCGTCGTCGGTAAAGACATGCCCGAGCCCGCTGACCATGGCATGAAACCGGATCCCGCCGACCAGCCGCGCCGCGATGCCACCATAGATGATCGGTTTCTGCGTATAGGCGAGCAGCGTATCGGGGCGTTCCGCGCGCAGCAGGCGCACCAGTGCGGCGACCGTCAGCGCATCGGCGAACGGGTTCAGCCCGACGCGGGACATGGGAATGCGCCGGAACCGCACGCCGATTTCTTCAAGAGCCGCCCGCGTCTCGGCATTGTCGTCGGGCGCACAGGCGACGACCTCGTGCCCGGCGCGGACCATCGCGGCGAGCAACGTGCCGCGGAAATTGGTCAGCGACCAGGCAAGGCTGGCGAGCACGACGATCTTCATGCCGATGTCGCCTTGGGCAGCGACGTGGCCAGCGGCGGCGGCGGGCCGCGGTCGCGCAGCACCGAGGTATAGAGCCCGTCGTACAACGCCGCGATCCGCGCCAGCGCATAGTTGCCGACGATGCGTTCGCGCGCGGCCGTCCCCAGCCGGGCGCGGCCCTCGCTGCCGAGGCCGGACAGCCAGCCCAGCGCCGCCGCCATCGCGCCGGGGTTGCGCACCGGCACGATGCGGCCGCAGCTGCCGACGATGCTGCGGCAATCGCCGACATCGGTGGCGATGCACGGCACGCCGCTGGCCATCGCCTCGCCCAGGATATTGGGAAAGCCCTCGCCCCAGGCCGACGGCAGCACGACGATATCGGCGCCGCCGAGCCAGTCCGCCACATCGGCGCGTTCGGGGGATAGCGTCAGCCGGTCCGCCGGCAGCGCCTCGGCCAGCCTGGCCGCAAGCTCCGGCGGCGGCGCGTCGAAGCCGGCACCGACGACCAGCAGGTGCAGGTCATGGCCCTGGACGCGCGCCCGGCGCACCGCCTCCACCAGCGTTGCATGGTCCTTCATCGGATGGTGGCGGGCGACGACGGCGACGATGATCGCATCGTTGCGGATGCCGAAGACGGCGCGCAACGCGGCGGGCGCCTCGGCCCGCGGCCGGAACTGGTCGCAGTCGAAGCCATTGGGGATGACAAGGGCGCGGTCGCTGCGAAAGCCGAAATCGCGATACTGCCGGGCCGCGACCTCGCTGTTGTAGATGATCGCCGCGGGTGTTCCCGACAGCAGCCGGCCGAGCCGCAGCACGGCGCGGCTGAGCGGCTTTTCGAACGCGATGTCGACCAGCGAATGGCGGATGTTCCACACCACCGGCGCCCGGCCCGGCAACCCGGCGGCGGCGATGGTCGCGGCGATGTTGCCATGGTGCATCCAGCCCTGCACCAGCGCCGGCCGCACCCGCCGTGCCGCCGCGACCAGCCGCACCAGGTCGCGCGGTGCCGGCGCGCCCTGGCGCATCGCCAGCGTGTTGATCGGCACGCCGCGGGACCGGATGCGGCCCTGCATGGCGCCGGGGCTGAGCAGCGACAGCACATGCGGCTGCAGCAGCGGATCGCGGGTGCCGTGCTCGACAAGCTTGGCCAGCATCGTTTCGGCGCCGCCGACATTGAGGCCGGTGATGACATGCAGGACCGACATCAGGCGGCCAGCTGCCGGTAGATGTCGGTAATCGCGCCGACATGGGCGCCGATACCGTAGCGGCGGCGTGCATCGGTGCCGGCGGCGGCGGCCAGGGCGGCCGCGCGCGCCGGATCGTCGAGCAGCGCCAGCACGGCGTCGGCAAAGGCGTCGGGGCGGTCCGGCGGCACCAGCAGCCCGGTGACCCCGTCCGCGATCGCCTCGACATTGCCGCCCGAGGCCGCGGCGACGACCGGCGTGCCGAGCAGCATCGCCTCGATCAGCGTGCGGCCGAAGGGCTCGTCGACGGCGGTGACCAGCAGCAGGTCGCACAGCGTCATCCACGGCGCCGACGGGGTGCGATAGCCCATCAGGCGCAACCGGTCCTCGATCCCCAGTGCCCGCGCCCGGGCCAGCACGGCGGCATCGAGGCCGGGATCGACGACGTCGCCGAACATCAGGCCGACGACGGGGGCAGCCGGGTTGCGGTCGCGCAGTGCCGCCAGCGTCTCGACAAAGACCAGCGGGCGCTTGCGGTCGGTCATTATGCCGAAATAGCCGATGACCCGCGCATCGCCCGGCAGGCCCAGCTGCGCCAGCGTCGCGGCCCGCGGCAGCGGCGCATCGGGTCGCGCGCCGGTATCGAACGGGCTGTGGATGACGCGGCACTTGTCCGCCGCCGATACCAGCCCCGGCCGCGGCGCGGCAAAGTCCGAAACCGCGACGACGCGATGCGCCAGCCACGGCGCCAGCCAGCGCAGCGCCCGCGCATCGGGGCTGCCGCGATGATGCCAGAGCAGCTTTGCCCCCGCCAGGCGAGTGGGCAGCGCCCAGGTCGCGTGCATGGCGCCATCGTTGGTGTGGACGATGCCGATGCGGCGGCGGCGCAGGAAATGCGCCAGCGCCAGCGCCAGCCGGGGAAAGGCCAGGGCCTGGCGGCTGCGACTGGCGCCCGCCGAATGGCCGATATAGTCGGCCGTCGGCGCCATCTCGTATTCGACGCCCTCGTCGCGCAGCAATGCCGCCAGCTGGCCGCCATCCCGGTGCAACAGCACCAGCGGCGCAAAACGCCGGCGATCGAGCCGCTGGATCAGCTTCACCGCGGACACATGGCTGCCGCCGACAAGCCCGCCGGCAAACGGAAAGCAGACCGGCACGGCTGCTTCGCCATCGTCCGCCAACTGCATCTGTTCGCCCCCGCCGTTCTGTCTGGAAGCGCCAGCCTATTGGCAATCGCGGCAAATCCGGTGGGCGATTCCGGACACTATCCCTTTGTCGCAAAGGTGCGGGCCGCCGGACCGGGCGGCGCCCCGCCGCCGCCCCATCGGAGGGATCGAGCCGGCGATTTCGTGCTGTTCGGTTGCGCCGTCCGGCACCCGTCGGGATTGCTGCCCAACCCGAATGTGATAGCCGGCACCCCGTATGGCCTGTTCGCCAAGCCACTGCGATAGCTTAATTATTAAGCAGGGTAAGGCGGCAGCGACGACCGCCGGGCGACAGGAACATGCATCAGGGGGACCGGCAGGTGCTTGGAAAGACGATCGGCAACAGGCGGGACAGGTTTGCGCGCAGCGCCGGCAAGATCGCGCTCGACGCCAGCGCCGCCGGTGCGGCTCTGGCGGCGGCATTGTGGCTGCGGATGAGCGGCGACATCCCGCCCGCAATGCACCAGGGCCTCGTCATGGCGCTGCCGACGACGGTGCTGGTCACCGGGCTGATGCTGTACGTGTCGGGCGTCTACAATCGCGCCTGGCGCTTCGTCTCGCTGGTCGACCTGGTCTCGGTGGTGCCGGCGGCGACGCTGTCGGTCGTCGCCACCGTCCTGGCCATCCGCCTGACGACGCCGGGGGACTGGCTGCCGCTGTCGGTGCCGATCATCCAGTGGTTCATCCTCGTCGTCGCCATCTGCGCGATGCGCCTGGTGCGGCGGCTGGTCTGCGACCGCCATACGTTGGCCCGCGCCACCGACGGCGCCCCCGCGGCCCCCCGCCAGCCCCGACCGGTCCTCCTTGTCGGCACCATCGAGCGTGTCGAGATCGCGCTGCGCAGCCTCGAAACCAGCGAACGCGGCCGCTATCGCGCCGTCGGCATCATCGACCAGGACGGCCGCAATCTCAGGATGCGCATGCGCGGCGTGCCGGTGCTCGGTGCCCTCGATGCCGTCGAGCAGGTGGTCAACGGCCTCGACGCGGTCGGCCAGCGGCCGGAATATGTGTTCCTGGTCGATGGGCCCGAGGCCATCAACGGCCCCGACATGGTGCGGCTGGTGTCGAAGGCCGAGTTCCTGGGGCTGAAGGTCGGCCGCATCGCCCAGGCCATCGGCGTGGAATCGCACGCCGACCAGCTCGACCTGCGCTTCATCGACATCGACGCGCTGCTCGATCGCCCGCAGGTCCAGCGCGACCAGGTGCTGACCCGGCGCGCCATCGCCGGTCGGCGGGTGCTGGTGACCGGGGCCGGCGGCACCATCGGGTCGGAACTGGTGCGCCAGATCGCGGCGCTCGATCCCGCCGAGCTGATCCTGCTCGATCACAGCGAGATCAACCTGTACACCATCGACCTCGAGATGACCGAGAACTTCGGCGCCATCAAGCGGTCGCCGGTGCTGTGTTCCATCCGCCAGCGCGAATGCCTGATGAACGTCTTCGAGACCTACCGGCCGGAACTGGTCTTCCACGCCGCCGCGCTGAAGCATGTGCCGCTGGTCGAGATCAATCCCTGCGCCGGGGTGCTGACCAATGTGCTCGGCACCCGCAACGTCGCCGATGCGGTGCGCCGGCACGGGGTCAGCGCCATGGTGCAGGTGTCGACCGACAAGGCGGTGAATCCCGTCGGCGTGATGGGCGCCACCAAGCGACTGGGCGAGCTTTACTGCCAGGCGCTCGACCTGGCCGGCGAAGGCAAGCCCGGGTCGCCGCGCTTCGTCACGGTGCGCTTCGGCAATGTGCTTGGTTCCAGCGGCTCGCTGATCCCGCTGTTCCAGCGCCAGCTCAGCCGGCGCGGGCCGCTGACGGTGACGCATGCCGATATCGAACGCTTCTTCATGACCGTCCACGAGGCGGTCAACCTGATCCTGCAGGCGACGGCAGAGGCCATGAATCCCGATGTCCGCCGCGGCCGCATCTTCGTTCTCGACATGGGCGACCCGGTCAAGATCATCGACATCGCGCGGCGCATGATCCGGCTGGCCGGGCTGCAGCCCGATATCGACGTCAAGATCAAGGTCGTCGGGCTGCGTCCGGGCGAAAAGCTGTACGAGGAACTGTTCGACAGCGGCGAAAAGCGAATGGCATCGTCGGTCCCCGGCATCATGGAGGCGGAGCCGGTGCCGGTGCCGCATCGCGAGCTGCAGCGCCTGTTCGACCGGCTGGAGACCGAGGCGCTGGCCGATCATGCCGACACGGTGCGCCGGATCGTGCTCGCCGCCACCGGGCAGCCGGTCACCGAGGCCGCGATCGTCGTCGCGCCAGAGCCGGCGGCACCCGCCCGGCAGCCCGTTCGCGTCCCGCGCGTGCCGGCCGGCGCCGGCGTACCGGCAAATGCCGTCGCCGCGCAGGGAGCGGCCTGATGGCCACCGCCCGGCACGCGCTCGCCCCCGTCGCCGACGCGCCGCGCCCGGTCCGGTCGCGCTGGCCGCGCCACGAACAGGACGAGATCGACGCGGCCGTCGCCGTGCTCGCCTCGGGCCGGGTCAATTCGCTGGTGCATGGCGACCAGTGCCGCGCCTTCGAGGCCGAGTTCGCGGCCCTCTGCGATGCGCCCCACGCCATCGCCATGGCCAATGGCACGGTGGCGCTGGAGGTGGCGCTCCGCGCGCTCGACATCGGCACCGGCGACGAAGTGGTGGTGACGCCGCGCAGTTTTTTTGCCTCGGCGGCATGCATCGTCAATTGCGGCGCGGTGCCGGTCTTTGCCGACGTCGACCCCGCCAGCCAGAACATCACCGCCGAAACCATCGCCCGGGTGATCTCGCCGCGGACCCGCGCCATCATCGCGGTCCATCTGGCCGGCTGGCCGTGCGCGATGCCCGAGATCATGACCCTGGCGCGGGCCTATGGCCTGAAGGTCATCGAGGATTGCGCCCAGGCCCATGGTGCCAGCCTCGACGGCCGGATGGCCGGCAGTTTCGGCGATGCCGCCGCCTTTTCATTCTGCACCGACAAGATCATGTCGACCGGCGGCGAAGGCGGCATGCTGCTGCTGCAGGACGACGCCGTCCATGCCCGCGCCTGGGCGCTGAAGGACCATGGCAAGTCGCTCGCCGCGCTGGGCCAACCGGCAACGGGCAGCAGTTTTCGCTGGGTCCATGACGGTTTCGGCAGCAATTACCGCATGACGGAACTGCAGGCTGCCATCGGCCGCGCCCAGTTGCGCAAGCTGCCGCGCTGGCTGGGGCAGCGGCGCGCCAATGCGGGCGTCTTGCTGGCCGGGCTCGGCGGCCTGCCGGCGCTGCGCCTGACGGTGCCCGACGAAGCGATCGGCCATGCCTGGTACAAATTCTACGCCTTCCTGCGGCCCGAACGGCTGCACGCCGGCTGGAGCCGCGACCGCATCGTCGAAGCCGCCGTCGCCGCCGGGGTGCCGTGCTTCAGCGGTTCATGCCCCGAAATCTATCGCGAGCGGGCCTTCGGCCACGACCAGCGGCTGCCGACGGCGCGGGCGCTGGGCGAAACCAGCCTGATGGTGCCCGTCGATCACACCCTGGACGCCGGCGAGATGGCCCGGATCGCCGACGTCCTGCACGCCATCATCACCACCGCGACGCGATGACGACGCCGCGTCGCCTGCCGGATTTCCTGATCATCGGCGCGGCCAAGGCCGCGACGACCTGGATCGTGCACCAGCTGCAGCAGCATCCCGACGTGTTCCTGCCGGGGCCCGAGCCGCATTACTTCAGCAGCGCCTTTGATCTCGGGCCCGATTGGTACGCCGCCTGGTTCGCCGCTGCGGGCCGGGGCCAGCTGGTGGGGGAAAAGTCCGCCGACTATCTCGCCCATCCCGAGGCGCCGGCGCGTATCGCCGCCATGCTGCCCGACGTGAAGCTGGTGGTGCAGCTGCGCAACCCGATCGAGCGCGCCTATTCCGACTATTGCATGTTCTATCGGCGCGGCATGGTCGACAAGCCGCCCGAAAGCTACCTCCGGCACGACGCGACGCTGCCGCGGTTCCTGGAGGACGGGCTGTACCATCGCCATCTGGCGCGCTGGCTCGAGGTGTTTCCGCGTGACCGCATCGCGCTGATCCTGCACGAGGATATTCGCGCGCAACCGGAAACGGTGATCGCCATGGTCAGCCGGCACCTCGGCATCGCGCCGCGCATCGCCGAACAGGAGGTGGTGGCCCGGGTCAACGACAGCCAGGCCCCGATCCTGCCGCTGGCACTGCGCACGCTGCTGGCCCCGGTAAAGGACCGGGTCGCACCGCTGCGCGATCGTGCCTGGTTCCGCGCCGCGCACGCGGCCATCGCGCGTCCGCCGCGCTATCCGCCGCTGACCGCCGACCTGCGTCGGCGCCTGCGCGATTTCTATCATGACGACGTGCTGCGGCTCGGCGCGCTGCTCGGCCGCGATGTCTCGCCCTGGCTGGCGGTGGACGACCGGGTGGCGGGGGATCGGGCCGCATGACCGATGCCGCCGCCTTGGCGCCGGCGGGCCGGGGTCGCGTGGTTTCGGGCCGGGCGGTTTCGGGCCGCGATGCCGGCCTGACGCTGCTCACCGTCGCGGTGTTCTTCTCGGCCTATCTGACCTGGCGGCCGTTCGACATCATGTTCACGCTCAGCGACGGCCTGTTCTGCCTGGCGGCGCTGGCGCTGCTCGCCGGGCAGGGCGTGCGCGGGGCGCCGTTCGGCGCGTTCACCGGCGCCTGGGTGACGGGGTTCCTGCTGATGATCCTCGGCCTGTTGATCGGCAGCATCGTCAACGGCGACCCGCTGCGCTGGATCATCACCACGCTCCAGTACAGCTTTGCCTTCATGGTGCTGCCGTTCCTGCTGGTCGGCCACGGTCTGGCGCGCACGATCAACCTCGCCAGGGGGCTGGTGGCAGGGGTGGCCGCCATGGAGGTGTTCGGCATCGCCGTCTATGTCCTCATCGACGGCAGTTTCGAGGAAAACCGCCGGTTCGGGCTCGATTTCATCAGCGGCAGCCGCCGGCTCGGCGTATTCCTCAGCGATGCCAACTGGAACGGCGCGGTCATCGCGATGACGGTGCCGTTCGTGCTGTTCCTCGCCGCTCGCCGCCAGCTGTCGCAGCGGGCCGCGGCGCTGTTGCTGCTGGTCTTCCTGGTCGGCGGCGTGCTGGCGGCGTCGGTATCGGCGCTGGCCTGCGGCCTGACCGGCGTGGCCATGATGATGCTCGCCGGTGGCCTGCGACCGCCGCCAAAGCTGATTGCGGCAGGCGTTGCCGGGGTCGCGATCTATGCCGCCACCGGCAACGGCCTGCCGGCGGCCTTTGGCGCCCGGGTGCTGCCGGCGCTCGAAAGCGGCGACCTGGCCAATGCCGGCACCTTCAGCGGCCGGCTGGCGCTGATGCAGGAGGCGTGGCGGATCGTCGGCGACACGATGTTCGTCGGCCTGGGGGCCGACCAGTACCGGGTGGTCAGCGCCAGCGGTGCGCCGGTCCACAATGTCTACCTGCTGCTCTGGGCCGAAGGTGGCATCGCCGCGCTGGTCGGCTGGCTGGTGATGCTGCTCGTCCTGCTGGGCATTGCTGCCGCGGCGCTGCGGCGCGATCGGCTGGCCGGGGCACTCGGCCTTGCCGTCACCATGTCGTTCATCGTGTCGTCGATCGCCAGCCCGCACATGTACGCCCGGATGTGGGTGGTGCCGGTGCTGCTGGCGGTCGCGCTCATCTTCGCGTCGGCCGAACAGCCGCGCCCGTCGAAGGAACCCTGATCATGCGCGCCCTGCCCCTGGTCGTACTGCTGTCCCTGTGTTCGGCCTGTGCCCCGGTACGCGGCGCGGTCGCGTCACCGCCGGCGGCGGCGGCCCCGTACCGGCTGGGCCCCGGCGACGAGGTTCGGGTCACGGTCTTCGGCCTCGATGCCGCCAATGCCAACTATGTCGTCGGCGACGCCGGCAGCATCGCCCTGCCGCTGATCGCGCCGATCCGGGCGAGCGGCCTGACCGTCGACGAGCTGGCAGCCGCGCTCGCCGAGGCCATTCGTGCCCGCGCGCTGGTCAAGGCGCCGAGCGTCACCGTCCAGGTGCAGAAATACCGGCCTTTCTACATCCTGGGCGAGGTGCAGAAGCCGGGGCAATATCCCTATGTGCCCGGCATGTCGGTGCTGGCGGCGGTCTCGATCGCCGGCGGCTACACATTTCGCGCCAACAAGAAATCGGCGATGATCGTGCGCGGCGGCGACGGCAACGTCATCAAGAGCCGCGGCCCCGCCCAGACCCCGGTGCAGCCCGGCGACACCATCACCGTTCCCGAAGCCTGGTTCTAGCCCCGATGGCACCGTGTCGCCGCAGCGGACGACGGTGCCGCAATCGACGGCGCAGCGGTCCGAGGGTACTGGCCGCGCTGCTGGCGACGGCCACCGCAGCGGCGCCGGCGCAGGAAGCGCCGCTGACGCCGATGGAGCTGCCGCGCCCGGGCTATGAACAGCGCACCCTGCGGCTGGGCGCGACGACCATCGCGTCGCAGCTGAGCGTGCTGTCCCGCTACGACGACAACATCTTCGCGGTGTCGCGCAATGCCGACGATGATGTCGTCTTCACCATTTCGCCGCGGCTGCTGCTGACGACGCGGCAGCAGCGCCTGAGCCTCGACGGTATCGCCTATGCCGACATCAACCAATATGCCCGGTTCGGCAGCGAGAGCCGGACCGGCTTCGGCGCCCGGCTGTCGTCGCAATATCTGGTCGGCGGCGACGACAGCATCAGCGCCGGTGTCCAGGCGGAACGGATCGTCCAGTCCCGCAACGACCCCGAATCGCAAAATCGCCTCGGCCTGTCGCCGCGGCAGATCAACCTGTTCGCGGCGACCGCCGGCTATCATCATGGCGGCGGGAACCTGGAGCTCGACATCCGCGGCAAGGTCCAGCGCAACTATTTCCTCGAACCGGGCGACGAGGAGCGCTCGTTCATCGCCTATATCCCGTCCGTCCGCCTGTCGTTCGCGTCGTCGCAACAGTTCGCGACCTTCATCGAGGGCTATGCCAACATCCGCGACAACGACCTGCGCGTCGATCTTTCGGGAATCGATCGCGACATGACGACCTTCGGGCTGTTCGTCGGCAGCCGCGTCTCGATCACCGGCAAGCTGAAGGGCGAGGCCGGCATCGGGCCGTTCCGGGCGGTGCCGGCCGATCCGGCGCTGGCACCCTATTGGGGCATCGGTGGCAATGCCGAGCTGGTCTGGTCGCTGCGGCCGCGCACGGCCGTGACGCTGAAGGGGTTTCGCGGCGATGTCGCCACCGCCCAGGTCGGTGCCGCAGGCCGCACCGACACCAGCATCAGCGTGCGCGTCGACCAGGAGGTGCGCCACAATCTGATCGCCGCCATCCAGGCCGGCTATCTGGCGACGCTGTTCCGCGGCGCCGTCGCGCCGCTCAAGACCCGGTCGCTGCGCTTCGATGCCGAATATCTGGTCGACCGCCGTTTGTCGCTGTTCCTGGAGGCCAGCCACACCCGCCGCGCGGCGCGGATCGCGGAGGATCGTTTCACCCGCAACTATGTCGGCATCGGCATCAGGCTCAAAGGCTAGGCCGGCCCCGCAGCGCTCACGCCTTGTAGATCCCCTGCCGGAAGAACCGCGCGTAGGGCCAGCGTTCCAGCCGCCGATGGACGATATCGGTCGCCAGCAGCATCGGCGGCGTGACCGCCAGCGCGAACAGCGCCATGGAGACCATGATATCGGGGGTGAACCAGCCCATCCGGTCGAACAGCATCCGTACCGGCAGGTAGACATAGGGGTGGACGATATACAGGCTGTAGCTGACGGTGCCGAGGTACAGCGTCGCGCGGTTGCCGAGCAGCCGGGCGGTCAGGCTGCCGGCGTGCACGGCGAGCCAGAAATAGACGCCGGTCGCCACGATCAGCGCGACGACCGCCGGATCGGCGAGCTCCGCATGGGTATATTCATAATGGTCGATGGCGGCGAGGCGGGCGACGAGCGCCAGCGCCAGCGCCTCCAGCCCGGCGGCAAGCGGCTGCGGCAGCAGCAGCCCGCGATCGTGCGCGATGCGGATGGCGACACCGACGACGAAATAGAGCGTGATCGGAAAGCTGGCGAGAAATGCCAGCGACGCGCCGCCGGCCAGCAAGGTCAGGATCGCGCTGCGCCGGACGAACGCCACGTGCCAGGTCACCGCGATGCACAGGTAGAACAGCACCTCGAAGGTCAGGCTCCAGGCGTTGGGCGTCAACTGCTCGGTGCCGGTGAACAGGTTGAGGAACAGGAAGCCCGACACGATGGCGACCGGCGTGTTGAGCGCCGGATAGGCATTGGTGAGACCGTTGAGGACCACGAACAGCACCGAAAAGGCAAAGAACATCGGGTACAGCCGCAGCAGCCGCCGCAGGCCGAATTCACCCAGCGTGTACCGCCTGACGCTCGGCAGGATGACAAAGCCGCTGATGACGAAGAACAGCTCGACGCCATAGGTGCCGAGGTGCCAATAGGGCTTGATCGCCTCGACATAGTGCTGGTTCGCGGCATAAATGTGCTCTGCCGTGCCGCCGAGCAGATGGGCGAGGAACACCATCATCGCCGCGACGCCGCGCAGCCCATGGGCGGCAACATTGAACCTGTCCTCGACCGCGCGGACCACAGGCGCCGTGACGGGGGCAATGGCGATGCCGGGGGCTTCACTTGCCATTGCTGATCGCCCGGCGATGCAGGGTGTCGAGGAAATTGTCGAAATTGGGCCAGCCGTCGCCGTCCTTGTCCGACCAGGCATCGTTGGTCGCGGTATCGAGGCCCCGGGCCCGTTCCCAGCGATCGTCCATGCCGTCGCGGTCGGCATCGGGATAGGGGGCGGCATTGGCGATGACCGGCAGTTGCCCGGCGGTGCGCGGGATCTGCCCCGTGCGGCTGCGCACCTCGGCGACGATGCGCCGGTCGAAACTGTCGCGTGGGAAGGCGCCGGCGGTCGCCAGCACGGCGCCATAGGCCCGGGCGGCGGTCAGCGGCGGCGGCTTCAGCCCGCAGACCGGCGCGGCGACGATGGCGCCGGCGGCGTCGGGCGACACCATGCCCCGGATGTTGCCGTCGATGATATTGTCGGCGTGATAGATGCGGGCGCGGCCGGTGCTGCCGATGCGCGGGCGATCGATGGCATAGCTGTGGCGCGGGGTGTTGGGGCCGGTCCTGATCACGTTGCCGATGACGTTGACCGGCGTGCCGCCATAGCTTTCCCAGATTTCGACGAACTGGGAGGCGGCGTTGTACAGCACGTTGTTGTTGATCTCGACGCACGACCCCTTCGGGAAGTTCGCGTCCGGGTTGCGGTCGCCGTTGTGCGCGCACAGGTTGGCGATAAAGCTGAAGCTTTGCGGACCCTTGGGATCGCTGGCCATCAGGGCGCATTTGTCATGCGGCTGGATGCCCTCCGCAAAGATCGACCATGACACGGTGACCCGATCGTTGGTGCCATAGCCGCTGAGATTCTGGTCCAGCGCCCAGGACCCGCTGACATGGTCGAGGATGACGTTGCGGCTGTTCTCGATAGTGAAGGCACCGTTGGCGCCGCGATCGTCGCCGCGCTTGTCGGGCCGCACCCTGATATGGCGGACGATGACGTCATGGGTGTTCTTGATGACGAGCGGGGTATAGCCCCGGGGCCCGCCATCATGGGTCAACAGGATGCCGCCGCCCGGCGCGGTCTGGCCGGCGATGGTGATGCCGGGGTTGACGATCATCGGGCGCGTGGTGGTGAAGCGGATGACGCCGCCGACACGAAAGACACACACCCGCGGGCCGCGCGCATCGATGCAGGCGCGCAGCGACCCCGGGCCGGAATCGGCCAATGTCGTCACCGGGATGATGGCGCCGCCGCGACCGCCCGGCGTGTCGCGACCAAAGCCGGCCGCACCCGGAAAGGCCGGCAGTGCCGCCGCCGCGGGACCGGCCAGCCCCGCCGCCAGCCCGGCCGCCAGGCCCACGCACGCCAGCCAGGCCCCCGTTTTCAATGGCATGATCGTTCCTGCTCCCCCTGACGTCGGTGCCAGTGAACGTCAGTGCGGCGATGGCGTCACTCCACCCAAAAGTATGGTGGGGGTGCAATTTCGGTGGGGCTGCGCCTGTCGCGGACGGGCAGGTGATCGACGGCGAATATGAACGAAATGCGGATCGCCGAAATCATGCGTTCACACGGGTGAAAGCGCCCGCGCGCATCCGCGGCCGGAAAGTCCCGGTATCCGCCGCATGCCATTGCGACACGATCTCAGTCCGCAACTAAAGTCGCGATCGGACGGCGACCGCGTAAATCTTGTTACTGATTTATGTCGAGGCACAACTCGTGCCGATAGATGCGACACTGCCAATTGTTTCGCCAACGTCCCGAGATTGTTGTGGGCGTTCGGATGCGTACCCTTCTGAATTGCTGTCGATCATTCGGATTCGAATCGGAAGAGGTGATTCGGAAGCGATTTCTACGGCAGCCACGCCTACCCAAAGGTAGTAGCCAGATTTTTCCATCGTGCATGCACAGCGTTGGATTCTCGACAATTTGCGCTGCCCGCCCCGCCAACCGGTGCTTCCTGGCATCCCATAATGTGGGCGTGCGATTTGCATAATCCTTATCAATTAGCTAATTTCCAGGCAAGAAAGTCGGCAAACCGGTCCACACCGGCAACAGGCTTTCAGCGGTCGTTTACCACGCATGGGGCATAGCGAGGGGGCTGACGGTCACCGGACTATACCCGTAATAGTCTGGGAGACCTGTAATGTTGGCGTGTTCGATCAGTATCGTTGCTCGTAATGAAATCGTCCGCGAGGGGCTGCGGCGGATCCTGTCCGACCATCAATTCATCGTCAGGGCCGCGGTCGGCTCGGCGGACGAACTGCTCGATATCGCCGATGAGGTCGAGGATTGCCGGCTGATCATCGTCGACACCGTTGCCGGCAACGACAGCGCCGACAGCTGTGCCGTGTTGCGCGAACGCTTTTCGGTGCCGCGACTGGTGCTGATTGCCGAGGATTGCGCCATCGTCACCATCGTCCGTGCGCTCGCCGCCGGCGCCGACGGCTATCTGTCCAAGGGCATTTCCAGCGAACCGCTGATCAGTGCGCTGCAGATGATCGCCCAGGGCGAAAAGATCGTGCCGTCCCAGACGATTTCCGAAATGATCGCCATGCCCATGCACGGTTTCAGCGGCGAATGGGATGCGACCCGGTCGGGGGTCAACCTGTCCGAACGCGAGATCCAGATTCTCAACTGCCTGATCCGCGGCGACGCCAACAAGCTCATCTCGCGGCAGCTGAGCATCACCGAGGCGACGGTCAAGGTCCATATCAAGGCGATCCTGCGCAAGCTGCACGTCATCAATCGCACCCAGGCGGCGATCTGGGCGGTAAGCAACGGCCTGCCGAGCTACCAGGCCCGCGCCTGACGGCAACCGGGGCGGCGGCTAACGGTCGCGAAAGGCGTTGCCGCCGACCCTGGCGACCGGGGTCGCCAGATAGGACAGCACCGACCGCTTGCGGCCGAGCAGGTCGACGCTGGCGATCATCCCGGCCTGGATCGGCAGCAACGATCCGTCCGGCGCGCGCAAACCCGGCTGCCGGGTGCGCACCCGGATGGTATAGTGGCTTTCGCCGCTGCGCTGGTCGACGGTCGCATCGGGCGACAGCCGCTCGACGACCCCGTCCAGCGCGCCATAGATCGTATAATCATAGGCGGTGATCTTCACCGTCGCCTGCTGGCCGGGGTGGACGAAGGCGATATCGGCCGGCCGCACCTCGGCTTCCACGACCAGCGCATCATCGACCGGCACGATCTCCACCAGCGGATCGCCGGCACGCACCGTGCCGCCCGGCGTCGCCACCAGCACCCGGTTGACGGTGCCGGCCACCGGCGCGCGCACATCGGCGCGGCGTACCCGGTCCTGCAGCGCCGGCAGCATCGCTGCTTGCCCGCCAAGCTCGGCCCGGGTCGTGGTCAGCTCGCCCAGGGCATCGGCGCGGAATTTGTCGCGGACACCATGCAGGCCGGAACGCGCCTCGGTCACCGCGGCGCGGGCGCGCTGCACGGCGACGGCGGCAGCAGCGGCACCGCCGCGCGCCTCGTCCTGGACCGCGCGGGCGCGAACCAGCGCGATCTGCGGCTCGATCCCCTTGTCGACCAGCGGCGCGATCATCGCCACCTCGCTGTCGGCCGACCGCGCCGCCTGCGCCCGCGCCCGCGCCTCGACCTCGGCCTGCGCCAGCGCCCGCTGCGCCTGGTCGAGCCGGGCCGTGGCCATGGCGGTGGCGGCGGACAATTCGGTGGCGCGGGCGGCATGCAGCGCCCGTTCGACCGCGATCACCTCGGGCGCATCGGCGGCCAGCGCCGGCGGAAATGTCGGCGCGCGTCCAGCGATTTCGGCCTCCAGCCGCGCTGCCCGCGCCGCCAGCGCGCGCGAGCTGGTGCTCGTCCGGCCATATTCGGCGGCGAACTGCGTGGTGGCGAGGCGCAGCAGCGGCTGCCCGGCGGCAACCCGCTGGCCCGGCCGCACCAGGATGGTCTCGACCGTGCCGCCTTCGAGGTTCGACACCACCTGCAGCTGCCGCGACGGAATGATCCGACCCATCGCCGTCGCGGTCTCGTCGACCCGGGCCAGCGCCGCCCAGCCCAGCAGCGACCCGGTCAGCCCCGCGATCGTCCACAGCATCAAGCCGGCGGCGCGCGACGGCGCCAGCGGCTGCGCGGCGGCCTCGATCGTGGTGGCAAGCGACATGGCGGTCACCCCGTGGTGCGGATGGACTTGAGCACATCGTCGCGCGGCCCGGCGGCGACGACCCTGCCCTTGTCGAGGACGATGATGCGATCGACCAGCCTGAGCAGCGACCGGCGGTGGGTGACGAGGACGAGCGTGCGCCCCGCCACCTCGGGCTCGAGCCGCGCGATCAGCGCAGTTTCGGACTGGCTGTCCATCGCCGATGTCGGCTCGTCGAGCAGCAGGATGGCGCGCGGCCGGGCCAGCGCCCGCGCGATGGCGATCGACTGGCGCTGGCCGCCCGACAGCCCCTCGCCGCGATCGGCCAGCTGCAGGTCATAGCCGTTCGGCACCTGGCCCATGAAATCATGGGCACCGCTCACCTGGGCGGCGCGCAGCACCGCGGCATCGTCGACGGCGGAGTCGCCGAGCGCAATATTCTCCCGCACGGAACCGGACAGCAGCAGCACGTCCTGCAGCACCGCGCCGATATTGTGGCGCAGGTCGTCGGGGTGCAGCTGGCGGACGTCCGCATCATCGACGAGCACGGCGCCGTCGCTGGGCGCATATAGCCCCAGGATCAGCCGGGTGATCGTCGATTTGCCCGATCCGACGCGCCCGATGATGGCCACCCGTTCGCCCGGCGCGACGGTGAACGACACATCGTCGAGCGCGCGGCTGCTGCTGCCCGGATAACGAAAGCTGACCCGGCGAAAGGCGATGCCGCCCGCCAGCGTTTCGCGGCGCAGATAGCGCGTGCCGGCCAGCGCCTCGCCGCCGCCCTGCATCAGCCGGTCGAGCTGGGCATAGGCCGATCGCGTGTGGCTGAGCCGGGTCAGCAGCCCGGCGATCTGGCCCAGCGGCGCCACGCAGCGGCCGGCGAGGATAGAGCAGGCGACGAGGCCGCCCATCGTCAGGTCGCGCGCCGCGATCATGTGGACGCCGACGATGACGACGCCGATATAGGCGACCTGCTGGGCCGACTGGGCGACATTGATGCTGATCGCGGCGACCAGCCGCTGCTGCAGGGTGGAGGCGGCGTGATCGTCGACGGCCCGCGCCCAGCGGCCTGCCAGCAGGGGCCCGGCCGACGACGACTTGACCGTCTCCAGCGCCGAAATCGCCTCCACCAGCACGCCCTGTTTCGACAGCGCCTCGTTCAGGCCCCGGCCCGACAGCCGCGCCAGCAGCGGCTGCGACGCCACGCCCACACCCACGACGATCGGCAGCATGGCCAGCGGCACCAGCACCAGCGGCCCCCCGATGATCCAGATCACGACCAGGAACAGCAGGATGAACGGCACGTCGACCAGCGTGGTGACGGTGGCGCTGGCAAAGAAATCGCGCAGCGTCTCGAATTCGCGCAGCAGCCCGGCAAAGGCGCCGCTGGAACCGCGCCGGGCGTCGAGCCGCATCGTCAACATGCGGTCGAAGATGGCGGCACCGACGATGCGGTCGATCCGCTGCCCGGCGATGTCGAGGAAATAGCCGCGCAGCGCCCGCAGGATGAAATCGAAGACCAGGACGATGGCGACGCCGATCGACAGCGCCAGCAGCGAATCGACGGCATTGTTGGGGACGATGCGATTGTAGACCGTCATCGAAAACAGCGAGGTCGCCAGGCTGAACAGGTTGATCAGCACCGCCGCGACGATGACCTGGCCATAAAGCCCGCGGCTTTCCAGCACCGGTTCCATCAGCCAGGCGGCGATCCGCGGCCGCGGCCCCGATGGCGCCGCAAGGTCAGCCACCGATGGTGACCCCGGCCGCCGGCAGCATCTCGCCGGTGCGGACGAGCAAGGTGTAGCGCGCCACGTCGAGTGCGACGACGCCCTCGACATAGTTGACGGCGGCGGTCGCATAGGCCTGTTCGGCGCGCAGCAGCTCGATCAGCGTGCCGCGGGCGACGCGATATTGCTCGACATAGGAATCGCGGGCGCGGCGGTTGGCGACATAGGCCGCCTCCAGCACGGCGGCGGTCGCCTGCAGCGCCTCGACCTCGGCAAAGGCGATTGCGGCGTCGCGCGCCGCTTCGGCGGCGACGCGGTCGGCCTCGAACCCGGCCTTGCGGGCATCGGCGGCGACTTCGGCGATGCGGCCGCGCTGGGCGCCGCCGGCGAACAGGCTCTGTCGCACGACCAGCGTGCCGCGGATTTCATAGTCATTGCCGGAAAAGATGTTGTAGCGGCTGCCGTTGAGCGCGGCGGACAGGCGGGGCAGGCCGTCGGCGCGGGCGGCGGCGTGATCCCGGCGCACCGCCTCGGCGACCAGCCGGGCGACCTGCACGGCCGGCGTGTCGCGTCCCATCGCCTCGGCGATGTCGGCGCGCGTGGCAACGCTCGCCGGCGCCATCGCCCGCGCCAGCCGGGGTGGCGGTTCGACACCAAAGGCCTCGCGATAGCGCGCCCGCGATTGCGCCAGCCGGCCGGCCAGCCGCGCCGCCAGCGCCTCGGTATCGGCGACCACCGCCTCGGTGCGGGCGACATCGCCGGCCGACCCGACGCCCTGGGTCATCCGCGCCCGGACATCGGCGAGCACGGCCTGCTGGCGCCGGGCGGCGGCGGCGGTGATGTCGACCAGCATCTGGTCCTGCAGCCGGTCGTACCAGGCGCCGACGGCGCGCAGGGCGGTCTCGGCCGCCGCCCGCTCGATATCGGCATGGGCGGCGCGGATGCGGGTGTTGGCGGCCGCGATGCGCGCACCGGTGGCGCCGAAATCGAACAGCAGCTGGTCGCCGGCGACGACAACATCGGTGCGCGCGCGCGGCGACAGGCTCTCGACGATCGTCGACCGGTCGCCGAAATCGCGGGCGAGCGCGCGCGCGGCGACGAATTGTGCATCGATGCGCGGGAACAGGCGGGCGCGGACCTGGGTGCGGACGCCCGATTGCGCCTCCTGCTCGGCAATGGCGGCGGCGACGGCGGGGTGGCGCGCGACGGCATCGCCCAGCTGTTCGAGGAACGGGCCGGGCAGGCTGCTGGCATGGCCGAACACCAGCAGTGGATCGCGGCTGAAATCGATGGCTTGCGGCGCCCCCGACGGCGGCGGCAGGATGATCGTCTGGGCCGGTGCAGGGGTCGCAGCCAGCGCGAGCACGGCCGGCACGAGCGCGGTCCGCCAGCCGCGCCGGGCATCAGCCATCGATGGCGGCCAGCCGGCGTGGCGCATGGTCACGCACGCCGACGCCGCGATAGGCGATCCCCCTGCGGGCCATTTCATCGGGGCGGTAGACGTTGCGCAGGTCGGCGATGGCGGGGGTCTTCATGACGGCCTTGACCCGGTCCATGTCGAGGCCGCGAAACACGTCCCA
>NZ_JAFCUV010000003.1:245000-812576 GCF_049896705.1 Sandarakinorhabdus sp. DWP1-3-1 | reverse complement strand
GTCACGCTCGGCGTCGCCTATGTCGACACCGACATCAGCGACACCAGCTTCGACTATCTCCGCCTGCAGCCGAACTTTTCAAAGTTCCAGATCCCCGGCGGCGACCCGATCTCCAACGGGAAGGTCGTGTTCTCGATCACCGGCGCCTTTTGACCACAAGGAACCCAACCCATGCAGGACATTCTCTGGATCGGCGCGATCGTCGGGCTGCTGGCGGCAACGCTCGCCTATGTCCGGCTGCTCGACAAGGCCTGAGCGAAGGACACCCCGATGACCATCGATCTCTGGCTGGCCGCCGTCACGGCGCTGGCGCTGCTGCTTTATCTCCTGGCCGTGCTGGTCAGGCCCGAACGCTTCTAGGCGGGAATTTCCAATGACCATTCAGGGCTGGGCCCTTATCCTGCTGTTCGTCGGCATCCTGCTGGCGCTGACCAAGCCTGTCGGCCTGTGGCTGCACGCGCTTTACGAGGGCCGTCGCACACCGCTCCACGCCGTCCTCGGCCCCGTCGAGCGCGGCTTCTATCGGCTGGCCGGCGTCGATCCGGACGCGGAGATGGGCTGGCGCGGCTATGCCGTCGCCATGCTGGCGTTCAATGTCGCGTTGTTGCTGCTGACCTATGCGGTGCTGCGCCTGCAGGGGGTGCTGCCGATCAACCCGATGGGCTTTCCGGGCGCCAGCGAGCATCTGGCGTTCAACACCGCCATCAGCTTCACCACCAATACCAACTGGCAGAGCTATGGCGGCGAGGCGACGATGTCGAACCTCGCGCAGATGCTCGGCCTGACCATCCACAACTTCCTGTCGGCGGCGACGGGCATCGCGCTGGCCTTTGCGCTGTTCCGCGGTTTCGCGCGGCGGAGCGCGGCCGGCATCGGCAATTTCTGGGCCGATCTGACCCGGGTGACGGTGTACCTGCTGCTGCCGCTCTGCATCGCCTACGCCCTGTTCCTGGTCGCCAGCGGCGTGCCGCAGACGCTGGCAGGATCGGTCGACATCGCCACGCTCGAAGGTGCCAGGCAGACGCTGGCGCTCGGCCCGGTGGCCAGCCAGGAAGCCATCAAGATGCTCGGCACCAACGGTGGCGGCTTCTTCAACGCCAACTCGGCGCATCCGTTCGAGAATCCTACGGCGGTTACGAACTTCGTCCAGATGCTGTCGATCTTCGTCATCGGCTTCGGCCTCACCTGGACCTTCGGCAAGGCAGTCGGCAACCAGCGCCAGGGCTGGGCCATCCTGTCGGCGATGCTGGTGCTGTTCCTCGTCGGCGTCGGCGTCACTTACGCCCAGGAGGCCGCGGGCAACCCCGTCCTCCATGGCCTAGGCGTCGCCGGCGGCAACATGGAGGGCAAGGAGGTGCGCTTCGGCATCGCCGCCTCGTCGCTGTTCGCCGTCGTCACCACCGCGGCGTCGTGCGGCGCGGTCAATGCCATGCACGACAGCTTCACGGCGCTGGGCGGCATGATCCCGCTGTTCAACATCCAGCTCGGCGAGGTCGTCGTCGGCGGTGTCGGCGCCGGCATCTACGGCTTCCTGCTGTTCGCCATTCTCGCCGTGTTCGTTGCCGGGCTGATGGTCGGCCGCACGCCGGAATATGTCGGCAAGAAGATCGAGGCGCGCGAGGTCAAGCTCGCCGTACTCGCCATCGCCATCCTGCCGCTGACGATATTGGGCATGACCGCGGTGGCAGCCGTCGTCGAACCCGGCCTGGCAGGACCGCTCAACAAGGGGCCGCATGGCTTTTCGGAAATCCTTTATGCCTTCACCAGCGCGGTCGGCAACAATGGCTCGGCCTTTGCCGGGCTGACGGCGAACACGCCCTTCTACAACGCCATGCTGGGCATCGCGATGTGGCTGGGCCGGTTCTTCGTCATCGTGCCGATGCTCGCCATCGCCGGCAGCCTGGCTGCCAAGAAGGTCACGCCGGTTAGCGCCGGCTCGTTCCCGACCACCGGGCCGCTGTGGGTCGGCCTGCTCGTCGGGATCATCCTGATCCTTGGTGGCCTGACCTTCCTGCCCGGCCTCGCGCTTGGCCCCATCGCCGATCATCTGATGATGACCGGCGGCAAACTCTCCTGATCGAAAGCGCCGCCATGGCTCGTTCCACCCCGTCCCTGTTCACTGCCGACCTGATCGCCCCGGCGATCGGCGACGCCTTCAGAAAGCTCGACCCGCGCCAGCTGGTGCGCAACCCGGTGATGTTCGTCACCGCCGTCGTCGCGGCCCTGCTGACGGTGCTGCTGTTCGTCGGCGGCGATGGCCTCGCCCTCGGCTTCAGGCTGCAGCTCGTCGTCTGGCTGTGGCTGACGGTGCTGTTCGGCACCTTCGCCGAAGCCATCGCCGAAGGGCGCGGCAAGGCCCAGGCCGCGTCGCTGCGCAATGCCAAGGCCGAGCTGACGGCAAAGCGTCTCGCCGGCAGCGGCGCCGGCCTCGACACCGGCCTCGACCACGCCTGGTCCCAGGTGCCGGCCAGCCAGTTGCGCATCGACGACCTCGTGCTCGTCGAAACCGGCGACCTGATCCCCGCCGATGGCGAAGTCGTCGCCGGCGTTGCCTCCGTCAACGAAGCCGCGATCACCGGCGAAAGCGCGCCTGTCATCCGCGAGGCGGGCGGCGACCGCTCCGCCGTCACCGCCGGTACCCGTGTCATCTCCGACGCGATCCGCGTCCGCGTCACCGTCAATCCGGGGCAGGGCTTTCTCGACCGGATGATCGCGCTGGTCGAAGGCGCCGAGCGGCAGAAGACTCCCAACGAGATCGCGCTCACCATCCTCCTCGTCGGCCTGACCATCATCTTCCTGATCGCCGTCGCGACGATCCCGAGCTTTGCCAGCTTCGCCGGCGGCAGCATCCCGGTCACCGTGCTGGCGGCGCTGCTCATCACCCTGATCCCGACGACGATCGCGGCGCTGCTGTCGGCGATCGGCATTGCCGGCATGGACCGGCTGGTCCGCTTCAACGTCCTCGCCAAGTCGGGTCGCGCGGTGGAGGCCGCCGGCGACATCGACATATTGCTGCTCGACAAGACCGGCACCATCACCATCGGCGACCGCCAGGCCACCGAGTTCCGCACCGTCGGTGGCACAAGCCCTGCGGAACTGGGCGAAGCCGCGCTGCTCGCCAGCCTCGCCGACGAAACGCCGGAAGGCCGCTCGATCGTCGTGCTGGCGCGCGACACGTTCCGCATCGCGACCACCGCGCTGCCCGCCGAAGCCGAGATCATCCCGTTCACCGCCCAGACCCGCATCTCCGGCGTGCGCATCGGTACGTCGCTGATCCGCAAGGGCGCCGTCGATTCGGTGCTGAAGGCTACCCCCGAAGCCGCCGAGAGCGCCGCGTCGACCGAACTGCGGCGGGTCACCGACGAGATCGCCCGCGCCGGTGGCACGCCGCTCGCCGTGGCAAAGGACGGCCGGCTGCTCGGCGCGATCTTCCTCAAGGACATCGTCAAGGCCGGCATCCGCGAGCGGTTCGGCGAGCTCCGCGCCATGGGCATCCGCACCGTGATGATCACCGGCGACAATCCGCTGACCGCCGCCGCGATCGCCGCCGAGGCCGGGGTCGACGACTTCCTGGCGCAAGCCACCCCCGAGGACAAGCTCGCCTTCATCCGCCGCGAGCAGGAAGGCGGCCGCCTGGTGGCGATGTGCGGTGACGGCACCAACGACGCACCGGCGCTGGCGCAGGCCGATGTCGGCGTGGCGATGAACACCGGCACCCAGGCGGCACGCGAGGCCGGCAACATGGTCGATCTCGACAGCGACCCGACCAAGCTCATCGAGGTCGTCGGCCTCGGCAAGCAACTCCTCATGACCCGCGGCGCGTTGACGACGTTTTCGGTCGCCAACGATGTCGCCAAATATTTCGCCATCATCCCGGCGATGTTCGTGGTCCTCTATCCCGGGCTCGGCGTGCTCAATGTCATGGGGCTGGCAACACCCGAAAGCGCCACATTGTCGGCGATCATCTTTAACGCCCTCATTATTCCGGCGCTGGTGCCGCTGGCGCTGAAAGGCGTCGCCTATCGCCCGATGGGCGCGGGCCCGCTGCTCGCCCGCAACCTCGCCGTCTACGGGCTCGGCGGCCTCATCGCGCCGTTTGTCGGCATCAAGGTCATCGATCTGGCCGTCAACGGCCTCGGCCTCGCATAGGAACCCGCCCGATGAAAACCGACCTCTCCGCCGCGCTGCGCCCCGCGCTCGTCCTGACACTATTGTTCGCCTTGCTGCTCGGCATCGGCTATCCCCTCGCCATGACAGGCATCGGCCAGCTGCTGTTCCCGGGCGCCGCCAACGGCAGCCTTGTCACCGAAAACGGCAAGGTCATCGGCTCGACCGTCGTCGGCCAGGCCTTTGTTTCCGATCGCTACTTCCAGACCCGGCCATCCGCCGCCGGCAAGGGCTATGACGGCCTGTCGTCATCCGGCTCCAACCTCGGCCCGGCGTCGCAGGCGCTCGTCGATCGCGTCGGCCCCGATGTCGAACGCCGTCGGGCGGAAGGGGTCGACGCGATCCCCGCCGACCTTGTCACCGCCTCGGGCTCGGGGCTCGATCCCGACCTGTCGCCCGCCGCGGCGATCGTCCAGGTGCCGCGCATTGCCGGTGTGCGAAACCTGCCGCCATCGGCGGTGCGCGCGCTGGTCGAACGCAGCATCGAGGCACCCGTGGCCGGCATCCTCGGCGAGCCGCGCGTCAACGTCCTGGCGCTCAACCGCGCGCTGGACCGGCTCGGCGCCAGTTGAGCGAACGGGATCGTCCGCCGCCCGAGGCCTTCCTGCGCGCCGCCGCGCGGGAAGACCTCGGGCGTCTGAAGATCTTTCTCGGCGCCGCACCGGGCGTCGGCAAGACCTATGAAATGCTGTCGGAGGGCGCCGCGCGGCGGCGCTCCGGGACCGATGTCGTCGTCGGGGTCGTCGAAACCCATGGCCGCGCCGAAACCGAGGCGCTGACCCGGGGGCAGGAGATCGTGCCGCGCCGCGCCGTTGCGTACGAGGGTCGTACCCTCGACGAGATGGACATCGACGCCATTCTCGCACGCCGGCCCGGTCTCGTCCTCGTCGATGAACTGGCTCACACCAACGCACCCGGCAGCCGCCACCTCAAACGCTATCAGGATGTCGAGGAACTGCTCGCCGCCGGCATCGATGTCTATTCGACGCTCAACATCCAGCACGTCGAAAGCCTCAACGACGTCATCGCCTCCTTCACCCGCGTGCGCGTGCGCGAGACCGTCCCGGATTCGATCCTCGAAGCCGCCGAACTCCAGGTCGTCGACATTCCGCCCGACGAGCTCATCGAACGGCTGAAGGAAGGCAAGGTCTACCTGCCGCAGGAAGCGACGCGGGCGCTGGCGCATTTCTTTTCCAAATCCAACCTGTCGGCCCTTCGCGAACTGGCGCTGCGCCGCGCGGCGCAGGCGGTCGACAGCCAGATGCTCGATCACGTCCGCGCCCATGCGCTGGGCGGCACCTGGGCGGGAAGCGAGCGCATCGTCGTCGGACTGAGCGAGCAGCCCGGTGCCGAGGGCCTTGTCCGCGCCACAAAACGCATCGCCGACGCGCTCCATGCCCCCTGGACGGCGGTCTACGTCGAAACGTCGCGCAGCCGGCAGCTCGGTCCCGACGAACATCGCCGCATCGCGGCAACGCTCAATCTCGCCACCCAGCTGGGCGGCGCCGTCGCCATGGTGCCGGCGTCGGACACCGTCGACGGCTTGAAGGGCTTTGCCGAAGAAGCCCGCGCGACGCAGATCGTCGTCGGCAAATCGGCACGGTCGCGCTGGTTTGAACTGCGCCACGGCTCGGTCGTCGATCGCCTCGTGCGCGAAACGCCCGGCGTTGCCGTCCATGTGCTGCCGCTGGAAGCCACGGCCGGGTCGGCGGCAATGCGCATCCGGCCGCCGGCCGACTGGGGCAGGCTGTCGGGGTACGGCTGGTCGGCAGCGATGGTGGCAGGCGTCACTGCCGTCGGGCTGGCCTTGTTCAACATCCTCGATCTCGGAAACGTCGCGCTTCTCTACATGCTGCCGGTCATGGCGGCGGCGAGCCTGTTCGGGTTGCGGACCGGACTGTTCGCCGGTCTGGCCTCATCGCTCGCCTACAACTTCTTCTTCCTGCCCCCGACCGGCACGCTGACCATCAGCAATCCCGAGAACATCGTTTCGATCATCGTGCTGCTCGGTGTGGCCGTGGTGACCAGCCAGCTGACGTCGCGGGTCCGGGCCCAGGCTGATCTTGCTGCAGCCGGGGCGCGTTCCAACGCGGCGCTGGCCGGCTTCCTGCGCCAGCTGACGTCGCTGGGCGACCGGACCGAGGTGGCGCGGACGATCTGCAGCGAGATCGGCCGCATCTTCGACCTGCGCGTCGTGCTGATCGACGATGGCAGCGCCGGCCTCGTCGTGACGGCCTCGACGACGCCCGACACCCGCCTCGAGGCGATGGAACTCGCCGCTGCGCGCTGGGTGCAGGATACCGGCAAGTCCGCCGGCCGCGGATCGGGCACGCTGGCGGCTTCCGACTGGCTGTTCCTGCCCATCGCCGCCGGCGGTCGCGCGCTGGCCATCCTCGGTGTCGCCCGCGAAGACGGCAGCGATCCGCTGCGCTCCGACCAGCTGCCGCTGCTGACCAATCTGCTCGACCAGGCGGCGCTGGCGCTCGAGCGACTGCGGCTCGAAACCGACATGCGCGACGTCGAAAGCGTGCGCACGCGCGACCGCCTGCGCGCCGCCCTGCTGTCATCGGTCAGCCATGACCTGCGCACGCCGCTGACCTCTGTCCTGACGGCGGCCCGGCAACTGCGCCACGGCAGCACGCCGGCGCTCATCGACACGATCGAGAGCGAGGCCCTGCGGCTCAACCGCTTCGTATCCAACCTGCTCGACATGGCGCGGGTCGAGGCCGGCGCCCTGAAGCTGCGCGTCGAGCCTGTCGACCTGACCGATGCGGTTGCGGGCGCCGTCCACGATGTGCGGACGACGCTGGAGGGCCATGCCATCAAGCTCGATGTATCGCCCAGCCTGCCGCTGGTTCTGGTCGATCCGCAACTGTTCCACCACTGCCTGCTCAACCTGCTCGACAATGCCGGCCGCTATGCCGATCCCGGCACGCCGATCACCGTCAGCGCCGAACGCTACCGCGATGGCCTGACCCTCAGCGTGCGCGACGAGGGCCCTGGCCTGCCGCCGGGCAGCGAAAGCGCCGTCTTCGAGACTTTTCACCGTCTCGACGGTTCCGATCGCACGACCACCGGCACCGGGCTCGGCCTGGCAATCGTCAAGGGTTTTGCGGAGGGCATGGGGCTGTCGGTCCGCGCCGGCAACCGCCCGGACCGACAGGGCGCGGACTTCAGCCTCGCATTCCCCGAGCGGCTGCTGGTGCGCGAGCGCGCTGCAGAAGGTGACGAATGAGCCAGCAACGCATCCTGGTCGTCGACGACGAGCTTCACATCCGCCGCCTGCTCGGCAACACGCTGGCGCGCGCCGGCTATGCCGTGCTCGAGGCCGCATCCGCGCGCGATGCGATGCGGATTGCCGACGCCGAAACGCCCGATGCGGCGCTGCTCGACCTTGGCCTGCCCGACCGCGACGGCCTCGAACTGGTGCCGTTGCTGAAAAAGCGCGGCCGCATGGCGGTCATCGTCATTTCGGCGCGCGAAGCCACCGATGACAAGGTCGCGGCGCTCGACCTCGGTGCCGACGACTATGTCACCAAGCCCTTCGACACCGAAGAGCTGCTCGCCCGCCTGCGCGCCTCGCTCCGCCACCGGGTCAACGAGCAGGGCGCGGACGCGGTCATCACCGCCGGCACGCTGCGGATCGATCTTGCCAACCGGGACATCAGCCGCGACGGCGCGCCGATCAAGCTAACCAGAAAGGAGTTCGACGTCCTGTCGCAACTGGTGATGGCACCGGGTCGCGTGGTGACCCACCAGCGCATCCTGGCTGCGGCCTGGCCGACCGACCAGGACGGTCATGTCGAATATCTGCGTATCGTCGTCCGCAACCTGCGCCAGAAGATCGAGCTCGATCCCGCCAGTCCGCGGCTGATCGTCAACGAGCTCGGCGTGGGGTACCGCTTCATGGCGGACGCGTAGCGCACCGACCGTCGACGCGGGGATTGCTCTTATAGTCGTGGCGGCATGCAGACAGCCGCCCGCTCGACGCAATCATCTTGCGTGCCGGCACCCAGCGCCTAAGGCAGGAGGCGAGCGGGGGATTAGCGACGATGCGCAGGGGCTGGTGGCTGTTTCTGTTCGGGCTGGCACTGGTCGTGGGCGGATCCTGGCAAGCCGGCCGCATCCAGACCGCGGGCGGTATCGACGTGCGTGACGTCCGCTTTCGCTCGCCGGCAGGCACGGTGATGAGCGCGCTGCTCTATGTGCCGCCGAATGCCACGACGGCGACGCCGGCGCCGGGCATCCTTGCCGTCCACGGCTACATCAACAGTCGCGAGACGCAGGACGGTTTCGCCATCGAATTCGCCCGTCGCGGCTATGTCGTGCTGGCGCTCGACCAGACCGGCCATGGCTATTCGGGCGGCGCGGCCTTTTCCGAGGGGTTTGGCGGCCCGGCCGGGCTGGCCTGGCTGCGCGGGCTGCCGATGGTCGACAAGGCCAACATCGGCCTCGAAGGGCATAGCATGGGCGGCTGGACCGTCCTCGCCGCTGCCGCCGCCATGCCCGATGCCTATCGCGCGGTGGTGCTGGAAGGGTCATCGACCGGCAAGCCGTTCGCCGCCGATGGCACGCCGGCCTGGCCACGCAACCTGGCGCTGGTGTTCAGCAGCCATGACGAATTTTCGAAGCTGATGTGGGACGTCGACCGCGCGCAGGATGTTGCCGGCAGCGCGAAACTGCAGGCGCTGTTCGGCACCACCGCGATCGAGCCGGGCCGGATCTACGGCAGCATCGCCGCCGGCACGGCCCGGCGGCTTACGCAGCCGATCGCGATCCATCCTGGCGACCACATCAGCCATGCCGCGATCGGCGATGCCCTGGACTGGTTCGGCCGCACGCTGGAGGGCGGCACGCCGCTCCCCGCCGGTGACCAGATCTGGTTCGGCAAGGAAGTCGCGACGGGCATTGCTCTCGTCGGCTTCGTCGGCCTGCTCGTCGGCAGTTTCGACCTGTTGCTGGCGCTGCCGGTCTTTGCCGCGCTGCGCCGCGCGCCGCCGCCAGGGCTGCCGCGCCGCGACCGCCGCTGGTGGCGGCAGTTCGCGCTGACGGCGCTGATGCCGGCCGTCACCTTCTTCCCGGCATTTATTGCGGTGACGCTGATGCTACCGCCATCGGCGCTGCTGCCGCAGACGGTCACGACGCAAGTGACGGTCTGGGCCTTGGTCAACGCCGGGCTGACGCTGCTGATGGCCCGCTTCGGGCCGCCGTCGTCCCCGCGTGCGACGCCACACTGGCTTCGCGCCGCCTTGCTGGCGCTGGCGACCGCCGCCATCGGCTATCTGGCGCTGCTGGCGATGGCGGCATGGTTCACGGTCGACTTGCGGTTCTGGGTGGTGGCGCTGAAGCCGCTCGGCCTCGACCGGTTGCGGATCGCGCTGGTCTATGTGGTGCCGATCACCCTTGCCCAGGTCGTGACGCTGGGGGCGCTCGCCAGGCTGGCGGTGGCAACCGATGGCCGGCTGTGGCGCTACGGCGCTGCAAAGCTGGCGCTGACGGCCGGTTTCCTGCTGTTGCTCGTCGTGGACTATGGCGTCCTTGTCGGCATCGGTCGATTGCCGACGGCGTTCGATCCGTTGACCACCGTCATCGCCATCCAGTTCGTCCCGATACTCGCCACCATCGCCGCGATCGGCACCTTCACCTGGTCGCGAACCGGCAGCGCCGTGCCCGGCGGTCTGCTGTGCGGACTGCTGGTGACCTGGTATGTCGTTGCAGGCACCGCAACCCAGGTCTCCTGACGCTGGATATGCAGCAGCGGCGATGTCGCCGGGCGTGCACGGGTCGTCCTTGCCGGGCAAGGCCCGCTGGGTGTCGGCGACGCCTGTAGGCGCTTCAAATGCGATTGACTCGCATTAAGAGGCCCTCTAAATGCGAACCGTTCGCATCAAAGGGGGCGCGTCTTGAAGGTCTGGGGTTGGCTGCTACTGTCTGCCGCGCCTGTCGCCAGCATCGGTAGCGCCACGGCGTCGGCATCGGAGGCGGTGGCCGGCACTGTCCTTTCGGGCGGGGATGGCGTGGCCGCTGGCGATGCCACGATCATCGTCACTGGCCAGCGGATCGCGCCGATTACCGGCGGTCAGGTATCGCGCGGCCCGACCCTCGGTGCCTTTGGCGATCGCGACATGTTCGACACGCCGGTCAGCACGAAATCCTTCACCTCGGCCTATATCGCCGACCAGATCGCGCTGACGTCGAACGACATCGTCGCGCGTGACGCGTCCTTTGCCACGACCAACGCCACGACGATCAATGGTGCCGGCGCCGGCCGGCTGCGTGGTTTTCGCATGGAGCCGTTCGAATCGAGCTATGACGGTTTCGCGACGGTTGCGACGCGGCGCTACCCGCTGGAGATGATCGAGCGCGTCGACATATTGAAGGGCCCGACGGCGGTGTTCACCGGCATCGTCGGCGGCGTCGGCGGCACGATCAACTATGTCTCGAAAAAGCCGCTCGATACGGCGCTGACGCGGGTGACCGGCCTGTTTGCCACCAATGCAACCTTTGGCGGGATGGCCGATGTGAGCCGCCGCTTCGGCGCCGACGGGCAGTTCGGCGTGCGCGCCAATGTCTCGCTGCGCGACGGCGACAGCGCCATCGACGACATTTCGGAAAAGAGCAACGTCATCCACATTGCCACCAACTGGCGGTCGGGCCCGGTCAATATCGACCTGCAATATGGCAACATGTATTCGCTGACGCGCGGCGGCACCGGCGGCTATTTCTACAATGCCGGGGTGCCGATCGGCCCGGCGCCGCGCGGCGACAAGGTCAGCGGCCCCGACTGGGACCGGCGCATGCAGCACGACCAGTTCCTGCGTGGCGCCGTCGACGTCCAGCTGGCGCCGGGCTGGAGCGCTTTTGCCGTCGGCGGCCTGGTGCGCAGCCAGGAACGCTATGTCGGGCTCATCGCTGCGGTGACCGCTGCCGGCGGCACCTCGGACAGCTTTGTCTTTGCCCAGGAAGGGGAGGTCGACTGGGGCGATGGCTACAACATCGATGTCGGCGTCCGCGGCCGCTTCATCACCGGGCCGATCGCTCATGCGATCACCGCCTCCTATGGCTACATCAAGTCGAAGGGCGAATATTCCGACCTGGCGATCGATCCGGCCTATGTGCAGCCGGTCTTCAACATCTACGACCCCGCCAGCTATGAAGGCACCACGCCGCGCACCATCGGCGGCACTTTCTTCCCCAATTTCGACAACCGCACCGAGGGCGGCGTGATTGCCGACGAGCTGGCGCTGTTCGGGGACCGGCTGCGGCTGACCGTCGGCGTGCGCTATACCCGCCTCGCCATCGACAGCTTCAACTATGGCGCGCCGTCCCCCGACGGGCCGATCAGCAGCTATCGGTCCGACAGCTGGTCGCCGGCCTTTGCCGCGCTGGTCAAGGTGGCGCGCAATGTTTCGGTCTACGGCAATTATCTGAAGGCAGTGGAGGCCGGATCGATCGCACCGCCCGAAGCCGCCAATCGCGGCCAGGTCATCCCGCCCGGCGTGTCGCGGCAGTATGAAGCCGGCATCAAGGCCGATTTCGGCGATTTCGGCGCCACCGCGGCAATCTTCGATATCGAGCGGCCGAGCGCGTACATCGATCCGGCGACGTTCATCTACGACATCTACGGCCGCCAGCGGCATCGCGGCGTTGAACTCGATGTGTTCGGCACGCCGGTCGCAGGGCTGCGGCTGCTCGCCAGCTATGCGTATCTCGACGCCCGGCTGCGCGACAATGCCGATCCGGCACTGAACGGCAACCGGCCGGTGTCGGTGCCGGCGCATGTGCTGGTTCTGGGGCTCGACGCCGATGTGCCGGGGCTGCCCGGCGCGGCGCTGTTGGCCAACATGCGCTATTCGAGCCGGCAGTTCTACGACGCCGGCAACGCGCGTTCGATCCCGTCCTTCGCCGTCGTCGACCTGGGCGCGCGCTATCGCTTCGACGCCGGCACCATGCCGCTGACCATCCGCGCCAATGTCAGCAACCTGTTCAACAAGAGCTATTTCCAGTCGACCGATTTCACGGCGCAGCCCGGGGCGCCGCGGACCCTGCGCCTGACGCTGGCCGCCGACCTGTGACCGGCGGCTGAGCGTGCGCAGGGCGCTGGTCCTCTGGCACCGCTGGTTCGGCCTGGCGGCGGCGCTGTGGCTGCTCGTCCTGGCGCTGACCGGGACGATCATCGTCTTCCAGGACGAACTCGACCGCGCCCTCAATCCCGACCTGCGCAGCGTTGCCATCGGCGGGCCCATGGCGTCGGCCGAGACGCTGAAGCGTGCCGCCGAAGCTGCCGAGCCCGGCAGCGCGCTCGACTACCTGATGTTGCCGGTGCACCCCGGCGACAGCGCGCTCGCCTTTGCCGCGCCGCGCGACGCCGGTGTCACCGGCCATGTCTTCCGCCAGACCTATCTCGACCCGCACGACGGCCGCCTGCTCGGCCGGCGCGTGTTCGGCGAAATGGGGCTCGACCGGCGCCGTATCGTGTCATTCATCTACCAGCTGCACATCGACCTCATGCTCGGCGCCACGGCGACCTGGCTCGCCGGGCTGCTCGCGCTGCTGTGGACGTTCGACCATATCGCCGCGGCGATCCTGGCGTTTCCGAACTTGCGGCGCTGGCGCGAAAGCCTGCACATCCGCTGGGCGGCACGGGGCCATCGGCGCACCTTCGACCTGCATCGTGCCATCGGGCTGTGGCTGTTTCCCGTCACGCTGGTGCTGGCGATCAGCGGGCTTTCCTTGACCTGGCACGAGGATTTCGACGCCGCCGTCAGCGTTGTCTCGCCGACCATGAAGATGCCGCCCGAGACGCTGCCGCTGCTGGCAAAACGCGACTTCGTGCCGGCGACCTCGCTCGACCAGGCAATCGCGGTGGCCCGCGCGCGCGCCGGCGGCGCGCCGGTTGTCGCCGTGTCGTTGCACCCCGATCGCGGCGCCTATTGGCTGCGTCTTGCCGACGCCCGCGACATCGGCGCAGGCCCCGGACGCTGGATCCTCGTCCGCTATTCGGACGGCGCTGTGCTTGCCGACCGGCATGTTGCGACGGGCAGCGCCGGGGACATGTTCACCGCCTGGCTATTCCCCCTGCACAGCGGCGCAGCGTTCGGGTGGCCGGGCCGGCTTCTTGTCGCGGCATCCGGCATGGCGTTGTGCGCCGTGATCATCACCGGCTTGCTGATCTGGTCGCGAAAGCGCCGCAGCGCGAACTGGCGAGCCTTGCGCGTCGGCAGAGCCGCCATCCTGGGCCGGTAGCAGAACGCGCCCGCGGCGTGATCGCCGCCGGCGTCGTCAAACGCTCGTTTCGGCGAAGCGAGCTGCCAGATCAGGCGATCGAGGGTGCGGGTGTCCGCCAGCGCAGCGGCAACAGCATTATCTTTGAAAAAGCGCGCCACATGCGGTCGGAACAGCTCGACCGTGTTCGAACTGCTGCCGTTCAGCCACCACCCCGGGTCGCAGGCTGGCCGGGGTACATCAGGCGGAGGGAAGCCGGCGCCCCGCATTTTCGTGTCAGCGTGGCGACCAGCGCCGCGCGCGTCTTGACCAGGGAAACCGAGGTGAGCGGGATAGCCCGCTCGCGCGCGACCTCGGCACCGGTGAACGGCCTCGCGTCCCGTGGCGTGCTCGCGCCGCCAAGGCCGAAGACCATGAAGTTGAGCAGGTCGGCAAGGTCGTCGTTGTCGGTGATGCGCGACCGCGCGACATTGGGCAGGCGCTGCAGATAGCTGCGGCCCTCGGGGGTGCACATGAACCAGCCGACGCGGCCGCGCAGCGACGGCAGGTCGGCCGGCGCGGCATCGCCCTGGATGCCATGACAGCCGCCGCAATGTTCGACATAGTTGGACTGCGCCAGGTTCATCTCGCGCGGATAGGGCGGCGGTGCGGTGGTGGCGGCCCCCTGCGCCAGCGTGGCAGCGTCGAAGGCCAGCGCGACCCCTGCCGCCGCCAGCAGCATGGCCGCGCCGCGCCGCATGGTGCTATTGCGCCTTGCCGACCAGCACGCCGGTCGAGCAGTGATATTCCATGCTCTTGGTGCCGAAGCACCAGATCACGTCGTTGTTGAGCTGCGGCACGTACAGCTGAGTCTCGCGGTCGGTGTTGTCGCAATTGCACTGGCCGCAGCTCGGCTTGCCGCAGCAGTCGCGATAGGCGATCAGATAGGCCTTGCCGTCGTCGGGGTTGATGCAGGTGCCCACCCATGACACCGGTGACGGCTCCGCGCCCGGCGGGCAGGAGCTGACGCCGCCGCCGCAGCAGGAACACAGGAAGCCATCGATGGCGCAATAGCGCCAGTAATCGCACTTGGTATCGTCCTTGGTCTGGGCGTTGCGGGCAAAGCCGGTCTTGGCCTCCGCCGATCGCTCGGGCTTGGCGGCATTGGCGCGGCTGACCGGCAGCAGCGGGAACACCGGCGCCGCGACGATGGTGGCGCCCAGCCGGGTCAGCATCGACCGGCGCGAGGTGCGGCCGGCGAACTTGCGCAACAGCCTTTCGCTGAAACCGTCGAAATCGAAACCTGTCATGGTCGGTGCCCCTTGCTGCGACGGGTTGGCATCATGCCGCGTGCGCCGTGCCGGCGGCTGGGCGGCTGGCCGCCGTACCTTCGGCTGGGCGGCTGGCCGCCGTACCGTCGGCTGGGCGGCTGGCGATATAGTCCTGGACGTGCGGCACGCCCATTTCATGGCTGACGATCAGGCTTTCGAGATGTTCGCGGCTGTTGACGAGGCCCTTGGCGAGCACCTTCCCCGTTGCATCGAGCAGCACCGCATGCGGCAGCTTGTCGACTTCAAAGGCGCGCCCGACCTCGGCGCCGTTGACGAACGGATAGGCGCCCATGTCGTGCTGCGCGATCATCGCGCGCTGCGCCGCCGGATCGTCGTCGCCGATGAACACGAGGTCGACGCGTTCCGCCCGGGCAAAGGACTTCGCCACCGGGATCAGCGACTTGCACAGCGGGCATTGCGCCGAAACGAACATCAGCAGCCGCAGCGACGCCGCCGGCAGCGTGCCGCCGATCGTCATGGCGGTGCCGTCGAGGCTGGTGACATGGATGTGCGGCGCCGCCTCCCCCACCGCCGGGCCCTTGCCGGCATCGAGCGCGCCGGCCGGCGCCACGCGGACGTGCAGCACACCGACCTGCCGCGCCAGCGCCAGCCCGGCAATGCCCAGGCCGATGAGCACCACCCATTGCAGGATTTCCGAAATGATCAGCGCGGTCGTCATGCCCTGTTCCCCGTCGGTCGCGCCGGCAGCGCGTTGATGGCGTTGGTCATCTGCACCAGCAGGAAGACGGCGACGCCGGCAAGCGCGGCGACCGCCATGTCGACAAGGGCCAGGCCAGGCGCCGCGACCAGCCGCGGCAACAGCGCCGCCGCCATCGCCAGGTTGCGCGCCACCAGCCCCCAGCCGAGCGACTGGCGCAGCCCGGCATGGCCGCAACCGCAATCGATGTGCCGTCGGCCGCGGCCGATGTTGATCGCCATCGCGGCGGCGAACGCCAGCAGCAGCGCGATCGCCGCCAACGGCGCCACCGTGCGCTCGCCGGCCAGCAGCGCCACGGCCAGCACCAGTTCGACCGGCGGCAGCAGCAGCGCCGCCGGCGTCACCAGCACCGCCGGCAGCAGCCGGTAGTTGGCGATGACACCGGGCAGCAGCGCCCGGTGCCGCAGCTTTTCGATGCCGGCGACCAGGAAGACCAGGCCGACAAAGACGCTGGCGGCGAGGCCGGCGATCGGGAGGAGCGACCCCGCCAACGGAGGTCAGCGGGCGCCGGGCACGGCGATGATGCCGCCGCCGGCGTGTTCCATGTCGAATTTCTGCTCATAGCTGGTGGCGTCGAGCACGCGGGTGGCATCTTCGTCGCCGTTGATGAACAGCAGCGGCTTGTCGTCCTGAGTGACCTCGATGTTCTCGGCCGGTTTCTTCAGCGGCACGCGGCGCACGACTTTTTTCGCGGCAAGGTCGACGACCCAGATCTCGGTGCCCGGGTCCTTGTGGCTCCAATATTCGCCCTTGTGCATCAGCACGTACAGCCGGCCGGTGGCACGGTGCAGCGCCATCGGCTGACGGCCGCCCGGCAGCCAGTTGATGTCGAGCGGCTTGGTATCGCCCGGACGCAGCCCGGCGGCCGCCTGGATCGACCAGGGCGCGGCGACCACCGGGGTGGCGGCGATCTTCGCCTGGTAGATCAGGCCCGAATAGCTGACGAACGTCGCCTCAGACGTGCCGCGGGCATAGGCGAAATTGTCGAAGATCGGATCGTTGGTGGCCGAAAAGAACGGCGCCGTATGGCTGATCGACGGCGTCTTGCCGGCCAGTGTCACCGTCGCCAGCGTGCCGTCGCCGCACAGCGCCGAAAAGCCTACGCCGGGGTTGGGCAGCAGGCTGGCGCAACCGGGCAGCTCCACCGTCTGCACGAACTTGCGACGGGCGAGATCGATGACATTGACCGACGATGCCGGGCTGAGATTATAGACATAGCCCGTCTTGCCGTCGTCGCTGATGACGAAGTTGTTGATCCGGGCGCCGATCAACAGCCGCCCCGGCATCGGGATCTCGGCGACGAGGTCCAGCGTCACCGGATCATAGACCGCGACCAGGTCCTGCCGGGTGCCGCGCAGCACCTTGGTCCAGATGGTTTCCGAGACATAATGGAACTTGGCCGTCGGATCGAGGCCGAGATCGGACCATTTGCTGGTGTTGATCATGCCCAGCATCTTTCCGGTATCGCCGTTGAAGATGCGGGTGCCACCCGAATCGAAGCCGCCACGGATGAACGACCAGTGCGGGCTCGGCGCCGGCAGCTTGTGGACGAACGCTTCTTCCGATTCGAGCACCGGCGGCACTGCGGCCGGCGTCTGCGCCAGGGCCGGCGCCGCCAGCAGGGCGCCGCCGAGACGTGCCAGTAACAGGGCCGATGCGGCCGGGTGACTGCGTGAATGCGGGATGGTCATGGTCGCGTCTGTCCCCCTGGCCTCAAGCGCTGCCCACAGACTGGACGGGCGTCAAGATTGCGTCAAGGCCTCTTCAACTCCATCCGCGCCGTTTCCGGCCGCCGGCGCATCGCCCCGCTGCCGATCATCGAACGCCAGCGCCAGCACGGCCAGTCCCAGCGCCGCCGCCGCCGCGCCCGCCAGCGCCGCAAAGCCGCCCCCGTGCACCGCCGCCGCCGCCGCCAGCGGCCCGACCACCATCGCGCCGGTCTGCAGCGCCGGCACGATCCGTTCCCCATTGCGCGTCTTGGCGACGGCGTGCGCCGACAGCCGCGCGACGGCATAGGTTGCGCCCAGGTTGAACAGTATCATTCCCGCGGCGAAACCGACGGCGCCGCCCGGCACGACGAACGGCGCCAGCATGGCCAGCGCCGCCAGCACCGCCGCCGCCGCCAGCGGCATCGCCGGCCACTGCCGCCGGGCGGCCAGCATCACCAGCAGCGCCGCGGCGCCACCCGCCAGCGAGCCCAGCGCCACCGCCGCGCCGATCGCCGCGTCCGACAGCCCCGCGATCGCCGCGCCGGCGCCGGCATAACTCCACACCATCATGCTGCCGCAGACGAACAGGAACACCGCCACCGCGGCGCCGCCGCCCGGCAGCACCGCCGCGCCCGGCCGGGGCGCCGGTTCGCTGGCGGCGGGCCGCTCGCGACGGGCGAACCCCGCGGCCGCCAGCGAGATCCCGGCGAGCAGCGCCAGCGCGGCCCCCGCGCCGATGTGCGTCGCCACCTGCGGCAGCAGCAGCGCCACCACCGTCGCCAGCAGCAACTGGATCAGCAGCACCGCGCCCATCGCCCGGGCAGGATCGCGCCGGGTCGCCGCCGACAGCGCCGAGGCGTACAACAGCCCGCTACACAGCCCGAACAGCGCCCGCACCAGCACCAGCCCGGCCAGCCCGGTCACCGTCACTGTCGCCAGCCCGGCCAGCGTCGCGCCCAGCGCCGCCCAGCGAAAGCCGCGCCCCCACAGCCGCGGTGTCGCCGCGAACAGCAGCGCCCCGGCCGCCATGCCGGTCTGGCTGGCGCCGACGACCAGGCCATGGTCGGCCAGCGCCAGGCCGTTGTGATGGGACAGCAGCATCAGGAACACCGGGTCGATGCCGGGCTGCAGCAACGCGATCGCCGCCACCAGCGCGTGACGCCCGAACCCGGTGTGGCCGATATCGCTGCTGTTTCGTGTGCCGCGCAACGGATCCCCCTGGCCAAGGCGGGGCATGGCCCCTGCCTTTCCGGATGATCCTCCCCACGGCGATCGGGCGTTGCTGACGAACGACCTGGTCGCGCCTGTTCAGTCGAAGCGGCGAATATCGCCCGGCGTTACCGTCTTGGCAAGCTGCACCAGCGCCGTCGTGGAGATCGCCTTCATCCAGGCGCGCTGGTCGGCCCAGGCCTTGCCATGGCCGACGAAGATCGTCGTCCCCTCCATCGCCGCGCTGATGAAGCGCGCCACCGCCTCGACCTCGTCGGGCGACAGCGCCGGGTTGAGCGGTGCGACGGCCTGGGCGATCTGGACATGCGCCACCCGGTAAAAGGCGGCGACGCGCTCGGCGACGACCGGATTATGGTTGGCCAGCGCCCACAGCTCGGTGAACAGATGGGTGGTCCGCTTGCTGCCGATGTCGTCGATGCACAGGCCGATGATGATGGTCAGCTGCTCCTCGGGACTCAACCCCGGCCGGCGCGCGGTGTCGTCGAGCAGCGATTCGTAGAATTCGAGCATCTCTTCGAGCAGCAGCTGGATCAGCAGCTCCTTTTTCGGGAAATGATAGGACAGGTTGCCCACCTTCATGCCGCAGCGGGCGGCGATGCGGCGCAAGGTGAAGGCGGCCGCCCCCTCGTCGATCAAGACGTCGAGCGCCGCCTTCAGGATCAGGTCGACGGTCTCGGCACCGCGCGGATAGATGCCCGGCCTGACAGCTGCGGGCGTTGACGAATGAACATTCATGCCAGCGGCTTAGCGTGTCGTACGGCCCGGGGCCAGTTCCCGCGATTGACGCAGACGTGATGCTTGTGCGCGCCGGCGGCAAGTCGGCGGGAGCCAGAATGCCGAACTGCGCGAGCGACCCGTGGCCAGGGGCACGATCAAACAGGGGGAAAATCATGGACAGCATCGCCACGGCCGCGTCCGTGACATGATCAAGGTGTGGAACGACGCCTGGGCGCTGCGGCAGCTGGGCTGGGCCTGATTACAGGGCGGGCACCCCCGGATAGGCGGGCAGCACCGGGCCCAGCGCCGCGACCAGCGGGTCCAGCCAGGGCGCATAATGCTTCCACTGCTCGATGCCGTCGGTAAAGATCGGCCGGCGCACCTGTTCGGAACTGGCGGTGCGCACCGCGCGGTCGTTGCGGTGGAATTCGAGGCACGCCGGCTCGAAATCCAGGCCGAGATGGTCGAGCAGTCGGCGGATCTCGCGCTCGGTATGGGCGACCATGTCCTCGTAGATGACACGGTGCACCGCCCCCGGCGCCGCCGCGTCAAAGGCCGCCATCAGCCCGACATAGTCGCGATAATAGCGGCCGATGTCCGCAAGGTCATAGGTGAAGGCCTGGCCGCGCGCGAAATGCTGCTTCCAGCCCGAAAAGCAGCACGACATCGGGTGGCGCCGCGCATCGATGATCCGCGCGTTCGGCAGGATCAGCCGGATCAGGCCGACGTGCTGCCAGTTGTTGGGCATCTTGTCGATGAACAGCGGCCGGTCGCTCTGTCGGTGGACCCGGGTGCGCTCGATATACTCCTCGCCCAGCCGCGTCCGGTCGGCGGCGGTCAGCGATGTCACCATCGCGGCAAAATCGGCGAATTCGCCATCGTCGACGCGACCCTGCAACCGGCTGGCGATCATCATCATGTCGGGCAGTTCCATCGTGCCTTCGACCTGGCTGTGGCTCGACAATATCTGTTCGACCAATGTCGAGCCCGATCGCGGCAGCCCGACGATGAAGATCGGGTCGGGTGCCGGGCAGCCGCCGGCACCGCGCCCGGCGATGAAGGCCGCGGTGAACAGCTGCGCCGCCGCCGCGACCTCGGCCGAAAAGGCCGTCGCATCGTGGCGGATCATCGCCCGACGCAGGCGATTGCCGCGGTCGTAATGGTCGAACGACGCGGCATGGTCCCCGGCATCCTCGAGCGCCTTGCCGAGCGCGAAATGCAGGTGGAAGACATCCTCCTCGCGCGCCGCGCCGCCATCCGCCAGCGCGTGCCGCATCGCGGCGATATCGTCGGTGCCCAGCCGCACCGTCTTCAGGTTGGCGAGGCTCCACCACGCCTCCCCCATCGTCGGTGCCTGCGTCACCGCCTCGCGATAGGCGCGGACGGCATCGTCCTGCCGGCCCAGCGTCTTTTGTACATGGCCGAGGTTCTGCCAGACCTGCGGCTGGTCGGGACGCAGCGCGAGCAGCCGTTCATAGATCGCGCCGGCGCCCTGCTGGTCGCCGAGCCGCACCAGCACCGATGCCATCACCAGTTCATGGCCCGGATTGGCGGCCGGCGAGCCGCCGAGCACCCGGGCATGGTCGAGCGCTTCTGCGAGCCGGTTGGTCTGCAGCAGCAGCCGCACCAGGAACTCGCGCGCCATGTCGAAGCCCGGCGCCGCCGCCACCGCCCGGCCGACCAGGTCGAGCGCCGCGGTCATGTCGCCCTGACGCCAGGCAACCTCCCCGCGCAGCCGGCACGCCGGCGCATCCTCGGGCGCCGTCGCCAGCCGCGTATCGAGCATCGTCGCCGCCGCCTCGAGCCGGCCCTCGTTCATCGCCGCCGCTGCTTCCAGCAACTTCGGGTCCCGCGCCGCCGCCTGCACACCCTGCAGCTCGGCCCGCCACGCCGCATTCGCGCGCCCGGCCTTGCGCAGTTCCTTGCCCAGCAGGAACCAGCCGCCCGCCACCGCCGGCAATTGCCCCGTAAGCCGCTCCAGCGCCGCGATGGCGGCGCCCGTCTCGCCGGCGTCGCTCGCCGCCTGCGCCAGCTCCCAGGTCACCGCCGGCACGCGCGGCTGGCTGCGCGCCAGCGCCGCCAGCCGGACCAGCGCCGCATCGGCGCGGCCCAGCCGCCGCAGCGCCTGGCCGGCGATCAGTTCCGCCGGCGGCAACCCGGGCACCGCCGCCAATATCGCCTCGGCCGCGTCGAGCGCCGCCGCGGGGCTGTCCGCCAGCAGCGTTGTCGCCGCCGCCAGCGCGGCGTCGGATCCGCCGCGCCGGGCTGTCGTAGGGTCACCGCGTGCAGCGTCCATCGGCCCCCCGTTTTTTCGGTTCTGCGACGCGGGTCGATCCGCGACGCCCTCTTTCCTGCCCCGAACGGCCGGCGAGAAAAAGGGATTGACTAAACATTTTGTCGCACCATTATCGATCCCGTACAACCGTCCAGTAAGACGTGGCGGGGTGTTGCCAGGTCGGCGCCGGAAACTGCGTGCAGCATCAGGTGCAGCGCAGGATCACGGCGGATTACCCGGCGAAGAGACGCCATAATCGGCGCCTTCGGCCGGTTGCAGATTGCGCGTGTCGCGGCGCGCTGGGGAGGAGCACTCACCGAACAGGGGGTCTCCAGCCATGTCGACGATTTCTCGCCACCAGTCCCGCCAGTCGTCCCGCATCGTCAAGCTGCTGAAGCTGACGACGATCCTGTCGGGCATCGCGGCGCCGGCCCACGCCCTCGCCGCCGAGGCAGAGGCGGCCGCGGCAGCGGTCGCGGCGCCCGGGTTCGAGGAGATCATCGTCACGGCGACCCGCAGCGCCGAAAATGTCCAGAAGGTACCGATCTCGATCCAGGTGCTCAGCGGCGACGTGCTCAGCCAGCGCCAGGTCAAGGGCCTGTCCGATTTCGCCGCGCTGCTGCCGTCGGTGTCGTTCGCCGGCATCGGGCCGGGCCGCAACGACATCTTTTTCCGCGGCATCGTGCCGGCCGGCGGTGTCTATTCGGCGACCGGCTATTATCTCGACGATATCCCGATCACCGACACCGCCTCGGGCTTTCCCGACATCCATGTCTTCGATCTCGAGCGAATCGAGGCACTGTCCGGCCCGCAGGGCACGCTGTTCGGCGCCAGTTCGCTCGCCGGCACGGTGCGCTTCATCACCAACAAGCCCAGGATCGGCAGCTTTTCTGCCGGCTACAACGTCGAAGGCAACAAGTTCGGCAAGGGCAATTACGGCGGCGGCGCCGAAGCCTTCGTCAACATCCCGATCTCCTCGACGATCGCGGCCCGCGTCATGGGCTTTTACCGCAAGGAAGGCGGCTATATCGACAACACGCCCAACAACGGCAGGCTCGCCGACGGCAGCCCGGCGGTCCTGACACTCGGCGACAACAATCCCGCCACCAGCTTCACGCTCGACAATGGCGACATCGCCCGGGACAATTACAACCCCGTCGAAACCTATGGCGGCCGACTGTCGCTGCGCTGGGAACCCGCCGACGGCTGGGACATCACCCCGTCGGTCATGGCCCAGCGCCAGATCGCCGACGGCTATTTCGGGTTCGATCCGCGCGTCGGCGACCTGCAGGTCCATGATTACGATACCACCCGCCAGGACGACAAGTGGTACCAGGCCTCGCTGACCATCCACGGCCATATCGGCGACTGGGATGTGGTGTCGGCGACCGGCTATCACCAGCGCCAGACCAAGCTGCTCAACGACTACAGCTATTACACCGTCACCTACGATGGCTTCGGCGCCGGTTATGAAAGCTACCTGCAGTTCTTCGACCAGAGCGGCTGCACCGGATCGGGCGCGACGCTGAAATGCAGCACGCTGCTCAACCCGACGCAGTTCTACAGCAACGTCCGCAACCAGCGTAAATTCACCCAGGAACTGCGCATCAAGACGCCGTCGTCCTGGCCGTTCGACGTCACCGTCGGCGGCTTTTTCCAGTCGCAGCACAACGAGACCAACGACAATTACGGCATCCACGGCCTCAGCAGCATCGTCGGCTATACCGGTGCCGGCGGCGGCGACGACCCCGATTTTGCCAATACCTTCGGCGTGCCGGTCGCCCAGGGCGGCACGATGGTCCTGGGCTCACCGGCGGTGAAGAACGATGCCTTCTACCTCACCGAGCAGGACACCGATTTCAAGGATTACGCCGTCTTTGCCGAGGGTCATTACAATATCGTCGACACGCTGAAGATCACCGGTGGCATCCGCTATTTCTGGACCGAATCGGCGCGGACGGGCTTCGCCGGTGTTGCCGGATCCGCCGCCGGCACCGCCGCGACCTTCATTCCGACCGGCGCCATCGGCTGCGCCGTCCCCTTTCCGGCCGAACGCCTGCAATGCCGCAACATCAACCCGCTGGCGAAGGACCAGGTCGGGCGGTACAAGGAACAGGGCGAAACCCACAAGGTCGCGCTCGACTGGCAGGTCGCCGACCAGAAGCTGATCTACCTCAACTATTCGACCGGCTTCCGCCCCGGCGGCTTCAACCGCCCGCTGCGCATCCGCAACGTCGGCACCGCCGCAGCGCCGGCCTATGAGTCGGAAACGCTGACCAACTATGAAATCGGCGTGAAGTCGATCTGGAACGACATCTTCCGTTTCAACGCGGCGATCTATTTCGAGAAATGGAACGACATCCAGTACGGCGTCGTCGTCGCCGGCGCCCAGGGCGCGGGCTTCACCGGCAACGCCGGCAATGCCGAGGTCAAGGGCATCGAATATGATGCGACGCTGAAGTTCGGCGAATTCACCATCGCCTCGTCGGGTGCCTTCAACGATGCCAAGCTGAAGGGCGATTTCTGCAACTTCGCCGTCGACACCACGACACTGACCATATCCCAGCTGTCGACCTGCGTGCGTGACCAGCCGATCCCGGGCACCAACACCAACACGCCGCAGGTCGCCGCCGTTGGCGGCACCCGCCTGCCGCGCCAGCCGCGCTTCAAGGGCACCAGCTCGGTGCGCTACGACACCGATTTCAGCGGTTATGCCACCTATTTCCAGGCGGCGGCGCTGTACCAGACCGGCGCCACCCAGGATCTCAACGAAACCAACGCCGCGCTCTACGGCGACACGCGCGGCTTCGTCTCGTTCGACTTGTCGGCCGGCGTTCGCAAGGACAGCTGGAGCATCGACGTGTTCATCAACAACGCCTTCGACAAGCGCGGCGAGCTGACCCGCAACACCTTCTGCTCGATCGACTTCTGCGCCAATTCGGCCCGCACCTTCACCATCCGGCCGCAATTTTTCGGCATCCGCTTCGGCCAGCGCTTCGGTTAAGCAGGCCATCCAGAGGTGGGGGCCGGCTATCGTTCATCGCGCGATGGGCGCCGCCGGTAACGCTTGACCGCGATCGACCATGAATCTGAAGCGTGCGGGCTGTGGCAGATCGCGCAGGTCGTGCTTGCCGAAGCTGCGCAGAACCGTAAGAGTTCGTTCATGGCCTGCGTCGGACAGGGCAATGTCAGGCTGGGGGCGATGTCAGGCTGGGGGCGATGTCAGGCTGGGGGCGATGACAACATGACTGCCAGGACCGCCGTGACATCGGGAACCCCCGCGCTCGGCAATATGCCTGCGGACCAGAAGACCCGCGGCTTTGTCGCGCGGCTGAAGCTCAAACCAAGCGACCATGGTGCTGGTTGCTCGGGTTCAACGCTCCCGACTTTATCGATTCCGAATAACGGCGGCGAACCTCAAGCCGTCCGCCGGGCAAGTGCGCTACGCCGAGATGATCGCCAAGCAGATCGAGGTCGAACAGGGCCTCGCCGGCACCCGCATGATGTGGAACCTGACCTTCCAGGGCTTCACGATCGCCGGCTATGCGCTGGTCGCCTCCTCCAACGGCGCAACCCCTGCCAAGGTGACGCTTGAAACGCTGATCGCCGTCGCATCGGGCGTGATCGCCTACGCGACGCTGCGCGGTATCGTTGCCTCCCAGGTTCAGCGACAATATTTGAAGCTTTGCTGGACGAAGAACGGCCTGGACGAGTTCTTCCCGCAGCCTTTTTCGAACAGCCAGACCTCGTCGCGCGGCCGATGGCCATCCTACTCGATCTGCCTGGCACTCATCGCCATGTGGGCAGTGCTGCTTTATGCCCAGTTTTGGTACCCGGGAGACAAGGAACCGGCGACCCAAATTCAAATCGTCCCGTCGACAAGCTAACTTGGCTTGAGCGTCGCAACAAGCTGTTCGTCCAGGGCAGGAAAGATGGCGTCGGGACTCCTGGCCGGCAAAAATGGCGCCCGTTCATCAGCCGTGCGGCTCTGACCGCCTATTGCTTGATCGTGTAGCTGACGCTGGCGGCTTCGTTGGGCATGATCTCGACCGGCAGCACCCAGCCTCGCTCGCCTCGTTTGGCATTGGCAGGCTTTTCCTCCAGCCCGAAAGGCAGTGTCACCTCTGCCCTGACCAGTGCAGTGCGCGCATTGCTGATGTCGACGCGCCAATGCTGCCTGTTCCCGGCGTTGGAGACCCGGGTCAGCGTCCAGTTCACATCGGGACTGTCGCCGAAACGCAGCACGACGTTCTCGCCGACCGCCAGGTCGTCGATCGGCACCTCGCCCGCCAGCAGATCACGCCCGGCGTCGCGTGCGAACAGCGCTACGGTTCCGGCGGGCAACGGCACGCCCAGCCCCTGCTTGACGATGTTCGGCGCGCGCAATTCGAACGGCGCAGCGCGCGGCCCCGCGCGCCCGCCCGTCACATCGAGGACGTAGATCCTTTCAAAGGCGGCGGCAGGCTGCACCAGCATGGCCACCTGTTTCTGCGCCTTCGCCGCGACGGTCACCCGCATCGGCACCCGGTAAAGCTTGAGGTCGCCCAGCGCCTCGACCTTCGCCTGCGCGCCGTCCGCGACGGCCACAGCCATCTCCATCGCCGGCGGGGGTGCAGGTGCGGGTGGCGGCGGCGGCGGCAGCGACATCGCTGCGAGCCGCAGCCCCTCCGGCCGCCGGGCCATCGCGCCGGCCCGGGAGCCGGTCACCACGATGCTCGCGCTCTCGTCATCGCCAAACAGCGCGGCCTCGCGCTCTGCCTTTTCACGCGCGCGGCGCTGCTTGCGTGTCTCGAAACTGCCGGGCGCGTTGCGGCCGACGGTGTTGAACACCGCAAGGTCGGGACCTGCGGGCAACGGCAGGGGCGTGAACACCTTTTTAGCGTGCGTGCTTGTCACATCGGCGGGCCAGCACTGCAGATCCAGCCATGCCGATGGTGGCGGTGGCGGCGGCTCGTTCTCGCGCTTGTTCGGCTTGCCGGCGATGACCTGCAGCCGCGCGTCGCGGAAACCCTGCTGGCCGCCATTGGCCATCGTCAACCAGGCGAACAGCCCGATCCGGTCGCCATCGGGCGCCAGCCGGCCGACATAGTTCGCCGACCAGTCGAACCCCTGCGCCATGTAGGTCAACTGGACGGTTGCCGTCACCGGCCGGTCGGCGCGGGTGAGGATCGACAGCGTCGGCCGTGCTGTCAACGTTTCGGGGACGCCGTCGTACAATAGCCGCTCGGGCAGGCCCGAACAGCGCAGCGCCTCCACGCCGGCCGCGGTCTGCAGAATGACGCCGCCATCGGGACCCGCCTGGACGATGGCGGTTTGCTCGCGAACCTTGCCGGTTGCCGGATCGGTGCGCCGCAACAGCACCCGCCGCTTGAGATGGGCGTCGAGCAACCCGGCGGGCGATATCAGCCGCGCATCGCGGTTCTTTTCGCGCACGCCGCTGGGCAGGCCGGTGATGATGGCGGTTTCCGGCAGCAGGCCATCGGCGACATTCTCGAAACGGATCTGGCTGTCACCACGCGGCACGGTGATCGTTCGTGTTTCGGTGATCAGGGCATAACCGCCCGGCCAGCTCGCGCTGATCGCCCCGATGCGGTACGGGTCGCGATAGACCGTCACCGCGACATCGGACACTTCGCGCGAGACCACGACCTGCGGTTCCGTCCGGGCCGATGACGGCATGACCAACGCCAGCAGAAGCCAGATCCAGCGCACTGCAATCAGTACCGCGAGTCGAACGTCGCCGTCAGGTCGGTCGTACCATTCGCCGCGACCGGCACCTTCCATTCCACCCGGTCGGCCGAGACGCGTTCACCGTTGAGACTTTGTTCGGTGATCCTGACATCGCCCCACAGCCCGTCCTGCGCCAAGTCGACCGTGACGGGGACGTCGCGCGCGTTGGTGATTGTGTAGGCCATCCGGGTCCGCCAGCGACGGCTGGACAAGCGGGTTCGCTCGGTGACGACAGCCTTCACCTTGACGTCGAACGCCTCTCCGGTGCGGATCGACATCGACGAGCCCATGGGGGTGTGCGGGATGCGGTTCTCGCCGATGAACTGCGGATCGCCGCGTGTGTCGCGCATATAGACGCGCACCGTGCCGGCGGGCAGCTGGTCCCCCAATCCGCCAGCGCGCGACGTCGAGAATTTGATCGCGGTCGCAACGCTGCGCGGCACATCGTTGCCGCCGAGCCAGCCATTGTTGAATTCATACGCCTTGCGCGCCGTCGCCGCCTTCACGTCGAGGAAGCTGACCTGCTTCTGCTGCGCATTGGCGATCGTCGTCCGCTCCGCCAGGGGATAGAGGTAAAAGTCGCCCAGCCGCTGGCGCGTGCCCGCTTCAGTGCCGGCCTGCTCGATCGCTTCGTCGTTGCCGAGCGAAGCGAAGCGGGTGGCCGTGCCGCCGACATTGCCTGCCACCAGCAGCGTATCGGCATTGGTGAAGGTCGTGCCGGTGTTGTTGTTCAGCGTCACCCAGCCCTGGACGTCGATCGATCCTGCCTTTTCATCGAACAGCGCAACATAGTCGCTGGTCCATCGCAGCCCCGGCGTCAGGTAGGACAGCCGCGTCGATACCGTTCCGGCACGCGCGGCCTCGACAGTCACCGACAATGTCGGACGCGCGCGCAGATTTTCGGGCACCTTGTCGAACACGACGCGCACCGGCAGCCCGTCGTCGCGCAATACCTCGATGCGGTTGCCGATCTGCAGCACGATGCCGCCATTCGCCGCCAGCACGCGCGCCTGTTCGCGCGTCTCGGCGCCGGTCGCCGGGTTGGTCCGCACGATGGTGATGACCTGGCCGACCGCCTTTTCCATCAGCTTGTCGGGCGACAGCAGGTCATAGTCGAAATTCTGCTCGACGATACCGACGCCAGGGCCGCTCAGGGTCACCGTTTCGGGTCGTATCTGCGCCGACACCTCGGGAAATTCCTGGCGGCTGCGTCCCTGCGGCAGGGTCAGCGTCCGTGCGTCCTGCACCAGCGAAATCCCGTTCGTGTAGATCGTAACCTGCACATCGCCCTGTGCGCTCTGTGCGCTCTGTGCCAGCAACGCGGCCGGCCAGACCACCGCGCCCAAGATCCACCAATGCCGCATCGTGCCCCCCGAATTTTCGCCGAGCCTAGCGATTGCGCGACCGGCGCGAAAGCCTGACCAAGCAGTAAAACCGCCGAACAGCCGATCTGCGGGATTCGCCGTTGCGCGTCGACGGTATCGATCCAATGTCAGTTCAGTCGGCGTCCAGAAGCTGACGATCGTTCATCGATGTGTTCGGTCAGGAAAGGGGCGGTTGGGCTCAGCAGTTGTGGCCTCCCGTCAAACGGCAAGCAACGTCGGCGTCGGGACCGTTGTCGATATATTCCTGTCGCAGCGGACGGTGCTGAGGTTGCCCTTATTGCGGTTGCGACCGAATATGCAGGTCCGCGAGCCCGGTCGCTGGACGTGCCTGTGGTCGATGATGAGGAATTGGTTCGGGGTCGAACTGGTCACCGAGGCCCGCAAGCTGAGGTCCGGCTTGCCGGCTCTGCTGGTCACCGGGTTCGCCAACATGGTGGAATCGCAAGATCAGGGCCTGCATTGCGTCGGCAAGCCGTTCAAGCAAGCGGATCTCGCGCGGAGCGTGGCAGAGCCGGTTAGCGAGAGTGGGCCTGACAGCAGGTGATCGGCTAAACTGCATTCCGTTCAATCCATTGGACCTTTCGCTCAGGAATTGCCCGGCGACTCTTCCGGCCGCCTTTGAAGCTTTACGATCGCGACGACACTAGCAATGATCGTCGCGATGCCATGGGCACGGGGCGAAGGCGCCAAAGCCAGTGCGGGTAAACCGGCACTGGTGGTCACGGCAATCCTTGGACGGGTGGTAAGGCCCGGTGTCGCGCATGGGCAGAAGGGGGTGGACGGGTGGCGTGCCGTGGCAGGCGGACATCGTGAGCAAGCATCCGGCCGAATTCCTCCGCGATCAACGGCATGCTGAACAGATAGCCTTGACCGGTGCTGCAACCCTCCTGCTCGAGGAAATCGCGCTGCATCTCGGTCTCTATGCCCTCGGCGACAAAGGCAATGTCCATGCTGCGCGCCAATGAGATGACTGCCTTGATGATCAGTGCGTCGGTAGAGTTGACGACCAGCTTTCGCACAAACGTCTGGTCGATCTTGAGCTTGTCGACAGGAAAATCGCGCAGGTAGCGAAAGCTGGCATGACCGCTGCCGAAATCATCGATGACGAGCGCAAAGCCCATGGCACGCAGCGCCTTGAGCGACGTCAGCACCTGTTGCGACGGTTCGATCAACACGCCTTCGGTGAGCTCCAGTTCAAAGTCGCGGGCTTCGTTCCCGGTCGCCTGCAGCGCCTGTGAGACCTCAGTCACAAATCCGGGCTCGGTCAGTTGAATGCCCGAAATATTGATGGCGATCGGCGGCGGACACAGTCCGGCGTCGCGCCATTGCCGGCTTTGCCGGAACGCTCGTTTAATGACCCAGCGCCCGATCGCCGCGATCATGCCCTGCTTCTCGGCCAAGGGAATGAAGGCGTCGGGCATCTGCATTCCCAAAGTCGGATGATCCCAGCGCACCAAGGCTTCTGCGGAAACGATCCGTCCAGATGAGAGATCGACCAGAGGCTGATAGTGAAGATCGAGTTCCTCGTCGGCGACGGCCTGCGCGAGCGAACGCGCCAGAATGCCCTGATTGCGCAACTCGTCGTCACGATCGGGCGAATAGAGCATATGGGCACCAGGCCCGGCCTGCTTTGCCCAGCGCAGCGCTTTTTCGGCTTGGCTTAGAAGCTCGCTGGCAAGGCCGTCGCCCGCCCGTGCGATTTGTTCCGAACCCGCACTCAGCGCGCCCCCGATGCAGCATCGGACCGACACCTGCAGACCTGCGACCGCCATTGGCGAGGCCATATTGTCGGCAACGGCGCCGGCCAGGAGCAGCAAGGCGGCTTCGCTGCCGCAGGCCGGCGCCAGGACCGTGAATTCGTCGCCGCCAAGGCGGGCCGCGATGCCGCCGGCTCCCGATGCCATCGTCTTGAGGCGCTGCGCTATCTGGCGCAGCGCCTCGTCACCAAAGGCCTGGCCATGGCGGTCGTTGAGCGCGTGAAACTCTGCCAAGTCGATGTAGAGCAGACCGCACTTCCTGCCTTCAAGCGCTGCCGCTTCGAGCGCGGGCGCCAGCGCTTGACCCATGGCGGCGCGCGTGAGCAGGCCTGTCAATGGGTCGGACAGGGCTTGGCTGGCAATTTCACTTTCCCACCGCGCTTCGGCGGCAATCTCGATCGCGAGACCGTCCCAGACAACATCGCCATTCTCGAGCCGCCGCGGCGGCGCTTCGCTTCGCAGCCAACGTACGGACCCGCCCGACGTGATGAGCCGAAATTCCTCGCGGAAGATCGCCATCCTGGCTGCCGAACTTCGAATGGCCGCGAGCAGCGCCGGCCGATCATCAGGATGCACGAAGCCGTAGAAATCCGGCGATTCCACGTCGTCTGCAATTCCCAGCAAAGTTCGCAGCGACGGGCTGACATAGGCAACCTCGATCGTGCCATCGACCCGCATGATGCGCTGGTAGATATAGCCGGAAATGTTTGACGCGATGCGGGCCAGGCGGGATTCTGCCTCAAGCTTGTCCTGCAAGGCGCGGCGCGTTTCGTCTGCTTGCCGCTGAATGCCGATGAAGCCCGCAAGCCGGCCATCCGGCGTGCGGATCGGATCGATCGTCAAGTCATTCCAGAATGGCGTGCCATCCTTCCGGTAGTTCAGGATTTCTCTTCGGACAGCGCCCCCGGAAGCGATTGCCGTTCCCAGCTCCATGCGGACTTGGCGATCGGTACCCGCGCCCTGCAAGAATCGGCAGTTACGACCAATGATCTCATCGGGCCGGTAGCCCGTCAGTATGCTGAACGCCTCGTTTACATAGGCGACGGGATTATCGGGCTGCGTGGCGTCGGTTATGACGACAGCCCATGATGTCGCCGCCATTCCTGCGAGCCACTCGGGGGGGTTTGACCGGTCCATCGAGCTTAGCGAGCGAGATTTTCTCGCGGCGCTGAAATGCTCACCGCAAGGCCTTGCGGCAACCATCGATAGTTCAGTTCGGCTCCGAGCTGGGCCTTGACGACGCGGTCGGCCATCCCGGTGCCGAACCCCGTCTGCGTGGGTGGACCATCGACGATCGGGCCCCCATGCTCAGCCCATTCAACGCGGAAGATCTGATCAACGGTGCAGGTCACGGTGACGAAACCGTCGTTTGCCGACAGCGCGCCGTATTTCACGCTGTTCGTGGCAAACTCATGAATGATGAGCGCCAGGGCCATAGCCGTACCCGGCCCAATGGCAACGTCGTGACCGCTAACGACAACGCGGCGTGCAGCCTCCTGTTGGTATGGTTTGACGAGATCGTTTAGCAGCACCTTCAGGCTTGGGGCCATGTTCAGGGCGCCACCAATATAGTCATGCGCAATCGCAAGCGAAACCAGACGCTTCTGCATTCGGCTGACGAACGGCTGCGCTACAGCATCCGTCCGGGCCGCCATGCTCATCAGGCTACCGACAATGGCAAAGACGCTCTTGATCCGGTGCGATAGTTCACCGGCGATCAGCGACAGCCGCTCCTCTGCCGTCTTTAGGCGCTCGATGTCGGTGCAAGTGCCGAACCACCGCTCGATCTCTCCGGAGCCATTTCGGATCGGCAGGGCGCGGCCCAGCGTCCAGTGGTAGGTCCCGTCCCAGCGGCGAAGGCGGTATTCGACCTCGTAGGGCTCACCAGTGCCCAGCGAGTGACGCCACGCGGTCCACGCGCGGTGCTGATCGTCCGGGTGAAACAACGCGCCCCAACCCTCGCCGTCGGCCGTACCTGGCGACACGCCGGTAAATTCGTACCAGCGCTGATTGTAGAAGTCGTGAAAGCCATCGGGGAGGGCCGACCAGACAATCTGGGGCATCGTGTCTAGAATTGCCCAGAGCTGTTCAGCTTTGCGCTTGAGTTCCAAATCCGTCGCGACGGCTGCAAGTTCAGCATTCTTTTGAGCCGTTATGTCGAGTTTGACACCGGCAAACCCCTTGATGCGCCCATCGACGTCGGTAATGGCACCGCCACGCGCCAGCATCCATCGAACTGACCCATCGGGCCGGACAATGCGGAACTGATATTCATAATTGCCGCCGGCGGTTCGAAGCTCTGCCTGGGCATTGGCGACGCGTCGGCGATCTGCCGGATGCACGAGGGAAAAAAAGCGGTCACGATTCAGATCATCGCTCGCCAAGCCGAGGAGCTCGCAGAGAGCTGGCGTTGCGAACGATATCTCGTGGTCGGCGCTCCACACGATGCACGCCACGCCGCCCAGCAGCAATGCCTGTCCAAGCGGGTCAGCCGGCGACGCAACAGGGGTCGCAGGTGCAACTCCATCAGCCAGCACGGAGATCGATTGGGTCATGTCTCTCCTGTAAAACCACAAGACCGACTAAATCTACTCATTTAGCTAGGACGCTTGAGGGTGACGACCCAAATTCGGCAAAAAGCAATCTGCCATTATCCAGACCGATAATGACAGTGGATTTATTTAACCCTTATTTAGGAGTCTTTGAACAATCTCTGTCAGTCCGTCATCACCATACGGCTTCGAGAGGTAGGTGTCATATCTACTGCCAGGGTCGGTCGTTATATTGCTTTCCGGCACCGACGTCGCAAGTACGATCGGGCAAGTCACTCCACGTGCTCGGAGTTCGCGGATCATTGTGAGGCCGTCCATGCGCGGCATCATGTAGTCGGTCACGATCAGGCTAGGGCTTTCTGCCAATGCCTGCGCCAATCCGGCCTGGCCGTCAGGCGCAAGAAGAACATTGTAACCTTGGTCCTCAAGGATCAAGCAAGCTCCCAATGCAATGATCATTTCGTCCTCGACGATCAGGATGGTTGCCATTCTATTCGGCTTCGCCATCACCGACTGCGGCATGCGGGCGAAGGTCGTTATTCACGATGCCGCCGAAACGCATGCCTTCCGAAGTGATATGGTAAATCTCTGGATAGGCATCGAACGCGCTATCCCGGATTTTCAGGACGAGGAGCTCCCTGTTTACGACCCCGGCGCGCCCACTTCCGTCCCGCTCGTTGGAGGGTTTCACGAAATAGGTAAGAATAACGTTCTCGACCATGCTGGACAGTTCGTCCTTGGAAACCTCCTCCGGCATGAAAAGACTCGGCAGTTCAAGCGAGTAGACCACCGTGGCGTGTAATTCACGCAATCTGTTGTTGATCGCGTTGATGGCAAGTGGCAGCCGCTCGGGGAAGACGAATGCGCGACGAAGTGGTCCCATGCCATCAAAGAAAACCCGCTTGACCTGGCGCCGCTCGACAGCCTCAAGCAGCTTGTAGCCGAGTTCGTCGGACAGGTTTTCGGCCGGTGGCTGCCAGATGATCTCCAGTGCACCCGAAGCTACCAGGCCATCGATATCGATCCCGATGCTGCGTGCCTTCGTCCGCAGGCGAGCGGGCGTTTCATAAAGGCCGAATAACAGCCCCGGCTCTTCCGGCGTTGACCGCGACAGAAACTGGAGACCCATTGTCGTCTTGCCCGTCCCCGAGGGCCCGGCGAGCACGCTCGACGATCCGACCGGATAGCCGCCGCCGATCATTGTATCGAATGCGTCGATGCCGGTCGTTACGCGCGTTGTCGTCTCGGCATCGGCAGGGATCCGGCTCAGCACGGCTTCCAGGCGCGGAAAGACCTGTAGCCCCGAATCCGTAATGCGATACTGGTGTCGGCCGCGGACATGCGCCGTGCCACGCTGTTTCCTCACGATCACGGTTCGGATCGAGCGCGCGCCGTGCATTTCATCGAGAAGTTCGATCCCGCCATCCACCATCGTGTGCTCCGGAGCACCCCGATCCCGGGTTTGATTGGTCAGGATGAGGAAGGTGCATCCATAGAGTGCTGCCGAGCCCTGGAGATCATGAACGAAGGCACGAAATTCCTGCTCGCTGGATGCCGAGTCACTCGCCACGAACAGTCCGTCGAGCACGAGAACGCTCGCCTTGTGGCGCCGCACTTCGTCATGGATAAGGCGAAGCAGGCCAGCAAGCCGCTCCGACGCCAGCGTGGCGTAGCCACTGATGTATGTAACCGCATCCGGCACCGCGGCACGGTCGAAGAAGTCCAGCGTGCTCATATGACCGAGCATCCGATCGTGGGACTCGGCCAGGAGGGACACGTATAGCGATCGCTTGCCTTCGAGCGCGACGTGAAAGCAGACCTGGTTGGCGAGGATGGTCTTGCCTGCCCCGGGTGGCCCTTGGACGATGTAGGCGCAGCCAGGCACGAGGCCACCCCCTAGTATTTGATCAAGGCCCTCGATCCCGGTCGATAGACGAGCCTGATCAAGGTGGTTCACCAGTTCGACTCCTAAGAGCGCCGTTCTACGGCGGCGCGTGCTTCTTGCCTGGTGCACAGGTCGATGTCCCGGGCGAGCAACCGCATGCTGCCGCCAGGCGGCAATTGAGGCTGAAGCCCAACGACGGTCATAGAACCGGCACAACAGGTGCGCGTCACGGTTATCGGCAGACGCCTGTGGCGTCTGTTGTGCAGACAACATTGGAAGAAAAATCTCCATCGCCCGTGTCCGAACGCGAATGTTTGACCGCACAGCCCTTCACCCACGGGCACCACTAAAACCCCGGACCCCCGTTATGACTGGTCGTGAACCGGGGAGCACATCACCGCTCGTGGGCTCCTGGCGGACGGATGAACATGTTTGAAACCTGCGCTGTAGGCGCGCTGCTCCTTCCGATTCGATAAGGCATCGGAAACGCCGCTCGCGCGCAACAATACCGCCACGATAGGCCGCGTGGTGCTCGTCTATCCGTTCTGACGGGGTTCCCTCAGAAAGGACGACGCAGCCGGGTCGAGGCTGTCGTTCCGATCCCTGACGCGCGTTATTTGCGCGCTTCGATCCAGTCGTCGACGCGGCGCTCCAGAATGAAAAGCGGCTGCGAACCCGACGCGATCAGCAGGTCGTGGAAGCCCTTCATGTCGAACTTCGGCCCCAGCGCCGCTTTGGCTTTCTGCCGCTGCTCCATGATCTTCAGCATGCCGATCTTGTAGCCGGTGGCCTGGCCGGGAAGCGTGATGTAGCGCCGCACTTCGGAGCGCGAGCGCTGTTCGGGCTGCCGGCCGGTATCCATCATGTATCGCGCCGCCTGCTCCTCCGTCCAGCCTAGAGCATGGATGCCGGTATCGACAACAAGGCGTGCGGCGCGGAACAGCTCGGCATCGAGACGCATGAAATCGGCGGCGACATCGGGATAGGCGCCCATTTCGGCGCAGAGATTCTCGGCGTAAAGTCCCCAGCCCTCGCCAAAGGCGACATAGCCGGTCACGGCGCGGAACTTTGGCCCGCCCTTCTGGCGGACCTGGATATCGCCCTGGGTATTATGGCCGGGCACCGCTTCATGGCACATCAGCGTGTAGAGCGCGGCCGGGTCGGGCGTGTTGCCCAGCAGGTGGACGAACGTGCGCGCCGGGCGCGTGCCATCCGGGCTAGGTGGCGATGCATGGGCGGCGCCGCCCGCGACTTCGCTGAACGCCGGTTCGCGGACGACCTCGATGCCATAGGCCGGCAGCGTGTTGAAATAGCCTGGCAGCAGCGTGCGCGTCTGTTTCACGAAGGCATTGGCGGTGGTGAGATATGCCGTCCGCGCCGCGTCGTCATAGGGCCGCGGCGGGAACAGCCGGGCGCGCTCGGCATAATAGGCGCTGCGGTCCTTGAAGCCGGCCGTGCGGGCGAGGGCGTCCTGTTCGGCTTCGATGCGCGCCACTTCGTTTCGACCGATGGCGTGAATCTGCGTGGCGGTCAGGTCGGTCGTGGTGTTGAGCTGCAACTCATGGGCATAATAAGCCGCACCGCCCGGCAGGGTGATGGCACCCACCTTGCCGCTCGGCGCTGTCGGCAGCTTGGCCTTGGCCCAGGTAATCACGCGGCCGTAAGCAGGCTTCATCGCCGCGATGGCGGTACGGGCTTCAGCCAGCAGGGAGTCTGCCTCAGCGCGCGGCAGCTTGCTGGCGGTGACCAGTGCCTCGGTCTTGGATTTCACATCGGCCCACAACGCCGAATCGGGTCCGGCGTCGAAGGGGGCGCCGCGCACAAGGCTCTCGCTGCCGGAAATGATGGATTCGATCTGGAACCTGGGTACCTTGATCCCGGCCTTGTCGCTCGCCTCGGTGCGGGCGATCGCCAGATCGAGAACTGCGGGGACGCCGCGGACGCGGGCGATGTAGTTCTTCAGGTCCTGCGCATCAGCGACATTATGGGTGTTGACGAGGAAGTTGGGCAACTGGCTATGTGCCGAATACAGCCGCGAATAAAGGGGCGGGCGATAGACGCGATCGGCTTCGGAAAGGGCCGCGCGTTCGGCTTCGAGCGCCCAGATATCGTAATTGACCTGAGCTTCGGGGGACAGCGTGGCGCGGTCGAACGCTGCCTTCATCCGGGCGGCGCTGTCCTGGCGCCATTTTACCTGCGCCACGGCGGCGGCATCGGAAAGATCGTTCCAGCGGTCACCGCCGTCCTTGATGCCAAGGCGGGTGGCGAGTTGGGGGTTGAGTTTCACCCACGCGGCGAACTCGGCGTCCAGAAAGGTCGTGAGGCGCGCATCTTCGGCATTGCCGGCAACTGCCGCAGCTGTCTTGTCGGGGGAGGGCGCCGGTTGTGCGCCGGCAGCGAGGGTGAGCGTCGAGGCCAAGGCAAGGACGGCAAATCGAAATCGGTTGAAATTCATGAAACTGGTCCTCGACAGGTGGCGGGCGACATCTATCGGGAGCATCGCCGCCGCGGCAAGCGCGATGACGCCCGTCACCCGATCCGTCAGATACTGACCGTAGAGGCCGCGGCGCGTGATCCAGTGCCAGGGGCGACCAGCCAGGGAAGGCCGTGGCAGCCGGTCAAGCGGTCGCTGCCGCAGGGCACAAGCGATACCTGCACCAATCAGCACCCTGCCTGCGAAGTGAAACCACCGAACTGCCTTTGTCGGCCAGGAGAGCCTTGGGCGTCGCTACGGGGATCGTCATCAGCGCGTCGGCTGCAGCGTAATCCGAGGCCTCGCCCCCGGTCAGGATGAAGCCGAGAGGGCGTCCTTGACTGTCTGACCGGGCGTGGGCCTTGCTCGTAAGGCCGCCGCGTGATCGACCAAAAGCGTTCGCACAGCCCCCCTTTTCCGCCCGCTGCCGAGACGTGGCCGCGAACCGCGGTGCTGTCGATCATGGGCTGCCAGTCGTCGGTGAGCCCCAGATCGACCAGTGTTTGCAGCAAGGCGTCCCACACGCCCTGTTCGGCCCAGCGCCGGCACCGGACATAGACCGAGTTCCACTTGCCGTAGCTGCCAGCTTGGGAATTCCTTTTGTCAACACGGCCTGGTCTTTGCGCCGCCATCCACCAGTGCGATACGAGGGGAACGAGGGACCTGTATAATTTACGATCACTTCCGCGCGTCGGAAGGGAAGACGTTTATTGGCTTTGGCAAAGTTTATTGTCACCATATAACAACTAGCGAAACAGAGAAATCCAGCAATGTCGATCGATCCGAAATACTATGGCCTGATCGAGATGGGCATGACCTTCGGGATCGTGCTGGTGTTTACGGTGCAGCAGCTCTGGTCCGTGCGCGACAAGCCGAGCAAGGACGATGAGGCGCCAAAGCCGCCGGTGTCGGAGCCGGACTGAGCCGCGCGAGGTGTGCCGGTGTCCGGCCGTTGCCGGATCAGACCCGGCGCGGCATCCGCCAGGGCAGCATCCATTGCACCACCGGTGACCGGAATCGATCGAGCGACAGTGATTCGTGCACCGCGACGACGTCTTCGCCGAACATCCGGCTGCTCAGTGCCGATCGTGAATAAAAGGGCGTATCCTCCCAGGTCGCGCGCAGCCGGGCCTGGTGGCCGGCGTCGGCGCGAGTCAGGCGGTTGACCTGCCAGCCGGTACGCGGCAGCACGACCGGCGCCGGCATCTCGATCACTTCGGCATTGCCGTCGTTGTCGATGCGCAGCGCCATGCCGAAATCGTCGCCCGACCGCAGCTTGCCTTCATAGATCACCGCCGTTTCGCCGCCCTTCAGATGAGCACGCGACCATTGCCAGTCGGCAAAGCCGTCCTCCAGCGGTTCGCTGCCGTGATTCGCGTCGAGATAGCCCTTGCCGCTCCACGATACATCGGGCTGGGAAAAGGCGACGTCGACCTGGGCGCGCGGCGCCAACGGTTCCCAGACATGGCGGCCCGACGGATCGAGCCGGAATCGCCGCTGGCCGAGCACCTCGGGCGTCAGCCGGATGCGGCCGCGGGTCTTCATTGGGAAGACGGCGCCGACCTCGTCGACATCGATGACCAGCACATTGCCGTCCCAATGGACCTGGCTGGGGCCGATCTTGAGTGTCGTGCGGTCGCGCCACAGCGCGCCGCGGCCGCGCTCCGTCATCGCCCAGCGGCTGGCGCCCGGACCGTAGAGCGCGACGTTGAGCGAGACATGGTTTTCCGGCGCGGCGCGGCCGCTGGCCTTGTAATAGGGCGAGAAGACGGAGCCGATGAAGGCGATGACGGTCAGGCCGAAGCGGCCGTCGTCGCTTTCGGCGTCGAGATACCACCAGCGGTAGCCATTGGCAGGAACGTCCTGGTCGAAGCGCGGGCCGAAAGGATCGCAGCGCTCGCCAAGCGGCCGGACAAGGCCGCCATCGGCACGCCCGCCCCCGGGTGTGCCGACCCCCCGGCGAGCCAGAGGCCGCTGAGGCCAGACCGGCTCCCCGGGCGGCGGAAGCTGGCCCGCCACCCGTGCGAGGCCCGACCATAAAGGGCCCCACCCGTCGAAGGGAAAAGCGCCTCGAACATCGCCGGCCCCACCGGCACCATCGATCGCGGCCGCAATGTCAGCCCGCAGCGGTCGAGGGCCGCGAAAGTCGCCGTCTGACATGCTTCGATTTCTCCTGGGCCTGGTGGATGCCCGTCGCCGGTGGCGGGCGCATTGACGATGATCTGGAAACGCTCGGGACCGTCGGGTGGTGGCCCCAGGCCGCGATCCTGGGCGCAAAGATAGACGGATGGCGCCGCCGGCAAGCGCCCGTGCTTGAAGATATCGTCGAATTCGCGGGCATAGTCGTTGGAAAAGAAAACATTATGGCGATCGAGATCAAAGCCGGTCGCGTCGGCCGTCATCATTGTCACCAGCGCCGACAGCGAGCGGTCGCGCGGCGCCGTGCCCTTGACGGCGCCGGCGGCGGCCGTGCCGAACCGCCCGTCGGCGATGGCGCTGGCATCGCAATTGGCGAGCACGTCGCGCGCCGGCAGGTGCTCGCCATCGGCCAGCACGACGCCGCTGGCGCGGCCGCCGGTGACGCGGATCTCCCGCACGTCGGCGCCATAGCGGAACTGCGCGCCGCGCGCCGCAGCGAGCGCGGCGATCGCGTCGGCCACCTTGTGCATGCCGCCTTCGACCAGCCAGACGCCGCGCGCCTCCAGATGCGCGATCAGCATCAGGGTTGCCGTCGCCTGATAGGGGGAGGCACCGCAATAGGTGGCGTAGCGGCCATAAAGCTGGCGCAGCCGCGGGTCCTTGAAATGCTTGCCGAGCGCCGACCACAGCGTCTCGAACGGGTTGATCGCCAGCATCTCGCCTATGCCGCCGAGGCCGAAACGCAGTGCCAGGCCGACCGGCGTCGTCACCGGCGCCTCCATGTAGCGATGTTCGAGCGCAGTCCAGATGCGCGCCGCCTCGGCGCGGAACCCGTCATGGCCGCGCGCCTCGGCCGCGCCCGCGAATTCACCGATGGCATCGCGGCTGCGGGTCGGATCGGTCCAGAGATCGAGGCGGGAGCCATCCTGCCAGGCATGGCGCGCCAGTCGTTCGGAGGCGACCAGCGTGACATGGTCGTCAAGTCGTTCGCCCAGGCTTTCGAACAGCGCGTCGAAGACCCAGCGCGCGGTGAAGACGGTGGGGCCGGCGTCGACGGCGACGCCATCGACGTCGACAGTGCGCAGCTTGCCGCCGGGGGTGGCCATGCGCTCGACGACGGTCACGGGAACGCCGGCACCGGCCAGCTGCGCCGCTGCGCACAGGCCGCCGATCCCCGCCCCGATGATGACAACGCCGTCTGCCCGCGTCACGCTCGACTCCCCAATGGCTCTTATGATTGACCGCGCGAACGTGACTGTCCAGAGTCCATGACACAATGACCCCGCCACAATCCGTGACACTCCGCGAGCGCTGGCTGCTGCGGCGCAACGCGATCCTCGCCAACCCCCGCTTCCAACGCTGGTCGATGCGGCTGCCGCTGCTGCGCGGCACGGCACGGCATCACGCCGACGAGATGTTCAGGGTGATCACTGGCTTCGTCTATACCAAGACGTTGACCGCTGTCGTCGACGCCGGGGTGGTGGCGCGATTGGCCGCAGCGCCGGCGAGCACCGCCGAACTTGCCGAAGGCGCCGGGCTCGAGCTGCCGGCGATGCAGCGGCTGTTGTCGGCGGCGGCGTCGATCGACCTGGTGGAGGCGCTGCCCGGCGATCGCTGGACGCTCGGCCAGCGCGGCGCGGCGCTGTCGAGCAACACAGGCGCGCTGGCGATGATCGAGCACCACAAGCTGTTCTATGCCGATCTTGCCGACCCAATGGCGATGTTCCGCAATGGCCGCGGCGGCGGCGCGCTGGCGCAATTCTGGTCCTATGCCGAAGCCGCCGGCCGCGGTGAACGGGCCAGCGCCGCCGACCCGGGGACCGAGGCCTATTCGACGCTGATGGCAGCGTCGCAGCCGATGGTCGCGGAACAGGTGCTCGATGCCTATGATTTCGGGCGCCACCGCCGGCTGCTCGACATCGGCGGCGGCCATGGCGCCTTTGTCGCCCAGGTCGCGGCGCGGCATCCGGGGCTGGCGCTGTCGCTGTTCGACCTGCCGCCGGTGGCCGACATGGCGCGCCAGGTGCTGGCCGGGCGTGGCCTCGGGCACGTCACCGTTCATGGCGGCAGCTTTCGCGACGATCCGATTCCACCGGGCGCCGACCTCGTCAGCCTGGTGCGCATCCTCCACGATCATGACGACGCGGTGGTGGCGGCGCTGCTCGCCGCCGTCCATGCGGCGCTGCCGGCCGGGGGGGCGCTGCTGATCGCCGAGCCGATGGCAGGAACGCCTGGGGCGCAGGCGATGGGAGACGCCTATTTCGGACTGTACCTGTGGGCGATGGGCTCGGGCCGGCCACGCACCGCCGAAACCTATACCGCTATGCTGCGCACGGCGGGTTTCGGCCGCGTCCGCGAGGTGCGGGTCGGCCTGCCGATGGTCACGCGCCTGCTGGTGGCCACCCGCTGACAGGCGCCTGGCGCGCTCGATCGGGTGCCGAAACGACCGTTCCTCAGAAGGTGTCAAAATTTTTTGACGCCAAAAAGCGTCAAGTTCGCTTTACAACTGCTTTGGTTGGGATAGGATGGCTTCAGAGCGGAAAGACGGCGCAGTTCGTTGTCCACCGCGGGGAGCAGACATGGAAACATTGGCGGTGGTTGTGGAGGAGCCTGGGCGGGTCGCCCTGCGCCGCCTCGGCATGACCCCGCCGGACGCCGACGACCTGGTCGTGGCGGTGGATTTCAGCGGCATCTCGATGGGCACCGAAAAACTGATGTTCAACGGCTCGATGCCAGCCTTTCCGGGCATGGGCTATCCGTTGGTTCCCGGATATGAAGCCGTCGGCCGCGTCGTCGACGCCGGTGCGAATGGCCGCAGCCGCATCGGCGAAACGGTCTTCGTTCCGGGATCTTCCAAATTCATCGGCGCGCGCGGGTTGTTTGGCGGCTCGGCGCAGACGCTGGTCACCGGCTCGGCACGCGTGCTCGGCATTCCCGATGGCCTTGGCGATTCGGCCGTGCTGCTGTCGCTGGCGGCAACGGCGCGCCACGCGCTTGCCGGCGGTGCGCTGCCCGACCTCATCATCGGCCATGGCGTGCTCGGCCGCCTGCTGGCCCGCATGGCAGTTGCCGAGGGCCGCACGCCGACAGTCTGGGAAATCAATGCCGACCGCATGGCCGGCGGCGAAGGCTATACGGTGGTAACGCCGGATCGCGACGATCGCCGCGATTATCGCAGCATCTATGACGCCAGTGGCGACTCGAAGATCCTCGACGCCGCGGTCGCGCATATGGGCCATGGCGGCGAAATCGTCCTCGCCGGCTTCTACAGCGATCCCTTGAGCTTCAACTTCGCCCCGGCGTTCCGGCGCGAGTCGCGCATCCGCATCGCCACCGAATTCCTGCCTGACGACCTGGCGGCGGTTATCGCCATGGTCGGCAGCGGCCGGCTGTCGCTCGATGGCCTCGTCACCAACCGGGTGTCGGCCAGCGAGGCGGCAAGCGCCTATCCGCAGGCCTTTTCCGACCCGGCCTGCCTGAAAATGGTCTTCGACTGGAGAAATATCGCATGAGTGTCAGTGCGTTTCTTGACGAAGTCGCTGCCCTGCGCGCGGAAGCCGATATCGAGCCCGATCCCGTCCACACCGGTGAAGTCACCAAGGAAACCCAGATCATCGCCATCTATGGCAAGGGTGGCAGCGGCAAGTCCTTCGCGCTTGCCAACCTCAGCTACATGATGGCGCAGCAGGGCAAGCGCGTGCTGCTCATCGGTTGCGATCCCAAGTCCGACACCACGTCGCTGCTGTTCGGGGGCAAGGCGACGCCGACGATCATCGAGACCAGCGCACGCAAGAAACTCGCCGGCGAGGAAATCAGCATCGAGGATGTCTGCTTCCAGCGTGACGGCGTCTTCGCGATGGAGCTGGGTGGCCCCGAGGTCGGTCGCGGCTGCGGCGGGCGCGGCATCATCCACGGTTTCGAAACGCTGGAAAAGCTCGGCTTCCACGATTGGGGCTTCGATTACGTCCTGCTCGATTTCCTCGGCGACGTGGTTTGCGGCGGCTTCGGCCTGCCGATCGCCCGCGACATGTGCCAGAAGGTCATCGTCGTCGCGTCGAACGACCTGCAGTCGCTCTATGTCGCCAACAATGTCTGCAAGGCGGTCGAATATTTCCGCAAGATGGGCGGCAATGTCGGCGTCGCCGGCATCCTGATCAACAAGGACGATGGCTCGGGTGAAGCCCAGGCCTTTGCGAAAGCGGTCGGCATTCCGGAACTGATTTCGATCCCGGCGCACGAGGATATTCGCAAGAAATCCGCCAATTATCAGATCATCGGCACCAGCGAGAGCCAGTGGGGCCCGTTGTTCGAACAGCTCGCCGAAAATGTCGCGACGGCACCACCGGTGCGACCGACCCCGCTCGACCAGGACGGCCTGCTGGCGCTGTTCAAGCCCGAGGATACCGGCGGCAACTTCACGCTGCGGCCGGCCAGCCAGGCCGACATGCGCGGCGGCGTCTTCGAAACCAAACCCACCCTGGAGGTCGTCTACGACCATGTCTGATCCGGTGGATCTTGCCATTCCCGCGGCAACAGCCGACGGTTGCCATGCTGGCGGCGATACCATGCGTGACGCCGCGGCGAAGGCCGGCAAGTCCGAAATCCTCGACCGCTATGCCGCCGATTACCCGAAGGGTCCGCACGACCAGCCGCAATCGATGTGCCCGGCGTTCGGCTCGCTCCGCGTGGGCTTGCGCATGCGCCGCACCGCGACGATCCTGTCGGGCTCGGCCTGCTGCGTCTATGGCCTGACCTTTACCAGTCACTTCTATGGCGCCCGGCGCACCGTCGGTTACGTGCCGTTCAGCTCCGAAACGCTGGTGACGGGCAAGCTGTTCGAGGACATTCGCGACGCCGTCCACCAGATGGCCGACCCCGATCTTTACGATACCATCGTAATCACCAATCTCTGCGTGCCGACGGCGTCGGGCGTGCCGCTGCAATTGCTGCCCGATGTCATCAACGGCGTCCGCATCATCGGCATCGATGTGCCGGGCTTCGGCGTGCCGACCCATGCCGAAGCGAAGGATGTGCTCGCCGGCGCGATGCTGTCCTATGCCCGCAAGGAAGCCATGGCCGGGCCGGTCGCGGCGCCTGCCGAACGCCCCGACAAGCCGACGATCACGCTCTTGGGCGAAATGTTCCCCGCCGACCCGGTCGGCATCTCGATGATGCTGGAGCCGATGGGCCTCGCCGCCGGGCCGGTCGTGCCGACCCGCGAATGGCGCGAGCTCTATTCGGCGCTCGATTGCGCCGCGGTCGCCGCCATCCACCCCTTCTACACAGCCTCGGTTCGTGAATTCGAAGCGGCCGGCCGCACCGTCGTCGGCAGTGCGCCGGTCGGCCGCGACGGCACCGCCGCCTGGCTCGCCGCCATCGGCGACGCCTGCGGGATCAGCGCCGATCGGGTTGCCGCAGCGCAGAACAAGTTCCTGCCCGCGATCGCCGGCGCGCTCGCCGCCAAGCCGATCAAGGGCCGCATCACGGTGTCGGGCTATGAAGGCTCCGAGCTGCTGGTTGCCCGGCTGCTCGTCGAAAGCGGCGCCGATGTCCGCTATGTCGGCACGGCCTGCCCCAAGACCCGCTGGTCCGACCCCGATCGTGAATGGCTGGAGGCCAAGGGCGTCCATATCCAGTATCGCGCCAGCCTCGAACAGGACATCGCCGCGGTCGACGCCTTCCAGCCCGATCTCGCCATCGGCACCACGCCGGTTGTCCAGCACGCCAAGAGCCAAGCCATCCCGGCGCTGTATTTCACCAACCTCATCTCCGCCCGCCCGCTGATGGGTCCGGCCGGCGCCGGCAGCCTCGCCCAGGTCATCAACGGTGCGCTCGGCAACAAGGCGCGGTTCGACACGATGCGCGAATTCTTCGCCGGTGTCGGCGAAGGCTATGCGGCCGGCATCTGGGAAGACACGCCGACCGACCGCCCGCAGTTCAAGGCGAAATACGCCGCCAAGATGTTCGCCGCCGCCAAGGCCGAAGAGGCGATCGGCTCATGACGCTGATCCTCGATCATGATCGGGCCGGCGGCTATTGGGGCGCGGTCTACGCGTTCACCGCCATCAAGGGCCTGCAGGTCATCATCGATGGCCCGGTCGGCTGCGAGAACCTGCCGGTCACCTCGGTCCTCCACTATACCGATGGCCTGCCGCCGCACGAGCTGCCGATCGTCGTCACCGGGCTCGGCGAACAGGAACTCGGCCGCGACGGCACCGAAGGCGCCATGAAGCGGGCGTGGAAGACGCTCGATCCGTCGCTGCCCGCCGTCGTCGTCACCGGCTCGATCGCCGAAATGATCGGCGGTGGCGTGACGCCCGAAGGCACCAATATCCAGCGTTTCCTGCCGCGCACCATCGATGAAGACCAGTGGCAGGCCGGCGATCGCGCCCTGACCTGGCTGTGGACGCAGTTCGGCCCCAAGAAAACGCCGCCGCTCCGCCCCCGCAAGGAAGGCGCCAGGCCCAAGGTCAATATCATCGGGCCGATGTACGGCACCTTCAACATGCCGTCCGACCTCGCCGAGATCCGTCGCCTGATCGAAGGCATCGGTGCCGAGGTCAACATGGTGTTCCCGCTGGGCACCCATCTCGCCGACATCCGCCGGCTGGCCGATGCCGAGGTCAATGTCTGCATGTACCGCGAATGGGGCAGGGGGCTTTGCGAAGCGCTCGAGCGCCCGTACCTTCAGGCGCCGATCGGGCTGAATTCGACGACGCTGTTCCTGCGGAAACTCGCCGAGCTGACCGGCCTCGATGCCGAGCCGTTCATCGAGAAGGAAAAGCACACCACCATCAAGCCGCTGTGGGACCTGTGGCGCTCGGTCACCCAGGATTTCTTCGGCACCGCCAGCTTCGCCGTGGTGGCGACCGAGACCTACACGCGCGGGCTGCGCAGCTTCCTCGAAGACGACATCGGGCTGCCCTGCACCTTCACCTTCATGCGGTCGGCCGGCATCAAGCCCGACAATGCCGCGGTGCTGGAAGCCATCAAGACCAATCCGCCGCTGATCATGTTCGGCAGTTATAACGAGCGCATGTACATGGCCGAGGTCGGCAGCCGCGCCATCTATGTGCCGGCCAGCTTTCCGGGCGCCGCCATCCGCCGCCATACGGGTACGCCGTACATGGGCTATTCCGGCGCGACATATCTCGTCCAGGAAGTCTGCAACGCGCTGTTCGACGCGCTGTTCTTCATCCTGCCTCTGGCCAGCCAGATGGACCGCGCCGAAGCGACGCCGTCGCGCCTGCTGGAGCAGGTCGCCTGGGAGGACGAAGCCCGGTCGGAGCTCGACATCCTCGTCGACAAGCAGCCGGTGCTGGTGCGGATTTCCGCCGCCAAGCGCCTGCGCGATGCCGCTGAACGCGCCGCGCGCGATGCCGGCGAAAAACAGGTCACCCGGGAACGGCTCCATGCCGCCGCCCGACTTTTCGAGGCACAGGCGGCATGATCCACCTGCGCTCATACCTTGGTCCAATCCTGGATCTCGACCTCTTTGCGGTGGATTCCAACGCCGCAAAGCTGCCGGTCGGGCGAGGCCATTCCCGGCCCCGTGCGGCGGATAAACTGGAGGAAAATACATGAGTGACAACAAGCTGGGGCCAGGCACCTACCTGACCGACGCCGAAGCGAAGGAAGTGCACAAGCTCTTCGTCGCATCGACGGCATTCTTCGTTTTCGTGGCGATCATCGCGCACTTCCTGGTGTGGTCGTGGCGTCCGTGGCTCGGGCCGGCCAAGGCCTTCGCCCAGGTCGAAAGCGTTCAGCAGGCCGACGCTACACGCGCCGTGCCGACCCGCGGTTAAGGAGACGTTACGATGTGGAGAATTTGGCAGACTTTCAACCCGCAACGCATCCTGAGTGCTTTGGCGATCTTCCTGTTTACGCTGGCGATCCTCATTCACTTCATCCTGCTGTCGACGGATCGGTACAACTGGCTGGACGGCGCTTCGGGCGCTTCCACGAACACCACCGCGGCGTCGATCGCCACGGGGTCGGAATCGGCCTGATCCGGCCAACAGTATCGCGTCGCGTTTGTATCAAGGCGAGACGGGCGGGGTCAGCGTTTTCTGGTCCTGCCCGCCCGCACCAACAGTTGAAATCCCGCGCCGTACCACAAGGGTAACGGGCAGAGGGGGAGGTGCGCCATGGCGCTGTTAAGTTTCGAGCGGAAATATCGCGTTCGCGGGGGTACGCTGGTCGGCGGTGACCTCTTCGACTTCTGGATCGGCCCCTTTTATGTGGGCTTCTTCGGGGTCACGACGATCTTCTTTGCAACGCTGGGCACCGCGTTGATCCTGTACGGCGCCGCCATCGGTCCGACGTGGAATCCGTGGCTCATCAATATCGCTCCTCCCGACATCAAATACGGCCTGTCGCTTGCGCCGCTGCGCGAGGGCGGGCTCTGGCAGATCATCACCATCTGCGCGCTCGGCGCCTTCGGCTCCTGGGCGCTGCGCGAGGTCGAGATCTGCCGCAAGCTCGGCATGGGCTATCATGTCCCGGCGGCCTTCGGCATGGCGATCTTCGCCTATTTCAGCCTGGAGGTCATCCGCCCGGTGCTGATGGGCGCCTGGGGCTGGGGCTTTCCCTATGGTATCTTCAGCCACCTCGACTGGGTGTCGAACACCGGCTACCAATACCTGCACTTCCACTACAATCCGGCGCACATGCTGGCGGTGAGCTTCTTCTTCACCACGGCGCTGGCGCTCGCCATGCACGGCGCGCTGGTGCTGTCGGCGGTCAATCCGGCCGAGGGTCAGGACGTCAAGTCGCCCGAATATGAAGACACGTTCTTCCGCGATCTCGTCGGCTATTCGGTCGGTACGCTCGGCATCCACAGGGTCGGGCTGCTGCTCGCGCTGAACGCCGTGTTCTGGAGCGCTGTCTGCATCATCCTCTCCGGTCCCTTCTGGTCACGCGGCTGGCCCGAATGGTGGACGTGGTGGCTCAACCTGCCGATCTGGCGCTAAGGGGAGCGAAGACCATGGCATATCAGAATATTTTCACCCAGCTCCAGCTTCGCGGCGATTACGAGACCGGGGTGCCGCTCGGCCCGCACAATGACCCGCGCTACGGGCCATTCGGCTACACCTATTGGCTGGGCAAGCTCGGCGGCACCCAGATCGGGCCGGTCTATCTCGGCAAGCTCGGCCTCGCTTCGCTGGTGTTCGGCACGCTCGCCTTCTGCATCATCGGTCTCAACTTCTGGGCGCAGGTCAATTGGGACCCCATCCAGTTCGTGCGGCAGCTGTTCTGGCTGGCGCTCGAACCGCCGCCGGCCAAATACGGCTTGAAGATCCTGCCGCCGCTGCAGGAAGGCGGCTGGTGGCTGATCGCCGGCTTCTTCCTGACCCTGTCGGTGCTGCTCTGGTGGGCCCGGACCTATGTGCGGGCGAAACAGCTCGGCATGGGCACGCACATCGCCTGGGCCTTTGCCTCGGCGATCTGGCTCTACCTCGTCCTCGGCTTCATCAGGCCGCTGGCGATGGGCAGCTGGTCGGAAGCAGTGCCGTTCGGCATCTTCCCGCACCTCGACTGGACGGCGGCCTTTTCCATCCGCTACGGCAATTTGTTCTACAATCCGTTCCACGCGCTCTCGATCGTCTTCCTTTATGGGTCGGCACTGCTGTTCGCGATGCACGGCGCCACCATCCTGGCCGTCGGCCGCTATGGCGGTGAACGCGAGATCGAACAGATCACCGACCGCGGCACTGCGTCAGAACGCGCTGCGCTGTTCTGGCGCTGGACAATGGGCTTCAACGCGTCGATGGAATCGGTCCATCGCTGGGCGTGGTGGTTCGCGGTGTTGACGACGCTTACGGGTGGTATCGGCATCCTGCTGACCGGCACGGTCGTCGACAACTGGTACCTTTGGGCCGTCGAGCATCATTTCGCGCTGGCATATCCGGCAACCGGTGTTGTCGATCCCGCCACTCTTCCGGGGGCACCGCAATGACCCGCAAACTCGCCACCCTCGTCTTCGTACTGCCGGCCCTGCTGCTTGCCGGTTGCGAATTCGGAAAGAAAACCGTGTCGCAGGTCGGTCCGCGCGGGACCGGGCTGAACCAGGTCAACGACAGCAGCAGCATGACCAAGGTGGCGGCGGTGCCGGAACCGCCGTACCCGCTGACGCCCGACATGCTGGAGGGGCCGCGCGCCAATGTGACGTATCAGAACGTCAAGGTGCTCGGCGACCTGTCGACCGAAGAGTTCAACTACACCATGGCGGCGATCTCCAACTGGGTCGCCCCGGTCGATGGCCCCAACGCCGGCTGCAATTACTGCCACAATCCGGCAAACATGGCGTCCGACGAGCTGTACACCAAGATCGTCGCACGGCGCATGATCCAGATGACGCGCAGCATCAATAGCACCTGGAAACCGCATTTCCAGGCCAGCGCCAACGGTGCCAACGCCGGCGTCACCTGCTGGACCTGCCATCGCGGCAATGCCGTTCCGAAATATGTCTGGTCCGAGGGCCTGCCCAGCCCGAACAAGCTGGCCGGCAATCGCCGCGGCCAGAACATGCCGGCACCGACAGTTGCCTATGCCTCGCTGCCCAACGATCCGTTCACGGCGTTACTGCAGGGCAAGAACAACATCCGCGTCGGCGGGCCATCGGCCTTCCCGACCGCTCACAAGGCATCGATCCAGTCGACCGAACAGACCTATGGCCTGATGATGCACATGTCGCAGGGCCTGGGTGTCAACTGCACCTACTGCCACAACACCCAGAACTTCGCGAACTGGTCGCAATCGCGCACCCAGCGCGTGTCGGCCTGGTACGGCATCCGCATGGTTCGCGACACCAACGACAACTACATCACGTCGCTGGGCAGCGTCTGGCCCGCCAACCGGCGGGGGCCGGCCGGCGATCCCAAGAAGGTCTATTGCACCACCTGCCACCAGGGCGTGAACAAGCCATTGGGCGGCTACCCGATGCTGAAGGACTATCCGGGGCTGAAGGGTGCCTATCACAGCGACACCCCCGCCGGTGCGACGCCGCCGGTTGCGGCGATCGCCCCCGAGGCGGCACCGGTCGCCACCCCGGTGGCTGCGGCAGAGACGAACAAGCCGGCAGCCTGAAGCCGGCAGGTCAGAACATCAGCCCGGGGGGAAACCCCCGGGCTTTTCTGTCGGGGGTGAACCACGCCGCGAGCCCGCGCCACCAGCCGGCCGTGCGCAATATCAGCCGCTTGATCGTGCGATGCGACCCCGCTAATCGGCTGCATCGGTGGAGCAAATGTTAAATCAATCGGCTATCCCGTTGCACGAAACGCCGCTGGACGCCTTCGACGCGATGAGCCTGCCGGCGCGTGCCGCGGCGGTGCGCTCGGGGGCCCGGTTCAGCATCCCCGGCATGATCATCATGACGCTGGTGCTGATTTTCATCAGATGGCGCTTCGGCCCGCTGGTCCGTCCGGCGTGGCTGCTCGACCTGTGGCTGACGGCCATGTTCGCCGTCGTCGGCTTCTGGCTCGTCGCGATCATCAGCTTTTACCGGCGCCGGCCCGACGACGCCGACACGGTGGAACATTGGCCGCGCTTCGGCATCATCGCCCGCAAGCTGCTGAACATCGGCATCGCGCTGAGCCCCTGGGTGCTGCTGCGCGGCGCCGATGTGGCGCTGCAGTATTTCACCACCCTCATGTACGTCTGGTACGTCGGCGTCAGCATCATATCCGCCAATCCGGCGGCGCGCCTTGCCGCCTGGGAGGTCCTGCTGCTGACGGTCGCGGTTGCCGGCTTCGCCATCTACAGCGATGTCGAGCTGGGGCTGGCGCTGGCGCTGCTGCTGGTCGCGATCGGCGCGTCGATGCTCGGCCTGCAACGCCTGGTGCAGCGCACCGTGCTGGCAGCACTGGAGGCAGAACAGGTGAGCGCCGCCTCGGCCACCGCGACGCGCGAGGCACTGGCAATCGTCGCCACCGAACGTGATGCCAAGGCGCGCTTTATCGCGTCCGCCAGCCACGACCTGCAGCAGCCCGTCTATGCGGCTCGGCTCGGGATCGAGGCGGCACTGGCCCTGCCGGCCGGCGAGCGCCACGACGAGGCGGTGCGCGGCGCCGCCGTGGCGCTGCAATCCGCCCAGGGCCTCATCGACACGATGATCGAATATCTGCGGCTCGATTCCGGCGCTGTCGCCGTGCGGCCGCAGTCGCTGCCGACGGCACATCTCCTAAACGGCATCGCCCGCGAGTATCGGGTGGCAGCGGAGGCGACCGGGATGCGCATCCGGATCGTCGGCAGCGCCCATGCCGTGATGGCCGATCCGCAACTCGTCGGGCGGGCGATCGGCAATATCGTGCACAATGCCATCCGCCATTCCGGCGGGCGCCGGCTATTGCTCGCCGCGCGCCGGCGCCGCGAAACGGTTGAAATCTGGGCGATCGACGATGGCTGCGGTCTCGCCAGCGACAGCGAGCGCTGGCTGTTCGAAGATTTCGCCAAGGGCAACACCAGCCTGCATCGCGGCCTCGGCCTGGGGCTTGTCTCCGCCCGCCGGCAACTGGCCATGATGGGCGGCAGCATCAGGCTGGTCTCGCAGTGGCAACGCGGAACAGCGTTCCTGGTGGAGCTGCCGGCTGCCTGATAACGGCCTGCGGGGCAGACGCTGCCGCCCCGCAGGCCAGTGATCAGAAGGTGAAACGCACGCCGGCGCTGACGCTGTCGGTCTTCAGCTTGCCGATGTCGAAGCCCGACACCGAATCATAGGCGATGTTGGTGCCCTTGGCCTCGCGATGGCGGTAATCGATGGTGATCGCCGTCGTCTCGCTGATATTGAAGGCGACGCCGGCGCCGAGCTGCCAGGCAAATTGCGCCTTGCCTTCGCCATCGGCCTCGAAACCCGAAACGCCGAGGCCGGCGCCGACATAGGGCGTCACCGACTTGCCGATCGGCAGATCGACCCACAGGCTGCCGAGTGCCGACAGCTGGCGCAGCCGGCTGCCGTCGACGGTGATGGCATTGCCGGCACCCGCGCAGTTGCTGGCCTCAAGATAGTCGCAGATGTCGCTGATGTCGCCGGGGCTCAGCGTGACCGGGCTGCCGTTGATGCTGTCGACGGTCAGCGCCTTGGTGCTGCTGCGCGCATAGGCGATTTCCAGATCGGCGCGGATGGTGCCGAAATCATAGCCGACGGTGCCCTTGAATTCGGCAGCGGACTTGAAGCTGAGACGGCCGTCGGCGCGGTCGGTGGCGCCGCTGCCGCCGAAGGTGCCACCGGCGTCGTAATAACCGATATCGGTGGTGCCCAGCTTTGCCACGCCCACCGACAGGCCGATGTAGGCGCCTTTCTCGGCAGCGCTGGCGGTGGTTGCAAAGGCCGTGCCGGCGAGCAATGCCGCCAGGCAGATCGAGTAACGCATGATATTCCCCCGTTTACGTTAGCAGTTTCACGGCACCTGCCATGGGGCGGCCCGTAATTCAGGGCTTTAGCTGGCGTTGGCGGGTGCGGCATCGGCCATTTGGGTGAACCTGTCGGGTGATGCCGCCGCGTTGCGATTGGCCGATAGGCGAGCGCGTGACAGCGCGGCGGGGCGGCGATAAGGGGTAGGGCGGAATGCGGAGCTGTCTGATCTGCGATGACCATGCCATGGTGCGCGATGCGCTGGCCGCGCTAGTGGGCAGCCGTTGGCCGGATGCCGAAATCCGCCATGCCGCAAGCTTTCCAGAGGCGTGGAGCCTGGCGGCCGCCGGGCCCGACATCTGCCTTGTCGATCTCGTCATGCCCGGCGCCGACGAACGAGCCGGGGTGGCGGGGATCCGCGCCGCCGCGCCCGGTGCACGTGTCATCATAATTACCGGCACGCAGGACGATGCCCTGCTGCTCGACCTCATCGAAAGCGGTGTCGACGGGTTTGTCCCCAAGGCCTGCGATTCGGCGCTGTTGCTCGCCGCGATCGAGCTGGTCGCTGCCGGCGGACGCTATCTGCCGCCGCGGATCGCCCATATCGCCACCGAACGGCGCGGCGGCGACAATCGCACGGTCAGCGCGACGCCGCGCCAGCGCGAGGTGCTGCTGCTGATTTCGCAAGGCCTGTCGAACAAGGCCATCGCCAAGCGCCTCGGGCTGTCGCCGGCGACGGTGAAGACCCATGTCGCGGTTGCGATCGCCACGGTCGGCGCTGCCAACCGCACCGAGGCGGCGATGAAGGCGACGCTGGCCGGGCTCATCTAGGTCGTTAACCCACCTGGCGTCGATTTCGTTGAAGCGGGACTGCCCTTAGGCAATCCACCTCAGATCGTCCGGGCGATGACTTCGCGCATGATTTCCGACGTGCCGCCATAGATGCGCTGCACCCGCGCATCGCGCCACATGCGGGCGATCGGATATTCGTTCATGTAACCGGCGCCGCCGTGCAACTGCAGCGCGGCATCGACGACGTCACCCTGCATCTCGGTGTGCCACAGCTTGGCGGCGCTGGCTTCGGCCGCGGTCAGCTTGCCTTCCAGCAGGCGCTTGAGCCCCCAGTCAATGTGGGCCCAGCCGACCTGCAGCTGGGTCTTCAGCGAGGCGAGGGTGAAACGCGTGTTCTGGAAATCGAACACCGTCTTGCCGAATGCCTTGCGATCCTTGGTGAACTTCACCGCTTCATCGAAGGCGCGCTGGGCGCCGGCCTGGGCGCCGATGGCGATGCCCAGCCGTTCCTGCGGCAGCTGGCTCATCAGGTAGATGAAGCCCTTGTTCTCCTCGCCGAGGCAGTTGGTCATCGGCACGCGGACCTCGTTGAAGAACAGCTCAGACGTGTCGGCGCTGTGCTGGCCGATCTTGTCGAGGTTGCGGCCTCGGGCAAAGCCTTCGCGATCGCTCTCGACGAGGATCAGCGACGTGCCCTTGGCGCCCTTGTCGGGGTCGGTCTTGGCGACGACTATGATCAGGTCGGCGTTCTGGCCGTTGGTGATGTAGGTCTTGGACCCGCTGATGACATAATGGTTGCCGTCCTTCTTGGCGGTGGTGCGCACGCCCTGCAGGTCGGATCCGGCGCCGGGCTCGGTCATCGCGATGGCGGTGATCAGCTCGCCGCTGATCATCTTGGGCAGATACTTCTGCTTCTGCTCTTCGGACCCATAGGCGACGATGTAGTCGGCGACGATGTCGGACTGCAGCGTGATGCCGGCGGAACAGCCCGAATAGGCCAGCTCCTCGTTGACGACGGCGTTATAGCCGAAATCGAGGCCGAGGCCGCCATACGCCTCCGGCACCGTCGGGCAGAGCAGACCGTTATCGCCGCACGCGCGCCAGAAGTCCTTCGAAACGATGCCTTCATGCTCGAAGCGGTCGATGTTGGGGTACAGCTCGCGGTCGAAGAGCTTGCGGACGGTGTCGCGAAACGCGGCATGGTCCTCGTTATAGCATTCGCGTCCGCTGGCATCGAGCATCATGGGTCTCCAAAGGCTTGGTTGCCGTAAACGTTAGCCTGAAGTCTCGCACCCGCGCCACCTGTCTTGCAAGAGAGGGCAAGGTGGTGCGACAACGGCCCGATGCGAAACATTATTGCCATCACCACCGCCCTGATGCTCGCCAGCCCGTTGCTGGCCGCCCCCGCGAGCGGCGACGATCCCAGCCTGGCGCGGGCCCGCGCGGTGCTGAAGGCGCAGCCGATCATCGACGGCCACAACGACTGGCCCGAACAACTGCGCGGCCAGTTCGGGGAGAAATGGTGGGGCGTCGACCTCAACGCCGACAGCCGCAAATTCGAAAAGCCGTTGCAGACCGACATTCCGCGCCTCCACGCCGGCATGGTCGGCGGACAATTCTGGTCGGTATGGGTGCCGGCCGGCACCACGGGCGCGGCGGCGGTGAAGGCAACGTTGGAACAGATCGACATCGTTCGCGGCATCGTCGCCCGCCACCCCAAGGACTTCGAGCTGGCGAGCACCGCCGCCGATGTCCGCCGCATCCAGAAGACCGGCAAGGTTGCCAGCATGATGGGGGTCGAGGGCGGCAGCCAGATCGACAACAGCCTGCCGGCGCTGCGCATGTTCTACGATCTCGGCGTTCGCTACGTAACCCTGACCCATGTTCGCCACAACGACTGGGCCGACAGCGCCAACGAGGCGCCGCGCCAGGAACCGCTGACCGCATTCGGCAAGGCGGTTGTCGGCGAAATGAACCGCATCGGCATGATCGTCGACCTCAGCCATGTCTCCGAAGGCACGATGAAGGCGGTGCTGGCGATGACCAGGGCGCCGGTGATGTTCTCGCATTCGTCGGCGCGCGCCGTCACCGACCATCCGCGCAACGTGTCGGACGAGGTGCTGAAACTGGTGGCGGCCAACGGCGGCATCGTCATGGTCAACTATGCCCCGGGCTATGTGTCGCGCAAGCGCATGGAGTGGGAAGCGGCGCGCGCCGGCATCAAGGCGACCTACAATGCACCGCCCTATTCGGGGCTGTACATCGGCCAGCCCGAACGCGCCGCCGTGGCGCTGGCGGAATGGGACAAGGCCAACCCCATGCCGGCGGTGACGCTGGCCGAGGTCGCCGACCATATCGACCATATCGCCAAGGTCGCGGGCCATGACTATGTCGGGATCGGCGGCGATCTCGATGGCATCGACACGACGCCCACCGGTTTGGAAGGGGTCGAGACCTATCCGGCGTTGATCGCCGAACTTCTCCGCCGCGGCTGGAGCGATGCCGACTGCCGGAAGCTGGCAGGGGGCAATATCCTGCGGGTGATGGAGGGTGTGGAGAAGGTGTCGGCGGGGCTGCGGGGGCAGGTGCCTTCGGCGCTGACGCCTTAGGGCTCTTAACGCGGCGCTGAAGGCCGCGGCGGGCGTCGTACGGGTTCGTCGCAGGAGGCGGCGACGCCCCGCCGGCCGTGCTTGCGCCTGTCGGCGCGCTGTGTTGCGCACTGCGCGCTCGCGGCGCCACGCACAAATGGCGGCCGGTGCTGCCACCGGCCGCCACTGTGTCGTGCCACCCGGGCGGTGTCACCTTGCTGTCTGCCTTACGGCGTCTGCGCGGCGTGCCTTCCCTGGTCACGGCACTTTCGCGAGGCAGTCCGGCGGCCGAAGCTGCCTTTCCGACCCACTGGACCTCTCGCTTTCGGGGGTCCCCTTTGCGACCATTTGCATGGTGGCTCCGGTTTCACGCCTTGGCGGTCGACCCAGCCAGACTTTCCGCGCTGCAATTTCCGGCTTGCGCCTTGGTTGCCGGCTTCGGCCTAGCTATAACCGCTTCTTTTTCCTTGGCTTTTCGGCCTCGGGCAATTCCCGGCTACAAGTGAATGGTCTCACCAAAGCCTGAGTCGCGGAAGCGAAATATCGGGCATCTGCCCTGTGGATAACGGGGATATCGGGGATAACATTGCCGGCCCCCGCTTGCGGGAGGGTTAGCAGTGGGTCAGTCCCGTTCAACCGCGATCGCCGTCGCCTCGCCGCCGCCGATGCACAGCGCCGCGACGCCGCGCTTGCCGCCAGTGCGTTCCAGCGCCGCGACCAGCGTCGCGATGATGCGCGCGCCCGACGCGCCGATCGGGTGGCCGAGCGCCGTCGCGCCGCCGTGGATGTTGAGCTTGTCGCGCGGGATGCCCAGATCGTGCATGGCGATCATTGCCACCGCCGCGAACGCCTCGTTGACTTCGAACAGGTCGACCTCGCCGATCGTCCAGCCGGCCTTTTTCAGCACCTTTTCGATCGCCGGCACCGGCGCCGTGGTAAACTTGCCAGGTTCATGGGCATGGGCGGCATGGGCGACGATGCGCGCCCGCACCGCCAGGCCGTCGCGCGCCGCGGTGCTGGCGAGGCTCAGCACCAGCGCGGCGGCGCCGTCCGAGATCGACGAGGCATTGGCGGCGGTGATGGTGCCGTCCTTGGCAAAGGCCGGCTTCAGGCCGGGGATCTTGTCGGGCCGCGCCTTGCCGGGCTGTTCGTCGGCGGCCACCACCGTGTCGCCGCCACGCCCCGGTACCGTCACCGGCGTCACCTCGTCGTCGAACGCCCCCGATGTGATCGCCGCAGTCGCCCGGTTCAGGCTCTCGATCGCATATTCGTCCTGGGCGACGCGGGTGAACTGGTAATCGCGCGCCGATTCCTCGGCAAAGGCGCCCATCAGCTTGCCGGGGTCATAGGCATCCTCCAGCCCGTCGAGGTACATTGAATCCTTCACCGCATCATGGCCGATGCGGGCGCCGGCGCGGTGCTTGACGAGCAGATAGGGCGCGTTCGACATGCTCTCCATGCCGCCGGCGACGATGAACTCGGCGGTGCCGGCGAGCAGTGCGTCGTGCGCCATGATCGTCGCCTGCATGCCCGATCCGCACATTTTGTTGACCGTGGTTGCCTCCACCGACAGCGGCAGCCCGGCGCCAAGGGCCGCCTGTCGCGCCGGCGCCTGGCCGAGGCCGGCGGGCAGCACGCAACCCATGAAGATCTGGCCGATGCTGGCCGCGTCGACCCCCGACCGCTCGACCGCCGCCCTGACCGCGACCGACCCGAGCTGCGTCGCCGACACCCCGGCCAGCGCACCCTGGAAACCGCCCATCGGCGTGCGGGCAAAACCGGTGATGACGACGGGATCGGCGGGGAGAGACATTGGGAATCCTCTGGCTGTGCTGTGGTGCGGCACATAAGCCCGCCAGGCGCCGAATCAAAGAGCGAGGGCCCGATGCGGATGCACCGTGCCGTCTCGCTGGCGCGCGGAATGGTGTTCGACGCGCCGCCTGAGGACCAGGACTAACTGTGGCGCCGTACCGAAGCCCGCGACCCGGCGGTCAATCGCATCGTCCTGTAGCGCGCCGGTCGCAACCAGCGCTTTCCGCCCTGGCGCATCGGCGGGCGGACCGGCGACTGAGGCGGGGCGCGGGCCCGATCGCGCCAGCCGGGCGTTTCCCTGTCGCAACCATAACGACAGGACCTGTCATGAACATTCCCGAAAACACCATCGTCGCCATCGCCGACGGCGAAAAGCTCAACCTGTTCCGCAACACCGGCGATGCCGCTACGCCGCATCTGACGGCGCTCGCCGATGCCGATATCTCGAGTGACAACAAGGGCTCGGGCAGCCGTCACCAAAGCAGCAGCGCCAATCCCGATGACAGCCAGCAGAACGAGGACGGCTTTGCCGCCGGCATCGCGTCCGAACTCAACAAGCGCGTGCTCGACGGCAAGATCGACAATCTGATCATCGTCGCCGCTCCGCGCACGCTTGGCGAATTGCGCAAGCATTATCACAAGGCACTGAGCGCGGTGCTGGTCGGCGAGATCGCCAAGGACCTGACCGGGCATTCGGTCGCCGACGTCGGCACGATCATCGCCGCCGCCTGACCGACAGGGTCGGGCGTCAGGCGGCGCGTACGCCCTGGATGCCCGACCCGGTCAGCAGCACGCTCTGCACCCCGTCGACGATGCGGAACACCGTGCCCTGCGGCGCATCGTCGGCACATTTCACGCCGTGCCAGTCGTCGCCGCCGACCAGCAGCCCGCGCAGCACCCGCGCCGTGATGCCGTGGCTGATCGCCAGCACCGGCCGCGACGGATCGAGGCCGTCGAGCCAGCTTTGCAGTCGCGCGGCGATGGCGGGAAACCATTCACCATTCGGCGGCTCCACGGCGAACAGACGGCGCTCGACATCGACGATCGGCCCGATTTCCGCGACGATGTCGGCATAGTAACGCCCTTTCCAGTCGCCGACATCGATCTCCAGCAGTCGCTCGTCCTGCCGCCAGTCGAAGAACGGATGGCCGAGATGTTCGCCGACGATCGCCGCAGTCTGCTGGGTGCGGCCCGACGGCGACACCCACAGGTCGCGATCCGGTTTCGGTCCCAGCACCTCGGCCAGCGCGGCCCCCATCGCCTCGGCCTGTGCGATGCCGGCGCGGGTCAGCGGCGTGTGCGCCATGTGCCCCTGCATGCGGGCGGCGGCGTTGAACACGGTTTCGGCGTGGCGGGCGATGATGATATCCATATCGGTGCATCTGTAGCAGTCGAGACACACTTCGCCACTACCGCGATGCGCGCGCTTCGCTATAGTCGCCCGCGATACATCCCTTACGGGCAAACAAGGACTGTAAATGAAGGCGACGGTCGAACGCGCGACGCTGCTCAAATGTCTGGCGCACATCCAGTCGGTGGTTGAGCGCCGCAATACCATCCCCATCCTGTCGAACGTGCTGATCGAGGCGCGGTCGGACGGGCTGCGGCTGATGGCGACCGATCTTGACCTGCAGGTGGTGGAAACCATCCCGGCCGCCATCGACATCAATGGCGCCACCACCGTCAGCGCCCACACGCTGTTCGACATCGTCCGCAAGCTGTCGGAAGGCAGCCAGGTCGAGCTCGCCGTCGCCGGTGACAAGATGACCGTCGTCGCCAACCGCTCGCGCTTCAGCCTCGCCACGCTGAAGCGTGACGATTTCCCGGTCATCGCCGAAACCGAGCTGCCGACGGTGTTCAGCCTGTCGGCCAAGGAACTGCGCGAGCTGATCGACAGCACCCGCTTCGCGATTTCCACCGAGGAAACCCGCTATTATCTCAACGGCATCTATATCCATGCCGTCGAGGGGGCGACGCCCAAGCTGCGCGCCGTCGCCACCGATGGCCACCGCCTGGCGCGCATCGAGCTCGACCTGCCCGACGGCGCCGCCAACATGCCGGGCGTCATCGTGCCGCGCAAATGCGTCGGTGAAGTCAGGAAGCTGCTCGACGAATATGCCGATGACACGCTTATCGAAATCTCGCTGTCGACGTCGAAGATCCGCTTCCGCTTCAGCCCCGAGGCGACGCTCACGTCGAAGTTGATCGACGGCACCTTCCCCGACTACAGCCGGGTCATCCCGACGGCGAACGACCGTATCCTCAAGATCGACACCCGCAGCCTGTCGGAAGGGGTCGACCGCGTCGCCGCCATCGCCACCACCGAGAAAACCCGCGCCGTGAAGCTGGCGCTGGGCCGCGACAAGGTCACGCTGTCGGTCACCAGCCCCGAAAACGGCACCGCCGCCGAGGAAGTGCCGGCCGAATACACCTCGCCGGAATTCGAGGTCGGTTTCAACTACCGCTATCTGCTCGATATCCTGGGGCAGGTCGGCAGCGATCAGGTCGATGTCCATCTCGCCGATGCTGCGGCGCCGACGCTGATCCGCGAAAGCGACGACAGCCGGGCGCTGTACGTGCTGATGCCGATGCGGGTCTGAACGCGGCGCAGGGTCGCAGCGCAGGGAACTGGGAATCCGGTCTGCCGGTTAGGGAAGCACATTCCAAACCGGAGACAGACCATGGCCCGCAAACTCGCCCTCATCACCGGCGCCTCGACCGGCATCGGCTTCGAACTCGCTCATATCGCCGCCGACAATGGTTATGATCTGCTGATCGTCGCCGACGAGGCGCTGATCGAGGACGCCGCCGCCGACCTCAGGACCAAGAATGTCGAGGTCGATGCCGTCGAGGCCGATCTCGCCACGCTGGAGGGCGTCGACGCCGTCATCGCCCGCGCCGGTGGCCGTCCGATCGACCTGGTCTGCGCCAACGCCGGTCGCGGCCTCGGCCATGGCTTTCTCGACCAGGAGGTCGACGACTGGCGGCGGGTCATCGATACCAATATCACCGGCACCGTCTATCTGCTGAAGCAGGTGCTGACGCCGATGGTGGCACGCAACGACGGCAAGGTGCTGATCACCGGGTCGATTGCCGGCTATATCCCGGGCAGCTTCCAGGCGGTTTACAACGGCAGCAAGGCGTTCATCGACAGCTTTGCCGATGCGCTCCGCAACGAATTGAAGGACAGCAGGGGCGTCACCATCACCACGCTGATGCCCGGCCCCACCGAAACCGAATTCTTCGACCGTGCCGACATGCTCGATACCAAGGTCGGCAATGACGAAAAGGCCGACCCCGGCAAGGTCGCGCGCGACGGCTGGGATGGCCTGATGGCGGGCGAGGGCAATGTCGTGTCTGGCTGGCAGAACAAGGCCCAGGTGCTGGCCTCGCGGGTCGTTCCCGCGTCGGTGATGGCTGAACGCCACCGCGCCATCGCCGAGCCGGGGAGTGCCGAATAAAGCCTAAAGTTCCGACAATATGTGCCGCACGGTCGGTTGCATGCGGGCGTTGTAGCGCGCCAGCACGGGGTGGTCGCCGCCGGTACCGAAATGGGTGACGAGGTCGCGCCCGGTCCAATAGTGCAGCGCAAAGCCGGGTGCCTCGGCGACGATCATGTCGCGGCCGTCGGGGTGGTCGGCATCGAGGGCGCGGAAATCCAGCGCAACCTGCGGCGCCGATGACGGGCAGACGGCGAGGGTCGTGCCGCCCCAGCCGGTGACGATGGCACGGTGCAGGTGCCCGGTCAGCAGGCGGATAATATGGCGGTGCGGCGCCAGCGTCGCGCCGAGCATCCGGGTCCAGGGCGCATCGACATGTTCCGTCATCCAACCGTTGCCGGTTTCGATCGGTGGATGGTGGAGAACAATGACCGTTGGCTTGGACGAAGCTGCCAGCGCCGCATCGAGCCAGGCGGCGCGGGCTTCATCGAAGCTGCCGCCGTGGCGGCCGTGCTCCAGCGTGTCGAGAATGACCAGCCGCAGCGGCCCGGCGTCGTGGCAATATTGCACAAAGCCGTCGTCGGTGCGCGGCACGTCGCCGAACACGCTGCAAAAGTTTGCCCGGTCGTCATGGTTTCCGAGCGCCGGCAGAACCGGAAAGGGCAGGCCGTCGCACAGGATCTTGAGCGTGCGGTAGGACGCGACGGTGCCGTGCTCGGCAAGATCTCCGGAGGCGATCAGCAGGTCGGGCCGCGGGTTGAGCGCCAGCAGGCTGGCCAGCACATCGTCGAAGCGCTTGCGGTTCAGCTCCGCCGGGTCGTCCGGCTGGAATCCCAAGTGGATATCGGTGACCTGTGCGATCAGCATCGGCCGAATTGCGTCCCCCCTGGTCGACAGCCCCGCCGCCCGTCCACAGCCTGACGCAACGATGGCGGTGGCGCAAGGTTCGATCAGCGTGCGCCATCGGCGAGGATGGCGCGGGCGGCGTTGTGGCCCGGGGCGCCGGTGACGCCGCCGCCAGGGTGGGTGCCGGCGCCGCACATATAGAGACCGCGCAGTGGCCCGCGGTAATTGCCATGGCCGAGCATGGGCCGCGCCGAGAACAATTGGTCGAGCGTCAGCTTGCCGTGGAAGATATCGCCGCCGATCAGTCCGAAGTCGCGTTCGAGATCGAGCGGCGACTTGATCTGGCGGCCGAGCACCGAGGCGGCAAAGCCCGGCGCCGCCTTGTCGACGGTGGCGATCATCAGGTCGGCGACGGTGTCGCGATGGTCGTCCCAGTGCATGCCGTTCGGCAATTCGGGGGCAACATGCTGGCAGAACAGGCTGGCGACATGCTGCCCGGCCGGCGCCAGGCTGTCGTCGAGGGTGGAGGGAATCAACATCTCGACGATCGGTGCCTTCGACCAGCCGGTTTGGCGCGCGTCGATCCACGCCTTTTCCATGTAATCGAGGCTGGGTGCCATGATGATCCCGGCCGACAGATGGTCGCCGGGCCCGGGCTTGCAGGTAAAGCTCGGCAGTTCCGACAGGGCGACATTCATGCGGAAGGTGCCCGACCCCGACTTGTATCGGGCGATGCGGGCGCGGAAGCCGTCGGCCAGATGATGCGGATCGACCAGGCGTTCATAAAGGATGCGCGGATGGACATTGGACACGACGCGCCCGGCCCGGATGGTGTCGCCGGCGGCGGTGACGACGCCGGTGGCGCGGCCGCGCTCGACCACCACTTCGGCGACCTCGCAATCGGTGCGGATAGTGACGCCCAGCGCCTCGCAGGCGCGGGTCATCGCCTGGGTGATGGCGCCCATGCCGCCGATGGCATGGCCCCAGGCACCCTTGACGCCGTTCACCTCGCCGAAGACGTGATGGAGCAGCACGTACGCCGACCCCGCCGCATAGGGTGACGCGTAATTGCCGACGATGCCGTCGAAGCCGAGCACCGCCTTCAGCGGCGCGCTTTCGAACCAGCCGTCGAGGAACTCCCCGGCCGAGGTGGCGAACAGCTCGAGCAGCACCCGCCGCTCGTCCATCGTCAGCCGCCGCAGCCGGTTGCCGAGCCGCGCCGCGCCGAGCAGTTCGGGAATGGCGTCGCGCCACCCGCCGTCGGTGAGATTGGGCGGGATTTCCAGCACCAGGTCGCGCAGCAGGTCGGCGATGGTTTCGAGCTGCGCCTCATAGGCGGGCAGCGCGGCAGCGTCCTTTGCGGAAAACTTCGCCACCTCGGCGATCGAGCCGCCGCCGCCGGTCAGGAGGTAGCGGCTATCGTCGGTCGGCAGGAAATTGGCGAACGGCCGGTTGACGATGCGAAGCCCATGGCGATGCAGATCGAGATCGGCGATCACACGCGGGTTGAGCAGAGAGACGGTGTAGCTCGCGACGGAATTGCGAAAACCGGGGTGGAATTCCTCGGTGACCGCGGCGCCGCCGGTGACGCCGCGACGCTCGAGAACGGTGACCTTGCGTCCGGCCTTGGCCAAATAGGCGGCGCAAACCAGGCCGTTATGGCCGCCGCCGATAATGACGGCGTCGCTGTCAGCTGCGCGCAAAGCCATTCCCCGTTGAAAGCCCGGACTGTCCTACAGGGATTGATGCGCGAAGGGAACGGCCGACCTACGACGTCACCCCGGCGAAGGCCGGGGCCCATAGACCACAAACGCGGCCAGATTTGCGCAACGGTGGCGGAATGTGCGGTTTATGGGCCCCGGCTGCGCCGGGGTGACAGTATAATTTGTGCCTAGTCGCGATCGTAAGAACGCACCCGTGGCCGCCCGGTGGCCGATACGTCGCTCACACCGTCGCCCCAGCCCTGGTTGCGCCAGCTCGCCTGGCGTTCGTCGAGGTCGACGACGCCGTCTTCATCGAGGATTTCCGTAGCGCGATCGACATCGCCGTCGGCGACATGGACGGTCAGCAGATGGCCGCCGCGCCGCATGCCTTCCTCATAGACATGGCTGTCGCCGGTAAAGAAACTGGCAATCTTGTCCCAGGCGCCGCGGTGGTCATGGTCGCGATGCGCGTCTTCGTCATCGCCAACGCGATGGCCCTGGTCATCGACGAAGTCGCCGATGGCATTGCGGTGGAGGCCATCCTCCTTGTCGGCGACGTTCTTGCCGGTGCGATCATCGACGAAGTCACCGATGGCGTTGCGGTGGAGGCCATCCTCCTTGTCGGCAACGTTCTTGCCGGTGCGACTGTCGACGAAATCGCCAAGCGCATTACGGTGCATCGGCGCACTGTCGGTTTCGGCCGAGGCCTCGCGTTGCCGCAGCCCGACGTCGCCGGGATAGTCGGTCGTCGTGCGATAATCGGCGCCATAAACGCCACCGGCCGGCCGCTCGACATCGGAAAAGCCGCCGGTGCGCCCTTCGGCGCCGTCTGCGTCATGGCTGTCGGCCGTCGATCGGGATTGCCCGCCATCGAGGCAACGCTTGTCATGGATGGCGACATCGGCATCGCTGATGCCGGCGCGGGCGAGACGGTCGCGGGCCGCTTCGGCGTCGGCGCGGCTGTCGAACATCGCGGTTATGGTACGCATGAATACTCTCCCTGACTGCAAGGCTGGGGCGGCGAAACACGGCCACGCGACAACTACCATCGAGCGGCGGCACGGTTCCGATGCGTCAGCGGGAGGAGGGGGCCAGCAGCGCCACCTGTGCCGGAAGCGATGCCCCGCCGGGGCCGCCATGGCCATCGGCGCCGGGGTGATAGGCGTGGCAGGTGGCGCAGGTCGCCGCGACCTTGGTTTTCACGGTGGCGGCGCCATGGCATTCGCGGCATTGCGACACCGGCGGCAGCAGGACGTCGGCCGACGCCCGCGAGCTCGCGGTGCCTTGGTGACAGCTGGTGCAGGCGGCATCGCCGGTACGGTCGCCGTAGCTGCGGTGCTTTTTGTGCACGAAAGCGCCCTTGGGCAAGTAGCGATCGGTCAGCGTGACCGGTGCGATGGCATGGCGCAGCGCCGCATCGGGTGCGCCGGTGTCGATGACGGCATGGCAGTCGGCACAGACGCCGCCCGCCGAAAAGATGCCGGTGATGGCGGCATCAGCGCGTTGCCGGGCCTCGCCGGGGCCGGTGACGCGCAGGTCGGCGGTGACGGCTTCGGCACGCTGGCCCGGCAGTCGCCGCTCCCATGCCAGGCGCTGCACTCCGGCGCGCGGGCTGAACGCCTGGGCCAGGTAGAAATCGCGGATGATGCCGGCCACCTGCTGCGGCTTGCCGTGGGGCAGGGTGCGGACGACACCGCCGTCGCGGGCAAAGGCGAGATCGTGGCAGGCGCTGCAATTGGCCTCCATTGCGATCGGCTTGAAACCGATGCCGTCGCTGTCGGGCGCATGGCAATAGCTGCAACCAAGGGCGCCATCCGCGGCCGGCAGGCCCTGGCGGCGCACCATGTTGGCGACGCTGTTGGTCTTCGACAGGTGGATATCGTGCGGATAGACGAGGCCGCTGTTCTCGCGCGGCCGCTTGGCAAGCGAAACGCGTTCGAAGCGCGGGCTGGTCGGCGATGGTGTCCGCACCAGCGTGGCGCGAAACTGCGGATGCCCGGCCCAGTCGGGCACATCGGCGACCGCGGTATCGCGCAGGCGCAACGAGAGCCCGGCATGGCAATCGGTGCAGAAATCAGCCGCGACCAGCAGCGCGCCACGCGGGCCTTCATGCTCCTTGTGGCACGACGCGCAGCGGCCCTCCGGCAGGTTCAACCCCTGGCGCAGCGCCGTCGCGGCGCCGGTGGCGGCCAGGCGCCCGCGCGTCATCCGGTCGGGCACAGCATGGGCGGGCAGGGTCGCCGGTTTGTGGCAGGCGCTGCAGGCGGCGTCGGTGACCGACACGAACGCCTTTTGGTGGCAGGCGCCGCAATTGTCGGCGAGCCCGGCATGGGCGGTCGACAGCGGCCCGCTCGACCAGACGGTGTCCGGCCGCCAGCCGACAGCGGTGGCGGGATGGCTGGCGGCAGCGACAATGCCAGCCCTCGGCGGCGCCTCGCGGCCGATCATCGACCACAGGGGCAGCGCCAGACCGACCGTCAGGACCAGCAGAGCCAGCGCCCAGGCCATGGCGCGCTTGCCGGGCATCGTGCCCTGTAGCGAAAAGATGCCGGTTTCGGCGCCGGCGTCGGCGGCCTCGCTGGCGGCGATGACGCGTTCGGCGGTGACGGCGACGCTGCCCGGAGCCTCGCCCGGCGCCAGCGTCAGCCGATGGCTGGCCATGGCGATCGCCGGGCGCGTCGCGACATCGAGATCGGCGCGATTGACGAAGCGGCCGTCGATTTCGAACGGGATGCCGCCCGTCGCCTCGATGGCGACACGGCCGTCGGACAGCAGCGACAGCCGGGCATGGCGCAGCATGATGCCGAGGTCGGCGAGCTGGATATCGCAATCGGTGCCGCGGCCGACGGTGATTTCGGCCGCGTCGAGGCTGCGCGTGCGGACGATGTCGCCGCCGTCGGCACGCCGCGCCACCTGGCGGACGATGAATGTCATTGGGGGACCGTCACGCCGTCACCAGTAGAGGAACACGCTCAGCACATGCGCCAGCAGCGCCGCGAGCAGCGCAAAGGTCGCCGGCACATGGATGTAGAGCCAGATTTCCAGCCGGGTCTTCAGGCCGATATGGCGCCTCGCCTGGGCCAGCGCCGCGTCCTTCCGTTCGAGGAGGAACAGGATCTGCGCCAGCCGCGCATCGGGCGCGCCGCTGCGCAGGCGGGCGTCGACGATCGCCTGCACCGCCGCCCGCGCCCGGGCATTGCCGCAGCGCGGGTAGCGGCCGGTCAGTCGCGAGACCAGTCCGCCGCCGACGTCGCATTGTTCGAGGCTGAGGCGCACCAGTTCCGCCTCGTCCCTGTCGAGCGGCTGGGCGGCGGTATCGAGCTGGCGATCGAGCGCGCGCAACGCCTCCAGCATCTGCGGCTGGGTCGCCTCGTTGCGGTTCGCCGACAGTTGCGCCGGCAGCGCGGCATAGACGGCGATGCCGTAAAGTCCCGACAGCACGACGATCAGCATCAGCCCATAGGCGAGGCCATGGACGTTGAACCCGAGCTGGAAGCCCGTGTGCAGCGTGCCGATGACGATCAGCGACAGGCCGAGATAGACATGCGCCGAGGTCCAGCCCTTCAACGAATAGGGCCGGGTGGTGATGATGCGCTTCCGAAGGCCGATGAGGCTGAGCCACAAGATCAGCAGCGCGCCGACGGTGCCGAGCAGATAGCCCGTCGCCGTGCCGCCGTTGGGGCGCGGCTGCGGATCGGTCAGCGCATAGACCGCGATGGCCAGCGCCGACAGCGCCAGCGCCACCTTGCGCCAGCGGCCGCCCCGATGCGCCAGAAAGCCCGAATGCGCGATGTCGCGGGCACCCGAGGTGGTGGCCGTGCCGCGGGCGCGCGCCGCCATCAGTCGTCACCGCGATCGAGCAGCGCCACCGACAGGAATTGTTCGGGCGAGACGCGGATGGCAGCGCCGGTCGGGCAGGCGCGCACGCAGGCCGGGCCGCCCGATTGGCCGGTGCACATGTCGCATTTGATCGCCTTTTTCGGCGCTTCGACGGCTTTGGCAGCCTGTTTGTAGCGCCATTTCTTGTCGGGCTCGCCCGGTCCCGGCCCCTGGCCGAACAGCAGCCAGTTCAGCAGCCAGGGCTTTTTCGGCGGCACCTGGTCCATGCGGATGACACCATAGGGGCAGTTGCGCTGGCAATTGCCGCATCCGATGCAGGTCTCGTCGATATAGACTTCGCCGGTCGGGCCGCGATGGATGGCATTGGGCGGGCAATCGGCCATGCAATGCGGGTGCTCGCAATGGCGGCACGAGGTCGGCACGTGCAGATGCGCATAGGTGCGCCCGGCCTCGCGATCGAGCCGCGACAGGCCGTCATGGCTGTCGGCACAGGCTTTTTCGCAATTGTCGCAGCCGACGCACAGTTTCTCGTCGATCAGCAGCACGTCGGTCGCCTCGCCGACGCCATTGTCGACCAGGAAGTTGGCGACGCCGGTGTACATCTCGACGACACCGCCGAAGCCGTCCTTCTTCGATTCGATAAAGCTGTTGAGCCGGGTCCGGCTCGCCATGTCGTCGCGCAGACGCGCCAGCAGGTCGGGCTTTGCCGCCAGCAATGCGCGGAACGGGGCGCCGGGCAGGCGGATGACATCGGATTTCACCGCGGCGCGCACCGTGGCGCTGCGCGGCCCGCCGTCGATGACCGCCATTTCGCCGCTGTACGAGCCGGCTGGGACATAGCTGAGGAACACCGGCTTGCCGCCGATGGTCTTCTCAACGACCATCGATCCCGACTGGATGATGAAGATATCGTCGCCGGTCTCGCCTTCCCGAATGATCGCCTGGCCGGCGCGCACCGTCTCGATCTTGGCCGCGGCGATGACATCGACGAGGTCGGCCGGGGTCAGCCCCGATTTGAAGATCTGCAACAGGCTGCGCTCGGTGGTGATGCGGGTGATCTCGCGGGCGGCCGGCGGCACCGCCGACATCAGCTTCAACGCGGCGCTGCGCGGGATCTCGACAGTGATGCAGTCGCTGCCGGCGCGCACCGTGGCGCCGCGGCGCCGGCCGGAGATCAGCCCGACCTCGCCGAAGATCGTGCCCGCCGCCAGCGGAACCGTCACCGAGGGGTCGGCGGGGTCGATCTCGACGAGGACACTGCCCGCGGCGATGCCGAACAGCGATGATCCCGGCGCATTGCGCTCGAAGATGACGGCACCCGGCGCCCAGACGCGGGCGGCGCTGTCGAGCATGAACTCGCGCATCTGCAGCGGGCTCATGTCATTGAGGATCGACACGTTGGCGCGCAGGAATTCCAGCCATTCGGCGACGCTGCGGTTGCCGGGCAGGCCGGCGAACCTGGCCGCCAGGATCGGCTCGTCGGCGGGCAGCAGCGCGGTGTTGCCGTTGATGAACTCGACGACATCATGGCCCTGGTTGATGCAGTGCTTGATCAGCGGATAGCCGGCAAGCGCGCCGACGACATGGATGCCGGGGGCGGTCGATTCGAACGTCGCCGACAGTTTCGGGAAGGCCAGCCGGTCATGGCTGGCGAATTCGACGCCGCACGCCTCGACAAAGCCGCGCGGCGGTGCCGATCCCATGCGCGCGATGACCCGGTCGCAGCGGGCGCGAACCTCGCCATCGGCGGTGTCGAGGGTGATCCAGCCGGGCTCGATCACCCGCGTCGTCGTGCCGGTCATGATCGTGATCCGCCCGGCGTCGCGCGCCGCGTTGAGCGCCTTTACATTGGCGTCCTTGGCGGTTGAGAATTCGGCGGAGCGGTTGACCAGCGTGACGACATTGCCCTGCGCCGCGTCGGCCGCCAGCCCCAGCGCATTCTCGATGCCGGCATCGCCGCCGCCGATGACGAAGACATGCTCGTCGTTGTACGCGGCGGGGTCGTCGAGCTGGTACTGGACATGCGGCAGGTCACCGCCCGGGCAGGTCATCAGGTTCGGATTGCCCTGGGTGCCGATGGCGAGGACGATCGTGTCGGCGATGATGGTGGCACCGGCGAGCGTGATGCGATAGGGCGGCGCCAGCCGCTGCAACTCGCGAACTTCCGTGGTGCCGTCGCGCCTGCGGCTGGTGATGGCCTGGATGCTGCCGGGGATGGGGTCGCCAGTGCCGGTGATCGATCGCACCTCGGCATGATGACGGACGTTGATGCCGGCGGCGGCGGCCATGCTGCCCCAGCGGCCGAGCACGGCCTCGCGCTTGCCGGCCTCGAATTCCAGGTCGGCGCGCAGCACCAGTTGTGACGGCGTCGCCATCACATGCTTGCCCTTTTGATATTTGTGGATCGTGTCCGACAGATGGTCGGTTTTCTCGAGCAGAACGTGGCTCAGCCCCAGTTTCGCCGCATGCGCCGCGGCGCTCAGCCCGGCGGGGCCCGATCCGATGATCGCGATGCGATAATGCTCAGTCACCGGTGCCGCCCCCCTGCGACTGTAATCCACTCTAACATTTTGCGGCTGTTGGGCTAGTGTGGACGTGCCGTCGCGAGGACGACGAGGAGGACGGATAGTTCATGTTGGCCGAAGTCGGGCAGTTCGCTCTCATCCTGGCGCTGATGACCGCGCTGGCCCAGGCGGTGTTGCCGATGCTGGGCGCCGTGCGCGGCGATGCGGCGCTGATGGCGTTCGGGCGCACGGCGGCGCCGCTGCAGGCGCTGCTGATCCTCATTTCGTTCGTGGTGCTGATGCTGTGCTTTGCCCAGGCCGACTTCTCGGTGGCGCTGGTCTCGCAGCACTCGTCGCTGACCCAGCCGCTCGCCTATCGGATATCTGCGACCTGGGGCAATCACGAAGGCTCGATGCTGCTCTGGGTGCTGATCCTCGCCGTCTATGGCGCCGGCATCGCGCTGTACGGTGACAATCTTCGGCCCAGCCTGCAGGCGCGGGTGCTGTCGGTCCAGGCGATGATCAGCGTCGCCTTCCTCGCCTTTTCGCTGCTGACTTCCAACCCTTTCGCGCGCCTGTCGCCGGCGCCGCTCGACGGGTCGGAACTCAATCCGCTGCTGCAGGATCCCGGGCTGATCTTCCATCCGCCGTTGCTCTACCTCGGCTATGTCGGCTTCTCCGTCACCTTCAGCTTTGCGGTCGCCGCCCTGCTCGAAGGCCGCGCCGATGCCGCCTGGGCGCGCTGGATGCGGCCCTGGGTGCTCGCCGCCTGGATCCCGCTGACCTGCGGCATCGCGCTCGGCAGTTTCTGGGCCTATTACGAACTCGGCTGGGGCGGCTGGTGGTTCTGGGACCCCGTCGAGAATGCCTCGCTGATGCCCTGGCTGCTCGGCACGGCGCTGCTGCATTCGGCGATCGTCACCGAAAAGCGCCAGGCGCTGGCCGGCTGGACGATCCTGCTCGCCATCCTGGCATTCTCGCTCAGCCTGATCGGCACCTTCGTCGTGCGCTCGGGCATCCTCACCTCGGTCCATGCCTTTGCCGTCGATCCGTCGCGCGGCGTCTTCATCCTGGCGATGATCGTCGGCGCCACCGGCGGCGCGCTCGGCCTGTTCGCCTGGCGGGCGCCGCAGCTGAAATCGGGCGCGCTGTTCTCCGGCGTCAGCCGCGAGGCCGGGCTTACGCTCAACAACCTGTTCCTGATGGCGGTGACGTCGGTGGTGTTCTTCGGCACCTTCTACCCGCTGATGATGGAGGCGGTCGGCAAGAAGATCTCGGTCGGCGCGCCCTATTACAACCTCGTCTTCGTGCCGCTGTCGGTGCCGCTGCTCCTGTTGGTCACGGTCGGCCCGATGCTGGCGTGGAAGCGCGACGGGCTGGCGGCGTTGGCGGCCAAGCTCAAATGGCCGGCGCTGCTCGCCACCGGCGTGTTCGCGGCGCTGGGGATCGCCCTCGGCTTTGCCAAGGTCGGCGCGGCGTTCGGCTTCGCCCTGGGCTTCTGGCTCATCCTCGGCGGGGTCATGGTGCTGGCCCGGCGCTGGCAGGGCGCCGGCGGCTTTTCGGCGCGGCTGGTCCGCACCACGCCCGCCGCCGTCATCGGCATGGCGTTGGCTCATGCCGGGCTGGGCGTCACCGTCTGCGGCGTGACGGCGATGAGCAGCTTTGCCGAATCGAAGATCCTCGTGATGCGCATCGGCGATACGGCAAGCGTCGGCGGGCTGGCGGTGACGCTCGATCGTGTGGGGGAGGTGCCGGGCCCCAATTTCCAGGCGATCCGCGCGCAATTCACCGTGCGGCAGGGCAGCAGCAGCCGGCCACTGTCGAGCGAGAAGCGTTTCTACCCCAACACCCGCAACCAGACGACGGAGGCCGGCATCGGCACCGGCCTGCTCGGCAACAGCTATATCGCCATCGGCGACCAGCAGACCGATGCCAGGGGCCCGGGCATCGTCGTGCGCATCTATCATCACCCGCTGGTCGGCTGGATCTGGTTCGGTGCGCTGATGATGGCGTTCGGCGGCGCCGCCAGCCTCGCCGACCGCCGGTTCCGCATCGGCGCGCCGACACGCGCGCCGGCACCAATGCCGTTGCGCCCCGGCCTGGTTCCTGCTGAGTAGCGCCATGCAGCGGCTGTTGTTCATCGTGCCCGTCGTCGCCTTCCTGGCAATGGTGGCGTTCTTCGGTTTCGGCCTGACGCAGGACCCAAAGGAACTGCCGTCGCAGCTCATCGACCGGCCGCTGCCGGAATTCGCGCTGCCCGGCATCGCCGATGCGCCGGGCGGCGGCCCGGGCTTTGCCAGCGCCGCGCTCAAGGGCGAACCGGCGCTGCTCAACATCTTTGCCAGCTGGTGCGCCGCCTGCCCGCAGGAACATCCGGTGCTGACCCGGATCACCCAGGAGGGCTATCCGGTCTATGGCATCGCCTGGAAGGACAAGCCAAAGGATTCGCGGGATTGGCTGGCAAGGTTCGGCGACCCGTACAAGCAGATCGCCGCCGACGAGGCCGGCCGTACCGCCATCGACCTGGGTGTCACTGGGGTCCCGGAAACCTTCATCGTCGACAAGAAGGGCCGGGTACGTTTCAAGCAGATCGGGCCGATCTCGCCGGAAACCTGGGAAGGCACGATCCGCCCGCTGATGCAGAAGCTGAGGGCGGAAACGTGACCTGGCTCTCCCTGTCACCCCGGCGAAGGCCGGGGCTCATAAACCACAAGTCTGGTCGCCCGCGTGCAAGCGTCGAGCTGGTTGCAATCGCGCTGGTGGTCCTTCTCCTCGCCGCCCCCACCCTCGCCGTCCAACCCGACGAAATGCTCCCCAACCCCGCGCTCGAGGCCCGCGCGCGCGAAATCTCCAAGGAGCTGCGCTGCGTCGTCTGCCAGAACCAGTCGATCGACGACAGCGACGCGCCGCTGGCCCGCGACCTGCGCATCGTCGTGCGCGAGCAGCTGACGCTCGGCCGGAGCGATGACCAGATCATGGACTATGTCGTCCAGCGCTATGGCCAGTTCGTGCTGTTGAAGCCGCCGGTCGAAGGCGACACGCTGCCGCTGTGGATCGGGCCGTTCGCGGTGCTCGGCCTTGGCGCCATCGGCCTGCTCGCCTGGACGCGGCGCGCCCGGCCGGCGGAGGTGGCGCCGCTGACTGCTGCCGAAGCCGCCGAGATCGACCGGCTCGGCTGACTGTCCTTTCCCGAATGTTTCGCTAGAAAGCCGCAATGACCCTCTGGATCATTCTCACGCTCATGGCCGCGATTGCGGCGGCCGTGCTCACCATCCCGCTGGTGCGCCGCCACGAGGCGCGCGCCGATGCCCGCACCGCGACGATCAGCGTGCTGCGCGACCAGCTCGCCGATGTCGATGTCCAGCTGGCGGCGGGCACCATCCCGCCCGCCGATGCCGAGGGGCTGCGCGTCGAGATCAAGCGCCGGATGCTGGCGGCGGGCCATATCCCCGATGATGCTGCGCGGCCGCTGGGCTCGCGGGCGCTGGCCTTTGTAGCGGTGGGCCTCGCCGCACTGGTCGCGCTGGCCGCCGGCGGGCTCTATTCGAGCCTCGGCACGCCGGGGCTCGTCGGCGGCACCGCGGCACCCGTCACGGCAGCAGCCCCGACAGCGCCGGTGCCCGACGCCCAGGCCGCCGGCGAAGTGGCGCAACTCGTCGCCGGCCTCGAAAAGAAGATGGCCGCCAATCCGAGCGACCCTGAAGGCTGGCGCCTGCTCGGCTGGTCCTATTTCCAGACCCAGCGCTTTGCCGAGGCGGCGACCGCCTATGGCAAGGCGGTGGCGCTGAAGCCCGACGGCGTCGGCTATCAATCCGCCTGGGGCGAGGCGCTGGTCCAGGCCGCCGACGGCAACGTCACCCCGGCGGCCGTGGCGGCGTTCACCGCGGCGCGCGCGCAGGACGGCGGCGACGCTCGCGCCCGCTATTTCCTCGGCCTCGCCAAGGCCCAGCAGGGCGACAACAAGGGCGCCATCGAGGACTGGATCACGCTGCTCGGCGAATCGGCGAGCGACGCACCCTGGGTGCCGCAGCTGCGCGGCGTCATCGAGGAAGCCGCCCGCGCCGCCAAGATCGACATCAGCGCGCGGCTTGCTGCCGTCAAGCAACCCGCCAGCGGCGGCGCCACCGTCGCCGCGCCGCCGATGCCGGCTCTGGCCGCCGCGGCGGCAACCGGCGTGGGCGGCCCGCCGGCCGGGGTGATGCCCGGACCCTCGGCCGACCAGGTCGCCGGTGCCGCGGCGATGAGCCCCCAGGCCCGCCAGGCGATGATCGCCGGCATGGTCGACGGTCTCGCCCAAAGGCTCGCCGCCAATCCGCGCGACGAGGCCGGCTGGCTGCGCCTGATGCGCGCCCGCTCGGTGCTCGGCGACGCGCCGGCGGCGGCCCGGGCGCGCAACGATGCGCTGGCGGCCTTTGCCGGCGATGCCGCCGCGCAGGGCAGGATCAGGGCAGCAGCGGCCGAAATCGGCATCGCCGGCTGACCGGGTGACTGCTCCCGAGCGGACGCCCTCGAATGGCATCAGGGGCCAGGTCCTGCGGTTCCTGCTTGTCGGCGGGTCGGCCGCGGCGGTGGACTTCGGTGTGCTAGCGCTCGGCATCCACCTCGGCGGCTCGCGCTATGCGTCGCGGATCGCCAGCGTGGCGGTGGCGATCGTCTATACCTGGTGGCTGAACCGGCGGCTGACCTTCGCGACCGCTGCGCCGCCCAGCTGGCAGGAATTCGGCCAATATGTGTTGGTGACGCTGGCGGGGTCCCTGCTCAACCTGGCGCTTTATTCGGCGGCACTGTGGCTCGGGGCGCCGCTATGGCTGGCTTTCGTCATCGGCACCGGCACCGCCGCGGTGTTTAACTTTGTGCGATACCGCGCCATGTTCGGCAAGGGCGAGCGTCCTGCGGATTAATTGCTGCAGCGCAGCATCGATGCTGCTACCCTGGGCGTTGATACCGCATGACGATGATGCGGCCAGCAAGGATCCGGCGATTGGGTAGCCTGAATGACACGATCGGACGGCTGGCGGCGCGCCAGTCGGCGGCAAATTCCGCCATGAAGGTGGCGATGTCCGGCCTGGCGCCGGCCGATCCCGGCGTGCTGCGCCCGTTCACTGCCCCGGGCAGCAATCCCGGCGGCCTCACCGCCTGGCAGTTCGTGCCGGCCGACCTGCCGCCCGGCGCCCCGCTTGTCGTGGTTCTCCACGGCTGCACCCAGACCGCGGCGGATTACGACCGCGGTGCCGGCTGGTCGACGCTGGCCGCCGAACAGGGCTTTGCGCTGCTGTTCCCCGAACAGGTGCGCGGCAACAATGCCAATCTTTGCTTCAACTGGTTCGTTCCCGCCGATATCCGCGCCGACGCCGGCGAGGTGCTGTCGATCCGCCAGATGATCGCCGCGATGATCGATACCCATGGCCTCGATCCACAGCGGGTGTTCATCACCGGGCTGTCGGCCGGCGGCGCGATGACCGCGGCGATGCTAGCGACCTGGCCCGCGCTTTTTGCCGGCGGGGCCATCATTGCCGGCGTGCCCTATGGCGCCGCGGCGACGGTGCCGGAGGCGTTCGACCGCATGCGTGGCCACGGCCTGCCGGCGCCGGCGGCGCTGGCGGCGCAGATCCGCCACGCATCGCCCGACACGGTACGCTGGCCGCGCCTGTCGATCTGGCAGGGCAGTGCCGACAAGACCGTCGATCCCGCCAATGCCGAGGCGATCGCCCACAGCTGGGCGCTGCTCCAGGGCCTCGACATGCCGGCACGTGACAGCGTCGACGGCCACGTTCGCCGCTCGTGGCGCGCCAAGGACGGCAGCGTGGCGATCGAATCGGTGACCGTCGCCGGCCTGGGCCATGGCACGCCGATAGCGGCACAGGGGCCCCAGGCCTGCGGCACGCCCGGCCCCTATATGCTGGAGGCGGGGATCTCGTCGACGCGGCGCATCGCCGGCTTCTGGGGCATCGCCCCGGTGCAGGCGGCCGGCGCGGCCAAGCCTGCTGCCCCCGCGGCGCCGGCCGCGCCCGCCGAAACCGGCATGGAGGCGATGATCAACGGTGCCCTACGGCAGGCGGGCCTGATTCGCTAGGCGCCCGCGGCTCAAGCGCGACCCGCACCAGCACCATGCCGACGACGGTCATCGGCACCGCCAGGATGATGCCGAGCGGCCCGAGCAGCACGGCAAAGGCGATCAGGCTGAAGATGGTCAGCGCCGGCGGCAGGTCGGCAAACTTGCCCTGCGCCATCGGCGTGACGACATTGCCCTGCAACTGCTGGACGACGACCAGCGCGATGATGGTGAACACCCCGGTCTTGATGCCGAGGCTGAAGCCGATGATCACCGACGGCACGCTAACCAGGATCACACCCAGATAGGGCACGAATTCGCACAGGCCGGCGACCAGCCCGATGGCGACCGCCGATGGCAGCCCGACGAGCGACAGGCCGATCGAGGTGCCGATCGCGACGAACGCCATGCCCACGGCCTGACCCTTCAACCAGGCGATCAGCGCATTGTGCAGCCGGTCGGCGACCTGGCGGGTGCGCGGAAAACCGGCGCGTTCGGCGGCATGGATGATGCCGTTGGCGTACAGCCCCGGCTGCGCCCCCAGATAGACGCCGCCGACAAGCACGATCGCCAGCTCCGACACGCCGGTGCCGAGGTTCGACAGGGTGGCGCGCACGATGCCGACGACGGTGCCGACCTCGGGCGCATAGCCATCGAGGCCGCTGATGACCTCGCGCCCGATCTCGGTGGTGCGCAACCAGGTCCGCGCCGATGCGAGGGCCGCGGGGAACTGCTGCGTCAGCGCGGTGAACTGGTCGACCATCAGATTGCCGAACAGGCCGAAGATGACGATGATGATGACCAGGGGCAGGATCACCGCCAATGTCAGCGCGACGGCGAACGGCAGCTTCAGCCAGCGTTGCAGCGCCGCCGCGAAATCATGGAACATTAGCGCGGCAAGGATGCTGGCGAACAGCAGCAGCAGCAGGTGGCTCAACTGCCAGGCGATCAACCCGGCCGCGACGCCGGCCATGACGACCAGCGTGTGGCGAAACAGCCGCGCGCCGCCGGGGCTTGCCGTCCTGTCGTCGTCAGCCATGCCTCGTGCCCCTGTCGGTCCCTGCCGGGTCTTCAGCCATCATGGCCATGAAATGTCGAGGCCGCGATGTCAGCCGCGGGCAAACCGGCAGGCCGCCATGGAGGAGAGGGTGGGATTCGAACCCACGGTACCATCACTGGCACAACGGTTTTCGAGACCGTCCCAATCGACCACTCTGGCACCTCTCCTCATGAGGCGTCCCCTCTGGGGCAGGCCGCGTTGTCGCGACCGGTCGAAGGGCGCGGCTATACCCAGCCTTGGTGGACTTGCCAAGCCTTGATGCAGCCGCGCCGGCATCATGGGCACGGGGTCGCACTTCACGGAACCATAATCGTTCCTATATGCTTCCCTGCAGGAGGCTGAATGCCGTGCGATGAAAAGGTTATGGCGGATGATTGACAGATTGAGGCGCCGCGTGCCGGCGATGGAAGCGGCGACCATCGAAACCGCGAGCCCTGCCACCTTCACCATCGGCGACGTGGTGCGCCACCGCATGTTCCCGTTCCGTGGCGTGATCTTCGATGTCGACCCGGTGTTCAACAATACCGAGGAATGGTGGAATGCCATCCCGGAGGGCGTGCGCCCGCGCAAGGACCAACCATTCTACCATCTGCTCGCCGAAAACGACGAATCGGCTTACGTTGCCTATGTCAGCCAGCAGAACCTGCTGCTTGATGCCGACGGCGAGCCGGTGCAGCATCCGGCGGTGCAGCAGATGTTTTCGGGGTTCGAGGACGGTCGCTACAAGCTGCGGCCGGAAATCCGCAACTAGACCCGCTTTGCCACCGCGATCGCCGCGCGCACGCCGCCGCGGATCGCCGCCTGCAGCAACGGAAACCTGTTGGCGCCGGCATGGCCCGCGGCCGTATCGCGGTGGTCGACCTCGTCGGCGCGGAAATCGTCGATCATCGCCTTCAATTCCGGGTCGCTGCCGTCGGCCAGCGCGTCCGACTGCGCGCCGTAGTGCTCGTCGATGACGGTCTCGACGGCGACCGTCGCCGCCATCGCCGCCCGCTGCCCCAGCAGCGCCGTCGCGGCACCCAGGGCATAGCCCGCGACATGCCAGATCGGCCCCATCAGCGTCGGTCGTACACAGCGCCGCGTCATCAGCGCGTCGAATGCCTGCAGGTGGCGCTGCTCCTGCGCCGCCATGTGGCGGATCTCGCCCGACACGCGCGCCCGGTCGCCCATCACCGCCAGCTGCCCGGCATAGATGCGCGCCGCGCCATATTCGCCGGCCTGGTCGACGCGGACCATGGGCCGCGTGTCGACTTTCGGGCTGCCGGGCAGCCGCCTCACGCCGTCTTCAGTCGCCATAGCGCATAGCCTCCGATCAGGATCGCGATGATCCCGTTCCACCCTGCCATCGACACGCCGAAAAGGGACCAGGGAATGGCGTCGCACCGCACCAGTGGCTGGGCCAGGATCTGGCCGAGCATGTCGGACCCGCTGGTCAGCGGTGCCGTGCAGCGGGTGATGCCCTGCCACCAATGCTGCTCGACCCCGGCGTGAAACACGCCGATGGCGCCATCGACGAGCAGCGCCAGCGCCGCCAGCGCCACCAGCACCGGGCGCGAGCGCAGGGCCCAGGCAATGAGCCCCAACGCCAGCGTCGCCACCAGCGCCCAGCGCTGCCACAGGCACATCTCGCAGGGCTGCAGGCCACCCAGATACTGAAACGCCAGCGCGCCGCCGAGCAACGCCGCCGGCACCACCAGCAGCATCGCGTTGGTCAGCGCCTCAGAACGCATATTTGACGACGACGAAGCCGCCGACGAACAGCACGATCGCGACGATCGCCAGCTGGTGGAAATATTTATCGATGATCACCTGGGCGGCGGCGCCATAGCGGCGCAGCACCAGCGCGACGAGGAAGAAACGCCCGCCGCGGCCCAGCACCGAGGCGGCGAGCAGTACCGGGATGCCGAGGCCGACGCTGCCCGCAGCAATCGTCGCGACCTTGTAGGGGATGGGCAGGAAGGCAAAGGCCAGCATCCACAGGAAGCCATGTTCCTTGATCGACGCGGCAAAGGTCGCGAACTTTTCCTCATAGCCATAGAGATGCAGCAGCGGCACGCCGATCGCCTGGAACAGCAGCGCGCCGATGGCATAGCCGAGCAGTGCGCCGGCAACCGAGGCGACGGTCGAGACCGCGGCATAACGGAAGGATTTTTCCGGCCGAGCGATCGACATCGGAATCTGCATGACATCGGGCGGGATCGGGAAGAACGACGAATCGGCGAAGCTGATGCCGATCAGCCATTTTTCGGCCTGGGGACCGCCGGCGCGTGCCAGGGTCCAGTCGTAAAGGCGGCGAAGCAAGGGCTGTCCAGTCCTGTCGAGGGGGCGCGGCCCCCAATAGGGGGCTATGCTGCGCTGCGCAATTCCGGCGTCACTTCTGGAGGGCGACCTTGCCCGCCGGGGCGACGGCGGCTGTCTGCACCGGCGCGGCGGGGCCGAGCCGGCCGAGCAGCCGCGTCGCATAATCCAGCTGGAAATCGATGACGCCCTTCTTCTTCAATTCCTCGGGCGTGGCGATGAAGCGGGGGTCGGGCTTGTTGTCGTTTTCGACCAGCTTTTCGGTGCCGTCCTTGATCTCGTTGATCAGATGCTTGCGCAGGTCGGCCTCGCGCAGGCGCGGGCGGTCGCCGCGGGTGGCGTCGCTCAACTGCGGCACCTGGATATCGGGCTCGATGCCGTTTTCCTGCACGCTGCGGCCCGATGGCGTGAAATAGCGCGCCGTCGTCAGCCGCAATGCGGTTTCCTGGCCGAGCGGGATCAGCGTCTGCACGCTGCCCTTGCCGAAACTGCGCTGGCCCAGAACGATGGCGCGGCGCTGGTCCTGCAGGGCGCCGGCGACGATCTCCGCCGCCGAAGCTGAGCCCTCATCGACCAGCACGACGATCGGCTTGCCGCCCGTCAGGTCGCCGCTGCGGGCATAATAGCGCTGGATGTCGTTCTTGGTGCGGCCGCGCTGCGACACGATTTCGCCGCGGTCGAGGAAGACATCGCTGACTTCGATGGCCTGGTCGAGCAGGCCGCCGGGATTGGAGCGCAGGTCGACGACATAGCCGGTGATGTCGGGCCCGAGCTTTTTCTCGATGCCGGCGATGGCGGCGCGGGTGGCGTCGCCGGTCTGCTTGTTGAACGTCGAGATGCGGACGATGCCGATATTGCCCTGGGTTTCGAACTTCACCGGCTTGATGCGAATCACCTCGCGCTTCAGCGCATAGTCGATCGGCTTGCTGGCGCCTTCACGCACGACGGTGATCTTGATGACGCTGCCGGGGGCTCCGCGCATCTTGTCGACAGCCTCCTGCAGGGAGGAGCCGTAGATCAGCTCGCCATCGAGATGGGTGATATAGTCGCCCGACTTGATGCCGGCCCGCGCCGCGGGGGTATCGTCGGTCGGCGACACCACCTTCACGGCGCCGTCCTCGGTGGTGACGGTCAGGCCCAGGCCGCCATATTCGCCATCGGTGGTCTGCCGCATGTTCTGGAAATCACGGGCATCGAGGTAGGACGAATGCGGATCGAGGCTGGCCAGCATGCCGTTGATGGCGCCCTCGATCAGCTTTTGATCGTCGGTCTTGTCGACATAATCGGCGCGCACGCGTTCGAACACGTCCATCAGCGCGTCGAGCTGCTTGTAGGTGTCGCTTTCAGCCGCGGCACGCACGGCGGCGGCGCCGGGGATCAGCGCCAGGGCGGCGAAGGGCAGGGCGATCTTCCAGCGGGACGACATCGGATACCAGCCTTTGGGCAACACAGGGATGGAAGATAGGCACAGTTGCGCCGCTTGGCCAGTGTACGCTTCGTCACGCCGGGCGCAGGCGGGGCGCGCGCGGGCTAGCGCGGCTTGAACACGCTCGTCGCCAGCCATTCGGGCCGCACCGGCGCATTTGCGACATCGCGGGTGATCGCCGCGACCAGGTCATCGAGCTTGATGATCTCGTCCTTCAGCACGCCGGGCTGGTCGAGATCGTCGCTGGGGGAATGATAGCGATTGGCGCGCCAGTCGCGCTCGATCACGAACTCCGGGCTGTCCTTGGTGAAGCCGAACTTGAACGCCAGCGCCGGGATGCCCGCCTTGACGAAGCTGAACTGGTCGGTGCGAGTGAAGCTGTTGCGCTCGGGCAGCGGATCGGGCGTCAGCGCCAGGCCCTGTCTGGCGGCGGCGGCGCGCGCGACGGCACCGAGCGTCGATTCGCCGTCGCCCTGCACCAGCACCAGTTTCAACGGCCACAGCGGGAGCGGCATGTCGAAATTGAGATCGGCGACGATACTGGCGGCGGGCACCGTCGGGCGCCTGGCGAAATAATGCGAGCCGAGCAGGCCCTTTTCCTCGGCCGTGACGATGACGAACAGGATCGAGCGTTTCGGTCGCTTGCCGGCCTTCAGCCGCGAGGCGATGTCGAGCACGCTGGCGACGCCCGAGGCATCGTCCATGGCGCCATTGTAGATGCGGTCGCCGGCGATCGCCTCGCCGACCCCGACGTGATCGAGATGGGCGGACAGGACGACATGCTCGGCCCTGAGCGCCGGATCGGACCCCGCCAGCCGCGCCACCAGATTGGGCGAGGTCAGCGCGCGCAGCCGCCTGGCCACCGTCGCCTCCAGCCGCAGCGGCAGCGCCACGCCCGGCACCGGTGCCGACGCATCGGCGAGCGCCGCCATTTCGGCAAAGCTGCGCCCCGAGCCCTTGAACAGGGCCTCGCTCTGCGCCGGGTCGAGGCGCGCGCTGAAAAAGCCGTCGGGCGTCTCGCGCAGCGTCGCATCGGCGAAATACATGCCGGATTGCGAGGCCAGCAGCTTCTGCCGCACCCAGGGGATCTCCACCTGCGCCGGCGTCGTCAGCGTGATCAGGCCGACGGCGCCGGCGGCAGCCAGGAATTTCACCCGGTCCGACCGGTTGGCGGATTTCACCGGCCCCGACACATCCGCCGGGCCGCCCGAGATGACGACGGCGATCTTGCCCTTCAGGTCGACGCCGGCGAAATCATCATGGCCGGGCAGCTTCAGCCCATAGCCGATGAAGACCAGCGGCGCGGCGACAGTCGCCGGCCGCGCGGCGCCGCCGGGCGAGATCAGCAGGTCCGTGCCGACGCCGACCGGCGTGCGGGTGCCATCGGCGGCCACCAGCGCCGCGGTCGACGCCGCATGGTCGATGAACTGTTCCTCGAACGCCACCTGCTGCAGCCAGCCGCCGCCGTCGCCCGCCGGCGCCAGGCCCAACGCCTTGAAGCGCTTCACGACATGGTCCGCCGCCAGGTCATAACCGGGGCTGCCCGGCTGGCGCCCCTCGGTGGCGTCGGATGCCAGCGCCGTGATGTCCGCCCACCAGGCCTTCCCCCGCGCTGTCGCGGCGGGCTGGGCCACGGCGGCGATCGATGTGCCGAGCATCAGGGCGGCGAGGGGCGCAAGTTTCATTTCGCCAGCCTAGCGCCGGCGTCGCGACTGTCCACACCGGCGTCTGACGCAGGGGCATGCACCGCACGCGATTGCCATATCGTTTATCAATAAATTCTTTGACGCGGCCTGGCTTGAGCCTTATTGTTTATCGATAAGGAGTCCAGCATGGCCATCGACAATCGACTTATCGGAGCAGCGCGTCTCGCGGTGCGGATCGCCACACTCGGCAACTGGCTGTTCCTCGTAGCCGCCGCTGCAGCCTTGCTGCTGTCGCTGGTCTTTCCGGCGGCCTTTGCCGCATTGTCGCCCGGGCGCTGCCCGGCAACGACATCGCCGCGGCGGCCACCGGCGTGCGGCTGCTGATGGGGCTCGGCATCGTCATGTCGATCGTCAGTGCCCGGTTGCTGGCGGTGCTTGCCGCCGTCGTCGCCAGTGTCGTCGACCCCTTCATCGCCGCCAACGCCGTGCGGTTGCAGCAAATCGGCTGGTGCCTGCTGGCGCTGCAGATGTGCGAGATTCCGGGCTGGCTGATCGCGCGCAATTTTCCGGCCATGGGATCGGCGGCGCCCAGCGGCGATGTCTCGATCGTCGGCTGGATGGCGGTGCTGATGATATTCGTGCTGGCGCGAGTGTTCGCCGTGGGCGCTGCGATGCGCGATGATCTCGCCGGCACGATCTGATGCCGATCATCGTCCATCTCGACGCCATGCTCGCCCGGCGTGGCATGTCGCTGACCGAGCTTTCGGAACGCGTCGACATCACCCTCGCCAATCTGTCGATCCTGAAGACCGGCAAGGCCCGCGCCATCCGCTTTTCGACGCTGGAGGCGATCTGCACCGCGCTCGACTGCCAACCCGGCGACCTGCTCCAGAACAAGGACGACATATGACCACCGACCTGCCGCCATCGCGGCTCAACCTGCTGCGCGTGCCCTATCTGCTGTTCGTCCTCGGCCTCGGCCCGGTGACCTGGCCGGCGATCCTCGACCCGGAAACGACCTGGCTGCTCGGGCGCAGCGTCGCGGTCGCCATGCTGGGGGCGCTGGCGCTGCTCGGCCTGCTCGGGCTGCGCCAGCCGGTCGCCATGCTGCCGCTGCTGTTCTTCGAAATGGTGTGGAAGACCATCTGGCTGCTGCGCGTCGCGCTGCCGGCCTCAACGGCGGGCACCATCGACGCCGATACGACCATGACCATGTACGAATGCCTGCTGGTCCTGGTGTTCCCGCTGTTCATCCCGTGGCGCCATGTCTGGTCGCGTTATGTCGCGGCGCCGGCCGATGCGTGGCGGCGCTATCCGGCCCGGTGATAGGGGTGGCCGGCGATGATCGTGGTGGCGCGGTAGATCTGCTCCGCCAGCATCGCCCTCACCAGCATGTGCGGCCAGGTCGCCCGGCCGAACCCGAGCAGCAAGTCGGCACCGGCGCGGGTGGCCGCGTCATGGCCATCGGCGGCACCGATCAGGAAGCGAACTTCACGCGCGCCATCGTCGCGCCAGCGCGCCAGTGTCACCGCCAGCGCCTCGGAGCCCAGGTCCTTGCCGGTCTCGTCGAGCACCACCGTGCGGCCGCCGTCGAAACGCGGCCAGGGCGCGATGTCGCCGATCTCGGTGACGACCAGGTCGCCGCGCAGCCGCTTGACGTAACGCTCGACCAGCTCCGCCTCGGGCGACGCGCCGATGCGGCCACGCGCCACGATGTGCAGCCGCATCAGCCGAGCTTGCGCGGATCGCCGAGGCTGGGGTCGCGGGCTTCGGGCAGCGGTGCCGAGCGGCTTTCATGCGCCTCGCGCAGCTCGCCCATGCGCGGCTCGCCCTTGTTGGGCTCCGAATCGAACGCCCACATGCGCTCGAGATTGTAGAATTCGCGCACTTCGGGGCGGAAGATGTGGATGATGACGTCGCCGGCATCGATCAGCACCCAGTCGGCGGTGGGCAGGCCCTGGACGCGCGCCGGGCGGCCGAATTCGGTCTTCACCCGCTCGGCGATCTTGGTCGCCATCGATGCGACCTGGCGGCCCGAGCGGCCGCTGGCGATGACCATGTAATCGGCGATGCTGGTCTTGCCGGCGAGAGGGATCGACACCGGATCGACCGCCTGGTCGTCGTCGAGCTGCTGCATGACCATCGCGTGCAACGCCTCGATATGGGCATCCACGGTGGCGCGTTCGGCTGGCGTCGTCGGCGCCATGGATTTCTTCGTCGTCAAAACCTGTGTCCTGTTCTCGTCTGGCCATCATCGAGGCGGTCGGCCCAATCCGGGTCGGCGGCGCGAATCGCCGTCGCCGAAAGCGCCGTGGGGCGGATATCGAGGACAATGATCGCCGGCAGCGTCCACCTCGTCCAGTCATGGGCGTGGCCGGCGGGGTGCCGCCACCGCCGTGCCCAGGCCATCGCGGGCGACACCAAAGCAGCCCCCATGTAGCGCGGACGCGTCAAAACGGCAATCGGCAGCGATCGCACAAAGGCCCGCCACCGGTGCCAGCGGTGCAATTCGGGCAGGATATCGGCGCCCATCAGCCAGATGAAGGCGATTTCGGGGTGGCGCCGGCGCAGCGCCGTGACGGTATCGACGGCATAGCGCGTGCCGAGCCGGGCCTCGATCGCCATCGGCCGGACGCGTGGATGGCGGGCGGCGGCGCGTGCCGAGGCGAGTCGGGCGTCGAGACTGGCCATGCCGGCGGCGGATTTGAGCGGGTTCTGCGGGGACACCAGCCACCAGATTTCATCGAGGCCCAGCAGCCGCATCGCCTCGACGCTGATGTGGCGATGCCCCGCGTGTGCCGGGTTGAACGAGCCACCGAGCAGGCCGACGCGTTTCAAATCGCGCTCCGCGCCATGTGCCGAATGGCAAGGATCTGGATCACGTCGCCGCTGACGGCATAGACGAGCACATACGGGAAACGACCGAGCGAAAGCTTGCGGTGGCCGCGATCGATCGGCGTTCCCAGCGCGGGGAAGTCGCACAACAGCGCGATGCGATCGTCGATTGCATCGGCAAGACGGCTCGCCGCGCCGGCGTCATGTCGGGCGATCCAGGCCGTTATCAGGTAAAGCTGTCGCCGGGCTGCCGCCGACCAGACGACCGATGTCACTTGGCCGGGGCAGACTGCTTTGCTGCAATAAGGGCCCGCAATTCGGCCATCACCTGTTTGTGCGGGATGCCGCCATCGCATTCCAGCGAGTCGACACCCTCCTGGATGAAGGCGGCTTCGCGTTTCGCATCCATCGGCTTCCAGCCGTCTTCGGTGATCTCGTAGCCCACGACCCAGTCAGGCTCGGCACCCGGCGGGAAGATGTTCGGCGCCCAAGGCTCGCGATTACCCATGACGACAACATAGCGGTTCGGGCGGCGTCCGCCAACCGGTCACGCCCGCACCTGTCCGGTACCCGTCACCCGCGTCTTGTACGTCGTCAGCCCCTCCAGTGCGACCGGGCCGCGAGCGTGGAGGCGGCCGGTGGCGATGCCGATCTCGGCGCCGAAGCCGAATTCGCCGCCGTCGGCGAACTGGGTGGAGGCGTTCCACAGCACGATCGCGCTGTCGACGGCAGCGAGGAAGGCTTCCGCCGTGCCTGCGTCCTCGGTGACGATGGCGTCGGTGTGCGAGGAACCATGGCGGGCGATATGGGCGATGGCACCGGCCACACCATCGACCAGCGCCGCTGACGCGACGGCATCAAGCCATTCGGTATCGAAATCCTGCGGTGCAGCGGCAACAACCCGCGAGTCGAGCGCCTGAACGCCGGCATCGCCCCGCACCGCGCAGCCGCCATCGAGCAGCGCTGCTACCACTGCCTGCTGCAGCGCCGACGGGGCGGCGCGGTCGATCAGCAGCGACTCCATCGCGCCGCACACCGCCGTCCGCCGCAGCTTGGAATTGACGACGATCGCCATTGCCTTTTCCGGGTCCGCCGCGGCATCGACATAGACATGGTTGATGCCGTCGAGATGGGCGAGCACCGGCACCTTGGCCTCGGCCTGGACGCGCTCCACCAGCCCCTTGCCGCCGCGCGGGATGATGACATCGATGAGGCCATGCGCCGCCAGCATCGCGCCGACCAGCGCCCGGTCGCCGGCGGGCACCAGCTGCACGGCGGCGGCGGGCAGCCCGGCCTCCGCCAGTCCCGCCGCCACGCAATCGAGCAGCACGGCGTTCGACCGCGCCGCCTCCGACCCGCCGCGCAACAGGCAGGCATTGCCGGCCATCAGGCACAGCGCCGCGGCATCGGCGGTAACGCCGGGCCGACTTTCATAGATGATGCCGATGACCCCCAGCGGCACGCGCACCCGCGCGAAATCGAGGCCGTTCGGCTGCGACCAGCGCTTGATGACTTCCCCGACCGGATCGGGCAGCGCGGCGACTGTGTCGAGGCCGGCGGCGATCCCCGTCAGCCGCCCGGCATCGAGCGCCAGCCGGTCGACCAGCGCCTCGGAAATGCCGGCGTCGCGCGCTGCGGCGACATCGGCGGCATTGGCGGCGAGCACCTCATCGGCGCGCGCCCGGATCGCTGTCGCCGCGTTCCGAATCGCCGCCGCCTTCTGCGCGGTGGTGGCCTGCGCCAGCGCCGCCACGGCCGCACGTGCCGCCCGCGCCATGGCGTCGATGGTCGCCCCGGCGCTCACACCAGCACCAGATGATCGGCGTGGACGACTGCGGCGCGCGGCGCATAGCCCAGCGCCGCGCCCTGGACATCGTTGCGCAGGCCCTTGATGCGGGCGGCGTCGCCGGCGTCATAGGCCGCCAACCCGCGCGCCACGATGCCCTCCGGCCCGGCAATGGCCACCACGTCGCCGCGCACAAACCGGCCCTCGACGCCGGTCACCCCCGCCGCCAGCAGGCTCTTGCCGCGCCGCAGCGCTGCCACCGCCCCGGCATCGACGCTCAGCGTACCATGGACGGTCAGCCGCCCGGCCAGCCACGCCTTCTTCGCACGCGCGCCTTCACCCGCGACGAATACCGTGCCACGGCCCGTCGTCGCAAAGCGCGCCAGCGGATGCGCCACCCGCCCGTCGGCGATGGCAAGGTGGATGCCCGCCGCGCCGGCGATGCGCGCCGCCGCCAGCTTGGCCGCCATGCCGCCCGAGCCCAGCCCCGAACCGCTGCCGCCATCCGCCATCGCCTCGATTTCCGGCGTCAGCGTCAGCACTTCGGCCACCAGCGTCGCCGCCGGATCGCGCTGCGGGTTGGCGGTGTACAGGCCATCGACATCGCTCAGCAGCACGACGCCCTGCGCCCCCGCCGCCTGGGCCGCACGCGCCGCCAACCGGTCATTGTCGCCGAAGCGGATCTCGCTCGTCGCCACCGTGTCGTTTTCGTTGAGCACCGGCACCGCGCCCAGCGCCAGCAGCCGCTCGATGGTGGCGGAAACATTCAGGTAGCGCCGCCGGTCCTCGAGATCGCCCAATGTCAGCAGCACCTGTGCCATCGTCAGCCCGGCGTCGGAGAGCAGCGCCTCCCAGACCGCGCTCAATGCCACCTGGCCGACCGCTGCCGCGGCCTGGGCATCCTCCAGGCTGGCCCGGCCGCCCTTTTCGAGGTCCAGCCGCCGCGCCCCCAGCGCAATGGCGCCCGAGGACACGATGACGATCTGTTGCCCGGACGCACGCCGCGCCGCCACATCGGCAACGACACTCGCCAGCCAGTCCCGCCGCACCGCGCCGGCGCCATCGACGAGCAGCGACGATCCGGTCTTGACGACCAGCCGCGCACAGGGCCCCGGCGCAAAGCGTGCCGAGGCGCCTAGAGCGGCGTCCACACCCTGGCCTTGTCATCGTCGTCCGCCTCGCCCGCCGTCCGACCGGCGATGGCGATCAACTGGTCGAGGACCTCGTCGACACCCTGCCGCGTCGCCGCCGAAAAGGCATATACCGGCACGCCGCTGGCCTTTTCGAGCGCGCGCTTCTTCGCCGCCAGCGCCGCCGGCGTCACCAGGTCGGCCTTGGTCAACGCGAGGATCTCGGGCTTGTCGGTCAGCCCACCGCCATATTCGGCCAGCTCGTTGCGCACCGTCCGCCACGCCGCGACCGGCGCCGCCGCGCTGGCATCGACCAGGTGGAGCAGCACGCGGCAGCGCTCGATATGTCCGAGGAAACGATCGCCGATGCCGACGCCATCGGCCGCGCCGGCGATGAGGCCCGGAATGTCCGCCATCACCAGCTCGCGGCCCTTGTGGGCGACAACGCCCAGCTGGGGCTTCAGCGTCGTGAACGGATAGGCGCCGACCTTGGCGGCGGCGTTCGACACCGCGTTGAGCAGCGTCGACTTGCCGGCGTTCGGCGCGCCCAGCAGGCCGACATCCGCCAGCAGCTTCAGCCGCAGCCACACCCACATCTCGCCGCCCGGAAAGCCCGGCTGGAACTGGCGCGGGGCGCGGTTGGTGCTGGTCTTGTAATGGCTATTGCCCTTGCCGCCGTCGCCGCCGCGCAGCAGCGCGACGCGCTGGCCGGGCCGCGTCATGTCGGCGATCAGCGTGCGCTCGTCATCATCGGCGAGGATCTGGGTGCCGACCGGCACCTTGATGATCTTGTCGTCGGCGCCCGGCCCGGTGCGGTTGCGCCCCATGCCATGGGCGCCGCGGCCAGCCTTGAAATGCTGCGAATAGCGGAAATCGATGAGGGTGTTCAGCCCCTCGACGCATTCGAAGATGATGTCGCCGCCCTTGCCGCCGTCGCCGCCATCGGGCCCCCCATATTCGACGAACTTCTCGCGCCGGAACGACACCGAGCCATCGCCGCCGGCACCCGACGAAAGGAAGATCTTGGCCTGGTCGAGGAACTGCATGGGACGGGTCGATTCAAATGCGAAAAGGGGGAGCCAGTTGCCCGGCTCCCCCTCTCAAATTTCAAAGGCGAAGGCCGGTCGGCCTATTCGGCCGCGATTGCTTCCGGCCGCGGGTCGACGCTGACGTACTTGCGACCCAGCTTGCCCTCGTGGAACACGACGACGCCGTCCGACGTGGCGAACAGCGTGTGATCGACGCCGCAGCCGACGTTACGGCCGGGGTGAACGCGGGTGCCGCGCTGGCGGATGATGATGGTACCGGCGAGCAGTTCCTGCCCACCGAAGCGCTTCACGCCAAGGCGACGACCGGCCGAATCACGACCGTTGCGCGATGAACCGCCTGCTTTCTTATGTGCCATTGTCTCTTACCCGACAGAAGTGATCTTGAGCACGGTCAGCTGCTGGCGATGACCGTTCTTGCGACGATAGTTGTGACGACGACGCTTCTTGAAGACGATGACCTTGTCACCCTTCGTCTGCGCGACGATCTCGGCGGTGACCGAGCCACCGGTGGTGACGGTGCCGGCATCGCCGAACATCAGCGTTTCCAGCTGCACGCTGGTACCGGCTTCGCCGTCGATCTTCTCGACGAGGATCTTGTCATCGGTGGCGACCCGATATTGTTTGCCGCCGGTGCGCACAACTGCGAACATCGTTCGTAAACCTTGGCTTCAAATAGTTGAGCGGCGGGACTCGAAGGCCCTGCCGATGCGAAGGCGGGGCGATAGGGCAACAGGGCGCGCCTGTCAACGCGCCGCGCGACATCAGTTCGCCGTAGCTGCGACGCAACGCCGTCGAAATATGCCCGGCTGCCGGCTCGCCAGCGAATCATTCACCGGCTAACGTGGCCATGATGGCGTCGCAACCGCTCTTTCGCACCCTGCCCGTGGTCAACCCGCGGACCGGCGTCGCCGATCATCATATCGAGCCGCTCGACGCGCTCGTCGTCGCCGCGCTGGCGACCCGGCTCAGGGCCGCCCAGCCGGCCTGGGCAGCGCTGTCGCTGGCGTCGCGGCTTGAGGCGCTCGGCGCCTTCGCCACCGCGCTCACCGACCATGCACCGGCGATCGCCGCGGCGCTGACCGTCGATACCGGCCGGCGCAGCGTCAGCGGCATCGAGCTCGACGGCGTCAAGGCCATGGTGGCGCGCTGGATGCGCGAGGCGCCGGGGCTGATAGCCGGCATCGAATCGGCCCGCATCGCCACCGCCATCCCGACGATCACCGCCGGCACCCGGCTCCGGCCCTATCCGCTCGTCGGCGTCATCAGCCCGTGGAACTTTCCCCTTACGCTGGCGATGATCGACGCCATCCCGGCGCTCGCCGCCGGCTGCGCCGTCATCGTCAAGCCATCGGAGGTGACACCGCGTTTCATCGCGCCGTTGATGGCCGCGGTGCGATCGGTGCCGGCGCTGGCCGCGGTGTTCGCGGTCATCGAAGGCGACGGCGCGACCGGCGCGGCGCTGGTCGATCATGTCGACTATATCGCCTTCACCGGATCGGTCGCCACCGGCCGCAAGGTCGGCGAGGCGGCGGCGCGCGCCTTCATCCCCGCCAGCCTCGAGCTCGGCGGCAAGGACCCGATGCTGGTGCTGGCCAGCACCGATCCCGAACGCGCCGCCGCCGTGGCGCTGCGCGCCTCGGTCGTCGCCACCGGCCAGGCCTGCCAGTCGATCGAGCGCGTGCTCGTCGCCCGCCCCATCCACGATGCCTTCCTCGACCATCTGGTGCGCCTGGCCGCCGCTGTCACCATCAATTACCCGGATATCGCCAGCGGCGACCTGGGGCCGTTCATCCTCGGCCGCCAGGCCGATATCGTCGCCGCCCAGCTCGCCGATGCGGTGGCGAAAGGCGCCACCATCCAGACCGGCGGCACCATCGAGGATCATGGCGGCAAGTGGCTGCGCCCGACGGTCATCACCGGCGTCACCCCCGACATGGCGCTGATGCGTGAGGAAACCTTCGGCCCCGTCATCCCGGTCGCGCCCTTCGACAGCATCGACGCGGCGATTGCCGAGGCCAACCGCAGCCAGTTCGGCCTGTCGGCGGCGGTACTGGCGGGGACAGTCGAGGAGGCGGAGGCGGTGGCGGTGCGGCTCGACGCCGGCGCCGTCTCGATCAACGACGGCGCGCTGACCAGCATGATCGGCGACGCCGAAAAAAGCAGCTTCGGCCTGTCGGGGCTGGGGCCGTCGCGGATGGGGGCATCGGGGCTGCTGCGCTTTTTCCGGCGCCAGGCGCTGCTGCGCCAGACCGGCACGCCGCTGCCGCTCGCCGCCTATGCGGAACGCGGCTGAATGGCCCCGTCGCGCTTTGCCCTTTCGCGTCTGGCGGTCCGGCGGCTGGTCCTCGGCGGGATCGCCGCGTCGCTGGCCATCGCCATCGGGCTTGGCGTCTTCGAGCGCGAGATCGATGCCAAGACCGCGACCGGGCTCGCCGAGCGGCTGCTGGTGCAATATCGGCGCGGCAGCGGCGAACAACTGCGCAACTTCACCCCGCGCGAGACGCGAATCTGGGCCGATGGCTGGGAATTTCGCTGGCGCTACCGGCCATGCCCCGAATTCGCCTCGCTGCGCATCTGGATCAGCCGCGACGGCCGCCGGGCGCGTTATGCGGAACTGCCCGATTGCCTGCCGAGCGAGGGAGTCGCGGCGAAACCGTTGAAGGTGTGAAGCACATCTTTAACTGTCATCCCGGCGCAGGCCGGGGCCCATAAACCACACGTTTGGAGATCTGGGTCCGCCTGTGCCGCGGTGTGTGGGCCCCGGCCTGCGCCGGGGTGACAGTAAGTCGGCCTAAACCCGCACCGCCGCCACGAACCGCGCCGCCGCTTCGCCCACCGTCTCCGCCGTCGCGCCGGCATGATACAGCGCCGATCCCAGCCCGAAACCATCGGCGCCCGCCGCCAGCCACGGCGCCATGCCGTCGGGGGTGATGCCGCCGACCGCGAGCAGCGGCATGTCGCGCGGCAGCACGGCGCGCATCGCCTTCAGCACCGCGGGTGATCCCGCCTCGGCGGGAAAGAACTTCAACGCATGGGCGCCGGCGCGGATGGCGGCAAAGGCCTCGCTCGGCGTGAAGAACCCCGGCATCGAAACGAGGCCGGCCGCGACCGCCGCGGCGATGACGTCGGGGTCGGTGCTCGGCGATACCGCCAGCTGGCCGCCGGCCGCCGCCACACGGCCGACGGCGGCGGTGTCGAGCACGGTACCGGCGCCGACCAGGGCGCGGTCGCCGGCGATCCCCGCCAGCCGCGTGATGGACTCATAGGGCTCGGGAGAATTCAGCGGCACCTCGATGATGCGGATGCCGGCGTCGATCAGCGCGGTGCCGATGGCCTCGACCTCGTCGGGGCGGACGCCGCGCAGGATGGCGACCAGCGGGCAGGCGGCGAAATGCTGCTGGAAATCTTCGGCGATCGTCATGCTGTCCCCATCATGGCCATGATGGCCCGGGCGCCGGCGACGAACGCCGTTTCCCCGTCGATGACAACCGATTCGCGCCCGGCCCGTTCCAGCGCCAGGGCAAATCGCTCGCACAGCGGGCGCGCGCCGATCAGCGGGACGACGTCGGAGCGGCCGCGGCCGAGCCCGGCGCGGATGTCGCTGCCGATCAGCAGGCCCGAGATGCGGCTGGCGGCATCGGCGGCGCTCATCTGGCCGGTGACGACACGGGCGCGGGCGCCGAACAGCTCCGCCGTCAGGTCGCCGCCCTCCAGCGTCTGATCGACACCGTCGAGGAACACCGCATCGGCGGCCGGTTCATGGGCAAGGATGTCCGACAGGATGGATCGCGCCTTCAGCGCCGCCAGCAGGTCGCCGGTCATCACCGTGCGCAGCCGCATCATGCAGCCGTTCTCGATCTCGATCCATTTGGTGTGGGTGCCGGGGTGGCAGACGAGGCCGTCGCCGATCTGCTTCAGCGCCAGCGCGCCCAGGATCTGCACTTCCTCCCCGCGCATGATGTCGGGGCGCAGCTCGTCGCGCTGGACGACGCCGGGCACGATGGCGATGCCGGGCTGGGGGCAGACGATGCCGGCGACGATGGCGTCGAGGTCGGCCGGCGTGTCGGCATAGGGCACGTCGATCCAGCCGCGGTTGGACCCGACCATGCCGCACAGCAGCAGCGGCGCGTCCCCGGCATCGGCACGCAGCGCCGCGACCTCGGCCGGGAAATCGTCCACCGACAGGATGCCGCGATCATCGCCCTTGCGGGCAATGACGCTGCCATCGACGGCGACATGGAACCAGCGGCGGTTGGTGGTGCCCCAATCCACCGCGAAAAAGGCGGGGGCAGCGTCAGGGGGTGTCATTCATCAACTCCGGTAACGCCCCCCGGCGGCTTGAACGCCCGACGACGGGCTTCAGCCGAGCTGGCCGTAGAAGGTGACCATGCAATAGAGCATCGGGAAGCTCAGCACGAAATTGGTACGGCTGAACAGCATCGCCTTTTTCGCGGCGGCGGCCTTTTCCTCAGGGCTGCCCTCGACGATGCCGAGCGCGATCTTCTGCGCCGGCCAGATGAACATCCAGACGTTGGCGGCCATGATGATGCCCAGCCACATGCCGAGACCGATGAGCGTGTAGGGCGGCTGGAAGGTCAGCGCCTGGACGATGTACAGCTGCGGCGGCGCGCCGGCGATGGCGAGGCCCAGTACCAGCGTGGCGATGGCGGCCCAGCGGAACCAGAACAGCGCTTCGGGCGCGATGTACTTCGACACGGCGGGCTTCAGCTCGGCGGGTACCTTGGGCATCGTCGGGATCTGCACGAAGTTGAAATAATAGAGCAGTCCGATCCACAGCACGCCGGCGACGACATGGGCAAAGCGCAGGAACCAGCTGAACCAGTTGCCGCCGCTGGTCGCGATGGCACCATGGTGGAAGACGGCGACCACGAGGATCAGCAGCGTCAGCCCCAGCAGCAGCGCGCGATTGAGATTGCCCAGTATGTTCGCCATGTGTCTCAGCCCCTGTTTCCGTCTGCTCTATAGGCGACATGAACGGTCGTGTTAAGCGGTAACGCTCAGCCTTTGCCCATCAGCGCCAGCACCTCCTTGCGGCTGCGGTCGTCCTCGCGGAACACGCCCATCATCCGGCTGGTCGTCATGGTGACGCCCGATGTCATCACGCCGCGCGCCGACATGCAGGCATGGGTCGCCTCGATGACGACGGCGACGCCGACCGGGTCGAGCGCTTGCTGGATGCAGTCGGCGACTTCGGCCGTCAGCCGTTCCTGGACCTGCAGCCGCTTGGCATAGCCCTGCAGCACCCGCGCCAGCTTGGAGATGCCGACGACGCGCTTCCTCGGCAGATAGGCGATGTGCGCCTTGCCGATGATCGGCGCCATGTGATGCTCGCAATGCGACTGGAACGGGATGTCGCGCAGGATGACGATCTCGTCATAGCCGCCGACCTCGCCGAAAGTCTTCGACAGGTGGACGCCGGGGTCCTCCTGATAGCCGCGGAAATATTCGCGATAGGCGCGGGCGACGCGGCCCGGGGTTTCGAGCAGCCCCTCGCGGTCGGGGTCGTCCCCCGCCCAGCGGATCAGCGTGCGGACGGCGTCCTCGGCCTCGGCTTGCGGGATCGGCTCGATATGCGCGGCCGGCGTCGTGCCGTAATCGTCGTCGTCCATGCGTCTCAACTCCCCGGATCGGCGGCCTTGCGATCGTTGCGCCTATCACCCGAATGTGGGCCACCGGCGCAATCGTGCAAGTGTCGCAGGGGGAGGGCAATCGTGCGTGCCGTCAGTGATCCCGGCGCAGGCGTCACCCCGGCCTGCGCCGGGGTGACGCAACACAAAGATCAGCCCGCGTTCTTCGCCCGCGACGCCTTCTTGCGCTCGTTGGGGTCGAGATGGATCTTGCGCAGCCGGATGAAGTTCGGCGTCACCTCGACCAGTTCGTCCTCGTCGATATAGGCGATGGCCTGTTCCAGCGTCAGCCGCTTGGGCGGGCTCAGCTGGATGGCATCGTCCTTGCCGCTGGCGCGGAAGTTGGTCAGCGCCTTGGATTTCAGCGGGTTGACCTCCAGGTCCTCGTCTCTCGCGTTCTCGCCGATGACCATGCCCTGGTAGACGGCCTCGCCCGGCTCGATCATCAGCGTGCCGCGCGGCTGCAGGTAACCGAGCGCATAGCCGACCGCCTCGCCGGTCTCGGTGGAGATCAGCACGCCGTTGCCGCGGCCCGAAACGCTGCCCTTGTAGGGGCCGTATTTCTCGAACAATCGGTTCATGATGCCGGTGCCGCGCGTGTCCGACAGGAACTCGCCGTGATAGCCGATGAGGCCACGGGCAGGGGCGCTGAAGGTCAGCCGGGTCTTGCCGCCGCCCGACGGGCGCATGTCGGTCATCTCGGCCTTGCGGCCGGCCATCTTCTCGACGACCGTGCCCGAATATTGCTCGTCGACGTCGATGACGACGGTCTCGTACGGCTCGGTGCGCTTGCCGTTCTCGTCGACGCCATAGATGACGCGCGGACGCGAAATCGACAGCTCGAAGCCCTCGCGGCGCATCGTCTCGATCAGCACGCCAAGCTGCAATTCGCCACGCCCGGCGACCTCGAAGGCGTCCTTCGACGCACTCTCGGTGACCTTGACGGCGACGTTGCCCTCGGCCTCGCGCTGGAGCCGGTCGGAGATCATGCGGCTGGTGACCTTGGAGCCATCACGGCCGGCATAGGGCGAATCATTGACGGCAAAGGTCATGCTCAGCGTCGGCGGATCGATCGGCTGGGCGTGCAGCGGCTCGGTGACGCTGATGTCGGCGATGGTGTCGGCGACGGTTGCCTTGGAGAACCCCGCCAGCGCGATGATGTCGCCGGCCTTGGCTTCGTCGACCGGCACTCGCTCCAGGCCGCGGAACGCGAAGATCTTCGATGCGCGGCCTTCCTCGACGACCTTGCCGTCGGGGTTGAGCGCGCGGATCTGGGTGTTGAGGCGCAGCGTGCCCGACAGGATGCGCCCGGTGAGGATGCGGCCGACGAAATTGTCGCGGTCGAGCAGCGACACCAGCATCTTGAACTCGCCGTCGACGTCTGCGGCCGGCGGCGGCACATGCGCGACGATGGTTTCGAACAGCGGCGTCAGGTCGCCCGAGCGGACTTCGCTGTCGCGCCCGGCATAGCCATTGCGGCCCGACGCGAAGATCACCGGGAAATCGAGCTGCTCGTCATTGGCTTCCAGCGTCACGAACAGGTCGAACACCTCGTCGAGCACTTCCTGGGCGCGGGCATCGGGGCGATCGATCTTGTTGACGACGACGATCGGGCGCAGGCCCAGCGCCAGGGCCTTGCCGGTGACGAACTTCGTCTGGGGCATCGGGCCTTCGGCGGCATCGACGAGCAGCACGACGCCGTCGACCATCGACAGGATGCGCTCCACCTCGCCGCCGAAATCGGCGTGGCCCGGTGTGTCGACGATGTTGATATGCGTCGTCTCGTCCTTGGTCTTGTCGGTCCATTCGATCGACGTGCACTTGGCCAGGATGGTGATGCCGCGTTCTTTTTCGAGATCGTTCGAGTCCATGGCGCGTTCGGCGACGCGCTGGTTGTCGCGGAACGTCCCCGACTGGCGGAACAACTGGTCGACGAGCGTCGTCTTGCCGTGGTCGACGTGCGCGATGATCGCGATATTACGCAGTGCCATTGAAATCGAGGTCCTGTGGGATATGCCGGAAGCGCCGCCGGGACAGACCCGGGGGCGCCGCGCGGTGCGTCATGCTGCAGCGGTAAGCGCGGCCCCATAGCCGCTTTGATGCGCCGCAACAAGGTGGGGCGCTCGCCCGCCCGACGCGCAGCCGCGCCAGGGGCCGTCGCCGAGCCGCCACAAAAGCGCGGCGGATGGCGCCGGGCGGTATCGGCGCCGGCCGTTTCGCCCCTGACGGCGCATTGACTTGCGCCTGCCCCCCCGGCACGAAGGCAGCCTCGCAAGCTTGAGGGATATTCCGGCGTGGAGTTGGTTGACAGTGGCGGCCCGGGCAGCGGCAAGCGCACCGGAGCGATGCTCGCCGCCGCCCGCACCGCGGCCGGGCTCGAACTGACCGATGTCGCGCGCGAAACCCGGGTGCCGCTGCGCCACCTGAAGGCGCTGGAGGCCGACCGGCACGAGGACCTGCCGGCGCTCCCCTATGCCATCGGCTTCGTCAAGGCTTTCGCCCGCAGCGTCGGGCTCGATTCCGAAACGGTGGCGGCACATTTCCGCAGTGAAACCTCCAAATCGCCGCATGTGCCGGCGCCGCTGACGCTGGAACCGCTCGATGAACGCCGGGTGCCGTCGCGGGCGCTGTGGATGACGTCGCTCGCCATCGTCATCGCGGTCATCGCCGCGCTGTCGGCCTGGGGGTCGGGTGCCTTCGATCCGGCGCCGCCCGCCGCCCCGGCGCTGGCGGCAAACACCGGGGTCGCGCCGGCCGAATCGGCGGCACCGCTCGCCGCGCCGGCCGACGGGATCGTCGATCCCGCCGCGGTTTCGCCGCCGGCCGCCGCGCTCCCCGTTGTTGCCGCGGCGGGGGTTGCGGGCGCGCCGGTCGTATTGACCGCAAAGGAAGAGGTCTGGGTGAAGATCTACGACAATGCGACGCGCACCACCGCCAAGATCGGCGTGCTGCAGCCCGGCGAAAGCTATGCTGTGCCCGCCAATCCGCCGGGCCTGCTGCTGTGGACCGGCAAGGCCGGCGCGCTCGCCGTTACCGTCGGCGGCAAGCCGATCCCGCCGCTCGGTGGCCCGGTCGATACCGTCCGCGGCCTCAGCCTGGCCGCCGCCGACCTCGTCGCGCGCAGCCAGCCCGCGGGCGCGGCCGCCGCGCCGGCGGGGCCGAAACCGATCGCCACCATTCCCGGGGCCTGAAATCCATGCGTTTCCTGTTGCTTTTGTCGGCGCTCGCCGTGCCGCTGCTGTCCATCGCCGCCCCCACCGCTGCGGGCGCCCAGGACCTCGATCCGGTCCGCGTCGAAAAACGCGTCGGCAAGCTCGAATCCGAGATGCGCGCCGTGCAGCGCAAGGTCTTCCCGGGTGGCGACCCGCGCTATTTCGAGCCCGAGATCGCGCCGCCGGTCGCCGCCGCGCCCGAGGCTGTCGGGTCCCCGGCCTCGCAGCCGCTTGTGGATCTTGCCGAGCGTGTCGGGCAACTGGAGGCGCAATTGCGCACCATGACCGGCCAGGTCGAGGCCAACCAGTTCAAGATGCGCCAGCTCGAGGAAGCGCAGGCGAAATTGCGCGGCGATGTCGAATTCCGGCTGAACGCGCTCGAAGGCAATGGCCAGGGGGCGGTGCCGGGTGCCGTGCCGGGGGCCGCGCCGCCGCCGGGGGCAACTGCCGGTGCCGCCATCCTGCCGCCGGGGCCGATCGGCGGGGCGCCGGTCCGCACGCCGGCCAGGCCGCCGGTCGCAGCCACCGCGGATGCCGCGTGGAAGGCCGCCTATGCCGAGGCGCTGGCCAAGGACTGGCCGGGCACCGAGGCGGCGATGACCGACTTCATCGCCGCCTGGCCCAAATCGACTCGCATCGCCCAGGCGCAATATTGGCTCGGCCGCAGCCATGCCGAGCGCGCCCAGCATGCCGAGGCGGCACGCGCCTATCTCGAACTCTACAAGACCGCGCCGCGCGACGCCCGCGCCCCCGATGCGCTCGTCGGGCTGGCGACCGCCATGAACGGCCTGAAAAAGCCGAAGGACGCCTGCCGCGTGCTCGGTGAACTCGATTCGGTCTACGGGGCCAAGCTGACGGCAGCGCAGCAGGCCGAGGCCAAGGCGCTGCGTGCCCGGGCCAAATGCACGGCATGACCGGCATATGCGGTTGCTCGCCCCCCTCGCGGCGGCGCTCGGGCGACCGCTAGCCGATAGCGAGCGGCTGGCGCTCGCCGTGTCGGGTGGGCCCGACAGCATGGCGCTGCTGCACCTGGCGGCGGCAGAGTTTCCGGAGAGGATCGCGGCGCTGACGGTCGATCACGGCCTCAGGCCCGCGAGTGCCGATGAGGCGGCGATGGTCTCCGGCTGGTGCGCGGCCCACGGCATCCCCCACGCGACGTTGCACTGGCAGGGGCCGAAACCCGGCACCGGCGTGCCGGCCGCCGCCCGCGATGCCCGTTATGCGCTGATGGCGGGGTGGTGCGCCGCCCGCGGCTATCGGCTGCTGCTGACCGCCCACCATGCCGACGACCAGGCCGAAACCCTGCTGATGCGGCTGGGGCGCGGCAGCGGCGGCGCCGGGCTGGCGGGCATCCGGGCGGTCCGCGACCTGGGGCAGGGCGTGACGCTGGTGCGGCCGCTGCTGGCCGTGCGCCGTGCCGCGCTCGCCGCCATCGCCGCCACCGGGCCCGTCGTCGATGACCCGTCGAATCATGATCCGCGCTATGCCCGCACCGCGGCGCGCCGGTTGCTGGCCGAAACGCCTTGGCTCGATGCCGGGCGCATGGCGGCGGCGGCGGCGCACCTCGCCGACGCCGCGGCGGCGCTCGACTGGGCTGCCGATCGCGCCTGGGCCGGCAATGCCCTGGCCACGGCCGATACCATCCGTATCGATGCCGGGGGCCTGCCGGGGGCTTTGCAGCGCAAATTGCTTGAGCGCGCGATCAAGCAATTTCAGCCCGAAACGGTCCTCCGCGGTGCCGATCTGTCGCGGCTGCTGGCCCGTCTTGCTGCCGGGGGTACTGCCGCACTGGCAGGAGTGCGAGCGCAAAGCACTGGCGACATATGGCTTTTCAGCCGCGCAGCGCCCCGAAAAGCCAGGGTTGTTGTCGATAATCGTGCTGCGGCCGTATCTGATACGAGGCAGAAACGCGCAGGCTGATTGCAACCGGCCGCGCATTGCCTATCTTGGCAACAGAGTCACTGGCGACTCGTCAGCGGAAAGCCGTGTTCATGGCCGATAACAACAAGCAGCCACAAAGCCCCTGGAAGAAGAATCTCGGCTTGTGGCTGGTGATTCTGTTCGGGCTGGTGGTCGTCGTCAACGTCATGCAGGGGCCGTCGCGCTCCTCCGACACCGGCAACACGCTCGCCTATTCCGATTTCCTGACCAAAGTCGACGAGGGCGCCATCAAATCCGCCGAAATTCGCGGCGCGGAGATCGTCGGCAAGACCGCTTCGGACGAAGATTACCGCACCTTCAACCCCGGCGACGACAAATTGGTCGACCGGCTGCGCGGCAAGAACGTCCGTTTCGACGCCAAGCCCGAGGAAAGCCGTAGCCTCCTCGCCCAATTGTTCTTCAACATGCTCCCGTTCGTGCTGATGATCGGCATCTGGATCTTCGTGATGCGCCAGATGCAGAACGGCGCCGGCCGTGGCGCCATGGGTTTCGGCAAGTCGCGCGCCAAGCTTCTCGTCGCCAAGGAAGGCCGCGTCACCTTCGATGACGTCGCCGGCATCGACGAAGCCCGCGAGGAGCTGCAGGAAATCGTCGACTTCCTAAAGGATCCGGGCCGTTTCCATCGCCTCGGCGGCAAGATTCCCAAGGGCGCGCTGCTCGTCGGCCCCCCGGGCACCGGCAAAACGCTGCTCGCCCGCGCCATCGCTGGTGAAGCCAATGTGCCGTTCTTCAACATTTCCGGCTCGGATTTCGTCGAAATGTTCGTCGGCGTCGGTGCAAGCCGCGTCCGCGACATGTTCGAACAGGGCAAGAAGTCGGCGCCCTGCATCATCTTCATCGATGAAATCGACGCCGTCGGCCGCTCGCGCGGTGCCGGCCTTGGCGGTGGCAACGACGAACGCGAGCAGACGCTGAACCAGCTGCTCGTCGAAATGGACGGTTTCGATGCCAATGAAGGCATCATCATCGTCGCCGCGACCAACCGCCCCGACGTTCTCGACCCCGCGCTGCTGCGCCCGGGCCGCTTCGATCGCCAGGTCGTCGTCGGTCGCCCCGACATCGAGGGCCGTGAAAAGATCCTCGCCGTCCACATGAAGAAGGTGCCGCTGGCCCCCGACGTCAATGCGCGCACCATCGCGCGCGGCACGCCGGGCTTCTCGGGCGCCGATCTGGCCAACCTCGTCAACGAGGCGGCGCTGCTCGCGGCCCGCCGCGCCAAGCGGCTGGTGTCGATGCGCGACTTCGAAGACGCCAAGGACAAGGTCCTGATGGGTGTCGAACGCAAGTCGATGGTGATGACCGAGGACGAAAAGAAGATGACCGCCTACCACGAGGCCGGCCACGCCGTCGTCTCGATGCACGAGGCCGCATCGGATCCGATCCACAAGGCGACGATCATCCCGCGCGGCCGCGCGCTCGGCATGGTCATGCGCCTTCCGGAACGTGACCAGTACAGCTATCATCGCGACAAGATGTACGCCAACCTGGCCGTCTCGATGGGCGGCCGCGTCGCCGAAGAGATCATCTTCGGTCACGACAAGGTCAGCTCCGGCGCCTCGTCGGACATCAGCTATGCCACCGACCTGGCCCGCTCGATGGTCACGCAGTGGGGCATGAGCGACAAGCTGGGCCCGCTGAAATACGCCGACAACCAGGAAGAAGTCTTCCTCGGTCACAGCGTGACGCGCACGCAGAACGTCAGCGAGCAGACCGCCCAGCTGATCGATGCCGAGGTCCGCACCATCGTGACGGTGGGTTATGACCGTGCCAAGCATGTGCTGACCGAGAACATCGACCAGCTCCATGCCCTGGCCGGTGCCCTGCTCGAGCTCGAAACCCTGTCGGGCGACGAGATCAAGAAGGTGCTGGCAGGCGAAGCCATCGATCGTTCGGCGACCACGGGAACCCCCGCGGCGCGTCCGTCGACCGGCGTTTCGGCCATCCCCAAGACCGGTCGCCGCGGCGGCTTCGGAGAGCCTGCACCCCAGGCCTGATGCTTTCGGCCAATCAACAGGGGGCCGTCCGGCAACGGGCGGCCCCTTTTTCATGCGTTATCGGGGCAGGGAACGGGGCGCCGCTGCCCCCCGCCGTTGGCAGGAGCCACGCGCGCAGGGAGCCCGCCATGAACCGACGCTAGAGCGGGAAGCGCATGGCGACGTTGCAGCGTGCATAGCGGCTACCGTACCGCGCCATGATCTCGGCGCTGTGCTCGAAACCGAGCTTTTTATACAGGTGGATCGCCGCCGCCGACTTGGTGTTGGTCAGCAGGTAAAGCTCGGCCAGACGGCCTTCGGCGTGCATTGCACGGGCCCGGGCGATGACGCCGGCGAGCAGGAATTCGCCGACCTTGCGGCCGCGCGCCGTTGCCGACACGCCCATCTTGGTCAGTTCGAAGGCACCGCCGCCCGACGGCATCAGCGCGCAGGCACCGACGATGCCCAGCCCTTCGCTGTCCGCGAACAGGATATCGCCGCCGCGGTCGATGATATGCTCCTGAGGATCGCCGAGCACGGCGCGGTCGTGCGGCTCCAGCGTGTACATTTCGGCGATCCATTCGCTGTTGATGCGCCCGAATTCCGCCGCGATGGCGGGGCTGTACGGCACCAGCCGCAATGGCGCCGGCAGCGCGGCGATGCGCGCGTCGAGCGGTCGTTCGGCCAGGGCCGCCTCCAGTGCGGCCACCTGGTCGAGCAGCGGCCCCGACAGCGGCGCGCACATGGCTGCGACAGCGTCATGGGTCCGCGGCCAGACCGTCTGCTTGACGTCGGCGAGCAAGGCCTTTCCCGCCGGCGTCAGCGTGATCGTCCGCTGCCGGCGATCGGCGGCAGCGGCACCGCTGGCGACCAGGCCGAGCGATACCAACCCGGCTAGGTTGCGCGTCACCGCCGGCTGGCTGACGCCGATCGCCGTGACCAGGGCGTTGACCGTCGTCGGCCCATAGCGATCGAGCACCGCAAGCAGCGGCATATGGCCCGGCTGGACGTCATGGCCGGCATCGCGAAAGGCCTTTGCGGCCCCCGCCTGCAACCGTTCGGCCAGGCGTTTCAGCCGGCTGCCGAGGAATAGCGGGCCCAACTCGGCCATTATGTCGGTCTGCATCATGTTGCCTCCATAGCGCATTATATAGCGCGTTATGGAGCCGGCAATCGGCTATTCGTCGTGAAGCACCGGCTCGGTCCGCAGCGCCTTGCTGGCACCGGCATAGACGAGCAGCGCGACCAGCGCGACGGCGCCCAGCGCATAGGGCAGGGTCGGGCCGACCTGGTACAGCCCGATGCCGATCGCCGGCGCCAGCACGAAACAGGAGCCGTTGATCGAGGTCACCGCGCCGGCCACGCCGCCCTGCTCGTCACGGCCGACGGCGAGGCTGGCGCCGGCGGTGAACCCCGGCCGGGCAAAGCCATAACCCAGCGACGCCAGCGCATAGGCGACGACAAGCCCATGGAAACTGCCGCTGAGCGCCACGCCGGCGGTGCCCAGCGCGGCGACGGCGGTGCCCCAGCGCATCAGCAGCGGCGGGGTCATCCGGAATAGCGGGATCAGCCCCCATTGGGCCAGCAGCGTTGCGCCAGCGCCGGCCATGAACACGATGGCGATTTCCTGCTGGGCGGCGATGGCGCTGCCGTGAAGCCGGTCGATGATCAGGAAGCCGAGCGCCTGACTGGTCGCCGCCTGGATCGACCCTGAACAGAAGCCGAAGATCATGAAGGGCAGGATACGCGGGTCGCGCCACGACAGCCGCGGCGTGCGGCCGGCGGCGGCGGCCTGCAGGCTGCCGCCAGTGGCGCCGCCCGATACCGACGGCTCGCTGGCAGGCGCACCGTGCATCCGCCCCGGCTCGACCACAGCGCCAGCGGGGGCCCCGATAAGCCCCGGAAAATGCGTCGGATCATCGTCGGGCAGCCAGCGCCGGACGGCGAACAGGACGCCGACGGCGATAACGGCAAAGGCGAACAGCGGCCCGGCCAGCCCGACCGCGCCGATGATGAACAGGGGCGCCAGCGCCGGGCCGATGATGGTGCCCAGCCCGAACGCCGAGGACAGGCTCGACAGCGCGTTGGTCCGTTCCGCCTCGCTGGTCCGCGCCGCGACATAGGCCTGGGCAGCGGGGTTCGACGCCGATCCGAAGATGCCGAACAGCGACCGCAGCGAGGCGAACAGCACGAAGGTCGCGACCGGCACCAGCAGGCCCTTCAGCCCAGCCAGGATCACGATACCGCAGCCGAGCATCGACACGCCGAAGCCGATGACTCCCACCTCCATCAGCCGGCGGCGCCCGCGGATATCGGACTGGCGGGCCCAATAGGGTGCGCTGAACGTCCACAACAACGCCGAGAACGAAAAGATGATGGCGACGAGCAGGTCGGGAATGCGGATGACGCGCGCGATCGCCGGCAGAACCGTCTGCAGCGCCGTGTTGCCGGCGGCGACGGTCAGCAGCACCGCGAACAGCACGGCGAACTCGCGGCGGGGCATGGCAAGGCGCATCAGTTCTGCTTGGCCGACGCGACCGCAATTGCCAAGCATCGTGTCGTCCATGTCGAATGCGATACGTACGGGTCTCGAGCCAGGACGATAAAGCCCTTGTTGCAAGTACATGACAATCACAGTGTTCCGATGGACGCTGCAGCGCAATATCGGTAAAGCTGATTAAGGCTCAAATAGGGTGTGCGGATGAAACTGGGCGCGGCGACAATGATCATGCTGGCGTTGGCGATGGCGCTGTCGTCGTGCGGCCAAAAGGAAGGCGGTGCTGCAGCCGCCGGTCCCGGTGGCCCGGGCGGCCCGGCGCCGCTGGTGACCGTCGCCACCCCGCTGATCAAGCCGATCGTCGATTGGGACGACTATATCGGCCGCTTCGAGGCCAAGCAGAGCGTCGAGGTACGGCCGCGCGTGTCCGGCTATGTCCAGAGCATCAATTTCCGCGATGGCGAATTCGCCCGCGCCGGCGACCTGCTGTTTGTCATCGATCCGCGGCCGTTCCAGGCGACCTTGAACCAGGCGCGTGCCGAGGCGCAGCGCGCCCGCGCCACCGCCGGGCTGGCCCGCGCCACCTTTGCCCGCACCGAAAGGCTGTTGGCCGAAAACGCCGTAAGTCGTCTCGAATTCGATACCGACCAGGCGACGCTGGCCCAGGCGCAGGCGGCGCTGGCGTCGGCCGAAGCCACGGTCCAGGCCCGGGCGCTCGACGTGAACTTCACCCGGGTCACGGCACCGATCTCGGGCCGCATGTCGGATCGCCGTGTCGATGTCGGCACCTTTGTCACCGCCGGCACGACGCCGATGACGACGGTGGTGACGCTCGATCCCATCCATTTCGTCTTCACCGGATCCGAGGCCGTGTACCTCAAATATCAGCGCGCCAACCAGGCCGGCACGCGCCCGTCATCGCGTGTGGCACCGAATCCGGTCGAAATCCGACTGGGCGACGAATCCGAATATCGCTGGCGCGGCAAGATGGACTTTGTCGACAACGCCATCGACCTGGGCAGCGGCACCATCCGCGGCCGCGCCGTCGTGCGCAACCCCACCGGCTTCCTGACGCCCGGCCTCTTCGGCCACATGCGCCTGCTCGGTTCGGGTGCCTATTCGGGCATGCTGATCCCTGAAGATGCCGTCGTCACCGACCAGACGCGCAAGGTCGCCTATATCGTCGGTCCCGACAACGTCGTCGCGCCGCGGGTGCTGCAGCTCGGCCCGCTCGTCGACGGCCTGCGTGTCGTGCGTTCGGGGCTGAAGACCGACGACCGGGTCATCATCGAGGGGGTCCAGCGTGCCCGCCCCGGCACCAAGGTCAGCGTCAAGCCCGGCAAGGTGGTGCCGCCGGCGCCCGGTACCGGCCCGACACCGCCGGCGATCATCGAGCCACCGGCGACATCGGCCAGCGACGCCCGGAGTGTCGCGAAGTGATGTCCGTCGCGCGTCCGATGCCCGGCTCGCGAGGCTGAACGATGCGCTTTTCGCGATTCTTCATCGACCGGCCGATCTTTGCCAGCGTCATCTCCATCCTGATCGTGCTGATCGGGATCGTCGCCTATCCGTCGCTGCCGGTCGCTCAATATCCCGAGATCGCGCCGCCGACGATCTCCGTAACGGCATCCTATCCCGGCGCTTCGGCCGAAGTCCTCGCCGACACCGTCGCCGCGCCGCTGGAACAGGAAATCAACGGCGTCGAGGACATGATCTACATGACCTCGTCGTCGACCGGCGACGGCCGCATGACGCTCAACATCGTCTTCAAGCTCGGGACCGACCTCGACAACGCCCAGGTGCTTGTCCAGAATCGCGTCGCCTCGGCGGAACCGCGGCTGCCCGACACCGTCCGCCAATTGGGCGTGACCACCCGCAAGAACTCGCCCGACATCCTGCTGGTGGTATTCCTCAGCTCCAAGAACGGCACCTACGGCACCGATTATGTGTCGAACTATGCCACGCTGCTGCTCAGGGACCGGCTGGCACGCCTCGACGGCGTCGGCGGCATCAACGTCTTCGGCGTGCGTGATTATGCCATGCGGATCTGGATCGATCCTGAAAAGGCTGCTTCGCGTGGGCTGAATGCCGACGAGATCGCCGCCGCGCTGCGCGCCCAGAACGTCCAGGTTGCTGCCGGCAGCATCGGCGCGCCACCGTTCGGCCGCGGCGGCTCGGGTTTCGAGCTCAACGTCCAGACCCAGGGTCGGCTGACGACACCCGAGGAATTCGGCAATGTCGTCATCAAGGCCGATGGCCAGCGCGTTGTCAGGGTCAATGACATCGCCCGCGTCGAGGTCGGGGCCCAGGATTACGGCACCAACGCCTATGTCAACGGCGTTGCCGGGGTCGGCATCGGCATCACCCAGCGCCCGGGATCGAACGCGCTCGCCACCGCCGATGCGATCATCGCGACGATGGAGGATGCGCGGAAGGATTTTCCGGTCGGGCTGGAATATTCGATCCCGTATAATCCCACCGAATATGTCCGCGCGTCGATCGAAAGCGTCCAGGAAACGTTGGTCGAAGCCATCGTGCTCGTGGTCCTGGTCGTCCTCATCTTCCTGCAAAGCTGGCGCGCCGCCATCATCCCGGTGCTGGCCATCCCGGTTTCGCTGATCGGCACCTTCGCGGTCATGGCGGGCTTCGGTTATTCGCTCAACAACCTGTCGCTGTTCGGCCTCGTCCTGGCCATCGGCATCGTCGTCGACGACGCGATCGTCGTCGTCGAGAATGTCGAACGGGAGCTGAAGGCCGGCCATAGCCCCCGCGAGGCGGCCTATCGCACCATGGATGAGGTCGGCGGTGCGTTGATCGCCATCGCGCTGACGCTGTGCGCGGTGTTCGTGCCCACCGCCTTCATCAGCGGCATTTCGGGCCAGTTCTACAAACAGTTCGCGCTGACCATCTCGTCGGCGACGCTGATCTCGTGCATCGTCTCGCTGACGCTGTCGCCGGCGCTCGCGGCGCTGTTGCTGAAACCCCATGAACCCCATCACGTCGCCACCGGCTGGCGCCGCTACCCGCAACTGTTCGCCGACCGCTTCAATCGCGGTTTCGAATGGCTGTCCGATCGTTACGGCCGTATCACGGCGCGGGCCGTGCGGGCCATCGCGATCGTCCTCGTCGTCTATGCCGGGTTGCTGGCGCTGGCGGCGTGGCGCTTCACGGCGACGCCGGCGGGTTTCATCCCGGCGCAGGACCAGGGCTATCTGATCGCCGTTGTCCAGTTGCCGCCGGGATCGTCGCTGGAACGCACCGATGCCGCCGTCAAATCGGCGGTCAAGACCGCGCTTGCGACCAAGGGCGTCGAACTGGCGGTCGCCTTTGCCGGGCTCGACGGCGCCAGCTTCTCCAACGCCCCCAATGCCGGCACCATCTTCATCCAGATGGACCCGTTCCCGGTGCGCGCCAGGAACAACCAGACCGGCGAAACCATCCTGAACGACTTGCGCCAGCGTCTCGGCGGCATCCCCAGCGCCAATGTGCTGGTCATACCGCCGCCGCCGGTCCGCGGTGTCGGCACTGGTGGCGGCTTCAAGATGATGGTGCAGGATCGCGGCGGCAAAGGCTATCAGGCGCTCGAAGGCGCGACCTTCGGCATGATGATGGCGGGCAACCAGACGCCGGGCCTGACCTCGGTTTTCACGCTGTTCAACACCGGGACACCGCGGGTCTATGCCGATATCGACCGGGAAAAGGCCGATCTGCTCGGGGTATCGCCGTCGTCGGTGTTCTCCACACTGCAGGTCTATCTCGGGTCGAGCTATATCAACGATTTCAATCTCTTCGGCCGCACCTACCGCGTCACTGCCCAGGCCGATGCGCCGTTCCGGAACGATCCGACCGATATCACCAACCTGAAGGTCCGGTCGAGCAGCGGCATGATGGTGCCCCTGGGATCGGTGGCGACGCTGCGGGACATCAGCGGGCCGTATCGCGTCGTCCGGCACAATCTGTTTCCGGCGGCCGAACTGCAGGGCGACCGGCTGCCCGGATTTTCGTCGGGGCAGGCGCTCGGCAGCATGGAAGGGCTTGCCGACAAGCTGCTGCCGGCGGGCTTTGCCTATGAATGGACCGAACTCGCCTATCAGGAGAAGACGCAGGGCAACACCGCCGGCATCGTTTTCGTCCTTGCCGTGGTTTTCGTGTTCCTGCTGCTCGCCGCGCAATATGAATCGCTTGTGCTGCCGCTGGCGGTCATCATGATCGTGCCGATGTGCCTGCTGGCCGCCATCCTGGGTGTCAACCTGCGTGGCTTCGACAACAATATCCTGACCCAGATCGGCCTGGTGGTGCTGGTCGGCTTGGCAGCCAAGAACGCCATCCTGATCGTCGAATTCGCCAAGCAGGCGGAGGATCGCGGGGCCGAGCGCCATGCCGCCGCCGAGGAAGCCGCACGCACCCGCCTGCGGCCGATCCTGATGACCAGCTTTGCGTTCATTCTGGGCGTGGTGCCGCTGGTCATCGCCTCCGGCCCGGGCGCCGAGATGCGCCAGGCGCTCGGCACCGCGGTGTTCTTCGGCATGATCGGCGTGACGATCTTCGGCCTGCTGTTCACGCCGGTGTTCTATGTCATCGCCAGCTGGGCCGCCGAAAAGGCCAAGAAAGTGCGCAGTCGCCACCGGACCCCCCGGACGCTGCCGCCGCAGACGGCGCCGGCCGAATGATGCGCCGCACCGGATTCGCGCCGCTTGCGGCACTGCTGCTGTCGGCCTGCATGGTCGGCCCCGACTATCGTCCGGCATCGACGCCCGTGGTGGCAGGCTTCCAGTCGGCGACGCCGATGGTCGCCAGCGGTGCGGCGACGCCCGACGCCTGGTGGCGGCTCTATGACGATCCGGTCCTCGATGACCTGATTGCCCAGGCCTTTGCCGCCAACACCGACCTGCGCGTAGCAACGGCCAACCTGCGCCGTGCCCGTGCCATATTGTCCGAAGCGCGCACGGCGCGCTTGCCGACAACGACCGTCAGTGGCAGCGCGGTCGAGGCGCGGCAATCGGTGGCGACCGTCGCCGGGCCGGTGCCGTTCGAAAGCGAATTCTACCGGCTCGGTTTCGACGCCAGCTATGAAATCGACCTATACGGCCGGGTGGGACGCAGCATCCAGGCGGCACGCGCCGACGCTGCGGCGGAGGCGGCGCGGCGCGACACGGTGGCGATCAGCGTCGCCGCCGAGACCGCACGCGCCTATGCCAATGCCTGTTCGGCGGCGCGCCAGTTCGCCGTCTCCGAACGCAGCCTGAAGATCCAGACCGACAGCTTCGCCCTGACCGAACGCCGCGTCGCCGCCGGTCGCGACTCGCCGCTCGATGCGGCACGGGCGCGATCGCAGCTCGAAACCACCCGCGCCAGCCTGCCGGCCTTTGCTGCCAGCCGGCGCAGCGCATTGTTCAGGCTCGCCGTGCTGACCGGCAAGCCGCCGACCGAGGCCGACCCGCGCGCCGCTGCCTGCGTGGCACCGCCACTGCTGGCGCGGCCGCTGCCGGCGGGCGACGGCGCGGCGCTGCTGAAGCGCCGGCCCGACATCCGCGAGGCTGACCGCAACCTTGCTGCCGCCACGGCGCGCATCGGCGTCGCCACTGCAGAGCTGTATCCGCAGATCAGCCTTGGGGGCTCGGTCACCGGCCAGGGCGTCACCCCCGGCGCCGCGCTCAGCAACCAGGGCTTCGGCTTCAGCCTGGGGCCGCTGATCAGCTGGAGCTTCCCCAACATCTTTGCCGCCCGCGCCCGCATCCGCCAGGCCGAGGCCAGCGCCGAAGGCTCGCTGGCCAGCTTCGACGGCACCGTGCTGGCAGCGTTGCGTGAAACCGAAACCGCGCTCAGCGACTATGCCGGCACGATCGACCGCAACAAGGCACTGCGCGCCGCGCGTGACCAGAGCGGGGAGGCGGCGCGCATTGTCCGCCTGCGCTATTCGGCGGGTGCCGAAAACTTCCTCGCCGTGCTCGATGCCGAACGGACGCTTGCGGTCGCCGACGCCCAGCTCGCCGAGAGCGATGCCGCGCTGACCACCAGCCAGATCGCCGTTTTCAAGGCGTTGGGCGGCGGCTGGACGGCAATTCCGCCGGTTGTCCGATAAAGTCATTCGGCCCGATTCGGGCCGTTTCCATTGGCTTCATAGCAGCTTGCAGCCTCAGCTTGACTCTGGCCGAGGCGCGGCCACAATAAGAACGAAACAAGAACATATGACCAGCTTTTCCTCTCTTGCCCCGGCCTTGGTCGCGATGGCTACGCTCGCCGAGCCTGTGCCTGACGCCGGGCTGCGTTTCGGCTTCGGCTGTGCCGATGTCGATGCGCGGCTGGGCGGTGGGCTGGCACCGGCGGCGCTGCACGAGGTGTTCGCAGCGAGAGAGGGCGATGAGCCGGCGGCTGCGGGTTTTGCACTGCTGCTGGCGCTGCGCAGCGCCCGGCCTGGCCCGGTCATCTGGCTGCGCGAGGACAAGGCCCGGATCAACGGCCGGCCCTATGGCCTGGGGCTGGCCGATCTCGGCCTCGATCCGGCACGGCTGTTGCTGGTGCAGGCACCCGATACGCTGGCGGTGCTGCGCGCCGGCGCCGATGCGGTGGCCTGTGCCGCGGTGGCGACCGTCATCATCGAGCCCTGGGGCAAGGCGACAGCGCTCGATCTGACCGCGACGCGGCGGCTGGCGCTGGGGGCGGCGCGATCGGGGGTTACGACATTGCTGCTGCGGACCGGCGACCCGCCGCCTTCGGCCGCCAGCAGCCGCTGGCAAGTGGCGACGGCACTGTCATCGGCGTTGCCCGCCAACACGCCGGGCATGCCGGCATTCGATGTGACCCTGTTGCGGCACCGTGGCGGCATCGCCGGATTTTCAACCCGATTGGAGTGGGATCGTGATCGCAGAGCCTTTGGCACGGCGCTACCTGGCGTTGCACCTGCCGTTGCTGCCGAGCGAGCGCGTGCGCCGCGAGTACCGGCAGCGCGGCGTCGCGCCGCCTGAGGCCCCCTTTGCGCTGATTGCCAAGGATCGTGGCAGCTTGGTGCTGGCAGCGCTGGACAGCCGTGCCATCGCGCAAGGGCTGGCGCCCGGGCTGGCGCTGGCCGATGCGCGCGCGCGGCTGCCTGAGTTGGTCGCGATCAACGATGATCCTGCCGCAGATCTGGCGCTACTCGAATGGCTTGCCGACGGCTGCGACCGCTATTCGCCGATGGTAATGGCGGTGCCGCCACAGGGCATCGTGATCGATATCACCGGCTGCACCCACCCCTTCGGTGGCGAACCCGGAATGGTCGACGACATGCTGACACGCATTGTCCGGCTGGGGCTGACGGCGTTGCCGGCTATTGCCGACACGCCCGATGCGGCGCTGGCGCTGGCACAGCACCAGATGTCCGATGTCGACGATCTCCCTGTAACGGTGCTGGCGGTGCCGGAAGCAACGCATCTGGCGCTGCGCCGCGCCGGTCTGAAACGCATCGGCGATGTGGCGCGCCAGCATCGCCCGGCACTGGCCGCCCGCTTCGGCGCCGACATGGTGATGCTGCTGGCGCGACTGCTGGGTGAAATCGATGCTCATGTCACGCCTCGGCGCAGCGCGGCGACGGTGGCGGCAATCCAGCGTTTTGCGGCACCACTGGCACAGGCCGATGCGGCGCTGGCCGTCATCGAGGCGCTGGCGGTGCGCGCCGGTATGGAACTGGCAGTGCGGGCCGAGGGCGGCCGGCGGTTCGAGGTCGCGCTGTTCCGCAGTGATGGCCATGTTGCGCGACTGGCGGTCGATACAGCGGCGCCTGTACGCGACCCCAAGATTCTCATCCGGCTGCTGCGCGAACGGATCGGGTCGCTTGCCGATCCGCTCGATCCAGGGTTCGGCTATGACATGATACGGCTCGAGGTGCCGGTGGTGGCGCCCCTTGCCGATACCCAGCTGATGCTCGAGGGCGGTACGCTAGCCGATGGCGAGATCGGCGCACTGGTCGATCGGTTGGCGACCCGGCTCGGCCGTGCGCGGGTGCGGCGACTGGTGCCCGGCGACAGCCATATCCCCGAACAGGCGGCGTTCGACCTGGCATTTGCCGATATCGGCGGCGCGCCTTGGCCAGCGCCTGCAGATGGCGAACCACCCGAACGCCCGATCCACCTGTTCGACCCGCCGCAGCCGATCGATGTCATCGCCGAAGTCCCGGATGGTCCGCCGCGGCGGTTTCGCTGGCGCCGCCGCCTGCACGAGGTCGCCCGCCACGAAGGCCCGGAACGCATCGCCGCCGAATGGTGGCGCCGCGCCGATGGCGCCGGGCTGACCCGCGACTATTACCGCGTCGAGGATGGTGACGGCCGCCGCTTCTGGCTGTTCCGGCACGGGCTCTACGGCACTGAAAAGGCGATGCCGGGCTGGTATCTCCACGGGCTGTTCGCATGACCGGCTTTGCCGAACTGGCAGCGGCGACCAACTATTCATTCCTGCGCGGCGCCTCGGCGCCGTCGGACATGGTGGCGGAGGCGATCGCGCTCGGCCATGCCGGCATCGGGATAGCCGACCGCAACACCGTTGCCGGCGTCGTCCGTGCCTGGGCGGCGTTGCGCGATGCGGTTGCGGACCATGGCCCGATACCGTTCAAGCTGGTCGTCGGGGCGCGGCTGGTCTTTGCCGACGGCACCCCCGACATCGTCGCCTATCCCACCACCCGTTATGGCTGGGGGCGGCTGTGCCGGTTGCTGACGCTGGGCAACCGCCGCACCGAAAAAGGCGATTGCATCCTCCATTTCGCCGACCTGCGCGACCATCTCGAGGACCTGCTGCTGATCGTCATGCCGCCACCGCGAGGCCCGGTGCCGCACCTGCACGAGCTGGCGCAGCTGGCGCCGGGGCGGGTCTGGCTCGGCGCCACCATGCTGCGGCTGGGGGTCGACGCGCGTCGGCTGGCACGGCTGGCCGGCATGGCAGCCTCCGCCGGCACGCCGCTGCTGGCCAGCAATGCGCCGCTTTATGCCACTGCCGAGCAGCGCCGACTTCATGACGTACTGTCCTGCATTCGCGAAAAATGCACGTTGGCCGCGGCCGGCCGGCGCCTTGTTGCCAATGCGGAGGCCCGGCTGAAATCGGCGGAGGAGATGGCGCTGCTGTTCCGCGGTCACCCACAGGCAATCGTTGAAAGCGCCAATATCCTCGCCCGCATCCAGTTCAAGCTCGACGACCTAAGGTATGAATATCCGCACGAACCGGTGCCGCCGGGCTATACCCCCCAAAGCTGGCTGGAAACGCTGACCCTGCGCGAAGCCTTCAAGCGCTGGCCCGACGGCATCCCGGCCAAGGTGGTAGCGCTGCTCGACGAAGAGTTCGCCGTTATCGCCAAGGCCGAATATGCCGCCTATTTTCTGACCGTCCACGACATTGTCGCTTTCGCCCAGGACAAGGGCATTCTGTGCCAGGGCCGGGGTTCGGCCGCCAATTCGGCGGTCTGCTACATCCTGGGCATCACCGCTGTCGATCCGGTCGAACAGAACCTGCTGTTTTCACGCTTCATTTCAGAGGAGCGCAAGGAGCCGCCGGATATCGATGTCGATTTCGAGCACGAGCGGCGAGAGGAGGTGATGCAATATGTCTATCGCCGCTATGGCCGCGACCGTGCGGGCATCGCCGCCACCGTCATTCATTATCGGCCGCGAAGTGCCGTGCGCGAGGTCGGCAAGGTGCTTGGGCTGTCCGAGGATGTGACGACACGGCTGACCGGGACGGTCTGGGGCAGCTTTGCCAGCCAGATGGAGCAGCAGCGCTTTGTCGAAAGTGGCTTCGATCCGGCCAGTCCTGAAATCGCCAGGCTTGCCGACCTGGTCAATCAGATCCTACAATTTCCGCGGCACCTGTCACAGCATGTCGGTGGCTTTGTGCTGACCAACGATCGGCTCGACGAAACGGTACCGATCCACAATGCGGCGATGGACGAACGCACCTTCATCGAATGGGACAAGGACGATATCGACGCGCTCGGCCTGATGAAAGTCGATGTGCTGGCGCTCGGCATGTTGACCTGTATCGAAAAGGCCTTTCGCCTGATCGCGGAACATCATGGCCGGCATTATGACCTGCAGACGGTTCCGAGCAACGCTCCTGACGTTTACGACATGCTGTGTCTAGGTGACAGCATCGGGGTTTTCCAGGTCGAAAGCCGAGCGCAGATGAATATGCTGCCTCGACTGCGGCCTCGTGAGTTCTACGATCTCGCCATCCAAGTCGCGATCGTCCGGCCAGGGCCGATCCAAGGCAACATGGTGCATCCCTATTTGCGCCGCCGGCAAAAGCGCGAACTTGTCGAGTATCCTTCGCCGGGCCCGGATTATGATCCGAACGAGCTGCGAGAAGTGCTCGGCAAGACGCTAGGCGTGCCGCTGTTTCAGGAACAGGCAATGAAGCTGGCGATCACCGCCGCCGCCTTCACACCGTCCGAAGCCAATCAGTTGCGCCGGGCCATGGCGACGTTCCGCAATGTCGGGACCATGCACAATTTTGAAGCCAAGATGGTCGGCGGCATGGTTGCGCGCGGCTATGATCGCGACTTTGCCGAGCGCTGCTACAAACAGATCGAAGGTTTCGGCAGCTATGGCTTTCCCGAAAGCCATGCGCTGGCCTTTGCCCGGCTGGTCTGGGTCTCGTCCTACATCAAATGCCGTTATCCGGCGGTGTTCGCCACGGCCTTGCTCAATTCCCAGCCAATGGGTTTCTACGCCCCGGCGCAGATCGTCCGCGACGCTCGTGAACATGGTGTCGAGGTGCGGCCGATCGATGTGAATGCCAGCAGTTGGGACAACAGCCTCGAATCGGGCGCACTTCGCCTTGGTTTCCGCCAGATCACCGGCTTTCGTAAAGCCTGGGCGGAGGCCATTGTCTCCGCCCGGCCATTCGACAGCATCGAGGCACTGGCCCGCCGCGCAGGCCTGCCCGATCGCGCACTCCGGCTCCTGGCCGACGCCGATGCCTGTGGCTCGTTGGGCCTCGATCGCCGCAGCGCCGCCTGGGAGGCGCTGCGCACGCCGTCGGGCGAACTGCCGCTGTTCGCCGCTGCTGCCGCCCGCGAGCTGGGCGAGGAGCCCGATGCCGACCTGCCGCTGCTCACCCGGGGTGAGGAGGTCGCCGCCGATTACCAGATGACCCGCCTGTCGCTTAAGGCGCATCCGATGGCCTTGCTGCGGCCGCACCTGCCCGGAGTGCTGACCTGCGCCGAGACGTCCGCCTCGCGCAACGGCCGCCGGGTGCGCACCGGCGGCGTGGTGCTCGTCCGCCAGCGGCCGGGCAACGGCAATGCCATCTTCGTCACGCTGGAGGATGAAACCGGCGTCACCAATGTCGTCATCTGGGCCCGGCTTTTCGAGATTTTCCGGCGGCCGATCATGGCGTCGCGCCTGATGGTCGTTGAAGGCGAGGTGCAGCGCAGCCCCGAAGGCGTCATTCACTTGATGGCCACGCGGATCATCGATCGCAGTGTCGTGCTCGACCTGTTGTCTGAAACCCATGACAGCCGGCCGGCGCCTCTGCGATCCGACGAATTCATCCATCCCGACCAGCCGAGCGCTTATCCGGGCGCCGCCGCCGACCGTGCCCGCCATCCCCGCGACGTGCGCATCCTGCCCCGATCGCGTGACTTTCACTAGGTGTCGAGCACGCCCGCATCCGGCAATAGTCGCCGCATGGAACCACTTTTTGCCCAGGCGCAGGCCCTTGCCGCGCTGCTCGTTGCCCGCTGCCAGACCGTCGCGGTCGCCGAATCCTCGACCGGCGGGCTGATCTCCGCGGCACTGCTTTCCGTGCCCGGCGCCTCGGCCTATTATCTCGGCGGCGCCGTCGTCTATACGGCGCGGGCCCGGCATCGCCTGCTCGATCTCAAACGCGAGCACGTCCGCGGCCTCAAGTCGGCCAGCGAGCCCTATGCGGCGCTGCTTGCCGAAACCGTTCGCCATCGCTTCAGCGCGACCTGGGGAATCGCCGAAACCGGCGCGTCCGGCCCCACCGGCAATCCCTATGGCGATGCCGCCGGGCATAGTTGCCTGGCCGTTGCCGGCCCGGCGGCACGCGTCTGCACCCTCGAAACCGGGCGCAGCGACCGCAGTCGCAACATGCTGACCTTTGCCGCCGCCGCGCTAACGCTGCTCCAGGAGCAGATCGAGGCCGGCTAATCCGCCAGAGTCACGCTGCCATCGGCGTTGAGCGGCATGTACGGGTTGTACGCGACCTCCCAGGGATGGCCGTCGGGATCGCAGAAATAACCCGAATAACCGCCCCAGAACGCATCATGCGCCGGCTTTTGCAGCGACCCGCCATTGGCGACGGCCCTGGCCAGCAGCGCGTCGACCTCGGCCTTGCTGCCGACATTATGGGCAATGGTGAAGCCGCCGAAGCCCGGGCCCCGGTCGCTCATGCCGCAATCTTCGGCCAGCTTGTCGAACGGATAGATCGCAAAGGCGATGCCGCCTGCCTGGAACAGCGCGATGGCGTCGAACTTGCGCTGCTTGCGCGGCCATCCCATCGCCTCCCAGAACGCGACGGCACGGGGCAGGTCGTCGGTTCCCAGCGTGACGATGCTGATGCGTTGGTCCATGGTGAACTCCTTTGGGGAGACGAATGGCATGTCGGCAGGCGAAATGGAACGCATCGTGCTTGTCCGGCACATCGACGGCGCGCCGAGCCCGGAGGATTTCCGTGTCGAGCGGCTGCCGATCCCCGAGCTTGCCGAGGGCCAGTTCCTCGCCAGGAATCATTTCGTGTCGTGCGATCCCGGCACCCGCTCACGATTGTCGCCAGGCGCATCCTATGCGCCGCCGTTGCAGCCCGGGGCACCGGTCGACGGCTTCTCGGTCGGCGAGGTCATCGCGAGCCGCAACGATCGCTTTGCTGTCGGCGATCATGTCGCGCTGACCGGCTGGGCGACGCATGTCGTGTCGAACGGTCGCGGCTATGCAGTGAAGCTGCCCGATCTCGGCGTGCCGGAATCGCTTTGGATCGGCTTGCTTGGCGTCCCCGGCATGACGGCCTGGTTCGGACTGAGGCGGGTGGCGCGGCTGCAGGCCGGCGAGCGGGTGCTTGTCACCTCCGCCGCCGGGCCGGTCGGCGCCACCGCCGGGCAGCTCGCCAAGCTGTGGGGCGCATCCGCGGTTATCGGCATCGCCGGCGGGCCGGAGAAATGCCAGTGGCTGCGCGATGTCGGCTTCGACATCGCCATCGACTACAAGGCCGCGGATTTCGAAGCGCAGTTCACCGCCGCGGCGGCCGACGGCTTCGACGTCATGTTCGACAATGTCGGCAATGCGATGATCGACCGGGCGCTGCCGCATATGAAGATGCGCGGCCGGATCGTGGTTTCGGGACAGGTCGCCGACTATAATACGCCGCTCGATCGGGTGCCGGGGCTGAAGAACACCCGCGAGTTCATTACGCGCCGGCTGCGAATGGAAGGGTTGGTGGTTTTCGACGACCTTCCTGGCTTCGCCGCCGCCCAGGCCGAACTGGCAGCGCTGATCGCGTCGGGCGCTGTCCAGTACCGGGAAGAGGTTTTCGAAGGGCTCGCCAGTCTTCCGCAAGCATTTTGCGGATTGTTCACCGGCGCGAGTTTCGGCCGGCGCGTCGTCCGGGTCTAGCGATAATCGCCGCACACATAGATGTGAAATCGGCCGCTACGGAAGCGGCCGCCATCGCCTAGCGGCAATTCGAATGGCACCGGCGGCGTCCAGGTCTGCCCAGGAGCTGCCACGACAGGCGTGGCCAGGATCAGGGCGCCGAGCCGGGGTTCCTGGCGACAGACGGCGACCAGGTCGGCGATCCGGCGGGGCGGACTCGGCGCTTTTCCGGGCAGCGGGCAGAAGTCGAACTGGCGAAAATCGAGCCCGCCCAGTCGACCAAAGCTGCTGGCACGAGCGGCGTAGGAGATCGCCGTGCCCCGTGAGAACAATACGCCGGCGCCTTGGTCGCACGAGAAATAGCTCGGCTGCTGCAGCATCAGCCAGAGAGCCGTCATGTCACCCTCCCAATAAAGCCCGCCTGTCTTCGGCAGCATGGCGACAAGCTCGGTCGGCGCCTCGTGGACATTATCGACATATCGTCGCCAAAGTGTCCGCTGGTCCCAGGCGATGCCGGCAGCCGACACTGCGAGCCCGGATATGACCAGCACGACGGCGGGCGGCGCGGTCACACGACCAGCGGCGAGGGCAAGGATGCCACCCAGCAGCGCCACAGCACTTGCGGCGCGCGCGATCGCCATCACGTTGGGGTCGATGCCCGCGACCCCCGACGACACGCCCGTGGCGAACACGAGCAACTGAACGACGGCATAGATCACGATAATCGCGATCCATCGCGGCGGGGTTCGTCCGGACAGCTGCCGCCAGGTCCCGACCGTGGCCAGCACCAGCATGATCGGCGCCAGCAGCGCACCGGCCTGATAGAAAAATCGCGATGCCGCGAGCATCACGACGCTGACAGCCAACAGGAACAATTCGAGGCGCGACAGCCGCGCATCGCCGCGCAGCACGTCGAACAGCAACGCGCCGAGGTACAGATGCGCTACCGCGGCGGTAAGCCAGGTCCAGCGCCAGGCCTGGATATCCGTGATCAGCACGTTGCGCATCATATCGCCGCCGACCCAGGCAATCAGCATTCCCGCTGCACCGACCCCTGCTGCCGCCAGCAGCAATGGCCGCGCCTGTCGCCTTCCCAGCGACCAGGCGACCGCCACGGCTGCAAAGATGTTTGCCGCGGCACTCCACTCCAGGTCGCCCCATTCCGAAACGAGGCAATGAGGATTGCGGCTGGCGACGATTGCCAACCACGTCGGATCGAAACGCTCGGTCAGTCGTGAGAAGGGCTCGATGCCGACCCCGGCCAGCGCCAGGATCGCGGCAATGCCGATCGCGGCCAGCGCCCAAAGCCAGCGGTGCTGCCGGGCCTGCATGACCAGCAGCACCGCGCAACCCGGGATCGTCATCAGCGGGTGAATCGCCATGGCCGTGATCAGCGCGAGGACGGACGGCAGCAGCTGCCTGCGCATCATGAGGCCAAGTCCGGCCAAGGTCAGCGCCTCGGCCAGCAATCGTGGTGTCAGATAGGGCTCGGCATAGCGAAACGCGATCCCGCCCGGCAGCGCAATCGCGGTCGCAGCCGCCGCCAGCGCGACAGGCCAGCCACCGAAACAGCCGCGCGCCAGCAACAGGGCGGCCGCAACCCAGCCGACGGCGCAAAGTGCCAGCATGGCGATGTTGCCACCAGCGTTGCCGAGCAATGCCAGCGCGGGCGCATACAGGCTGGCAAACACGGAAAACTGATCCTGCGAGCCATAAGCCAGGAACAGGTCCTCGCTGTAGCGCCCGGGATACCAGCGCGACAGCGCCTGCAGCGTGTAAAGCCGCGAATCGTGGAAAATGCCCTGGTAAGAATGCGTTGTCAGCCACAGCGCGGCGATGCCCAGCAAGGCGGCAAGCATCGGGACGGATCCGATTGCCGTGTCGCCGGTCTTGCCATCTCGCAGAGATTGTCGGCCGTTCATCTGATCGCCGCCGGCGCGACGGCTATTCGCCCGGTACGGCGATGGCTGGTGACACCGGGACGCGGCGCTCGCTGGCCAGGGCGGCAAGCTCGCCGCCGGTCAGTGCCGGCCGCTTCGACGGATCGATCGCCTGCTGCGTCCCGGCTGCGCCGTCTTCATGATATTCGGCGTCCTGGTTGACCTGCCAGACGTCGTAAAGCTGCTCGCCGGCCAGGATGTTGCGGACGGTCAGCATCGCCGTCATCATCGCATGGTCCTGGTTGTTGTACTTGTGCATTCCGTTGCGGCCGATCAGGTGCAGCCCCGGATATTGCGCGTCGAGACCGCTGCGCATGACGTCGACATGGTCCTGATAGTCGGCGTCGTACACGGGATAGGCCTTGGGCTGGCGCACGACCGTGCCTTCGACGATGTCGGCGGCGTCGGCAAGGCCGAGCTTGACCAACTCGGCGCTGGCCATCGTCACGAGTTCGGCATCGTCGGCGGCCCAGACGCCATCGCCTTCGAAACAAAAATACTCCATGCCGTAGCAGTTCAGCGCAGCGTCCGGGACCATTTCGGGCGACCAGGACTTGAAGTTCTGGATGCGGCCGACCTTCACATCGGGATCATGGATGTAGATCCAGTTGTCGTCGAACAGGTCGCGATCCTTGATGATCAGCGCGACGACGAGGAAATCGCGATAGCGCAACGCTTCGGCTGCCCGGGCCACGGCCGACGGTACCGGCGGCTGCAGCGCCCGCGCCAGCTCGCGCATTGGCATCGTCGAAATGACATGATCGGCGTTGCGGACAAGTTCGCTGCCGTCGGCGGTGGTCGATGTCACCTGCCAGCGGCCGTCGGCAAGCCGCTCCACACTGCTGACATGCTGGCCCATCAGCACCTTGCCGCCCTGGTCGCGGATGCGGGCCGCGGCGGCATCCCACAGCATTCCGGGCCCCTTGCGCGGATAGCGGAAGCTGTCGATGAGCGTCTTGACCATCTGGTCGCGCGGCACGTCGGACTTCTGCGGCAGCAATGCGTGCCAGATGGCGGTGGTCAGCGACAGTCCTTTGATGCGCTGCGCCGCCCAGTCGGCCGAAATCTCCGTACACTTCATGCCCCAGACCTTTTCGGTGTAGGTGCGGAAGAAGATCTGGAACAGCCGAGTGCCGAAGCGCTGCGTCACCCACTCCTCGAAATTTGCCGGCGCCGGGCCGGGATTGAGCCGCACGCGGGCGTAGGAAAGAACGCAGCGTGCCGCCTCGACGATGCCGAGCTTCGACAGCGCATCAAAGGCCCGCAGCGGGTAATCGAACAGCTTGCCGCTATAAAATATACGCGATTTGCGCGGCCGCTCCAGGAAATCGTGCGGCAGCAGCTCGTCCCACAGCGCCTCGACTTCCTGCGATTTCGAAAAGAACCGGTGGCCACCGATGTCGAAGGAAAAGCCCTTCCAGGTGGCGGTACGCGAGATGCCGCCGACATAGACGGGATCGGCCTCGAGCACGGTCACGGCGACGCCGGCCTTGCCGAGCAGATAGCCGGCGGTCAGGCCCGCCGGGCCCGCGCCGATACATATCACCGTCTGGTCCGAACTCATCACGCCCCCGCTACAGGGAGGCATTGCCCCCATCGCACCCCTGTCATGGATGCTTCAATCACATTTCCGCCCCGTTGGAAACCCTGAACTGTTGTGTTCAACAACGGCGACAAGCCGATAATAGTAAAGGACTATAGGGTGGCGATATCGACTTCGCGGCCGAGCAGGACGCGACCCGCCAGCTCATAGGTCGGCGGCGCCACCATCATGTGCTGGGTCGCGACATGGGCATCGCGGAACCGGCGCTGCAGCGGGTGACTGCTGTACACCGCGCTGCCGCCGGCATGGTCATAGGCGGTCCGCACGACATCGGCGGCGGTGCGGGTGAGGTGGGTCGCCGACAGCCGCAGCCGCGCACGGATATCCGCGTCCAGAGTCGAGCCGGTGGTGGCGAGCGCCCAGGCTTCGGCGACGGTGAGGGTGACAAGCGCGCGGGCGGCGGCAAGATCGGCCTCGGCGCGGGCGAAATCGGCCTGGACAACGCTACGGTCGGCGAGAACGCGTGACGACCCGGCGCCCTTCTTGGTCGTCGCCAGCGCCTTCAGGTCGTCGAGCGCGGCGCGCGCATTGCCGCCCGCGACCGCAGCGATGCCGAGCGCCAGCAGCCCGAAAGGAGGAAAGGCGTAGAGCGGCCCCTCGTCGCGCGGTGTGTCGGTTATGAACGAGACGCTGCGCGACCGCGGCACACGGACATTCGCCACGGCCATGTCGCCCGATCCGGTGCCGCGCATGCCGCTCGCGTGCCAGGTGTCGATCAGTTCGACCTCGCTGCGGCGGAAGATCATCATGCGGTGATCGGGGGCACCGCTCGCGAGCATGCGCATGGTGCCGCCGTCGAAGATCAGCGCACCGCCGACCAGCCAGTCGCAATTGGCCGAACCGGACGCCCACGACCAGCGGCCCGAGACGATAAAATCGTCGCCCTCGACGATCGCCTTGCCCATCGGTGCGAAAACACCGCCGCTGATCGTGGCGGCATCGCCGAACACCTCGACCGACCAGGGGTCTGGCAGCCAGGCGGCGCTCAACGCCGTCGTCCCGGCGATCATCGCGCACCAGCCGGTCGCGGCATCGGCGGCGCCGAGGATCTCCAGCGTGGCGATTATCTCGGCCGGAGTGGCTTCGGCGCCCCCCAGCCGCTTCGGTACCGCCATGCGAAACAGGCCGGCGGCGGCCATATCGGCGGCAAGGTCGGCGGGCAGGCGGCGCCCATCTTCCGTGTCGGCGGCGCGGGCGGCGATGGTCGGTGCGAGATCGCGGGCGGCGTCGAGCAGGCTCACAGCTTCAACAGCGACGCGAGGTTGTTCTTCTGCATGTCGCTCGATCCGCCGACGATCGGCATGCCGAGCAGATCACGAACATGACGTTCCATGTCAAAAGCGTCAGTCAGGGCATAGGCGCCCATCACCTGCTGGCAGATCAGCGCGATTTCGACGCCGGTGTCGGCAACGAACAGCTTGGCCATGCTGGTTTCGACCGAGCATGCCCTGCCTTCGTTGGCGAGCCAGGCGGCGTGGTAGAGCATGTGGCGGGCCGCCTGCAGCTTTGTCCGGGCGGTTACCAGCTTGTGCCGGACGCTCTGGTGCTGGGCGATCGGCTTGCCGAATTGCACGCGCTGCTGGGCATAGGCCCAGGCTTCGTCGAGCGCGGCCCGGGCTATGCCGAAGGCGACGGCAGTGATCTCCAGCTTTTCGACGTCGAGCGCACGGCCGGCGAGCAGCTTCCAACCTTTGTTCCACATCGCCGGCCCGCCAACGATATTGGCGGCTGGAATGCGGACATTGTCGAGATAGACGTCCTGGCTTGCGGTGTAGCGCAGGTTGCCATGATGAATGTCCTGCATGGTGACGCCAGGCGTATCGGTCGGGATCAGCACGAACGACAGGTTGCGATAGCGGTCTTCCGCCGGCCCGGAGCGGACCAGCGCATAAATGACATGCGCCCAGTCGGCGCCCGAGCACCAGCGCTTGGCGCCGTTGATCACGACGCTGTCGCCGTCCATTTCGGCGCGGGTGGAGACACTGGCGAGGTCGCCACCGACATCGGGCTCGCTCAGGCCATAGGCGAAGAACAGCTCGCCCCGGGCGAGGCGCGGCAGATATTCGGCCTTTTGTTCGGCCGAGCCGTTCTCGGACAGGTTCATGCCGCCATAAAAGGCCGTGTGGATGAACGGCCCCGCCAGGCACGGCCCAACCTGGGCGAGCTCCTCGATGACAGCGATGGCGGCGACGATATCCTGGCCGGCGCCGCCATATTTGGTCGGCACGGTCAGCGCGGTCAGGCCCAGCCTGTTGAGCTCGGCATAGACGTCGCGCGGCCAGGCATGGGCGCGATCCCAGGCGATGCGCGCTTCCCGCGGCGCGTGCTGCGCGACGAACCGCGCGACAGTGTCTCGCAGCTGGCCGATATGCGCCGGTTCGTCGACGAAGCTCTGCAAGGTCACTCCCCGGTTAACGTCGGTGCGCGGCGCTCACGGACGGCGGCGACCGCCTCGGCGCGGTCGGCGGCCATGTTCGACATCATCTCATAGGCGATGGAGGTGTCCATCATCTGGGCGACGAGCGCCTTCAGCGGCGTGTTTGTCACCGTCTTGGTCCAGCGCACCGCCCAGCGGGGGGACGCCATCAGCTTGGCGGCCAGCTCGGCGACCTTGGCGTCGAGCTGGTCGGTGGGGACGGCGTGGTTGATGAGGCCGATCTCGGCGGCCTTGGTGGCCGTCAGCATGTCGCCGGTGAGCAGATATTCCTTGGCGCGGGCATAGCCGATAAGCTGCGGCCAGATGACCGCACCGCCGTCGCCGGCCACCAGCCCGACCTTCACATGCGGGTCACCGATGACGGCGCGCTCGTCGGCGATGATGATGTCGCAAAGGAGGGCGATGGTGGCGCCCAGCCCGGCAGCAGCGCCGTTCATCCGGCAGATGATCGGCTTTTCGAGGTCGAGCAGCGAAGTGACGATGCGCTTGGCATCCCAGCCGATATCGCGAAACTTCCTGGGGTCGGCGATCTGTTCGGCAAACCAGGCGAAATCGCCGCCGGCGCAAAAGGCGCGACCGGCACCGGTCAGCACGATGATGTCGCTGTCGGTGTCGTGCTGAAGGTCGGTGAACACCCGCGCCAGTTCGTCGTGCATGAGGCCGTCGACGCCGTTGACAGGGTTGGCGCCGGTGATCGTCGCGGTCAGCACGCGGCCCTCGCGCTGAAACGTGAAGCGGCTGTAGCCGTCGAGCGCCATCGTGCAATCTCCCCGGGGGACACCGTGACGGAATGGCAAAGCGCGGTCAAACCAGCCGGAGCGGCGGCGACATCTTGCCATCCGCTGCGCAATCCGCGACCAACGCGGTTTACGGCCGGCGGCAGGGGCGGCTGGGATCGGCGGGGGCATCTGTGAAGGATCTGCGACTATCGAGCGTCCCGGTGGCGGTCGGATCGACGTCGTTCCTCGTGTTGCTGCTGACGGTGATCCTTGCCCAGCAGCAGGTCACTTCGATTTCGGCGCTCTTCTTCTACATCCAGGATTATTTCGTCGCCTGCGCGATGATGGCGCTGCTGCTGCTCGCGATTGTATGGCGGCCGGCGCTGCGGCTGCCGGACAGGCTGCCGACGTCGCCGCAGATCGCCGGTGCTGCCATCGTGCTCGCCGGGCTGCTGTGGCTCGGCACCTATGTCGTCATGCTGAATTATCCCCTGACCCGGGACGAGCACATGGTCGTGTTCGACATGGCCATCTACCGGGCAGGACGACTGGCCCAGCCCATGGATGCCGCCTGGGCGGGCTATTTCAAGGCCCTGGTGCCGACGTTCCTGCTCGACGTTCCCGACAACCGGCTGCTGGTGTCCGCCTATCTGCCGATGAACGCCGCGGCGCGGGCGCTGTTCAGCCTGGTTGCCGATCCGGCGCTGTTGAACCCAGTGCTGACCGCGCTGGGCTTGCTGCTCATCTATCACCTGGCGCGGCGGTTGTTCCCGGACTCGGCGGGTGCGGTCTGGACCGTCCTCCTAGGCTATATCCTGTCGACGCAGATCCTCGTCAACGCGATGACCAGCTATGCGATGGCCGGCCACCTGTTTCTCAACCTGCTCTGGCTGTCGCTGTTTCTCGATGGCCGCCGCGCCGCTCATGCCGGTGCAATGGTGGTGGGCCTCGTTGCGGTCGGCTATCACCAGGTCATCTTTCACCCACTGTTCGCGGCGCCCTTCATTCTCGGCCTGGCGCTCGATCGTCGCTGGCGGGCATTCCTGGCCTATGTCGCCGCCTATGCTGCGGCCGGCCTGTTCTGGATCAGTTATCCGCAGTTTGTGACCAGCCTTAGCGGGATTACGGCCGCGAACGGCAGTGTCGCAGGTGCAGGCGGCTTTCTTCAAGATCGAGTTATTCCGCTGCTGCTGCAGCGCGACCCGTTCACGCTGCAAAAGACGCTGTTCAATCTGCTGCGAACCCTGACCTGGGCGCCTCTGTTCCTGGGGCCGCTGCTGGTGCTGGCGCTGCCCAGCATCCGCAATCGTCAGGGCATCGCGGCGCCGCTGGCGAGCGGCGTCGCGATGACCTTGGTGGCGATGGTGATCCTGCTGCCCAGCCAGGGCCATGGTTGGGGCTATCGCTACCTGCATCCGGTTATGGGCAACCTGCTGCTGCTTGCGGGCTATGGCTATCGCCAGGCGGCGATCGCGCACCGCGCGTCGGCAGACAGGCTGGTCGCGACGCTCGGCGGCGCGACCGCGGTGTTGCTGATCCCGTTCCTGCTCTGGTCGACGCACCGGTTTGTCGAGCCTTATGTCCGGCTGACCGCGCTGATCAGCCGTCAGCCATCGGACTTCGTGATTGTCGATACCAGCCCGCCATCGACGGCCATCGACCAAGTGCGCAACGCCGCAACCCTGGCCAACCGGCCGCTGGTGTTTTCCAGCCGGCATCTGTCGATCGCGCAGATTGCCGAACTTTGCCGACGCGGCGCTGTGAGCCTGGTGGGCCGCGATGCGTTTGCGGCGACGGGGTTTGTTCGGCGCAACCCCGATGAAGCCGGCGGCCAGAAGATGGTGCCGGGCCTGACCGCGGATTGCCTGATCGGTGCAAGATAGCCGGTGCGTGGCCGTCCCTATTTCACCGCCACCGAACAGATCATCCCTGCCAGTCGATAGGATTGAGGAGAGCGGATCAGCCAGCGATCGATGAAGCGCAGCCAGCCGATGACGAGCAGCATGGAGGCCCGGATCACCAGATACGGCGTGCGGCGCTGGCCCGCGATGCTGACGGCGACATATTCGCTTAGGATGTTGATGACGGCGCTCGTTGGACCATAGTGCGGTTCGACAACCGCCGAGGAAAAGTTGCGCAGCAGTTGCTGCATGCCATCCCGGGTGAAGTTGCAGTAATGCGCCGGATAGCCGTGATAGGGAAACAGGAACGGGTTTATGCAGAACAACTTGCCCCGTGGCTTCAGGATACGCAGCACCTCGTCGATGACGGCCTGCGGGTTCGGGACATGCTCGATCACGCTGTCGAGGATCACGTAATCGACGGAATTGCTCGCAATCGGGGATTTCTCGATATCCGCGGCGATATCGACGTTGGGAAACGGAAACAGATCGATGTTGATGATCCCGTCGTTCAGGCGGCGGTTGCCCGAGCCCAGTTCCACGACGGTCGCGCCGGGTTCGATCTGTGCGAGAAAGGCCGCGCGGTGGTCGAACGGCGCATACTCGCTGGTGATGACCCGCTGACCGAGGTCGTAGAGGCGTCCGCGCAGGCTGCGGTGGTGCATGCGTTCCTGCTGGAACGAGGCATCTTCGGTATCGGGCAGCGCCGCTGCGGCGAAATCGAAACAATCGCCGTGATGTCGGTAGGAGGCCTGGCATGGCGCGCAGCCGACGTCGGCATCGGACATCGTCAATACGCCGCGGCATTGCGGGCAGCGCAGGATCGCAGCGATGCGCGCCGCGCGGGGTCCATTCGACCTGCCGGTCGGCACCAGGGCGGCCGGCTCCGGAGTTTCGATCCGCTCGGCGATTTCCTGGCCGGTCAAGACACGATCCTCACTATACCCGCATGCTCGAAAGTCATCGGTAGATGGCCCAATGCGCGGAAAGGTAGTTCCAGACGTACAGCACGATAGTAGCGACCGGGGCCGCAACGACGACCGGCAGGCCGACGCCCGAGCAGAGTGTCGCCATGACGATGAAATACAGCGGAAATCCGGCCGCGATGCCCGATGCAAACCGCATGAAGTCGCGCCAGGACAGCGGTGCGACGAAAGTGTAGCGCGCATGCAGCAGGTAGCCCAGCGGCGTGACGATGGCGAACGCCAGCACCGCCAGCGGCATGTAATGGGCGCCCAGCGCCGCGCCGGCGATCATCACCACGTTCTGCATGATCGCGCACGCGGCGCCGATCACCGTGTAACAGGCGGTCCGGCCGATATGGGACCGGCGCGTCACGGCCGGACCAGCGCTGCAAAATTGTTGCGCCACGGGCCGATCCGGGCCTCCGCAACGACGGCGGACCTGCCAAAGCTGTCCGCCAGGATGGTCCTCAGCTCTGCAAGGCCGAGGTAGCCGATCCGGTCGCCGGTCAGCCATCGATCGGAAAGATATGACATCCAGTGGATCGGCGTGAAGGTCCGTTCCCAGTCCTTGAACAGAAAGCTGCCGTCAGGAGCCAATGCGGTCCGGATCGACGCCAGCAGCGGCCGTCGCAAGGCATCGGGGACATGATGAAGCACGTCGCTCAATATGATCAGGTCGAATGATGCCGGTTCACTGGCGGCAATATCCTCGACCGGGCAGTGAATGAAGCGCAGGCGATGGCGCGGGCCGCGATACAGCCGCCCCAGGTTGGGGGCGACGTCGATGGCGGTGATCTCCGCGTCCGGATACAAGGCCCGCAGGCGCTCGGTGACCGCACCCTCGCCACAGCCGACCTCGAGAATGCGGCGCGCGTTCGGAACCCACTGGTGCGTGCGGTCGGCCAATGCGCCGATATCGATGAAAATGGCGCGATAGGCGTCGCTTACCTGATGTTCGAACGGACCGAACGCGCGCCTGATCATCGCTCCGACAGCCATGGTCAGAAGCTGCCCTGCAGATTGGCGCGCAACCTCGGCAGGACGCGCTCGACAATGCGGGAGTCCCGAAAATAGCGATGCAGGCCGGCTGGCCCCAGCCCGAGCAGGTCCAACAGGGCACGCGGCAGCTTGCCGAAGTTGCCGGTCGCCGCCGACGCCAGTGCGGTGTTCACGGCGATCGACGTCGCAGCGGCGCGCCTGACACGCTGTGATGAAGCCTTTACCCGTGGCAGGTGGCGATCGAGGACGACCTGCATCTGGTTGGTGAAATCCTTGATGTCGCGACTGCCTGTCATCGTCAGGGACCCGCCGTGGATACGGAACGCCGTGGTGACCTGCTCCCGATAGCGAACGTGGCCGATTGCCGCCATCTTCAGCCAGATATCCCAGTCGGCCGTGTACCAGAGTTCCTCGTCGAGGCCGCCGCTGTCTCGCCAGGCGTCGGTTCGAAACACCGGCGCCGGCGCTGAAACGAAATTCTGGACAAGCAGCCGTTCCAGTACGAGTTCGGCCGGTGCGACGCCGTCCGTCGGCAACGGGCAGCCCCAGACGCCGAGCGTTCGCCCGCTGTTGTCGACGATCGCGGACGGGGCGAGGAGCAGCGCCGCTGCCGGGTCGTCATCGATCCAGCGCCGGGCCGCGTCGGCGCGGCCGGGAAGCCACAGATCGTCCTGATGCAACCAACAGGCATGCGCGGCGCGGGCGATGGTCACCCCGAAGTTGGTCTTGGCATGCCACATCAGAAGATCGGGTCGCTCGTGGACCTGCACATCGATGCGGCCGGCGAAGCTGCGGGCGATGTCGACGGTCGCCGTTGTCGGACTGCTGTCGATGACGAGCACCTCGATGCCGGCAACGGCCTGGCCAGCCACGGATTCCAGCGTCTCGGCGAGCCACTGGTCGCCCTTGTGTGTCGGCACGATGACCGTCAGCCAAGGTGCATCTGGCCCGGGATCGACGATCACGGCTGAAACTCGATCACGTCGGCGGTATGACCGCCATGGGCGAGGAACGCTGCTTCGTTGCCGCCGATAACTGCGAGCAGGAAACCCCCGAACACGGTCTGGGCGCCGAGGACGACGGCAGCGATGGCGAGCACGACGGGGAGCACCGAGGCGAGCGCGACATAGCCGGCATCGGACCAACCCGCCGCGACCAGCAACAGGCCGAACGCGCCGCCGAGGATCGACGCGCCGCCGGTGATGAGCATGGTTTCCAGCGTGAGAATGTCGCGCAGGCGGATCATCAGCGTGTGCGGCGTTCGATAGCCGGCCTTCACGCCGTAGAGATGCGTGGCCACCGCCATGACCAGCGCAAGGTGGCCGAGGCCGAGAAGGGCGCCGGCAAAGACAGTCCATGTCGTGCCGAAAGTGGGCGCGATGATGCCGCGTGTGCCGAGCCAGGACGCGATCAGGATGAGCACGGCGCTCGCCATGGCAAGCAGCGCGGGTACAGCGAACAACCCGGTGGGGCTGAGCATGAACAGGTAGCGCAGATGCCGCCACCCGTCCCGCCAGGGCCGCAGGTGCGGGGCGCCGCCGCGCAGGTCGGGTGACAGTGTCGCCGGCCGTTCCTCGATGACCAGGCGGCGCAACGCGGCCTTGATGACCATCTCGCTGGCGAATTCCATGCCGGTGCCGGCGAGTCGGAGCGAAACCAGCGCATCCTTGCGAATTGCCCGCAACCCGCAATGCGCATCGCCGATGCCTGACCGGAACATCAGGTTGAGCAGGCCGGTCAGCACCGGATTGCCGATGTACCGGTTCTTCCACGGCATGGCGCCCGGGGCGATGCCGCCCTGGAAGCGGGATCCCATGCAGAGGTCGGCACCGCCCTGCAGGCTGGCGATCATCGCCACGCCCTCGGTGAAGTCATAGCTGCCGTCGGCGTCGCCCATCAGTACGAAACGGCCTCGCGCCGCGCGGCCGCCGCCCAGCAAGGCCGCGCCATAGCCGCGGACCGGGACATCGACGACCCGCGCGCCGAGCTGCCGGGCCAGCGCCTGGCTGCCATCCGTCGAACCGTTATCGGCGACGACGATTTCGCCGGAAAGCCCGAGTTCGGCCGCCAGCCGGTCGAGCGCCGCGTGCGCATTGGCGATACAATGCGCAAGACAGCCAAACTCGTTCAGGCACGGCATGACGATCGACACGTCGATGTCAGGCACATGTGTGTCCTGGCGCGACCGATCGTCGGCAACCAACGCTGCATGCTGCATAAGAAACGCCCCCGACCCAATATAAAGTCGAGCTGCAGCGCGCCGTCAAGTATTTCGTGGAACGCCATGAAAGATCAGCATTTCATTTGCGGGACTTAACAATTGGCGAACGCCGCCCCGGTGCACGCCGCTGTCACGTTTCATTCATAGCGCAACGCCAGCGCCGGACTGCTGCGGGCGACCTTCAGGGCGTGGCCGATGATCGTCGTCGCGGCGATCAATGCAGCGGCGGCGCCGGCACCAATGAACCATTGCGGGCCGAGGTTGATCCGGTCCGAAAAGCCGTTGAGCCAATCGCGCATCAGCCACCAGGCGACCGGCCAGGCGATGATGTTGGCGATGAGCACCGGCTTGGAGAACTGCCAGACCAGCAGGCGCACGATGTCGCGGGTGCGGGCGCCGAGCACCTTGCGGATGCCGATTTCCCGCGTCCGGCGCTCGGCGGTGAAGGCGGCAAGGCCATAAAGCCCGAGGCAGGCGACGATGATGGCGAGGCCGGCAAAGGCCGCAAATGTCGTTGCCCGTGCTTCGTCGGCATCATATTGCTGGCGCACGATATCGTCGGCGAATTCGGCTTGGAAGGGCACCAGCGGGGCATAGCGTTTCCACACCGCCTCGACACGGTCACGCACCGCGCCGGCTTCATTTGCCTTCACCCGCACCACCATTTCCGAAAGATAGCTGCGATCATAGATGAACATGATCGGTTCATAGGGGTCCCGGAACGAGCGCAGCCGCAGGTCGGCCACCACGCCGATGACGGTCGCCGGCACCAGGCCGAACTTTTCCGCCACCGCGGCGACGCGAATGGTCTTGCCGACCGCCTGTTGCGGGGTTCCGAGCCCCAGCTTCCTGACGGCCTCGCGATTGAGGACGATGTTGATGCCGCGGGCGACCAGCGCGCGTTGCTCGTCATCGGTCGCCTCGGTGCCGCTGCCGGCGCGGCCGTCGTCGCCGGGGTTGGCGCGGTCGAACAGGCGGCCGGCGATCGGCTTCAGCCCCATGGCACCAAAAAAGCCGGTATCGACATTGTAGTTGCCGACCTCGAACGGGCGCGGGTTGCCGTCGATGCGAACCGAGGTGTTGATCCTGCTTTGCGTATTGACGCCGATGGTGGTGCGGCCGACGCCTTCCACCCCCGGCACCCGCGCGACGGCATCGACCAGATTGTCGGCGACGGGCTCGATCTGCCGCCGGCCGATGCCGGTGACCTGAAGCAGCCCGGTGCGGTCATAGCCGCCGTCGGCGGAGCGGACATAGGCGGTCTGCGCGGCGACGACGGCGGTGCAGATGACCAGCGCGATCGATACCGCGAACTGGCCGACGACAAGGATGCTGCGCAGCCGGCCTGAACCTTGCGTGTCGGTGCCGCTGCGATTTGACTTCAGCACCGGCGCCGGATCGAAGCGCGACAGCACAAAGGCCGGATACAGGCCGGCGGCGATGCCGACGACGATGACGAGCGCGATGATCGGCGCCAGTATGCCGCCGGCGCCGAGATAGTGAAGCCGCAGATCGGCGTCGAGAAAGGCCGACAGCGCCGGCAGCGTCAGCTCGACGATGGCCAGCGCGACGATCATCGCCAGCGCCGCGACGACGAGCGATTCACCCAGGAACTGCGTGACCAACTGGCCACGACTGGCACCCATGACCTTGCGCAGCGCCACTTCTCGGGCGCGCTGCCCGGCCCGTGCTGTCGAAAGATTGGTAAAGTTTATGCATGCCATCGCCAGAATCAGCACGGCAACCAGTGCAAAGGTCGCTATGGTGCGCGGATCGTTGCCGGGGGTCAGCCCGCCGTCGCTGGCCTCGCCGAGATGGACGTCGGTGACCGGGACCAGCTTCCAGTCGGTGGTGTCGCCTTCGCTGACCATCACGCCGCCGACATCATAGGGGGCGATGTTGCGCTTTTCCCAGGCCGCCAGGCGCGGGCCGATGTCGGCGGGGGTCACGCCGGGCCGCAGCCGGACATAGTTATACCCGGCATTCCAGCCGAAGCGGGTGTAGAATTCAGGCGGCTGGCCGATGACGGCGGTGTTGTAGGGCACCACCATCGTCATCGCGACATGGGAGTTTTTGGGCAGGTCGCGCATCACCGCGGTGACGTGATAGTCGATGACCTTGCCGTTGCGGACCATCGACAGCGTCTTGCCGATCGGATCGACGCCGGGGAATCGCCGGGCGGCCTCGCTTTCGGTGAGCACCAGGCCATTTATGTCTCTCAAGGCCGTGCGGCCATCGCCGCGCACCGTCGGCAGCGCGACGATATCGAGAAAGCTCGGGTCGGCCATCAGCACTTCGGAGGTCGAGGCGACGCCATCCTGCAGGATGACGGGCGAACCGCGGGCGACATAGGCGACGGCCTCGATCTCGGGAAAATCCTTGGCCAGCGTGCGCCCCACGGCATAGGCCGACATCTGCGACCCGTGCTCGCGATTGTTGTCCGGGTCATCGTAGAAGGTCTGGACCTGGTAGACGCGCTCGTGTCCCGGCAGCCAGTCGTCGTAGCTGGTTTCATAGCGGACGAAGAGCAGCAGCATGATGCACGCCGCCATGCCGATGGCGAGGCCGAGGATGTTGATCGCGGCAAAGGCGCGGTTCCGCGACAGCGAGCGCAGGCCGGTCATCAGGTAATTCTGGAGCATGGTCCGATCCTTCAGGCAGCGCGGCGGGTTTCGAGCAGCACGCGGCCGTCGAGCATGTTGACGACGCGGCCGGCATAATCGGCGTGCGCCGGGCTGTGGGTGACCATGATGATGGTGGCGCCGTCCTCGTTGAGGCTGCGCAGCATGCGCATCACCTCCTCACCGTGCACGGTGTCGAGGTTGCCGGTCGGTTCGTCGGCGAGGATCAGCGGCGGTTCGGCGACAACGGCGCGGGCGACGGCGACCCGCTGTTGTTGACCGCCCGACAACTGGCTTGGCCGGTGGCCGGCGCGGTGGGCAATGCCGACCTTGTCGAGCACCTTGTCGACGCGGGTACGGCGCTCGGCGGCGCTGATGCCATGATAGAGCAGGGCCAGTTCAACATTCTCGCGCACCGTCAGCTCGTCAATGAGGTTGAAGTTCTGGAAGATGAACCCGATCCGGCGCTTGCGGATGTCGGTCAGCTCGCTTTCGCCCAGCCTTGCCACTTCACGGTCTTCGAGCCGATAGGAGCCGGCACTCGGCCGGTCGAGCAGGCCGATGATGTTGAGCAACGTCGACTTGCCGCAGCCCGACGGGCCCATGATGGCGACGAACTCGCCGGCGTCGATCTGGAGGTCGATATTATCGAGCGCCGTCGTCTCGACCGTTTCGGTGCGATAGGCCTTCTTGAGGGCCGACAAGGTAAGCATGGGCTATTCTCCTGAAAGCTTGAGGCGTTGCTTGTCGGCAAAGCCGGTGTAGGCCGAGGTGATGACGCGGTCGCCGGGTACGAGCCCGCCGATGACTTCGATATTGTCGGGATTGCGGCGACCAAGGCGGACCGGACGCTTTTCGGCGCTGCGGCCGTCAGGGGCGACAACAAAGGCGGTGGCGCCGCCCGACGCCTTGTCGAAACTGTCCTGGTAAAAGGCGCCGTTTGACACCAGCACCGCCGGCGCCGGATCGCCGAGGGTCAGTTTCGGCTGCAGGGTCTGGCCGCGCTGCAGTGCCGGCGGCTCGCCACTGTCAAAGGTCAGGTCGGCGGTAAAGGTACCACCCGTCACCTGCGGATAGATTTTGGCCACGGTCAATGCCCAGGTCCGACCGTTCCATTCGACGCTGGCGCGCTGGCCGGGCCTGACCCGTCCGAGATAGAATTCATCGATCGCCGCCACCAGCTTGTTGCGGCCGGCGCTGTCGACCTGGCCGAGCCGTTCGCCGCGCGTGAGGCTCTGGCCGACCTGCGGGTTGAAGCCCGACAATTGCCCCGACACGGGCGCCCGGATGACCAGCGCTTCAAGGCTGGCGCGGGCGAGCCGCAGGTTGGCGGACAGCTGGCTGGCGGCGCTCCGCAACTGGGCGAGCTGGCTGCTCTGCAGGCGCTCCTCGGTCGCCATGGTCTCGGTTGTTATGGCGCGACGGCGGCCGAGGTACAGCGCTTCGTCCTGCGAATCCTTGAGGGCCTTGCCAGACACCCAGCCGCCGGCGGCAAGGCGCGTATCGCGATCGAGCTGGCGATTGGTCCGCTGGACCTGCCATTCGATCTCGGCGAGGTTGCGCCGGTTTTCCAGCCGGCTGCGCTGGAGCTCGAGTTCCTGCGAGCGCAAGTTGTTAAGCTGCTGGCTGACGTCGGCCTCACGCGCAATCACATCAAGCTGGAGCGTCGCGTTGGACAGATTAGCCAATGGTTGTCCTCCTGTCACAGTGGCCCCGTCCTCGACAAGTACGCGATCGATCCGGCCGCCTTCGACGGCATCGAGGTAGACGGTGACAAGCGGCGTAACGCGCGCCCGCAGCGGCACGAAATCGTCGAAAGTGCCGGACTTGACCGTGGCGATGGTCAGATTGCGCGTGGCGATCGTCTGCGATTCCAGACTGCCGGTGACCAACCAGGTTGCAGCAGCGCCGGCAAACACCAGCAACGTCGCGCCGATCAGGAGGCGGCGCGACAGCGGCATCCGCCGGGTCTCGACCTGCCGATCCATGGCGGCGCCACTGGGCTTGGCGTCGGTAGTTTTCAGGCTGATGACGCTCATTGCGGCTCCATCGAAGAATGGGGCCGGCGGGCGCGCGAGGGGCGGCGCGCCCGCCGGCGGCAGGCGTCACTGGCTGACGGTTTTCGTCGGGACGGTGGCGGCTGCAACCATGCCGCCGGCACTGCACGCGGCGAGCATCTCGACCTGGGGCAGGGCGTTGGCGATTGCGGTGTCGACACAGGCGCGCTCGGCCATCATGGTGGCAGTCGGCCGGTGCCCGTTGCTGGTGCAGATCCGCTTGGCGGCGCGGCGGACCGCGGCGTCGAGCCTGGCGCGGACGGCAGGGTTGCCCAGGTTGTGCAACGGGACGCTGATCGTCGTCGTCGGCGCATCGGTTGCGAGCACCGGCGTCGCGATGCCGACGGTGGCGATCGTGGCCGAAGCGGCCAGGACCAGGGTAAGTGCGGTGCGGAGGATGGTCGTCATGGCGGGGGTCCTTTGGTCTCGTGTGGCCGGGGTGAACCACACCACAGGCTTTGCAGGGATCGTGCCAAGTCGGTAAGTAACTGTAATCTAGCGCGAAGGCGCCGCGCAGGTGGAAAAGCCCAGCGGCGCGCTGTTCATTTCCGGACAGTCGCTGTACAATTATGGACAGTATTGGAGACCGATGGCTGCGACCGGCACTGCCCTGATCGTTGATGATGATGCCGATGTCGCGCTGTCGGCACGCTTGTTGCTGCGCCCGTTTTTTGCTGAGGTCGTCGTGGCGCATGACCCGGCGGCCATCCCGGCGCTGCTGGCGGCGCATGATCCCGACGTTGTCCTGCTCGACATGAACTTCGCGCGTGGCCAAAGCAGCGGTGCCGAAGGTTTTCGCGCGCTGGAGGCCATCCGGACCATCGATCCGAACAGCGTGGTTGTCGTCATCACCGCCTATGGCGGGGTCAACATCGCCGTCGAGGCGATGAAGCGCGGCGCCACCGACTTCGTCACCAAGCCCTGGGACAATGAACGGCTGGTGGCAACGGTGAAGACCGCAGCGGCGCTGCGGGGCAGTCGCCGCGAGGCAACCCATGCACGCCAGCAGGTCGCCGAGATTGCCGGTGTTGCCAGGCCCGACAGCCCGCTGCTCGGCGCCTCGCCGGCGATGTGTGCCGTCCATGCGCTGGTCGATCGTGTCGCGCCGACCGACGCCAATGTGCTGGTGCTGGGGGAGAACGGCACCGGAAAGGAGCTGATTGCGCGTGAGCTCCACGCCCGCTCGCGCCGCGCCGGCGGGCCGTTCCTGTCGGTCGACCTCGGCGCCGTGGCCGAAACACTGTTCGATTCAGAACTGTTCGGCCACAAGAAGGGCGCCTTTACCGACGCCCGCGCCGATCGCATCGGACGGTTTCAGGCGGCCGATGGCGGTACGCTGTTCCTCGACGAGATCGGCAATCTGCCGCTGCACTTGCAGCCTAAGCTGCTGACCGCGCTCGAGCAGCGACAGGTCACGCCGGTTGGCAGCAATCGCAGCGTACCGTTCGACGTGCGGGTGATTGCCGCCACCAACCTGTCGCCAGCGATGCTTGCCGATGAACGCCGGTTTCGGCCCGACCTGCTGTTCCGATTGAACACGGTCGAGATCCTGCTGCCACCGCTTCGCGAACGGCGGGAGGATGTGCCGCTGCTGCTCAACCATTATCTGGCGCTCTATGCCCGGAAATACGGCAAGCCGTTGCCGACCCTGCCGGCGAGCCTGGCCGGGCAGCTGGCGAGCTATGGCTGGCCGGGCAATGTCCGGGCGCTCCGACACGCCGCCGAACGGGCGATCATCCTCGCCACCGGCGACAGCTTCAGCGCGGACGATTTTCCGCTGCCCCGCGTTGCGCCGACCGTCGCGCCGGCGGTGGTGCCTGCGGAGGCCGACAGCGACATGAATCTCGAACGCAGCGAAAGGCGCATCATCGAACGCGTGTTGCAAAAGCACGCCTACAACATCTCCACAGCGGCGGCCGAGTTGGGCCTCACTCGCGGGTCGCTCTACCGCCGTATGGAAAAGCACGGCTTGTGAGTGAGCGCGGCCGCCTTGCCAGCCTCGGCCGCCGGTTCGAGGTCGGGTTGGCGCTGCGCATCGGCGTGCTGCTGATGGCGGGTGCCGCGCTGGCCTGGGCAGTGACGCGGCCCGGCCTCCATGCCACCAGCCTGCTCGCCGGGCTGCTGACCGGCGCCGCCATGGCGGAGCTGTGGTTGTTCCTGCGTCGCACCAACCTCGCCGTGGCGCGCTTTGTCGAGGCGCTGGAGCATGGCGACCTGGCGCAGGGGTTCGGCACGCTGCAGACGGGCGCCGGCTTCGATGCACTCGGCGCCAGCATGGATGGCGCGATTGCGCGCATGCGCCGCGAACGGAGCATCGCGCAGGATGACAGCCGCTATCTGGCGGCGCTTGTCGAGGATGTACCGAGCCCGTTGATCAGCGTCGCCGCCGACGGCCGCTTGGCGCTGGTCAACAAGGCGGCGCGGCGGCTGTTTCCAGGATCAGGTGTGGTACGCCTAGGCGATCTGGCGAGCTATGGCGCGACATTTGCGGCGGATGTTGCCGGCCTGAAGCCCGGCGAGCGGCGCCAGACGCGGATGCTGCTGACCGGCGTCCCCACTGCGGCGCTGCTGTCGATGGCAGAGGTCCATCAGGGCCAGGATGTCACCCGCATCGTGGCGGTCCAGCCCATCCAGCAGGAACTCGACCGCGCCGAGCTGGCGGCGCAGACCGATCTCGTGCGGGTGCTCACCCATGAAATCATGAATTCAATGACGCCGGTGACGTCGTTGTCGGCGACCGCAGCGGGGTTGATCGCGGCGGCCGACAGGGGTGACGACCCGGCCATCAGCGATGCCCGCGCCGCCATCGAGACCGTGGCGCGGCGCGCCGAAGGCATCATGCATTTCGTTCGCACCTACCGTCAGTTGACGCGGCCACCCGAGCTGCGACGCGGCCACGTCGACGTCACCATATTGTTCGCCGAACTCGCGAGGCTGTTTGAAAGCGACTGGCCGGCATTGCCGCTGGCAGTGACGGTCGAACCGGCAGCGCTGTCGATCGACGCCGATCCCGACCTGCTGGCGCAGTTGCTGATCAACCTGCTGCGCAACGCGGCGGAGGCGGTGGCCGGCAGGCCCGACCCGCAGCTCAGCATGGCCGCGACGCTGCTGAAGGGCGGGCGTGTCGCCATCGACATCGTCGATAACGGACCGGGGATCGCCGCCGAACTGCGCCAGGATATCTTCCTTCCGTTCTTTTCAACCAAGGCGGACGGCACCGGCGTGGGCCTCAGCCTCGCGCGGCAGATTGCCCTGGCTCATGACGGCGCCCTGGTGTGCGAACCTGTCGACGGTGGCGGCACCCGTTTCCGTCTGACGCTCTGACGCAAGCCGGCTAAAATGTCTGTTAAACGGAATATTGCAGCGAACTATATCGGGAGCGTCGTTGCGAACCTGTTGTCGTTGCTGCTGGTGCCGATCTACATTCGGTATCTCAGTCTCGAAGCCTATGCCCTCGTCGCGTTGTTCGCGGTGATCCAGGCCTGGATGGGCCTGCTCGATCTCGGCATGGCGCCATCGCTCGGGCGCGAAATGGCGCGATTTACCGCCGGATCCATGCCCATCCAGGCCATCCGCGACCTGCTTCGCAGTCTCGAACTGCTGTATTTCGGCATTGCCGGTACGGTTGCCGTGGTGCTGACGCTCTTTGCCGGCGGTATCGCCCGCCACTGGCTCAACGCCGAGGAGCTGCCGGTCGAAACTGTTTCCGGGGCCCTATCGATGCTAGGCATCGTCGTCGCCATGCGCTTTTGCGAAGGATTGTACCGCAGCGGCATCATGGGCTTGCAGCAACAGGTCTGGTTGAATGCCGCCGCGATCGTGCTCAACCTGTTGCGCAGCCTCGGCGCGCTGGCGGTCATCGTCCTCGTGGCGCCGACTGTGCAGGCATTTTTCGTATGGCAGGGGTTGGTGTCACTGCTGTCGCTGATCGTGCTCGGCACAAAGCTGCGCACGCTGTTGCCGCAGCCGCCGCGGGCGCCGCGCTTCTCGCGAGCAGCGCTGGTTACCGTCCATCGCTTTGCCGGCGGCGTCTTCGGCACCGCCCTGCTGGCATTGCTGATGGCGCAGGGCGACAAGATCCTGCTGTCGCGACTGCTCAGCCTGCCGGGATTCGGCACCTATATGCTGGCCTCCACGATCAGCGGCGGCCTGTGGCTTGTGGGGGGGCCTGTCGTGCTGGCCGTATCCCCGGCACTGGTCCGGCGCTTCGAGGCCGGTGATATGGCCGGACTCAGCGCCGCTTATCACCAGGCATCGCAGCTGGTCGCCGTGGTTGCCGGCCCGGCCGCCATGTTGATGGCGATGTTTCCATACGGGCTTTTGTTCGCCTGGTCGGGTGATGCCGGGCTGGCGGCGCGGGCAGCACCGATCCTGGGGCTGCTGGCGATCGGCACCCTGATGAACGCGCTATACCAGGTGCCGCATTACCTGCAGATGGCTTCGGGCTGGACCGGCTTGACGCTGCGGCTGATGCTGGCGGCGGTGGCGATCATGATCCCGGCCCTGTTATGGCTGGTGCCGCAGCACGGCGCCATCGCGGCAGCGGGAATCTGGGCGTCGGTCAACGTGCTGTTCGTTGTGGTCGGTGTCCCGCTGCAGCATCGCCGCCTGCTGCGCGGCGAGGCGGCACGCTGGTATCTTTTCGATGTCCTGCGCCCGCTGTTCGGCGCAGGGCTGGTCATGACCGTAGCCTGGGCCGTGCAGCCGGCGATGACAACCGGGCGACTGGGCTGGCTGGGCTTCTGCATGGCAGCCGGGTTGGCGGCGCTGCTGGCATCGGCGGCGCTTGCCGATGGCGTTCGTCGCCGGCTGTGGGCCTTCATGGCATCGCGACTCGCGACCGGATGAGCACGAAAACCTATGACTTGTCCGGCGACGCGCCTTAAACAGGCGGCACAATAGACGGTCGGGGCTTTTCGGCCGGAGGGGCAACGCGTTGGAAGAATTGCTTGTATCGATCCGGGTCGAGCGACGCTGGCCGTTGCAGGCGGCGTTGGCGCTTGCCGGCCTCTGGTTGGTCGCCGCTGTCCTGGGTGTGGCCCGTCAAGCGGCGCCATTGCCGGACATGGCGGCCGCGATCGTCCCGCCCATCGCGCTCGGCCTCGTGATCTATGGCCTGCTCGGCCCCGGCAGCCGGACATTGGCGCTGTCAGAGGTCGAAACGCGGCTCGCCGATGCCCGCGATCAGGTGTCGGGGCTCGAATTGGCGCTCGGGCGGGTCGATTCCGGCGTCCGCGATACCGCCGGGCAGTTGCGGGACCTCGCTGCCGTCGGTGCGGCCGCATTGCCGGCAATGGCCGCCGATGCCGAAGCGGTGCAGGCCGCGGCCGAACGCATTGCCAATTGCGGAGAGGCTGCGGACCGCGCCACCGCTGCGTTGCGGGCCGCACTGCCCGACATGGCGCGCACGGTGAGCAACGTCGGCGACACGTTGCGCGATGTCGGCGGCGAAAGCGCGACGCAACTGCGCGCGGTTGAAACGATGCTGGCTGCTGTCCAGGCGCGCAATCAAGAGGCTGCACGACAGGCCGACGCCGCCATCGCCAACATGGCGGCGCTGCTGGCGCGCATCGACGAGGCATCGACGCGCAACACAACGGCGCTTTCAAAGCGCGCCTTTGCGCTCGATGCGGCCGTCGATGGCGTACTCGAACGGTCGGCCAACGCCGTCGGCCAGATCAACGAGCAGGTCGACAGACAGATGCGCAGCTTTGCCGCCGGCATCGAGGAGACGGCGCGGCAACTGCAGATTTTCGGCGACGACGGCGCGCGCCTGTTCAACCAGCGGCTCGAGGCGCTGCTGAAGACCTCCGGCCAGCTGACCGCCGAGTTTGCCGCGCACGATGTCGGGGTGGCGACGCTTCATGGCGCCGCAACGGAACGGTTTGTCGATCTGAAGGACCGCCTGACCGCGCTGGATCACGCCGGCACGAGCACGCTCGACGACATCAACACGCGCCTTGCTGGTTTCCAGGACCGCGCGGCGACGCTGCAGGGGCTGCTCGACGCATCGCAGGCGACGCTGGCAGGTCTCGATGTCCAGTCCGGCAAGCTGGGCGGTACGGTCGCGGAAGTTCATGCCATTCTTGGCGAACGGCTCGACGAGACGCGGCAGTCGATCGCCGGGCTCGATGGCGAGACGCGGCAGATGCTTGATGCGGTCGCCCTGCTCGATAGCGCGGCGCAGGCCGGCGCCGCCGGCGTCGCCATTGCGGCGGCGGCCGTGACGGCCGAACGTAATGCCATCGTCGATCTCGCCGGCGCGCTCGGCTCGCACTTCGATGCAGCACGCTCGACCCTCGCCGATATTCACGAAGCCGGTGCGGCCGCAACGTTGGAAACGGCGGCCGGTTTCGCTGCGGAGCTGGCGCGTATCAGGGAGGTCGCGTCGAGCACGGCAGAGGCCATGCGCGGCAGTCTCGCGACCGTGATCGATGATGCGATGTCGGCGTTGCAGTTGGCCGCAAGCGGCGGCAGCGACGCCGCCTTCGGTGATCCGGTGCGTGCGCAACTTGTCGAAATCCAGGCGGCAACGACACGCGCGGCCGAAACCGGGCAGGAATTGTCGCGCCGCCTGGCAGCGCAGATGGTCAAGATGGTCGAGGCGGTGGCTGCCGCCGAAGCCCGGATCGACGACGTCGAAACGCGGTTCGCGCTGCGCGAGCGCAGCTCGCTGGCCGCGCAATCGATGCGGTTGATGGGCCAGCTCGATACCGCCTTGATCGATGTCGCGCGCCTGCTGGCATTGCCGGTCGGCGAGGACGAATGGGCGCGTTACTTGCGCGGCGATCGTGGCGCCTTTGCGCGAGCCGTGGTCCCTTTGCTCGATCGCGACATGTCTCGCCGGCTGGCGCGGCTGCAGACGCATGATGAGGCGTTCAAGACCAGCGCTGCCACCTATATCCAGGCCTTTGAGAGCATGATCAGCGGGCTGCTCGGGGATCGCGACGGGGAGGCGCTGGCAGCGACGCTGCTATCGTCCGACATGGGCAAAATCTATGTCGCCATCGCCGAGGCTGCCGAGCGCCTGCCTCCCAGTCGCTGAGGGCGTGGCCTGCTATTGGCGACTGCTTCCCGTTGCGACATGATTATTTGACGAGGCGGACGAACGCATCCCCGAGCTGCCCGCCCTTGGGGCACTTCATCAGCAGGCGAATATCGTCATAGTCCCGATCGGTCCAGGCCGGATCGGTCCAGCTGCCATTGGCGCCGACCTGCCCGGGGGGGCGATCCTCCCAGCCGAAATACATGAACTTGCCCGGGGCGCAGGCGCCAGTCGCGATATCCGGCGTACGGTCGCGACCCTTGCGCCCGATGAAGGCGGGCAGGCGGCTGTCGCACTGGTTGGCAGTGTCGCACAGGACGGTTTCCAGGCTGGCGAGGGTCAGCCCGTCAAAATGCTCTCTGGCGCCCTCGATCCGAGTGTCGGTGTAGTAATTGAACTCCGGACGCCCGGGCGCTGTGGCCGGGTTTGCCCAAAGGTTTGTCATGCTCTTGGCGTGCCGGATGTTGCGCAACCGGAAACTGATGCTCAGCCCCGCGGCGCGGCAATCGGGCCACACTGCCGTCACCGGCGGTGGCGTCGAGATCACGCCGCCGGTAACGGCGACAACATTATCCATGTTGTTGGAGATCAGCGTCATCTGCGACCGGCGCGTTTCGGGCGCTCCGGTGCCGGCATAATTATAGCAATAGGCGTAAATCTCATTGTAATCGCCAGCCTCGTTATCGAGATTTGTCGACTGCGGCGGCTCGTAATTGCTCGATTCGGGCTTCACCGCGATGGCGGTGACCGTGACCGTGTTGAAGAAATATGTCCCGAACGTCGACGTGAACTTGTTGCCGCGCCCTGGCGAACGCACCATCACGACCTTTACCGCGTTCGAATCCGGAGCGACCAACGGCGTGAAGCCGCCGACATTCTGATACTTGCCGACAGTGACATCGCTTGTCGTGATGGCGCCGGAAAGGGCCGTCGGCAGATTGAGCCGGCCATAGGTTACGGCGACGTTCGCAGGACTGCTGGTGACATCCTGTGCCGCCGCCAGCGCGGCGGCATCGGCCGCGGTCTGCAGTTCGTTTCGCGCCAATGCATAGCGGCTCATGTCAAAGCCAAAGCCGATTGCACCGATGAGGACCGGTGTCAGGATCATGAAGACCACGCCGGTGGCGCCCCGGCGAGAGCGCAACAAGCGTGCCAACGCGGATGGCGTTGCAGCGATGGCGGGGGTCGTGTCAGCCGTCATAGGGAAGTTCCTGCCGTACGATTACGGAAGTGGATAGAATCCAGGATGGTGCCAGTGTGAAATAGGGCAGCGGAGTCGCGGTGCGCACGGGCGCGGAAACAGTAATCCGCAGGCTGCTCTTGAGCGGGTTCGCGTTGACGATCGGAGTCGTCGTCACCGTCGCTGCATTGGCGACCCAAGCCGGCAATTTGCTTTTTACGGCAACTTCCGCCCCCGCCGCGTTCAGCGAGTTGACGCCGACTTGTCGGGCGGTGTTTGCCGCGGCGAAATGCATCGAGCCATAGGCGACGAAGACGAAACCGAATTCGATGATGGCGAACAGGACGAAGGTGAACATCGGCACGAGGAACGCGAATTCCACGGCAACGCTGCCGGCCCGGCCGAGCATGGGCCGGCGCAATCGCGCGGCAGCAAGGTGGCGCGCGATCATTCGACCTTCTGCGTCGTCGACGATTTCAGCAGGCAGCCGGGATAAAAATCCGTGATGACCTTCAGATTGCAGGGATAGGTCGCACGCACGGTCGCCGGCTGGCCGGAGGCCGTCGCCATGGCGGTCGCGCAAGCAGCGTTGCTGCCGCAGGTCGTGCCGTTGATGACGATGGTGACGGTGGTCTGGGCCGGCTTCAGACTGGGCGCCGCCTCGAAAAATGCGGCGCGTGCATCGGCCCAGATCGTCGCATTGGTACGGCCGACACCGATCAGGCGCGCCGCGCTCTTCGTCGCCGTGCTCAACACTTCCTTATGGTAGAAGGCGATGCCGAACTGCGTCGCTCCGAACAGCATCGTCAACATCAGGGTAAAAAGCAGCGCGAACTCGACAGCGACGGAACCGCGCCTGTCGGTCGACAGGCGGCTTGGTCTGGCTTCCATCTTACGTTGCGAACGCACTTGCAGACCACCCGATCAAACCCCCGCGACTCGCAAGCCGCAAAGGTAAACAAACGATGTATTTCGCTAACGAATTCGCAAAGCTGAGTCAATCGTTACGCTGCCAATCCCCGTCTTTAGTACCATAACGGTACCAAATCATGCGAGAATCTTGCGAAATTTACAGTCAAAAAGCCCGAATCAGCGGGCATCGCGAACAAGGTTTTAACCTATTGGCCACGCCGGCACTGCCCACCAGATCGTGCCTGCCGCGATCGCGACCGCGTAGGGCAAGGGTGCATCGCTGTGGAAAAGGCGCGGTAGCCGTTCAGGTTCGGCGAGCATGCGCCGGACGGCCAAGCGCGTTGCAAGCAGCACGAGCGCCAACAAGCCGCCCGCCAGCGCGGTGGCTGTCAGCTGCAGCGCGAGACCGTCGAGCGCTGTCCAGGCTGCCACCCCGGTCAACAACTTGATGTCGCCGCCGCCCATCCAGCCGCGGCTGAAGACGAACAGTCCGACCCCGAACACCAGTAGAACGGCGCCTAGATGCGAAAGCCAGTCGAAACCGGGGGTCGCCAGGCCATAGGCAATCGCCAATCCGACCAGCGCAATCGACAGCGCGTCGGGAATTTCGAACGTCGCGAGGTCGAACAGCATCGCGGCGACGACACAGCCGAGCGCCGCCATCGCCAGGAGGACGGGCAGCGACAGCATCAGCGGCGTGGGGTCGGGCCGGGCGTACGGTTGTCGCCCAGCACCAGATCCGGATCGAGCTGCGTTTGGCGATGGCTTTGGAGATACTCGATGTTGGCCCAGGCGACGCGATCGAACCGGGTACCGAGCGACATCGCCCGGTTGAAATAAGTCTCCGCCGCTTCGGTGTCGCCGCGGGCCATCGCGGCAAAGCCAACCGTGTTGAGGTCGTTGGCAAGCGTTTCCTTCGTCGAGCCGGAAAAGGCATCACGGTAGCGTCCCTGCATCGCACGAACGAAGCGCAGGTCGGTCTGGGTGGTGGTCGACGCGGGATCGATCGCCGCGGCGGCTGCCAGATCCACCTCTGCCTGGGCATAAAGCGCGCGCAGGCTGCGCGAATAGCCGCGATTGGTCAGCGCCGTGACCGATCGCGGGTCGATGGCCAGCGCTGCACCATATGCCTTTTCCGCCGTTGTCCAGTCCCGCTGGCGATCGGCGATGACGCCGCGCGCATTCCACGCACGCAACTGCCCGGCATCGGCGGCAAGCGCGGCCTCGATCGCCGCTGTCGCCGCCGGCAGGTTCCCCTGGCGAAGCCGTGCCAGCCCCAGTCCCTGCTGGGTACGGGCCGCCATTGTCGGTTCGGCAACGAGCTCGGTGAACTGAGCGACGGCACCGGCGATATCGCCGCTTGCCAGGGCGAACTCCGCGAGTCGTAGCTGAAGTTCGGGCGAGGGGTCGGTCGGTAGCGCACGGCCGATCATCGTGCGCGCGGCCGCCAGCCTGCCCCCGGCGATGGCGGCGTCGATTGCAGCGAGCATCGCGGCCCGCTGCTCCGGCGTCGCTGGCGTTGTGACGGGCGCCGGCGGCGCGACCGGCGCCGTTCTCGCGCTTGCCGTCGCGGGGTTGAGTGCGGTGATGGTGAGGATCAGGGCGACAACCCGGCGATACCGCCGCGGATGCGCGGGCCGTTCGATCATTTGGCGCGGATCCGCGCAATCAACGCTTCCAGTCGTGCGATCGCAGCCTGGCGATCGGCATCCGGATCGGCCACGAGGACGGCAACGTCGCCGCGCATTCGTGCTGCAAAACGGTTGAGCTCGACGACATCGCTGTCAAAGGCCGCAACGGCGGTCGACGCCGCCGGCATCGCGCCGGCCCGGGGCGGACCTGCAGTCGGTCGGTCGTTGCGTCGAGAGGACAGCAACCAGGCCGGCGCCCCTTCGCGACCGCGGCTGTCGGTGGCACCCGTCCGCGGCACCAGCAGCGGCGCGTCATCGCCGCGGCCGCCAGGTGTCGGCGCGACCGGGACGCTGCGGCTGCGACGACGCTGGGGTTCGGCAGCGGCCACCGTCCGCACATTCACCGGCGTCGTGCGTCCGGAATCGGGAACGTCGACGACTGGGTTGGCGGCGACGTGCGAGTGGGCGGGCTCGTCAAGCGCAAGCACTCCCGGCATCGACAGGGTCATGGTCCGCGACGTCGCCGGCGCGCTGGTGGAAAGATAGACGACGGCAGGCAGGTCGCCCGATGCGTTGCCTACCACGTCGCCGCCGCTGATCCGAACCATGTCGTCGGCCTGGCTCACCTGCGGGGCATCCCGGCGGGTGATGGTGACCAGCGCCGCGGCGTCGCCCAACGCTGCGACCAGTGCGCTGTCGGGCGCGGCAGACCCGAAGACCAGGCGCTGCTCGCCGCTCGCCAGCACCTCGATACGGGCGCCGGGGCTTGTCGCCTCGGCGCTGGCCTGTGACGCCCTGGTCGACCGCGCACTGGCGCGTGTGGCCGCGTCGCGCATCTGCACCGCCACCAGCGCCAGCACGCGCTGGCTGGCGGCACTCACCGCCGGGTCATCCGCCCCGCCGGCCCTTTGCAGCATCGGTATGGCGGCGGCAAACTGGCCCTGCAGATAGAGAGAATAGCCAAGGTTGTTGAGCACCAATGGCGAATCGGGATCGATGGCCAGCGCCGAATCATAATAACCGCGGCTGATGTCGAAGCGACCGAGCCGATCATAGCAGACGCCGAGGCCGTTGAGCGCATCGACCGACTGCGGCGCCTCGAGCAGCGCCTGGCGGAATGCTGCCATCGCACCGGTCACGTCGCCCGCGGCGAGCAAACCACGTCCGGTCTGGTACATGTCGCCGCTCGGGGCCGGCGTGTTGCGGGCGTTGATGCGCAGCCCTTCGGATACAATCGGCCGGGCCTGGGCGGCAGTGGCCTCAAGCAAGGCCATGCCGATGGCAGCGCCGGTGAATATCGTTTCGCTGCGGCCCATGCTATTTCTGCCCCGGCACGGAAACGCTGGTCTGGCCGCTGTCGGCCGCAAGCGCATTTTTCATGTTGATGATCGGCGGGATCAACAGCACCGCCAGCATGGTCGGCAGCAGGAACACCACGAGCGGTATCGACAGCAGCACCGGGATGCGATGCGCCTTTTCCTCGGCGCGCATGCGGCGCGCCTCGCGCATTTCGGCGGCATAGACCTTCAGCGCCTGGCCGATGCTGGCGCCCAGCCGGTCGGACTGGACGACCAGGGTGACGAAGGCGCCGATCTCCGGGATGGCGGTACGGCGGGCAAGTGTGCGCAGCGCCACTTCCCTGGTGCGTCCAGCGCGCAGTTCCAGCGAGACATTGGCGAACAGGCCGGCCAGCAGCGGATGGGAGCCGACGATTTCGGTTCCCACCCGGCTGAAGGCCGCATCGATCCCGAGCCCGGCTTCGACGCAAACCAGCATCAGGTCGAGCGTGTCGGGAAAGCCGTTGAGAATTTCATCACGGCGGCGTGATGCGCGGCCATTGACGATGTAGTTCGGCAGGTACAGCCCGACGACCGCGGAGCCGCCGAGGATCATGTAAAGGTTCTGCGGCGACGGCCAGTCGTTCAGCAGCGCGATGACACCCAGTGCCAGCAGCGGCAAGATCAGGGTCAGTACGGTGCGCAACAGCACAAAGGCGCGTGCCGCCCAGATCTGGTCGAATCCGGCCAGCATCAGCCGTTCGGCCAGGGCATCGCCGTTGGTATCGGTCAACGACAGGCCGCGGCGTTCGACCTCCTGGACCATCTTGGCCCAGACCGACTGGGTCTGGTCGGTCCGCAGGCTGCCGCTGCTGCTGCTGTTGTTGGACGTCGGCGCTGCGGTCGACAGGCGTTCGGCAATATCGACGCGGCGCCCGACCATGCTGCCCGCGGCCATCACGACCAGCACCACGGCCACGAAGATCATTGCCATGATAACCAGGGTCATCGGATCGCCGGTCATCGCATCAAACCTTGATTGCCACGATCTTGCGCATCAGCAGGATGCCGCAAGTGTACATTGTCAGGACGCCGATCACCGCCGGCAGGAACCAGGGGTCGTCGACGACGTCGAGATAGAAGGACGGCGTGCCGGCAAAGGTCATGATGAAGGCAAAGATCGGCAGGCCGCTCAGCATCATCCCGGTCATCTTGCCTTCGCTGGCCAGCGCGCGGACCTTCAGCACCATCGACGCCCGGTCGCGGATGACCTGCGACAGACCCTGGAGGATGTCGGCAAGGCTGCCGCCGGTTTCGGACTGGATCGCGACCGACACGACGAACATCTGGATGTCCTGGGTCTGCACACGGTGTGCCAGGTTGGCGAGTGCGTCACGCAGGTTGTAGCCATAGTTCATTTCGGCGACGACCAGCCCGAATTCCGACGAGATCGGATCGGGAACCTCGGTCACCAGCAGCTCGAGCGCGCTGGTGACCGGATAGCCGGCGCGCAGGCCGCGGACGAAAATGTCGAGCGCGGTCGGGAACTGCGCCTCGAACAGCTTGATGCGCTTGGTGGCGCGCACGTTGATGTACATGATCGGCAGCACGACGCCGATGGCGACTGCGAAGATGACGATCAACAGATAGGCGGCAAAGGACTGGATCTGCCCCGAGATGCCGCCCAGGATCGGGAAAAGCACGCCGACCGTGACCGTCGTCGACCCCATGATGGTCAACAGCCGCGGCACGCTGGTCTTCATCCCGGCCTGGCTGAGGCGGTTCTCGAAATAGCGGAACAGCCCCGGCAACAGCGATGCCGAGGCATTGGAGGTGTCGCGGCGCAGCGACGCCAGGATTTCGGAGTTGGTCGCGCCGGCGGCGAGCAGCTGCATGCGCTTGCTGACGCGGGACTGCGGCCCCTTCACGTCGCGCCAATAGATGAAGATGCCCTCGGTCAGCAGCACCACCGCCAGAAAGACGACAGCATAGAAGATCAGGGTGGGATCGAAATAGCTGCTCATGCCGGTGGCGTCTTCGCGCGATAGGGGTCGAAAAGGCTCGACGGCAGGTGGATGCCGCGGGCATTCAGCACTTCCATGAACTTGGGCCGGATGCCCATGGCGCGCATCTCGCCGAGCACTTCGCCATTGGGGCCGAGGCCTTCGCGAACGAACTTGAAGATTTCCTGCATCAGGATGATCTCGCCTTCCATGCCGGTCACTTCCGCGATCGACGTCAGCTTGCGGCGCCCGTCGCTCAGGCGTTCCAGCTGCAGCACGACATGGATGGCCGATGCGATCTGGGCGCGCGCCGATTTCGGTGAGATATCGATGCCGCTCATGCCGATCATCTGTTCGACGCGGCTCAAGGCGTCGCGCGGCGTGTTGGCGTGGACCGTCGTCATCGAGCCGTCATGGCCCGTGTTCATCGCCTGCAGCATGTCGAACGCCTCGCCGGAACGGATCTCGCCCAGGATGACGCGATCGGGGCGCATGCGCAGCGCGTTCTTGACAAGGTCACGCTGGTTGACCTCGCCGCGGCCCTCGATATTGGCCGGGCGTGTTTCCAGGCGGACGACGTGGCGCTGCTGCAGTTGCAGTTCGGCCGAATCCTCGATGGTCACGACACGCTCGTGCTCTTCGATCGATGCCGACATGGCATTCAGCATCGTCGTCTTGCCCGACCCGGTACCGCCGGCGATCAGCACGTTGCGCCGGCTGGCAACGACGCCGCGCAGCACCTCGGCGCATTCGGCCGGCATCGAGCCGAGTCCGACAAGCTTGTCCATGTCGATCGGCGTCTTCGAAAACTTGCGGATCGACAGCACCGGGCCGTCGAGCGCCAGTGGCGGAATGATCGCATTGATGCGGCTGCCATCGGCAAGTCGGGCGTCGACCATCGGCGAGGATTCATCGACGCGGCGGCCGACGCGGCTGACCATCTTGCCGATGATGCGCAGCAGGTGCGCATCGTTGGCGAAGCGGGTGCCGACTTCCTCGATCTTGCCGCGACGTTCGATGAACACCATCGTCGCCGAATTGACCATGATGTCGGAAATCGTCGGGTCCTTGAGCAGCGGCTCGAGCGGCCCCAGGCCGAGCAGTTCGTCGAGGATATCTTCCACAAGCTGGCGGCGCTCGGTCATGTTGAGCGCGTGATTGATCTCCTTCAGCATGTCGGTGACGATATCGCCGATATCGCGGCCGACCTGCTCTCGGCTCATCGTTTCGAGCGCGGCGAGGTTGATGCGCTCGATCAGCTTTTGGTGCAGCGTCACCTTCAGCTCGGTATAGCGGTCAAGCCGTTGGGCATCGATCGCCGCCGGCTTGGGCGGCGGTGCCTTGGCAACCGGCGTCGGCTCCGGAGCCGCAGCCGGCTTGGGCGGCGGCGCTGCCGTGGTTGTCGTGTCGCTGACGCCTGCGGCCGCCGGCGTGCCTCGCTTGGTCGGCCAGATCATCGCGGCGCCGCCTGTTCGGCGCCGATCATCGCGCTGAGATCGGCGACCATTGCCCGCATGTCCTTTTCGATGCGCGATCGCACCTTGATGGACCCTATGGCCTTGCCTTCATCGATCGCGGTGCTGATCGTCGGGTAATCGTTGGCGACCGGAAAATTGACCTTGCGGCGCAGAACCGTTTCGGCCTGCGACAGGTCGGCCTTGCCGAACATCGGGGTCACGATGCGGTTGAGCACCAGCCGCACCCGATCGCCGAGGTCGTTGGCCTCGAGCACCTCGATCTGGCGTCGCGCCTGGTGCACGCCCGGCACGGTCAGCCCGGCGATGAGGCAGATGGCGTCGGATTTTTGCAGCGCGCTCAGCGACCAGCTGATCCAGGCGCCGGGCAAGTCGACGAGGACGACGTCATAGGATTGTGCGGCGAGATCGAGCAGGCGTTCGACGAACTCCGGCGTCAGCGCATCGAGCGGCATCATGTCGCGAGGGCTGGCGATGACGCTGAGACCCGACACATGCCGGTCGGCCACCGAGCGCAGGAATTCGGCATCGAGACGGTCGCCGGCGTCGAGCAGGTCGGCCAGTGTCAGCTGCGGCTTGAGGTTGAGATAGAGCGCGGCATTGCCGAACTGCAGGTCGAGATCGATGAGGCAGACGCTCTGTTTTTCGGCCCAGATCAGGGCGGCCTGGCTGGCAACGGCGGTGGTGCCGACCCCGCCGAGCGCGCCGACGAACGTCAGGATGCGACCGCCGCGCATGCGCGCCTGCGGCTGGACCTGGAGCATCTGGTGGCGACCCGTCTCGATCGCCTGGTGCAGCTCGTCGGGCGTGAACGGCACCGGCAGGACATCGACCGCGTCGGAGCGCAGGATCTTGCGGGTCAGCGCGACGGTGAGCCCGCTCACCGCGGCGATGACGGGCAGGTGGTTGCGATGCGCCTGGACGAACCGTTCGAATTCCTCGAACTCGCGGGGATTTTCGGCGTCGAACTGGGCAATCAGCACATCCGTTGCCCGCAACATCGGCCCGTTGCTGGCAAAGCCGGCCAGTGTGCCGGCAAAGATCCTGACCGATGTGTCGGGCAACGCGAGTCGGGATTCGTCGAGCAGGGCGGCGGTTTCCGGATCGAGCACGATCGTGACTCGCAGGGCCGGGCTTGCAGGCTCCAGCACCTTGTCAGTAGCAGGCGTCGTGGTCCGACCTAACACGATAGCTCTCCGATAAATCTCACCCGACTTGTAACGGTTGCTGACCAAATGTCATTGCGGCGAACCACCACCCATTGTGTTCCTGCTGCCGGTCGAATCCGGTTTTTTCACCGTGCCGGCCAGATAGCGCTTGTAGGCTTCCGCACTTCTATGACCGTTGCCGCCTTCGATGGGCACGCCGGCGTACTTCGGTGTCATGTCGACCGTTTGCACGGCGACATTGTGGTCGACAGCATTGCCCAAATCCATGGTTTGGGCGCACGCGCCGACCGTCAGCAATGGCAGCAGCGCAAGGATGTTCTTCGTACGCATGCTTACCTCACGATATGGCCGAAGTCACCGGCAACACCGCCGGGCCGGGGGCCGCCTGTCACCGGCCCGATGGTGCGTTGCGGTACGCCGACCTCGCTCTTGCCGTTGATGAAAAGGTCGACATCGCTCGGTTCGAGGACGCGATCGATCGGCGACGCCAGCGCACCCGGTGCAACCGGGCGCACGATGCGCGGGGTGACGATGATCACCAGTTCGGTTTCGTTCTTGCGGAACTGGGTCGACCGGAACAGCAGCCCGAGAATCGGAATCTTGCCGAGCAGCGGGACCGCGTTGATGGTATCGGAGAAATTGGACTGGATCAGCCCGGCGATCGCCAGTGACTCGCCGTCCCGCAGCTCGAGCGTGGTGCGTGCACGCCGGGTGCGCAGGCCAGGCACCGTCAGCGCGCCGACGGTTATGCCGGCGGCGCGATCGAGCTCGCTCACTTCCGGGGCCACGATTAGGTTGATCAGCCCGTCTTCGAGCACAGTCGGCGTAAAGGCCAAGCTGACGCCGAACTGCTTGAATTCATAGGTGACTTGGCCGGCCTGGGACAGTTGCGACGGCACCGGAAATTCACCGCCGGCAAGGAAGCTCGACGTTTCGCCCGACAGCGCCATCAGATTGGGCTGCGCGAGGGTGCGGACGAGGCCCTTCTGCTCGAGCGCGTCGATCTGGAAGGAAATACCGCCCGGGAACGAGAAGCCCGCGGTGAAGTTGCCGGTGCCGCTGCCGGGCGCAAAGATCTGGCCGGCGCCGGTGCCGTTGACGAACGACACGTTGTTGATGCCGAGTTGCTTGACCGTCGATCGCGACATCTCGGCAAAGCGGACTTCCAGCAGGACCTGCTGGGGCGAACCGACCGACAGCATGTTGACCGTCTTTTTCGGCGCATAGGTTTCAGCGATCGTCATGGCGCGATCGGCGGCAGCCGCGCTGCTCACCTTGCCTTCGAGGACGAGGTTGTCGTTCGACGTTACCACGCCGATCGATTCGGTCGGCAGCAGTTCGGCAAGCTTGCGCTTCAGGCCCTGGGCATCGGGGCCGACGACGACGTCGATGACGGCCAGGATGCTGCCGCGTCGGTCGATCAGCGTGACGTTGGTCGAGCCGATGGACTTGCCGAGAATGTAGACCGAGTTTTGCGAGACCGGCACGATGTCGGCGATGTCGGCATTCCCGACCACCGCCTTGGCCAGCGCGCGGTCGACGCGCAGGGTCTGCGACTTGTTGATCGGCACCGACATCACGGCGCCGGTGCGGGCATCGATCGTGTTGCCATAGTTGATCGCTGCTTCGGCCGGTAGCGGCCGCGGTGCCGGCCGGCCGCGCGCCGGCTTGGCTTCGGCAGGTGCGCCGCCCAGCAACAGGATCACGGCGGCGGCGCCCAGCAGGCCCCAGCGCTGCGTCAGTGCCATCGCGACGGCGAGGCGGGCGACCTGGGGAGAATTCGACTGCACGGTCAAGTTGCTCATGTCGATCATGACCCCGAAGGCACGGAATAGCGGGTGGATGCGGCGCCGCGGAAGACTTCCATCGACGGGCCCGACGGGCGCGGCGCGGCCGCCGGACCGGCAACCGGACCGGCCGGCGCGGCAGCCGGTGCCGCAGCAGCCTGGCGCTTCAGCACGCGTGTCACGGTGCCGTCGTTGAGGTCGAAGATCTGCGCGGTCTCGAGCCGCAGCCGGCTTTCGTCACCGATGTTGCGGAGCGTGAGCGACAGGCTGCCGACGCTTTGCGCCAGCGCCAGCTTCTGGGCCTGCAGCGGCGTCACCTCGATGGTCGCGGTGCGCGTGATCTCGGGCTTGTCCTTGCCGACATTGCTGTCCTGGCCGACGGCGAGGACGCGCACATTCTGCATAAGCACGTCGGTGTAGGGCAGGCTGTCACCGTCGGCCGGACGGGTCAGAAAGACGTCGACCCGATCGCCCGGCGCCACGAAGCCGCCGGCCGCCGACGATTCGGAGATCGGGACCGAAGCGGCCCGCATCGTCGGGCCGAGCATGCTCGAAGCGCTGAGCCGGCTGACCTTGCCGGACAGCGCGCTGACCGTGACCAGTTCGTTGGTGTCGATGGCGCGCAGGGCGACCTTGTCGTTGTCGCCGACGGCCTCCACGATGCGCTGGAAGGTGCCGGGCGGCAGGGCCGCGGCCGGAAATTCCACCACCTTGAGCTTTTCGGCGGTGATCTTTTCACCGAAGGCGAAGGGCGCCGAGGCAACGACGGCGGATACGGTCTGGACCGCGACACTGCCGGCAGGTTGCTTGTTGGGGTCCGGCAGCAGGAACATCCGCGCCAGGAAAACCGCAAGCATGCCGAGCACGACGGCGGCGACGAGCATCATGATCGATGATCTACGCATCGTACGTTCCCATGATAGCGGATCGGGCAGGAGCAGACGCATCGGAACTCACAACGACCCGGCCCGCCGAAGCTTGCGCGATCGTGCAGCGGCTGCTGCGACCTGGCCCGACCGGGCGAGCGGCGTCGTAGCGCGCTGGTCCCACCGGACGACGTGGTTGCGGTTCAATAATGATCTTCACTCCGTAGCAGTTGCTGGCGGGATCGTTTCTGATCCAGCGCACATCCTGCACGCCCCTCCGAGAAAGTCTTAATAATCTATTAACCTATCGGACATTCTTCAATATCCGTGTGATGTCAAGCGACGCGACGGATTACCGGATGTCGATACGTGCCGGCGTCTGTCGCTGGCATCATCGACAGCGTCGATCAGCTTGCGTTCGAAATGCGAGTGCCGGCTGCACTCAGCCGGTCGTTCACCGTCGTCCCGAGGCGCTGGCCTCCGGCAATGATCGCTATGCAGATCAGGGCCAGGAGGAGCGCATATTCGGACGAACTCGCCCCCCGGCGTTCATTCCAAAAACCATGGAAGAATGTCATTGTCTGATGCCCCCGCGTGCCGCGCATGGCCGCCGTCGAACGATGTCTCAGCCTTCACGATCCTGGCGGCAGGCCAATGCGGCTATCGCGTGGCCATGCGTCAACGTGCTGGTTTCGAACGTTCTCGGGCTCACCGGCGGCGAACAACGCCGCAATGGTCGAGGCCCGCCGCTGTTACCAGCCGCGGGCCCCGCGCATCATTACGAAGCGTTCGAGATCGTCGTGGCGGTGGCCGACAGACGGTTGTTGATCTGCGTGCCGAGACGGCTGGCGCCGGCGATGATGGCCACGCCGACGAGCGCGATGATCAGCGCATATTCAGCGGCCGAAGCGCCCGAGTTGTCCTTCTTCAGATTGCGGAGATTCTTGATCATAGCCCTGTTCCCTCTGTTGTCGGCGTGATGCCGGATGATGCCTTGTTGCCCGGACGACTCCGGATAACGAGACAAGGACCGCCGATATTTAGGGAGGATTGAATGAACAGCTCGCGCCCCCCCGAGCGACAACCCTTAAGGCTCAATAACAAACCGGATAAAAAGACACAACATTAAAAGGAGCTTGAGCCCGACAGTTCACATTCGACGTTACATGATAGTGTCTGCGACGACCTCACATTAACTCTATGGGATGGCATGCAGGCTTTTGATATGGCTTCATAATCCATGACCGAATGCCTGCTCCCGAACGACGATCGTTAAGACGCGGGGCGGGCCGTCGAGTTTGCAATCCGACCCGCGAATCGGGCCGAATCGTTTGCCCGCAGGGCGCGACGGTTAACGGTTCGGCCCGCTCCCGGCCTGCGCCTGCCTGGCCCGTTCCCAGCCGAGCGCGTGGCCGACGATAGCTTCGATATCGTTAAATCGAGGCATCCAGCCGAGCGCCGTGGCGGCGCTGGCGTCGGCAACCAGCCGGGCCGGATCGCCGGCGCGGCGCGGGCCCACGACATGGGGCAGCGGCGTCCCGGCGACGCGGCCCAGCGCGTCGAGAACCTCGATCACGCTGCGGCCCTCGCCATAGCCCAGGTTGAAGACATGGGTGGCGCCGGGGGTCGCGAGACAGGTGCGCAGCATGAGCACATGCGCCTCGGCAACGTCGCTGACATGGACATAATCGCGGATGCCGGTGCCGTCGGGGGTCGGGTAATCGTCGCCGAAGATGGTGAAGCTGTCGCGCAAGCCGGTGGCGACATGGCTGGCGATCTCGATCAGGTGATGGGGATGGTGGCTGTTCTGGCCCGATCGGCCCTGGGGGTCGGCGCCGGAGACGTTGAAGTAGCGCAGGATGCCCACCGACATCCTGCCATCGGCGGCGACGATGTCGCGGAGCATCTGTTCGGCCATGGCCTTCGACCAGCCATAGGGGTTGATCGGCGCGATCGGCGCGGTTTCCGACAGGGCGTCGCCTTCGGGTTCGCCGTAGACGGCGGCGGTGGAGCTGAACACCAGCGCGCCGACACCGCTGCGGGCGGCGGTACGGCCCAGCGCCAGCGTCTCCACGACGTTGTTCTGGTAGTAATCGGCCGGCTGGCTGACGGAATCGCCGACGCTGATGCTGGCGGCGAAGTGCATGATCGCACCGATATCTTCCCGCGCGATGACGTCGGCGACGAGGCTTTCGTCGCCGGCGCGGCCCTGCACGAACACCGCGGCGGGGGGGACCAGCAGCGTCGAACCTGTGGTCAGGTCGTCGAGAATGACGACCTTGTGGCCGCGGTCGAGCAGCGCCAGTGCCGCATGGCTGCCGATATAGCCGGCGCCGCCGGTGATCAGGACGGGCGGCAGGGCGGATTCGTCGACCTGCGGCAGCAGCGTCACGGTCTCGGGCATGGTTTACTCCATCAGGGCGGTGATATCGCGGACGGTCGCCGCGCTATCACGCGACCCGTCAGAAGAATAGTTTACGCAAAGACAGCGTCACGGTTCGACCGGTCGCGTCGACAAGGTCGCGTTGATAGTTGATCGGCACGGTGCCGCTGCGGTCGCGGACGTTCAGCCGGGCGTCGCTGAGGTTGTTGATGGCGAGGCTGATGCGGCTGCCGCGCAGCCAGGGGGCACGCCTGACCAGGTCGGGGCGCTGGCCCAAATCGGCGAACAGGCGCAGGTTGAGCGTCGTCAGGCCCGAAAAGCGCAGGTCACCGGGGGCCACGGTGGCGCCGCTGGGGTCGGCGAGGACCTGGGTACCGCTCTGCCAGTTGAGCCCCAGGCGGGCGCCAAGGCCGCTTTTGCCGACGCCGGCGCGCAATTCGATCTCGTGGCGGGGCTGGCCGCCGCCGCTACCGGTCGCCGAACCGTTCAGAAGGTCGAGAACCGGGCCGCCGTCGCGGATCAGGATGCGCTCGGTCAGGTGCCAGGTGTGGAACAGCGACAGCTGGAAACGGCCGTCGAGGCCGCCGCGGCCGCCGCCCCCGCCACCGAAACCGCGGCCGCCGCCGGGGCGGCCACCGGGCGGGCGGTCGCCCCCTGCCGCAGCGGGCCCGCCCGGCGCCCCGCCGGCGGCGTTGCGGCGCGCCTCGAAGGCGGCACGGCGGGCGGCGGCGGCTGCGAGTTCGGCGGCGCTGGCCTTCAGCGGCTGCGAAAAAGTCAGGCCCCAGCGCAGTTCCTCGCGGTCGGAACGGGCGAAATTGACCGGCCGATTGTCGATCGACAGCAATGTGCCGGCGGCATCGCGAGTGAAGCGTTCGGGAAAGGCTGCCTCCAGCTCGGCGGTGGCGGTGGGGAAACCGGCGATCGGGTTGTCGATCCGGCTCTTGTTGTAGTTGGCGGTCAGCGTCACGTCGCGGGTGTCGAAGGGCTTGAAGGTCGCCCCCAGCTTGAAGACGCGGCGGCTGTCGGCGACCAGATTGGGGTTGCCGCCGTCGATCCGGCTGATGTCGGCGGTGGTGCCGGTGCGGAAATCGAACACCCGGACGTTGGGGGTGAGCAATTGCGGGTTGCCGAGCTGCTGGATCGTCGGTGCGCCCTGCTGGTTGGTGACCGATGCGATCAGGGACAGCGTCGCTGACGGCTTCCAGTTGAAGCCATAGCCGGTCGTCGTCAGCGTACCGAAGTCGGACAGGCGGTCGACGGCGATGTTGAAGTTGACCGAAAGGTCGCCGATCGCCGCCAGCACATCGTTGCGCCGGCTGGTCAGCGGCAGGTCGAAACTGCCCTGGAAATTGCCCTGGGTGCGGGACAGGTCGGTGATCCGGTCGATGCCGGCGCGGGTCGAATCGCTGCGCAGCGCCAGCGACTGGGCGCCGGCCTTGATGCTGGCGGACAGCGATCCGGCGGGAACCGCCAGCACGGTGCCGCTGGCAACCACCTGCAGATCGCCGTTGTCGGTGTTGGTGCGGGCGCGATCGCGCAGAAGCCCGCCGTCGAGCGCGGTCGGGCCATAGGGGTTCAGCGTCGGGTCGCCGGCGAGAATCCGGGCCTGGGCGCCGGTCACGTCGATGCCGCGGTCGGTCAGCGTGTCCGATTCGGCATGGTTGTAGTTGCCGGTCAGCGTCCATTGCCAGCGGGCGACGCTGCCGTTGAGCGCCAGCCCGGCGCGGCCGGTCCAGCTGTCGTTGGCCTGCACCAGCGCGTCGGGGCCATAGCGGAACAGGCCGACATTGCCGGCGAAGGGTGAAAACGGGCTGCCGGCGGGCAGGGTGAGGGTGACACCGGGCAGGCCGACGCGGCTTTCGGTGCGCGTCGCGGTCAGGCCGCCACTGAACGTCGCCGCGATATCGCCGAAGACGCTGGTGGCGTAGCTGCCGGCCAGCGACAGGGCGCGGTTGTCGGGCAGCAGCGTGCGATAGGGCGTGACATCGGTGACATTGGCGGCGTTGGCGCCGGCGGCGAAGCCGGACAGCGTCGGCGCGGCGGTGGCGGCACCGGCGGGCACCCCGGCAACGGTGACCGGGGCGCCGGCGAGAGCGCTCAGCGCCGGGTCGATCTCCCCACCAGGCACCAAAGCGGCGATGTTTCCGGCGAGGTCGAAGGGGCGGCGCGGGCTTCCGCTGCGGATATCGCGGTCGCTTTCGAACAAGGCGGTGTCGCGGACGATCTCGGCCTCGATGCTCAGCCGTTTGCCGTCGCGGATGCGGAGCCAGTTGGCCTCGATTTCATAGTTCTGGCGGTCGCCGCCGGTGGGCCCGCCGACGTCGATTTCACCCGTCACCGCGCCAAAACGCTCGCGCAGCACGAAGTTCACCACCCGCTGGTCGGCGGCATAACCGTATTTCAGCGCGACTTCCTCGGGCAGGATGTCGACGCGCAGCAGGGCCTCGGGGGGCAGGTTGCGGATCTCGGCAAAGCCGGCGATGCGGCGGCCGTTGAGCAGCACGACGGGCTGTTCGCCGCCGCGACCGCGGCCGCTGCGCACCTGGGGGGCGAGTTCGTTGAGCAGGTCGGCGATGCTGCCGGCGCCGATGGCGCGGATATCGGCGGCGCGGAACGTCACTTCGGGGGGAATATCGCCGAGCACGGCGCCGCGTTCGCGGGCGCCGTTGACGACGATGACCTCTTCCTCGACGGCGTCGCCATCGCCGCCGCTGGGGGCGGCGTTCTCCGGCTGCTCGGCGGGGACCGGAACCGGGGCCGTCGCCTGGGCGCGCAGCGGGGTGGCGAGGGTCAGCGCGGCGAGAATCGAAGCCGAGGCAAGACGGGCAGGGCCTGTGGTCACGCCATTCCTTTGGGTAAATCTGCGGTGTTGTGCGGTCGGATAACGCATGCGAGGCGGAAAATCCCCCGTTGCGATGCCGAAATGCCCGGCTGCGACAATCGTTGCGGTGGGCGTTGCGAGCCAGTTGCTACAGGCGCCGGCGCGCGGCTAACGTCGGCGCATGCATAATAGTTTTCCCATCGATGCCGTCCGCGCGGCGTTTCCGGCGCTTGCCCTGACCGATGGCGGGGTAGCGCGCGGCTATTTCGATGCGCCGGCGGGCACCCAGGTGGCCGGGCGGGTGGTCGACGCGATGGGGCGGGCGATGGTGGAGGTCTGCGCCAACGACGGCGGGGCGTTCCGCACCTCGCAGGCGGCGAGCGCCATCGTGGTGGCGGCGCACCGGGGAGCCGCGGCGCTGTTCAATTGCGACCCCGACGAGATCGTTTTCGGGCTGAACACCACGTCCCTGTTCTACCAGTTTGCCGCGCTGTTGTCGCGCGACTGGCAGGCCGGTGACGAGATCGTGCTGACCCGTATGGATCACGACGCCAATGTGTCGCCCTGGCTGCAGGCGGCGGCGGATCGCGGCGTCAGCGTGCGCTGGCTGGAATGGGACCCGGAGACCTTCGAGTTCCGCTATGACATGCTCGACACGCTGATCGGCGCGCGGACGCGGCTGGTGGCGGTGGGCCAGGCGAGCAATTTCCTCGGCACCATCAACGATGTCGCGCGGGTCTGCGCCGCGGCGCGGGCGGTCGGCGCGGTGTCGGTGGTCGATGCGGTGCAGTCGGCGCCGCATATTCCCATCGATGTGCGGGCGATCGGCTGCGATATATTGTGCGCCTCGGCGTATAAATATTTCGGGCCGCATGCCGCGACCTTGTTCCTGGCGCGCGATCTGCAGGCGAAGCTGCGGCCGTGGAAGGTGCGGCCGTCGGTGGAATCCATGCCGACACGCTTTGCGCCGGGCACGCCGAGCTTCGAGGCGCAGGCCGGCACGCTGGCGGCGATCGAGCATTTCGCCTGGATCGGCAGCGAATCGGGCGGCGCCGTGGCGGATGCGCCGCTGCGGACGCGGCTGCTGGCGGGGTTCGACGCGGTGGTGGCGTATGAGACGGACCTGATGCGGCAGTTCCTGGGCGGCCTCGCGACGCTGCCAGGGGTGACGCTGCACGGCATCGGAAATGCCAACCGGCTGGCGTCGCGGGTGCCGACCTTTACCTTCAGCATCGCCGGGCATGATGCGCCGGCGGTGGCGCAGGCACTGGCGGACCGCAACATCTTCTGCTGGGCGGGCTACTTCTACGCCTGGGAGCCGGCGACGGTGCTGGGTCTGCGCGAGGGGCCGGGGGCGGTGCGGATCGGGCTGTCGCATTATAATAGCGCGGCGGAGGTCGATGGGCTGCTGGCGGCGCTGCGGGAGATTGTCGGGGTCGCCGTACCTGTCACCCCGGCGTAGGCCGGGGCCCATGAATCACGCGCTTGGCTGATTTCGCGCCCGCGTGCCGACGGGCGGTGGGCCATGGGCCCCGGCCTACGCCGGGGTGACAGTGCAAAGCGCGGGCTTGCGATGGAACAATATCGAGACAATTCCGCGGCTTGAAGACCGTTTCTGGTGTCGCTCTGCAGCGATTTTTACCATCGGTCCGTTAGCGTGAGGCCCGACCTGCAGGGCATCGACCGCCGCATCCGGCACGATTTCGACGCCAAATCTCTTGATCGTTCGTTCAAGCAAAAAGCCCCCTTAAGCTCGCCGGGAACCCGATCCAACCAGCCGCGTAACGGTGTCGCCATCCAGCCGCAGGCATAGCGGCGCATTGGCAGGGGCGGGCGTCATCGGGCACAAGACCGTGCCGCAACTCCTGAACAAGGCTCCTTCGATGCTCGGCGTCTGCTATTATCCGGAACATTGGCCCGAAAGCTGGTGGGCAGAGGATGCCCGGCGGATGCGCGCGCTGGGGCTGGCATATGTCCGCATCGCCGAGTTCGCCTGGAGCCGCATCGAGCCCGAGCCGGACGTGTTCGACTGGGGCTGGCTCGACCGCGCCGTCGCGACCTTGGGCGCGGCAGGTCTGAAAGTCGTCATGTGCACGCCGACGGCGACGCCGCCGAAATGGCTGGTCGACGCGCATCCGGAGATCTTGCCGGTGGACCCGGCGACCGGCCGCACGCGCGGTTTCGGTTCGCGGCGGCACACCGATTTTTCCAGCCCCGCCTGGTTCGAGGCGGCGATGCGGATCAGCACAGCGGTGGCGGCGCGCTATGGCGACAACGCCCATGTCGTCGGCTGGCAGACCGACAACGAACTCTGCTGTCATGACACCGCGCTCAGCGCCTCGCCGGCGGCCCGGGACGGCTTTCGCGCCTGGCTGCGCGGGCAATATGCCGACATCGGCGCGCTGAATGCCGCCTGGGGCAATGTCTTCTGGTCGATGGAGTATCGCGACTTCGACGCCATCGAGTTGCCGGTGGGCGCGGTGACCGAGACCAGCCCGGCGCACCGCATGGCGTGGCGGCGCTATGCGTCTGACGCGGTGGTGCGGTTCCATGCCGAGATGGTGGCGATCATCCGGGCGCATTCACCGGGGCGCTGGGTAACGCACAACTTCATCCCGATGCCTGAAACCGGCGTCGACAATCATGCGCTGGCGGCGCCGCTCGATTTCGCGTCGTACGACAATTATCCGCTGGGCCGCGCCGACCTGGCGCTGGCTGGGGCGCCGGCGGACGATTTCCGGCCATGGATGCGGACCGGCCATCCCGACATGCAGGGCCTGTTGTTCGACCAGACCCGCGGGCTGACCGGGCGGCCGTTCTGGGTGATGGAGCAGCAACCGGGGCCGGTGAACTGGGCGCGGCACAACCCGCGGCCGGCGCCGGGCATGGTGCGGCTGTGGAGCTGGGAGGCGTTTGCCCATGGTGCTGCCGTCGTCAGCTATTTTCGCTGGCGGCAGGTGCCCTTTGCCCAGGAACAGATGCACGCCGGGCTGCTGCGTCCCGATTCGTCGGAGGCCGAGGCTTGGCCGGAGATTGCCCAGCTGGCCGGCGAACTGGCGGCGCTGGAGCAGGCTGGGCAGGATTTGGCCGAGCCGGGCCGGGCGCCGGTGGCGATGATCGTCGACATCGAATCGCAATGGCTGTCGGATATCGAGCGGCAGGGCGCCGGCTACGACTATAATGGCGTCGTCGCGCAATGGTACGGCGCGGTGCGGGGGCTGGGGCTGGACGTGGATTTCGTCGCGGCCGGCGCCGACCTGGCAGGCTATGCGCTGGTGCTGGCGCCGGCGCTGGCGATGCCGGGCCCCGATGTGGTGGCGCGGCTGCGCGATACGCCGGCGCTGGTGCTCATCGGGCCGCGATCGGGGGCAAAGACACGCGACGTGACCATTCCGGAAGGGTTGGCGCCGGGGCCGCTGCGCGCGCTGCTGCCGATGCGGGTGCTGGCGGTGGAAACGCTGCGCGCCGATTGCCCGGGAGAGATCCGGCGCGATTGCGATGCGTTCGAAAGCCGTGCCTGGCGGGAGAGCATCGACGCCGGCGACTGCACGGTGCTGGCGACATACGAGGACGGCACCCCGGCGATGGTGCGCAACGGCCGGGTGCATTATCTGGCGACGCTGACCGACGATGCGTTCCTGGCGGCGCTGCTGACCGACCTGTGTGCGGAGGCGGGGATGACGGTGACGCCGGTGACGGGCGGCCTGCGGCTGCGGCGGCGCGGCGACCTGACCTTTGCGATCAACTATGGCGACGAACCGGTGCTGGCGCCGGCCCCCGATGGCGCGGTGTTCGTGCTGGGCGGGCGGACGGTTGGGGCGCGGGACCTGGCCGTCTGGTGCTAGGGGCGGGAAGCCTACCAGTCGAACGCCGCAACCTTGTGGTGTTCGCCGATCAGGAAGGCGTCGGCGACGAGTTCCAATGGCGTGAGGTCCACGTCGCTGCGGCCTGACGCGATGAGCTCGGCGAACTGCCGGTAGAGGCCGGGATATTCGCCGCCGTCGGGGAGCGCTTGCGCGGCGCCATCGATGTCGAGCCGGGCGCCGCCGTCGTGGAGGGTGAGGGTGCCGCCATCGGTTTCGACCATGATGTCCCAGCTTTGCGGGCCGGCCTGGAGGAAATCGAGCTTGGCGGCGACGGGGGTTTCGCCGTGTTTCAGCGTGAGCGACGCCGCAATCGGCGCGCCGCGGTTGGCGGGGAAATCGAGTCGCGCCTGTTCGACGTGCAGCCGGCCGGGCAGGATGGCGGTGGCGATCGACAGGGCGTTGATGCCGGGATCGAAGACGCCGAGCCCGCCGGGGGCGAGGATCCAGTCCTGCCCCGGGTGCCAGTGGCGGATATCCTCCCGCCAGTCGATGCGGGCCCGGGCGATGCGGCGGTCGGCAAGCCAGGCGCGCGCCACGGCGACTCCGGCGGCGTGGCGGCTGTGCCAGCTGGTGAACAGCGTCCGGTCGCCCGGCGCCAGCGCGCGCACCTCTCCCAGCGTCGCGCCCGGCGGTTTTTCGAGCATGACGTGCCAGCCCTGGGCCAGGGCCGCCGCCGCGATGACATGGCGGCCGAGCGGCGGGGTGGCGATCGACACCGCGTCGATGGCGAGGCCGCTGGCGATCAGCGCCTCGATATCGTGGAAATTCGGCACGCCATCGACGTGCGCGTTGCGGCTGACCGCGGCGGCGAGGGTGTAGGCCGGATCGGCGGCGATCGCCGGCAGATGCTGGTCGCGCGCGATCTTGCCGATGCCGATGAGGGCGAGACGGATGGGGGCGGGATGAACGGGGGCGCGGCGGTCGGTCGTCATGCGTTAAGCTGTTGCCTCTTATGGTTGCGGAGCCGCCCCCCGATGGTCCATCGTCACCCCGCATGACCGAGAAATCAATCCGCCCCCGCCTGCGTTCCCGCGCCTGGTTCGACAATCCGGACAATCCGGACATGACCGCGCTGTACCTCGAACGCTATCTGAATTTCGGACTGTCGGTGGCGGAGTTGCAGTCCGACCGCCCGATCATCGGCATCGCCCAGACCGGCAGCGACCTGGCGCCTTGCAACCGCCACCATCTGGTGCTGGCGGAACGCGTCCGCGACGGCATTCGCGACGCCGGCGGCATCCCGATCGAATTTCCGATTCACCCGATCCAGGAAACCGGCAAGCGGCCGACGGCGGCGCTCGATCGCAACCTGTCGTACCTGTCGCTGGTCGAGGTGCTGCACGGCTATTTCATCGATGGCGTCGTCCTCACCATCGGTTGCGACAAGACGACGCCGGCGTGCCTGATGGCGGCGGCGACGGTCAACATCCCGGCGCTGGCGCTGTCGGTCGGCCCGATGCTCAACGGCTGGCACAAGGGGCAGCGCACCGGATCGGGCACGATCATCTGGCAGGCAAGGAAGATGCTGGCCGCCGGCGAGATCGATTATCGCGGCTTCATCGAGCTGATCGCGTCGTCGGCGCCGTCGACCGGCTGGTGCAATACAATGGGCACCGCGACGACGATGAATTCGCTGACGGAGGCGCTCGGCATGTCGCTGACCGGCAATGCCGCCATCCCGGCGCCGTACCGCGACCGGGCGCAATCGGCCTATGAGACGGGCCTCGCCATCGTCGAGATGGTGGCGGCGGACCGCAAGCCGTCGGACATCATGACCCGGGCGGCCTTCCTCAACGCCATCCGCGTCAACAGCGCCATCGGCGGGTCGACCAATGCGCCCATCCATCTCAACGCCATCGCCCGCCACATGGGGGTCGAGCTCACCCTCGATGACTGGCAGGAGCATGGTGCCGACGTGCCGCTGCTCGTCAACCTGCAGCCGGCGGGGGAATATCTGGGCGAGGATTACTACCATGCCGGCGGCGTACCGGCGGTGATCGGCGAACTGCTGCGTGGCGGCCTGCTCGACGGCAGCGTGCTGACGGCGAACGGCCGCACGCTGGCCGAGAACAACCAGGACAAGGTGATCGCCGACGATCGCGTCATCCGGCCGCTTGTCGATCCGATCCTGCCGCACGCCGGGCTGACCGTGCTGCGCGGCAATCTGTTCGACGTGGCGGTGATGAAGACCAGCGTCATTTCGGACGATTTCCGGAAACGCTACCTGTCCAATCCCGACGACCCCGAGGCGTTCGAGGCGCGGGCGATCGTCTTCGATGGGCCGGAGGATTACCATCACCGCATCGACGACCCGTCGCTGGGCATCGATGCCGACTGCATCCTCGTCATCCGCGGCGTCGGGCCGATCGGCTATCCGGGCGGGGCGGAGGTCGTCAACATGCGGGCGCCGGCGGCGCTGATCCGCGCCGGCGTCGATGCGCTGCCGTGCCTGGGCGATGGCCGCCAATCGGGGACATCGGGGTCGCCGTCGATCCTAAATGCCTCGCCGGAGGCGGCGGCCGGCGGTAACCTGGCGCTGCTGCAGACCGGCGACCGGGTGCGCATCGACCTCAACACCCGCACCGCCGACGTGCTGGTGGCGCCGGACGAAATTGAGCAGCGGCGCGCGGCGCTGGCGGCGGCCGGCGGCTACGAGATCCCGCCGCCGCAGACGCCGTGGCAGGAACTCAGCCGCCAGATCACCGGCCAATATCCGGGCGGCGCGGTCATCGAGGCGGCGGTGCCGTACCAGCGCATCGCGCAGACCCGCGGGTTGCCGAGGGATTCGCATTGAGGAGCGGGCATTGAGCTGGCACGTTGTCCCCCGGCCCGAGCGCGACATCTTGGGCGAGGGGCTGTTCTGGTCGGCGCGCCAGGATGCGCTGTTCTGGACCGATATCATCGGGCGAAAGCTGTGGCGGCTGGCGTTCGCCACCGGCGAGGTGCGCCATTGGGACATGCCGGCGATGATCGGCTGGGTGATCGAAACCGCCGATGGCGGGCTGGTCGCCGGGTTGCAGACCGGCTTTCACCGGCTGACGCTCGATCCGTTCGGGCTGGTGCCGATCGCCGATCCGGAGCCGCATCTGCCGCACAACCGCCTGAACGATGCCAAGGCCGATGCCCGCGGCGCGATCTGGGCGGGCACGATGCCGGTGCATGATGGCCCGGCGCAGAGCTGGCCGGCGACCGGCAGCCTGTACCGGCTCGATCCCGACGGCGCGATCAGCCGGCACGACACCGGCATCGTCATCGCCAACGGCCCGGCGCTCAGCCCCGATGGCGGCACGCTGTACCATACCGATTCGGCGCGGCGGGTGGTGTATCGCTTTGCGGTTAACGACGACGGCAGCCTGGGGCCGCGCCAGCAGCATTTGAAATTCGACGGCAGCAGCGGCGCGCCCGACGGCATGACCTGCGATGCCGAGGGCGGGCTGTGGATCGCCTTTTACGGTGGCTCGCGGGTGGAGCGGTTCTTCCCCGATGGCGCCAGCGACCGGGCGATCGCGCTGCCGACGCCGCAGATCACCAATGTCGGCTTTGCCGGCGCCAGGCTCGACATGATGTTCGCGACGTCGGCGGGCGATGGCCGGCCGGATGATCACTATGCCGGGGCGTTGTTCGAGCTCGATCCGGGTGGGGTCATCGGGGTGCCGCCGCACTTGTACGGCGGGTGAGGTAGGCAAAGTCGGGTCGTCATGCTGGCGTTCGCCAGCATGACGGGTGGGGTTCAATCGTTGCGGCTTCACCCCTAGGGTGCGGCTCGATCGAACCCCAAGCCGCAAATAAAGGCCCGCCCATCCATGCGCCACCTGCTGCTCATCCTCGCACTCGCCGCCGCGCCGGCCCTTGCCCGCCCGCCCAGCCTTGTCCCCGGTGATGCCCCCGAACTCGCCGCCCCCGGCGCGCTGCCGGTCGGCACGCGGGAACTGACCTTTCCCGCCGGCCCGGGGCGCACGCTGGGCCTCACGCTGTTCTACCCGGCCGCGGCCGCCGGCCCGCCGACGACCTATCCGCATAGCATCGCCAACCCGCCCGAGGGCATCCCCGCAACGCTCGTCTTCGAAGGCATCGCCAGTCGTGACGCGGCGCCGGCGCCAGGCGGCAAGCTGCCGCTGATCCTGCTCAGCCATGGCCTTGGCCGCTGGTCGACGGCGATGTCGGGGATGGCGGAAAATCTGGCGTCGAAGGGCTATGTCGTCGCCAGCATCGATCATGACGACACGGGCGCGATGGACCCGGCCAAGCGCTTGATGGTGTTCGCCACGGCGTACATCCGCCGCAGCCAGGACCAGCGCGCTGCCATCGCCTTCCTCGGCGAGATGGCCCGCGGCAAGGACCCGCTGGCGCCGCGCATCGACGCCGGCAACATCGCCGTCATCGGCTATTCGATGGGCGGCTATGGCGCGCTCGCCACCGGCGGGGCGGGGCATGATGCGAAAGCGCCGCTGATGGCGCAGCTGCCGCCCGGCGCGATGACACCGGTGCTGGAGGGGGCGAAGCCGGCACCCGGCGTCCGCGGCCTGGTGCTGATCGCGCCCTGGGGCGGCCAGCCGCAGGTCCGCGCCTTCACGCCGGCGGCGCTGGGCTCGATCACCGTGCCCAGCCTGTGGATCATGGGCGACAAGGACGACGTCGCCGGCGCCGAAGGCATCCGCTGGCTGCACGACCAGGCGACCGCCAGCGATCGGCATCTGCTGGTCTTTGCCGATGCCCGCCACAATCTCGGCGGCAACCCGCCGCCGGCGTCGGCCCCCGATACCGGCCGGCTGCGCGATGCCATCGACGAACCGGTGTGGCGCAAGGACATGGCCGACGCGATCATCTATCGCCAGATCACCGCCTTCTGCGACCTGGTGCTGAAGCGCGAGGCGGCCAAGGCGGCCTGGCTCGACCCCGATGCCAAGGGCGAACTGAAGGGCTTCCAGAACCGCTGGCAACTCGGGCTGACGGCGGTCCACACCCCGGCGCGCTGACCTGCGCGCATATGGCGGCTGGTTCGTTGCGGGCGATGCGCTAGGCGGGGCGGTTGACCACCCTGTTTCCGCCCGGCCGCGCTGCCGGCCTCGATCGCCTGGCCGATTTCGTGCCGCGCGCCGGGCACCCCTATGCCGTCGGCCGCAACAGCGATCCGGGGCCCGATGCGCCCGGCGCCGTGTCGCGGCTGTCGCCCTATGTCCGTTACCGGCTGGTCGCCGAGCAGGAGGTCGTCGCCGCGGTGCTCGCCGAACACAGCTATGCCGCAGCGGAAAAATTCCTGCAGGAGGTGCTGTGGCGGACCTATTGGAAGGGCTGGCTGGAGCTGCGGCCCGGCGTCTGGAGGCGGTTCCTCGACGAGCGCGACCGGCAGCGCGACGGCTTTCCCGCCGCTCGCGCGCTGGCGGCGGCGGAGGCCGGGGCGACCGGCATCGACGGCTTCGACGACTGGGCGCGGGAACTGGTCGCGACGGGGTATCTCCACAACCATGCGCGCATGTGGTTCGCGTCGATCTGGATCTTCACGCTGCGGCTGCCCTGGGCGCTGGGGGCGGACTTCTTCCTGCGCCACCTCATTGATGCCGATGCCGCCAGCAATACCCTGTCGTGGCGCTGGGTCGCCGGCCTGCAGACGCCGGGCAAGACCTATCTGGCGACCGCCGACAATATCGCGCGGTTCACCGATGGGCGATACGCGCCGCAGGGCCTGGCGCGCGAGGCGGTGGCGCTGACCGAGGCGCCGGTCGCGGCCGCAGGGGTGCTGCCGGTGCCGGTGGCGCCCGATCCGCGGCGGGCTGCGCTGCTGCTGGTGACACCGGAAGACCTGCAACCCGAAGCGGTGATTGGCGGCGGCAACGCCATCGCCGGCGCGGTCGTGGTGACGGGCGACGACTGGATATGGGGCGACAAGGCGCGGGGCTTTGCCGGCGCGGCGGCAGTCGAGACCGCGACGCGCGTGCGGGCGCAGTTCGGCTGCCCGGTCGATGTGGTGGCCACGCTCGACGCTCCGGCGCTGCTCGCCGCGGCGCGGGCCTCTGGTGCAACGCAGGTGGTGACGCCCCATGCGCCGGTCGGCCCCGTCGCCGATGCCCTGGCGCAACTGGCCCCGGCGCTCGCCCGCGAAGGCGTGACGCTGGCGCAGGTCCGCCGCAGCTGGGACACCCAATTCTGGCCGCACGCGACCAAGGGCTTTTTCCCCTTCCGCGAACGCATCCCCGCGCTGCTGCGCATCATGGGCCTTGGCTGACAGAGGAGAAATGGTGCCGCTTAGGTGACTCGAACACCTGACCCCATCATTACGAATGATGTGCTCTACCGGCTGAGCTAAAGCGGCAACGGTTGGGGGCCTTAACAGGCGGTGCCGCCGGGGGCAAGCGTGGTGGTGCAGGATTCAACGGCCTGCCGGCGCGGCCGTTATCCGGATCGGGCAATTCGGCAAGGGAAGCGGCGGCATGCGCATCGCCTGGGGGCAGGACATGGCGGATTGCGGGTTCGACCTGCCGCCCCGCTTTGGCGTGGCGGAGCGGCGGCTGGCGGGGCAGGCCGTGGCGGCGTGGCGGGCGGCGGGCGGTGCGGCGATCGCGGGTTTCGAGGCGAACAGCCTGGTGCTGGCGGGCGAGCCGGCGGGGCCGGTGGTGACGCAGTGTGGGGCCGCTGTCGCCGAAGCCTTCGGGCTCGAGCCCGGCATGGCGCTGGCCGGGCGTCCCGGGCTGGCGGCGGCGCTGTGCGATGCTGCCGGCGGGGGTGACCGGCAACCGGTGCCGATCGAGGCGCGGCTGCCGGGGCTGGCCGGATCGACGATCCTGGTGCGCGGCGTGATGTTGCCGCTGGTCGATGGTGCGCGGCCGCCGGCTGGCGGCGATGCCGTGCAGGTGGTGATGAACTGGCGCGAAATCCTCGGACGGGCGGCAACGGCGCGGCTGCGGCATGAAATCGGCCTCATATTGGCCGAAAGGCCCGCGAAATCGGCGCGGATCGACCCGTTTTCTCGCAATACCGCCGGTTGACGCGCCGGTGAACTTGCCCTTCGCCCTGCCCCGGACGCATAAGCGCGCCGCCACCGGCAAGCGGAGTTTCAGAGTGTCGAATGCAGCCAAGGGTGCCCGTGCGGCCCATGACGCACCCGTGAAGACGGCGGCGTCGGACGCGGTGGAGGCGGCGCTGGCGGCGGCGCTGTTCGATCGCGCGCTGCCGGGCGAGCTCGAAAATCTCGATGCGGCCGGCCGGGCGGCGATCGTGCGCTTCCTGTCGGCGGCGGCGGCGGTCCGCACCCCCGATCGTGCCATCGTCCATCTCGAACCCGCCGACAGCGACGGCGCGACGCCAGGCCGTCGGCGCATGGCGCTCGCCATCATCGGCGACGACCGGCCCTTTCTCGTCGATTCGACCTCGGCGGCGATCACCGCCGCGGGGCTTGAGATCGACCGGCTGCTGCATCCTGTCGTCGATGTCCGCCGCGATGGCGATGGCCGGCTGCTGGCGGTCGTCGGCCCGGCCGGCGGCAGCGTCGCCCCCGGCGTCGTCCGCGAATCGATGATCTATGTCGAACTGGAGCGCACCGGCGCCCGGGCGCGCGCCGATCTCGTCACGGCGCTCGAACAGGTGCAGGCCGATGTCGCGGCGGCGGTGACCGACTGGCCGCCGATGCTGGCGGCGCTGCGCGGCGCGATCAAGGCGTTGGAGGCCAATCCGCCGCCGGTGGCGCCGCATCGCGCGGCAGAGGCGACGGCATTCCTCGACTGGCTCGCCGCCGACAATTTCACGCTGCTCGGCGTCCGCCGCTACGAACTCGAGGGCGACCTCGACGATCCGGCGATGCAGCCGGTCAGCGATGTCGGCCTCGGCCTGCTGCGCGATCCCGACTACCCGCTGTGGACCGGCCGCGCCGGCACCGACACGCCGCGCGCGCTGAAGGCGCTGCTCGCCTCGCCGGAACCGCTGCTGATCACCAAGGCCGGCACCGTGTCGACGGTGCACCGCCGGGTGAATTGCGACCTCGTTTCGGTCAAGGGTTTCGATCGCCAGGGCCGGGTGACCAGCGAGACGCGGTTCCTCGGGCTCTATACCTCCGCCGCGCTGGCGACATCGCCGCGGCAGATCCCGGTGCTGCGCCGGAAGGTCGCCGAAGTCATCGACGAACTTGGCTTTTCGGCATCGGGCCACACCGGCAAGGCGCTGGTGCATGTCCTCGAAGCCTTCCCGCGCGAGGAATTGTTCGAGGCGTCGGCGGAACGGCTGAAATCCATGGCGCTCGGCCTGTTGTCGCTGCTCGACCGGCCGCGGCCCAAGTTGTTCGTGCGCGCCGATGCCTTTGGCCGCTTCCTGTCCGCGCTCGTCTATGTGCCGCGCGACAGCTATACCAGCGGCATCCGCGAAAGCGTCGGCCGCATGCTGACCGCGGCCACCGGCGGCACGCTCAGCCGGTTCGAGGTCGAGCTGCGGTCCGAAGGGCTCGCCCGCGTCCATTATGTCATCCAAATGCCCGAAGGTGCCGTCGCGGCGTTCGACCCGGCCGCCGAAGCCGATCTCGATCGCCGGCTGCGCCAGCTGGTGCGCGGCTGGGACGAGGGCCTGGAGACGGCGCTGCTGAGCGTCGCCGGGCCGACGCGGGCGGCGCGGCTGACGATCAGCCACGGCCGGGCCTTTTCGCCGAGCTATCGCGCGCAGCACAGCCCCGAGGAAGCGGCGACCGACATCATCGCATTGAGCCAGCTGCACGACGAGAACGACCGCGGCGTGCGGCTGCTGCCCGCCACCGACGGCGTGCCCAGCCAGCTGCGGCTGAAGATCTATCGGCTTGGCAAGATCATCCCGCTGTCGGAAGCGGTGCCGGTGCTCGAGAATTTCGGGCTGCGCGTCATCGAGGAGTTTCCGTTCGATCTCGCCGGCGGGCGGCTCGGCTGGATCCATGATTTCCTGCTCGAAGTCACCGAGCCCGAGGCGCTGGCCGATTGGGAGGCGCTGCGCGCCCGCGTCGAACCGGCGCTGACCGCGGTGCTGACCGGCGCGCACGAGAACGACCTGTTCAACTCGCTGACCATCGCCTGTGCGCTCGATGCCGAGGCGGCCGGCTGGCTGCGCGCCTATTTCCGCTACATGCGCCAGACCGGCGTCACCTATGGGCTGGCGACCGTCGTCGATGCGCTGCGCCGTTATCCGGCGATCACCCGCGACCTGGTCGGGCTGTTCTGCGCGCGCTTCGCCCGGGACGCCGGCGACCGTGGATCGCCGGAGGCGGAGCGGCTGGCGGCGATCGATGCCGGCCTGCAGGACGTCGCCTCGATCGACGACGATCGCATCCTCAGGCTCTATCGCTCGATCATCGGGGCGACGCTGCGCACCAACGCATTCGTGCCCGGCGGGCCCGAGGCGCTGGCCTTCAAGATGGACAGCCGCCAGGTGCCGAACCTGCCGCCGCCGGTGCCGTATCGCGAGATCTGGGTCTATTCCCCGCGCGTCGAGGGCATCCACCTGCGCGGCGGGCCGATCGCCCGCGGCGGCTTGCGCTGGTCCGACCGGCGCGACGATTTCCGCACCGAAGTGCTGGGGCTGGTCAAGGCGCAGAAGGTCAAGAACACCGTCATCGTGCCGACCGGCGCCAAGGGCGGTTTCTACCCCAAGCAGTTGCCGCCGCCGGCCAACCGCGACGCCTGGCTGGCGGAAGGCACCGAAAGCTATCGCATCTTCATCCGGGCCCTGCTGTCGCTGACCGACAATCTGGCGCCCGACGGCAGCAACATCCCGCCCGCCGACGTCACCTGCCATGACGCGCCCGACCCCTATCTCGTCGTCGCCGCCGACAAGGGCACGGCGACATTCTCGGACATCGCCAATGCCATCGCCGAGGCACACGGCTTCTGGCTGGGCGATGCCTTCGCCAGCGGCGGCCGCAACGGCTATGACCACAAGGCGATGGCGATCACTGCGCGCGGCGCCTGGATTTCGGTGCAGCGGCATTTCCGCGAACTCGGCGTCGACGTGCAGACCCAGCCGATCCGCGTCGCCGGCGTCGGCGACATGTCGGGTGATGTGTTCGGCAACGGCATGCTGCTGTCGCCGGTCATCAAGCTGGTGGCGGCGTTCGACCACCGCCATTTCTTCTTCGATCCCGAGCCCGACACGGCGGCGAGCCTCGCCGAGCGGACCCGCATGTTCGCATTGCCGCGCTCGAGCTGGGACGATTACGACCGCAAGCTGATTTCGGCCGGCGGCGGCGTGTTCCCGCGCAGCCTGAAGACGGTGCCGCTCAGCCCGCAGGTCCAGGCCATGCTCGGCGTGACCGCCGACAGCCTGAGCCCGTCGGAGCTGATCACCGCCATCCTGAAGATGAAGACCGACCTGTTGTGGTTCGGCGGCATCGGCACCTATGTGAAGGCGTCGGCCGAAAGCGACACCGATGCCGGTGACCGCGCCAACGACGCGCATCGCATCAATGGAACCGATATCGGCGCGCGGGTGGTCGGCGAGGGCGCCAACCTGGGCGTGACCCAAGCCGGACGCATCGAATTCGCCGGCCGCGGTGGCCGCATCAACACCGATTTCATCGACAACAGCGCCGGCGTCGATTGTTCGGACAACGAGGTCAACATCAAGATCGCGCTCAACGCCGAAGTCACCGCCGGGCGGCTGGCCGAGGCCGATCGCGACGTGCTGCTGGTCGAAATGACCGACGAGGTCGCGCATCTGGTACTGGAGGACAACCGCCTGCAGACACAGGCGCTGTCGATCGCCGAACGCGGCGGTGCCGCGGCGCTGCCCGGCCATATCCGCCTTATCCAGGCGCTGGAGGCGAGCGCCGCCGAACTGCACCGGACGGTCGAGGGGCTGGCCGGCGACGATGTGCTGATCCAGCGCGGGCGCAACGGCGGCGCGCTGGAACGGCCGGAACTTGCCGTCGTCATGGCCTATGCCAAGATGGCGATCTATGACGGGTTGGTCGAGGCGCCGCTGGTCGACGATCCGTTGCTGGTGCCCGATCTTCACGCCGCCTTCCCCTCGGCGATGCGGGAGCGCTTTGCCGCCGCCATCGACGGCCACCGGCTGCGCCGCGAGCTGATCGCGACGAAGCTGACCAACGAACTCGTCAATCGCGGCGGGCTGGGGCTGGCGTTCGAACTCGCTGAGGAACTGGGCGTCGGGCTGGCCGATGTCGCGGCGGCGTTCGTCGCCGCGCGGGAGTTGTTCGATTTCCGGGTGCTCTGGGCGGCGATCGATACCGCCGATGTGCCCGGCCCGGCCCATCTCGACCTGCACGTCGCCGGCATCGCGGCGCTGCGGTCGCAGATGGCCGACCTGATCCGCCAGGGCGGCGGTGCCATGCCGTCGACGCTGGTGGCGCGGCTGCGGCCGGGCATCGATCGGCTCGGCGGCGCGCTCGATGCCGTGCTGCGGCCCGAATCGCGCGCCTGGCTCGATCGCTATACCGCCGGGCTGGCGGCGCTGGGTGCGCCCGATGCGATCGCCGCGGCGCTGGTGCGGATCGAGGCGCTCGATGGTGCCGTCGGCGTCGGGCTGCTGGCGTGCGACCTCGGCATCGACGAGGCGGCGACGGCGGCGGCCTATACGACGCTCGGCGAGGCGACGGGGCTCGACTGGGCGCGCGGCGCGGCGGCGGGGCTGGACCCGAGCGACCCCTGGGAACGGCTGCTGCAGGCCGGGCTGGTGCGCGATTTCGAACAGCTGCGGCTGGATCTGGTGCGGCGGGTGACCGGCGCCGGCGTGGACCCGGTGGCGGCGGTCAACGGCTGGCTGGCGGCGAACGAGGCGGCGGTGGCGCGGATTTCCGGGCCGGTGGCACGGGCGCGATCGGGCGGCGCGGTGACGACGGCGATGCTGGCGCATCTGGCGAGCCAGGCGCGGGTGGTGCTGGGGTGATTACTCTCCTCCCTTGAAAGGGAGGGGAAAAGAGGGTCAGAAATCCAGTTTGTCGTAATGCGCCGGCGGCGGCAGGCCTTCCATGCGTTCGCCGAGCAGCGGGCGGAACGCGGGGCGGGATTTCAGCGCCGAATACCAGATCCGCGCCGGTTCATGGCCGTCCCATTCGATGCCGCCGAGATAATCGGCGACCGACAGTTGCGCGGCGGCGGCGATGTCGGCGAGGCCGAACGCCGGGCCGGCCACCCAGCGCCGGCGGTCGAGCAGGAAATCGAGATAGTCGAGATGCGCCTCGGCATTGCGGGCGGCGGCGCGGACGGTGCCGGCATCGGGCGGCTGGCGCAGCACGATGCGCTTGTACATGCGCTCGGCGAGCAGCAGCGAGGTGACCTCGCCATAGAATTTCTGGTCGAACCAGGCGACCAGTCGCCGCGCCTCGGCACGTTCCTCCGGCCCGGCGCCGAGCAGCGGCGTGCGCGCCACGGTCTCTTCGAAATAATCGCAGATGGCGGCGCTGTCGACGAGGGTGATGGCGCCGTTCTGGATGACCGGCGTCTGCCCGGCGGGGTTGAGCGCGGCAAAGGCATCGCGCCGCTCCCAAGGATATTCGCGCACCAGTTCGACGTCGACGCCCTTTACCGCGCAGGCAAAGCGGACCTTACGACTGAACGGGCACAGGGGATATTGGTGGAGGCGCCACATGGTTGAAACACATTCTTAACGTCTATGCGCCGCGAAGGAAGGGGCGCGCGATGGTTTTTCCGCCACTTCCCGGGCATCGTTACATCAGTCGTTCAACACGCCGCCTCTCGGCAATCCCCTATCGCGTTCGATACGGTGCGGGAAATCACCTATTCGCGTCGGTGCCGGCTCAGTCCTTCGACCGTTTGGCCTTGGCCGTCAGCCGGGCGACTTCGGCCTCCAGCGCGGCGATCTTCATCGCCTGGCTGACGATGATGTCCTGCAGCGCGGCCTTTTCCGCGGTGAAATCGGGGGCCGGCTCGGCCGGCGCGGCGGGCGGCACGTCGGCGACGGCTTCGGACGCGGCGGCTTCGCGGCTGCCGGCCTTGAACATGCCCGAATCGCGGGCGCGCTTGATCAGCGGCGCGGCGCTGACGGCGAGGGCCATCAGGCTTTGTACCAGCGGGTCCTGCTTGTCGTCGGCCATCGTCGCGCTATCCTATCCGGCTAAGACACCAAGATAGGAAGCGGACGCCCCCGGCGCAACTATTCGGCCGCTTCGCGCTGCGGTGCGTCGTCGAGCGGGTGCGCCAGCCGGGTCAACATCTCCTTCGGGCAGACCTGCCACAGTCGCTGCCGGGTGCGATCCCATTCGGCGAGCAGCCCCGCGGCCCATTTCGAGCCGGTCTCGCGAGCGTGTTCGCTGACGAGATCATGGGCGACGGTCTCCCAATGCGCGCTGGCGAGGCGAGTGAGGACGACCGAGTCATGATTGACCCGGCGCTCGAAATCGCCGTCCTGGTCATAGACGAAGGCCATGCCGCCGCTCATGCCAGCGGCGAAATTGTCGCCGGTGCGGCCGAGGATGACGGCGACGCCGCCGGTCATGTATTCGCAGCCATTGGCGCCGCAGCCTTCGATGACGACCTGTGCGCCCGAGTTGCGCACTGCAAAGCGTTCGCCGGCGCGGCCGGCGGCGAACAGGCGGCCCGAGGTCGCGCCATAGAGCACGGTGTTGCCGATGATGGCATTGTCCTGGCTGGCGAGCGGCGACGACACCATCGGGCGGACGATGATGGTGGCACCCGACAGGCCCTTGCCGACATAGTCGTTGGCCTCGCCGAAGACCTCGAGCTTGACGCCCTGGACGGCAAAGGCGCCCAGCGACTGCCCGGCCGACCCGCGCAGCCGGATATGGACATGGCCGGCGGCGAGCGCCGTCATGCCGAAGCGGCGGGTGATTTCGCCCGACAGGCGGGTGCCGACGGCGCGGTCGGTGTTGCGGACGGTATAGGTCAGCTGCATTTTCTCGCCGCGGCTGAACAATTGGTCGGCGTCGCGGATCATCGCGGCGTCGAGGCTGTCGGGCACTTCGTTGCGATGCCCCTCGATGTTGAAGCGGCGCATGCCGTCGGGGGCGTCGACCTTGGCGAGGATCGGGTTCAGGTCGAGGTCGTCGAGATGTTCGGCGCCGCGGTTGACCTGGCGCAGCAGCTCGGTGCGGCCGATGACCTCGTCGAGCGTGCGGACGCCGAGCTTTGCCAGGATCTCGCGGACTTCCTCGGCGATGAAGCTCATCAGGTTGATGACCTTTTCGGGGCTGCCGCCAAACTTTTCGCGCAAGGCCTCGTCCTGGGTGCAGACGCCGACCGGGCAGGTGTTCGAATGGCATTGCCGGACCATGATGCAGCCCATGGCGACCAGCGACAGCGTGCCGATGCCGTATTCCTCGGCGCCCAGGATGGCGGCGATGACGATGTCGCGGCCGGTCTTCAGCCCGCCATCGGTGCGCAGCTTCACCCGGTGCCTGAGGCCGTTGAGCGTCAGCACCTGGTTGACCTCGGTCAGGCCCATTTCCCAAGGGGTGCCGGCGTATTTGATGCTGGTCTGCGGGGACGCGCCGGTACCGCCGACATTGCCGGAAATGAGGATGGCGTCGGCATGGGCCTTGGCGACGCCGGCGGCGACGGTGCCGATGCCGGCGCTGCTGACCAGCTTGACGCAGACGCGGGCGCGCGGGTTGATCTGCTTCAGGTCGTAGATGAGCTGCGCCAGGTCCTCGATCGAATAGATGTCGTGGTGCGGCGGCGGGCTGATCAGCGACACGCCGGGCGTCGAATGGCGCAGCCGGGCGATCATCTCGCTGACCTTGAAGCCGGGCAATTGCCCGCCCTCGCCGGGCTTTGCACCTTGCGCGACCTTGATCTCGATTTCGTCGCAGGCGTTGAGATACTCGGCGGTGACGCCGAAGCGGCCCGACGCGATCTGCTTGACGACGGAATTGGCGTTGTCGCCATTGGCATAGGGTTTGTAGCGGATCGAATCCTCGCCGCCTTCGCCGCTCACCGCCTTGGCGCCGATGCGGTTCATGGCGATGGCGAGCGTCTCGTGCGCCTCGGGCGACAGGGCGCCGAGACTCATGCCCGGCGTGACGAAGCGCTTCCTGATTTCGGTGATCGATTCGACTTCCTCGATCGGCACCGGCTGGGTGTTGTCGCTGAAATCGAGCAAGTCGCGCAGCGCGATCGGCGGCAGGTCGCGGACGGCGCGAGAGAATTTCAGATAGTCGGAATAGCTGTCGGCGCCGACGGCGTGCTGCAGCAGGTGGATGAGGCTGGCCTGATAGGCATGGGCCTCGCTGCCGGCGCGATAGCGGTACAGCCCGCCGATCGGCAGCGCGACGACATCCTCGTCGAACGCCGCCTCGTGGCGCATCTGGGCGTTGATGAAGAGCGATTCGAAGCCTTCACCCGAGATCTTGGCGGGCATGCCGGGGAAGAAGTCGTTGACCAGCGCCCGGCTGAGCCCGACCGCTTCGAAGTTGTAGCCGCCGCGGTATGACGAGATGACCGCGATGCCCATCTTGGCCATGATCTTGAGCAGGCCGTCCTCGACGGCTTTCTTGTAGCGCTGAACGCACTGGTCATAGGTCAGCGGCCCGAACAGGCCGCGGGCGTGGCGATCGGCGATGGCCTCCTGCGCCAGATAGGCATTGGCGGTGGTGGCACCGACGCCGATCAGCACGGCGAAATAATGGGTATCGAGCGCTTCGGCCGAGCGCACGTTGATCGACGCAAAGGTGCGCAGGCCCTTGCGCACCAGATGCGTGTGCACGCCGGCGGTCGCGAGGATCATGCTGATCCCGGCGCGCGTGGGGGACTGGTTCTCGTCGGTCAGGAACAACTGGCTCTTGCCCGAACGCACCGCCGTCTCGGCCTCGGCACGGACGCGGGCAATGGCGGCGCGCAACGCCTCCGGTCCGCCGGCGATGTCGAAGCTGCAGTCGATGACGGCGGCCTGCTTGCCGAAATGGCTTTTCAGCACGTTCCAGCCGTTGTTGGTCATCACCGGCGTGTCGATGACCATGACGCCTTCCTGCCGGGCGCCATCGTCGAGGATGTTGCCGAGGTTGGAAAAGCGCGTCTTCAGGCTCATCACCCGCGTCTCGCGCAAGCTGTCGATCGGCGGGTTGGTGACCTGGCTGAAGTTCTGGCGGAAGAAATGCGACAGGTTGCGCGGATTGTCTGAAATGACCGCGAGCGGCGCGTCGTCGCCCATGCTGCCGATGGCCTCCTTGGCCTCCTCGACCATCGGCGCCAGGATCAGCTCCATGTCCTCCATGCTCTGCCCTGCGGCGACCTGGCGGCGGCGCAGCTCGTCGCGGGCATAGCTGGCACCCGGCTGGGCGCCGTCATGGCCCTGCATCGAGGTGAATGTGGTGAAGCCGGCCACCAGCGCGCCATAGTCGTTGGCGCCGGCGATGCGATCCTTGATCTCGCGGTCGCTGTAAAATTTGGGGGTCGCCCCAGCTTCGCCGTCCATGTCGACGGCGATCATCTCGCCGGGGCCGAGCGCGCCCTTCATCAGCATGTCGGCCTCGGGGATGACGACCATGCCGGCTTCCGACCCGGTGACGAGGAGGTTGTCGCGAGTCAGGCAATAGCGCATCGGGCGCAGCGCGTTGCGATCGAGCCCGGCGACGACCCAGCGGCCGTCGGTCATGGCCAGCGCCGCCGGCCCGTCCCAGGCCTCCATGACGCTGGCGAAAAAGGCGTACATGGCGCGGTGGCTGTCGGGCAGGCTGTCGTCCTTGGACCAGGCCTCCGGCACCAGCATCAGCTTGGCCGTCGGCGCGTCGCGGCCCGAGCGCACGAAAGCCTCGAACACCGCATCGAGCGCAGCGGTGTCGGACGCGCCGGCCGGGATCAGCGGCTTGATGTCTTCCGAATGCTCGCCGAACGCCGCGGCGGCCATCTTGATCTCGTGGCTTTTCATCCAGTTGGTGTTGCCGCGCACCGTGTTGATCTCGCCGTTATGGGCGATGCAGCGGAACGGCTGGGCCAGCCACCATTGCGGGAAGGTGTTGGTGCTGTAGCGCTGGTGATAGATGGCGAAGCGCGAAACGAAGCGTTCGTCCATCAAATCGGGGTAGAAGACCGACAGTTCCTCGGCGAGGAACAGGCCCTTGTAGATGATCGAGCGGGCGCTGAGCGAGCAGATGTAGAAGCCCTGGATCTGCGCCTCGATGACCTTTTTCTCGATGCGGCGGCGGATGAGATAGAGGTCCTTCTCGAACGCCTCCAGCGCCGCCCGGTCGCTGCCTGGAAGGGGCCCGGCGATCATGATCTGTTCGATCTCGGGGCGCGATTCCATCGCCTTTCGGCCGATAACGCTGATGTCGACCGGCACCTGGCGCCAGCCATAGACCTTGTAGCCGAACCCGATGATTTCGGATTCGACGATGGTCCGGCAGCTTTCCTGGGCGGCGAGGTCGGTACGCGGCAGGAAGACCTGGCCGACGGCAAGCAGATTGGGCTTGGGCTGGTGCCCGGCGCGGCCGATGTGCTCGTGGAAGAAATCCAGCGGCAGCTCGACATGGATGCCGGCGCCGTCGCCGGTCTTGCCATCGGCATCGACGGCACCGCGATGCCACACGGCCTTCAACGCCTCGATGCCGGCGACGACGACGCGGCGCGAGGCCTTGCCATCGGTGGCGGCGATGACGCCGACGCCACAGGCGTCGCCTTCCAGGTCGGGGCGGTACATGCCGACCTCGGCAATGCGGGCGCGTTCTTCGGCAGAGGCGGTGAAGGGCGTCATCCAGTGCTCTCCGCTACTTCTTCGCGGCGGGCTTTGGCCCGGCGATCGTCTTCAGTGGTGCCAGCGCGGCGGAGATGCGGCTGGCATTGGCCTGCATCGCGGTCTGCAGCTTGGCGCCCATGATCTTGTTGCCGGACTCGTTGATCTCGGCGCGGACGCGGCCGTCCTTGGCGAAAAAGCTCTGGCCGAGCGGCGTCTTGTAGAAGGCCGACAGGCCCTGCAGCTCGGCCAGCGTGTAGTTGGCGGCATAGCTGCGGACGGCGGCATCGACGACCGCGGAGGCATTGTCGCGCATCACATTGTCGGCGATATCGGCCTGGATGCCGCCGGCCTTTTGCAGGATGGGATCGAACTTGGCCTTGTTGGCCTGATAGGCGGGGACAAAGCCTGGTTGCTGCGACAGCAGCGCCCGCATGGCGACGCCGGAGCGCATGACCTGGACATTCTGCGCCAGCATCTTTTGCAGCTGCGGCCCGATCTGCAGCTGCTGGACGAGCGTCCGCGCCGCGGCCAGGCGCGCCGGATCGGCGGGGGCGGCGGCAGGGGTGCCGGCGGCGACGACAAGGGCGGTCAACAGGGTGATCATGGGGTAACTCCGGTCAGGTCAGGCCGCAGCGGCCGTGGTGGCAATTTGCGCCCGCAGATACTGGTGCATCTGGACCGCCACGTCGCGGCCATCGCGCACCGCCCAGACGACGAGCGAGGCGCCGCGGACGATGTCACCGGCGGCGAACACGCCGGGCAACGACGTCATCATGGTCTTGTGGTCGCAGCGCAGCGTGCCCCAGCGGGTCACCGACAGGTCGGGCGCGCCGAACAGGCCGGGCAGGTCCTCGGCATCGAAGCCCAGTGCCTTGATGACCAGGTCGGCGGGCAGGGTGAAATCGCCGCCGGGCTCGGCCTCCGGCGCGCGGCGGCCGTCGGGTCCGGCCTGGCCGAGCCGCATGCGGGTGGCGGAAACGCTGGTGCCGGCGATGGCGGCGGGGGCGGCGAGCCAGATGAACTCGACGCCTTCTTCTTCCGCGTTCTTCACCTCGCGCAGCGACCCCGGCATGTTGGCGCGGTCGCGGCGATAAAGGCATTTGACGCTGGCGGCACCCTGGCGGACGGCGGTGCGGACGCAATCCATGGCGGTATCGCCGCCGCCGATGACGACAACATGCTTGCCGGCGGCGTCATGGCCGGGCGCCAGATCGTCGCCGAAGCCCGAGCGATTGGAGGCGGTCAGATAGTCGAGCGCCTCCACGGTGCCGGCGGCGTCGGCGCCGGGCACGTCGACGGCGCGCGGCTTGTAGACCCCGGTGGCGACCAGGATGGCGTCGTGGCGCTCGCGGAGTTCGGCGAGCGTGGCGTCGCGGCCGACCTCGAAATCATGGTGGAAGTGAATGCCGGCGTCGCGCAGCCGCTCGACCCGGCGCATGACGACGGGCTTTTCCAGCTTGAAGCCGGGGATGCCATAGGTCAGCAGGCCGCCGGCACGATCGTAGCGGTCGTAGACATGGACCTCATAGCCCTTGATGCGTAGATATTCGGCGGTGGTCAGCCCGGCCGGGCCGGCGCCGATGATGCCGATCGATTGCGACGAGCGGTCGGCGACGATGCGCACCGGCTTGACCCAGCCGTTTTCCCAGGCGGTGTCGGTGATGAATTTTTCGACCGCGCCGATGGTGACGCTGCCGAAATCCTTTTCGATGACGCAATTGCCCTCGCACAGCCGGTCCTGCGGGCAGATGCGGCCGCAGATCTCGGGCATGGTGCTGGTCGCGGCGGACAGCTCATAGGCTTCCTCCAGCCGGCCCTCCGCAGTCAGCTTCAGCCAGTCGGGGATGTTGTTGTGGAGCGGGCAATGGACCTGACAGAAGGGCACGCCGCATTGCGAGCAGCGCGCGGCCTGTTCCTCGGCCTTGGCGACGATATAGGGCCGGGCGATCTCGAGGAAATCATGGGCGCGTTCGTCGGCGGTGCGCTTAGGCGGATACGCCTGTGCCCGGTCGGTGAACTTCAGCATCCGCGTCTCGGCCATCGTCGCCAGCTCCCTTCGGACACCGGCGTTATCGGCTCGTGCCGGGCGAGTCACGCGAAAAACGCATGAAAGGACAGCATTACTTACCTATAAACCCGTCGTTCGGTGTTTTCCGTCGGCCACGGCGTTACTTTGTGGCCGTTCCGGACCTATCGCGCCAGCAGCCAGACCATCGCCGCCGAGCCGACGACGATACGATACCAGGCGAATGGCGCAAAGCCGAAGCGGCTGACGATGGCGACAAAGCCCTTCACCACCGCCAGCGCGACGATGAACGAGATGCCAAAGCCGATGCCGATCGCCGACAGCTGGCTGGTATCGAGCGTGTCGCGGTTCTTCCACAACAGCAGCACGGTGGCGCCGGCGATGGTCGGCACGGCGAGGAAGAAACTGAATTCCGCCGCGGTCTTGCGGTCGATCCTCAGCAGCATCGCCGCCATGATGGTGGCGCCCGATCGCGACACGCCCGGCACCATGGCGAGGCACTGGCCGATGCCGACGAGCAGCGCCGATCGCGCCGGCATGGTCTCGACGCTGTCGATCACCGGTTCCTTGGCGGTGCGCTCGATCCACAGGATGGCGATGCCGCCGACGATCAGCGCGACGGCGACCGTCATCGGGCTGAGCAGCATCGCTTCGAACGCCTTGATGAACAGCACGCCGGCGATGCCCGCGGGCACAAAGCCGAGGACGATGTTGCGGACGAACGCCCAGGCCCCGGGCGCGCGGCCGAACAGTCCGATGCCGACATCGAGGAAGCGCCGGAAATAGGCGACGACGACGGCGAGGATGGCGCCCGACTGGATGGCGATCTCGAACGTCGCATTGTCGTCGCCGCGAAAGCCGAGCAGCTCGCCGGCCAGGATCAGGTGGCCGGTCGACGACACCGGCAGGAATTCGGTGAGGCCCTCGACGATCCCCAGGATGATGATGTCGGTCAGCGAATGGTCCATGAGATCTCCGTCCGGCGCGCGCCGGGCTGTGCTGGCGTTGCGGCCCGGATCAGTGGCCGGCGAGACCCGGTGCCTGTACCTTGTTGAAGCGGCCGCCCGGGCGGTAGCGCTCCAGCATGGCGGGCGCAAAGGCCGCCAGCGGTGTCGGCGCGATGCCGAGATCGGCGAGACCCGCGGCGCCGGCGGCGACGACATTGTCCTTGCCGAGCATCGCGAGCTGGTCCGACGTCATCGGCATCAGCGGCAGCATGTCGCCCATGCGGCCCATCAGCCGAGCGATGCCCGGCGGCACCTCCACCAGCCGGCGATCGAGCCGGGTTTCGGTGTTGATCATGCGCAGGATGTCGCGAAAGCGCATCGACTTCGGCCCGCCGAGCTCATAGGTGCGGCCGGCGGCGGCCGGGGTCGCCAGCGCCGCCACGGCAGCGGCGGCGACATCGAGGACATAGACCGGCTGAAAACGGGTATCGCCGCAGATCACCGGCAGCACCGGCGACAGCCGCGCCATCGCTGCAAAACGGTTGAGGAACTGGTCTTCCGGCCCGACGACGAGGCTGGGCCGCAGGATCGTCGCGGTCGGGATGGCGGCGAGCAACGCGGCCTCACCGGCGGCCTTCGTCCTGGCATAGGGCACGCTGCTGGTGGCATCGGCACCGATCGCCGACATCTGGATGTAATGGCCGATGCCGGCGGCGGCGGCGGCGCGGGCGGCGCGACCCGCCCCCTCGGCCTGCACCGCGGCGAATTTCTGGCCGCCCTTTTCATCGAGGATGCCGACGAGGTTGATGCCGGCATGGGCGCCGTTGAATGCCGCGGCCATCGCCGCATCGGACGTCACATCGCCGCGCACCAGCTGGATCTGGCCAAGGCCGCCGAGCGGTTTCAGGAACAATGCGCGATCGGGGTGGCGGACGACGACGCGGACGCGATAGCCCGCTTCGGCGAGCCGCTGCACGATATAGCGGCCGATGAAACCCGAGCCGCCGATGACGGTCACCAGGCTGTCGGCTGCGAGCGGAGAGAGCGTGTGAGGCATGCTGCCGCCTTTAACGCGGCTTTTCGCGGCTGTCGCGGCGCGAGTTGGCGCAACCTTGTCCTTGGCCTGTCTTTGGCGGCTTTTGCATCACCGATCGACGGTTGTGATTGACAAGCCTGCCGCCGCTCCCTAACCCGCCGCTCCTACCCCGTGCCCGGATGGCGGAATTGGTAGACGCACCAGCTTCAGGTGCTGGCGCTCGCAAGGGCGTGGAGGTTCGAGTCCTCTTCCGGGCACCACTATTCCAGAACATGATGAAAACGCCGGGGAACCGTCGCAGGACGGTTCGCCCGGCGCGTCGGCTGCGCGGCATTGGTCGGCGGGTCCCGGCTTATGCCGCCAGCGGTCGGTTGTAGGTCAGGTTGAACGAAGCCTCGGAGATCGGGAAATGCGTGTGGATGCAGGCATTGTTGCCGGCCTTGCCCATCGTGATCACCATCCGGTTACAGGCGGTCGAGCCGCCGTTCTTGAGCGTGCTGCCGGAAAACAGGTCGGGCATGGACACGATCAGGTTGAAGTCACCTGGGTTCACGCAATTGTCTCGAACATTGAAGCTTTCGTGATACGCGGCATTGTCCTTCCAATTCTCCTCCAGCGCCTTGCGCAGCATATCGACCTCTTTCTGCTGGCTCAGGTCCCGCGATTGCTGCAGGTTTTCGGGGTTCAATTCCTGGTAATAGCTGACCGGCTTGTTGGGCGCTTCGCGGGCAATCGCGGTGGCGCGACTCTGGGAACGATGCTTGTCATCGTGGGTCGAGACATATTTCCTGACCGGTCCGTTCTCGAAGGCCTGGAAATTGATGTACTGGTTGGCCGACAGCACGATCGTCCTGGCGATGCTTTTGGCAGACCCGAGGTTCATGTCCCTGCTCCTGATTGCGGGTGCTTTGCGACGCTGCAGGCAAGCGATCCAGCCGGCGCGACGGATAGAACGATACGCCCCCGATGCGATATCGACACCGTTTATCTTTGGAGGTTCGCGACGACCGCAAATGTCGTGACGCGCTGGTTCGGGCGCGCGATCGCGGCCGCGCCGGCACCCGGCTGCGGCAGGATGCCGAATCTCGCATTTGCGCTTGTCTCGAAATCGTTTCGGCGCGACACTTTCTGGCGCTGCGGCTGCACCCTGGCCGCCGGCACGACCGATGTTGGGGGACGAGATGCGCGAATTCCTGTGGGGCGCCGTGGCGCTGATGGTGGCGGGGGCGGCGCCGGCTGCCGCACAGGCGGCAAAGCCCGTCGATCCGATGGCTGATGATGCGAGCGCGCTGGCGCCGGCCGGCGATGCGGCGTCGCGGATCGCCTTTGCCTATGCCGATCGCGATGCCGACCTGCTGGTCACTTGGGAGGAATATCGCAACCGCGCCATGCGGCTGTTCGGCAAGGTCGATGCCAATGGCGACGGCATCCTGCAAGTCGCGGAGCTGCAGGCGCTGGCCGGGCCCAAGGGGCCGACGCCGCCGGGCGATGTCGACCTCGGCACCTTCAATGCCGGGCTGCGCAAGCATTTCGACGACGGCGACGCCGGCAAGGACGGCGCGCTGACGCCGGCCGAATGGCGCAACGTCGTGCGGCCCAGCAAGCTGTTCTGAAAGGGGACATCGTGATGATCATCAAGTCCGTCAGCCTTGTCGTCGCGGCGGCCCTCGCGCTTGGCGCGGCCGGCCCGGCACTGGCCGAGACCGTGCGCTGCGAATCCGACAACGGCCGCGAGCGTTATTGCCCGATCAACACCCGCGGCGGCGTCACCCTGTCCACCCAGCTGAGCAGCAGCGGCTGCTACCAGGGCGAAACCTGGGGCTACGACCGTAACGGCGTCTGGGTGAGCGGCGGCTGCCGCGCCGATTTTTCCAGCGGCGGCTATGGCGGCTACAATTATCACCAGAGCAATGGCTATAACTACGGACAGCAGCCGCGATCGAACAACGACGGCGCCAAGACGGCGCTGGCCATCGGCGCCATCGTCGGGGCGATCGCCATTGCGTCGGCGGCGTCGAAGAACAAGTCGAACGGCGACAATGATTACGCCCGCTATCACGAGAAGGGCTGCGCCGCCGGCCGCGGTGACGGTCGCAACGGCGGGGCGCGCGACTATACCAGCCATTACAACAGCTATGACGGGCGCAACGAACAGGCCTTTGCCAGCGGCTACAACCAGTGCTGGAGCCGATAGCGGCTATTCCCGGCGGGCGCTGACCAGCATCGCCAGCTCGTCGGTGCGCGGGTTGACGGTATCGAGCCGCATGCGGCCATCGGCCAGCCGGCTGATCGTCACCGGTACCGAGCTGTTGGTCAGCGCCCAGCCGGCGGGGAGTATGACGGCATTGACGGGGCGACCGAAACTGCGGTCCCAGACCAGCGTATCGCCGACGCGGCGGTAGCGCTGGGGATCGGTATAGGTTTCAGAAATGCGCAGGCGGCGCGATTCGCCGGCGGCCGGCGGCTTGAAATGGAACAGCACCGCCTCGGTCTCGGCGGTGGCGCCGGGGGCGTTGCCGCCGGCCTGGGCGATGCCGGCGCCCTTCAGCATCTCGGTCTTCAGGCTTTCGCCGGTGTCGAGGTCGCGCGCCGACGGGTTGGACACGCGGCTGCCGGTGCGCACGATGTTGGTATAGGTGCCGATGCCGGCCTGGGTCTCGGTATAGTCGTGGGTCAGGTCGAAGCTGTGGGTGTCGGGATCGCGAAGGTAATAGACGATCTCCCGGGTCTGGGCGGCGCGTTCCTGCAGGCGTTCGGCAAGGTCGGGCGGGACCGCCGCCGTTGCCGCCATGCGCCGTGCCGTGACGACCAGCGGCGCCGCGGCCGGGCTGGTGTTCCAGAAGCTCAGCTTGATGCGGCCATCGGCCTCCTGCAGCACCTGCGAGGGATAGTTGACGGCGATGGGCCGATAGCCGGGCGGCAGCACGATGGCGTTGCGCTTGATGCCGAGCGAGCGGTCGAAGGTGATGGTGTCGCCGTCGCTGCGATAGCTTTTGGGGTCGGCATAGGTCTTGTCGATGAGGACGCGCGCTTCCCCGTCCGCCGGGACCGGGCGGGCGAGGGTGACGCGAATATACTGGCCGTCGGGCTCGGCGCCGGCCAGGCCGCCGCTGCGCGCGACGGCGCCGTCGACGACATCGAAGCGCAGCGGCCGCCCGGTGGCGCGATCGGTGACGCGCTCGTCGGTGGCGATGCTGCCCTTGCGGATCGGGTTGAAATAATGGCGCGCGCCGGGCGTCGTCGCAGTGACCTCGTAGAGGATGCGGAACTTGCCGGATCCGGGCGCCAGCAGTTCGTAGCGGGTATAGGCGTCGCCTTCGGTCTGGGCCGGCGGCGGGGCGGCCGCGGCGAGCGCCACCAGGGCGGCGATGATGGCGACGGGGCGGAATGCGCTGTGGTCGATGCTGTTCATTCCGGCATCATCGGGCCCGGCGCCGGAATGTCCATGTCCCGCGATCACGCCATGGCTGCGAATTTGCGACGAAGCACCAACGGCTCGTCGCATCGCCGCCGGGCAAGTCTGGCAAAGTCGCCGGGATTTCCGCACGTTGCGCATGCGGCGCGCGGGGCTGCCGCGGACAACCGGGGGGTTGCAGACATGGTGATCGAAACCGCATCGGCCGAAGTCGGGCTGCTCGCGCAGGCGGACGGCAATTATCAGCTGGCGCTGTACCGGCGCGCCGACAACCGGATGATCAGGATCGACGTGGACGCGGCGCTGGCCTGGGCGATCTGCGGGGCGATGCGCGCGCCGGTGACCGCGATGGAAATGCCGGCGGGGGATTGGTAGCTTTCGCGCGTACTGCTATCGCGATCGGTGACGGACTGCCCGCCTGCGGCATTTCGTTATCGTAACGGAACCAGCACGCGTATTCCGGGGTTTGCCGTGTTCGGCCCCGTTCACCGCCGACCGAGAGCGAGTTTTGAGATTGTACCCGAATCAATGGCGACGGTGCATCGCCATCGCGACCCTGTTGTCATTCGCTGCCGTGGCCGGCTGCGGCGAGCGCGCTGAAAAACCGTCACGCGGGCCCAAGGGGCCGCCGCAGGTCGGCTATGTCGTCATGGCGCGCGCCAGCGTGCCGTCGGTTGTCGAGCTGGCCGCGCGCGTCACGGCGTTCGAAGTGTCCGAAGTGCGCCCGCAGGTTGCCGGGCTGATCCGCGAGCGGCTGTTCACCGAAGGCTCGCTCGTGCGTCGCGGCCAGACATTGTACCGGATCGATCCCCGGCTTTATGCCGCCACCGCTGCCCAGGCGCGCGCCAATCTCCAGTCGGCAGAGGCCACCGCCGAGGCGGCGCGGATCAGCGCCGGCCGGCTGAAGCCGCTCGCCGCCATCGAGGCGGTCAGCGCGCAGGACCTGACCAACGCCCAGGCGACGGCGCGCGAGGCGGAGGCGGCCGTTGCCCAGAACCGCGCCGCGCTGGAAACCGCCCGCATCAACCTGGGCTTCACCACGGTGCCGGCGCCGATCACCGGCCGCATCGGTCGATCGCTGTTCACCGTCGGCGCGCTGGTCACCACCAACCAGGCCGATCCGCTGGCGGTCATCCAGCGGCTCGATCCGATCTTCGTCGACATGCAGCAGGCCAGCGCCGACCTGCTGGCGCTGCGGCGTGCGCTCGCCAGTGGCGGCACCGTGCCGACGTCGGCGCGGGTCCGCCTCGTGCTCGAGGACGGCAGCGACTATGGCCTGACCGGCACCGTCCAGTTTTCGGAAGTCGTGGTCAACGCCGCCACCGGCACGGTAACGCTGCGCGCGCGCTTCCCCAATCCGCAGGGCGTGCTGTTGCCCGGCATGTTCGTGCGCGCCCGATTTGCGCAGGGCATCGACACCAATGCCTTCCTGGTGCCGCAGGCGGGGCTGTCCCGCGATGCCAAGGGCGAGGCGACGGTGTTCATTGTCGGCGCCGACAACAAGGCCGTGGAGCGTGCGGTGAAGGCGGAGCGGACGCAAGGGTCCGACTGGGTGGTCACTTCCGGGCTGAAGCCGGGTGACCGCGTCATCGTCCAGGGCACCGCCAATGTGAAGCCGGGCGCCGTCGTGCGCCCGGTGCCGGCAAACGCCCCGCAACGGCTGGAGGCGCCGCGCAAGGATGCCGCGACCAATCCGCGTGGCGACGCCGGCACGCCGACCGGCAGCACGGGCGGCGCGACTGCCCCCAGCGGCGGCGGCAGCGCCGGCGCGACCCGCGGCGGCACCGGCTGATGTCGCGCATCTTCATCGATCGCCCGATCTTTGCCTGGGTGCTCGCCATCATCGTCATGCTCTGCGGGGTCGGTGCGATCCTGTCGCTGCCGATTGCGCAATATCCCGATGTGGCGCCGCCGCAGGTCAATATTCGCGCCACCTATCCCGGCGCCTCGGCCGAAACCATCCAGAACAGCGTCACCCAGGTCATCGAGCAGCAGCTGACCGGCATCGACGGGCTGCTGTATTTCAGCTCGTCGTCGTCGTCGCGCGGATCGGTGTCGATCTCGGCGACGTTCGCCAAGGGCACCGACCCCGACATCGCCCAGGTCCAGGTGCAGAACCAGGTCCAGCAGGCGCTGTCCCGACTGCCGCAGCCGGTCCAGCAGCAGGGCCTGCGCGTCACCAAGTCGAACCCCGATTTCCTGATGATCGTCAGCATCTACGACGAAACCGATCGCCTCGATCGCAGCGACATTTCCGACTTCCTGACGACGAACCTGCAGGACAATCTGGCGCGCGTCGAAGGCGTCGGCGAAGTCAACGTCTTCGGCTCCCCCTATGCCATGCGGATCTGGCTCAACCCCGATCGGCTGGCGAGTTTCGCGCTGATGCCCGGCGACGTGATCACCGCCATCCAGAACCAGAACACCGAAGTCGCCGCCGGCGAGATCGGCGGCCAGCCGCAGCCGGCCGAACAGATGCTCAACGCCACCGTCACCGCCCAGGCGCGGCTGCAGACCCCCGAGCAATTCCGCGCCATCATCCTGAAGACCGAACCCAGCGGCGCCGTCGTCCGCTTGCAGGATGTCGCCCGCGTCGAGCTCGGCGCCGAGAATTATTCGTCGAGCAGCCGCGTCAACGGCCATCCCGGCGCCGGCCTGTCGATCTCGCTGTCGCCGGGCGCCGACGCGCTGAAAACCGCCGAGCTCGTCAAGGCGCTGGTCGAGGCTGCGGCGCCGTCGTTCCCGGCGGGATTGAAGTTCGCCTATGCCAACGACACCACCGCCTTCATCAAGCTGTCGGTCGACGAGGTCGTCAAGACGCTGATCGAGGCCATCATCCTCGTCATCATCGTCATGTTCGTGTTCCTGCAAAACTGGCGCGCCACGCTCATTCCGACCATCGCAGTGCCCGTCGTGCTGCTCGGCACCTTCGCCATCTTCTATCTCGCCGGCTTCTCGATCAACACGCTGACCCTGTTCGGCCTCGTCCTCGCCATCGGGCTGTTGGTCGACGACGCCATCGTCGTCGTCGAGAACGTCCAGCGGCTGATGGAGGAAAATCCCGAGATGACGCCGCGCGAGGCGACCATCCAGTCGATGGACGAGATCCAGGTCGCGCTGGTCGCCATCGCCATCGTGCTGTCCGCCGTGTTCCTGCCGATGGCGTTCTTCGGCGGCTCCACCGGCGTTATCTACCGGCAGTTTTCGATCACCATCGTCTCGGCGATGGTGCTGTCGGCGCTCGTGGCGCTGATTCTCAGCCCGGCGCTGACCGCGACGCTGCTGAAGCAGCACAAGCCCGGGGAGCCCTATGAAGGCTGGGCGCATCGCAATTTCCCGCGCGTTTCGGGCGCGCTCGATCGCGCCGGCGACGGCTTCAATCGCCGTTTCAGCGCCGCCACCGATCGTTATGTCGGGGCCGTGGAACGCATCATCAACCGCAAATGGCTGTTCCTCGTCATCTATGCCGTGGTCGTCGCTTTGCTCGTGCTGCTGTTCATCCGCCTGCCTACCAGTTTTCTGCCGACCGAGGACCAGGGGGCGGCCCAGTTGCAGTTCCGCCTGCCCGCCGGTGCCACCCAGGGCCGGACGATCGCGGTCCAGCTGGCGGTCGAAAATTATTTCCTGACCCGCGAAAAGGCCAATACCAGCGTCATCCTGACCGTCGCCGGCGGCGGCGGCGGCGGTGCCAGCGGCCAGAATACCGGGCAGGGATTCCTGAACTTCGCGCCGTGGGACCAGCGCGAGGGCAGCGAGAATGGCGCCGACGCGATCGTCGCCCGCGCCTCGGCGGCCTTTTCGGGCTTTCGCGACGCGCAGGTGTTCGCGCTGGTGCCTTCGGCCATCCGCGGCCTCGGCCAATCCAACGGCTTCACCATGGAGCTGCAGAACAGCAGCGGCATGAGTCGCGAGCAGTTCGCCGCCGTCCGCGACCGTCTGCTCGCCGCCGCCAACGCCGACCCGATGCTGACCGCCGTCCGGCTGAGCGAACTGCCCGACATCGCCACGCTGCAGGTCGATATCGACCAGCAGAAGCTGTCGGCGCTCGGCCTCACCCAGGGCGACGTCAACAGCACCCTGTCGACGGCCTGGGGCGGCCGCTACGTCAATGATTTCGTCGACCGCGGCCGCGTCAAGCGCGTCTTCGTCCAGGGCGATGCGCCGTTCCGTGCCGATCCGTCGAACCTGTCGCAATGGTTCGTCCGCGGCAACAACGGCCAGATGGCACCGTTCAGCGCCTTTGCCCGCACCGGCTGGTCGCAGGCACCGACGACCCTGTCGCGGTTCCAGGGCATCCCGGCGTTCGAATTCCAGGGCCAGGCCGCGCCGGGCGTCAGCTCGGGCGACGCCATGGACCGTATCGAGGCGCTGGCGCGCGAAATCCCCGGCGTCAGCGTCGCCTGGGCCGGGCTGTCGTTCCAGGAGCGTCTGTCGTCGGGGCAGGCGCCGCTGCTCTATGGCCTGTCGCTGCTGGTCGTCTTCCTGTGCCTCGCGGCACTCTATGAAAGCTGGACGATCCCGATCGCCGTCCTGCTCGTCATCCCGCTCGGCCTCGTCGGCGCGGTGTTCGCGGTGACGCTGCGCGGGCTGGAGAACGACGTGTATCTGCAGATCGGCCTGCTGACGACGATGGGCCTGGCGGCGAAGAACGCCATCCTCGTCATCGAATTCGCCGAGCGCGCCGAAAAACAGGGCAAGCGCGTCATCGAGGCCGCGCTGGAGGCATCGCGGCTGCGGTTGCGGCCGATCCTGATGACCAGCCTCGCCTTCATCTTCGGCGTGCTGCCGCTGGCGCTGTCGACCGGCGCCGGTGCCAACAGCCGCATCGCCATCGGCACTGCAGTCATCGGCGGCATGCTGACGGCGACGATCCTTGCCGTCTTCTACATCCCGCTGTTCTTCGTCATCGTGCGGCGGACGGCGCGCGATGCGTTCCGGCGCCGGCCGCCCGCCCCGGTCGCGGCATGATGCGGCGCGGACTCCTGATGCTCGGGCTGCTGGCCACCACCGGCTGCTCGATGGCGCCGAAATATGTGCGGCCGGCGCCGCCGGTGCCGATGTCCTGGCCGGTCGGCGACGCCTATCTGCGGCAATCGGAGGCGGCGCTGCCCAGCGTCAGCTATCGCGACGTGTTCCGCGACGCCCGGCTGCAGCGGCTGATCGAAACGGCGCTGGCCAACAATCGCGACATCCGCATCGCCGCCGCGAACATCGCCGCGGCGCGGGCCCAGTACCGTATCCAGCGCGCCCAGATTTTCCCCACCGTCGCCGGCGGCGGCAGCTACACCCGATCGCAGACATCGGGCAGCGGCACCGGCACCGGCGGCGGCTTTGCCCGGCCCGGCGGCACCTTTTCGGCCGATGTCGGCATCAGCGGTTTCGAAATCGACCTGTTCGGCCGGCTGCGATCCCTGTCGGAGGCCGACCTCAACCGCTATTTCGCCAGCGAGGCGGCGGCGCGGGCGACCCGGCTGACGCTGGTGGGCGACATCGCCGATGCCTGGCTGGCCTACGCCGCCGATCGCAGCCTGCTGCAGGTGGCGCAGAACACCGTCGCCAGCGCGCGGCGCAGCGTTGAGCTGACCAGGGCGCGGCTGACGGGCGGCATCGCACCGCGGACCGATCTTGCCCAGTCACAGCAGATCCTGGGCCAGGCCGAGGCCGATGTGGCGCTGCAGACGACGGCAATCGCCCAGGACATCAATGCGCTGCGGTTGCTCGTCGGCGCCGATATCGATGCGTCGCTGCTTGTCGATACGATCGCCGCCGCCGGCCCGACGGTGGCGCCGGCGCCGGCCGGGCTCGATTCGACGATCCTGCTGCGGCGGCCCGATATCGTGCAGGCCGAATATGAACTGCGCGCTGCCAATGCGGAAATCGGCGCCGCCCGCGCCGCGCTGTTCCCGACGATCTCGCTGACCAGCGTCCTCGGCTTCGCCAGCACGGCGCTCGGCTCGCTGTTCAGCGGCGACTCGTTCACCTGGTCGGTGACCCCATCGCTCAACTATTCGATCTTCCGCGCCGGTGCCGGCCGGGCGCAGGTACAGTTGAGCGAGGCGCAGCGCGACGCCGCCGTCGCCAGCTATGAACGCGCCATCCAGACCGGTTTTCGCGACGTCGCCGATGCGCTGGCGCGGCGCGGCACGCTGGCGGCGCAACAGGCGGCGGTCGATGCCCAGGCGGCGGCGGCGGCCGACACCTTCCGCCTGACCGAGGCGCGCTATCGCGGCGGCATCGATCCGTTCCTGTCGAGCCTCGATGCCCAGCGCTCGCTTTATGCCGCGCAGCGGGCGCAGGTGAACGTCCGGCTGGTCGCCGCCAGCAACGGCGTCACGCTGTATCGCGTTCTTGGCGGCGATGCGCTGGTGGCGAGCGCCGAGCGCCCCTAGCGCGGCATTTTCGTTTGCGCGATGCCGGGTCGACGGCCAAGGTCCCGCAAAACCGATTGGGGGAGGCGGGGTGGACAGGATCGACGATGGTGCCGGCGCACGGCGCTGGCTGGTCGCGCTGCTGTTCGTCGGCACCGCGCTCAACTATGTCGATCGCCAGGTGCTGGCGCTGCTGAAGCCGACACTCGAAGCCGAATTCGGCTGGACCAACCAGGAATTCGCGCATTTCGGCTCGGCGGTGAACATCGCCACCATCGTCGCGCTGCTGTTCGTCGGTTGGTTCGTCGATCGCTTCGGCGTCCGCATCGCCTATGGCATCGCCGTCACCGTGTGGAGCATCGCCGGCATGGGCCATGCCGCGGCCGCATCCGTGGGCCAGTTCGTCGCGGCGCGCAGCATCCTCGCCGTCGCCGAATCGGTTAACACGCCGGCGGCGGTGAAGGCGGCGGCGACCTATCTGCCCTTGAAGGAACGCTCGTTCGGCCTCGGCCTTGTCAACACGGCGCCCAACATCGGCGCGATCCTGACGCCACTGCTGATCCCGCCGCTAGCGCTGGCCTTTGGCTGGAAGGCGGCGTTCATCGTGACCGGCGCGCTCGGCTTCGTCTGGCTGGCGTTCTGGATCGCCGGCACACGGCGGCTGGTGCCGGTCGATGCAGCGCCGCCGTCGCGTGCCGAGGCGAATTGGGGCGCGCTGCTCCGCGACCGGCGCAGCTGGGCGGTGATCGGCGCCAAGGCGCTGACCGATTGCGTCTGGTGGTTCCTGCTGTTCTGGACGCCGGACCTGTTCAACCGGGTGTTCAAGATGAACCAGGCCCAGATCGGCTGGCCGATCGCCATCATCTTTACCATGGCGGCGGCCGGCGCGCTGTCGTCGGGGGCGCTGTTCCCGCGGCTGCTCGACCGCGGCATGACGGTCGACCGGGCGCGGAAAAGCTCCATGCTGTTCTATGCGCTGATGATCCTGCCGATCCCGCTGGCGCTGCAGGCGCAGACGCCGCTGGTGGCGGCGCTGCTGATCGGCCTGGCGCTGTTCGCCCACCAGGGCTTTTCGACCAACATCTTCGGCCTGGCCGCCGACATCGTGCCGTCGGGCCGGGTAGCGAGCGTCATGGCGGCGGGCGCGGTGGCGGGCAATCTCACCGGGCTGGCGATGAACGAGCTGACCGGGTGGACGCTCGACAATGGCGTCGGCTACTGGCCGATGTTCGCGATCGCGGCGGGGGCGTATCTCGCGGCGACGCTGTATGTGCAGCTGGTGCTGCCGGTGATCCGCCCGGCGCACGCGTAGCGGACGGTTACCCAAGCAGCTCCGCCACCCAAGCCGGCACCAGCACCCCCGCCGGCCCATGCCGCGCACTGTCGAACAGCGGCGTCCCCGCCGACGGCTCCAGGTTGATCTCCAGCGTCAGCGCCCCCGCACTGCGCGCCCAGTCGACGAAACCCGCCGCCGGATACACCGCCCCCGAGGTGCCGATCGACACGAACAGGTCGGCAGCGTCGATGGCGGCGCCGATCGCGTCCATGTGATAGGGCATCTCCCCGAACCACACGATGTCGGGCCGCAGGGCCGCGGCGGCGCAGCGCGGGCAGGGCGGGTTGCCCGACAGGTCGCCCTCCCAGGCCGGCGCGGCGCCGCAGCCGGTGCACAGCGCCCGCTTCAACTCGCCGTGCATGTGCAGCAGCCGCGTCGACCCGGCGCGTTCGTGCAGGTCATCGACATTCTGGGTGACGAGCAGCAACGCCCCCGGCCATTCGGCATCGAGCCGCGCCAGCGCCCGGTGCGCGGCGTTGGGCTCGACCCGGCCCAGCGCTGCCCGGCGCTCGTCGTAGAATCGCTGCACCAGCACCGGATTGCGCGCAAAGGCCTCGGGCGTCGCCACATCCTGGACACGGTGCCCCTCCCACAGCCCGTCGGGTCCGCGAAATGTCGGCACCCCGCTTTCGGCCGACACGCCGGCGCCGGTCAGGATGACGATGTTGCGAATGGCCATGGCCCGCGTGTGCCAGCGGCAGGCTCACCTGTCAGCGTTGCTTCGAAAATTCCACCCGGCGATTGACCGAAGCCGTTGCCGCCGTGCCCGGCCGCGGCTTGTCGAAGCCATAGCCCTGGGGTTCCAGCCGGCCGGGGTCGGCACCCTGGGCAATCAGGTAATCGGTGACGGCCTGGGCGCGGCGCTTCGACAGGTCGAGGTTGTAGTCGCGATTGCCGACTGCATCGGTGTGGCCATCGACGCTGAAGCGCATCGCCGCCAGCGCCGGCGCCTTCATCGCCTCGGCAAAGGCGCGCGCCTCCGCCTTGGCCTGTTCGGTCAGCTCGGAAGATCCGGTGGCGAAATTGATCTGCATGTCGAGGCTGTTGCGCGCAGCCGGACGGGCCGCGGCGCTGCGCCTGGCCGGCGCGCTGGCCCTGGTCGCGGTCGGCACCTTGACGGCGCCGGGGCGGGCCAGGCTGAACGCCTTTTCGTCGCCGACGGCCTGCTTGCGGCTGCTGTCGGCGGTGCTGCCGTCGCAACTGCCGCTCAACTGGCAGACGATGGCATCGGGGCTGTTGCGGGCCGTCGGTGGCGCCGCCTGGACCGGGGCAGCGGTGACCAGTCCGACCAACATGAGCATGCGCATGGCAATCTCCCCCAACAGGCAAGGCGTCTCGTTACGGCACAGGCTATTCGCGCGGCCGCCATTTGACAATGTTCGCCCGCGCAATCTTGCCAGCCGCCGTGCCGACGTTCATGACATGACCATGGCCAAGGCGATCAAAATCGGTGTGCTGGGCGCCGGCGGCCGCATGGGCCGGGCGATCATCGCCGCCATTCCCGATGATCCGCGGCTGGTGCTGGCCGGCGCCATCGAGCGGGCCGGGCACGATTCCGTCGGCACGCCGCTGGGGCCGCCGTTCCCGCCGTCGCTGACCATCTGTTCCAACCACGGCCCGCTCGCCATCGCCAGCGACGTGCTGGTCGATTTCACCGCGCCCGACGCGCTGGCGGCGACGCTCGATGCCGCCTGCGACGGCCGGGCGGCGATCGTCATCGGCACGACCGGGCTGGAGCAGCGCCACCATGCCATGATCGACCGCGCGGCGCGCAGCATCGCTGTCCTGCAGGCGGCCAATACCAGCCTGGGCGTGACGCTGCTGGCGCGGCTCGTCGAGCAGGCGGCGCGCGCGCTCGACTGGGATATCGAGATTGCCGAGCTGCACCACCGCGACAAGGTCGATGCGCCGTCGGGCACCGCGCTGGCGCTGGGCGCGGCGGCGGCGCGCGGGCGCGGCGTCGACCTGGTGCGGGTCAGCGACCGCGGCCGCGACGGCATCACCGGCGCGCGGGTGCCGGGGCACATCGGCTTTGCGGCGCTGCGCGGCGGCTCGGCGCCCGGCGATCATCTGGTCATGCTGTGCGGCGACGGGGAACGCATCGAGCTCGGCCACCGCGTCGAAAGCCGCGAGATCTTTGCTCGCGGCGCGCTCAGGGCCGCGGCCTGGCTCGCCGTGAAACCCGCCGGCCGCTACACGATGGACGATGTGCTGGGGCTGCCGGTCCGGTAGTTTGCCAGCGCGGCCGCGATCGTCGCGCCCACCTCGCGGCGTTCCGGCGCCGACAGGAAGCTGCCGACCCGCACCCGCCGGCCACGTGCCGCCAGGAAGACATGTGCATCGCCGAGCGGCGTCTCCTCGACCTGCACCCGGGTCCACAGCGGCTCGAAGCCGAAACGCCGGATGGCGCCCTGCGCGCTGACGCGGTGCAGGGTCAGCGCATCGGCATCGAGGACGACGCGTTCATGGCCGCGCCCGGCGGCGTTGCTGGCGCGGAAGGCCCACCACAGCAGCGCGAGATCGGCGGCCATGAACGGCAGGATCGGCCAGGCACCGAGCGCCAGGAAGCGCAGCCCGCCGATGAAGAACAGCGCGCCGACCGCACCGACCAGCCAGCCCGCATGGCGGCGATCGAGCGACCGGTTCGGCGTGAGGGTAAGATCGAGCAGCACATTGCCACAGTAGACGCGCGCATCTGGACATTACAGCGCCCGTGACGCCAAAGCGCAGGCATGAACCGCGCCGCCGTCGCCGAATTCTATGCCCGCCTCAGCACCGCCATGCCGGTGCCGGAAACCGAGCTCCGCTATGTGAACACCTATACGCTGCTGGTGGCGGTGGTGCTGTCGGCCCAGGCGACCGACGTGGGCGTCAACAAGGCGACGCAGCGCCTGTTCGAGACCGTGACCACGCCGGAGGCGATGATCGCGCTGGGGGAGGAGGGGCTGAAACAGCATATCCGCACCATCGGGCTGTTCAACACCAAGGCGAAAAACATCATCGCGCTGTCGGAGATCCTGGTCGCGAGATACGGCGGGGCGGTGCCGCGCGACCGCGCGGACCTCGAGTCCCTGCCGGGTGTCGGCCGCAAGACCGCCAATGTCGTCGTCAACGTGGCATTCGGAGAGGAAACCTGCGCCGTCGACACCCATGTCTTCCGCGTCGCCAATCGCACCGGCCTGGCGCCGGGCAAGACGGTGCTGGCTGTCGAAAACGGCATCATGAAGCGGACGCCCAAACCCTATCGCCGCCACGCCCATCACTGGCTGATACTCCACGGCCGCTATGTCTGTGTGGCGCGGCGGCCGAAATGCCCGGTGTGCCCGGTCGCCGATCTTTGCGATTTTCGCGATAAGACGCCGGCCTGACGGGGAAACGCCAAGGGCCGCGGAAGGTTAAGCCGGGGTTCAGTGTCGCGCTGCCAGACGGGCTGCGTACACCGTTGCGTTGCTTGCCCCTGTGTCTGGGCCTGTGTCTGTGCTCGTATTGTCTTTGCCGGGATGATGACCATGCGTTCCGCTACTCCCCTGCTGATCATGATGGCGGCGCTGGCCGGCTGCGGCGGCAGTGCCGTGCGCACTGCCAGCCAGCTCCCGCCGGCCACGGTGACCGGCGAGCCCGTCAGCTGCGTGCTGTTGCAGAACATCCGCGAAACCAAGGTGCGCGACGACAGCACCATCGATTTCATCATGCGCAACGGCAAGGTCTATCGCAACACGCTGCCCAACAGCTGCCCCCAGCTCGGCTTCGAACGCTCGTTCACCTATGCAACCTCGATCAGCCAGCTGTGCTCGGTCGACGTCATCACCGTGCTGCAACAGGGCGGCGGCCTGCGCCGCGGCGCCAGCTGCGGCCTCGGCCAGTTCACCCCGATCGAACGCCCGGCCCGGAAATAGCCGTCTGGTATTGCACGGCGCCGGCTGCTAACAGCGCCCTCACGCATCCGTAGCTCAGCTGGATAGAGTACTGCCCTCCGAAGGCAGGGGTCACAGGTTCGAATCCTGTCGGATGCGCCAAACATTTCAATTAGTTGCTACTCGAAATGTCGGTTTCCTGACCCGTCGGATTTCTGACGGAAGCATATTGGAAGCGGTGCTTTGGGAAACGACGGGCAATGATTTGGAACCCGAATCATTGTAATCGAATATGTGGCCCCAGTTCGCTTCTGATCAGGTGCCCTCCAGGAGCTTTAGCGAAGTACGAGCTGCTTGTTGGCGAGGCGCATATCCTCCAATAGTACGGTCGAGGAGACATACGTCTCAAGCAGGGTCAGCCGTTCCCAATGTTCGCGCCTCCAGAATCGTCATCGACGTATTACGCGATGTTAGGATTGCGCATTGCGGCTACGAGAAGAAGGCGCACATGCTACTCAATGATCTGGCCTACGACGACACGTGTAGAGTTTGGCATCTAGGCTTCAGCGCAACCTAATGATTCGCGAGATGGTAGTGGGCGCAGATTGCTCCGCGACTTCAGCGCTCGTCAGGGGTGAAGTTGGCAACGACGGGTAGGGCAGCGCCGCGCACAAAGCTCAGGCCGCCTTCCTGTCGTACTGGATGGCTTCGCAAGGAAGGGACGACTTGTGAATGTAGACGACGATTTAAGTGGCGGCGTCGCTGCGCCGGGCGCCCGCGTTGGCGCAGTTTCGGAACTACCCAATGACGAGTTCGGTGCCGCTGCGGAGGCCTTCTTTACTTATCTCTGCCCGCGCGCGCTCCTCGTTTGCAACAAGAGCGACCGCGATAGATCCGGCTGGGACTTTGTCGTCGATTTGCCCGTGCCTAAGGGGATCCTCGACCAGCGTCAGAAGACGACCTGCCATGTCCAGCTGAAGGCGACGAAGACGGTGGGGACCGGGCAGGTTAAACTGCGGCTGTCGGCGGCGGATCTGCTCGCGAAGAGCCCGCTTCCTGCGTTCATCGTGGTTTTCAGGATGAAGCCCGACGGTACCCCGATCCGCGGCTATCTCGTTCATCTCCTTGGGGCACCGCTCGAGAAGCTGTTGCGCAGGCTACGACACGAGCAATACATTGGCAGGCTGGATATAAATCAGCAGACGATCTCTTTCGACTATCGCAAAGTCGGCCAGGCTTTCGAAGTCACGCCCGAGGGTTTACGCGAAGCGCTTGCCACGGCGTGCGGCCCGGATCCAGCCGCCTATTCCGCAGAGAAGCTCGCCCAGCTTGCCAACTTAGGCTACCGCGACGATCGCATCGTTGGCGACGTTGTCTTCCGGGCGGACACCGAAGATCATTTGACCCGCGTTGTGCTCGGTATGGACCCGCTGAAGCCAATCGCGATCCGCACATTCGATAACCGCTTTGACATGCCCGTCCCATACGATGGCGACATGCTGAACGCGATCGAGGAGATCATGTTATCGCCTCCCTCCGGCGGCGCTTGCGAGGTCGTAGTGACGGGCCCTCCGTTGACCCCGCCAGCCACGTTCCTAGCCGAGATATTCTTCGCGCCTTCCTTCGACGCTCGCCTCCGCATGCTGATCCGCCATTCCGACTTCAGCTTCATGTTTCATGAGCGTGAGGCCGATTTCGAAACGAAGGCGGTCTTCGAGCAGGTTGGCCGCACGCTGGATGATCTCGTCATGCTTCTCCGGGCGCTTACCAATCTAGCGTCGGGCCAAGGCGCGATCGTGATTAAGGGCGACGATGGCCGATTCGGACCGGTCAAATTGTCGCTGCCCGACAGGCTGACCGGTCCCAACGTCGACGGGCTTCCCGCGCTATACAGGATCGCTTCGGACTGGCGCCGCTTGCTGGAGTTGGCCGGCGTCCGTTCAAATGCTTCCCTCGCAATCAACGACATGTGGGACACCCGATGGATACAACTTGCAGCGGATCTGCTGCTGCGGACGAAGCCTGAGGCGCGGTTCGCGTTCGAAGTCGACGAGATTAGGGGGGACGGCGGCCCGGTAAAGGCAATTTACTTCAATAGCGCTCAGCTGGCAGGCGACGGCATCAGCTACGGCGTCGAGATTGAACTCAAACCTACGGGTCGCGATCGGCGCGTTTATAGCTCTGCGTCGTTTAAACCGATCGATGTGCGGCCCATTGTTCCCGATCTCGACGAGTACATGGAGGAGTTAGCTTCGAGATATGATCAGCCTATCATGATCCATCCGGACAATATGCGAGAGGTCGATGTTGATCTGATCGAGATTGCCGGTGATGAGTCCGCTAAAATCGCGACGGAAAGCCGATAACTCGGGTCATGAGCGCAGCCATGTGAATGCGGATGAGTGGCGGACAACCCTGTCAGCTCTGCCGGAGCTGGAGGCGCCGGGTGCAAAGCTAGTAGTCAAAGTCTGACACTTGGTGCCCATGGTCGCAAAGGCCGCTTCCGACACAGTTTAAGCCATTCCCCTATCGACGCGTGAATGCCTTCTCCTCCCGAGACCGGTCATTCGTCTGCCATCAAGCCGCTCGGCGGCAACGCGCCCTCAATTCGACCGTTCGGTTACTCGAACAACACGGTCGATCCGCCTGACACAACTATGTCACGGCCAGCACAAGACTGCTATCGTTAGATGCGGGGGTGATCATGCCGACGACAAGCGACAATGGTTCAGGCATCGCGTCGGCGCTCAAGGAGCAGTTGGCGCTCATCACCTTCGTGGTACTGTTCGCCGGGCTGGTCTCAACCGAGACCTACTATGCGGGGTTCGGCGTTCGCTATCAGGTGTTGGAGTTCTCGATCACCCACCTCGTCTATCGTGGCCTGACGGCGGTGTTGGATGGGCCGTGGCTGATCGTCGCCTATCTGATCGCGATGGGATGGCTGGCGGGCGGGAGTGCCGGTATGGCTGGGCGCTGGCCGCGCACGGCGCCCTGGGTGCAGCCGATTACCTATGCGCTGGTCATTCTCGTCGTGATCACGACCTATCTCGCCGGCATCGCGGCCGGCGCGCATGCCGCCGATGTCGACCTTCGTTCCGGAACCTCGCGTCTGCCAGTGGTCCGGGAGCTTAAGAACAAGGACGGCAAGGCGATGCCGTTCGCGGGGTATCGACTTCTGTTCGCAGGCAAGGACATCGTCATTCTGTTTAAGCCAGCGGCGAGCACCGCCGAGGTGCCCTTCATCCACTTGATCAAGCGGGACGACACCAGTGATATCACGCTTTCTCGCTAAGCTTGTCTCACTCGCTATGCTAGCCAGCGCGCCCCCGGCACATGCTGATACGCTCGTACTGGGTGACCGGTTGATCTTTGGACGGCTCATCGCCGTAGGCGCCACGGCCGTGCGGTTCGCGCCGGAATGTGGCGCGGAGCAGGCTTTTCCGCGCGGCGAGGTGAAGCAGGTCGAGCGTAATGGTGCCTGCCGCCCCAAGCCGATCCGCCCCTATTCGGCGGGCGGTCAAATGTGCCCGACTACGCCGCTCACGCTCTATGAGGTCGAACTCAAATCACCCAAGGTGCGATTTCTGGCATCCGCCGCGGTCCTCGTTAATGGCCGGCTACACCTGCGCTCCGTCGATGGCCTTACGGCCTATCACGGACCCGACCGTCGCTTCGTCGGAATAGCGAGAGGGCAATATTGTCGCGAGGGTATTACGGAGACGCCGCCCGTGCCGGCGTTTTGCGCCGAGAGCGTACCGTGGGCGGTGAATTATGGACCCGAGCCCGTGTTCGACAACCGAATTCTCACGCGCGGGATGTCCTTCTATCTCGAGGATGATCGCGGCGCGCCGATCGCGCCGGATAGTCCACGCAGCCAAGAGGTCCGCAACGCGTTCGGCAACGCGGTCGCGCAGTGGATGGGCGCGCTTCAGGATCTTGGGCCCGACCTGCCACCGGCCGCGCGAGTCGCGTTTCAGGGTATGCTGAGCCGATCGGCGGGTGGCTACGTGCTGATGACGCCGCCGCAAGTGGTACGGGTTGGCTGCCGCGACACGGCTTCGTTCGTGGTGCGCTATATGACCCGGGACGCTAAGGCCTTGACGGTTGGCGGTCAGGTCAAAGCGGCGCGAGCGCAGGTCGAGGGCCGGACGCTGTGGATTAACGGCGCAACCTATCCCTGCTGGCGCGCGGCACTTACTGGCGAGCTCGCGTTCCCGAAACCCACCGACGGCAGCCCGCAATGTTATAATCTGACGCCCATTTTAGTGCATGAACTAGGCCATGCCTTCGGGCTTGCGGGTCATCTTGACGATCTGGCGCACCCGTCGATCATGAACAGCTCGATCGGTCCGGACCTGACCCGACCGACGCGCGACGACGCGCTCGCGCTGGTGAAAATTCTCCTCGCCGCAATTGCGGGAACGCCGGCCGGGCGGCTCGATGCGGACGGCCCCGGCGTCGCGATTACGACAGGGCCAACACGCTGAGCAAGTGATCGACGTCAGGCGGCAGCCTTGCTGCGCCGGAAGAGCTCGGCGATCCAAGGGAGAAGTTGCCTTTCTGAAAGATGATCGCGAGTTACTTGCGCGGGCGAGTGGCTGTTACAGCGACGAATGCCTGGACACGCAGATAGTCTTATTTGCACGCGATGCGCGCGCCAAACTCAGTATCCATCCGGTGGAGACCGCTGTCGGCTATGCGCCAGTGCCAAATTGAAGTTGGCCGGATGGAGCCCATTAGGAGAGAGGCTTAAACGGATCGGGGCCGGACACCAATTCTTCGACGCCGTCAGGTCCGATTGAGCTGATGGAGCCGTCCGGATAGCGCAGCAGCACTCGATCAAGAGGCGTATCCCTGTATCTGTAAGCGACGCGATGGCCGGCTGCGAGGAGTTGGCGTGCCGCTTCACTGGAAGGCACCCTGGCTCGATCCTCAAACCGCTTTTGGATCTCATCGGCCGAAAGAGGCATGTACTTCTCCGTGGCGAAACTATCGTCCAATTACGAGACTTTATGAGGGCACGTCTGATGTCAATCACTGATCTTGAACGGCGCCGCGAGTATTGCAAACGTGATGCTGAGGTTTTGATCGTCCTACTGAAGCGGCTTTGCCAGGAATGAGGAACCCTGATTGTAGCTTGGATCGATCCGCCTGAAGGTTGGCGATACGGCTTTCCCAAAGTCATTCCGGAAGGCGTTGACCCCGACGAGTTCCTTGCAAATATCAACGCCTGGTTGGTCGCCAACGGATATCCCCAAGAGACGATCGACCTCTACGGCGGGAACGTCCACTGTCGCATCATTGGCGATTTCTGAGCAACGTTACGGGATACAACGCGTCGGGCGGAACCTGCAGACATAACGGGTACTGGCAGCAACTGGGCCGCTTGCTGCCGGGCGCTTTCAGAATGAGATTTGCGGATAGCTGCCTCTGTCTCCGCCGCTGTTGTCACGGCGGCTTCCGACCCAGTTCAAGACATTCAGCGTTGTTCATGTGAGCGTCGGCATTTGCTGCAACCTGCCATGGAGCCGAAAATCGTCCTGACGCGCGAGGAAGCGCTTCTTGCGCAAGGATTGCAGAAAGCGTCGCCGACCTGTTGACCCCGGCACCATGACGCGCCCACGATAGCACCCGGGCCAGACCGCTCCCGCAGCCGCCACGACGCTGATCGCTGCCGGGGACGGCGCTGTCCGTCACCGGCGGATCTGATCATTCGCCAATCACAACCCATCGAACGTCATGCTGCCGCGCGGCACAGTATTCGTTCGCGAAAAGGCGTGAAGGCAGACCATGGTTGCGGCGAATGAGACTGAGGGGCCAAGGGCCAATATGCTCGACGTCATGCGCGGCCTCCAGGCCATGCTCGCCAGCGCCAAGACGCTCGACCTGAACGATGTTGCCAAACGCAATGCGGCCATGGTGCGCGAGCTTGCCCGGTTCTCCTTTCCAGACATCGCCGCCGTCGCCGGCGGGCTGCTGACCTATCCAGAGAACCAGTCCGCGACCTTCAGACTGGAAGCGCTTATCTCGCTCGCGGCGATCCACGCCATGGGTGTTGACAAGCCGACATCAAAGGATCTTGCGCGCTGGCTTAATGGCTCGCTGCTCAGCGATCCGCTTGGCCAGCAGGAAGATCCGACCGAGGACGTGTTCGTCTCGAACGTCCCCTCATGGAACGGCAATGCCCGTCTGTTTGACGGACTGTGGGGTGACAATGACGTTGGCGCCGAAGCGCTCGTATGGGCGACGATGCGGCTGAAGAACCAGGAATGGGCGGCGACTGCACTCGATCAATGCATGGCCATGCTCGCCCTAAGCGAGGAGATTGCCGATCGGGCCGGCATTCCCCGCTACACGCGTTCGACCGCCAGCCCGCGCACGCCAATCGATGTGTCTGACGCGCGGATCGACGAAGCCCGTGCACGCGTCACATTCGAGTTCGATGACCTGATGCGGCTTGGCATTCGCGCCAACCGTGTCGTTCCGTTCGGTCTGACCACCGCCGATCGCGAGGCGCTCATGGGCCAGTCGATCGGACATAGCGATCTCGAGCGACGGCCTCTGATCCGGCACGAAAGGGCGATCATCGTCGTCATGCCGACCGCAATCGGTGCTGCGATCCGGCGTCAAGTACTCGACGCTGCCGCTGACGCCGGCGCGCTCGCGCAGGTCGAGGCAGTCATCGCCGATAAGCATTTCACCGAGCTTCGTAGCTTCGGTCTGACCGGGTTCAGAGCCCGGCTGATTCGTGAGCCTGGCTCATTTGCCCCCATTGGCCGGGACCTCGTGGCCACGTTCGACGAGGGTGCCTATCTTCATCTCGTCTATGCGGGCGAAGCGCTCGACGACTTTCGCATCAACGGCCACCGATCGCTCCAGATCCTGTCGCCCGAGATTGGCGCACGGGTTGCCGCGGTTACGGCCGAGCTTCGTGACCGGCCGGACTATCAACGCGGCCTGACGGTGATCGTGCATGGCGGGCTCGGGCGTGGCTTTTCGATCGAGCTGACCCACGATGAACCCGATGTATGGCGCAGCGTCGGCGTCAGTATCGCCGATATCGCCCGGATCATCTGGGAGCATGGCTTCAACGCGCTGCGGCTCTGGAAGATTTTGGATCAGGAAGCGAAATTGCCCGAGCGCGGTTACCGGCTCGACAACATTAACGGCTTCGCCAACCTCTACGGATTCCTGCGGGGCACCGCGATGGTCATGGTGCCCGACGTTGCCGCGCCTGGCGGGATCCGGCTTGCCACCGACCATGTTGGCACGCTGCGCGCTCATCTGCGATCACTGCTCGATCCCCATGTCGCGATTAGCGATGATGGTACACGCTGGGTTGAGGTACAGCGTTCCGCGACCGATGTCTTTTTCGATGAGGTGAAGGGGCTGCCCCTGTTCGTCGACCGTTATGCGGTTGCGAATGGCGAGCTGACATCCTGTGTCGAAACCGCAAGGCGGCCCTGGTGGGTCAGCCTCGAGCGCGGCGTTCTCGGCCCTGTCGGTATGAGCATCGTTTATCAGCTTTGGGACATGGTCCAGAACTGGATGCTGCGGACCGCGCAGCTGCTGGAAGACCGGTTCACCGGTCTACCTGAAGGGCCGATCCGCATCCTCCTGACCGTGCCCGACGTCGAATCGTTCGACTCCGATGCCGCGCCCAGCGCTTCCTTCGGGCCGCCACATGTCGAACGGAGTGGCAATAGGATCTCTGTTCGATGTGGGAATGACTATCTCAATGCCTTCGCGCGTGCCGACAATGTGGCCGAGCGGTCGATTGTGGCGGGCATTGCCGGTGCGGTCGCAACGATCGCTGGAGAGGCGATGACTGGCGCAGAAGCCGAAAGCTTTGCGCTCGAAGTCATCGGATCGACCTCGGCCCGCTTCTTTCACATGTTCAAACCGCGCACACCGACTATGCAGGTCTACGCGGCTGCGGGTCTGAGCCGGCCTCGTCTGCTTCAGGACGAGGATATCGCATGGGGTAGGCTCCAGCTTGCCGAGGCCGCAGGCTGGACCGCCGGCCCGGGGGCGATTCCGTTCGCCCAGGCGCCGGCTATCCTCAAGGCCGCGACAGTCGCCCTGCTTAGGCGAGTCGAGGCGCTGATGCAGCAGCTCGACCGTGAGGCGTTGGTCATGCGTCTTCTCATCAACCATGACGCTGTCGTGTATGATCGCTTCAGCTGGCAGCAGACCGCCGCCGCATTGCTCGCCCTCTATCGGGACCAGGCTGATATCATCGGAGCGTCCAACGGGCTCGAGGTCCAGCGGGGGATCGCGGGACTTGCCGCGCGAGTCCTCGCCGAAATGGCGGTCTGCATCGCGCCGGTGAGAGGTGGACGCGTGCCAAGCGACGCCGATCTCGACCAGCTTTATGCCGACCTCGCGATTATGGTCGAATGCGCCAATCAGGATGATGCAATCCACTGGGGCCTGGCGGTGACACCGCCCTTCGTAAACGACAATGGCTCCCTGTCCTTCGACGAGACCTTCCGGCGGGCTGAGCAAACCCCGTATATCAATGCCCATGGCGAGCGCGCTTTCAGGAGTGCCGCGCGCGCGTACCCGCGTCATTTCGAAGTGAGCACGACGCCTGCCGAACTGCAAGCTGATCCCGATTTCTTAGCAGCAATACTCGACGAATATGGCCTCGATCTCCTCGCCTTCGCTCGGTTTGCGATGGATCTTGCCAATGAGGCTGCGGCTGCCGGCGTGACGGTCCTCAAGATGTCGAAGAGTGAGCTAATCAAGCGCCTGCACGGTGACACGGCGGACTGTCCTGCCCATGACCCCGACAAAGCGTTCAATGCGCTGGCTCTCAAACCGCGGCCGCGTTGGGACGAGGTTCATCCGGAGGGCGCAAGGAAGCGAGACTGGTATCCTTGGCGCTTCAATCGTCGGCTCTCGCTCGTGCACCGCCCGATCGTGCAGATAGGGGAGGGCGACGATCCGCTCGTTTTGATCGCACCGGCACTGGTCGACCACTTCATCACACGATTCTTCGAGGCCGAGCAGGGGCTGGTCCCCGTAGAACTGTTCACCGGCGACGCGATGCGCAGCTGGATCGGCGCGGCCGTTAACCGCGACGGACACGCCTTCAACAAGAGCGTTGCTGACGAGATGGAACGCCTAGGATGGACGGCACGCAGCGACGTCAAACTTACCGAGCTTGGCGGAACGAAGGCCCTTGGCGATGTGGATGTGCTCGCCTGGCATGAGGCCTCGGGCGTAGTGGTAGCGATCGAGTGCAAGCGGCTTCAGGTGGCGCGCTCGATCGGTGAGATCGGTGAACGACTCGCCGAATATACGACATTGGCGCCACCCGGTGGGCGGAAAACCCCGATCGAGAAGAATCTCAACAGGCTCGCGTTTCTTCGGGCAAATCCGCAGAGGCTAGCGAAATTGACTCGTATCCCGCAGGTCGGGATGTCCCTACGATCCGCTCTCGTCACCGACCACCTCGTGCCGATGCTATTTTCGGCCAAGGCCGGAACGATGGTCGATGTGATCGCCGAATTCAGCGGGCTGGCGGCAGCCTTCCCGATCCCAGATCTTGCAGCGTAACTCACAACCCGTAGCCTCCGGCAAACCCGGGGCGGTTCAGTTGTCGGCTGATGGGCCATTGCGGGCATTCGGCCGACCTGCGTGCTTCGCTTAGCGCAACTTAATAATTTCCGCCTTTTATCTGAGCCGAAGCTCTTTCAATGGCAGCCTTGCTTCGGCCGACGAGCAGTTTCTTCGACCGTGCGGCAGTCTCCAGGTTCAGCCCGTCGACCTCCCAGGTTGTCAGTGTTCCGCTTCCAATCATCATCGGAACGGACTGCTCGGTCTTAGTGATCGACAGGACAAGCTGGGGTCCGATTACGATCTTCCATCCATAGTCGCTGTTCCCGCGCTCGAGCACGATGCCGGTATCCCCGATCAACACCGTCGCTTCGGGCGCCGTGGCCAACGTCCATTCCATGTCCAAAAGCCGGTCCTTCAGAATGTCCCGACCCGAATGATCTTCGATCGTGTCAGCATACGGGATTGCCTCGTTCCCCCCTGGTGCGAGTTGTTTGTCAAACTGTGATGTGAAAAAAAGATCCAGGTCATCGCTCGTCGCTGACTTAATCGCGGCGAAAACCGCAGGGGTCATCCCACTTGCCGGTGCACCAATGCTTGCGAGATATTCGTCGAGATCCGCGAGCGAGGTAGCGCCTACTAAGACAGATTGTAGATCGCCGAGAAAACTGGCGGTGACCACCGGGAAGCGACTCACAGTAGCCGGGTGTCGGAGGGCCATAACGCCGAAAAAGTCGGCCAAGTCCTCTCTCAATGCGGAACTTCGTTCACCTTGGTCGAGGCGACGAAACAGCTTGGATCCAGACCTGTCAACCTGTCCCATCTCTCCGGTTTCAAGGCTGAAATCGTCGCCCGTGCTCGTTTGTTGAGTGTAGAGGTCATACTCCGACATAAGAGTCATGATCGATCGTTCCTGCACCGTGTCCTTATCCCAGTCATAGGACCACACGAGCTTCGATTGCCCATCGTGCGAAAAGCGTTTCAGCCAGAACTGTGGGATGTAATGATGATTGTGGGGGTCGCTCATGCCGAACTCTGTGCCACCTCCCTAGCTTCGTGAACAGTGCCGATATGAGCGTTTCCCCGCCGTTAGGACCGGCTAACCGTTTGGTTTCATCGTCGTTCCGGTCGGTCGTAAAGCGAGTACCACACCCGAGCTATTCGGCGACATCGCTCGAGCGCACGCGCGAGTGTCTGCTGCCGGCGCAAGCCGACACTTGGCGGACCCGCCAGAAATGACCGAAATGTCCCGAGGCTGTGTAAAAACGCCTCGCCGGACCCGACACAAGCAATATCGCAATCGGAGAGGCTGTCTTGACCCCATAACAGAATCCCGGCGCGCCCAATCTTGAATCAATCCTTCGCAGAAAGCCGCCGAACCTGCGTTTTTACACGGCCTGTCCCAGATCCCGTCATTCGCAGACCCATCAAGATGGGAACCAAGCGTCAGGTTTTGGCCACTAGATAGAGCAGATGCCGTTCTGGCTCTCTACGTCGCAGATCCGTATGCCGGCGCCGGCGCAGCTCTCGGCGGTGATCCGCGCCTTGTCGTCGTCGGAACATGGCCGACGCCGGCTCATCTCGGTGAAGCCACAACGCGCGCCGTACGACCGCCGATCACGCTAGCATTATCCCATGGCATCATCATATCATCAGTACCGGCAGCCCAAGGGTCAAGCAGGATTCGCGGGTTACGCCGCCATCAGAGAGGCAGGGTCAGGGTAGCGCTGGTGTTAGATATATCGAGCAAAATATCTAACAATTTCTCTCACCAGATTATGTCCATTGGTCGTCCTTTTCCGTCTCGCTCCGGAGGCTCCAATTCAGCGAGGTGGTATCGCCCCAGTTCGGCGGATCCTGTTCGCGCATCGCGGGGTCGGCGCGAGCGTCGCGAAGATTAGTGGTAATGGCGCGGACGGCGAGCATTGTACCAATCTGGCGAGCGCCGCCGGAGATTGCGAGACAGCGGCAGGATGCTATGGGCATCAACGCTGACCACTGGTTCAGGAAGTGGCTGCCGCTTGGTTGATGCGTTTTTCGAGGTCAGCGAGACCAGCGAGCAGCTCGTCGAAGTTTGGCGGCTCGACCATGAACATCTCGGCCATCGCGGCATAATCGGCAGCGAGCGCGTCTCGTATCTTGGCGGAAGGCGATATTCTAAGACCGGCTAGGTCAGCGGTCGCGTAGGAAGCGGATCCATCCGCGAACATCAGGGACTTATTGCGCACAACCTGGGCAAGCAGGTCGGGCTCAGCCAACGCCGCAGACGTAATCCCGGCCATGTCGAGCATCAGCAGGTCGTAATAATGCCGAGACAGCCCATCGCGCAACTTTCCGTTATGGTGCAGCGCGTGAAGGATTGTCGCCTTTTCCCAGAAAGTGCGGGCAATGCTGAGCGTCTCGACCGATGTGACCGCGTCCGGCAAGCTGTCGGGAAACTCCTCTGCAACATACGGTTGAATGTCGCGTACTTCGAACGGATCTGGATCGCCGCGCGCGCCGAATTCGAGCTTGATCCTTGGCTTCACATAGCCTTTGCTGCCATCGTCACCAAAGACGCCTCGGCCGAAACCACCGAGACCGTAGCCCGAGGTGCGAGGATAGTTGAACAGCAGCGTCTGCCGCTCGTTGTCGTCCGGGTCGACCTCGACGCTCCAGCCTTCCGTGGTGCCAAGCTCAGTCTCGATCGCCTTACTCAGCACCGGAAGCGCAATCGTCTCGACGAAAGCTTGTGCTGCAGCCTTCAGCGCCTTGGTGCGCCGCTGACGCTCGTTACCGGAGATTCCATGCTCCATCGGCGAGGCGACCTTGTCCAACAGCGGGGCGGTTCGCCGGATAGTGAGATCGATATCTTCGGAGAAGCGCTGAATGATTGCGTAGGCCTTTGAAAGCGACGTGCCGCCCTTGAACGTCAAATGCCCCTTTAGGTCGGGCGTGTGTGTAAGCCGCCTCAGCGTCCAGCACACCCAGAAGTCCTTCTCAATGATCAGCGGCGTGAGATCACGCTTGTTCGCCGTCTCTTCGATAAAGGCGCGCCGATTGTCGATACTGGAGCGAGCAAACTTATCCATGCTGGGCAGCTTCGATCTTGAGGATTACATCGCCCATCCAGCCGGGCATCGACGGGCGCGCACGTAGCAGCTGTCGCATGTCGTCGCTATCCACGCGTAACGCTAGCCGCCTGATCGTATCGGCATCGACCTTGGCCCGGCCGAGCAGGGCCAGGGCCTGCAACACCGCGTTCGCGGTGTCTGAAGCGGTATCCAGGACAGGCGCACGACTATGGCGTAGCGTCAGGCTGCGACCCGCCGTGCGCTTGACCTGCGTACGGCCGGTGGTCGCATAGGTAGCCTTGGCAGGCACCTGTGTGGAGAGGCCGAGGCTGTTGGCCGCCGCTGCGCCCGACGGTGCAAGCTTGTCACCTCTCTTTGCGGCGTGGGCGGCTGCCAGTGCTGCCGGGTCGGGGCTTAACGCGCCGAGCACGTCATGCACGCGAGGATAATCGTAAAGCCCGCGATCAAGCCGGCGGATTGCAGAGGACTCAGTCAGGCGCGAAAGTGCCATATCGATCGAGCCGCGTGAGCCCAGATCGAGAAAGCTCCTCGGCGTAAATACCCATCCGCGCCCCTTGCCGCGAACGCGCTTCATGATTTTGTCAGCGATAGCGGTCACGGATCTGCTCCTTCCTTGTTAGATAATAGCCCAAAAATATCTAACAAGCTATCCTGTCCGAACGATGATGCGCGGTAAGTGCACCTTTCCTCTCGTGTAGCTCAAATGGATGTCCGGCGGCCTCCAGCCGAGCGATGCCGCACACCGGATTTTGGTTGAGCGTGCTCCCAGACCGAAAAGAGCGGCGCGCTACGCGGCGAGCCTGAACTCGGCTCCAATTTCATGAATATCCGTTTCACTGGGTACATCGAGCTGCATTTCAGCGATCCAGTTCGAGACCCAGTCGCGTCTTGCTTGCGACCATTCATCGTAAAATGGCCGGTTCAGGGAAATCGCGCGGGCCCGGATGATTTCGTCGACTGTTGCGCGGACTAGCGCGGGCACTCGGTGGCGATTCAGTTCCGCCGTAACGAGGGCGTGGTCGGCGCTCAGGCTTGACAGAAGGGCCCTGCCATATCCCGGCCGATCTGTCGGATCTTCGCCCCGCGCACCGATCAGCGTGGCTAAGATTTCCTGCAGTCCCGTCGTCACGAAGGCGGCGGAAACGACGACTTCGTTATTCATCCGCCGATTATTCCAGGCCAACAGGAATCGGCTGATCGTGCGAAAGATATCGAGGAAATTCGACAACCCGCGCAAGTTTCGTCGGTTAGCGTGCCGTTCCAGTCTCGTTCGAATGTGACGCTGGACGAACGCCCAGATGGCTTTACGCAGTTCGGCGACTGAAGCGCCGCTTGAGCCTATGACCCAATGGTCGGGAACATCGCCCGAAAAAGGATCGCGCGCGCGCCACCGTCCGCCGCCACCGCCGCCGGAAAAGCTGTCATCGGCAAACCGAATGGTCGTCCGGTTCATAAAATCGATCGCCTCATCGACTCCGCCGAGTGCGTCGATGTATTCGATCAGCCCGTCGCCGCTTTCGATTACTCGTTGCAGCCTGTTACCAGCAGTATTACCTCCCGCTCGATCGCGGAGCAATCGCGGAAGCTGCTTGACGGAACAGAGCAGGCTTGTCACTTCACGACCGTCAACTATAGCTCGCAATTGACCAACTGCAGGCTGGTCGAATTTTTCTTGATCATTGTCCTTTAGGGCCAGAGTGATATCGGATTTTGCTGCACCGATATTCCACGAGAGGGTGGGCAGCGCCTCGTGGCGCTTGAATATTCGGAGCGTAAGTTCGGTCGTATGTGCAGGTATCGCCGCGGTCGCCAAAAGCTGTCCTTCTTCGGTTAGGACCAGCGATAGTAGCTTGAGCCCGTGAGTCCCGGCAGTCGAGGGGGCGGGCTCTTCGATCGGCGACGCTTGAAATTTCTCCGTTGCGATCTCGGCAAACTTCAAGTCATCCTGCTTCAACGCCGCCGTGGCGTTCTGCTCCGTCGCGAACCAGAGGCATGCCTCGCTATTGCCGCCTGCGAGGGCGGCATTGGACATGTTAGCGCTGCCAGCGAGCCAGTAAGTGCGCTCCGGTGTCTGGAAGGCAAGCGCCTTTGCGTGCATCTTGCGTCCGGCTTTTTGCGGCGTCGCCGAGATCAGTTCCAAATTGCCAAGTGTGTTGCGCAGCGCGACAAACCGCTCGACCGGTAGATTACTATAACCAGATTGGCTGACTATTTGGATGGTCGCGGTGGGCCAACGCTCTCTTATCAGCTCAACCATGCTGAGGTTCTTGTCGAAGTATGGAGCCAGCATCGTGATTTTGCGAACATCCATGTTGGCCAGTCGAGCGACAATTTGCGGCCAGAGCGGACCGGCGTGACTGGACACGAACTCGATATCCTGTCCGGCAACGGCGGTTTCGGTAAGCCAAGGGTAAGCGACCTCAGCTTGATCGAAAACTGCCTTTTTCAGCCACTTGGAGACTGGCCCAGCCTCTTGTGCGTAGCGTTGAAATTGGCGAAATATCGAGGCGATGAGCTCAGCGTTGCCGTTTCGATCGTCGCCGCTTGACGACTCCAGCGTTGAGATGAGCTCGAAATTATGACCCGTTCCGGCGGAAGTGCAATTGTTACTGCCGACCGACGCGATCATTTTCTTGTCGCCGATCGAAAGGTACAATTTTGGGTGGAACACACCTCTGGCCATGCTGATCGGGATGACAAAGTAATTTCGATCGAAGCCTTGGCCTTGCCTGCCATTCTCTAGGATGTCCCGGTAGCGGTCGTTGTCCACGAAAACGAGGACCAATGCGCCGTCGAATGCGGGGGTAGCGAGTATGCGCCGTTCGAAAAAATGTGGATCGAATTCATATGTGGCGACGAACGCGAACTTGCCCTTGGCCTTCTTCAGGAACTCGAGGAAATCTACCGTCACGAAATGACGTCCTCTAAGTAGAAACGTAGCATTTCCCGGCCGTCGGACGTCAGGCGTTGCCCGACTTCCGGGTCGCTGGCGATCAGCCGCAAGTCCCTCAGCACTTGCATCGCGCTCGGAAAACGCGGGTTGCCAGGGTCCACTTCATCGCGAGTCAGTCCCGTACCGTAGACCATCATGCCATCAACTCGAAATAAGGGCGGGCTTCCGCCAAAGCCCTTTTCGTAGCTCATGGTTTCATGTTGTCGAATGACGAACCGCTTTAGCACCCGAGTCAGGATCTCCCGATTGGCCATTTTCCACCAGCCCTCGCCAAAATCGACGGTGAGCATGTGGAAGACAGTCGGCATTGCGACGTCGGCTCCTTGGTCCGGCGCCTTTTGGATGTTCCACCCTTTATGGGCTTCAGCGACAGTTAGATCATATCGAAGTATCAGGGAGTAGAGCAGCAAGGAGGCCAACAGTGGACCCGCCGGCCCAGAGACGAAATCCTGCTCGACTAACGCTTTACGAAGAAGCCGTTCAACGAACGGATTGGATGCGAACGACCCCGAAGTTTTTCCATTATCGGCTTCATCATGAACATCGATCCCCAGCAATGCCAGCGAGTCTGCCGGCGAGAGGTCCATGAATGGGATGGGCAGTTCCAACGAAAGAAACTCGCCGAGCGCCTCGCGTGACTCTATGCTGTCAAAGGCTTCGATTATTTCCTCCAGCATCCTACCCGCGGCATGATCCCTGATCGCGCGCACCAGGCCAGCCAACAAGGATTCGAGCGCGGTGGTCAAATAATTGTGAAACTGAAAAATCCGCCAGCGCTCCGATATGTCGATCAACGCTGGCGGCGGCGTCACCGAAACCGTGTTCTCTTCGTCGTCGAAAACGATCCGATAGTAGGTCAGATCGGCAAATGCCCGCACATTGAATTCCAACCCCTGTCCGGCAGCGATATCGGTCGCCCACAAAAGAAGCAGCAAGCTCATGCGGCGCCGATAATGAGAATTGAGCCGATCGCTTTCGGTCGCGAAAAACAGATCGCGCAAGGGCATAAGATCAGAGTCGTCTGCCGCCCGCAATTCGCATAGTCCAGCTGCGCCGCCGAATTCCTTTAGTATGTCAGTCTCAATCGAAGCGCTCGCCGGCCCCAGATTGACAAACGCGGTTCCCGCGACAGCGCGGTCGAAGGCACCGGCTAACAGGCTTCCCTTGGCGGACAATTCTCCGGAGCTCATGGCCGCAGATCGGCCGTCTTCGTTTTCGGTATCGCTTACTGTCACGCTCTCCTTGAATATGCCGAGGTTGATCAGCGATCCCTTATACGCGTCGAACCCGCTGGTGTTGTCGCGCAGGTGACTCCAGCGACTGAGGTCGATCGAGCGCTCTGTAGAACCCGTCGCAAATTCGACTCCTCGATTAGAGCCCTGCAGACCTCCTCCGTCGCATGGGTGACCTTTGTGATGGAGTACCGCGCCAAGTGTCATTGCCCGCTCGTCGATAAGGACAAGGCGCATTGTCTGAACGAAATCGGATTCGCCCTCGGTCCGGTGCTGCGCGCGCTGGAAAGCCCACGGGAAAAAGGAATAATAGCGCGCGCGCGGCGTGATCGAGGTGATGCAATGGAGGAGTTCAGCGCCCAGGCGCGCGCCAACTCGCAGGGTCATGCCGAGCGGGTCGCCGGTGCCCGAAGAAGGTAGCTCCGTGTTCCAGCCAAGCAATGCGATACCGGCTGGAAGCCGCTTGAGATTTAGCAAAATGGCCTCGAAATATATAACATTGCAATCTGTCTAGTCGACTATTTTTCGATGCCTACAAACTTCGGCCTTTTGACTTCATTCATCATCGTCGAGATAATCAATAATCTAAAGCTGCCGTGACAATTAGGCGGTTATTTTTGAGCAATAGCTCTATATAAATGTGTGTCGCTCTTTACTACTTTGAGTATCTCTAACAGGTTTAGAACGTGAGATTTAGCATTCAGACTCCAAATATTAGCTGCTTCAGATAACCAGTTTTCGTTAGATATTGGCCTTAGTTGCCAAAGCTCGCTCGGTTTCATAGAAAAAGAGTGCGGATAGAGCTGAATTTGAAGTTTTCTATATCGCTGATCTTTGCCCCTGCCATCCATGCTGTTGCAAAGTTCGCAAACCCATTCGGAACGGAAATAGCAGCCAGCGAGATTATTTTTGCACATTTCATCAAAGATAATCAGGGGGTCCAGATCCCAGCCTTTATAGATAATTTTGCTTTCTATCGCAGAAATTGTGAAATCGACGAGATGGTCATGATGAAATACGAGTGGGGGCAAATTTACGCAATTAACGTTGTAACAACTGTTTCCTGGTTTGCGATTAGATTTTAGATGCTTTCTAACACTTCTAGAATTCAAAACTATATCCTTTTAAAATATTAAACTGCTGAAAATTACACAATATAAGACAAGTACTAATGCGACTGTTTGGCCATCAGCCTGTTTTGGATTGTCATTGACTCATTTAGCACTCCGACCGAGTCATTCTGTTAATGCCATTTCCCCGCTACGATGTTCGTTGCCGTGATCGTTTCGATTGAGCGCTGGCTTTTCTGGGCAGCCAACGCATGCCGCATCATGGGTTGTTTTGGTGCTATTTCATACCTGAAACTCGCTGAAGAGGTCTGCAGGCATTGTCTCACTAGCTGGCGAGAGGGCGGCGTCATCCTACGTCCCGCTGACCGAGCCAAGCAGCCTGCAGAAAAATCCCAAGTCACATCACCACGACGAAATAACTCCCCGTTCATCCGTGCAATCTCGCTCAAAAGCAGTTCAAGAGAGTTGATCAATTTACTCAGAGTTCATTTGGTGACGTTTTCAAACTAACATAAAATACGTTATAAGTTTCTGCACAAGCATTCAATTCGAGGAGTGCTTGAGCATCTATCGGTGGTTGAAAAGCCGACTTTCAGACAGCGAGACAGTTTCACTGAGCAGGGCCCGGTCCAGATATAGATTGCGGTGCTCACAACTGGTTTCGGCCACCAAAAGGCAGCTATGACAGGCCGCCCCATGAAGCGCGCGGTCGTCGGACTGTCGTTCTGGCTGATGATCGGCGCAGATTGGATCACTCGAGCAAATTGTCATCTTGTCCAAAGCACAACCAATCATGTCTCCCAGCCGGGGCAAGACCGATAGAAGGCCGCCGAGCGTGCCTTGAGCCCCAGCCGTCGCGGTGTAGATCAAGATGCCAAACCGGCCGGGCCCTTTATCGTCTGGCAGGGAGTAAATTCGCTCCTTCAGCGCTGTCGCGGGGTACCCGCATTCAAGAGCTATTTCGGCCATCAAGCCGTGACTGAGAGAATGAAGCATTATGTACGGTGCCCCCGGGTAAGGAGGATGCTTCTTTCCGTCGAATTTTTTTGCCGCCCAAGCTCGAAAGCCTTCGTGGAGGCTGGCGTCCCGCTCTTGAACAGGCGCCTTGGCCATCCACGCGCCTATTTCTCTGCTATCAAACTTTATGAACAGGCCTTCGCCAAATTGTTCGACAGCTGGGAGCCATGTAAGTTCGTTCGCGATCGGCGCGCCGTCCACCGCAATGTAGATTTCTTCAATGTCACCATCGATCGATGTCGGGGCGGCTTCAAACCGTGTGAACCCGTACAAGCATGAGACTTCGCGCAGCCGATGGACGGCAACAACGGAATGGATCGGCGCAAGCCACGCCTCGGTCCCACCCCACCCAGCACGGTTGAGCGTTTCGGCATGCAGCTCTGCATCGGGCCGATTTACGCCGATGAGTTTTTCACCTGACGCAAAAATCTCGAATTCCGCAAACTTTGGCTTCTTGTCGAGATCCTGAAGGATTGCAGTGCGCAGCCGCTCGATGCGTACGAAAACAGCTTCGTCTGAGTGCCCCTCAATGGCTGCCGAAACTGCAGGGTTAAACTTACGAGCCTGGCCTACTTCAGCAATGCTGGTCACATTGCCCAACGAGTCCCAGTGCTCCTGTATCCGACGCGTGAGAGCATCCTCGGCGGACGGCAATGAGATCACGGTGAGGACTTGCGAGAAATATGTGTTCGTTGCGGTCCGCGTCAAAAACCGGAGCTCCTTGCCGCACCCTTCTGGAGCATCTGCATACAGCCAGGGTTGCTTGCCGGTGCAGCTACCGAACCGGCCCGGTATCTGAGCTTGTTCTAGTGATAGCGACTTGCCGCAGCCACAAACGATCCGGGTATTACGCGGCTCGCCGGTGGTTCCCTGCTCCTCGAGCCAGAGGGCATCGCTGCATTTTACACCGCTGCCGTGAACAGCCCAGCCCCAATCGATGTCTTGGATATGGCCTTTCTCGCAAGCGGCAACGAAGCGGATTGGAGTGACGTCACTTTTCTTCCCATCGTCCAAGGTGAATTTCCGACGGCCACCGGCGGCATCGAGTTGCTTCCAAGGCACCAAACGACGCCGGCGTCCCGTTGGTGTCTGTTCGTGAGCATCGGTAACGAACCAGCAGGGGAATATGGTTACGTCGATCCCTGGTGGCTCACGGCCTGGCAACTGTGGATCCAGCGGGGGGGTCCGCAGGCCAAGCGTCACTCCGGGACTGAGGCGACCAGTCTTTACGAGCTTGTCTTGCAGCAACTGCGACGCCCGCGGCTCCGAGATCGGCTTCCAGCTATTCTCCCGCATATCCCAGCGTTCCAGACCCCCGACGATAACAGATCTTGTCGGCAGATCGACCATCGCGCCCGGGCCAAAGGTCGTGATGATCTGTGACAGCCTGAGTTCGGCCTTCTTTGACGACTGCTTCATGCCAGATCATCCGCGTTTGAAATGAGGTTGCCGTCCGGCCCGCGAGGCTTAAGGCGAACCGCAGGTTCGACGTCACGCATGCTCCATCCGGCTTGAAACCGCTGTTGGCGTGGGTCGAGGTTTGGGATTGCCTTGTCCAAGGGTGCATGCAGAAGGCGCTGGGTGCCGGCCATGTCATAAACGAAGTTGCCGCCGCCTTGCGTCTGCTCCCTGGCTATCGCAACCCAGTCGTCGAGTAGCCCGGCGATGAGGGTCTCGAGGGCCGGCTTGCCTCCGACGATGTCGTCTGGTGCCCTTGCCACAAGGTAACGGATGACCTCGCTGCGCACCTCTGGCGACCCCTCAAGTTCGATCACTGCACGGGATGGCGTCAGGTGGGGACGTAGGTGTCTGGCAATCGCCACGACGACGGCGGCTAGCGCCCTGTCGAGTGCTCGTGCCGCCCATGGCGTCACACTTGTTGCCTCGACCGCTCGGTAGAAGGTCGAATGGAAATGGCAGAACTGCTCGAAGTGCATTCGGTCCCGCGGCTTATGTAAATTCAGGATAGTCACCACGACGCCGGGGCGGTTCGGATCGCGCCCGACCCGACTCGTTGCCTGGATATACTCGGCAGCGGTTTTGGGTTGGCCTTGGACAACCATCAGGCCCAAGCGCGAAATATCGAGCCCGACCGAAATCATGTTCGTCGCCAGCGCCACGTCGACAGTTTCATCGCTCTTTGTGTAGACCTGATCGAGCCTGTTTTTGGCCTCTGCAACAGCATCGGTCGAAACGCGGGACGTCAATTCGAGGGGTTCGCCGATTTTCCGATCAGCGAAGGGTTTGTCGAGCGGTACAATTCGTCGCCGCTCGGTTCCGTACCTGGCGACACCAGCGCGCACTTCGTCTTCAACGATCCGGCGCGCTCCTCCAAGTTCACGCAACGCATTGAAATAACAAAGCGCGGTCAGATAAGGGTCGGACGATTCGCCTTCAGCTTCCAACATTTGCTGCGCCGAGGCGAGCAGAGTGGTCAACGCGCGCAAGTAGACCAGCTTCGGGCCGCGACCGCCGGCCGCCAGCCCGACGTACCATCTCGCCGGTGACGCGCTTTCCGGAAGTGTTTGCGCAAAAAAGCTGTTGCGTCGATCGATTCCCGGCGGCGGGAATACCTGCGTATCCGACCGATCGAACAACGCCTTGATCTGCTGGCTCGCTCGCCGAACCGTCGCGGTTGATGCAACGATTTTTGGACGGACAATCTTGCCGGACAGCTCACGGCTCGCCAAACGGTCGATCGCAGCTTCGTATAGGCCCGCAACCGTACCTAGCGGGCCCGAGATGAGGTGAAGCTCGTCCTGAATGATCAGGTCGGGTGGATCGAGCTTGTAACCGTGGGATAGCGTCTTTCCTTCCCGAGGCTCGTTCGCACCGTAAAATCCATTATGATCGTGCCGATCAACATGGCCAAAAAATGCGCCTGCTTCACCCCTCCAAGGCAGTGCTGCAAATTTATCGACCGTTGCGACGATGAAGGCGGGGAGCCGACGATAGATTGCCTCATCCACGGTCACGATGGGCAGAGACCGGTCACCAGTGAAGTCGCAATCGATGTTCGCGCAGTTAATTTCGAGGTTGGTCGGGCTGATTATATTTGGGGTGCAGGCGAAGCTATTGGTCGTGAAGGCCGTTCCGCACCATGGGCAAACCTTGAGCGGTGCCGGCGCTCGCTTGTCCTTGCCCATCTTGTAATCGCGGACGCGTTTGACGGCGGTGTTGTCGCTCTTGTTCCCCTTGCCACCGAGTGAGTTGGGCGATGCGTCGGACCCTACCCAAAGCCCAATTTCGATCGGCCAGTCTCCCAGCAATGGACGATCGTCCTTTGTCCTATAGCGGGTGCCGGTTCGGAGCAGCTCGAGCGCACAGACAAGCCCTGCCGCTCTTCCCAACTGGTCCAGTGTCAGCAATCGCAGCGTGTAGCGCATGATCACGCTCACCCCTGCGCCGAGTAGCCCGCTCGCTGAGAGCCTCCGGTGTGCGATCGCGAAACCTGCGAGGCCGAGGTATGCTTCCGTCTTCCCGCCGCCAGTGGGGAAGAACAGCAAGTCCACAACCTCGCGATCAACGTGGCCTTTGTCGGCACTGCCAGCCAAGTTCAACAATATGAATGCCAACTGGAAAGGACGCCAGGTGGGTGCGGTGACCGCGGATGGCGCCACACCTTCGATGGCGGCATTTCGTTGTCGTGCAGCCAAGGCAATCGAACGATTCATGATCTCGAACGCCCGCCTAGCTTTGTCGTCGCTCTGCAGCAGCGCTATCCCTTCGGCGATGCGTTCACGCGCCCGCCCTTGGCTGCGGATCAAGCTGGCGGCCACCTCTCGCCGCCGCTCGGCACCTGCGATAGCGTTTTCGGAGGAGGCGTCCGTGGTCTGCTTTGTGCTCCACGTGGCATAGGCTTCAACAAGCGGGGCCAGTCGTGCAGCCAGTTCGTCCCCACTTTTTTCGGCCAGGTCAGCCAAGGCTTCGATGCCGAACTCGACACCGCTGACTTTTGCGGCCTCGACGCGCTCGACCGAAGCTTTCGGCATTGCGTCGGTTGCCACGTAGCGGACGATGCCGTCAGCATCGGTGCGGAAGCTGGTCGCGGCATTGCGTCCGACAGCGAATGCGGGGAGGTCGCGATAGTGCAGATCTGCCAGCCGCTCGTCATCGTCTGACGAACGATACCGCGACAGGTCGTATTGGGGTCGAAAGCCTTCGTCACACAGGAGCGCAAGCCGCACCTGAAACGCGTACGTGATGTCAGCATAACGGCCACGAACACTCGCCCGCCTGTTGACAAGGAACACGGTGACGACATTCACCGTCTCGGTCGATCCGTCTGGGTGCTTGAGCGTGAACGGACGGGCCTGCACACCGAGCTCGAGCGCGCCTCCGCGCTTACCGGGCGCAGCGCTGTCCGGTAGAACGTGCTTTGCCAATTTGCCGGAAGCCGGCACATCCACGTCAATCTCGGCCACGCCTGGCTTTCGCACCCAAGTCACCTTTTGGTGGTTGTCGCGCTTTTCGCCTTCGAGGATTTCCGGTGGCAACGGCGGTTCAGTGACGTAGTCACCCCAGGTCGCCCGGACTTTCAGACGTTCAACCCCGAATGGCAGCATCACGGTGATGCCAACGGACGAGGGCAGAAAGCGTCGCCGAACAACAGGCGGGTCAGCTTCGCCGTCGTCGCCAGCCGCCCCTCCAGCACCGGCTCCGCCCGGTTCGACCGTTAACAGCTCTTCCTGCTCCTCGTCGCTTTCGTCATCGTCTACAGGTCCGTCGAAGGCCGGGCCGAGAAACCCTGTCAGGTACCAACGTGACGGATTCTCCCGCAATTGCTCGTTCAACAAGTCGTCATCAGTGGGATATTCGGAAGGCCCGACGAGGTCGCGGCGCAGACGATCGACCAGTTCCGACCTGAGTTCGATCGAGTTCATCGCGCTTTCCCCGCTTCCGTAATCGCATTATCCATGTGGATCATGATCCTCATCGGGCCAGTCGAGTTGTTCGTCTGCGTGAACACGCCCCGGCAATTGGGCGTTGAGTAGTCGGACGATCTGCAATGCAGTCTCGATCTCTGTCCGCATGAACACGTCAGATGAGCAATAATCCCGTCCATCCGACATTTCGTACCACTCGAGCGCGACGGTTCCGGTGCCGTCCTGGTGATTGTGGATGACGTAGCAGGATCGCATGAAATCCCTGCTGGAGGGAGCGCCAGTTACCTTTGCGCTCGCTATAGACGAAACTGGACGCTTCCCGTTCATTCGACCTCCCCGTCCGAGATGTCCCCGTCGTCTTCTTCATCCGCCGCGACCAGTCCGGCGTCGCGCTCTTCAGCGGCGCGAGCGGCGTTGAGGGCGAGGAGGCGGGCGAGAACTTCGTCCTTAAAGTCGGATGGCCAATCGAGGCGGGTCTTGGGCGTTTTGCCTTCATCAGCCTCCTGCTCAATGAATTCGGAAGCGGCAAGGGCGGCGAGGTCATCCCAACCATAGGAACGCAACACGGCCACATCAATTTCGTGATGCAGATCGCGGAGGCGAGCGATATCAGCGGCCGTCTCGCCGCGCGCGTGGAAGCGGTTGTAGGTCGTGGTGAGACCTTCGTTGCGTTCAATCATCAATTGCGCACGAAACGCGTGATAGGCGCCGCCCACTTCTTCAAGGCATGGATCAGACTCAAAACCGGCGGGGAAAGGAAAACTCCCAAAGCAATCATCTTTTACGTACGTCAACCTGTCCTCGAAAGTAGTCCCGACGAATCTAGCCCAAAGTTCATGCACTGAAGATTGAAGCGCGCAGAAGCCAGAAAAACCTTCAAACGCAAATACATTCAAGTTTTGTGAATATACTAAACCATTTTCTAACCTTGCAATAGAAAATTGAGGGGCAGCCTTACTCGAGTTTACAAAGACATATCTTAGTAGCTTGATCCTTCGATAGAGTCCTGGCCGCTTTTCTGCGTACTGCCACCAGCGTGTCTTCAGTGCCGGCCGTGTCTGCTTATCGCGTTCGGGTTTTACACGGCGACGGATGATCTCGATCAGATCCGGCCAATCCTCCGCAACTTCATCAGGGTAGTCAGCCGGAACGACGCCTTCGACGCGGCACCTTGCAACCTCGCTGTCATTCATATCAGCCCAAGCAGTCAGAGTTGGATCGCGTTTAAGGGGGCGCTCGAAGAAATCGATGACATAACGATGGTGAGAATGCGTGGGGTCCGTATTTACCTCCTCACCGCCAATGAACGGAAAAATCCGCTCCGCGTTTCGCGGGTCCTTGGCAATCAGTGCCAGCATCACGTTCAGGCTTTCCGCCTCACCTTTGGCAGCAGCGGCATCATCGAACGTGAAGCCCTTGCCGAGCACATAAGAACCAACAAACGCCTTGCTGGAATTCGACGCCAGCGCGGCAGGTGAGGAATCGAGATCGCCCTCGACTAGATAGGCAGAGATGCGGCGAACTGAACGCTTATCGAGCACCGGTAAATACACTTCGCCCTTGATGATATGCACGACCGAAACCACTACTGCGGCTTCGCCGGGCCACTTTAGCCTCCGCGTGGCGCGCGCAATCGCGCCACCAGCAGCTATAATTTTCGTAAGCCCCGACGCACGCGTGTCGCCTTGGCGGATGGTGTTAGTAGCGATTAGGCCGAATACGCCGTCATCACGGAGAAGCCCGAAGGCGCGGCGGAAGAAATGCGTCACCAGATCGGCGTTGCCATGCGATCCTTCATGCAATGTCTGGAGCCATTCCAGATAGTAAGTCCGGTTCCCGGCGATCGTCGTGTTCTTGCCGGCAAAGGGCGGGTTGCCGACAATCGCGTCAAACCCCGGGTTGTCGCGCGCAAAAACCTCGGGAAACTCGATCTCCCAATGGAAGGGCCGTATCGGATGGGCACCGCCCGCCAAGCTGACGGCACGCTGGGCTAGTGCCTCCCACCAGTCCGACGCGCCGCCAGACATTGTCGCGATATAGCGCGCTTCTTCGATCCGCTGGCGAGGTCGGTCATGCTTGAAGAACGCCGCAATGATGGCATCGCCGATAAGCCGCACGCGCGCCAACTCGCGCTCAGACTCGGCATGACGAGTTTCCTGAATCGCCAATGACACATCATCGGCGGCGGTGCGGATCGCCTCGCGCTGGGTCAGCACCTTGGCGACGCGATCGCCGATCTGCTGCCCCAGCAGAGTTTGCCGACGCGCATCGCTTTCCCAACTGCCGGCCGTCAACTGCTGTCGGCTCAACCCGACAAGGCTATCGCCGCATTTCAGCGCATGGTCCAGAAAGCTGAATTCATGGTCGCGCGCTAGCGTCGCCAGCCACAGTGACAGCTTCGCGAGATCGACCGCCATCGGGTTGCGATCAACGCCATAGATGCACCGCTGCGCCACCAGCCGGCGGGCGTGCAGATCCTCATCCTCGTCAGCGGGAATCGGCGGCTTTAGTTTGCCATGCCGCTCCCACGCCTGCGCCAGCCGTGTGCCAATCTGGCGGGTCGCCTCAACGAGAAATGCTCCCGAACCGCAGGCCGGATCGCAAACCTTGAGCGCCAGCACTTCCTCGGGGGTGGCGTCGTCAGTCATCCGCGCAAGCGCCGGTTCGAGTGCGTGGCGCACAATCGGCTCGGTCAGCGACCGCGGCGTATAATGGCTGCCTGTCCGCCGCCGCTCGTCGGTCGGTTGCAGGATCGGCGTTGCCGCCGGAACAGCCTGTGCGCGTGGCGACCCGCGCGGATCGGCGATGGTTCCTAACGCGGCTTCAAGTGCCGTCACATCAGCCGCAGTGCGCACCAGCGGCGTCACCCGCGTACCAAGCTGACCGCGCCCGGTATCTTCTTTGATCGCCTTCAACCGATCGGCCGGCGATTTCGTGACCAGGGCGTCGAGATTGACGAAAACCGGGGTACGGTTGTTCTTGCCCGCCGCGATGGCGATGCTGCGCCCCTGCGTCCGCTCGACGGTGAAGCCCATCACCGTTTCATATACCGAGCCGATCTGCTCGACATCGAGCGTGCGGTAAGACAGCCGCTCGCCATTCACCATCATCAGCGATTTGAGCACGCGATGCAGGCAACCGTCAGATAGGGGCGGCACACGGTCGGGCTCGGTGGCATCGTGCTTGCCCATAAGGAAGGGGAAGGCGCCCTCGTCGAACAGCTTGCCGCGCCTTGCCTGCATGAAGCCCGAACGATGCCCGGCGTTGACCAGCCGGAACAGTGCCAGCAGCCGGCCCCAGGCGCCGCGGCGGTCATCCATCGTGTCGGGGTTGAGCGCGGCATCGGCATCAAGCTGCGCGAACAGACCGCGCAGCGAATAACCCTGCTCATAGAGTTCGCGACCGCCATTATCGGTCCGCGACGGCATCAGGTCGCGGTCTTCGGCATAGAGGATAAAGACCAGCCGCAGCAGGACAGCAAGCAGGCCTTCATAGACATGCTGCGGCCGGGTATCGGCGAGCTCGCGGATGAGCGTTGGCTCGGCGGCATCGAAACCGCGCAACAGTTCGTGCAGCGCGGCGAGCACCTGGCCGGCGAGTTTTGTCGAGACTTCAGCTTGGCGTTCGCGACTGGCCTTGAGCAACGCCGGCAGACGCCGCTCGGCGGGGTTGGTGAAAAGTGCCGCAGAATCCAGCAGCAGCCGGAGGCCACCCAGCATCGGCCGGCCGGCGACGGTTGCCAGCGGCCGGATCGGCCAAATGATCCAGCCGGATGTTTCGCCGCGTGGCGCGGTGATCAAGCGGATTTCATCGTCGCCGATCAGCAGCCCGGTGCCGACGCCGGTTTCGCGCAACAGCCTCTCGAACCGCTGGTGCGGGGTGGCTTCCCAACCGGCGAGCTCGCCGCGCTTGTCGAGATCGATGCCGGCCGCCTCTGTTTTCACGAGTAGCTGCCAGCCGTCTCCCGCGGCGGCTCGAACCGCCATCGTTGGCCCGAGCAACGTGTCGTGATCTCGCATCGCAAAACTAAGCTGATCCGGAACCGGCGCACCACCAGGACTGCCTGCCACGTCGGAAGACCGCCAGCCGAGTATTCTTTCGAGAAAGGCCCACAGATCGTCGAGAGCGGGACCTTCATTGGCGATCAGCTCGCCGACCTGAGCTGTCTCAACGGGACCGAGATACTCGGGGATTAGGCCAAGCTCATCAAGAACGAGCGTCGAAACAACAAGGCCGACTGGTTGGACGTGGCCTAGCCATGCGTGTTCTGGCTTTAACTCGGGCAATGCACTCATCCTGTCACTGGCCACAGATAGACCATGCCGATCGGTTCAATACGTGCGGCGCGCACTTCATAGGAGTTTCGTAGTCGCTCAGGCTCAGCTTCAAGCTCTTTGTCGAGCCGGGTGAGCTTGCGCTCCCAGGCCTTCTTGTCCGCAGTTCGCTGGCGATTCTCGTCGGCATCGAAGGTGAGCAGCATTTGCCGGTCGTCGCGACCCTGCTCCTTGTGAATACGGTCGATCTGCGATTGCAACAGCTTCGTCAGGCTAGTGGCCTCGCTGATCCCACGCTCCGAAAGTTCTTTTGCCACAGCGGCACGGCGCACCTCGGCACGCTCTTCAAGGGCAGGACGGAGATCAGTAACGTCGCGGCTAGCCCAAGGAATGATCCGCGCGAGTATCCGTTCGTCTACCGGTTCGGCTGACCGAAGGTCGGCTTCCAGCTGACGGACAATTTTTTCCTCAGCTTGGCCTTCCTGGGCGAATGCCCGGAGGGACTTGGAAGCGCGATCATGGTCTCGCCAGTCCGCGGTAACCGGAATGATCTCCTCGTGAAGTCGTGTCGCGCCTGGACCATAAAGCGCCAGCCGACCAAGCAAGATTGCGCGGGGCTGTGCTCCGGCCGAACGGATTGCGCACGCGCGGTTGAGTCCGGCCTGGAAGCCGGTAGCGAGGAAGCGCGACAGAAGCCGGCGCACCAATCGATGTTCAAGGTGAACTTGCACAACGCCGCTTGCATCGCGCCCGTCCGCCTCGATAGCCGGCGCAAAGCTGATACGACGCACCGCGGCGTCTGGCGAAGTTCGCCATTGACCGGGCCGTTCCCCTGGCTTGATGCGGCGACCGCGCAGTTCGTCAAAAAGCGGCTGCCAAGTCTGGTCCTTCGCAAAGACGGCGTCATCTGGCGTCAGGGCAAAAGTGTGCACCTTGCCCACTGACGCAGCGGCTTTCGCTGCCAGCACGCCACCGGCGCGCTCAAGCGCGGCACCAACAACCTCTTCGAGTTCGGTAGGATCGACACCGACTTGGACGCGGGAGCGCTCGAGAGCGCCTTGCAAATCGGCCATCTCGCGCTTTAGCCGTTCCAGGCGTCGATCAGGTGCATCATCAAGGTCTCGACGCGCGGTCTCGACACGTTCGTCGTCGGCTTCAGCCTGGATGCGATCGGCGAGCGCGCGAGCGGTGTTGCGATCGATCCCCCGGTCGGCGATGCGTTTGGCGATGCGATCTTCCAATACCTGCCCGGCTGCTCCTAGCTCGGTTCGGATCGTTTCGGTTTTTCGAACAAGGGCGTCGAGCACGATGTCTTCTGGGCGTTGCTGGTAGACGAAATAACGGCAGAAGACTTGCAGGGAAGGCTGCAGCTTGCGGTCGATGCGACCGTTGCGCTGTTCCAGGCGGGAGGGGTTCCATGGAAGATCGAAATGGACGAGATCGTGGCATTGCTGCTGCAGGTTGATGCCTTCGCGCGCCGCATCCGTGCAGATCAGGATGCGCAACGGCGAGCTGGCGTCGTTGAACGCTCTCTTGATGATTTCGCGGTTTTCGGATGACGTTATGCCGGTGAATGTTGCCATTCGCTCGTCAGTATCGAGCAGATCGCCAAGCAAGGTAGTCAGCTGGCGCTCGATATAGCGACGTGTGTCCTCGTACTCGGTGAAGACGATCAGCCGCCGATTTGTCCATTTACCTGCGTTGATCTGGTTCGAGGATATCCAGTCGTGTAGCCAACGGATGCGCGCATCGGGGCGGGCTTTTGCAGTATCAGCGACTTCAAGCATCGCATCCACCGCGGCCAGTTCTGCTTGAAGTTGTGGAGGTGTGGCGTTGGCGGCGCCAAGTGCCGTAGCAGCGGCGGCACCACGTTCATCATCGCGAACAATCTCAGCGGCTGCGCTGTCCTCTTCGGATATCAACGTCAGATTGGTTTCTGCGTTTTCGCCACCAGTGAATTGCACCGCCGCCGCCACCGGCGCCGCCTGGCTTCCGGAAGTGATCAGCTTTTCGAGCGACGCTCTGTGCACCTTTAACGTCCTCGCAAACGCCACGACCGACGACAGCAGCCGCTGCTGCAGGCCAACGAAGACCAATCGTGCTTGCGCTGCTTTGGTAGCCGACAGGGCGGCGATGCGTCGCTCTCGCAGTTCGCCATAGTCGGCGAACATCGAAGCCAGCCTTAACTCCGGAGTGCTCGCCGGCAGATTATCAAAAAGCACTTTTTCCACAATGCGTTCGGGAAATGCCTCGCCGAGTGCCCTCAGGTCTGACTTCAGACGACGGACCATGACCGGCTCAAGGTCCGCAGGTCTGGGTTCCATGCCGCGGGTGAAGCGCTGAGGATCGAGAAGCTCGAGAAGCGTGGCGAAGCTGTTGGTGTGACCATTATGGGGGGTCGCAGACAAAAACAGCCGGTGTTCGAACCGCTCTGCAATGTCACGAACCGCCCGCGTAAACTGGCTTTCTATGGCATAACGTCCCCCACCTGCAGGGGCTGCGTGATGCGCCTCATCGAGAATCAGAAGGGTTCTGGCTCGGAAGTCCTGAAGCACCTCCCGTAGCCCCGCAGTGTATGTTTCGTCAGTCAGCAGCTTATGGGAGAGGATGAAACGTGATCCGGTAGCCCATGGGTTGACCCCAAAGCCTTGGGCACGCCGAAGATTGGCCAGATACTCCCGATCTATAATCTCGAATGACAAGCCGAACTTGGATGCTAACTCCTCCTGCCACTGGATCGTCATGGACGGCGGAGCGAGGACAACGATCAGATCGACACGCCTGCGGAGCAGCAGCTCTCGCATGACGAGACCAGCCTCCACGGTCTTGCCGAGCCCCACGTCATCGGCGATCAGCAGATTTACTCTGGGTAGCTTGAGCGCCTTCCGGAGCGGCAATAGCTGGTAGGCGTCCAGTCTGATGCCGGCCCGGAAGGGCGCCTGGAATAGATCACGGTCGGCCGCTGTCGCCGTGTTCCATCGCAGGGTTCGGAGATACGCAGCGAATAGACGGGCATCGTCTGTGCCCCGTTCACCGATCGACTCCCATGCTTCCTGGTCCCGAGATTTGGCTCCAACTTCGGCATCCCACAGGACGCGGGCAGTTTCACCCTGAGCATCGTCGTCCACACAGCTGAGACGGTGAGAGCCGAACGGTTCGGTGGGGTCAGGCGCATGTTCAACGAGCCAGAGGCGCCCCCGGGTTTCAACAAATTCCCCAACTTGCGGAATCACATTCACTATTTTCCCCCACGCGCGGCGCGTTATGAACGCGCAGCACTTATGTCTTAGTCTCGCAGGGCGACAACCGGAAGGCGCCATGGGCGACCTTAAGCTCTTATTACCAGACGCACTGAAACTGTGCCCGCCTCAGGATTTGCGACAGGCTGATCATGTCCGTCGCCGCTTTGGCTGCGGAATTACGACGTCGTATCGTCGGCCGCTGTAAATTGCGAATGTGCTTCGATAAAATCCAGAAGCGGGTATGCGAGGCTTATCTCTGCGTTTTCAGCATCATTCGATGGCTGGACCAGATCAACATTTTGAACATGCGCGCGAACCTCTGCAAGTGCCTTTGATCTGCTTTGGAGCGGCAGACCCATTGAGATAACGAGTGTTCTGGTGCCGTCAGGCGCTTTCTTGATTTTTGCGAAAGTACATGGATCCGTCTCCGAGGGCGTCGGCGGTCGGACTGATCGCCTCAGGGCATTGAGAACAGCTGCGCGTGTACGGGGCGCTTTGCCCAACGCCTTTCGTGCTGTCTGCTCATCACCGATGCGCTTTGCCTCCCGGAGAAGGTTGCCGCGTCTCGCTCGGTCGTCGACAATAGGGCCCAGTCGTTCAGCATCTACCATCAGGATGTCAAACGGTGAGTCGAAGGCGGCCAATAGATCGGCTGGCCACTCGGCAAGCCGTACCAGCGTGGAGACCGTCGCCGGACGTTCATTCAGTGCGACCGCCAATTCACGCTGACTTTTGAACAGTTTCTCGCCCAATGCTCGGTGCATTGAACGGCCCCGCTCAATTGCACTCAATGTTGCATGCGCCGAGTTTTCTTTGTCCATCGCCACAAATGCGTCGCGGTCGCTGATAGCAATGATTTCAATCCGGATCATGAAGTTCGGCATGTCATTATTACAGAGCCACAGGGCCGCCAACCATCGCCGCACGCCCATGACGACCTCGAAAACGGGTGCGCCGTCCGCGTCAAAAGCCTGTCGGCAAAGTATGGGCTGAAGCTGCCCTTCGGATCGAAATGAATCGATTAGTTCTTGGATCGGCTCGATGCCTGGCCGTTCGGGGTCGCGAGCGACAAAGTTTGCGACCATGCAACTCCGCGGATCTGCGACGATCAATTTGCCGCCAGACAGGATTTCTGCAAGACCTTCGTCCGCTTCGCGGCATTCGGTGTCGGGCGATTGGTGGGTCGGAGAGCCGACGATTCTAAGCTCCATCGTCATATTACGGACCTCAAGGTCGAAGTGCTGTCGCCACGAAAACAAAGCTGCGATCGTGCAAAATCCTCCAAGTCGGCAGAGGGATAAACGATTTTGCCGTTTCGAAGTTTGCAGAACGCGGGCCCACCGCCGGCACTGCGAAGGTTTGCCAAAGTCTTCGTCGACAGATGAATTCCGAGTGTCAAAAGCAACGCTGAAGCCTCGGCTCCCGTCAGCAGCGGGCAAGGGCCGGGACGGTGCATGTTCCGAAGATTATGCACCACAGCTTGACCTGCATCCAATCGTCCGGCATTCGTCATATCAACCTCAGTCTATACCGGGTAAAGATATGCCGGTTTGGAGCGATCGTCAATATGGTACCGGATAATAATATAGAGGTCGCTTACAGCCACATGCTTGCCTGTATCGCAGCACAGCTTGAAATCTCTGCGCACCAAGACATGAAGCGGCTCGAAGCACGGCTCAAGCAGCTGCGCAGCAAGGCCCAAATTCCTCCGCCCGCGACGAGAAATCTCGGGCCAAATGCTCGGTACGCATTCTCAGAACTGTGGAAACTGACCGTAATCTTCGCTGCAGTTGACTCGTCGGTAGATACGCTCCGTGCTGCAATAATGGTCAAGACCTATTGGACAGACATTTTCTCCGGCATGGCTGAGGCATGGTTGTCGCGCGAAAGCCACTCGACCGATCCTGTGTTTCTACAAATGTTTTCGGGTGTTATCGATGGTTTTACAAAGTATGATGACGTACAAGACTGGATAGATCTAGAGGCTAAAAGGCAAGCGACTGGTGCGCCACTCCCATTGGTGAGCATCGGACGCATGTCGATTTTATTTTCGTCAAAGACAGCGGGACGTCTACCTCCGAAAACCAAATATCGTTCTAGAACTGCCTGTACCTTGATAAATGTCAGCACCTTAGTTCATAAATCTGGCTCCACACTGGTAGACATGGGTCAATTTTCTGCTCCTGAACTAGATGATTATTTTCTTTCTGTGAAAAAAGCCCTCGGTTCGCTTGTCGAATGACATTGGGTCAGTACCTTCGACCCAATCACAGACTATAAAAAGACTTTGCCGATCATTCTGGCAGGCAAAGTGTAAACGGATATAGGGCAGCTAGGGCCATTTAACCCTGCGTACGAGTTGCTCACATGAGACAGAAGCTGGCGATTGCTAAACAGGGGTAGCGGCACATCGTTGTCGCGCATGAGCACTCGGGTTCCAGTATTTGACATTTCGTCCGTGATTTTGATGCGACGCTGATTGCCATAACAGACCTGGTCGCGCGGAATCGTCATGATCGGTGAAACGAACGGTAGCGCACCTTATTCGGACCTGAATTCCAGATCTGATATTCAAACCTGGCGCTCGGTGCGCATGGCTGTAATGGCTGGCGTCTCCCAATCCACAAATGGATCATAGCCAAGCAACTGCAGATTTGCCGCTTTCATCGACAGCGGCAACTGGCTTCCCTCAAAGCCGCCCGTCTGCGAGGCGCCCCCAATGTCGATCGTCCAGCAATTCCACGGGCCTGCCCGAAAGCAGACAGCCATCACCCTGCGCACCAACCGCCGTCGCACTGTTAGCTTCGCAACCGTCGCTGACGCGCGTCGATGTCCTCGTGCTCTGCATAGGCATCCCAGCGCTTTGCCATCGCGAGCAGCATGGCTGAGGACTTAGGCCATTTTTGGATAGCGGCTGCGTCCTTGCGATACTGCTCCGCCAAATTGCGCTCCTGATCACCGCCGTCTAGGACGCCACGGACCGTGACACCACGCATGTTCACGCGTTCAGTCATGATTCCTCTGGGGATCATGCCCGCGCTCGATTCTAGCACATCGCGCACAAATCGGTGGGGCCATATGCTGTCGATGTCGTCTGCAGGGGAGTGCGCGAGCACATTCCCGACCACGATATCGGTGACATCCTTGCGGTCATGAAGGACGCCAAGCGCCCGCATCGCAGCGAGCCAAGCATTCAAGACTTCCTGATCTGGATATGCCTCGGTGAAACCCGGAACCGTCGAGAAATGCGAAAGGAGCTTGTAAGCTTGGCGCCAGCGGGCGCGCTGCTCGTCGGTCTGCTCGACGCCCGTGACCTCTGTGTTCTCTGCCCGGTAGATTTCCCTGAGGATCTGGTGGAACATCTCCGGATCGCGCGCCATCAGGCTGTGGATCTTAAGGGGGCGTTGCCCGCGCTCGAGCAGGGCAAGCAGCACGTATTCCCGCTGCGCAATCGCCATGTCGGGCAGATTTCGCTTGTCGAGTGACTTAAACGTCTCCTCCAACTCGTAATCGAGGAGCCCGCTGAGACGCGGCTTCTGGCCCTCGTTCAATTCGCCCACGATCGCATCGATCATTCGGAGTACGAGGCAGGCAGGGACTTCGTCGATGCGGTTCAGGCAGGTCTCCAAGGCGACGATTGACCGGTTGCGCCGCATCAGTTGTATGATAACGGTCAGGAGTACTCGTCGATCCCCCTTGACGTGGAAGGGCGTGAGGTCAGTCCAGTAGTTTTCAAGCACCTCGCTACCAAGAGAGGCGGCGGCTTGCCAGGTAGCAGGCTCCGTCGGCCAGGAGCGCATGAGCTTAGCGACTGTGGCGGGCGTGTTGGTCCGCAGAAGGTCGGCCGCGACGGCGAGCGCCGCCAGCGCACCTCCTGCGCGCCGAAACATCGAGAAGTAGGCACCTGCATGCATGCCGTCTGGAGCCTCGGCAACTTCTGCCCTCAGCAGTTGCTCAAGGAACATGGGGCCTAGGTTTGCCTCCTCGATCGCCTCTCGCACGTAGTGCGGCTGCTGCGACCGGTGGAGAAGCGCTCGGATGGCCTCCGTCCCGTTCTCCGCCGCGAGACTTGCGACAGCTTCGACGCGCTTGCGCATAAGCCCGTCCGGATCGTCGTCGTCTCCCCAAAAGGTAAAGAGCTCCGAGGTCAGAAGCACCGGATCGGTCGGCGAATGCTTGTTGGCGATGGCCTCCAGTTTCGCCAGTTCCTCGCCGTCGAGCGCCCAGTTGGTCGAAGCAAACCGCTTGTGTCGCATGATTTGATCTTGAAGCGCCTGCCAAAGCTCCTCTCGCTCAGGCTTGTCCAAGGAGCCCAAGGTGTAGTCCAAGACGTCGAGACCGAGTTCGCGCTCCGGGGCGGCGAAGTGCAGCATGGACCCGAGCAATGCCCCCATCCTGTTTGCATCACCGCTGCCGAGGGTGAGCGCACGCTCGCTTGCTGCGCGTTGGGCGGCCCAGACGTCGCCGTGGGTGAGCGTGGGCTGCGGTGAGAAATCAGCGCCTCTCAGCCTCGGACGCGAGGTTCCGCTGGTGGAGGTCGTCGCGTCCGGGAGAAGCTTGAGGACAAGCTCCCACCCGACCTGCGGATAGTCCGAGATGATTTCGTCCAGCACCGCGAGCCGTAGCTCCGGCGAGGCATAGGTACAGGGCATCCACGAAAGCAGAATGTCGACGAGACTGTGTGCCGGCCTATTTGCGCTGCGGCCGCCTCGATCGATGGTCGCGAGGCCGGCAAGGATTAGGCACGCCCGGCGGAACCAGTTCGGATCCCATGCGAGGGTTTCCAGCGCCCAGAGCATGCCGGTGTGCCGCGGGATCGGGAATGAAAAGCTCTCGATCTCATCAAATATTGGGCGGATTGCCGCCCCTGAGCCCTCGAGCATCCGCTCGAGGGCCGCCAAAAAAGAATTTGGGGCGGCCTCCGCCAACAGCGGGAGCTCATCCTTGAGACTGGCCATCACCCGGTAATCCGAGTTGAGACCCGGCAACGCCCTGACCACCTCGTCCGCGAATACTTGCCCTCGTCCGGGTGCAAGCGAGAGAGCGGCCTGTTTCTGCCAGGCTGCGATGAGCAGGAGCGTGGTAGCGAGGCCATCGCGCAGCTCGTCGCTATGCCGGTCTGTGGGCCGGGATCTGTAAGGCTTGTCAGGGTCAGGATCAGGGTCAAGCTTTCCGAAGACCGAAAGAAGCAATGGCCTTAAAGCGTCGAGATGGTCTTCACCGATGAGCCTGCCCGCGAACACGAATGCATCGATAGGTGCGACCACCTTGAAAAGGTTCGCTTCGACCACGAGCGGCGCGTCCTCGATGTTGAGGAAGCGACGAAGTTGCGCCTCGTAGGCCATGTAGGTTGGCGTTCCGGCTAGGCTCGCGAGAATGTCCTGATCAAGTGGATTGGATGCGTCCCAGCTACCCGCAAGGAAGGCCGGGAGGAGCAGTTCCATGTTAGCCTCCCATGCTGGGGGGTCGTAGGTTCCGCTTCCCATCATACGGGCAAGCGCCGACAGGCTCCCGCCGCAACCACGCGCGAACGTCTCCGCACGGCCTTCGGTCAATCCTATCTTGAGCAAGACCTGTTTGACCGAGAAGGATGTCTGGTGTGGAAGCGGCAGTCCGCCATCGTTCCGGTGCCACCTGGAGAGCGGGACAACAGTTGGTCCTTGTTCAGCGAAGGAAGTGGGTGACCTGGCCGCCGCTTTGCGAAGGATAAACGCCATATTCTTGAGGCCGACCATCTCGCGTCCCGCCTCGATCGTATCGACAATCAGGGTTCTGGCCTCGATGAATTGGCGCGTCTCCTCGGGCGCGCTACGGATGGCGGCAACAGCGAAGGCGGTCGCAAACTCCGGTGCGTCGGCGACGATCGTGATCTTCGCAGGGGGGCCTATCATGGTGTTGACGACCGTCTCGACCACGGCGCCACGTTCGGTTGTGAGCAATTCCTCAATAATTTTAGGGTCGTAGCGGCCGGCGAATTCCCTCCAGTATTCCTCTGTGCTTTGGATGCCGTTCACCGAGAAACCCCTTATCACCCCGCGTGCCCAAAGAGCGGCGACGGCGGGTGCCAAGTCCAGCCAATGTTCAAGCATCGCGCCGTCGATGACGACGACGTCCTTCCAGCTTGCTGCCTCCTTCTTCTCGGCGACCCATGCCTCGAGCGTCTTGTTGCGATCCGAAGAGTCCCAAGTGAACGGCGTGACGAGGACCAGCGTAAGGTCGGCCTGCTCCCCGACAGAGGTCTCCTTCGTCCGCTTGTTGAAATCTTCCAGCGCTTTGTCTTTGTAGTTGGCCGAGGACTTTAACTCCCAGACCGACTTACCTATCGGGACGAAAAGCGATTCTTCGTAGCTCTCCAGAACGCCGTCGAAGCCACGGACACGGCCCTTGCCACGGCTCGGAAAGCGGATCGACTTGATGCCGCCGATGGTCGCGCAGATGAGGTCTGCGACCAGTGCAGGCAGATCAGCCTCGGATGCGGTCGTGCGGCCCCACTGTTCGAGGTGGTTTGCTTCAATCCACTTCATTACAACTCGTCTCGCCCCATGAGTAGACACTTATCTCTGCGTCGCACGCGTCAGCATATGGGCATGCCGGCTCCGTTGTGCCAGCAATTAGCGGATACGAAGGCGGTGTGAGGTAGCATCATTTGGACGATCGGGGGCGCTGGTAGCCAATATCCCCTTCGACCGGTGCCGATCACAGAACCCACCAGTCCGAAAGCCGCCCTGCACTAGCCATTCAAGGACGTCGCATGAGCACCTGCGCGAATGTCGGCTTCCGCCGAAAGCCAAGAACGGGTGAGCAGATCGGAAATGGAAACATAGTTCCATTTGTCGTGTCCCGCGAACGCGAGCCACCCCCCGAACGAACAGCAGCTTCGGGGATCGGCGTCGCATTTACCACAAAGAAAGCGTTGACGTGCGTTGCGGCCAGGTTTCACTCGGCCGGCAGGACAATGCTTCGAAGCGAGAGCCGTTTGATCGCCACGGGTGCCAATCGTCAGATTGTGACCACTAATCGAAATCGTATGACCCGGCTGGGGAGCAATACTTCTGCAAGACCCTGAGCATTAGTGCCGCGCTCGCAAATCTGCCGAGCCACCCCTGGCGCGTGACAGCATCAGAACACCGAACAGTGTCACGCGTCCGTTGACACCTGACCTAGTGCGCCAGAGCGCGAAAAAGCAATGGGTTAGTGGAAATTGGGGAAGGTAGGACGGATGCAAAAATGAAAAAGTGCAGCCGAATGTTCGCGGGGGCTGATCCGACAGCGCCGCAATGCAAATAGAGAATATTGAACAATGAATACACAAATGGAACAAGCTCTCGAAGCGATGGGCATTCGACCGCATGCTGAACTCACACATTCAGCGGTCGAGCTATTTGGCGATCCGATGACGCCGGAATGCCAGTCATCGCCAACTGTTGGCCGTTCGTCGCAAGCCGGAATTCACATGGAACTCGGCGTCTATGACGTAGTGGGCGCCCACTGTGCAAGCTCTCCGCCGACCTTTGGGAAGTACGCAAACTGCCATGTCGAACGACGGTGCCTCGGGTGCGAGGAAGGATGTGCTGGCGAAGGCGCCTTGCTTGACTTCGCTGCAAGCGAGCCGCGCCCAATCTTGCTGGTGCTCGTCGGCGGCTCCCTTCTCCACCCATCGTGGCTGCGGGTGGTGGTGCTCGATCATGGCAAAAGGTGGAACGGCGGCGTTTTCATTCCCGTCACGTTCCGGCACCAGCGCGGTGTCGTTCTTGAACCGGAAAGTGGCGGCGCTTGCCTCGTTGTGACCGCTGAAGGGTTGCTGGTGACCGAGACGAATACGGGCAAGCCTTGGCTTGTTTCGGCGTTTGATCGTGCGCGATTTTCGTTCTGTTCAGCGCTCAGTCGCTTTCGGCAGCCTGATAGTGAAGTCACCGGGCACCCCCACGCGTTCGAAGGGCAGGGGTCATGACCGTGCGGCCCAAGAAACCGAAGGCGGTCGCAGCGGCCAAGCGGCCTCCCCGCGCGCCGGCGTGGCGCAAGTTCGATCCACGGCTTTATGACAGCCCAGACGGGCATATGGCCGATTTTGGATTTGGCATTTTAAAGGCATCAAGCCAGGGGGTCTCCAACAGTGCCTTCGGCTACGTCAGGTCGAAACTCCGACAGGAAGAGGGACCGCTGACAGCTGCAACATTCGGACGTGACGTCGCGGCGAATGCGTTCATCGTGAGCCCCGGCTGCCCAGATCTTTTGGCTAAGGCGGAGGTGTTTTGGCCGTTGGTCGACTCGGATGTCTGGAAGCCAGACCAGCACTTGGCAGTTGCGATTACGCTCTGGTTTCCCGGCGTGGTTTTCCAGCATCGTGCGGTTCGCGCTGCTTCGGAATTCGCCCAGGCACGTCTTGCCGACGCTCGCGGATTGTGTGTCCAGCTTGTCGCACATTCGCCTGCCCGCATTAGCCACGGCGGCGATTTCCACGTCCATCTCGTCGCGTCGGCAAGAGTCGCAGGCGCGGATGGCGTCGGCGTTTTCGCGAGGGACCTGTTAGGCCATGGAGGCCAAACCCTGCTCCATTCAGAATGGCAGAATTTCCTCGCGGACTTGCCGCCATCCGTGCGGCCGTGAATTGGTGGCGGACGTCACGACAGGTTAGTCCGACTTGGCGACCTATCCGTCACACCGGTCTATGCTTGGAGCCGGTGGCATCGCGAAAACCTTTCAAAGCCTGTCCAAAAGCTACGGGAAGGCAAAACTCCCGGCGATGATCAGCATTCTGGCCACGTAGTTGAAACCTGCAGATGCGGCCTCGTCGCCGGCAGACTTGACGGTAAAGTATCCTTGCTTGTCGGCGGCGAGCCTCGCTTTCGTTCGATCCAGTCCTGGGCCTTTTTTATCGGGAATCGGCGTCCAAACGATCCGCGCTTTGGCAATACCGAGCGCTGCGAGAAATTGCTCATAAGCTTTGTGTTCTTGGTCATCGACAATCCGGACCATGCTCCCGGTCGACTGATATCGCTGAGAAAAGAGGCCTAGAGCAGTTGAGTGCAGCTTTGCGCCATCGGCTTTGGTCGAAATACGCGCCCACATTTTTACGGCCTGATCCATCTCCCGCTGACCTATTGCAGGCGACGGGAAGAGGACATCCTCAATAGTCGCCTTGCCAACCGAGCGGTGCCTGTAGCCACCCTTTTGCGTGCGAATACCGCCAAGATGCCGGGCACGCTGAGACCAGCGAGTGATATCATCGACGTTTCCACCCAGACTTCGTGCGCAGTCTTCCGGCGCCAAGCCGGCATGTAAGGCTTCAAGCACATTCTGAATGTACTTGACCGGGGGCAAGTTTGTCACTGCCGTGGGTTTCAATGTCAAAGGGGTCTTCGAGCGACGGGTTCGCACGCCAACGTGAGAAACTGCTTTCCGCCTCGGGGCATCACGGTGCGAATCCAGCGTTGGGCGAGCATCATCGACGCGCAGTGCCGGATCGACTGATCGAGGTGCGTCCTTTTTTTGTCGTAGTCGATGCTCCTGTACGCGCACGGCGGACTGGGAAATGCCGGCAATGGCCGCACTTACTTTTCTCGACAGCGCCGGCTGAACAGATTCCCGTGCGAGGAGCAACCAAAGCGCAAGGTCTGCCAGATGCATGTACGATGCTAGTGTTATGCGGACATCGCTATGGCCGCAGGCTTGGCTGACCGCATGGAGGCCGGCACGGCTCATCCGACCGCCGCCCAAAAGGGCCAAGCTGACGCGTTCGCGTCGCTTGTCTGAGACGATGTCGTCGTCGAGGCCGCCAAGCCATTGCAGGTCTACGCCCGGCGGCAATGTTAGCGTCAGCAGCAAGAATGTTGCAAAGGAATGGCGAAGATTATGAAAGCGGATATCCGGATCGCCAGTGGCAGCGATCAGAGCTGCGCGGATTGGTTCGAACACCTCGGCCTCCGGCAGCGAGACCATTGGATCGGAGCCATCGCAAAAGAGCAGTTGATCCCCAGATTTTGCGAGTGAAGCAGGCCGATCGGCAAGCCATCTGCGCAAGAATGCGGCCTCTTTCGCGGTAAGGAGCTCGCTGAGTGGAAGTCGGCGTGTCCCAGCCGCCGACTTCAGTCCGCCAAAGCACGTCTTGCGAATAGTAAGTTCGATATCGTCAGCGTTTATTCTCAAACTACTGAGTGGTAGCAGCAGTGCTTCATTGCGGCGAAGACCGGCACGATAACCAAGGATCAATATGATGCATGGTATTCGTCTGCGCCATGACATTCCAACTTTAAACAATTTTTGCTTCGCATTTACATACTCGAGCGCGGTGATAATGTTTGCGTTCACCTGGCCCCGCACCGAGCCCGGGCGAATTTCACTCATATCGATCGTGAGCGACGGGAACAGACGTATGACCACATCGTGAAAATTCGCGAGCGCGCGGCCAGCCATCGCCTTCTCACCATCAGTTTTTTGGGACGAGATGATTAAGAGGTAGAGTTCGGCTATGTCTTCGGCTTCGTAATTGCTCCAATCGTCTGAACCGGCGAACGTCATCAGCGGTGTAGCAAGCGGCGTTAAATATCGCCTGACAGACTTCGGGTCGAGGCCGCCATCTCGCTTTGGCTGGGTCAGCCTGACGTGAGCCCACTTCAGCATTATTTCGCTCGTATGAGAGGCCGGGCCGTGCGACTCGATTATCTTTTCGATGGCAGAAGCTGCCGCTGCCCGCGACGGCTTGCGCGTTCCGCGGCCGTAGGCGCGCAAGGCAGAACGTAGCGATCGCAAGACTGCGACCCCATCGCGTGGGGCAACGGGTTGTGCAGGCGCGAGGGAAGACAAGACGGTGAAAGTGGGTGCTTCATCGGCGCGTGCAGTCGGGACGGCCCGTCGGCCTGTCAGCAGCCGCTGCCATGCGCAGTCGGGCAGCGAAACGGATGGCCCCCCGCCGGACGCATAATCGACGAGGTAACCTGGTACGATCATGCGTAGTCGTAGGTCTGCCCAGCCACGAAGCTCCGCCGCCGAGGCCGGTTTTACTCCGTCAAAGGCCGCATCAGCTACCGCCGCCCGGATGCAAGCCGAAGCCTTCTTTGGCGCCAAGAGCGCCTGACCGGAATCAGAGCTCACGCACCAGCGAGCAAGCAATCTCGCGGTTACCGGATCGGCGAACCAACGGATGGGAGGAGCATCGTCACTGGCGATAATCGAAAGCGAGCGCCCATCAAAGTCATCTGCCGCGCGTAGCCAGCTGTCCCAGTTCTTTTCTCGCAGCAGGCCGCCAAACATGACAGCGCTGATGAGCATTTGGCCCGCCATCGCGTCTATTGACGACGGCTGAACTTCCAGACTGGCTACGAAGGCGCGTTCAAAGCGCCGCATTTGCCCGGTGTGCGAGAATATTTTCGCTGTGATGGGCGACGGTGTGCGTATCAGCGCGGTCGGGATAGTTGCCAAGGGTGTTTCCCAGCCACAGTCGCGGATACCAATGCGCAGGACAGAGTTCAGATATTTGAGCCGGAAGCTTGTAGTGAGCGACGACTGGCCATCGGTCAGTTCTGCAACAAGGCTGTCGATTTCCACCGGGCTCAACTTGAGGCCGCTCACGCCGGCGTGAAGGGGAGGGAAGCGCTTTTTGACGATCTTCACAACATGACGGTGGTGGGATAACCGGTCACCACGATCGGTGGCGTCGGCGACAAGGTGCCAAGGATTCCCGGGCTTCATGGCTTGAAACCCGAAATAGCCCGCCATCCGTCGGCGGCAAGCAGCTTTGTCAGTGCTGGCCCAAGGTCGGCGCGGTATGCCTCGGGATCAAACCCCGAATCCGATGACCAAGGCTCGGTCCCCCGGCTCCAATGTCCAAGAAAAGCCAACATTGTATCGTTCGAACAGTGAATGCGGAGGTGGGATTGGAGATAATGCCGGCCAGCGTTTAGCGGCAAGTGCCACCCAGCTTCGGCGCATGCCTCCTTCAAAATCGGCACTGTTGCGTCATAGGACACGCCGTTTTCATCAAGCAGAAAGAGCCCAGAGCTAATTGACGTTTGGCCGCTTGGTGGCGGCTCCATCTGCTGGTAGCGCGCTGGATCTGTCTCCCGGATCGCATCTCGTATGTGCCCCAAGTGCGCCGTATAAAATTTCAACTGGCTCCGCATCGTCAGCGGCACCCAGAGGAAGCGTGCGTTATATCCGTCTTGGCTATCCTTATCCTGCAAAACAGCGAAGCCGGTGGTCTCGTCAATCTCGGAAGGCCGCAAAATCGGTTCGCGAACGGTACGAAAGCCGCACGCGAACCCTGACATTTTCACGGTGTAAAGTGTCATGGCGTTATGGATGGCAACGAAGCCGGCATTCGCTCGCTTGAGCGATTCAAGCTCGTGCTGCATTCTGGCAATAAAGGCAGCGAGCTCGTCCTGGAGGGGCAGATAGTGAGACCCGATCGCGGGAATCGGTGTCGACGGCACCCGGACATTCTCCGTAGTAACACTGCGCCAGCCTCGGTTCAGCGGTTTTACGGCCCGTAGATAGAGGTCAGTGACTTCAGTCCATGACAGCGTGAGATACTGCGCCGGATTGGTCGCCAGCGGATCGCTGGTAGCTGTAATCAGTGCTGCCGCTGCAATCCCGCCGTCGTGCAAGTTGAGGATTTGCAAAAACAACCAGCCCTGAATCCGGCGCTCGGTGAACCGGGCGGACTGAGCCTTGGACGCCCTGGCCAGGAACTCGTTGGCGCCGGCTATCAGTGCCGCGGCATCGGCGAACTTGCTTGTACCATCACTGCCGCGAAGAACCTGGGCGAGTAGCTTCTGGGTCAGGGACGGGCATGGAAGCCATGTTTGCCAGCCAGCCCCAACGGCCTGCTCACTACCCAACCTCGTTAACTCTTGAGCGCCCTGCAGTTCGAGGGGCGACACTCTGAAAAAATACTGTCCCCCCTGCTTTTCGAGCCAGACCGGGTTCTCGTCGTCGATGACCCCATCCACGAGGCCAGCAAGATCCGCAAATGATTGGCCGGTTGCCAACGAGCAGCAGACGAGCACTGCTGACTTCACTTCCAAAAGCGTCGCGGCTCTGTCGGAGCATGCGCGTGTAATCTGCTCGATGAGTGCGTCGATTTCGAGCGTCGACAAGGTCGTCACCTGTCCCACAAGCTTTTGATTTGACCGCGCTATACCTTTGCCAACGGCTTGCACTCGGAGCCGATTCTGCATCGCTGAGCGCTCGGCGCCGGGTTCATCCTCGAACCTGACGATGAAAGTTTCGCTTGATGGTTCGATCTCGCTCGAGATGGAGCCGGAATCCTCGAGGTCTGCTGCGACATCGTTGGCTGGCAGGGCAGCAACGACCGTTACCGTGGCACCGACATCCTCGGCCTGGTGCGTTTCGATACGGCTGACCTTCTCGCTGCTGTGCCTTTCTGTGAGGTCAACTGAGAGGTCTGTGTCGGGCACGGCGGCGACATCCGCTTCCGCTGCATCGACGTCATCGGCCGTGTGCGCTTCGACGTTATTGGCGTCTTCGATGTTGTGATTTTCGGGATCGCTGCCGTCATCGCTGTCATCATCGACGGTGGCCTCAGATGGCGACATCCGTTGTCCGATTTCCCGATGCCGGTTTCCGGTACCACGGCGTCGAACGTTCCGCTGAGCGGTGGCTGTCTCGATCAAGTGGCGGATCGAACCAAGATGTCTGCCGATGGCAGCGGAGCCGACAGTCTCGATAGTCGATTTGAGCTTTGCTGCGTAAGCGGTGGTTGACCGCACATTCTGAACTGGCAACCATGAAGACGACATGTGCGGGTCTAGCTTTGCTAACTCCCGGACGGCGCGACCCGCCTTTTCGCGGGCGCTGTGGTACAGGTCGGTTCCAAGCCTCGGAGCTGGAAGCATGGCGTGGGCGACCACGATTTGCACGAGTGCTTCTCGGATGCACCCCTGATCGGTTGACAGGTCGAGCCATAATGCGGCGTAGATCGGGTGCGCCGTCAATGTCCCACGGGGGGGGCCGAGACCACCCGAAGGATCGATGCCCAAAGCGGCCAAGCACTCACTTGCCGCGACTGACAGCAGCCATTGCAGCGAGCTTGCAAGATTGCTCGGCCACAGGCCCGTGTCTTCGGCCACCGACCCAACGAATTCTTCAATATCGAGCCGGAGATTTTCCAGGTTGCGTGCGACACGTTGAAAGCCTTGCGCGCTGGCGGGCGCGTCGATGAGCGTGAACAGCTGCTGCAGCGGATCAGCCAGGTCTGCCGGCGCCAACGCAATTAGGCCCTCAAGCGGCACGTCGTTGTTATGCATGCCGGTCATCGGGTCGACACCATTGCCAACTGGCGTTGGAAGTCGCCGAACTGGAGTGGCAAAGCGCGAAAGCGACGGACAACACCGACGACCGCCTTCAGAGGCGTTACAGATCTGGATTTTGCTACGATGGGAAAAGCCGCAGAGCCGGCAACATTCTCATAAACAACAGTTTTTCCAATAGTGAAATCTTTGGCCCGACCGCGAGCCGCCATGGCTGTCTTGCGTGACCATTTGGGTGGCATTAACGATCGAACATCGGATTTCAGAAGCGCGAAACCTGGCGCCTTCTGGTCATGGGGTGTTACATTTTCCGCTTTTACTTTTCCGTCTTCCGAAGGAAAAAGTACGATAAACCCTTGAAAATCTGCCATTTTTTTGCTCATATAATCTTTGACCTGACCCACAACCTTCATTTATTGGTATATAGATTGCGGATTTCGGGCCCCCGGCCGGATTCATCGAGATGGAGATCCAGCAAAGCTATGACTTCTTCACTCAAGCTCCTTTTGTTCATGCCTGCGCAGGTCGTCAACCTCTGCCGCAGCTCCGGCTCAAGGGTAATTTCGACGGTCGCATCGATGACTTGGTCCGGCCAGCGCGTGTCACCAGCCATCATCCGTGCGATATGGCCCGCGACGTCATTGGCCGCCTTAACAAGTGCACGATCCGGACGGATGATGTACCCTTGCGTCACCCCGGCCCGCCTATGGCCCAGCAGTGCCTTGATCGTCGGTTCGGTGTAGCCGAGTTCAGCCGCCCACCCGGCGAACCCATGTCGGAGGCCATGAATAGTCAATTTTGGTGGCAGCCCGGCCAGGATCGAAACCCGTTTCCAGATCTTTGGCAGGCCAATGAAGTAAGGTGCGGTCCCGCGGGTGGAGGGAAAAAAGTGCTGTTCACCGGCATTCACATTGCGCAGGTGGTCACAAGCAGCGGCGCCGATCGGCCGGACGGACATTCCGGTCTTGGTTTTTGCGAGCACACGGCACTGGCGTTCGATGTCCACTGAGCCCGTCGCAAGGGACTGTGCCTCGCCTCGCCGGTCTCCCGTCAGCACGATGTACTGCAGTTGGTCGAGCGCCGTGGCGTTGATTGAACCGGACGCCCGAGCCTGCCTCATGGTTTCGCCAAGTCGAACGTACTCCTCAGGCGTAATGAATATCTTTCGTTGATTGTCGCCAAACGTTGTTACCTTTCGGACAACGTTGTCATCGAGGTATTCGCGGGCGACGGCGTAAGTGAACATTGCTCCGCAAAGCTTGATCGAGGCGCTAGCTGTGGCCTTGCCGCCCGTCACCCGCGCTCGACCCCGACTGCGGGTTTTCTCGTCAACAGCAGTTTTGCCGGTGGCGATCGCATCCCGGGCAGCGAGGATATCGGATGCCGTGATGTCGACGATCTTCTTGTTGCCGAGGAGCGGCAGCAGGTGGCGTCGCGCCCGACTTTCGTTGATTTCGATGGTAGAAGCGGTCTTTGGCTGCTTGTTCCGCCCCAGAACAAGCCCATCTTTGCAATTCTGATAATATTCGTCCCAAAGCGCTCTGAAAGTGAGACTCGCTCGCATGGCACGTTTCTTGTCGCCAGGGTCGACACCGCCGGCGACTTGGCCAAGCGCTTCCCGAGCAGACCTCTTTGCCTGTTCCGTGGTGATGGAATCGGTTCGACCCAGCTTCAGTCTGCGCTGCTGACCTGAAGGCAGCCGGTACTGAACGATGAATGTTTTCGTTCCTGACGGCGATATGCGGACACCGAGGTTGCGCGGGTCGGATGCCCATACGATAATTTCCTTGTCGGAAGGCACCAACCCGTCGATGAAGGTTTTTGTAAACGCAGATCGTCCTGTCGGTCCGGACATCGGATTTCCTCAAATTCAGCATGTTTTGATGTCACCGGTGTATCCGAATTCGGAAGCACATCGGAAGCAAAACATCGGGAAACCGCGGGAAACCACGGGAACCCTCGGGAACCCGGCAACGAAGAACTTGTCCTGATTCCAAGCAGTTGAGGGGCATCGGCAGGCGGCGTATTATTCAGACTGCCTTCCTCCGAAGGCAGGGGTCACAGGTTCGAATCCTGTCGGATGCGCCAATCCCCACGCTATGGCCGATCAGTGTCGGCGAATTCGTCGTGCGGCGCCAATTGCCGCAGCGATGGCACGGTTTGGTGGGTGGCGGGTTTGCGGGGGATTGTCCGCTGTTGCGGTGGGCGTCCTTGGCAGGTTGGAACCCATGCATTTCCTGGTGGCTGAAAGCGAGCCTGCCGATGCGCGGCGGCGGCGGCGTGACAGTGTCGGTCGGTCGTCGGGCGAGACCTTTGTCGACGTCGTCACCGCGCTCGTCCCGGGTGCGACCTGCCATCGGATCACGCCGGCCGATGCCGACAGCGTGCTGCCCGGCCGGGCCGGGCTCCGCGATTATGATGCGGTGCTGCTGACCGGGTCGCCGCTGCATGCCTATGACGATACGCCGGAGGTACGGCGCGAGCTCGCCTTCATGCGGGCGGTCTTTGGCTCGCGCACGCCGGCGTTCGGGTCGTGCGCCGGCCTGCAGATCGCCGTCATGGCGGCCGGCGGCACGGTGCGGGCCATGGGGTCTCGCCGCGAGGCCGGCTTTGCCCGGCGCATCACCGCGACTGCGGCTGGTGCGGCGCATCCGCTGCTGCGCGGGCGGCCACCGGCCTGGGACGCGCCGGCGATCCATTCGGACGAGGTCGCGGAACTGCCGGCCGGGGCGACGCTGCTCGCTACCAACGGCGTCACCCGGGTGCAGGCGGCGGAAATCCGCCACGATGGCGGGCTGTTCTGGGGCGTGCAATATCATCCCGAGATCAGCCTGTGCGAAGTCGCGGCGGCGTTGCGGCGCGATGCCGACGACATCGTCGCGCACGGGCTGGCGCAAACCGAGGCCGATGTCGAAGCGACCGCGGCGCTTGTCGACGGGCTGCACGGCGATCCGCGGCGTCGCGACCTCGCCTGGCGGCTGGGGCTCGACGCCCAGGCGATCGATGCGGATCGGCGGCGGACGGAGCTGGGCAATTTCCTCGGCCATGTTGCCCGGCGCAGCGTGCCCAGCCTGCTGTCCGGGGCCTGTGGCTGAGCGGCCGGGCGTTGGTTACCAGCCGTTGCCGATCTTGATGGGCTGCGTCTGGCTGTAGCCGCGTTTCCCTTCGCCCGGGAACAGCATCAGGTCGTTGACGGCGTTGCGCGCGACGATGTCCTGGTGGCCATCATGGTCCCAGTCGGCAACGCCGGCAAAGCTGTAGCCGTTCCAGCCGTTGCCGATCTTGATGGGCTGGGTCTGGCTGTAGCCGCGCTTGCCCTCGCCGATGAACAGGATCAGGTCCATGGCGGCGTTGCGGGCGATGATGTCCGGGTGGCCGTCGCCGTCCCAGTCGCCGATGCCGGCAAAGCGATAGCCGTTCCAGCCATTGCCGATCTTGATGGGTTGCGTCTGGCTGTAGCCGCGCCGGCCTTCGCCGGGAAACAGTATCAGGTCGTTGGCGGCGTTGCGGGCGATGATGTCCTGGTGGCCATCGCCGTCCCAATCGGCGATGCCGGCAAAGGTATAGCCGTTCCAGCCATTGCCGATCTTGATGGGCTCGATCTGGCTGTAGCCGCGGCGGCTCTGGCCGGGGAACAGGATCAGGTCCTGGGCGGCGTTGCGGGCGACGATGTCCTGATGGCCGTCGCCGTCCCAGTCGGCGATGCCGGCGAAGGTGTAGCCGTTCCAGCCGTTGCCGATCTTGATGGGTTGCGTCTGGCTGTAGCCGCGGCGGCTTTCGCCCGGAAACAGCATCAGGTCGCTGACGCCGTTGCGGGCGATGATGTCCTGGTGGCCGTCGCGGTCCCAGTCCGCAATGCCGACGAAGACATAGGCGGGCAGCGCGCTCGCCGGGCCGGCCCATAACAGTCCGGCGGCCAGCAGCCCGCACAGGCCGCGCGTCAATGTCGCAAACATGCTCGAACCGGCCATGGCACACTCCCCACCGCACACGCCCTTATAGCTCGATTCGGAGACGTTTTCACGTCGATTTCAGCGGGGCGGCCGTCAGCGCAGCATCGGGAACACGTCGTCGAACGCGCGCTGTTCGGGGAGGATGTAGACAATGCCGGTGGTGCCGATGAACAGCGGGCGGACGATGCTGTCGAAAAAGTCGGCGGGGACGTTGATGCAGCCGTAGGAGATACGGTTGTCGTCGGGGCTGGGCGACATCAGGCGGCGCACGCGCTGGTCGGCCGGCTTGCCGGTGATGACGCGGTGCAGTGACAGGCTGGCGGCGTAATCCACCCACAAGATGTCGTTCTTGCCGAGATCGTTGCCGAGCCGCGCGACATAGCGGCCGGCGGCGGTGATGCGGTCGGCCGGGCCGATGGCGGACAGCGGCCGATCGCCGATGCCGGGCGGGTTGACGTCGCCGCGGGCGAGCCCGAGCAGCACCGGGGCGGCGCCGCGCAGGCTGCCGTCGGCGTCATAGGCAAAGGCGCGGGCGTTGCGCTTGTCGACGATGACATAGCCCTGGCCGGCGTTGTCACCGGCGGCGCGGACCCGTTCCGCCATGGCGGCGACGTCGGCAGAGGGTGCCGCGGCCGGCGCGGGTGCGGGCTCGGCGGCACCGGCCGGTGCCGCCAGCAGCGCCAGCGCGAGGCAGAGCTGCCGCGCGTGGCGGCCGGCGACGCGGTCCATCAATGGCGCGACGGCTTGGGCTTGAGCTCGGGCAGCGGCGCCGGGGCGACTGGTGCCGGCGCGGGTGCCAGGGCCGGCGCGACCTCGACCGGCGCCGGCACCGCGACCGGCGCGGCCGGCATCCTGACGCCGCCGCTGAGCACGGCGAGCTCCACGCCGGCGAGCGGCATGCCGGTGATGACCGCGGGGATCGGCGTGGTCGAGATCGGCGAGACCGCGACGGGTGCGGGTGCCGGGGTTGGGGTCGGCGTTGGTGTTGGAGTCGGAGTCGGAGTTGGCGTGGGGGTTGGTGTCGGAGTGGGGGTCGGCGTAGGCGTCGGGGTTGGCGTCGGCGTCGGCGTCGGGGTCGGAGTTGGCGTCGGCGTCGGGGTCGGAGTTGGCGTCGGCGTCGGCGTCGGAGTTGGCGTCGGGGTGGGCGTCGGCGTCGGCGTAGGCGTCGGAGTGGGTGTTGGCGTAGGCGTCGGAGTCGGCGTCGGCGTCGGAGTGGGTGTTGGCGTAGGCGTCGGAGTCGGCGTCGGCGTCGGCGTAGGTGTCGGCGTCGGCGTTGGTGTCGGTGTCGGTGTCGGTGTCGGCGTCGGCGTCGGCGTGGGTGTCGGAGTGGGAGTCGGCGTCGGGGTTGGGGTCGGCGTAGGTGTCGGCGTCGGCGTCGGCGTAGGTGTCGGAGTCGGCGTGGGCGTAGGCGTCGGAGTCGGCGTGGGTGTCGGAGTGGGAGTCGGCGTCGGGGTCGGGGTCGGCGTCGTCACCACGCCAGCCGTCCGCTGCCCGGCTTCGCAGCACGAGCTCGCCAGTGCGTATTTCGCGGCATCGGGGCCGCCCAGCGTATAGCCGCTGAAGCTCACGCCGCCGTCCTCGCCCGGCACCGCGCTGTCGAAATTCGCCTGCGCTTCAGGCCCGGCGACCAGGGTGACACCGGTCGGCAGGCCCGAGGTCGCCGTGCTGTTGAAGCCGCTGAGTACGACCCCGGTGGTGCCGTCGCCGACCTTTTCGGCCTTGGGGAAGACCAGCATGCGGGCATCGACCGTGGCGCCGCCGCTGAGCGTGAAGCGCGGCGTGAAGTTCGTCGGCGTCGCATAGGAGGTCGGGTTGTAGTTGATGGTGACGAGCGCCGTCGGCCCGGTGACGACGACCGGCGGGGCCGTGGCGCCGAAGATCACCGTGCCGCCCTCGACACCGGGGCCGGTGCCGTCGAAGCCGGCGATCAGCGTCATGCCGGGCGGCAGGCCCAGCGCCTGTGCCGGGATCGTCGTGCCGCGGGTCAGCGTCACTGCGCCTTCGATGATGAGGTCATGGCCGGCGCACAGCGCCATGTTGCCGTCGGTCACCGTCAGCGCCGCGATGGCCTGGATGGTGACGTTGCGGCCGGCGTTGACGATCATGCTGCCGTTGGTCGTCGTCATCGCCGCCGCCATGTTCACGTCGCGGCCGCAGCACAGCACGATATTGCCGTTGGTCGCGGTGATCGACGCGTTGACGTTGATGTCGCGCACGGCATTGAGGCGCAGCGTCGTGGTGCTGGGGCTGGCGGTCCAGGCGATGGCTTCGTTGACGAAGATGTCGCCGTTGCCGGTCGCGGAGGTGAACAGGCTGGTCACCGGCGGCGTGCCGGTCACGGTGATGTCGTCGCCCGGGAAGGTGCTGATGACGATGCTGTTGGTGACGAGCAGCGCCGACAGCGCCGCGCCCGAGATGTTCTTGCCGGCCTGGATGGTGAAATCCTGCGGGTCGATCAGCCAGGTCCCGGTGGTGCCGGTGGCCGCCAGCGTGGTGATGCGCGCGGTGTCGGCGATGTTGACGCTGGCCGCCGAGGTTTCGATGAAGCCGCCGTTGCCGCCATCGGGGGCACCGGCATCGATGCTGCCGTCGACGGTCATGGTGCCGCTGTCCATGTCGCCGAGCAGCAGGATGACGCCGCCGCGGTTGGCGACGGTGCGCGCGACGATGACGCCGGTATTGTTGACGGCGGTCTTCAGCAACGTGCCCGCGGCCTGGGCGGTCATCAGCACACGGCCGCCATTGGCGGCGATCATGCCGCCGTTTTCGACGACGGCCCGGATGGCGCCGCGCTCGATGGCGACGTTGAGGAGACCGTCACCGGTGAAATCGAGCGTCACCGCCTCGCCGCCGACCAGCGCCACGGTGCCGAGCTGGGCCTGGATGGTGCCCTGGTTGCTGACCTGCGAGCCCATCAGCGCGACGACGCCGCCATCGGCGTTGATGCTGCCGTCGTTGCGGACGCTGCCGCCGCTGCCTTCGAAGCGGAAGCGGTTGGCCATGAAATCAGCGTCGCTGATGCCCAGCGTCGAGGCGATAAGGCCGCCGACGTTGACCTGGGCGCCACGGCCGAAAAGGATGCCGTTGGGGTTGACGATGAAGACCCGGCCGTTTGCCGACATCTGCCCCATGATGGTGCTGGGATCCTGGCCGAGGACGCGGTTCAGCGTCACCGACTGGGCGTTGGGCTGGACAAAGGTGACGCTTTCGCCCGTGCCGATGCCGAAGCCCTGCCAGTTGATGACGGCGTTCTGGCTCGACTGATTGATCGTCAGGGCCGCAGGCGCCGCCGCGATCGTCGCGCTGCCGGCGACGACGACACCGCCGCCGGGCAGCGCCAGCGCGGCGCCGGGCAGCGACAGCAGTGCCGCCGCCATGGTGCCGGCGAGAAGGCGGGTGCGATAGGCCTGGGCGAGGGAGACGAAGGACATGGGCGTTACCTTTGGAAAACGAAAACCTGCAGCGGCAGGACGGATCAGAACAACTTGCTGACCTGGAACCAGAACTGGCCCGACGCATCGGGACCGGACATCACGCGCTTGCTGCCCAGCCGATGGGCATAGGATGCCCGGGCCTGGAAATTGCCGTTGCCGAACCAGGTGATGCCGCCGCCGGCACCGCTGAGGCTGGTGCTGTTGTCGGCCGGGGAAAAGCGGTTGCGGTTGAAGGTGACCCCGCCATGATCGACGAAGGCGACGAGGCTGACATCGCCCGGCACCGCCGCCGACACGCCGGCCAGCCGCAGCCGTGCCTCGGCGGTGACGATATAGCCCTGGTCGCCAAAGCCCTCGCCTTCGGGATAGGCGCGGACGCCATAGGCACCGCCGAGCTGCATCTTTTCGGAAATGTCGAGGTTCTTCGACGCCAGCTGGCCGCGGGCATAGAGGTAGAGCGACAGGTTCTCGGTGAGGTTCTGGTTGCGCCCGGCGGCGAGGTTGAGCTTGTGAAAGCCGCCGTTGCTGCGCGCCGTCACCGCATCGATGGCGCGCACGGCCGGGGTGCGGATGTCAAGGTTGCCATAGGTCCAGCCGATCGACCAGAAGCTGCTGCCGCCGGCATCGCGCCCGTCGCCCGACAGGCCGAGCGAGCCGACCTGCGAACGCCGGTCGATGACGCTGGCGGTGGTGTCGACTTCGTCGTGGAAGAATTTGAAATCGGCGGCGGCGAGCAGATAGACGTTGTAGTCATAGGTTCGCAGCAACGGGTAGCTGGCAAAGACGCTGGCGATGTCGGCCGAGCCATGGGCATCGAGCGCCTCGAACTCCTTGCCGAGCGAATAGTCGAGCCGGGCATAGGCAACGCCCAGGGTAAGGGCGCCGACGGGGAGCTGGTAGGCGCCGCGAATGTAGGTGAGGCCCCCATCGGAGACGAGGCCGCGGACGCTGAGCACGTCGCCGATCCCGAGCGGATTGTTGAAGTTGAGGCTGCCGCCGGCGCGGTAATAACCGGTATAGCGGTTGCCGCCATTGTCGGCATCGATGCTGCCGGTGACGCTGCGGCCGGGGGTAACGTCGATGCGAAGATCGGCAGTCCCGACTTCGCCGCCGGGCGACAGCGTCGATTTGACCAGCGCACCGGGCAGGTCGGACAGCAGCAGCAGCCGGCGTTCCAGCGCGCGATTGGCGACGATGTCGCCGCTGTCGAGCCCGGTAAGCCGGCCGGCGACGACGCCGTCGGCGACGCGGCTGCTGTTGTTGGTGGTGATGGCGCCATAGCGGCCCTCGATCACCGCAATGGTGACGGTGCCGCCGGATACGGCCTGGGCGGGCAGATAGGCCTGCGCCACGAAATAGCCACGGGTGCCGTAAAAGGCGGTGATGCGCGCCGCCATGGCGTTGAGATCATTCAGGCTGACGCTGGCGCCGGGCACGAAGCCGCTGACGCCGCGCAGTTCGGATTCGGTGAACACCGTCATGCCGGTGATGGCGAGCGCATTGACCGGGAAGGCCGGGCCGGCATCGGCGGCGGGGGCGGCGGGCGCCGGCCGATCGACGCGCAGTTCCGGAATGACCCGCGGCGTCTGCGACGGCGGCGGCAATTGGCGCAGCTGGCCGCCGGCGCTGGGCAGTTGTTGCGCCAGGGCGGCCTCGGCGGCCGTCGATAGCAGAAGTCCGATAATCGCAGTCCGCACGTTGCCCACCTTGCTGGTGTCCTTGCCCGGGACGGCGGGTTGCCGTTCCGACACAAGGATCCTGCCAGGGGGGAAACCCCGGTTGCCGGGCACCGCCAGCAGTAGCGGCGCCCTCGATCAAATGTTAAATCCCCCTGGCTGAAGGTTTTTCGCCCGCCGGGCTTGATTCGCCCAGATGTGGATAACCCGGTAACGAGCGTTAGTGTTGCGTTAACTTGTTGCTGGTTGGATTTGTTAGCTAGTCCCTTCCAACCTGCGACAATGGTGACCAGTCATGACGATGTAACGAGCAGCGTATCTTCCGGTGGATCGGGTAATTCTGTCCGTCTGCCGCAGTATAGGAATTAGCGTTTTCGTTTCTGACCCGGAACCTTTTTGTCAAGCGCGTGTTTGGAAAATGCCTGTTGGGGGCAAGGAAAGCAGGTTTTTGATGTGGGATCGTCGGATCGCCTATCATATCGACAATGGTGCTGCCGACACGTCGGCGCTTGCCGGACTGTTGAACAGTCTCGGCATCGTGTCCCGGCCGCTGGCGCCCGATATGGGCTTCGGCATGCTGGCGGGTGTCGAGCCGGGGTGCCTGCTGATCGACTGCGACATTGTCGGCATCGATTATGACGCGCTATTCGCCGCGGCCTCGCTGCGCCGCGCCGAACTGCCGATCGTCGTCATGGCGACCGAATCCAACCTTGCCGGTGCGATCATGGCCATGCGCCGCGGTGCCTGTGATTTCATCCCCAGGCCGCTCAGCCAGGACATATTGGCCGAAAGCCTGTCGCGCGTGTTCGACCGGCTGCGCGGCGAGCGGCTGGTGCACGACCAGCAGCGCGCCGCGCTCGCCCGTGTCGATACGCTGACCGATCGCGAGCAGGAGGTGCTGTGGGGCCTTGTCGCCGGCGATTCCAACAAGGTGCTGGCCTATCAGCTGGGGGTCAGCATCCGCACCATCGAGATGCACCGGTCGAACATGATGAACAAGCTTGGGGTGCAGAGCCTGGCCGCGGCGGTGCGCATCGCCTTTGCCTCGGGCCGTTCGATAGAGGCGCCGGCGCACGCTGACGATTATACCGGCAGGCAGCGCAAGCGCGCCGGCGGGGGACCGGCGTACCGGCTGGCGGACGGCTGACCGGGCGCATTGTCCGATATATGCGCACTTGACATATATGCTAGGTACGAATATCTAAGACGCATGATGCGTTCAAGGAGATGTTCGTGACCGCCCTGGATTTCACGGCTGTTCTGGCAGTCATTCCGATGAGCATCGTCGACGGCGTCGTCGCCGTCCTGTTGTCGAAGACCGGCGGCGACGCGGCGGCGTTGCCCACCGGCAGCCTCGGCGCCGGCGAGACGCTGGAGGCCGCCGCCCGCCGCATCCTGTCCGCCGAGGCGCCGGTCGCCTTCGCCTATCTCGAGCAGCTCTACAGCTTTGCGACGCCCGCGACCGGCAGCGGACCAACCGCGATCACCATCGCCTACGTCGCGCTGGTTCCCGGCGACGGCTTCGCCGTACCCTTGCAGGCCGGCGACCGCCTCGCCCTTGCCGAAGTCATCGTGCCCTGGGCGGGGGAGACCGGCGGACCCGTCGACGTCTGCACGCCCGGCGGCGAGCCGTTGGCGCTGCCGCCCGGCGACGCCGACATCCTCGGCCAGGCGATGCTGCGGCTGCGCGGCAAGCTCGATTATTCGGGCGTCGGCTTCGCGCTGCTTCCCGAACGCTTTACCTTGCGCCAGCTCCAGGATGTCCATGAGGCGATCCTCGGTGTCCGCCTCAACAAGCCGGCGTTCCGCCGCCGCATGCTCGACAAGGGCTGGCTGGCCGCGACCGGCGACCGCGAGACCGGCGCCTCGTTCCGCCCCGCCGAACTCTACCGCTACCTAGCCAGGAAAGGCGCCTGACATGGCCTATATCAAGAACTTCGGCTTCCTCGCCCAGTTGCGCAGCGATGCCAGCAACCATGTCATCCGCTATCGCGGCGGCAAGGTCCGGGCCAGCGGTCGCGGCCTCGTCTTCTGGTTCGTGCCGGAAACCAGCAGCATCGCCGAATTGCCCATGGACGATCGCGAGATGACCCTGTTCGTGCGCGGCCGCAGCCAGGATTTCCAGGCCGTCGCGGTGCAGGGCACGCTGGCCTGGCGCGTCGCCGACCCGCTGCGGCTGGCGGAACGCGTCGATTTCAGCGTGGCGCTGACCACCGGCCGCCACCAGGGCGAGCCGATCGAGCGCATCGAGACGCGGCTCGCCGGCCTCATCAACCAGGCGACGGCGCAATATCTTGCCGAAGCGCCGGTGCGCGCCCTGCTCGACGCCGGGCTCGACCCGCTGCGGCTGCGGCTGGAAGCGGCCGTCGGCGCCGATCCGTCGCTCGCCGAGATCGGCATTGCGGTGGTCGCCGTGCGGCTGACCAGCATCGCGCCGTCGAGCGAGCTGGAGCGGGCCCTGCAGACGCCGACCTTCGAGGCGCTGCAGCAAAAGGCCGACCAGGCGATGTTCGAGCGCCGCGCCCTGGCGGTCGACAAGGAGCGCGCCATTGCCGAGAACGAGCTCGCCAACCGCACCGAGCTGGCGCGCCGCGAAAAGCAGCTGATCGCCGAGGAGACCGGCAACGCCCGCGATCGCGCCATCGGCCTCGCCGAGGCGCAGCAGATCGAAGCCGCCGCCGCGGCCGAACGCACCCGCACCGTCGAAAGCGCCAATGCCGAAGCCGAGCGCACCCGGATCGGCATCTATCGCGACCTGCCGCCGGCGGTGCTGCTCGGCCTTGCCGCGCGTGAGCTCGCCGGCAAGCTCGACACCATCGAGCATCTGAACATCACCCCCGACCTGCTGGCGACGGTGCTCGGCGAATTTCGCAAGGCCCCGGTGCTGGTCGACGCCGGCTGATGACGACGACCAGCCCGCGCGCCGTCTTCGTGACGCGGGAGACCGATTACGAGCTGCTGGTCGCGCGGCACGCCACCCGCGAACAGGCGCGCTTCTACCTGGCGACGCGCGGCCAGGACATCGCCGAGGTCGAGGCGCGCCACGATCGGTTCACGGCGACGCTGAAGACAGCGCGGGCGGCGGTGCCGGGCGACTGGCGCCAGACGCTCGTCCGCCGCGCCGATTTCGACCGCTTCCTGTTCGGGCCGGAGGATGTGGTGGTGGCCGTCGGCCAGGACGGGCTGGTCGCCAATATCGCCAAATACCTCGACGGCCAGCCGGTGCTGGGCGTCAACCCGGCGCCCGACCTGTACGACGGCGTGCTGGTGCGGGTGCCGCTGGCCGGGCTGGGCCGATCGCTGGTCGCCAGCGTCCAGGGCGATGTCGGGGCCGAGCAACGCACCATGGTGGAGGCGCGGCTCGATAGCGGCGCCCGGCTGCTGTCGCTCAACGAGATTTTCGTCGGGCATCGCAGCCACCAGTCGGCGCGGTATCGGATCAGCGTCGGCGACACCGAGGAGGACCAGTCGTCGAGCGGCATCATCGCCGCCAGCGGCACCGGCGCCACCGGCTGGGCGCGGTCGATCATGCTGGCCACCGGCAACGCGGTGGCATTGGCGCCGGCGGAACGCGCCATCGGCTATTTCGTACGCGAGCCGTTCCCCAGCGTCGCCACGGGCACGACGCTCAAGGCCGGCAAGCTGACCGATGCGCCACTGGTGGTGACGTCCCGCATGAACGACGGCGGCGTTATCTTCGCCGATGGCATCGAGCAGGATTTCCTCGCCTTCGGCTGGGGCGAGCAGGTGCGGATCACCACCGCGGCGCGGACACTGCGGCTGGTCACGGGCTGACCCGGCGGGCATGATTCTTGTTGAGCCATGACAAGTTTCGGCGGAACGTCGCCCGATGACCCGTAACAGCAAGCAGACCAGTCCCCGGCAATTGGCCAGCGCCGGCGTGAGGCCGACATCATACGACGTGGCGCTGCTGGCCGGCGTGTCGCAATCGGCGGTGTCGCGCTGTTTCCGCCCCGGTGCCAGCATTGCCGCCAAGACCCGGGCCAAGGTGCTCGCCGCGGCGCGCGAGCTCGATTATTCGCCCAACGCCATGGCCTCGGGGCTGATCACCCGGCGGTCCAACCTGGTCGCGGTGCTGATCTCCAACCTGACCAACCTCTATTATCCGGAGGTGCTCGCCGAGATCACGCGGCGGCTGTCGGATCGCGGCATCCGGGTGCTGCTGTTCGCGCTGCAGGCCGAAAGCGATGTCGATGCCTCGCTCGACCAGATCTGGCGCTATGGTGTCGACGGGGCGATCGTCGCGGCGCGGCTGTCGCAGGCGCAACTGCACGAATTCGCCCGCCACCGGGTGCCGGTGGTGCTCTACAACCGGCTGGGCGACGGCGAGCCGGTGGCCAGTGTCTGCTGCGATTCCGTCGGCGGCGAGCGGCAGCTGATCGATCGCCTGGTCGCGGCCGGCCATCGCGAATTCGGCATCATCTCCGGCCCCGACGACAGCTATGTCAGCCAGGAACGCGTGCGCGGGGCGGTGACCCGGCTGCAGGATCACGGCCACAGCGCCCATGTCGTGAAGGGCGCGTTCGACTATGTCAGCGGCGAATCCGGGCTGAAGGCGCTGATGGCGATGACCGACGGGCGTATCGATGCGCTGGTCTGCGCCAACGACCTGATGGCGATCGGCGCCGTCGACTGCGCCCGCATCGGCTATGGCAAGGCGGTGCCGTGCGACCTGTCGATCGTCGGCTTCGACGGGGTCGCGCCGGCATTCTGGGGGAATTACCGCATCTCGACGATCCGCCAGCCGGTGCGGCGCATGACCGAGGCGGCGGTGACGATGGTGGTGGAACGCATCGAGGACCCCGCCCTGCTGCCCGAGGTGCGCAGCTTTGCCGGCGACTTCATCGAGGGCGCGTCGGCGCGGCTCGCCCCCGCCCGCTGACCGCTACGGGCGCCAGCGCGCATCCGGATAGACGCAAGCTGCTGAAATTGAGCGGCTTTATGCCCGATGGGCCAACAATGACTATTGTGTTGCATAGGCAGTCAAAAATACATAGCATCGACGCTGCATACCGAGGGGCCCAAGATGCGCAGCACCGTCAAGACCAGCTACTATGTCGCGACCGCCATAGCGACTTTGGCGGTCCTGCTGCCCGCGACGATGGCGCATGCACAAACGACTGCGAATGCGCCACCGCCGTCGTCGCAGTTCGGCGTCGACGAGATCGTCGTCACCGCCCAGCGCCGCGAACAGCGGCTGCAGGACGTGCCGATCTCGATCACTGCCTTCACCTCCGAGGACCTGCGCCGCACCGGCACGCAGGACATCACCCGCCTTGCCCAGAATACCCCGGGCTTCACCTTCGGCCGCTCGGGCCTGGAGGCGCGTCCGGCGATCCGCGGCGTGCGCACCGAAAATGTCGCCGGCAACGGCGACCCGACCATCGGCTTCTATGTCGACGACATCTACCAGAGCCGCGCCGCCCAGGCCGGCCAGCCGTTTGTCGATGTCCAGCGCGTCGAGGTGCTGCGCGGGCCGCAGGGCACGCTGTTCGGCCGCAACGTCTTCGGCGGCGCCGTCTCGGTGGTCGGCGCGCTGCCCGGCGCCGAATTCGATTTCGGCGGCAATGTCATTGTCGGTAACTACAGCCGCGTCGCCGCCAGCGGTTATGTCAGCATCCCTCTGTCGAGCAATTTCGGCATCCGCATCGCCGGCACCCGCGAAACCCGCGACGGCTATGTCAAGAATATCGTCGTCAAGGACAACGACCTCTATTCCCAAGACACCAAGTTCATCCGCGCGACGGCGCTATGGACGCCGACCGACAGCCTGGAGATCATCGTCCGCGGCAGCTACTGGAGCGAAGGCGGCACCGGCGGCCAGGCGTTCGGCTACAAGCCGCAGGGCGGCTTCGTCGACCCCAATGCCAGCCAGTCGGCTTTCGACACCCGCGGCGGTCGCGACCTGAACGGCATCCTCGTCCCCAACCTCAACTTCTTCTCCGCCACATCGGGCCAGCGCGACGGCATCCCGGATTTCCAGGGCCGCGACCTCGGCGTCTCCGTCGATCCCGACCCCTATACCTGGCAGGGCCAGCTGCGCTCGTTCGCCGATCTCGAGCAAAAGGCGGTGTCGGCGCAGATCAAATGGTCGAACGACGCCATCTTCGTGCGCTCGATCACCGGCTACCAGGACTTCAGCTATGTCGCCAACGCCGGTGAAGTCGCCGGGCCGACCGCCGCCGAAAGCCGCCAGATCCGCGGCAGCGACGCGACCAGCCAGGAATTCCAGATCGGCGGCAGCGAAACGAAGCCGCTGCAATGGATCGTCGGCCTCTACTATCTCAACGACAAGGTCTTCGACGAATTCGGTTCGTTCCGCACCAACATCAATGATGGCATCGCCGGCAGCCGCGGACCGTTCACCGCCAAGGTCGAATCGAAAGCCGTCTATGGCCAGGCGTCCTATTATGTCGTGCCGCAGCTGCGCCTGACCGGCGGCATCCGCTATACCGAGGACGACAAGGATTTCGACGTCACCAACTTCCGGATCGTCGCCGGCGTCGATGTCGTCAACAACAGCTTCAAGCTGGCCGGCAAGTTCAAGAAGACGACCTGGCGCGCCGGCGCCGACTTCTTCGCGACGCCCGACAACATGGTTTATGCCAGTGTCTCGACCGGCTTCCGCTCCGGCGGCTTCAACGGCGGTGCCGGCACCAACCCGCTGATCCCGGCGACCTTCGCGCCGGAAACCGTGACGGCCTATGAAATCGGCTCCAAGAACCGCTTCGCCGATGGCCGCTATCAGTTCAACATCTCGCTGTACCGCAACGACTTCAAGGATTTGCAGGTCCAGAACCAGTTCCTCGTCGGCGCCACGACGCTGTCGGCGATCCGTAATGCCGGCGAAGCCTATTCGCAGGGCCTGGAGGCCGAGCTGGTGGCGCGGCCGGTGCCGGAATTGACGCTGAACGCCACCGCGACGTTGATGAAGACGAAATACACCGAGTACATCACCGGCGCCCCGCCCAACTATCCGGCCGCGCCCAACGGCATCTCGCTGGCCGGCAAGGAAATCCCATTTTCGCCGCGCAGCAAGTTCACCTTTGCCGCCCGCTACGACATCGATCTCGGCAATGCCGGCGTGCTGACGCCATCGGCCAACGCCATCGTGTCGAGCTCGTTCTTCAACACCGATTTCAACACCGAGCTCGATCGGCAAAAGGCCTATGCCAAGTTCGACGCCCGGCTCGGCTGGCGGTCGAAGGACGATCGCTACGGCGTCGATGTCTTTGTCGAGAATATCGGCGATGTCGCGGTCAAGAACCGCGGCGTGTTCGGCTCGCAGGGGCTCAACGCCAGCTATGAAACGCCGCGTTTCTATGGTGTCCAGGTGACGTTTCGCCGATAGCATATCCGGCGGTGGCGGCTGATCGTGCCGCCGCCGCCTTGGCCAGACCGGAGTAAGTGATGCGCGTGTGGCGTGGCGTCCTGGGCCTGTTGGGGGCGACGCTGCTGGCCGCTGCGGCGCCTGTCGCCCCGCCGGTTCCGACCGGGGCCGCCGGCCCGCTGGCCTATGGGACGGCCTGGTACCCCGAGCAATGGCCCGAGGCCACTTGGGACGCCGACCTGCAGCGCATGCAGGCCGCCGGATTCACCTTCGTCAGGGTTGCCGAATTCGCCTGGTCGACGATCGAGCCGACCGAAGGGCGCTATGACTGGGCGTGGCTCGACCGCGCCATCGCAAAGGCTGCGGCGCACGACCTGAAGGTCGTGCTCGGCACGCCGACGGCGGCGCCGCCGGCCTGGCTCACTGCGCGCTACCCGGAGGTGCTGCTCGTCGAGGAGGACGGCCGCCCGGCGCGCCACGGCGCCCGCCGGCATTTCTCGGTCGGCAGCGCGCTTTACCGGCAAAAGGCTGCGGCGATCGCCGGTGCCATGGCCGCGCGCTACGGCGGCAAACCGGCGGTCATCGGCGTCCAGGTCGACAATGAATATGGCCGCGCCACCTTCGATGCCGAGACGCGCCGGCGCTTCCAGCAATGGCTACGCGCCAAGTACAGCAGCATCGACCGCTTCAACGCCGCCTATCATGGCGCGCAATGGAGCCTTGCCTATTCGGATTGGGCGCAGGTGCCGATCCCCGGCGCCGGCGACAGCCCGTCGCTCTACCTCGATTGGCTGCGCTTCTTCAGCGAACAATGGCGCGACTACCAGCAGGTCCAGATCGATGCGATCCGGCCGCATCTGCCGGGGGACCGCTTCATCACGACCAATTTCACCGGCCGCTACGACAATTTCGATTTCGCGCTGACGGCGCAGCCGCTCGATCTCGTGTCCTGGGACTGGTATTTCCCGGGTCCTCGCGTCGATCCGGCCGAAGGCGGGCTGTTGCACGACATGAATCGCGGCTTCCTGGGCCGCAATTTCTGGATCATGGAGACGGCACCGGGCAACACCAACTGGGCCGAACGCAATTACACGATGCCGCGCGGCGAGGTGCGGGCGATGGCGTGGCAGGCCGTCGGCCATGGTGCCGACGGCTATGCGTTCTGGACCTGGCGGCCGGCGCTGGGCGGTGTCGAACAATTCCATGGCGCCCTGACCGATGCCGGCGGCCGGCCCCAACCGGTCTATGCCGAGGCGGCGCAGGTCGGTGCCGAATTCGCCCGGGTTCGCGACGTCATCGCCGGCACGGTGCCGATCGCGGATACCGCGATGCTGCATGATTTCCCCAGTCGCTGGGCGATCCGGCGCCAGCCGATGACGGTCGATTTCAACCCGTTCACGCTGTTCACCGATTTCTACCGTGCCGTGCGGCCAAGCGTGGCCGGCGTCGCCGTCCTCAACCAACCGACCGACCTCAAGCGCTACAAGCTGGTGGTGGCGCCGCTGCCGCACGTCATCGACGCCGCGGCGGCAAAGGCGCTGGCCGACTATGTGCGCGGCGGCGGCCATCTGGTGCTGGGGCCGCGGTCGGGGGTGAAGGACCCGACCAACGCGCTGTGGACGCCGGGTGCGCCGGGGCCGCTCGCGGCACTGGTCGGCGCCCATGTCGACCAGACCCATGTGCCGCCGGCGCCGATCGCCGTGACGGGCGACATCGCGACGGGCAGCGCGGCGATCTGGGCCGAACGGCTGGCGATCGATGCGCCCGATGTGACGGTGCTGATGCGCTACCCGCGCTCGGCCGACTGGCTCGACGATGCACCAGCGGTGGTGACGCGCCGCGTCGGCCGGGGGCGGGTGACGTACGTGGGCGTCTGGCTCGATGCCGCGGCGCTGCAGAAACTCCTCGCCTGGTGCGCCGCGCAGGCCGGCGCGGCGCCCTTGCTGCCCGGCGTGCCCGACGGCGTCGAGGTGGCGGCGCGCAGCGGCGGCGGCCGGACCACCCATGTCGTCATCAACTGGGCGACGAGCGAGCAGTCGCTGCCGCTGCCGCCGGGCATGACCAGCCTTCTCGATGGCGCGCCGGCGGGACCGCGGCTGACGCTGCCGCCCTGGGGCGTCGCCGTGCTCGGGCAACGATGACCGCCATCGCCGTGACCACCATCCCGCCGGGGCGGCCGCGCGCCGAGGACCTGTCGGCCGGCCGCCGCTATGCCGCGCTCGGCTTCCTGATGGTCGGCTATTTCTTCTACGCCTGGTCCTGGAACACCGTCGACATCCTGCGGCCATACATCCGCGACAGCGTCGGCATGACGATCGCGCAATCGGGCTGGCTGTACAGCATCCAGTCCTCGGGCGCGCTGGTCGGCGCCGTCGTCATGGGCCAGGTCGCCGATCGCATCGGCCGGCGCACGGCGCTGATGATCGTCATGCTCGGCTATGGCAGTGCGCTGCTGGCCGGCATCTGGGTCACCGACTTCTGGCAGCTGGCGCTCGAACGCGGGCTGATGGGCTTTTTCCTCGGCTCCATGTTCCCGATCACCGTCGGCATCTATTCGGGGCTGTTCGCCAGCCGCACCCGCGGCACCGTCGCCGGCTTCGTGCTCGGCATCTACAATGTCGCCGTGGCGGTGCTCAGCTTTGCCGCCGGGCAGACGGTGGCGGCGGGCCATGACTGGCGGTTGATGCTCTATGTCGGCATCGTGCCCATCGTCGCCGCGCTGTTCGCGCCGCTGTTCATCCCCGATGATCGCCGGCTGGTGCCGTGGGGTGTCGATCCCGATGCGCCGGTGATTGCCGCGCGCCCGCTGCCGATCACCGAATTGTTCGACGCCGGCGTGCGCCGCCAGACGCTGCTGCTGGTGACCATGACCGGGCTCAATTTCTTTGCCTATCAGGCATTTACCGGCTGGGCGACGACGTATCTGAAGGAAGTGCGGCTGATCCCGCCCGATGTCGTCGGCACTGTCCTCGCCTTCCAGTTCATCGCCGCGGCGCTGGGCGGCTTTGCCTGGGGGCGGATGTCCGACATCTGGGGGCGCCGGGTCGGCGCCTGGGGCTTTGTCGCCGCGGCGTTGATCATCCCCGTCTATCTGTTCGTGCCGCTGTCGCCGATCCCGTTCGCCGTGGTCGGCTTTTCCTATGGCTTCATGCTGTCGGCGAGCGCCGTCTGGGGGCCGTGGTTTTCCGAACTCTACCCGCCGCACCTGCGCTCGACAGCGGCGTCGATCTACAACTGGGGCCGCATCATCTCGATCATGGCGCCGCCGCTGACCGGCGCGCTGGTGCCGATCTGGGGCATGGCACCCGTGATGCTGATCGGCTGCGCGGCCTTTGCGCTGGCGGCGCTGGTCTGGCGCAGCTTGCCCGAGACACTGAAAGTTGCCGCATGATGCGCTGGGACGATCTTCCCGAGATACGCTCGCCGATGAGGCGCAGCCTTGCCGATCTGCTCGAACCCGGGCCGCGTCGGCAGGACCTGCCCGGCTATGACCCCGTCTATCGCGACTTCGTCGATTACATCATCCGCTGCACGCATCGCATCTGGGAGGAAAAGAACATCGGCCTGTGCCGCAGCCATTATGCCGCGGACTGCGCCATCCACACGTTGGCCGGGCCGGTGCGCGGCGTCGAGGCGGTGGTGCAGAACACCATCACGACGCTGGCGGCGACCCCGGACCGGCGGCTGATCGGCGAGGATGTGATCTGGAGCGACGATGGCGCCGCCGGGCTGTACAGCTCGCACCGCATCGTCAGCACCTCGACCCACATGGGGCCCGACGCACTGCTCGGCCCGGCGACGCGGCGGTCGAACGGCGTGATGACCATCGCCGACTGCCTGTGCCGCGAGAACCGCATCGTCGAGGAATGGCTGGTGCGCGACAATCTGCGCGGCGTGGCGCAGGTCGGCGGCGACCCCTGGGCAGTGGCGCGGGCGCAGGCGGCGGGCGATGCGCTCGGCGACCCGTCGCGGCACGGCTGGCGCGCGGACCTGATCGCCGAAACCCGCGATGCTGCGCCGGTCGCGATCCCGGCGGGCCACCCGGCGGAAGGGCCGGCGGCGATGCTGGCGCTGGCGCTGGGCGCGGACCTGTACGGCGAAGCGGCGGCGGCACTGTCGCCCACCGTCGAAGTGCGCTGGCCGAGCGGGCGGCTGGGCCATGGTCGCGGTTGCTGGATCGGCTGCCTGACGCAAATCCGCGCGGCGCTCCACGAAGTGTCGTGGCGGCTCGGCCATGTCGCGGCGCGGCCTTTGCCCGACGGCGATATCGCCGTGGCGCTGCGCTGGACGCTGGCCGGCGTGCATCGCGGCGATGGCCTGTGGGGGCCGGCATCGGGCCGCGAGATCGTCATCCTCGCCGTCAGCCACTATCGGCTGCGCGGCGGCTCGATCGTCGAGGACACGACCGTGTTCGACGAACTCGCCGTGCTGCGCCAGGTCGCCGGCGGGCTCGGCGCATGACCGATATTGCAACATTGCGGGCGCTGGCGGCGGGCCAGGCGGCCGACGGCCTCCTCCATATGTGCCGTCTGGCCGCCTTCGGCGTCGAACTCTACGGCGTCCCGGCGATCCTCGAAGGCTTCCGCGCCGCGCCGCTGCAACTGGCGGCGGACTGTGACGGCATCGAACTCCCCGGCCACCTCGCCATCGTCGACGGGGACCGGGCGCTCATCGCCGATGTGGGGGAGGGTGGTATCGCCCGGATGTGGCGATTGGGGCCCGGCCTCCCCGGCGCCGCCGAACCGCGCATCGATGTCGCCTTCGATCCGGCGCTCACCCAGGCCGGGAGTGGCCTCGCTTTTGCCGCCTCGGACCATCCGGCGCTGGCGCCAGCGGGCGTGGCGCGCGTCCTCGCCATCGGCGATGGCATCCCGCAGGCCTTCCCCGATGGCCGCAGCCATGTTTTCGTCGTGCGCGCCTTCGGCGACGACGCACACGGCGCGGCGCTGTTCGCGGTGCATCGCCTCGGCCCCGGCCCGGTGCGCAGCGCCGGCTTCGTCCATGTCGCGGCGCTGTGGCGCGACGGCGATGTCCGGATCGTCCGCGACGCCGCCGGCGAAGCCGCAATCGCGGTAGCGGCTGGTCGCCACACGCCTGATCGGGAGTTGCCAGCATGACGCAGATCCTCACCACCCATGTCGGCTCGCTGCCGCGGTCGCGCGCCGTCACCGACCTGGTGTTTGCCGCCGAACGCGGCGAGGCCGTCGACGCGGCCACTTTCTATACGGTCATCGGCGCCGCCGTCGACGAGGCGGTCTGGCGGCAGGTCGCCGCGGGCATCGACCTGGTGTCCGACGGCGAGATGTCGAAAATCTCCTACGCCACCTATATCAAGGACCGCATCACCGGCTTCGACGGCGATTCACCCCGCACGCCGCCCGCCGACCTGGAGGACTTCCCGGGGTTTCTCGAACGCCAGGCCAAGGGTGGCGGCACGCCCACCTATCGCCGCCCCAAATGCGTCGGCCCGGTGGCGCCGGCGACGCTCGCCCCGCTCGATGCCGACCTTGCGCACATGGCCGCCGCACTGGCGCGCCACGCCCCCGCCGGTGGCTTCATGAATGCGGCGTCCCCCGGTGTCATCGCGCTGTTCCAGCCCAATGAATATTACCCGACGCAGGACGCCTATCTTGAAGCTCTCGCCGAGGCGATGCGGCCCGAATATGAAGCGATCGTCGCCGCCGGGCTGATCCTGCAGCTCGATTCGCCCGACCTCGGGCTCGGCCGCCACATGATGTACAAGGGCCGCAGCGATGCCGAATATCTGCAGCTGATCGGCAGTCACGTCGCCGTCCTCAACCATGCCCTACGCAACGTGCCCGCCGACCGGGTGCGCATGCATATCTGCTGGGGCAATTACGAGGGACCGCACACCCATGATGTCGAAATGGGGGTCATCCTGCCGACGCTGATGCAGGCGAAACCCGCCGGGCTGCTGTTCGAAACGTCGAACCCCCGCCACCAGCACGACTGGAATTACTTCGCCGAGATGCTCGACATCATCCCCGCCGACAAGATCCTCATCCCCGGCTGCATCGATTCGACCACCAACTTCGTCGAGCACCCGCGCGTCGTCGCCGAACGCATCGTGCGGTTCGCCGGCATCGTCGGTCCAGACCGGGTGATTGCCGGCACCGATTGCGGCTTTTCGACATTTGCCGGTTTCGGTGCGGTCGATCCCGATATCGTCTATGCCAAGCTCGGTGCGCTCGCCGACGGGGCGGCGCTGGCCGGGAAAATGCTCTGATGTCGCGTGTCACCGATTTTCGCGAGGCCCTGCGCGCCGGCGACCTGCTTGCCGGGACCTGGGTGAAGACGCCGCATCCGCACAATGTCGAGGTGCTGGCGCTGTCGTCGCTCGATTGCCTGGTGCTCGATGGCGAACACGCGCCCTTCGATCGCGCCGCGCTCGACCTGTGCATCATGGCGGCGCGTGCCGGCGGCATGCCGGTGCTGGTGCGGCCGGCGTCGGCGGCGCACGAACAGATATTGAGTGCGCTCGATTGCGGCGCCGATGGCGTCGTCATCCCGCACATCCGCTCGGTCGCCGAGGCCCGCGCGGCGGTACGCGCCTGCCATTATGTGCCGGGCGGCCGCGGCTATGCCGGCAGCAGCCGGGCAGCGGCCTATACGACGCTCGGCATGGCCGGCCACCGCGCGGCGGCGCGCGAGGTCATCGTCATCGCCCAGATCGAGGATGCCGAGGCCGTCGACGCCATCGACGAGATCGCCGCGGTCGCGGGCATCGACGCGCTGTTCATCGGCCGCGCCGACCTGACGATCTCGATGGGGGCCGAGACGATGAACGACGCCCCGGTCGTCGCCGCGGTCGAGCGCATCTGCGCGGCGGGGCAGGCGGCGGGGCGGACGGTCGGCATGTTCCTCGGCCGTACCGAGGATGTGCCGGAATGGCGCGCCCGCGGCGCCTCGCTGTTCCTGCTGCAGTCGGACCAGGATTTCCTGCTGCAGGGCGCCGCCCGGCTGGGCGCGGCGATCAGAGCCCGCTGACGCGATAGCCGACGCCGCCGGCGGCGCTGGCGATGCGGCGCGTCAGCCCGATCGGCACTGTCATCGTGTCGCCGGCGGCGAGCGTCACGGCGCCGCCGTCCCAGCCGATTGTCATCTCGCCCCGGTGGACGAACAGCACCTCCGGCGTGGCGGGGGTCGCCGCGGCCAGCGCCTCGCCGGCGGCGAGGTCGATCCGCGACAGGGTAAAGGGATGCGGCCCATCGAGCGCCGCGCCCGGCGCGATCACCGGCGTCTCGCCCGCGCCGGGCGTCGCGCGCCACGCCAGATTTTCGGCGTCGGTGGGGCCTATCCGCCGCAGCGCCGCCACCTGCGCCGCCGATGTACGCGGCATCGGCCCGACGCCGGCGGGCGCGACATCGCCGCGCGTGCTGTCGAGCAGCTGCCCGGTTTCGAGCAGCACCAGGCCGTGTTCGGCGGCCAGGTCGAACACCTGCGGCGCCCAGGTCACCCGCCCCGGATCGTCGCCGCCGAGCACGGCCCAGAGGAAGCCGATATCGTCGCCGACGTTTGTGAAACCGCGGAAGCAGCCGACCGGCAGCGAGACGACGTCGCCCGGCGCCAGCAACACCTGCGCATCGTCGCCATGCTCGCCGAGATCGAAGCGCCAATGGCCGCTGTGGACGACGAAGACCTCGGCCGTGTCATGGCTGTGCTGCGAATTCACGCAGTTCGGCGGCTGGCGGGCGCCGCCGATGTTGAAGCCGTGCGGCTCGGCGATATGGACATGCTGCTCGGGGTTTTCGGACACGCCGGGGCCGATGATGGTGAAATTCTCCTTGGCTTCCGACCCCGGCGTGCGCGTGTCGATGAAAGCGTTGTAGCAGGGCTGCAGATCGGCATAGCGCACGATCCGCGCCGCCATGCCCGCCGGGGTCCATGACTGTCGGGACGCATTTTCGGTCATCGGCAAGCTCCTGTGATTTCTGTGCTTGAACAGCTTTGCATTCGCAGTCAATATGCTCTTATGCCACCCAGCGAGACCAGCACCGACCCGCACGGCATCTTTGCCGCCGATGCCCTCGAATGGCTGGCGCCGGACCATCGGCTGAACGCCTTTCACCCGGTCGAAGGCGGCAACGGCGCCGGTGTCGTCGCCAACCAGTTGCTGGCACCGCTGGCCGCCGCGCTGCCCGGTTTCGAGGTCCGCGCCGATATCGCGATGCGCGGGATTTTCCGCGGCGGCCTGTGGACGGCAACCAGCGGCCATCTGTTCGGCCGCTTCCTGGCGCCGCTGTTCGGCATCCCGCCGACCGGCCGCATCGCCCATGTCCGCTTCGGCTGTTTCCAGAACTGGCAGGATGGCAAGGCCATCGAGACCATCGTGCTGATCGACCTGCCGGCGCTGATGATGCAGGCCGGCGCCTGGCCGCTGGGCCCGCCGCTGGGTCCGCTGCTTATGGCGCCCGGCCCGATCGGCGGCGGCATCTGGCCGACGGCGACTGACGAAAGCGGCGCCAGCCTGGCGCTGGAGAGCGCCGCCAGCCTCGCGCTTGTCGAGGCGATGATCGGCGGGCTGATGCGCTTCGATGGCCAGGGCCTCGCGACGATGGGCATGACGGCCTATTGGCGCGACGATTTCTGGTGGTTCGGCCCCGGCCCGATCGGCAGCTTCCGCGGCCATGCCGATTACGAGCGCGGCCACCAGCTGCCGTTCCTGACCGCCTTCCCCGATCGCGTCGGCGGCAATCACCGCGCCCGGTTCGGCGACGGCCACTTCGTCGCCTCCACCGGCTGGCCGAGCATCACCGCCACGCATCGCGGCGGCGGCTGGCTGGGGCTCGCCCCGACCGATCGCGCCATCACCATGCGGGTCATGGATTTCTGGCGCCGCGACGGTGACCGGCTGGCGGAAAACTGGGTGATGATCGACATTTCCGAGCTGCTGTCGCAGATGGGCATCGACCTGTTTGCGCGCATGGCGGCCCTCAACGACAGGAGCTGACGATGGCCGAATGGTTGAAGCGCGGCGCGACGTCCGAAGCCCGTGCCGACAGCGATCGCAAGGTACGCGACACGGTGGAGGCGATCCTTGCCGATATTTCGGCCCGCGGCGATGCGGCGGTGCGTGAGCTGTCGGTGAAATTCGACGGCTGGGACCGCGACAGTTACCGGCTGACCGCCGCCGAGATCCAGGATTGCATCGACCAGCTGCCGGCGCAGGCGCTGAAGGACATCGAGTTCGCGCAAGTGCAGGTGCGCAACTTCGCCCGCATCCAGCGCGAATCGATGCAGGATGTCGAGGTCGAGACTCTGCCCGGCGTCGTCCTCGGCCACCGCCATATCCCGGTCAATGCCGCCGGCTGCTATGTGCCCGGCGGCAAATATCCGCTGCTGGCGTCGGCACACATGAGCGTCATCACCGCCAAGGTCGCCGGCGTGCCGCGCGTCGTCACCTGCGCGCCGCCGTTCCAGGGCCGTCCGGCACCCGCCATCGTCGCCGCCCAGGCCATGGCCGGCGCCGATGAAATCTGGTGCCTCGGTGGCATCCAGGCGGTCGGCGCGATGGCGCTCGGCACCGCCAGCATGGCGGCCGTGGACATGCTCGTCGGCCCCGGCAACGCCTTTGTCGCGGAGGCCAAGCGCCAGCTGTTCGGCCGCGTCGGCATCGACCTGTTCGCCGGACCGACGGAAACCCTGGTCATCGCCGACGAGATCGGCGCCGATGGCGAATTGTGCGCCACCGACCTGCTCGGCCAGGCCGAACACGGCCCCGATTCCCCGGCGATCCTGTTGACCACCTCGCGGGCGCTGGCGGAGGACACGATGCGCGAGGTCGAGCGCCTGCTCGGCATATTGCCCACCGCCGAGATCGCCCGCCGCGCCTGGGACAGCTTCGGCGAAGTCATCGTCGCCGAAGACGATGCCGAGATGGTCCGCATCGCCGACGACATTGCGTCGGAGCACGTCCAGGTGATGACCCGCGACCCCGATTATTTCCTGCAGCACATGACCAATTACGGCGCGCTGTTCCTCGGGGCGCGCACCAACGTCAGCTATGGCGACAAGGTCATCGGCACTAACCACACGTTGCCGACGAAGAAATCGGCGCGCTTCACCGGCGGGTTGTGGGTCGGCAAGTTCCTGAAGACCTGCACCTACCAGCGCGTGCTGACCGACAGCGCCAGCACGATGATCGGCGAATATTGCAGCCGGCTGTGTGCGCTGGAGGGCTTTGCCGGCCATGGCGAGCAGGCCAATATCCGCGTGCGCCGCCATGGCGGCCGCAACATTCCCTATGCCGGGGTCGCCGGGCCGCTGCTGGCCGCCGAATGACGGTGCTGCCACCGCCGCCCGATTTTAGGCTCGACGGCAAGCGCGCGCTGGTCACCGGTGCCGGCCGCGGCATCGGGCTGGCGGCGGCGGCGACACTGGCCGGGGCAGGGGCGCATGTGACGCTGGTGGCGCGCTCGGGCGACGAGGTGGCGGCGGTCGCGACGGCGCTGGCGGCGCGCGGCGATGCCGCCGAATCGGCGTGCCTCGATGTCCGCGACCTCTCGGCCGTCTCGGCCTTCTTCGCCGACCGCCCGGCCTTCGACATCCTCGTCAACAATGCCGGCACCAACCGGCCGATGCCGATGCAGAACGTGACCGAGGCCGATTACGACGCGGTGCTCGATTTGAACGTCAAGGCGGCGTTCTTCGTGGCGCAGGGCGCGGCGCGCGGCATGATCGCCGCCGGCAAGGGCGGCTCGCTGATCCATGTCGGGTCGCAGATGGGCCATGTCGGCGGGCCCAACCGCTCGCTCTACTGTGCGTCGAAATGGGCGCTGGAGGGCATGAGCAAGGCGATGGCGCTCGATCTCGCCAGTCATGGCATCCGCTCGAACACGCTGGCGCCGACCTTCATCGAGACCCCGATGACGCGGCCGTTCCTCGATGACCCGGCGTTCCGCGCCAATGTATTGGCGCGGATCAAGCTCGGCCGGCTCGGCACCGTCGACGACCTGACCGGCGCGATCCTGTTCCTCGCCGCTCCGGCTTCGTCGCTGGTCACCGGCACCAGCCTCGTCGTCGACGGCGGCTGGACGGCGGACTGATGGCCGGCGCGCTGACGATCGACGATGTGCGACAGGCTGCCGATGCCATCGCCGGTGCCGTCGTGCGGACGCCGTTCCTGCCGTCGCAGACGCTGTCCCAGCTGACCGGTGCCGATGTCTGGCTGAAGTTCGAGAATCTGCAGTTCACCGCCTCGTTCAAGGAACGCGGCGCGCTCAACCGCCTGCTGCAGCTGTCGGATGCCGAGCGGGCCCGCGGCGTCGTCGCGGTGTCGGCGGGCAATCACGCCCAGGGCGTCGCCTATCACGGCCGCCGGCTCGGCATTCCGGTAACGGTGGTGATGCCCAACGGCACGCCGCGCACCAAGATCGCCTGCACCGAAGGCTTCGGCGCCCGCGTCGTCAGCATTACCTTCAGCCTCGACCTCACCGACCCCGGCCGGGCCCAGGTCATCGTCGCGGCGCTGGCGACCCGGGGCCTTGCCGCCGAAATCATCGGGATCACCGAGGCCTGAGGGCGCGGCGCTACGCCGAATGTCCCTAGTCGCGGTCCGCCAATACGCGCTAGCAACACGGGGTGATATCCCCCGCCCGATCCACGCTCAAAGGCGCCCTCGACCAACGGACCCGCAAGGCGCTGACCGCCCCGGTCTGGCGCGACCCGACGCCGCTCAGGGCCGAACTGTTCGGGGTGGAGCGTCTGGAATTGCACGCCCAGTCGCTGGCGCGTGCCGAGCAGATCGAGACCGGGTCGCTGCGCTCGCGCCAGCTGCTGACCCGGCTCGACGACAATGCCGCGGCGCTGCGCCGTACCTATCGCGAAACGGCGGAGGCGCTGGAGCTCGACCGGCCGATCGCGCCGGCGGCGGTCTGGCTGATCGACAATTACCACATCGTCGAAAAGCAGATCCGCAAGATCCGCGACGACCTGCCGACCGATTTCTACCGGCAATTGCCCAAGCTCGCCGACGGCCCGCTGGCGACGCTGCCGCGCGTCTTTGCCATCGCCTGGGCCTATGTCGCGCACAGCGACAGCCTGTTCGAGGAACAGCGCTTCCGCCGCTATGTCGGCGCCTATCAGCAGGTCAGCGCGCTGACCATCGGCGAGCTGTGGGCGCTGGCCATCGCGCTACAGCTGGTCATGGTCGAGAACCTGCGCCGCCTCGCCGACCTCGCCATCGCCGACGAACAGGACCGGACTCGCGCCGAAGCCTTTGCCAATGCGCTGTTCGCGGCGCCGAGCGACGCGGTCGCGCTCGCCAGCCTGACGACGATCGACGGCCCGCAGCCGACGGCGTTCATGAGCCAGCTTGCCCTGCGCCTGCGCGACGCCGACAATCGCAGCGAGATGGCGCGGCGCTGGCTCGAATCCCAGGCCGCCGCCGCCGGCACCAGCATCAGCGCGATCGACACGCTGGCGCAGACCGCGCTAATCGCCTCCACCGCCTCCATCCGCAACGTCATCACCTCGATGCGGATCATCGCGGAAACCGACTGGGGCGACATGGTCGAATCGGTCGGCCTGCCCGATCGCGTGCTGCGCGCCGGCAGCGCCTTTGCCGGCATGGATTTCGTCTCGCGCAATCTCTACCGCAACGCATTGGAGGAGCTGTCGCGCGGCTCCGCCTATGCCGAGGACGCCGTCGCCGCCCGCGCCATCGCGCTGGCCGACGCGCGGCTGCGCGACAATTTCGTCGACAAGGACCCGGGCTTCTACCTGATCGGCCCGGGCCGGCCGCTGCTGGAGGACGACATCGGTTTCGTGCCGCCGGTCGATACCCGTCTGGCGCGGCGCCTGCGCGAGGGCGGCATCCTCTATTACATCGGCATCGTCATGCTGGTCGCGCTGCTGGTGCTGCAGGCGCCGCTGATCGGGCTGCGCCACGCCGCGCTGCCGTGGTGGTTCGTGGTGCCGATGCTGGCGGCGGTGCTGGTCATGGCGATCGAGACGGCGACCGCGATCGTCAACCGGGTGATGGCGACGGTGCTGCCGCCGCGCATCATCCCGGCGCTGGAGATGAAGGACGGCGTGCCGCCCGGCCTGCAGACGCTGGTCGTCGTGCCGATCCTGCTCGGCTCCAACACCCGCGTCCACGAGGAGATCGCCACCCTCGAGATCCACCACCTGCGCACCCGCGAGGATGCCGTCCGCTATGCGCTGCTGTCGGATTTCGGCGACGCAGCCAGCGAGACGCTGCCCGGCGAGGCCGAGCGGCTGGTCGAGGCCCATGCCGCGGTGGCGGCGCTCAATGCCCGGCATCCGACATCCGACGGTGCCCCGCGCTTCTTGTTCCTCCACCGCCGCCGCCAGTACAATCCGGCGGAACGCCGCTGGATGGGCTGGGAAAGAAAGCGCGGCAAGCTGCACGAACTCAACCGCCTGCTGCGCGGCGCCACCGATACCTCCTATTACGGCCCCGACGGCGGCTCCCCCACGGTGCCGCAGGGCGTGCGCTACGTCATCACCCTCGATGCCGACACCCAGCTGCCGATGGGCGCCGCGCGCCGGATGATCGGCAAGATGGCGCACCCGCTCAACCGGCCGCGCTTCGATGTCGCCCAGCGCCGCGTCGTCGCCGGCTATGGCATCATGCAGCCGCGGGTCACCATCGCGCTGCCGATCGGCCGCGGGCCTTCGGCGTTCGAGGCGCTGGCCGGCGGCCCGGCGGGCATCGATCCCTATGCCGCCGCCGCGTCCGACCTGTACCAGGACCTGATCGGCGAAGGCTCTTTCACCGGCAAGGGCATCTATGAAATCGATACCTTCATGGCGTCGATGGAGGGCCGGGTGCCCGTCAACACCATGCTCAGCCATGACCTGTTCGAGGGCATCCATGCCCGCGCCGGGCTGATTTCCGATGTCGAGGTCGTGGAGGATTTCCCCGTCCGCTACGATGCCGCCGTCCGCCGCCAGCACCGCTGGGTGCGCGGCGACTGGCAGCTGCTGCCGTGGATCCTCGGGCGCGGCCGGACGCCCGCCACCCGGCTGCCAGGCAACGGCCGCGCCAAGATGCTCGACAATCTGCGCCGCTCTCTGGTGGCGCCGTCGATCCTGGTGGCGCTGGTCGGCGGCTGGTTCATGCCAGCGGCGGCCGCGGTGCAATGGCTGGTCGGCCTGCTGCTGCTGGTCGCCGTTCCGCCGCTGCTGCCGCTGCCGTCGCTGCTGCTGGCGCCGCGGCCCCGCGACGTGCCGCTGCGCGCCCACCTCGGCGTCATCGGCAGCGAAATCCGCTCCGCCTTCGGCCATATCGCGTTGCAATTGACGACCGTCGCCGACCAGGCGGTGCGGATGATCGACGCCATCGTGCGCACCCTCGTCCGGCTGACCATCACCCGTCGCAACCTGCTCGAATGGACCACCGCCGCCTCGGCGAGCGCCGGCCCCAACCCCGGCGTCGCGCAGACCTACTGGTTCATGGGCCGATCGCTGCTGCTGGTCGGCGTCGCCGCCGCCGCCGCCGTCTGGCTGCAGCCGGCCATCGCGCCGCTGGTCGTGCCGCTGGCGCTGCTGTGGCTGGCGGCGCCCGCCGTCGCCTGGGCGATCAGCCAGCCGCGCCCCGTCGCCACCGCCCCGGTGCTCGATGCCGCCCAGCGCCGCCGGCTGGAGGATATCGCGCTCCAGACCTGGCGGTTCTTCACGACGCACGTCACCGCCGAGCACAACCACCTGCCGCCCGACAATTTCCAGGAAACCCCGGTGCCGATCGTCGCCGGCCGCACCTCGCCGACCAATATCGGGCTTTACCTGCTCGTCGTCGCCACCGCGCGCGATCGCCAATGGTGCACGCAGGCCGAGGCGCTCGAGCGGCTGCAGGCGACCTTTGCCACGCTGCGCCGCCTGGCGCTCTACCGCGGCCATCTGTTCAACTGGTACGACACCCGCGACTTGCGCGTGCTCGAACCGGCGTATGTGTCCGCCGTCGACAGCGGCAATCTCGCCGGCCACCTGATTGCGCTGGCCAACCTGCTCGACGCCTGGGACGATGCCGCCGCCGCCGCGCTGGCGGCCGAGGCGCGGGCAATGGCGCTGGCGATGGACTTTGCCTTCCTGCTCGATCCGGAACGCCTGCTGCTGTCGATCGGCTGGTCGGTCGCCGACAACCGCCGCGACGAAAGCTGCTATGACCTGCTGGCGTCGGAAGCGCGCCTCGCCAGCCTGTTCGCCATCGCCAAGGGCGATATTCCCGCCAAGCACTGGTTCCGCCTCGGCCGCAGCGCCACCACCGTCGGCAATTCGTCGGTGCTGATCTCCTGGTCGGGATCGATGTTCGAATATCTGATGCCGTCGCTGCTGATGCGCGCGCCCGACGGCAGCCTGCTCGAAACCTCCAACCGCCATGTCATCCAGCGCCAGCGCGAATATGCCCGCGAGGCCGACGTGCCCTGGGGCATCTCCGAATCGGCGTATAATGCTCGCGATCGCGAAATGACCTATCAGTACAGCAACTTCGGCGTGCCGGGCCTGGGGCTGAAGCGCGGCCTGTCGGAAAACCTTGTCATCGCGCCCTATGCGACCGGGCTGGCGACGATGGTCGATGCCGCCGCCGCGCTCGACAATCTGGCGGCGCTGGAGGCGATCGGCGGCCGCGGCGAATTCGGCTTTTACGAAGCCATCGATTTCACCCCGGCGCGGGTGCCGAGCGGCGAGCGCGGCGCCGTCGTCCGCACCTATATGGCGCACCACCAGGGCATGGCGCTGCTGGCGATCACCAATGTCCTCGATGGCGGCCGGTTGCGCGATGCCTTTCACGCCGAACCGATGATCGAGGCGACGGCGTTGCTGCTGCACGAGCGGCCGCCGCGCGGCGTCGGCACCTTCAATCCGCGCGCCGAAGAAACAACCGTCGCCGCGACCGACCGCCCCGCCGAACCCGGCGCCACCCGCAGCTACAGCCAGCACGCCGGCGCCGTGCACCCCGTCCACCTGCTGTCGAACGGCCGCTATGCGGTGCTGCTGACCGGCAACGGCGCCGGCTACAGCCGCTGGAAGGGGCTGGCGATCAACCGCTGGCGCGAGGACCCGGTGGTCGAAAATTACGGCGCCTGGCTCTATGTCAGCGACCATCACAGCGGCGCGTCATGGTCGGCGACAATGGCACCGCGCGGCGGCCTGCCGACGCAATATACCGCGATCTTCACCGAGGGCCGCGCCGAATTCCGCCGTCGCGACGGCGTGCTGGCGACGACGACCGAGGTGCTGATCTCGCCCGAGGACGACGCCGAGGTACGCCGCGTGTCGATCGCCAATCGCGGCAACCGGGCGCGGCGCATCGACGTCACCTCGCTGATGGAGCTGTCGGTCGGTGCGCAGGATACCGATCTCGCCCACCCGGCCTTTGCCCGCATGTTCGTCGAAACCGAACAGCTGGAGGGCCCGGTGCTCATCGCCCGCCGCCGGCCGCGCGGCAGCAGTGACCCGTCGATCTGGGTGGCGCATCTTGCCGTCGTGCAGGGCGAATCCGCCGGCCCCATCGCATGGGACACCGATCGCAGCGCCTTCATCGGCCGCGGGCACGGCGCCGCCGATCCCGTCGGGCTGGCCCCCGGCACCCGGCTCGGCGGCCATTGCGGCACCGTGATCGACCCGGCGTTCGCATTGCGCTGCCCGCTGGTCGTGCCACCCGGCCAGACGGTCCGCGTCGCCTTCTGGACCATTGCCGCCGCCTCGCGCGCCGAACTGCTGGAGGCCATCGACCGCCACCGCGAGCCCGCCGCCTTCGACCGCGCCGAGCTCGGCGCCTGGACCCAGGCCCAGGTCGAGCGCCGCTTCCTCCGCCTCGATGCCGGCGACGCCGCCGATTTTCAGCGCCTCGCCGCGCATATCGTCAACGCCGGCGCCGTCCATGCGCCGCCACCGGCGCTGGTCGCGGCGGCGGCGGGGCCGCAATCGGCGCTGTGGGTGCACGGCATTTCGGGCGACCTGCCGATCGTCGTCGTCCGCATCGACGATCCGCGCGACATGGGCGTCGTCGTCGACCTGCTGCGCGCCTTCGAGTTCCTGCAGGCGCGCTTCCTCGCGTTCGATCTCGTCATCCTCAACCAGCGCCGTGCCTCGTATGTCCAGGACCTGCAGAATGGCATCGACGATGCGGTGCGCGCGGTCAGGGCGCGGCCGGCGCCGGCGGGGGTGCGCGGCGACGTCTACACGCTGCGCGCCGACCTGATGCTCGAACAGCAGGTGGCGACGCTGCGCGCGCTCGCCCGGGTGGAGATCGCCGCTCAGCGCGGCAGCCTGCGCCGGCAATTGCAGCGGCCGGAGGCGGCGCTGGCCGTGGTGCCGCCGGCGCTGACGGCCGCGACGCATCGCCCGCGCCCCGGCCGCCCGCGCGAGATGGCGCTGCCGCATCCAGACAGCCTCGAATACTGGAACGGCCATGGCGGCTTCCATGCCGATGGCCGCGAATATGCCATCGTCCTCGATGGCCGCGAGGCGACCCCGGCGCCGTGGATCAACGTCCTCGCCAACCCCGATTTCGGCTGCCAGGTCTCGGCCGACGGGCTCGGCGCGATCTGGGCCGGCAACGCTCGCGAAAACCAGCTGACGCCCTGGTCGAACGACACCGTCGCCGATCCGCCCGGCGACATGCTGTATATCCGCGACCTCGACACCGGCCAGGTCTGGTCACCGACGCAGGCGCCCGCCGGCACCGATGGCCGCCGCTGCACGCGCCACGGCTTCGGTTACAGCCGCTTCCATGCCTCGGGCCATGGCATCGAAAGCGACCTGCTCGTCCATGTCCCGCTCGATGCGCCGCTCAGGCTGGCGCGCCTGACCCTGCGCAACATGTCGAGCGAAACCCGCGTGCTGTCGGTGACGGGCTATGCCGAATGGGTGCTGGGCCAGGCGCGATCGAAGACCGCGGCGCACATCGTCACCGAACACGATGCCGACACCGGCGCGCTGTTCGCCCGCAATCCCTTCGATCCCGAAACCGGGGGCCGCATCGCCTTTGCCGACCTGGGCGGCTGCCAGACCGGCTGGACCTGCGACCGCGCGGCTTTCGTCGGCCGCGGCGGCAGCCTCGCCGCACCGGCCGCACTCGCCCATGACACGCCGCTGGCGCCGGCTTGCGGTGCCGGGCTCGACCCCTGCGCCGTACTGATGACCGAGGTCACGCTCGCCCCTGGCGAAGCCTGTGAACTGGTCTGGACGATCGGCCAGGCCGCCGACCGCGATGCGGCGCGGGCGCTTGTCCGCCACTGGCGCGACGCCGATCTCGACGCCGAACTGGCGCGGACCACCGACCATTGGCGCCGCACGCTCGGCACCATCGAATTGCGCAGCCCTGACCGCGCCATGGACATCATGCTCAACGGCTGGCTGCTCTACCAGGTGCTCGGCTGCCGGGTCTGGGGCCGCGCCGGTTTCTACCAGGCCAGCGGTGCCTATGGCTTTCGCGACCAGTTGCAGGACGGCGGCGCGCTGCTGCTGGCGCGGCCCGATCTCGTCCGCCCGCACCTGCTGCGCGCCGCCGGCCGCCAGTTCCGCGAAGGCGATGTCCAGCATTGGTGGCTGCCCGAAAGCGGCCGCGGCGTCCGCACCCGCATCTCCGACGATCGCGGCTGGCTGGCGATCTCGGTCGCCGACTATGTCGAATCGACAGGCGACGCGGCGATCCTCGAGACGGCGATCCCGTTCCTCGAGGGCCGGGCGCTGGAACCGCACGAGCACGACGCCTTCTACCAGCCCGACACCAGCCACGACACGGCGTCGCTCTATACCCATTGCGCGCTGGCGCTCGACCAGTCGGTGGCGATGACCGGCGCGCTCGGCCTGCCGCTGATCGGCGGCGGCGACTGGAACGACGGCATGAACCGCGTCGGCGAAGGCGGGCAGGGCATGAGCGTCTGGCTCGGCTGGCACCTCATCCACGCCATCAACCGCTTCGCACCCTTTGCCGATGCGCGCGAGCCCGAACGTGCCGCCCGCTGGCGCGCCCATGCCGAAAGCGTCCGCGCCGCCATCGAGGCCGTTGCCTGGGATGGCGAATGGTACCGCCGCGCCACCTATGACGACAGCACCTGGCTCGGCAGCGCCGACAGCGACGAGTGCAAGATCGATTCGATCGCCCAGACGTGGAGCGTCATCAGCGGCGCCGGCGATCCGGCGCGGGCGGGGCAGGCGCTCGGCTCCATCCGCCGCCACCTTGTCGATCGCGAGCAGCGGCTGGTGAAGCTGTTCACCCCGCCGTTCGACGCGACCGACCACGACCCCGGTTATATCCGCGGCTATCCCCCGGGCCTGCGCGAAAACGGCGGCCAGTACAGCCATGCCGCGATGTGGACGATCATCGCCGCGGCATTGACCGGCGACGGCCGCGGCGCGGTCGACCTGTTCCAGCTGCTCAACCCGATCAACCATGCGCTCAACCCCGCCGACGCCGACCATTATCGCGTCGAACCCTATGTCGTCGCCGCCGATGTCTATGGCGTCGCGCCCAACGCCGGCCGCGGCGGCTGGACATGGTACACCGGCGCCGCCGGCTGGATGTACCGCGCCGGCGTCGAGCACATCCTTGGCCTGCGCCGCAGCGGCGACACGGTGCGCATGAAGCCGTGCATCCCCGACGACTGGCCCGGCCTGACGCTGGCGCTCAACCTCGGCGACTGCCGCTATCGCATGACCATCACCCGCGGCGCGGCATCCGCCTGCACGCTCGACGGCCAGCCGCTCGCGGTCACCGACGGCAGCATCGCCTGGACGCTGTCGCCGGGCGACCACGACATCGCCTGGTCGCTCTAATGCGCCGTCCAGCCGCCGTCGATGACCAGTTCCGACCCGGTCATGTAGCGCGATTCGTCCGATGCCAGGAACACGATGCCGTCGGCGATGTCCGACGGCAGCCCGGCAAAGCCCAGCGGTGACGCGGTCGCGATCAGGTCGGCATCGACGGTATTGGCGCCCGGCGGCAGGCCGACCGCGGCGCTGATCGTGCCGACCTCGTCGATCTTGCCCCAGATCGGCGTGTCGATGATGCCGGGGTGGACCGAATTGACGCGAATGCCGTCCTTCGCCGCGGCGCATTCCATCGCCACCGCCTTGGTGAACAGCCGCACCCCACCCTTGGTCGCGCAATAGCCCGACAGGCCGGCCGAGCCCGCCAGCCCCGCCACCGACGAGATGTTGATGATCGAGCCGCCGCGATAGCTGCCCTCGGGCTTGTCGGCGCGCATCGCCGGGATGCTGTGCTTGGTGCCGAGGAACACGCCGGTCAGGTTGATCGCCAGCTGGCGGTTCCACTGGTCGAGCGTCATTTCCGTCACCGACGCGCCGGTGCCGATGCCGGCATTGTTGACGAGAATGTCGAGCCGCCCGAACAGCCGCAACGTGCTGGCGACCAGCTCTGCCCAGCGGTCTTCCTCCACCACGTCCTGGCCGCGAAATTCCGCCCGCCCGCCGGCCTCGGTGATGGCCTTCGCCGTCTCGCGCCCGCCGCGCATGTCGATGTCGGTCAGGAACACCCCGGCGCCTTCGCGGGCCAGCGCGATCGCCGCCGCCCGGCCGATGCCGCTCGCCGCGCCGGTGACGAACGCCACCCGGCCATCCAGTCGTCCCATCTTTGCTCTCCCCATCGTGTTTTGCCGCAACGCTAGCCCGGTCGCGACCCGGCGTCATCACTCCCGAGCGTGCCAGCCCCGGAATAATCGGTCGCCTTTGCGCTGGATCAATGTCCGGCCCCCGCCGAGCGCCCACAGCGGCGCCATCAACAGGGAGCAAAGACAATGCGCGTCACGAACCTCATCGCCGGCCTGGCCCTCGCCGCGGCCATCGCCGCCCCGGCCGCCGCCAAGCAGGGCGATGTCCTCGTCCGCCTGCGCGCCATCATGGTATCGCCCAATGAAAGCAGCGGCCCGGTGCTGCCCAGCTTTCCAGGTGCCGGCGTGTCGGTCAACGACGCCTATGCACCGGAGCTCGATTTCACCTACATGGCCACCGACCACCTGGGGGTGGAGCTCGTCCTCGCCACCGACAAGCACACGATCAGCGGCACCGGCACGCTGGCCGGCGTCGGCAAGCTGGCCAGCACCTGGGTGCTGCCGCCGACTTTGGTCCTGCAATATCACTTCCTGCCCGCCGGCCATGTCCGGCCCTATGTCGGCGCCGGCATCAACTACACGATCTTCTATTCGCGGAACGCCAGCGCCGCGCTGGAAAGCGCCGTCGGCCCCACCGATGTCAGCCTGAAAAGCAGCTTCGGCTATGCCGTGCAGGCCGGTGTCGACGTCGACATCAGCGAAAAGGTCTTCCTCAACCTCGACGTCAAGTACATCGACATGACGACCCGGGCAAAACTGACCAGCGGCGCGCTCGTCAACCAGGTCGCTGTCGACATCAACCCGCTGGTGTTCGGCGTCGGCCTCGGCATGCGGTATTAAGGTCGCCTACCGTCCCGTCATGCTGGCGCACGCCAGCATGACGGTATCGGCCCGCTACCAGAACTGGCTGCCCGGCACGCCCTTGAACGGCCCCGCCAGGTCCGACGTGATCCAGCCGCCGTAGAAGCCGCCCGGCTGCGGCCGCACCTGCTCGCCATCGACGGTCACTTCGTCGAACGGCGCTGCGTAAAAGGCGATGTGATCCCGCAAGGCCGCAAAGCGCGGTGTCGGCTGCGGATAACTCCAGCCGACCGCCGCCAGCCGCTCCGCGCCGACGACGACATCCCAATAGACGGCGCGCCCCTTCCATTCGCAGACCGATCCGCGCTGCGGCGACGGCTCCAGCAGCGCCATGGCGATGTCGGCCGGCGGCAGATACCAGGTCGGCGGGTGGCTGGTCTCCAGCGTCCGCAGCGCCGCCGTCGTATCGGCGATGACGACGCCGCGATGGACGATGCGCAGCCGCCGTGTCGACGCCTCCAGCGCCGGCGGCCGCGGATAATCCCAGACGCTTTCCTGGCCGGGCAGGACGGGGTCCGGAATCGGCATCAAGCGAGCAGCGTCCGGATCGCGCCCCAGGCCGCGGCGAGGAACAGGATGAAGGTCGGCAGGATGGTCAGCAGGAAGCCCAGGCTGCGCGTCTTGGGGTCGACATAATAGGCGCGGGCATAGGCGAAGCGCCCAACCGTCCAGATCAGCCCCAGCCCGCCGGCGACGGCATCGCCGAGCACCGGCGCCGCCAGCATCGCCGCCGGCACGAACAGCACCAGCTGCTCCAGCGTGTTGACATGGACACGGTTGCGCTTGTCGAATTCGGGATGGCCCGACGACTGCGGCGCCGGCACGTCATACTTGGCGCGCGCCGCACCGACGACGGCGCCCAGGCCGAAATAGACCGCCAGTGCGAGCAGGATCGCCAGTGCCGTCAACGGATAAAGTGCCATGTCGTGTTCCCCCTGACTGCGCCGGCCGGTTGCGACCGATCTGAGTCATGCGCAAATCAATAAGCGACCCGGCGCGGGAGTGCAACCGTGGGGCGGGCGCCCCCTACGGCCAGAACCGCTTCGAAGCGATCGCCGCCCCTTCCGCCAGCGCCGCCAGCTTGGCCCAGACCACTCCCGGGTCGACCCCGCCCGACCCGGCATGGATCGAAAAGCCGCAATCGACCCCGGCCATGACGGCGTCGCGGCCCACCAAATGCGCATAGCGGCCGATCCGCTGGGCGATCAGCTCGGGGTGCTCGATATAGCCCGACTGGCATTCGACGACGCCGGGAATCAGCACCTTGCCCGCCGGCACGCCGACGGCTTCGAACAGTGCGAATTCATGGGCGTGGCGCGGGTTGGCGGCTTCGAACTGGATGGCGTGCGGGCGTGCGGTCCACACGAGGTCGATGATGTCGGCCAGCGGCACATCGCAATGGTGCGGACCCGGGTAATTTCCCCAGCACAGGTGCATGCGCATCATCTCGGGCGCGATGTTGCGCGTCGCATGATTGAGCGCGGCGATGTTGAGCGCCATGCGGTCGCGAAAACCGTTGAGGTCGAGGTCGCGAAACTGGGTATGGCGGCCCATCGCCAGGTCGGGGCAATCGACCTGCAGCGTGATGCCGGCGGCGGCGATCGCCTCATATTCGTGGCGCAGCCCTTCGGCGAGGGCGAACAGATAGTCCTCGTCGCTGTCGTAATGGGCATTGGCAAAGAACAGCGCGGTGACACCGGGGGAGGCGGCGGACAGGAAGCCCTGGGTCCCCGGATGCCGCGCCAGCGCCGCCTTCAGGTTTGCGGCGTCGACATGGACGGCGTCCATGTCCTTGACGGTGATCGGCGCGTTGCACGCCGGGGTCTTCCTGTGGCGGCGGCCGGCATCGCCGAAGATGCGCGCCTTGACGCCGGGAAAGTCCTCGACATCCTGGAAGACATAGCTGTTGCCCTCCCCGCCGAAACCGTGGAGCCGGTCCTTGATATAGGTGGCATAGCTCGGCTTCGACTGTTCGCCGTCGTTGATGACGGCGACGCCGGCGCCGGCCTGGGCGGCGACGACCTCGCCGACGGCCTGCTCGACGCGGGCGGCCAGTGCGCCGGCATCGACCGCCTCGCCGGCCTCGCGGGCAAAGATCATCGCGATCAGGTCGTCGGCGCGCGGCAGGCTGCCGACATGGGTGGTCAGGAAACGCCCGCCGCTCATGCCAGCTCGGCCCGCACGATCGCAGCACCCGCCGCCATCGCCTGCATCTTGCCGAAGGCGACAGGGCGCGGCAGGTATTTCATGCCGCAATCGGGGGCGACGATGACCTTGTCGGCATCGACATGCGGCAGCGCCTTGCGGATGCGCGCCGCGACCGTCTCCGGCGTCTCGATGTCGTGCGTCGACAGGTCGATGACGCCCAGGATGATCGATTTGCCGCGCAGGTTTTCGAGCACGGCCGTGTCGAGGTTCGACTGGGCGGTTTCCAGCGACACCTGCTTGACCGTCGACCCGGACAGTTCGGGCAGGAAGGTGTAGCCCGTCGGGCGCTCGTGGATGATGGCGGCATAGCCGAAGCAGATGTGCAGCGCGGTCTGGCCGGTGATGCCCGCCAGCGCGGCATTCACCGCCTCCAGCCCGTACTCGCGCGCTGCGTCGGGGCGGGCCTGCATGTACGGCTCGTCGATCTGGACGATGTCGGCGCCGGCGGCGAACAGGTCGCGGATCTCGGCATTGACCGCCTCGGCATAATCGAGCGCCATTTCGCGCAGGCTGGGGTAGAAATCATTCTGTGCCTGCTGGGCCATGGTGAACGGGCCGGGCACGGTGATCTTGATCATCCGGTCGGTATTGGCGCGCAGGAAGGCGACGTCGCGGGTTTCGACCGCGTGGCGGCGGCGGATGCGGCCGGTGACGCGCGGCACCGGATTGGGATAGCCCGAGCGATCGAGCGCCGAGCCCGGATTGTCGAGATCGACGCCGTCGAGCGCGGTGGCAAAGCGGTTCGAATAGCTTTCGCGGCGCATCTCGCCATCGGTGATGATGTCGAGGCCGGCGCGCTCCTGGTCGCGGATCGCGATCAGCGTCGCATCATCCTGGGCCTGGTCGAGATAGTCGGGCTGCACGCGCCACAATTCCCGGGCGCGGACGCGCGGCGGAAAGCGGCCGGCGAGCTTCTCGCGATCGATCAGCCAGTCGGGCTGGGGGTAGGAGCCGACGAGCGAGGTGGGAAACAGCATGGGCAGCCTTTCTAGGGACCGTCGTAGGAGATGGCGGCAGCCGCGGCGCCCGACAGCATGAAGCCGATCGGCCGCTCCGATTCTTCCTGCAGATGGGCGATGAGGCTGGCGGTGCGGGCGAGCAGCGAAATGCCTTTCAGCGCCGCCAGCGGAAAGCCGACATCGAGCATGACAGCCGGGATGGCGCCGTTGACGTTGACCGGCAGCGACCGGCCGATGACCGCCGGCAGGCAGGCACCGACGGCGCGCAGCGCGGCGATATGCGGCCCTTCGATGCCACGCTCGGCCGCGAGCTGCAGCAACAGATTGGCGCGCGGGTCGCCGCCGCTGTGCTGGGGATGGCCGAAGCCGGGGATGGCCTTCTTGTCGGCGCGGAGCGCGCGGACCGCGGCCTCGGCATCGCCGCCCGCCACGACCTCGGCGAGGAAGCGCCCGGCGACTTCGGCGCTGCCGAGCACCACCGAGCCGCAGCCGAGCAGCCCGGCGGCGACCGCACCGTGGAACGCCTCGGGCGCGGCGGCATAGGTCATGCGAGTGGCGACGACGCTGGGCACCAGGCCATGTTCGGCAATGGCGGCGAGGACGGCATCGGCGAAGAATTTCTGGGTGGGCGTCGGCGCGGACCCGGTGACGAGCAGCCAGAAATAGCTGGTGAAATCCATCTTGCCGATGATTTCGCCGCACAGGTCTTGGCCGCGGACGCGGATGCTCTCGGCGTCCGACGTGCAGATGGCGGTAAAGGGCGCGTCCTGCTTCCCGATGCGCATTTCGACTCCCCAACGTTCGATTTTCGAACTTGTTTTCGTTATGCGAAGTTTGTATCAGGCGTCAAGACGATCGCGGGGAATTGACGCGAGAGCGGATCGGCGGTGGTGCCTCATCGTCGATGTGCTGGACGCGTCACTTGAACGGGCACTCAAGCAAAATGCCACAGAAATCGCAGGTTTTCGACACGCGTTGGCCGATCCAAGCGCCGGCGAAGCCACGGTGAGCATGAGGTTGTGACGTTGTAATTGCAGGAAATTGCCGGGCGAGCGCGCCGTGATCCGACGCTTTCGTCATCCAAGGGTCTCCTATCGATACGAAACCGCAGGCGTTTCGGCGGGCAGAATCCGAAATCGGGTAAAATGACCGTCGCAAAACCGGTCGAAAATCGCCGGCGATCATACGCTGGCAGCAGGAGAACCAGATGGCGCTGCCCCTTTCCGATGTCCGGGTGCTCGAAATGGGCACGTTTATTACGGGGCCGGCCGCCGGGATGATGCTGGCGGACCTGGGCGCCACCGTCATCAAGGTGGAGCAACCCGTCACCGGCGACCCGTTCCGGTCGTTCCGCGGCAAGCTTTATGCCCCGCATTTCCAGACCTGGAACCGCAACAAGCGCAGCGTGACGCTCGACACGCGCACCGCCGACGACCGTGCGGCGCTGGACAAACTCATCGCCGAGTCCGACGTTTTCATCCAGAATTTCCGCCCCGGCGTGGCCAAGAAACTCGGCGTCGATGCCGAACGGCTGCAGGGGATCAATCCGAAACTCGTCTATTGCTCCATCTCGGGCTTCGGCAGCAGCGGTCCCGACCGCGATCGACCCGCCTTCGACACCGTCGCGCAGGCCGCTTCGGGGTTCCTCCGGCTGCTGCTCAACCCCAGCCGGCCGCGGGTTGTCGGCCCCGCCATTGCCGATGCGATGACGGGTTTCTATGCCGCGCAAGGGGTGCTGGCAGCCCTTTACGAGCGCCAGACGACGGGTCGGGGACGCCTTGTCGAGACCTCGATGTTCGAGGCGATGTGCCATTTCAACCTCGACGACTTCACCCATTTGCGTGCCGACGACCAGTTGATGGGGCCTTACAGCCGGCCGCATGTGAGCCAATCGTACGTTTTCCAGTGCAGCGACGGGGCCTGGCTTGCCCTTCACATGTCCTCGCCGCCCAAGTTCTGGGCGAATCTGGCCCTGGCGGTGGACCGTCCGGACATGCTGGCGCAGCCGGAATTCGCCAGCCGCGAGGCCCGCATTGCCAATTACGAGGCCATTGTCGACTATCTGGCACCCCTGTTCGCCACCCGTCCGCGGGCCGACTGGTGTGCGCGACTGACCGAACTCGAGGTGCCCAATGCCGCGGTGGCGACCTCCGAGGAGGTGCTGGCGAGCCCTCAGGCGCAGGCTCTGGAGCTGGAAATCACCGCGCCGGGGCCCTTCGGACCCTTCCGCACCATCCGGTCGCCGCTGAGTTTCGACGGGGAACGGTCGCTTGTCGTCACGGCGCCGCCGCTGCTGGGGGCCGATAACGCGGCAATCCTGGGCCGCAGTGACCCCGCCTGAGGCCTTGCACGGGGCCGCGGCGTCCCATAGCGCTGGCACCATGGCCCGTGAACCCAAGGATCCGGAGTATCTTTCGACCCTGCAGCGGGGGTTGAGCGTACTGCGGGCGTTCGACCAGGCCCATCCCGAGATGGCCTTGTCGGAGGTGGCGACGGTCACCGGGCTGCCGCCGGCAGCGGCGCGGCGGTGCCTGAACACCCTTGTGGCGCTGGGTTATGTGGCCCAGGTGGGGCGAAAGTTCCTGCTCAGACCCGAGGTTCTGTCGTTCGGATCGGCCTATCTGGCGTCGATGAACATCGAACAGGTGGCCGTGCCGCCCCTGCAATTGCTGCGCGACAACACCGGGGATTCGGCGTCGCTGGCGGTCCGGTCGGGTCGCGACCTGCTGTATGTGTGCCATATCCCCACCAATCGTCGCATCCGGCTGGGGGTCGGGGTGGGAACGCGCTTCCCGCTGCACGCGACATCGATGGGAAAGGTGCTGCTGGCGTACCAGGAACCGGCCGGAATCGAGGCGTTTCTGGCCGCCGGCGCACTGGCAAGGCTGACCGAACGCACCGTCACCGACCCCCAGGCGTTCCGCGACCGGCTGCGGATGGTGCGTGAACGGTCCTATGACTCGGCGCTGGACGAGCTCGACTATGGCATCGTGTCGGTGGCGGTGCCGGTTCTTGGGGCCGAAAACCGGGTGGTGGCGGCGATCAACTGCTCGACCTCGACGACGCGGATCTCCCAGGACGAGCTGGTGCGGACGCGTCTGCCGATGCTGCGCGAGGCGGCGCGGGAGATCGAGGACCAGCTGCGGCGCTGGCCGACACTGGCGCGGTCACTGGCGGCGGGGTGAATGTGGCGCGTTGCGGCGCGGATGGAGCGATTTTCGCGCGGTTTTCGGATGGTCGAAAGCCTACATTCCGGCTTCGGTACCGAAAATCCGACGCGATCGCCGGACCGGCAGTAACCCGGGGTAGGGCGACGGGTGGCTGGCTGACGCTGGTGTCTGGGCGCAAGGCCCTATTTTCGGGCGATTTTCGGGTGATTTCAGAGCAATGGCGGTGGCGTCTGCGTGTTGCCGCTTGGCGGGCGGGGTACGGTCCCGCTGCGATCGGGCGCGATTTCAGGGGAATTTTTCTTGATTGCGCGATCAAGTGGCGTGGCGATGCGGCGCACCTTTTCCGTGCCACCCCGGCGCAGGCCGAGGCCCATACACCATGATCGTCGGGTTCGCGCGAGCTCATGCGGCAAGCTTGTGGCTTATGGCCCCGGCCTTCGCCGGGGTGACTGTCAGCGAGAACCGCCGAAATCTTCGCATAACGAACTTGACTTCGTAATGCGAAACATCCATCGAAGGATCAGGGTGCTGCCACAGAAGCGGCACCAATGCGCTTGCTTTGGGGGATACGGCATGAAGTCGCTGGGAACGCTGTCGAGGTTGCTTGCCGGTTCGGCGTTGCTGCTGGCGTCGGGTGCGCTGGCCCAGACCACCACGACCCCCGCCGCCCCGACCGCGACCGACGACACCGAGATCCTCGTCACCGCGCTGCGCCGCTCGGAATCGCTGCAGAATGTGCCGGCGTCGATCACCGCCTTTACCTCGAAAACGATCGAGGCCGCCGGTATCGTCCGCCCCGCGGATTTCATCGGCCTCACCCCCAACGTCAACCTGGTGCAGACCCAGAACGCCGGCAGCAGCTTCGTCATCATCCGCGGCATCACCCAGGCGCGCAATTCGGAGCCGTCGGTGGCGGTCGTCGTCGACGGTGTCCAGCAGGTCAACGCCGCCCAGTTCAACCAGGAGCTGGTCGATATCGAGCAGATCGAGGTGCTGAAGGGCCCGCAGGGCGCGCTTTACGGTCGCAACGCCATCGGCGGTGCGATCATCATCACCTCCAAGGCGCCGACCGACGAACTGGCGGGCAAGATCACCGCCGGCGTCGACAATGGCTTCGGCTATTTCGCGCGTGCCAATCTGTCGGGCCCGATCGCCGAAAATGTGAAATTCCGCATCGCCGGCACCTGGTACGATACCGACGGTTTCATCCCCAACACCTTCCTCAATGAGGACGCCGACCCGTTCAAGGAATTCAACCTGCGCGGCAATCTGTTGTGGCAGGCGACGCCGGAACTGACCGTCGACCTGCGCGGCGCCGTCAGCCTGCTGCGCACCCAGGCCTTCTATTACAACATCGTCAGCGACGTGAACGACGTGTCGCTGCCGGTGCGCGTCAACAATGCCGGCATCAACGATCGCGACCTCTACAATGCGACGTTGCGCATCCAGCATGACAGCGACATCGGCACCTTCACCTCGACCACGTCCTACGACAAGGTCACCGAAATCCTGACGGGCGACGGCTTCAACTTCCTGCCGATCCCCGAATCGCTGCTGTTCCAGTTCTTCGGCTTCGACATCAACCAGAGCCAGTATCTCGACGTGTCGGCGTGGAGCCAGGAGTTCCGCTATGCCTCGCCGGCCGACAAGCCGCTGCAGGTCATCGTCGGCGCCTATGGCATCGGCACCCAGCGCTATATCTCCACCGGCAACCTGATCGACACGGGCAATGGCGTCACGCCGATATACCGCACACCGAGCACCAACCCGCTCAACCCGCAGCAGACCTTCCTCGCCGATTCCCAGGACAATTTCGCCTGGGCGCTGTTCGGCAACGCCATCTGGAAGCTCAACGACCAGCTGCGCGTCGATGCCTCGCTGCGCTATGATCGCGACGCCAGAGAGAACACCACGCTGACGCCGGCGAATTTCCTGCCCAATGTCCCGGGCTTCCCGCCCGGCGTCACAGGCCAGGTCCGCAAGCGCACCTTCGACGCGTGGCAGCCCAAGCTGACGCTGACCTGGAAGCCGGCCGACAATGTCACGCTGTTCGGCGGCTGGTCGCGCGGTTTCCGGTCGGGCGGTTTCAACCAGACGGGCGTCGGCGGCGTTGCCGCGTCGAACGGCATCGTCGGCGTCAACGACATCTTCGAAGCCGAAATCGCCGAGACGTTCGAGATCGGCCTGAAGACCCAGACCGCCGACCGGTTGCTGACCTTCAACGCCAGCGCCTTCACCACCAAGTCGGAAAACAGCTATTTCTTCGTCTTCCTCGCCGCCAACTCGACGCAGAACCTCGGCAATGTGCCCGAGACGCGCATCAAGGGTTTCGAGGTCGACGCCACGCTGCGGCCGCTGCCGGGCCTCGACCTGATCGCCGGCTTTGGCTATACCGACAGCGAAATCAAGCGCTTCCCGGGCCCCGGCGTCGTCGGCAACCAGGCGCCGCTGATCTCGCGCTACACGCTCAACCTGACCGGCAATTACCGCCGGCCGCTGACCGAAACGCTCGACCTGACGGCGCGCGTCGATTACCGGCGCACCGGACGGACCTGGTTCGATGTCGAAAATTCGACGTCGCGCGATCCGATCGACCTGGTGGACACGCGCCTCGGCGTCGCCGGGCGCAACTGGTCGCTGACCGGCTTTGCGTCGAACCTGTTCAACATCAAGTACAATGCCGAATTCTCGCCGGGCGGTTTCGTCTTCAAGGCGCGGCCGCGGCGCTATGGCGTGGAAGCGAGCTTCAATTTCTGAGGGGGCTTGACGGCGCGGGTCTGACGCGGCGGCATGCCGGGACGAACGTGTCTGGTAGAGGAGGATGAAACGATGACTGTCACCCGTCGGCCGAGCCGCCTGCACCACACCGCCTATGTCACCAAGGATCTGGAGGCGACGCGCGCCTTTTACGAGGAAGTGATCGGCCTGCCGCTGATCGCCACCTATACCGAGATGGACGAGCTGTTCGGCAAGGAACGCACCTATTGCCATTGCTTCTTCGAGCTGGCCGACGGTTCGGCGCTGGCCTTCTTCCAGTTCGCCGATCCCGCCGACCAGGCCGAGTTCGGGCCCGATATCCCGTCGTCGCCGTTCATCCATATCGCGCTCAACGTCGATGCGGAGACGCAGGCCGACCTGGAGGCGCGCATCGTCGCTGCCGGCATCGAACCGCCGGCGACCTATGTGCTGGAACATGGCTATTGCCGGTCGGTCTATGTCACCGACCCCAACGGCATGATCCTCGAATTCACCCATGACACGCCGAGCGCCGCCGATGGCGATGCCGAGCGGCGGGCGACGGCCCGGGCCGAGCTGGCGCGCTGGCTGGCCGGTGACCGCCGCAACAACAATCCCTATCGCCACGCGGCCTGACGGCGCCGCGGGCGACGCGCCGGACGCTCCGGACGCGCCTGGGGGCGTGCCGGTGGCCTTGCGGGGGGCAGGGCCGCCGGCGCGCTGGCCCGGCGGTTCCGTGCGGATGGTCGCCGTGCCCGGGGGCGCGCTGCCGGTTGAAACCATCGGACATGGCCCGCCGCTGCTGCTGCTGCACGGCTGGACGTTCGATCGCCGGATGTGGGGGCCGCAGCTGCCGCTGGCCGATTGCGCGACGTTGGTGGCGATCGACCGGCGCGGTTTCGGGGATGCCACGGCGCCGGCGGACCTGGCGGCGGAGCCCGACGATGTGCTGCGCGTCGCCGATGCGCTGGGGATCGGGCGCTTTCACCTGATCGGCATGTCGCAGGGCGGCCGGGTGGCGCTGGCGCTGGCAGCGCGGGCGGCGCGGACCTCTGGGCGGTTGCTGTCGCTGACGCTGCAGGGGACGGCGCTCGATGGGGCTTCGGGGGACGATGAGGCGGTGCCGCTGGCGGCGATGGCCGATGCGGCGCGGGCCGACGACCTGGCGGGGTTGCGGGGATTGTGGGGCGCGCATCCGCTGATGCGGGCGGTGACGCCGGACGGGGCGGCGCTGGCGGCGGCGATGCTGGCGGATTATGCCGGGCGTGATCTGGCGGCGCCGGGCGCGCTGGCAGCCTCGGCGGCAATGATCGCCGGGGCGGGCTTTCCGGTGACGGCGATCGTCGGGGCGCAGGACACGGCGCGGCGTCGGGCCAATGTCGCGGCGCTGGCGGCGGCGGGGGCGCGGGCGGTGGTGCTGCCGGGCGCCGGGCATCTTTGCAACATCGATGCGGCGGAGGGCTTCAACGCGGTGCTGCGCGGGGTGCTTTCGGGAGGCTTGCCCCGAAGCGACTGACTGGCTGGTGCGGCCAAGAAGACTCGAACTTCCACGGCCTTTCGGCCACAACGACCTCAACGTTGCGCGTCTACCAGTTCCGCCATGGCCGCACTGCCAAGTGTCCGAGGCTGGGCCTCGTCCGGTAGGAGGCGGCGGGTAGCAGGGGCAGGCGGGGTGCGCAAGCGGGATTCGGGGGCGGGGCGCGAGTCGGGAGAGAAACTGTCGGGGACAGTCGCCGCGCCGCCGCCAAAGTGTCACCCCTGCCTGCGTCGGGGTGACGGTTAGGGTGGGCAGGGGCCGCGGCAAAGTCGCGGCTGACGTCAGACGAGATCGGCCAGCGGGGCTGGCCGCCTCGGTGGCCGGTCTTGCGCCTGTCGGCGCATAACAGGGATTTGCGTTGCAAATCGCCCGCTACGCGCGCGCAGCGCTGCGACTAGTTATACCGCCGCAGCTCGTTCTTCGCGATTGCCTGGCGGTGGACTTCGTCCGGGCCGTCGGCGAGGCGCAGGGTGCGCTGGCCGGCATAGCCGCTGGCAAGGCCGTAATCCTGGCAGACGCCGCCGCCGCCATGGGCCTGGATGGCGTGGTCGTGGATCAGACAGGCCATGTTGGGGGCGACGACCTTGATCATCGCGATCTCGTTGGCGGCAGCCTTGTTGCCGACGGTGTCCATCATGTACGCGGCCTTCAGCGTCAGCAGGCGCGACTGTTCGATGGCGATGCGCGAATCGGCGATGCGCTCGTGCCAGAGGCTGTGCTCGCTGATCGGCTTGCCGAAGGCGACGCGGGATTTCAGCCGCTTGACCATCTTTTCGAGCGCGCGTTCGGCCGAGCCTATGGAGCGCATGCAATGGTGGATGCGGCCGGGGCCGAGGCGCCCCTGCGCGATTTCGAAGCCCTTGCCTTCGCCCAGGATCATGTTGGCGACGGGGACGCGGACATTGTCGAGGATGACCTCGAAATGGCCGTGGGGGGCGTCGTCATAGCCGAACACCTTCAGCGCGCGGACCTTGGTGATGCCAGGGGCGTCGAGGGGGACGAGGATCTGGCTCTGCTGGGCGTGTCGGGGGGCGCTGGGATCGGTCTTGCCCATCACGATGGCGATCTTGCAGCGCGGGTCGCCGACACCCGACGACCACCATTTGCGGCCGTTGATGACATATTCGTCGCCCTGGCGGACGATCGAGGTTTCGATGTTGGTGGCGTCCGACGAGGCGACGGCGGGTTCGGTCATCAGGAAGGCGGAGCGGATTTCACCGGCCATCAGCGGGCGCAGCCACTGTTGCTTCTGGTCCTCGCTGCCATAGGTGCGCAGCACTTCCATGTTGCCGGTGTCGGGGGCGGAGCAGTTGAAGACTTCGCTCGACCAGCCGGCGCGGCCCATTTCCTCGGCGAGCGGCGCATATTCGAGGTTGGTGAGGCCGGGGCCCTTCCATTCGCCGGTGTCGTGGTCGGAGATGTTGAGGAACAGGTTCCACAGGCCGGCCTTTTGGGCGAGCGGCTTCAATTCCTCGATGACGGGGAGGACCTTCCAGCGGTCGCCCTCGGCGACTTCCTGTTCGTAGCGGGCTTCGTTGGGGTAGATATGTTCGTCCATGAAGGCGCGGACGCGCTCGATCAAGGCCTTGGTCTTGTCGCTGTATTCAAAGATCATGGACTTCACTCCCCTATGGCTTTCGCCTTGTCAGTGTCACGCTCACGCCGGTGAATCCAGCGCGAAACTGAGGGGTCAGGACAAATCCCTAGCGTGATACGGTGATCGACAGCCTGGTTGCGGCGGGTGGAAAACCGATGATGGTGCTGGTGAAGGTGGCGCTGGCGCCCGGCGCCAGTTCGGTCACCGGCGGCGCGATCGTCCAGCGGCGGGCCGGGCCATCGGGGCCGGCAAGGCTGGCGCGCAGCAGCGGCACGCGGGCGCGGGCCTGGCCACGGTTGGTGATGGTGCCCGTCACGTCGAGGACGCGGCCGCCCGACGGCAATTGCGTGACGACGCCGCTGACGCCGATGTCGAGCGGCTGGCCGACCGGCACCAGCCGGGACAGCGTATCGCCGACGACGGGGATGCGGCTGGTGTCGACCTGGCCCACCCACAGCCCCGCGGCGGTGATGGTCAGCGCGAGGCCCAGGACGACGGCGACGATGTTGCGGACGAGGTGCGAGCGGGGCTCTTCCTCCTCCTCCTCCTCTTCGGGCGGTTCCCAGGCGGGCTCGGGCTCCGGCGCCGGCGGTTCGGGCGGGGGCGGCTCCGGGGGCTCCGGCTCCGGCGCGGCCTCGACGGTCTCCGCCTCCGGCTCGGGCACCCAGCGCTGGTCGCAGGCGGCGCATTTCAGCCGGGCGCGGCGTGCGACGACCTCGTCCGACAGGCGATAACGGGCGCCGCAATTGGGACAGGTAACAATCACGCCGGCTATCTAAGGCCAAAGCCGGCGGCGCGAAAAGCCCCATCTTGGGCGTCGCGCAACCGTTGCGTGCGCGCACATCGATTGCACAACCGTTGCTTGCGCGGGGCGGCAGCTTTGGGCGATAGCGCTGCCATGCACGACATCCGCACCATTCGCGCCAACCCGCCGGCCTTCGACGCGGGGCTCGCCCGGCGCGGCGTCGCGGCGGCATCGGTCGCCGTGCTGCAGGCCGATGTCCGGCTGCGCGCCATCCAGACCGAGCTGCAGGCGGCGCTCGCCCGCCGCAACGAGGCGTCGCGCGACATCGGCGCCGCCAAGCAGCGCGGCGACCATGACCGCGCCGATGCCATGATGGCCGTCGTCGCGGCACTGAAGGAACGCATCCCGGGCCTCGAGGCCGATGAGCGCGCCGCCCAGGCGGTGGTGCAGGCGCGGCTCGACGGCCTGCCCAACATCCCCGCCGACGACGTGCCCGACGGCAGCGACGAGACCGGCAATGTCGTCGTCAAGACCCACGACACGCCGCCCGCCTTCGATTTCAGGCCGCTCGAGCATGACGTCATCGCCGCGCGGCTGGGCTATGATCCCGAGGCCGCGGCGCGCATCGCCGGGGCGCGTTTTGCCGTCCTGAAGGGGCCATTGGCGCGGCTGCACCGGGCGCTCGGCCAGTACATGATCGACATGCAGACCGAGCGCCACGGCTATGCCGAGACCGCGGTGCCGCTGCTCGTCAACCGCGATGCCGCCTATGGCACCGGGCAATTGCCCAAGTTCGAGGACGACCTGTTCAAGACCACCGACGGCCGCTATTTGATCCCCACCGCCGAAGTGTCGCTGACCAACCTCGTCCGCGAGGCGATCATCGACGACGACACACTGCCGCTGCGCATGACGGCGCTGACGCCGTGTTTCCGGTCCGAAGCCGGCAGCGCCGGGCGCGACACCAAGGGGCTGATCCGCCAGCACCAGTTCGAAAAATGCGAGCTGGTGACGATCTGCACCCCCGAACAGGCCGCCGCCGAACACGACCATATGGTGGCATCGGCCGAAGCGATCCTCGAAAACCTCGGCCTGCCCTATCGCCGCGTGCTGCTGTGCACCGGCGACATGGGCTTCACCGCGCGGCGGACGTTCGACCTCGAAGTCTGGCTGCCGGGGCAGGACTGCTATCGCGAGATCAGCAGCATTTCCGATTGCGGCGATTTCCAGGGCCGGCGCATGAACGCCCGCTACAAGACGCGCGGCGAAAAGGGCACCAGGGGCTTCGTCAACACCCTCAACGGCTCCGGCCTCGCCGTCGGGCGGACGCTGGTGGCGATCATCGAGAACAACCAGCGCGCCGATGGCAGCGTCGGCATCCCGCAGGTGCTGCACGCCTATATGGGCGGCGTGACCGAGCTGCGGGCCTAGCCACCGCGCTGCCGACATTTTCAAAGGAACAACAATGCGCATCCTGGTGACCAACGACGACGGCATCGCCGCCCCCGGCCTTGTCGCGCTGGAGGCGATCGCCGCCGAATTGAGCGACGATGTCTGGGTCGTCGCGCCGGCGGAGGAACAGTCGGGCGCCGGCCACAGCCTGACGCTGTCGCAGCCGGTGCGGCTCCGCGAGATCGAGCCGCGGCGCTTTTCGGTGCGCGGCACGCCGACCGATTGCGTCATGCTGGCGCTCGGTGTCGTCCTCAAGGATCACAAGCCCGACCTGATCCTGTCGGGGGTCAACCGCGGCGGCAACCTGGCCGAGGATGTCACCTATTCGGGCACCGTGTCGGCGGCGATGGAGGGCTGCCTGGCCGGCATCCGGTCGATCGCGCTGTCGCAGGTGATGGCCGACTACACCGCCGGCAAGGAGGATTTCACCACCGCGACCGCGCACGGCGCCGCGATCCTGCGGCTGGTGCAGACCATCGACTGGCCGGCCGGCGTGCTGGTCAACATCAATTTCCCGCCGGTCGCGGCGGCGGACGTCAGCGGCGTGCGGGTCACCCACCAGGGTTTCCGCGACTATGGCAACATCCAGCTCGTGGAGCGCATCGATCCGCGCGGTTTCCCCTATTACTGGCACGGCTATGGCCGCGAAAAGTCGACGCCGCACCATGATACCGACCTGGAGGCGATGCACGACGGCTGCATCTCGGTGACGCCGCTGCACCTCGACATGACGCACTACCGGACGATGGCGGCGCTGAAGACGGTGCTGGCGCCGCTGGCGGTGGTCTAGGGCGGTTCGCCGCGGCGGTTCGCGCGCCGCGGCACGTCCGCCGGCACGGCGTCCGGACAGTCCGGGCGACGCGCGCGACAAAGGCGGCTGGCGGCGCTGGCCGGCGTCGCCTATCAAGCGCGGGTGCTCGCCCGCCCTGTCACCCGTCTTGCCGATCGCGTTGCCGTCCCGCTGCTGGTGCTGTTGCTGTCGGGTTGCGTCAGTGCCGATCGGCGCGCCGCGGCGCCGGCGCCGAAGTCCGCGGCCAAGTCCAGCCGCGTCGCGGCACCGGCGCGGCCGACCTGGCAGGCGCGCAAGGTCGTCGCCGATGCCGTGGCGACCCCGCAGGGGCGGCTGCACACCGTCAAGCGCGGCGAAACCGGCATCGCCATCGCCCGCGCCTATGGTGTCGAATGGAGCAAGGTGGCGGCCGCCAACGGGCTGACGCCGCCCTATGTGCTCGAAGTCGGCGACCGGCTGCTGCTGCCCAGCGCCCGCCAGGCGGCGGCGACCGTCGCGACGATGAGCGTGGAGGACCGCGCCCGCGCCTTCGACCTCGACATCGACGATATCATCACCGGCGGCGAGCCGGCGGCACCCGCGCCCAGGACGGGTGCGCGGCCGTCGGCGCCCAGGCCCGGCGCGCGGCCACCGCCGGTGGGGGCGGCGGCGCCGCTGCCGACGCTGACCGGCGCTGCACCGGGGTTCCGCTGGCCGGTGGAGGGCCGGGTGCTGTCGGGGTTCGGCGCCAAGCCCGGCGGCCGCTTCAACGACGGCGTCAATTTGAAGGCCAGCGCCGGCGCGCCGGTGCGTGCCGCCGGCGAAGGCGTCGTCGCCTATGCCGGCGATGCCATCCCGGGCTTCGGCAACCTGGTGCTGATCAAGCACGCCGGCGGCTGGGTGACCGCCTATGGCCATAACGAGGCGCTGCTGGTGACGCGCGGCAAGCGGGTGGCGCAGGGCGATATCATCGCGCGGGCGGGTGCCACCGGAGCGGTTTCGGAGCCGCAGGTGCATTTCGAGCTGCGGCGCGGGCGATCGCCGGTGGATCCGGTGCGGGTGATCGGAGGGCGGTAAGGTCGCGCTGTGGCCTCTGCTCCCCACCCTATGTTCGCTTCGCTCACATGCGGGGAGGGAGCAGAAGCGCTCACATCGGGGAAGGGGCAGCAGGTGTCGCCGTGACTTCGCACGCGCCATCGCGTAAGGCGCGCCGATGACACTTACCCTCGATATGGCGCCGCGCTCGCTGGCCCCTGCTCCGCGCGTCGGCATGGTGTCGCTCGGCTGCCCCAAGGCGCTGGTCGACAGCGAACGCATCCTGACGCAGCTGCGGGCCGATGGCTATGCACTGTCGGGCGACTATGCCGGCGCCGATGTCGTCATCGTCAACACCTGCGGTTTCCTCGACAGCGCCAAGGCCGAAAGCCTCGATGCCATCGGCGAGGCCATCGCCGAAAACGGCAAGGTCATCGTGACCGGCTGCCTGGGGCACGAGGCCGAGACCATTCGCGCTCGCTATCCGGGCGTGCTGGCCATCACCGGCCCGCAGCAGTACGACGATGTCGTCAATGCCGTGCGCGACGCGGCGCCGCCGGCGAAATCGGCCTATCTCGACCTCATCCCCGATGCAGGCCTGAAGCTGACGCCGCGGCATTATAGCTATCTGAAGATTTCCGAAGGTTGCGACCATCGCTGCGCCTTCTGCATCATTCCGTCGCTGCGCGGCGACCTGGCCAGCCGGCCGCCGGCGGCGATCCTGCGCGAGGCGGCGGCGCTGGTGAAGGGCGGGGCGAAGGAGCTGCTCGTCATCGCGCAGGATACCTCGGCCTATGGGGTCGACCTGCGCCATGCGGTGTCGTCGCTCGGCGGGCGGCCGTTGCGCGCGCATATCACCGACCTGGCGCGCGAACTGGGGCTGCTCGGCGCCTGGGTGAGGCTGCACTATATCTACCCCTATCCGCACGTCGACCAGTTGATCGGCTTGATGGCGGAGGGGCTGGTGCTGCCCTATCTCGACATTCCGTTCCAGCATGCCAGCCCGGCCGTGCTGCGCGCCATGCGGCGGCCGGCGAACGATGCCAAGGTACTCGACCGCATCCGCAAATGGCGGGCGCAGGTGCCGGACCTGGCGCTGCGCAGCACCTTCGTCGTCGGCTTTCCCGGCGAGACCGAGGCCGATTTCCAGTATCTGCTCGACTGGCTGGGGGAGGCCGGCATCGATCGCGCCGGCTGCTTCAAGTACGAGCCGGTGGCGGGGGCCGCGGCCAATGCGCTGCCGGATGCCGTGCCGGAGGACGTGAAGGAAGAACGCTGGCACCGCTTCATGGCGGCGCAGTCGCTGATCTCGGAAGCGCGGCTGGCGATGAAGCTGGGCCGCGACATCGACGTGCTGATCGATGTGGTGGACGACGACGGCGGCGCCTCGGGGCGATCGAAGTACGACGCGCCGGAGATCGACGGCGAGGTGCATCTGCGCGACGCCGGCGGCATTTCGGTGGGCGATATCGTCCGCGTGCGGATCGAGGAATCCGACGAAGCGGACCTTTTCGGGGTTCCGATCGGCGATTGATCGGGAACGTCCGGCGGGTCCGTCGGTTATCCACGCATCGGCGCATCAGCGTCGTCAAGTGGAGAGAATCATGAGCCAATTTGTTGCGTCTGCGGTATTCGACAATGATTCGGATGCCGGTCGTGCCGTTCGCGACCTGCGCGAAGCCGGCATCTCCGACAGCGCCCTTTCGGTCATCGCCCAGCATGAGGGACGCACGACGACGACCAGCGGCAGCGGTGACGTCACGGATGACGGCAATGGCAGCATCATCCGCGGTTTGCTCGGCGGCGGTGCGCTCGGTGCGGGTCTTGCGGTGGCCGCGCTGGCGATCCCGGGCGTCGGCCCGCTCGTCGCTGCCGGTGCCATCGCCGCATCGGCGGCGCCTGCCGCCATGGCGGCCGGTGCGGCCGTCGGTGCCGCGGCCGGCGGCCTCAACGAGGGCCTGCAGAAGCATGGCGTGAGCGACGACGATGCGACCTATTACAATGATCGCATCAGCGGCGGCGGCACGCTGGTCGCGGTCGACGACAGCGCCGGCGGCATCAGCGCCGACCGCGTTCGCGAGATCCTGTACCGCAACGGCGGTCACAGCTCGACCCAGTCGCGGATGGCGACGGTCACCCAGGCCTGATCGCCGTCTGACGTCGGGCGGGCGGGTCGGCATCGTGCCGGCCCGCCCGTGCGGCGTTTCCGGGCGTGACGCCGGGCCGCGGCTTCCGCTACACCCGGTGGCATGACCGATTTTGCCGCTTTGCTGCTCGCCGACGACGGCGCCCCAGCCACTTCCCTGACCGTCCTCGCTGCTGCCGGTTTCGACCACTGGCTGCGCGCGCAGGGCGAGCGCACGCGCAGCTTTGTCGCGGCACAGAATTTCAAGGCGCGGCCCGACGAGGTGGCGCTGGTCCCCGGCGACGGCCCCGGCGACTGGGCGGCGCTGGTGGGCGGCGACGACGGCCCCTGGGGCCTTGCGGCGGCGGCGGCGAAACTGCCCGCCGGCCGCTATCGCATCGCGACCCCACCCGGCAGTGCGGCGCTCGGCTGGCTGCTCGCCCAGCATCGTTTCGATCGTTATCGCAAGGCCAGTGGCGACACCGGCGCGCGGGTGCTGCTGACGACCGACGTCGGCAGCATCGGCGAGACGGTGCGGCTGGCCGAGGCGACGGCGCTGGTGCGCGATCTGGTCGACACGCCGGCGGCCGACCTGGGGCCGGGCGAACTGGCGAGCGCGGTTGCCGCAGAGGCACGGATTTTTGGTGCCGAGGTCGACATCATCAAGGGCGAGGCGCTGCTGACGGGCAATTTCCCCGCGGTCCATGCCGTCGGGAGGGCGGCGTCGCGGGCACCCCGACTGATCGACCTGCGCTGGGGCGATCCGGCGCATCCGCGGCTGACGCTGGTGGGCAAGGGCGTGACCTTCGATTCCGGCGGGCTCAACATCAAGCCGGGCGGCGCCATGGCGGCGATGAAGAAGGACATGGGCGGCGCGGCGCATGCGCTGGCGCTGGCGCGGCTGGTGATGCAGGCCGATCTGCCGGTGCGGCTGCGGCTGATCATCCCGGCGGTGGAAAACAGCATATCGGGCGACGCCATGCGGCCCGGCGACGTGCTGGCGACGCGGGCGGGCAAGAGTGTCGAAGTCACCAATACCGACGCCGAAGGGCGCCTGGTGCTCGCCGACGCGCTGGCGCTGGCGGGCGAGGAGACGCCGGCGCTGCTGATCGACTTCGCTACGCTGACCGGGGCGGCGCGGGTGGCGCTGGGGCCGCAGCTGCCGGCGTTCTTTGCCAACGATGACGCGCTGGCGGCAGACTTCGCCGCGGCGGCGACGGCGAGCGGCGACCCGTTGTGGCGGCTGCCGCTGTGGCCGGGCTATCGCGACATGCTGAAGTCGAACATCGCCGATCTCAACAACTCGCCGGAGGGCGGCTTTGCCGGTGCCATCACGGCGGCGCTGTTCCTCGAAGCCTTTGTCCCCGCCGGCATCCCCTGGGCGCATTTCGACACCTTTGCCTGGACCCCGGCGGCGCGGCCGGGCCGGCCCAAGGGCGGCGAGGCATTGGGCCTGCGCGCCGCATGGGCTGTCGTAAAACGCCGCTTCGATGGCAAAGACTCGATGTTTTGATGGAACGAAATTCGATGGTCAGCCGTTACCCATCCGCCCTGATCAGGCCCCCCGCCGGTCAGTCGGTGCGTTTGGCGGAGTATTGCTGTGCAGAAGAACGAACGATCTCACGAACGGCTTGGCGACTGGCGCGGCACCCTGCTTCGCTATGTCCAGTCCGGCCAGCCCGATTTGACCAATCGCCAGATGGCGTTGCTGCTCGTTGCCGGGCAGGAGCAGGGCCCGCATACGGTGCGCGGCCTGGCAGCCCGTCTCGGCGTGTCGAAGCCGGTGGTCACCCGGGCGCTCAACAGCCTGTCGGCCATCGGTCTGGTGCGTCGTCGCCGCGACGAGCGCGATCGCCGCAGCGTGTTCGTCGACCTGACCTCGCAGGGCGAGGCGTTTCTCGACGATTTCGCCGCGATGATCGATTCGGCGACCGGTGATGGCGAGGATCGCGTCGCCAAGACTGAGCGGGCCCCGGCCCACGCTTGACCCGAGGCGCGACGTCGCCAGGGCCGACCTCGTCGAGGTCGGCCTGGCGGATCGGGTCTCCGCCGCGCGTTACGTTGCCGGTGCGGCCATGCGCTGCACGGCAGCGCGTGTGCCGGTGCGCGCGGCGCCGGATGATCTCGCGACCGCCACCAGCGAGCTGCTGTTCGGCGAGGATTTCGAGGTTTTCGACTGCGCCGGCGATTGGTCCTGGGGCCGCTGCGGCACCGATCGCTACATCGGCTGGGTGACGACGGCGGCCTTGGCCGAACCCGTCGGCACGTCCGACCTGCGCATCACCGCGCGCATCGCGCCGGTGTTCGCCACCGCCGACATCAAGGCTCCGGTCGTGATGGAGCTGCCGTTCGGTGCCCGCATTGCCGGTGTCGCGGGTGAGCGGTTCCTGGCGCTCGTCGGCGGCGGCTTCGTCCATCTTCGCCATGTCGCTGCACTACCGCGCGACCCGATCGCGGTGGCGCGACTGTTTCTCGGCACGCCCTATCTGTGGGGCGGCCGCACCGGCGACGGCATCGATTGTTCGGGGCTGGTGCAGGCGGCGTTGCTCGCCTGCGAAGTGGCGTGCCCGCGCGATTCGGACCAGCAGCTGGCCGAGGTCGGCGACACTGTCGATCCCGCCGATCGCCGGCGCGGCGACCTGGTGTTCTTTCCCGGCCATGTCGGGCTGCTGACGGATGGCGACCGGTTGCTGCACGCCAATGCCCACTGGATGGCGACGGTCGAGGAGCCGCTGGCGGATGTCGTCGGCCGCCTTGCAGCGTCGGGCGTGGCGGTGCCGGTGACGGGTGTGAAGCGGGTGCCGCTGGATTAGCTGTGCCACCCCGGCGTAGGCCGGGGGCCATACACCACGAATTTCGCGGTCCATGGGCTCGTCGACCGCCGGGAAAGGGCTGGTGGTTTATGGGCCCCGGCCTTCGCCGGGGTCACACATACACGACCGGCCGTTCGCCGCTACTTGCCCGGCTTGACGAACTTCACCGTCATGCGGTCGCTTTCGCCGATCGCCGCGTACTTCGCCTTGTCCTTGTCGCCTTCGGCATAGTTGGGCGGCAGGGTCCAGACGCCCTTGGGATAGTCGTGGGTGTCCTTGGGGTTGGCGTTGATGTTCGACGCGCCGACATATTTGAAGCCGGCGGCCTCGGCCATCTTGCGCACATAGGACAGCTTCATATAGCCGCTGTCCTTCATCATCGCGTCGGGCTTGTCCTCGGGCAGGCGGTGCTCGACGATGCCGAGCGTGCCGCCGGGCTTCAGCGCCGCGAAGAACGCCTTGAAGGCGTCGGGGGCGAAATCGCCCATGTAGAAATTGTGGATGTTGCGGAAGGTGACGACGGCATCGGCGCTGCCGGCGGGTGCGATGTCATAGCTGCCCTTGCCGAACGCGGTGACCTTGACGTTGCCGTAGACGGCGGGCGCGGCGGCGAGCTTGTCCTTGAAACGCTGCACGCTCTTGGCGGCATTCTCGCTGGCGGCGGGGTTGCCATGGGCGGCATAGAGCGTGCCGTTGGGCCCGAGCGCCGGGGCCAGGATTTCGGTGTACCAGCCGCCCGACGGCGAGATCTCCACGACGGTCATGCCGGGCTTGATGCCGAAGAACGACAGCGTCTGTGCCGGGTGGCGGGCGGCGTCACGCGCCTTGTTGGCGTCCGACCGATGGGCGCCGGCGATGGCGGCATCGAAGGGGGTGGCCGCGACGGCGGGGGCGGCGATCGCCAGGCTGAGGGCAAAGGCGGCGAGAACGGGACGCGACATCGGCAGGACTCCTTGGACGTTGGCGCTTCACAGCGGTTGCCTGCTCGATTAGCGGACTGCGATGGACTCGCAAACGACATTCTGGCTGCTCGGTGCCGGGCTGGCGACGACGGTCGTTGCCAGTATCGGGGATCGGGCGCGCCGGCGGGCGCCGCTGGCCTGGCATGCCCATCTGCCCTGGCATGCGCTGATCTTTGCCGGCGGCACGATCTGCCTGCTGGCGGCGGTCCATCTCGTCACGCTGATCCGGGCGGCGGGCTGATCGGCCGGCGGCCGCCGAATGGCGGCATTCCGCTTCGATTTAACCATCAATATTCTTGCCGAATCCATAACGCTATCTTAATGACCGTTACGCGGCCGTTTACGGCCAGGGGCGACATCGAGCGATATTGGGGTGGCAGGCATGAAGATCGGAACGATAGTTGGCGCAGCACTGCTGGGCCTGACGGGACTTTCGGTGCCGGCGGCGGCGGTTGTCGTGACCAGCCTGCCGGGTGCGCCGGATCCCGGCCCCGCCAGCCCGTTCACGATGGTCGCGACCTTCGACACGCCGACGGCGGCCGGCATCGTCCAGAGCAATATCGGCACGGTCATCGCCGCGGCAGGATCGATCAGCGGCGTTCGCGCGGCGCCGGCCGGTACGCTTCCCACCGACGTCTATCTGTCGCTCGGCGCCAATTCGAGCGCGACCTTCGATTTCGCCGGCTATGTCCCGGCCAACAAGAAGCTCGGCGGGATCAGCTTTTACTGGGGCTCGATCGACAGCTACAATTTCGTCGATTTCCTCGCGGCCGATAACAGCGTGATCGGCAGCTTCGGCGGTTCGCAACTGCCGCAGTTCAATGGCAACCAGACGCTGGGGGCGACCAACCGCCGCGTCGATTTCGCCTTCAACGCGCTCGAGCAGGTCAGCAAGGTGCGGTTCCGCTCGACGACCAGCGCGGCGTTCGAGCTCGATTCGATCGCGGCCTCGATCGCACCGATCCCGGAGCCGTCGAGCTGGGCGATGCTGGTTGCGGGCTTCGGCCTGGTCGGCCTTGCCGCGCGGCGGCGCGGGCGGGCGGTCGCAGCGTAGGGATACGCGGCGCCCTTCCCCGTGGGGGACGGGAGTTTGCCAGATTTTGACCCAGAAAAAAACCGGCGGGTCTGCTTCACCCCATTAGCAGACGCTCCCTCTCCCGCCTGCGGGAGAGGCGACTCGCCATCTTTGGCGAGCGGGTGAGGGTGTTTTTTGTTCCGGCACGAGCTTACACCCTCACCCGGCGCGCTGGCGCGCGTCTCGCCTCTCCCGCAGGCGGGAGAGGATACGAATTGTCCGCTAGCCACGCATGTCGGTCATTGGGAATAAGCAGTATATCTGTCCACGATGCGTGCCTCGCCATCCATTTTGCTCTGCATACCACTGCTCGCTGGATGTGAACCGGAGCGTGGCATTCGGGCGAGCAGAGACTTCGGTTCACAAGTTGACGTGGCGTGCGTTGAGCAGTCTTTACGCAAGACATTCGGCAGCGTGGAGCGCTGGGATTACATAAGTGACGGCGGCGAGTTTCCCAAAGGAACAGCCGTTGCGCAAATCGCCTATCAGAAGTGGGGTGATGGAGTTGGGTGGGTGACGCTTCGGATCGGCTCCGTGGGCGAAGGGGTTCGCATTTCACACGACTTCACCGGGATGGGTGCAGAGCTACCCCAAGCGTCGTTCCCGCCCGCGCTACGGGCTATGGAGCAAGCCGGCGCAGCCCTACGATCGGCATGTGGCCTAGACCTGTCGGCGTTGAAATGGCGAGAGATCGGGCAGGACGTAGCGGCACTCGACTGATATCGTGCCGATGTCCGCTAACCACCCTATCAGCCGTTCCCGTATATATGAATTGACGGCCTAGTGCAGGAACGGCGCGGCTACCTCTGCGGGCACGCGGATGGCGCGGCCGGTGGCGCGGTCGACCAGCGCCCAGATCGTCAGGGCCCGGACCTTCGGTCGACCTTCGGCGTCGCTGATCTCGACATGGCGATCGAAGCGGGCGCCTTTCGGCGTGCCGACCCAGGTGGTCAGCGTCACCGTCTCGCCCGGCAGGGTGGCGCGCAGGTAATCGATCTCGTGGCGTGACACGACCCAGATGTAGCGGTCGATATCCGCCGGGCGTGCCACCGCCCGCCAGTGGGCGGTGGCGACGTCCTGCACCCAGCGCAGATAGACGGTGTTGTTGACATGGCCGAGCGCGTCGATGTCGGCGGCGACGGCGGTCACCGACAGCGCAAATGGGGTGCGATCAGCCGGCGGCGGCATCAGCAAGACCGAACTGGGCGAGGATGAAGGCATATTCCTCGGCCTGTTCCTCCAGCGCGGCGAACCGCCCCGACTTGCCGCCATGGCCGGCGCCCATATTGGTCTTCAGCAGCAGGATGTTGCTGTCGGTCTTCCTGGCGCGCAGCTTCGCCACCCATTTCGCCGGCTCCCAGTAGGTGACGCGCGGATCGTTGAGCCCGGCGGTGACCAGCAGCGGCGGGTAATCCTGCGCCGTCACATTGTCATAGGGGCTGTAGCTGCGGATCAGGTCGAACGCCGCCTTGTCGGTGATCGGGTTGCCCCATTCGGGCCATTCGCCGGGTGTGAGCGGCAGGCTGTCGTCGAGCATGGTGTTGAGCACGTCGACGAACGGCACATCGGCGACGACGGCGCGCCACAGGCCGGGATCGGAGTTGATGACGGCGCCCATCAGCTCCCCGCCGGCGGAACCGCCGCTGGCCGAGATATTGCCCTCGCGCGCCCAGCCGGCGGCGATGAGGCCGCGGGCGGCATCGACAAAATCGGTGAAGGCGTTGGTGCGCTTTTCCAGCTTGCCGTCGAGATACCATTGATAGCCCATGTCGTCGCCGCCGCGGATGTGCGCGATGGCATAGGCGATGCCGCGATCGAGGAGGCTGAGCCGGCCGGCGGAAAAGGCCGGGCTCATCGCGATGCCATAGGCGCCATAGCCGTAGAGGTGGACGCGGCCGCTGCCGTCGCGGGGGAAACCCTGTTTGTAGACGATCGACACCGGCACGCGGGCGCCGTCGCGGGCGGTGACGACCAGGCGCTCGGTGGCGTACTGGCCGGCGTCATAGCCCGAGGGCACGACCTGGACCTTGCGGGTGATGAGCAGCCCGGTCGCGACGTCGTAATCGAACACCGTCGCCGGGGTGACCATCGAGGTATAGCCGAGGCGCAGCAGCGGCGCGTCGGGTTCGAGGTTGGCGCCGATGCCGACGCTGTACGACGCCTCCGGGAAGGGCACGAGCGTCTCGCTGCCGTCGTCGCGGCGCAGGCGGATCTGGTCGAGGCCGTCGCGCCGGCCCTGGATGGCGAGATAGCTGGCGAAGGCGCGAAAGCCGGTGATATAGTCTTGGTCCGATCCGGGCACGAGCTCGCGCCAGTCGCCCGGTGCGGGAATCGCGGCGGTGGCGAGGCGGAAGTTCACATGGGTGTCGTTGGTGCGGATGAAGATCGTGTCGCCGCGGACATCGACATCATAGGCGACGCCGGGCTGGCGGGGGCGGACGAGGAGCGGCGGCGTGTCGGGGGCGGCTGTGGGGACGAGGCGGACTTCGCTGGTGACATGATCCGACGTGGCGATGACGAACCAGGCCCGATCCTGGCTGCGGCCGACGCCGACGCCGAAGCCCTTGTCCTCGATTTCCTCGTAGAGCGTCGTATCCTCCGGCTGCCCGAGGCGGTGCAGGCGGATGCGGAAGCGGCGCCAGTTGTCGTTGACCTCGGTCCAGGCGAGCGATGCCGAATCGGCGGCCCAGACGGGCACGCCGACGCTGGCGCTGGTGACGGTCTCGATGTCGGCGCCGGTGGCGAGGTCGCGGATCTTCAGGGTGAAGCGCTCGCTGCCGTCGGTGTCGGTGGCATAGGCGAGCAGGCGGCCATCGGGGCTGACGCTGCTGCCGGCGAGGCGGAAATAATCATGGCCGGCGGCGAGCGCCGGTTCGTCGAGGATGACCTGTTCATCGCCGCCGAGGGGACGGCGCAGCCAGGTGCGATACTGGGCGCCCGGGGCGAACTGCCACCAATATTCATGGGCGCCGTCCTTGACCGGCACGCTGGCGTCGTCCTGCTTCACCCGGCCTTTGAGCTCCGCGTAGATGGTGTCGGTGAGCGGTTTCAGCGGCGCCATGTTGGCTTCGAACCAGGCGTTCTCGGCCTCGACATGGGCGAGGATTTCGGGATCGCTGACCACCGGGTAGGCGGGGTCCTTCAGCCAGGCATAATCGTCGGTGATGGTGACGCCGTGATGGGTCGTGCTGTGCGGGCGGACGGCGGCGACGGGAGGCTGTGGGGTCGGCATGATGGCTTTCGTGATCGCGGGCGCGGCCTTCCGCTGGTGCAGGCGGCGGCACCCGACTATGTTGTGGCTCGCACCCTAGAATGAGTATGCCCCATGTCCACCATCAAGGACCGCCTCGCCGCCTTGTCGCAAGCGCTGGAGGCCGACCGGCTGACCGGTTTCGTCATTCCGCTGACCGACGAGCACATGAGCGAATATGTCGGCGGCTATGCCCAGCGGCTGGCCTGGCTGACGGGGTTCGAGGGTTCGGCAGGCTCGGCGGCGGTGATCGGCGGGCGGGCGGCGATCTTCACCGACGGGCGCTACACGCTGCAGGTGCGCGAACAGGTGCCGGGCGACCTGTTCGAATATCAGGACGTGCCCAAGACCAGCGCCGCGCAATGGCTCGCCGACCATGCCGGGCCGGGCGATATCATCGGCTATGACCCCTGGCTGCACACGCGTGGCTGGGCGGAAGCAACGGCGCGGCTGTTGAAGGCGCGCGGCGCGGAGCTGGTCGCCGTCAGCCAGAATCCCATCGACAGCATCTGGGCCGGCCGCCCGGCGCCGAGCGCGGCGCGGCTGGAGGTCCATCTCGACGAGCATGCCGGGCGGACGTCGACGCAGAAGCGCGCCGATGTGGCGGCCTGGCTGGCCGGGCGGGGGGCCGATGCGGTGGTGATCACGGCGCTCGATTCGATCGCCTGGCTGCTCAATATCCGCGGCCGCGACGTGTCGCGGACGCCGGTGGCGCTGGCCTTTGCGATCCTCCATGCCGATGCCAGCGTCGACCTGTTCACGGCGCCCGAGAAGCTGTCCGACGAGGTCCGCGCGCATATGGGGGCCGATGTCCGCCCGCAGCCGCGCGAGGCGTTCGAGACGGCGCTGGGTGGTTTTGCCGGCAGGACGGTGGTTGCCGACCCCAACAGCGCCGTGGCGGCGGTGTTCGCAGCGCTGACCGCGGGCGGCGCCACCATCGTCGAGGCGCGCGACCCCGTCGTGCTGCCCAAGGCGCTGAAGAACGGCACGGAAATCGCCGGCACCATCGCCGCCCACAAGCGCGACGGCGCGGCGCTCACCCGGTTCCTGCACTGGTTCGACGGGGAAGCCCCCAAGGGCGAGCTGACCGAGATGAGCGCCGCCGCCAAGCTGAAGCAGTTTCGCGACCAGACCAATGTGCTCGAGGATCTGAGCTTCGACACCATCTCGGGCGCCGGTCCCAACGCTGCCATCCCGCATTATCGCGTGTCGGATGAAAGCAGCCGGGCGATCGTCATGGATTCGATCTACCTCGTCGATTCGGGCGGGCAATATCGCGACGGCACCACCGATGTGACGCGGACGATGGTGGTCGGCACGCCGACGGCGGAGATGAAGGACCGCTTCACCCGGGTGCTGAAGGGCCATATCGCGCTCGGCCGCGCGGTGTTTCCGGTCGGCACGCGCGGCATCCAGCTCGACGTGCTGGCGCGGCAGTTTTTGTGGGAGGCGGGGCTCGACTACAGCCACGGCACCGGCCACGGCGTCGGCAGCTATCTCGCCGTCCATGAAGGCCCGGCGCGGATCGCGTCGAGCGCGGCCTACACCGGCGGCGACGAGCCGCTGGCGGCGGGGATGATCCTGTCGAACGAGCCCGGCTATTACAAATCGGGCGAATACGGCTTTCGTGTCGAGAATCTGGTGCTGGTCGAGCCGCGGACGGTGCCCGGCGCCGAAAAGGAGATGCTCGGCTTTCGCGAGCTGACGCTGGCGCCGATCGACCGCAACCTCATCGACACCGGCCTGCTAACGCCGGTCGAGCGTGCCTGGATCGATGCCTATCATGCCCGGGTGCTGGCGGAGATCGGTCCCCAGCTCGACGATGCGGCGCGGGCCTGGCTGGCCGAGGCGACGGCGCCGATCTGAACCTGCTACGATTCGCGCACTGGCGAGATCGTTGCAGGGCCGTGCTATGCTGGGGCGAACAGGGAGAAACCGGATGCTGAAGCCTATCCTCGCCGCCGCCATCGCCAGTGTGGCGCTCATCGCCGCGTCGCCGATGCCGCAGAGCGCCTACCAGTTCACGATGAAGACCATCGACGGCAAGCCGATGCCGTTCGCCCAGTACAAGGGCAAGGTGCTGCTGGTGGTCAACACCGCCAGCTTTTGCGGCTTCACGCCGCAGTACGAGGGGCTGCAGAAGCTGCAGGACAGCTACAAGGCCAGGGGCTTCACCGTCATCGGCGTGCCGTCGGGCGATTTCGGCGGCCAGGAATATGCCGAGGCCGGCGAGATCAAGACGTTCTGCGAATCGAAGTTCGGCATCAAGTTTCCGCTGACCGAAAAAAGCGTCGTCACCGGCGACAAGGCGGCGCCGATCTATCGCTGGGCCGCCGCCAGCATGGGCGCCGACAATGTGCCGAAGTGGAATTTCCACAAATATCTGGTCGGCCGCGACGGCAAGCTGATCGCCGCCTTCCCGTCGAAGATCACGCCGACGTCGCCCGAGGTGACGGCGGCGGTGGAGAAGGCGGTCGCGGCGAAGGGCTAAGGGGTGTCATCCCGGCGGAGGCCGGGATGACGCGTGTATGGGTCAGTCCCCTGTCACCGGCGGCTCCGGCGTTGCCCGGTCGCGGGCCTTGCGGCGGGCGAGGTTGGCGCGCAGCGCGGCGGCGAGGCGTTGCTGTTTTGCCGCGTCGGCGTCGGAATCGGGCTTCTTTGTCATCGCGTACCCATAAACCGCCACGGGATTTCTTGACAGCCCGCCACCCCTCCCCCATAGGCGCGGACCTTCGCCGGAATGCTGTCGTAGCTCAGTGGTAGAGCGCATCCTTGGTAAGGCTGAGGTCGGGAGTTCAATCCTCCCCGACAGCACCATCCGGCAAGACCCCTGGCGGCGGGTATCGATTGATCGACTGTCGCCGTTTGCGTAGCAGCAGAGCCGATGCGCGTGCTGCTCACTGGTTCCTCGGGATGGCTCGGCCGCTGCCTCGCGCCGATGCTGCGGGCGCAGGGCCATGACGTGATCGGGCTCGACCACGCGCCCGGCATCGAGACAGGGATCGTCGGGACCGTCGCCGATTCGGCGCTGGTGGCGTCGGTGTTCGACGCGCATCGCTTCGACGGCGTCATCCATGCCGCGGCGCTGCACAAGCCCGACATCGCGCGTCACCCGCGCCAGGCCTTTGTCGACACCAACGTCACCGGCACGCTCCACCTGCTGGAAGCGGCCGTGCGCCACGGCGTCGGCCGGTTCGTGTTCACCTCCACCACCTCGCTGATGATCACCGCCGCCATCCGGGAGGAGCGCGGCGCCGCCGCCGTGTGGCTGGACGAGGAGAGCGGCCCGCTGCGCCCGCGCAACATCTATGGCGCCACCAAGCGGGCGGCCGAGGACCTGTGCCGGCTGGTCCACGCCGACCATCGCCTGCCCGTCATCGTGCTGCGGACGGCGCGCTTTTTCCCCGAGGACGACGATACGCATCGCGACCTGTCCGGCGAGAACATGAAGGCCAACGAGTTCCTCAACCGCCGCCTGACGGTGGAAGACTGCGCCCGCGCCCACATCGTGGCGCTCAACCAGGCGCCGCGGATCGGTTTCGGGCTCTATATCGTGTCGGCGCCGACGCCGTTCCGGCCGGCGGAGGCCGGGGCGCTGAAGTCCGACGCCGCAGCGGTCATCGCCCGCCATTTCCCCGCGGCACCGGCGCTGTACGCCGCGCGCGGCTGGTCGCTGCCAGCCGGCATCGGGCGGGTCTATGATGCGTCGGCGATCGCGCGCGACCTGGGCTTTCGCTGCCGGACCGACTTTGCCGCGGTGCTCGACGCGCTCGGCACCGGTGGCCCGCTGCCCTTCGCCCATGATCCGGCCTATGTGTCGCCGGCTGCCGGAGACCGCTAGCCGGCGGGGTGCTTGCGTTGCCAGGCGGCCCAGGTCGTTGCCCAGCGGGCGGGATCGTCGAGGTCGGCGCTCGACAGCTTGCGGACGACCTGGTTGTACGGCGCGGCGCGGACGAAATCAGGGTCGCGATAGGCTTCCTCGACGACATGGGCGAGGGCGTCGATCCAATAGTCGATGTCTTCGCGCGGCCACATCTCGCCGGCTTCGGGTGTGAAGGGCTGGGGCACGATCCAGGGTTCGTGGCTGAGCCAGAAGGCGTCGATGCCGAAATCCGCCATGCGGTTCTGGACGTCGACGGCGCTGACGCCGGTATCCTCGAACAGTTGCTGCAGGCTGTATCGGGTCATTTCGAGCCGCCAGCCGGGCTGGTCGGGGTGCGACCGGCTGACGCCGCGGATCCGCAGAAGCCGCTTTTCCATGTAATTGTTGAGGATGACCGAGATGTCGGCGGCCGCGCGCAACCCTTCGGCGCCCATGGCGCGGGCCCAGGCATAGGCCTTCACGACCTGATGGAGGTTGCCCATGTATTCGCGGACCTTGCCGGCGGCGTGTTCCGGGTCGAGCAGCGTGAAGGCGTCGCCGTCGCGGTCGACGATCGGCCCGGGCAGGAACGGCGCCAGTTCGGCGGTGCAGCCATAGGCACCGACCGCGGGGCCGCCGCCGCCCTTGGATACGCCGAACGTCTTGTGCAGCATGAACATGCAGGCGTCGAAGCCGAGGTCGCGGGCGCGGATGCGTGTCATCACGCCGTTGAAATTGGCGTGATCGTAAAAGGCGAGGCCGCCGGCGGCCTTCACCGTCCGCACCCATTCGGCGATTTCCGGATTGTAGACCCCCATGTCGTCGGGGTTGTTGATCATCAGCGCGGCGGTGCGGGACGAGACGGCGGCGCGCAGCGCATCCAGCGTCGGATAGCCGTTGTCGCCCAGGGGAAGCGTGATGACCTCGTAACCGGCGGTGGCGGCGGTGGCCGGGTTGCAGGGGTGGCTTTGCAGGCTGGTGATGATCTGGTCGCGGCTGTTGCCCTCCCCGCGGGCGGCGTGGAAGGCGCGGGTGATGATCGCCTGGGTCCAGGCCGCATCGGCGCCGCCGGCCGCCTGGAAGGTGAAGCGGTCCATCCCCGACAGGCCGCGCAGGATCATGTCGAGGCCGTGCACGCAGGCGAGCAGGCCCTGCATGGTGGCGGGCGGCTGGGCCGGGTGGATGGCGTTGACCGCGGCGGCGGCGCGTTCGCCGGCGCGCGGATTGTATTTCATCGTGCAGGTGCCGAACAGGCTGATGCCGATCATGCCCATGGTTTCCTGCGACAGCCGTATATAGTGGCGCAGCACGTCGGGCTCGGCGAGCTCGGGCAGCGCCGGTGGCGTCTGGCGGGCGAGGCCGGCGGGGACCAGGCCGGCGGCGTCGGCCGCGGGGAACAGCTGCCCGCGGCGGCCGGGGGCGCCCATCGCATGGATCAGCGGCTCGTCCCAGCGGGCGGCGTGATAGTTGCGCATGGTCATGCGAGGACCTCGGAAAGGGCGGCGGCGAGGCGGGCGATATCGTCGTCGTCATGGATTTCGGTGACGGCGTAGAGCGCGCACTGGCCGAGATCGGGGAAGGCGCGCGACAGGTCGAGTCCGCCGAAGATGCCATGGTCGAGCAGCGCGGCGTTGATGTCGGCGACACGGCGGCCGGTGGCGTTGAAATCGACGACCAGGTCGACGAAGCGGCCGTCGCCGGCGACGACGGTAACGCCGGGGACCGCGGCGAGCGCGGCGGCGGCGTCGCGGGTGCGGACGAGGAGCAGTTCGCCGAGCTCGCGAAAGCCCGTGGGGCCGAGCAGCGCCATATAGGTGGTCGCGGCGATGGCCCAGAGATAGGTGCTGTTGCCGGCCCAGTCATTGCCTTCGTCGCGGCTGCCATAGCTCGACTGGTGGAACAGCATCAGGCCGAACGCCATCTCGCCGGCAATGGTGGTCGCGAGGCTGTTGAGCAATGTCGGATATTGCACGGCATAGCGGGCCTCGTCGCGGCTGGCGATGAAGCCGCCGAGGCCGCCGCCGGCCGCCATGTGGATGCCGAGCGGCTGGATGGTGCCGACGGCGATGTCGACGCCGAGCGCGCCGGGCGGGGCGATGACGCCGAGGCTGATCGGGTTGATGCCGGCGATGGTTTCGGCGCCGGCGGCGCGGGCGAGGCGGGCGATGTCGGCGGCGCCGGCCTCCAGCCCACCGAGATAGGCGGGGTTTTCGTAATAGACCGCGGCAATTTCGGCATCGAGCAGGCCGGCGAGGGCGGCGAGGTCGAGCCGGCCGAGCGGGTCGCAGGGCACGTCGACAAGGGCGATGGCGGCGGCGGGATCGGCCGAGGCGCAATAGGCGGTGATGACGGCGCGGCGTTCGGGGCAGAGCCTGGCGGGCACCAGGATGCGGCGGCGGCCGGTGAGCCGTGCCGCCATGCGGAAGGCGTGGCCGGCGGCGCAGCCCCAGGAATAGACCGGCAGGCCGACGAGTTCGAGATCGAGCAGCGCGCCCAATTGGCTGGTGAATTCGAACCAGGCCTGGTTGCGGCCGAAATCGGACGAGGGCGTGCCCCAGACGGGCGTGAGGAATTCGGCGCGGTTGACGATTTCATCGACGACGGCGGGGACATGATGCTGCCAGATGCCGCCGCCGAGGAAGCCGAGGTTGCCGGTGACATTGCGGGCGAGGGTGGTGCGCAGGTGGCGGGCCAGGACAATTTCCTCGGCCAGCGCCGGCGGTTGCGCCAGGTCGCCGGTGAAGCGATGGGCCTGGGGGATCTGCCCGAACAGCGGCTCGACACTGTCGAGGCCCAGTTCGGCGAGCAGCGCGGCGCGCAGGGCGGGCGCCGAATTCGGCATGAAGGGATGTGCCCTGGTGTCGGCCAAAACGGGAATCTCCTGCTGGCAAAATGTGCAAATAGCGCACAGTGTGTTGCCTATCCGGACAGAAGGACTTTGCGTGCGCCTGGGCTTTGTTGTCAACCCGATCGCCGGCACCGGCGGCGTGCTGGGGTTGAAGGGCAGCGACGATCTGCCCGCCGGAATGGCGGCGGGCGGGCATGCCGCGGCGCGGGCAGCGCGGGCGTTGGCGGGGCTGAGCGTCGGTGGCGACGTGCTGACCAGCGCGGGTGCGATGGGGGCGGATGTGCTGCAAGGGGCAGGCCTGGCGGCGCAGGTCGTGCATCGCGGGGCAGCGCGGAGCGCGGCGCGGGATACGACGGCGGCGGTTGCGGCGCTGGCCGCGGCGGGGGCCGATGTCATCGTGTTCGTCGGCGGCGACGGGACGGCGCGCGACGTGATGGCGGCGGCGGTGCCGGTGCCGGTGCTCGGCGTGCCGGCGGGGGTGAAGATGCACAGCGCGGTGTTCGCGACGAGCCCGGCGGCGGCGCGCGCCATGCTGGCCGATATCGCCGCGCGGGCGAGCGTGGCGGGTGTCGAGGCCGAGGTGATCGACCGTGACGGCGACGGCGCGCCCCGGTTGTTCGGGATGATGCAGGTGCCGGCGCTGGCGGGGCGGCAGCCGGCCAAGGCGATGGGCCGCCAAGACGATGATGCCCGGTTGCAGGCGGCGATTGCCGCGACGGCGGCCGAGCTGGCGACGGCACCGCTGCTGGTCGTGGGGCCCGGTGCGACGATGCTGGCGCTGAAACGGGCGCTGGGGGCGGCGGGCACGCTGCTCGGTGTCGATGTGTTCGCCGGGGGCGCGCCGGTGGCGGCGGACGTCGACGAGGCGACGCTGTGGCAGCTGTGCGCCGCTGCGGCACCGCGGCTGGCGCTGGGCGTGATCGGCGGCCAGGGCTTCCTGCTCGGGCGCGGCAACCAGCAGATTTCGGCGCGGGTGCTGGCGCGGATGCCGCTGCCGCCCGTGGTGCTGGCCAGTGCCGCCAAGCTGGCGGCGCTGCCGGGCGGGCGGCTGCTGGTCGACAGCGGTGACGAAGCGCTCGATGCGCGGCTGGCCGGGCACCTCGCGGTGCGCACCGGCCGGCGGCAGACGATGATGATGCGGGTATGCCCCGCGTGAGAAAGGACGCCATGCTGCCGGACGACTTCACGACCCTGCCCGACCTGGTGCGCGGCCATGCGCAGGTGCGCGGCGCGGCCGTGGCGATCATCGACGGGCCGCTGCGGATGGACTGGGCGACGTTCGACCGACGCTGCGACCGGGTGGCAGCGGCGTTGCAGCGCGACGGGTTGGGCAAGGGCGACGTCATCGCCATCGCCGCGACAATGCAGGCGGATTATCTCGTCGTGTGGCTGGGGGCATTGCGCGCCGGGCTGGCGGTGGCACCGTTGCCGCAGTCGGTGACGGCCGAGGCGCTGGCGGGCATGGTCGCCGATGCCGGCGCGGCGATGCTGTTCGACGATGCGGCGCTGGCCGGCATCGAAGCCTGGCTGGCGCCCGACGGCAGCGCGGTGGCGCCGGTGGCGATCGGCCCCGACGACCCGTTCAACCTCATCTATTCGTCGGGCACGACGGGCCGCCCCAAGGGCATCGTGCAGCCGCACAGCCAGCGCTGGGCGCATGTCCAGCGCGGGCTGGCGCAGGGCTATGGCCCCGATGCGGTGACGCTGGTGGCGACGCCGCTCTATTCGAACACGACGCTGGTCAGCGTGATCCCGACGCTGGGGCTGGGCGGCACGCTGGTGCTGCTGCCCAAATTCGACACGGCAGCGTTCCTGGCGTTGAGCGTAGCGCATGGCGTCAGCCATGTGATGCTGGTGCCGGTGCAGTACCGGCGGCTGCTCGAAATGCCCGATTTCGACCGGTTCGACCTGTCGGCCTATCGCGCCAAATTCTGCACCTCGGCGCCGTTTCCGGCGGCGCTGAAGGCGGAGGTGCTGCGCCGCTGGCCGGGCGGGCTGACCGAATATTACGGCATGACCGAGGGTGGCGGCACTTGCATCCTGCGCTGTCACGAACGGCCCGACAAGCTGGCGACGGTCGGCCAGCCGGCGGCGGGCAGCGACATCAGGCTGATCGATGCCGAAGGCCGCGAACTGCCCGCCGGCGCCACCGGCGAAGTCGTCGGCCGCTCACCGGCGATGATGCAGGGCTATCATGGCCTGCCCGAGGCGACGCGGGCGGCGGAATGGTTCAGCCCCGACGGCGCGCGCTTCATCCGCACCGGGGATATCGGCCGCTTCGACGACGAGGGCTTCCTGACGCTGGTCGACCGCGCCAAGGACCTGGTCATCTCGGGCGGCTTCAACATCTATCCGAGCGACCTCGAAGGGGTGCTGGCGGCGCATCCCGATGTCGTCGAGGCGGCGGTGGTGGCGGTGCCGAGCGCGCGCTGGGGCGAAACGCCGGTGGCATTCGTCGTCGCCCGCGCCGGCGCCGATGCCGCGGCGATCCGGGGCTGGGCCAACGACCGGCTGGGGCGGACCCAGCGCATCGCCGATGTCGCGCTGGTCGACAGCCTGCCGCGCAGCGAGATCGGCAAGGTGCTGAAACGCGAGCTGCGCGATGCCTATCGCGGCGACGTGGCCTAGGCTGGCGGGATCGGCGGGCGTTCGAACAGCGCCTTTTCCATGCTGTCGTCGCCGAGCATTTCATAGCGGATCAGCGCCATCGGGATGCGGCCGCGGCGGATGAAATCGTCGTGGAAATCCTGCAGCACGAATTTGTCGCCGAGCTGGCGGCGGCGGGCGGCGAGCAGTTCCCACATCTGGATGTTGCCGATGGTGTATTCGAGGCCATGGCCGGGCAGCGTCCGGATATGGGCGTATTTGCGCGCCACATTGCCGTCGAGCATCGGGGTCACCGTCTGCCACCAGTCGGCGACTTCGGCCGCGGTGCGTTCGTTGCGCTGGTTCTGGATGTCGCCGATGGCGCGAGCGGCGCGCCACAGGCCGAAGATGTAGATGAGCTCGCGGGCGCGGGGCCGGTCGTCGAAGAAGCCGGCCTGGAGGGCGCTTTCCTCCAGATAGACGGCCCAGCCTTGCCAGCGCGCGCCATCGACGACGGCGCGGCGGATCGCGTTCGGATTGGCGTTGGACAGCATCAGGTCCATGCGATGGCCGGGAATGACGGCGTGGAGGTGATCGGGCGACGGGTCGCGGAACTGCACCTTTTCCCAGAAATTCGGTGGCGTGCGGCTGCTGAAGGGCACGTTGATCGGTTCGGAATAGGGCGGCACCACCATCTTTGCCAGCGTCGTCGGAATCTCGGGCGGGATGGTCATGAAGCGGCGATCGACGAGGAAGCGGCGGATGCGGGCATCGGTATCGGCGACGCGGGCGAGATAATCGGCCCCGGTGCGCGCGATGGCGATTTCGGGCAGGCCGCTGTTGCGCGACTGTTCGAGCGCCAGGTCCGCCCACATGCGATCGAGTTCGCGCTGCGAAAGGGTGAGCGCGTCGCGGCTGTCGTACGGCATCTGCAACGCGTGGCGCAGGTACCAGTCGAGCCGGGCGGTGCCGACGCCGGCACGGCCGGTCATGCGGGCGCGATTGTCGACGAGCCATTTGCGATAGGATTCGAGCGCGGCGATGGCGCGTTCGATATCGGGCAGCAGCGCCGGCTGCGCGGTGCGGGCGCGTCCGGCGAGGTCGCGGTACCAGCCGATGACGCCGGCGGGCGCGACCTTGCGCGCCGGATAGCCGTCCTCCACCCCGTCAGACGTGGTCAATGACCGGATGGCGAGGTCGGCATGGTCGGCGGCGACATCGTCGAGCACCGTGCGTGCCGCGGCCAGCCGGGCGGGGATGGCGGCGAGTCTTGCGGCAAGGGCGGGGTCGGGCAGGTCGGTGAAGGCGAGGCGCTGGATGGGTTCCAGATAATAGCCGGGGTCGCGGGCCCAGGGCCGGGTGACCTTCAGCGTGAATTCGGCGCGATCCATTTCGGACCGCACGACCAGCCAGTCGACCTTGGCCGAGCGGTCGCGGCCGGTGACCGGAATGGCCTGCAGCCGCTGCTGCAATGTCGCCAGTTCGGCGGCGCGCGCTGCCATGGCCGCCGGCGCCGGGTCGGCGGCGAGGCCGGTCTGCCAGCGCTGCAGGTCTGTGAACACCGCGGTCAGCGGCGGATCCGTCGCGCGCTGCTGGGCATGGGCCGGCGCGATGCCGATAACAGCCAGCATGGCAACGAGGCGGAGGGTTCTGGTCATCGGCGTGATCTCCCGGCGAATCAGTACAGCTTAGCCGCGGGTGCTCACATTGCGAACAAATGTTCGCGCTGCGCCGGTTTTCTGCTTTGCTTGGGGCGTTCGTTATGCCAGCTAGGGTCCATGGTTCCGATCGCTGATCTTCACGGCAAGACCGTGCTGTTGACGGGCGCGTCCAAGGGGATCGGCGCGGCGACGGTGGCGGTGCTCGGCGCCGCCGGCGCGCGGGTCGTCGCGCATTACGGCGGCGATCGCGCCGGTGCCGAGGCGGCGACCGCCGGCATTCCCGACGATCGCAAGTTGCTGGTCGGTACCGACCTTGGCGACCTGGCGGCGGTCGAGGCGCTGTGGGATGCGGCGGAGGCCTGGCACGGCCGGGTCGACGTGCTGGTCAACAATGCCGCGATCATGGATTTCACCGGTGGGGTCGATGCCCCGCTGGCGCATTGGGATGCGGTCTGGGACCAGGCGCTGATGGTCAACGTCCAGGCGCCGGCGCGGTTGATGCGGCGGGCGGTGCGGCATTTCCTCGACACCGGCGGCGGCAGCATCGTCACCATGTCGAGCTGGGCGGCGCAGCGCGGCGTCACCAACCCGGCGACCATGGCCTATGGCGCGTCCAAGGCGGCGGTGCGCGCGGCGACGCAATCGATTGCCCGCGCTTATGCGAAAAACGGCATCCTCGCCTATGTCATCGCGCCCGGCGTGGTGCGGACGCGATTGTCGGAGCAGTTCGCCGCTACCCAGGGCGGCGAGGCGCAGATTTCGGCCAACCTTGCCAGCGGTGAATGGGTGAGCCCGGCCGAGCTCGGCCGGCTGGTGGCGTTCCTGGCGTCGGGCGCCGTGCCGCAGCTGTCGGGCGCGACGCTCGACGTCAACGGCGCCAGCTACATTCGCTGATGCGCGTCGACCTGCCCGGGGTGACGCGGACCGGCGTGGGCTTTGCGATGTCCTTTGCCGGGCGACCGGTGACGGGCTTTGCCGGGGAAAGCGTCGCGGCGGCGCTGGTCAATGCCGGCGAGCTCGTGCTGCGCGACAGTGCCGCCGGCGACGGCCGCGGCGTGCATTGCGGCATGGGCATCTGCGGCGAATGTGCGGTGGTGGTGGACGGGACGGTGCGCCGGGCCTGCATGACCGCGGCCGCTGCCGGCATGGCGATCGCGCCGGCGCCGGCGCGGGCGGCGGCGGCGGCGCCGGACCCGGTGCCGGCGCTGGCGGATATCGACTGCGATGTGATCGTCATCGGCGCGGGGCCGGCGGGCCTGGCGGCGTCGCGGATGGCGGCGCGGTGCGGGCTCAACGTCGTCTGCATCGATGAACGGGCAAAGGCCGGCGGACAATATTACAAGCAGCCGGGGGCGGGGTTCGCGGTCGATCCGCGCCGGGTCGACACGCAGTTCGCGGACGGCGCGGCGCTGGCGAGCAGTACCGCGCTTGCCGGGGTGCGCTGCCTGTTCGCGGCCACGGCCTGGCTGGCCGAGCAGGACGGCGAAGCGGTGCGGGTCGCGGTGTCGAGCGAGGCAGGCGCGCTGTGGGTACGCGGCCGGCGGCTGATCATCGCCAGCGGCGCCCATGAACGGCCCTGGCCGGTGCCCGGCTGGACCTTGCCGGGGGTGATGACGACCGGCGGCGCGCAGACGCTGCTGCGATCGGGGCTGACGGCGCCCGGCACGCGCGTGCTGGTCGCCGGCAACGGGCCGCTCAACGTGCAGCTGGCGCACGAACTGGTGCGCGCCGGGGTGAGCGTGGTGGCGCTGGTCGAGCAGGCCGAGGCGCCCGGCGCGGCGCGGATCGGGGCGGCCCTGACGATGGCGGCGACGGCACCCGACCTCGTCGGCGATGGCTTGCGGCAGCTGGCGGCGCTGCGCCGGGCCGGGGTGGTGCGGCTCAATCGCCATGTGCTGGTGCGGGTCGAAGGCGATGGCCGGGCGCAGGCGGCCGTTGTTGCGCCGATCGGGTCCGATGGCCGGCCGGGGACGGCGCGGCGGTTCGACGTCGATGCGGTGTGCATCGGTGCAGGTTTCGTGCCGCAATCCGAGCTCGCCCGCGCGCTCGGCTGTGCCCATGACTGGCGCGATGGCGTGCTGGCGGTGCGGCGCGACGACGACGGTCGGACCAGCGTCGCCAGTGTCTTTGTAGCCGGGGACGGCGGCGGGTTGGGCGGCGCGCGCGTCGCGCTGGCGCAGGGGGTGCTGGCCGGGGCGGCGGCGGCGCGGGACCTGGTCGGCGCACTGCCATCCGAGGAGACGCATGACGCGCGGCGCGCCACCGGGCAGCTGCGCCGGGCGCGGCGATTCCAGGCGGCGCTGTGGGATCTGTTCGCACCGGTGCCGCTGGCGGGGACGCTGGCGACGGCGGAAACGCTGCTCTGCCGCTGCGAAAGCGTCAGCCATGGGACGATCGCCGCGCTGCTGGCGGACGGCATCACCGACATCGGCAGCCTGAAGCGGGCGAGCCGGGCGGGCATGGGGCGGTGCCAGGGACGTTATTGCGGGCCGTTGCTGATGGCGATGGTCGCCGAGGCGACGGGCCGGCCGCCGGGCGACGATGACGGTTTCGCGCCGCGGCCGCCGCTGCGACCGGTGTCGATCGCGGCGATCGCCGGGGCGTGAGCGGCTGGCGGTGCCTGGTGCTGCTGTGGCTGGCGCTGATCGCCGGCCCGCTGCACGCCCGCAGCCTCGAAACCATCCGCGCAACCGGCGTGCTGCGGGTCGGCGTCAATCCGAACTTTCCGCCGATGAGCAGCTTTGCCGCCGATGGCACGCTCAAGGGTTTCGACGTCGATGTGGCGCGCCGCCTTGCCGATCGGCTGGGGGTCCGGCTGCAACTGGTGCCGACCGAGGCCGCGAGCCGGGTGCCGTTTCTCGTGTCGGGGCGGATCGACCTGGCGCTGGGGGCGCTGACCATCACGCCCGAGCGCGAGGCGCTGATCGATTTCACGGTGCCGCTGCATTCGGAGGCGATGGGCGTCATCACCACGGCAAAGCTGCCGGTGACGCGCTGGCAGGACCTCGACCGCGCCGACATCACGCTGGTCAACATGCGGGGCAACCAGTCGGTGTCGGTGCTGCGCGAAAAGCTGCCGAAGCCGCAGCGGCTGCTGGTCGACGGCAATGCCGACACGATCCGCGCCATCGCGCAGGGGCGGGCCGATGCGCTGGTCGAGAATGTCGATTTCTTCGTCGGCTTCACGAAGAACCACCCCGAGATCCAATGGCGGGTGCTGCCCGATCCGATCTTCGTGGCCTGGTGCGGCATCGGCGTCGCCAAGGGCAATGATGGCCTGCGCGCCGCGGTCGACATGGCGCTGCGGCAGCTCCACGGCGACGGCAGCATCGCGGCGCTGTGGCGCAAGCATTATGGCGCGGCGATGACGGTGCCGGTGGCGCCTGCGCAGCTGGCCAGCGTCGCCAGGGTGTCGCGGCCGACGGGTTACCGCTTCGACTGGAGCGGGGTCTGGCCCGAGCTGCCGTATCTGGCGGCCGGCGCGTTGATCTCGCTGCAGATCGCGGTGATCGCCTTTGTTGCCGGGGCGGCGATCGGGCTGGGCTGTGCGCTGGCGCGGCTGCGCGGCGGCACGCTGCTGCGCAGGCTGTGCGGCGGCTATGTCAGCTTCTTCACCAACACGCCGGCGCTGGTGCAGATTTTCGTGCTGTATTATGCGCTGCCCGATGTCGGCGTGAAGCTGCCGGCGTTCGCTGCCGTGGTGCTCGGCCTGACGTTCAACGCCGGTGCCTATCTGGCGGAGATCCTGCGCGGCGGCATCGTTGCGGTGCGGACCGTGGAGCTGGAGGCGGCCGAGGTGCTGGGGCTGGGGCGGCGCGACAAGCTGGTGCATGTCATGCTGCCGAGCATCATCCGCACCGTCTATCGGCCGCTGTCGAGCTTCTTCATCGTGCTGGTGCTGGGCAGTTCGATGGGGGCGCTGTTCGGCGTCGAGGAGCTGACCGGGCGGGCGATCAACATCAGCACCGCCAATCTGCGCACGATCGAGACCTTTGCGGTCACCGGGCTGATCTACATCGTGCTGACGTTAATCGCATCGGCGTTGCTGGCGGCGGCCGGGCGCTGGCTGTTCCGGGTGCGCGCGCCATGATCGACCGGCTGATCGCCGAGGCGCCGGCGTTCTTCACGCGCGATACCGCGGCGTTCCTGGGGCTGGCGCTGTCGCGGACGCTGCTGATGACGGTCATCGGTTGCGGCGCCGGGTTCGTGCTCGGCATGGCGCTGGCGGTGGTGCGGCGCAGCCGGGCCGGCTGGCTGGCGCCGGCGCGGTGGCTCGCCGCCGCTTATGTCGAGCTGTTCCGGCGCATCCCGTTCCTCGTCATTCTGATCCTGGTGCTGTTTTCGGTGCAGGCGTTCGCGCCCGACCTGTCGCTGCTGGGCATTGCCGCCATCGCCGTGACGCTGGCGGCGACGGCCTATCTGTCGGAAATCGTGCGCGCCGGGCTGGAATCGGTGCCGCGGGCGCAGGTGGAGGGCGCCGATGTGCTCGGCCTGAGCGCCGCGCAGAGCTTCTGGCTGGTCATCCTGCCGCAAAGCTGGCGGGTGATCCTGCCGCCGGCGGCCGCCTTCATGGTGATGTTCATCAAGGATACGGCGCTGGCCAGCCACCTGGGTGTCGTCGAGCTGGCTTTTTCGGGCAAGATCCTCGTCAATCGCGGCTTTTCGCCGGTGTACGGCTTTGGTGCCGTGCTGATCCTGTATTTCCTGCTGTCCTGGCCGCTGGGCCGCATGGCGGCCTGGCTGGAGACGCGACTTGCCGTTTCTCGACATCGTTGACCTGTCCGCCGGCTATGGCGGCGCCCCGATCCTGAATGGCGTGAACCTTGTCGTCGGAAAGGGCGAGGTCATCAGCCTGATCGGGCCGTCCGGATCGGGCAAATCGACCCTGTTGCGGGTGCTGATCGGGCTGACGGCGCCGTCATCGGGCCAGGTCAGCATCGACGGCACGCCGGTCGATTATGCCAGCAAGGCGAGCGTGCGGGCGCTGCGGCGGCGGATGAGCATCGTTTTCCAGCAGTTCAACCTGTTTCAGAACATGACCGCGCTGGCCAACATCTGCCTGGCGCCGGTGAAGACTTTGGGAGTGGCGCCGGCGGACGCCGAGGCGCGGGGGCGCGACCTGCTGGCCTCGGTGGGCCTCGCCGACAAGGCCGACAGCTATCCCGACCAGCTTTCGGGCGGACAGCAGCAGCGCGTCGCCATCGCACGGGCGCTGGCGATGCAGCCGGAGATCCTGTTGCTCGACGAAATCACCTCGGCGCTCGATCCGGAGCGGGTCGGCGAAGTGCTCGATACGGTGCGGGCGCTGGCGGCGACGGGCATTTCCATGCTGCTGGTCAGCCATGAAATGAGCTTCGTGCGCGAGATTTCGACCCGGGTGGTGATGATGGATGCGGGCCGGGTGGTCGAATCAGGCCCGCCGGCGCAGATTTTCACCGCGCCGCAGGCGGCGCGCACCAAGGCGTTCATCGGGGCGATCATCCGGCACTAGGCTGTCTGGGTGCGAACGATGCCAGCGGCACGTCGAGGCTGGGCGGCTTGCCCTGCACCAGGTCGGCGGTGAGCCGGGCCGCGGCCGGGCCGCCCGAAAAGCCGAGCCACGGGACATAGTTGATGAAGGCGCCCGGCGCCTGCGGCAGTTCGCCGATGATCGGCAGCCAGTCGTCGGTGCCGTTGACCATCGCCGCCCAGCTGCGGACGAGGTTGAGGCCGGCGATGCCCGGCACGATGCGCATGGCGACGCGCAGGTTCGCCGCCAGGTTGGCGGCATCCACCACCGGCCGGCCGCGATCGTCGAGCCGGGCATCCCAGCCGCCGCCGATCAGGATGCTGCCGACGCGGCTCTGCTTCAGTGACAGTTTTTCGCCGGCGCAATAGACGAGGTGCGGCACGAAGGGTGCTGCCGGCTCGGTCACGCAGACCTGGATGGGGGTACTGGTGATGGCGAGGTCGGCGCCGAGCTGCGCCGCCAGCGCGCCGGTGGCGCCGCCGGCGGCGATGACGAGGCGGTCGGCCTCGATCACCCGCTCACCCGTGGTGACGGCATAGCCCTGGCGGGTGCGGGCAATGGCGGCGGGACCCTGGCCGGCGACGATGGTGACGCCGGCGGCACGCGCGGCGGCGGCATAGGCGGGGGCGACGCGCATCGGATTGGCCTTGCCCTCGATGGCGCAGAAAGCGCCGCCGAGGGCCGTTTCGGCGAGATAGGGCGCCCGCGCCCGCAGGGCGTCGCGGCCGAGCAGTTCGACGTCCAGCCCGGCGGCGCGTTCGACGTCGGCCTTGGCGGCGATCTCCTCCATCTCGCCGGGCGTGGCGCCGACCATGACGCCGCCGCCAAAGGCAATCTCCAGATCGCAGCCGAGATCGGCCTCGAGATCGCGCCACAGGCCGAGCGAGCGGGCGAGCAGCGTGACGACGGGCTGGAAGGCGCCGGCCCAGGCCGGGCCGAGGTTGCGGAACGGATCGTGCGGGATCTGGGCGTGCAGGCTGCCGGCATTGGCGCCCGAGGCGCCGCCGCCGATGACCGCTGCCTCGACCAGTGTCACGCGGACGCCGTCGCGCGCCAGGTAAAGCGCGGTGCCGGCCCCGGCGATGCCGCCGCCGATCACGATGACATCCGGGCGAGACACGGGTGAAAAGACCTTCCGGCGGGAAAAAGTGGGCGCTATGCTGACAAGTGTTCGCATTTCGCATAGCTTTTCGACTGTCGATAAGCGAGAGCTTCAGCGACATTCGCATAGTTGAGCAAGGGCCGACGCATGACAAAAGAGTTTCGGGGAAGCCATACCGTTGCCGTGACGCCGTTCAACGACGACGGCACCGACATCGACATCGGGCGGTTGAACGCCTTTCTCGATTGGCAGGTGGAATGCGGCGTCCCCGGCGTCATCATGCTGGGCACCACCGGCGAATTCCTGACCATCAGCGCCGATGAACGCCGCCGCCTGGTCGATGCGACGGTGCGCCACGCCGCCGGGCGCTATTCGGTCATGGTCGGCACCATGGACGCCTATACGCCGCGCGCCGCGGCGTTCAGCCGCCAGGCCCAGGACCTGGGCGCCGACGGCCTGATGATCATCCCGCCCTATTACTACACGCCGACCGACGACGAGATTCACGAATATTACCGCGCCATCTGCGCCGCCACCGACCTGCCGATCATGCTGTACAACAACCCGGTGACGTCGAATCGCGACATGCCGGCGGCGCTGGTGGCGCGGATGACGGCGGAATTTCCGCAGATCCGCTATATCAAGGAAGCCAGCATGGACGTGGCGCGCGTCTTCGACATCGTCGAGGCGACGCATGGCGTGATGAACGTGTTTGCCGGCGAGCGCCCGGTCGAAAGCTTCCTGCTCGGCGCGGTCGGCTATGTGAATCCCTATGGCAACTACCTGCCCTATGCGACGCGGCGGCTGTGGGACCTGCTGGTCGAAGGCCGCGTGCGTGATGCGACGCGCATCCAGCATCTCGTCCACCGCTTCGACATGATCATTGCGGAGGGCCATCCGACCTATGGCCACCAATGCTATTCCAAGGCGCTTGCGGCGGCGCGCGGCTATCCGGTCGGCGATGTGCGGGCGCCGCTGACCAAGTTCGGCAGCCTGGGCGAGGAAGGCCGCACCAAGCTGAAGCAGATCATGGCGGTGTTCGAGGAGATCGACGCGCTGATGGTCGATATCGACGCCCGCAGCAGCGACAGCGCGATGGACAAGCGCGCCGCATGACCGATGCGCCGGCGCTGTTCCGCCCGCTGACGATCCGCGGCGTCACCTTCGGCAATCGCGTCATGCTGTCGCCGATGTGCCAGTATCGCGCCATCGACGGCACCGCGACGCGCTGGCATCGCAGCCACCACGGCCGCATCGCGCTGGCCGGCGTCGGCGGCGCCCTGCTGGAGGCGACGGCGGTGCTGCGGGAGGGGCGGATCACGCCGGGCTGCCTCGGCATCTGGTCGGACGAACATCTGCCCGGCCTCGCCGAGCTGGCAGCCATCTACCACGACGAGGGCATTCCGGTCGGCATCCAGCTTGCCCATGCCGGGCGCAAGGCATCGTCGGCGACACCGTTCGACGGCGCCCGGCCCCTTGCCGCCGGCGACCCGCGCGGCTGGACCAGCGTGGCGCCGAGCGCGATCCCCTTCGGCCCGGACTGGCAGGTGCCGGCGGCGCTCGACGAGTCGGGGATCGCCGCGATCATCGATGCCTTTGCTGCCGCCGGGCAACGCGCCGACGCCGCCGGCTTCGATTTCGTCGAGATCCATGGCGCCCATGGCTATCTGGTCAACAGCTTCGTCTCGCCGGTCAGCAACCGGCGCAGCGACGGCTGGGGCGGCGACAACCGGTTTCGCTTCGCCGTCGCCATTGCCGAGCGGCTGCGCGCCGAGCTGCCGGAGACGATGCCGATCTTTTATCGGGTGTCGGCCGTCGACGGGGTCGAGGGCGGCATCACCATGGACGACACGGTGGCGCTGGCCAAGGCGTTGAAGGCCGCCGGGGTCGATGTCATCGATTGCTCGTCGGGTGGCGTCAGCGGGCCGTCGGGCGTCGCGGCGACGCCGCCGGCGCCGGGCTATCTGGTGCCCAATGCCGAGCGGGTGCGCCGCGAGGCGGCCATCGCCAGCATGGCGGTCGGGCTGATCATGACCGCCGAACTGGCCGACGCGATCATCGCCGAGGGGCGCGCCGACCTGGTGGCGATCGGGCGGGAGCTGCTGGCCGACAGCAGCTTCGTGCATCGTGCGGCGCTGGCGCTGGGACTGCCCCACCCGCATCGCGTCCTGCCCGAGGGCCTGAGTTTCTATATCGAGCGGCGCCGCTACGAAGGGATGACACGATGAAGCGACTGGTGTTGGCGGCGTTGCTGGCGGCGGCGGTGCCTGCGGTGGCGCAGGATTATGCCGCCCCCGCGGTGCCCGGGCTGCGCGATCGCGTCGCGGCGCAGGACCGGCTGCTGCGCGACCGGCTCGATACCGTCGTGCCGGCGATGATGCGCAAGCATGGCGTCCAGATGTGGATCCTGGTGGCGCGCGAGTATAACGAGGACCCGGTCGTCAAGGCGATGCTGCCGGCGACCTGGCCCAACGCGCGGCGCCGCATGATCCTGGTGTTCCACGACCGCGGCGGCGCGGCCGGCGTCGAGCGTTTTGCCGTCGCGCGCTATCCGGTCGGCGACCTGTTCGACACGCGCTGGGACCCGGCGACGCAGCCCGACCAGTGGCAGCGGCTGGGCGACCTGGTGCGGGAACGCAATCCGAAAAGCATCGCGGTCAACATCTCGGAGGACTTCGGCCTCGCCGATGGCCTGACGGTGAGCCAGCACAAGCAGCTGCTGGCGGCGCTGGGGCCGCTCGGGACCCGTGTCGTCAGCCATGACGGGCTGGCGCTGGGCTTTCTCGAGACGCGCACGCCGGCCGACATGGCGGTCTATGGCGCGATCATGCGCGCCAGCCATGCGATGATCCCGGAAGGGTTGTCGGAAAAGGTCATCGTGCCGGGGGTGACGACGACCCAGGATGTCGTCTGGTGGTATCGCGAACGGCTCGCCGATGCGCGGCTCGACGCCTGGTGCCAGCCGTCGGTGACGCTGCAGCGGCCGAGCGTCGCGCACCTCGACCCCGGCAAGCAGACATTGCCCGAGGACCCGGTGATCATGCCGGGCGACCTGCTGCATGTCGATTTCTGCGCCGGCTTCCTGGGGCTGAAGACCGACACGCAGATGCTCGCCTATGTGCTGAAACCCGGGGAGACGGCGGCGCCGGCCGGGCTGGTGGCCGGCATGGCCGATGCCAACCGGGTGCAGGACGCGGTGCTGGCCGAATTTCGCACCGGCCGTACCGGCAACGAAGTGCTCGCCGCGGCGCGCAAGCGGGCCATTGCCGCCGGGTTGAAGCCGATCATCTACACCCATGCCATCGGCACCCACGGCCATGGCGCCGGGCCGTGGATCGGCGCCTGGGAGGACCAGTCCGGCGTGAAGGGGATGGGCCTGTATCCGGTCAATCCCGACACCGCCTGGTCGATCGAGCTGGCGGCGCTGCGCAAGGTGCCGGAATGGGGCGGGCAGGAGGTGCGGTTCCCGCTGGAGGTCGACGGCTTCTACGACGGTACGAAGTTCCGCTGGATCGATGGCCGGCAGACGAAGCTGCTGCTGGTGCCGCGGGGGGAGCGGTAGGGGTCTACGGGGGGTGGCGTAGAACGCTATCGGACTGCGGGCATATCTGTGGCCGGTCGTCCGTTATGGGTGGAAAGCGGACATCAGTTGAGGCGGAACCGCCGTCGAAATCTCTTCCACCACGAGGCCTGATCGACTGTCTCGCTTGCCGAGCCACCAAGGCGAGCGGTCGGATGACCCTTGAATAAAGTGGTGAGCATATCTTTGCTCAGCCCATCAGGAATCGGAACGATGGCCGATGCAGAATCCTGAAGCACGTCGTCGATGAAAACCGCCACGGTTCTCGTATTTGCCCAGACAACAACATGATCAGATGCCCACTCGATTTCACCGATTTCCGGAGCCTCGCCCCCTGCCGGAGCCTTCAATGCGACAGTGGATCGGATCGGAATCACGAACTCTTCGGCCCATGGCTCAAGCCAGACGACCAACTCGTCAGGTCCGGGATTAGAGAGGCTCCAGTCGCAATCAATCTGAGTCATCGACGCCAGCATCCCAGAAGGCGCGCATGTCTGCAATTGGGCGAAAGCCGACATCGTCTGGCAAAACTGCTCCGCTGATCTGGGTCTGGGGCCGAGGCCCCAGCCGCCGGAGGCTCTTCACGGGATCGGCGGCGCCTGCCACATCGTCCGGACCTGGTCGTCGTTGCCGGTCATTTCCCAGCGGGTCAGGGCGATCGGAACCAGCCCGCTGGCGATGAAGCGGTCGTGGAAGCGCTTGAGGTTAAAGCTGCGGCCCTCCTTCAGCGCGACTTCGGCGAGGAGCTGTTCGAGCTGGGTCTTGCCGAAGTAATAGTTGAGCCCGAGGCCGGGCTGGCGAAGGTAGAGCGCCATGTCGTAGAGGGCGGTGTCGTCGTCCTTTTCCATCCAATAGGGCGTGCGGCCGGCCAGCGAGGCCAGCGCCGCGTCGAAGCTCCATTCATTGGCCTGGACCTTTAGTTCGGGGAGCAGCCGGGCGGCGCGGTTGGCCATCAGGATATAGTGGATCTCCCGCGCCTTGGGCCGATCGTCGAGCCAGCCGGCCTGGACGACCATTTCCTCGAGGTAGAAGGCCCAGCCCTCCACCCGCGACGACTCGGCAAAGCCCAGCCGCGCGTCGCGGCGGATCGGCCGGGGGTCGCGGGCGCGCCACAGCATGTCGAAATTGTGCCCCGGCAGGTTGTGGGCGCGCAGCGTGCGCGGGTCGCGATCCTCGGCCTCGCGGAAGAAATTGCGGTTGATCGGCGGGTCGAACGGGCCGGGGACGGACGGATCCTGGTTGGCCGGCATGACATAGGGGCCTTCGGGCTCGGGCACGGTCAGCCAGTCGGGCACGGTCATGATGTCGCGGGATTTGAGGAACGCCAGCAGGTCGGTATCGGCCTCGCGGCGCAGCGCCTCGAAGGCGGCGAGGCTGGTCACCGGCGCGATCATCGGCAGCGCCTTGTGCTCGTGTTCCTCGATCTTGAGGAACGTCATGCTGCGTTCCCATTCGCGCTCGCCGATCGCCTTCATCTCGTCATAGCCGTAGGGGAAGAGCAGGACATGGCGCAGGTACCAGTCCATCGCCGGGCGGCCGATGCCGGCGGCGGCGGGCAGCGCCGGGCGGGTGGCGCGCAGCCAGGCGGCGAAGTCGGCCGAGGCGCGGGCAGCGGTGCGGGCGCGGGCGGCGAGGGCCGGTTCGGTCTTTGCGAGGTCGCCGGCCATGCGGGTGTAGAGGCGCGTTTCGATATCGTGATGAGTGATGCCGAGGCCGACGAGGTCGCCGCGCATGTCGGTGAGGCTGGCGCGCGCCGCCGCGAGGGTGGCGGGGACGGTGGCGAGCCGGGCGGCGAGCGTGCGGCGGGCGGCGGCATCCTTCAGCGGCAGTTTGGGCGGGGCAAAGGCGGTGTCGACCTTGGGGCCCCAGCCGATGTCGAGCGTCGCCCACCAGCTCGGGTCGCGCTGCCACTGGCGGAGGATGCGGTGCTGGAAGCGGACGCCGCGGGCTTCGGCGAGGACGAGCAGGTGGTCGGCGCGCTCCGGGATGGTCCAGCCGGTGGAATCGATGACCAGCAGTGCCGCCTCGGTGCGGTCGGCGACTGCCGCGCGGCGGGCCATCGCGGCGGCGCCATGATCGGGAACGCCGGCGACGACGGGGAAGGCCACGCCCTTGCGGAAGTCGTCGTAAAGCGTGACCAGGTCGGCGTGGCTGGCGGCAAGCCCCGGGACGGCGCAGAGCGCGAGAAGCACGAGTGTTGCCAGCTGCCGAATTCGAAGCACGATCGCCACCCCTGCTATGCCGAGATGCGAACATCTGTATCCCATGCGAACAAAGCTGGCTAGGATGGCGCATGGACGATGCACCCTGGACGATGACCGAGGCCGAAGCGCTGGCGCTGGTCGGGCGGGTACGGGCCGGGCGGCGGTTGGCGCCGGTGCAGTGGCCCGGCGGGGCGCGAGCGGCGGTGGCGCTGTCGTTCGACTGCGACCACGAGACGTTCGAGCTTGGCGGCGGCGGCCGGGCCGTCGGGCGGCTGGCTTGGGGCGAATTCGGCCGCCGGGTCGGGGTGCCGCGCATTCTCGACGTGCTGGCGCGGCGCGGCGTGTCGGCGACTTTCTTCATGCCGGGGCTGTGCGCGCGCATCGATCCCGACGAGACGCGGCGCATTGTCGGCGCCGGCCACGAGGTCGGGCTGCACGGCTGGATCCACGAGAACAACAGCCGGCTCGACCATGACACCGAGCGTGAACTGGTGCTGCGCGCCCATGATATCCTCACGCCGCTGATCGGTGCGCCGCCGGTCGGCTTCCGGTCGGCGAACTGGGACCTGTCGCCCCACACCATCGCCATCGTGGCCGAACTCGGCCTGCGCTATGACAGCTCGCTGATGGCCGACGAGGCGCCTTATGAGCTGCTGCTCGACGGGGCGCCGACGGGGGTGGTGGAAATCCCGGTCGAGTGGCTGCGCGACGACGCCGTTTACCTGATGTTCAACCGCAATCCGCCGACACGGCCGCTGATGTCGCCCGACGATGTGTTCGCCATCTTTCGCCGCGAATTGGATGCCGCATTCGACGAGGGCGGGTTGTTCCAGCTGGTCATGCACCCGTTCGTCATCGGCTATCGGTCGCGGATCTGGATGCTGGAGGCGCTGATCGACCATGCCCGCAGCCGCGGCGACATCTGGTTCGCCACCCACGCCGAAGTCGCCGACTGGGTCTGGCAGCACAAATAAATGGGGTCTGGGGCCGCGGCCCCAGCCGCCGGAGGCCCTTATTTGACCCGCAATCCCATGGCCTTCACCTCGTCATCCCGGCCCAGCATCTGCCAGCGGATCAGCGGCACCGGGATCATGCCGTAGCGGTTGAACTCGTCGTAGAAATCGCGGACCTTGAAGGCAGCGCCGCGCGCTTCGGCGGTTTCGGCGAACAGCTTGTCGACCATCGCCTTGCCGGTGATGTAGCTCGGGCCATAGCCGGGCATGCGCAGATAGGTCTGCTGTTCGAAGGCGAGGAGGGGGAGGTCGGCCGACATGAAGCCGTTGGGTGTGCGGTCGACCTGCATCTTCATCGCGGCGGCAAGATCGATCATGTTGGCCTGGGCGTACAGCGAGGCGAGGCCGCGCGCGGCGCGCTGGGCCTGCATGATCCAGACGATTTCGCGGGCGCGGCGGTCGTCGTCGAACAGGCCGGCGTGGAGCATGGCCTCCTCGAAGGCCGTCGCCTGGCCTTCGGCGCGGCTGAGCCAGATGTTGTAGAGCAAGGGCTGGCTGCGGATCGGCGAGGGGTTGGGGGTGCGGACTTCGCGCGCGAGGTCGAACCAGTGGTAGAAATGGGTGAACAGCGTCAGCGGCGCGCGGGTGCGGACGATCTGGAAGAAATCCTGCTGTGACGGCGGCTTGTAGGTGCCGATCTGCTCCAGCAGGGCCGGCACCATATAGTCGGCGGTCGTCAGGATCTGCTGCTTGTCGAGGAAATCGACGAACTTGGTGACGCTGCGGCGCTGCAGGGCATCATATTCGGCCGCATTGCGCGCGCCGACCAGCGGCGGCAGGTCGCGGTTGCGGTGTTCCTCCAGCCGCAGCGCAGCGTGCGAGCGGGCAAGCTCGCGAGACAGGATGGCGACCTCGTCGTCCCAGCTGTTTGGCGACAGTTGAACGTTTTTCAGGAACCAGCTGTAGTTCTCCTTGCCGACGCCGGATGGTCCAGTCTTTTTCGGTGCCTCGGCCTTCACCCAGGTTTCGAAATCGGCGGTGGCGCGGGCGGCGGCGGCGATGGCGGCGGTCAGCGCCGGGTCGCCGGTGCCGGCCTGGGTGGCAAGATCGGCCAGTGCCGCGCGCTGTTCGGCGATATTGCGCAGGCTCGCGGTCCAGAGATCGCGGGCGTTGCCGGTGAGCTGGCCGGGCGCATCGGCGAGGAGCGGCGGGATGTGGGCCAGTTCGCGGGTGAGTTTCGCCGAAGCCGCCGGGCTGAGCGGGACGTCGTAGGTCCAGAGTTCGATCGGCATGGCGTGGACGGGGCCTTCATGGCTCGGCGTGTCCGACTTTGCCGACCAGATCGACATGTACCAGGCCGGGTCGCGCTGCCAGGGTCGCGCCACCCGCAGGTCGAAATCGAGGCCGTTCATCTCGGCACGGACGAGGTTGTAGTCGATCTTTTGCGCGACGCTCCAGCCGGCGATGTCGAGCGCGGCGAGGCGTTGCTGGAAACGCTTGAGGCCAGCGGCCTGCGTTGCCAGCGCCGCCGGGGAGTAATCGGGCGCGCCATTGCGGACGGGGCCTTTCTGGAAGGCGCGCCATTCCGTGTGGAGCCCGGCGAGGGCGGCATAATCGCTCGCCGCGGCTGGGGCGGCCGCAGCGACGGCCATCGGCAGGGTGAGGGCTCGGGTGACGGCGCGCCAGTCGGGCATGGGCGGTTCCTGTTCAGGTCGGGCGGCGGCTGGCGAGCAGCCAGCGCGCTGCGGGTGGGGTGCCGACGTCTTCGACAATGACGTCGAAGCCGGCGGCGCGGAGGCAGCCGGCGGCGTCGGCGACGTCGGCGGCGGTGGGAGCGGCGGCGACCATCGCCTGCATGCGGGCGGCGTGGGCGGCGAGGCCGGCGGCGAAGTCGCGGGTGCCGGCGATGGGATCGGCGACATCCTGCAGCGCCGAAATGGCACGCCAGACGCCTTCGAGCAGGCTGGTGTTGCCGGCTGCCCCGGCATGGTCGACGATGGCGGTGCGCAAGGCGTCGATGTCGGCGACGCTGGCCGGCGACGGCGCGCGGAAATGCGCCGCCAGCCGTTCGAAGGTCGCCATCGGCCCGGCCAGCCAGGCGGCCTGCGCCGCCTGCTCCCGCGCGTCGGCGTGCAGCGGCCCGTCGGCGGCGTGGACCAGCAGCCACAGGCGATCGGCGGCGACGCGCGCAGCCTCGACCACGGCGGTGGCGAAGCCGGCATATTCGACGCCGAACTGGCTGGTGACGGCGGTGAAGGCACGATCGGGATAGGGCAGGCCGGCGGCGCTGCCGACATGGAGCGGGAAAGGCGTGCCCGTGATCGGCGCCGCGTCGACACCTTGCAGCCGCGTGATGCCGGCGTCGCGGGCGAGCGCCAGGACGGCGCCGCGGCCGCAGCCGAGATCGAGCAGGCTGGCGCCGGGCGGCAGGCCGGCGAGCAGCAACTGCCAGCGCCGCGTGATCGCGCCGCGCAGGGCGGGCGGCAGGCCCCGGGTGCAGCCATCGACGCCGGCATCGATCCAGAAGACCGCCCAGGGGGCTGCGTCCGCCGCAAATGCCGCCGAGGGGTCGGCGGGGTCGGCGTGATCGGGGCGCGGTACGGGCGGCATCGGCGCACAGCATAACAAATTTGCAACAGATGCCAGCGAAAGTTTGTGCGCATAGCGGTCTATCGTGCGCCAAGCGCGCAAATGAGATTGACACTGGTGCTACAAATGATTGTTATCGGCACCGGATCGGGACGCGGATCGGCCGGGATGGGCAGCCGCGGCGGCGGTGGGACTGGGGCTAACCCCCTGATGAGGCATGTTTTCAGGGCGTCAACGTGAAGGGTCACGACGATGGGGACGATGATGCAGGCGACCGGGGTGGTGACGAAACGGCGTTCGCTGGGTAAACATTTTCTGCTGGCTTCCGCTATTGTCGGCCTGCCCGGGGCCGCGCTGGCACAGGCGACTCCGCCGCCGCCGGCCGAGACCGGCGCCGCGCCAGGAGAAGATGCCGCAATCATCGTCACCGGCTCGCGCCTCAGTCGCGCCGGGCTGGAGGGGACCAGCCCCATCGTCGCCCTGTCGGGCGAGGCGCTGGTGGCGCAGGGACAGACGACGCTCGAGGCCGGGCTGAACCAGCTGCCGCAGCTGCAGCCGTCGACGACATCGAGCTCCAACCAGTCGGGCGGCGCCGGCGTGCTGTCGGCCGACCTGCGCGGGCTCGGCCCGGTGCGCACGCTGGTGCTCGTCGATGGGCGGCGCTTCATTCCCGCCGATTTTTCCGGCCTGACCGACCTTGCCACCATCCCCGACCTGATGCTCGACCGGGTCGATGTGATCACCGGCGGCGCCTCGGCGATCTATGGCTCCGACGCGATCGCCGGCGCGGTCAATTTCGTCCTGAAGCGCGACTTCGACGGCCTGCAGGGCCAGTACACGTTCGGCGAGACCGATCGCGGCGACGGCCGCAGCCACAAGATCGACGTGATGATCGGCGCCAACAGCGCCGACGGCCGCGGCAACGTCACCGGCTATTTCAGCTATACCAAGCGCGACGCCGTCCTGATGGGCGATCGCGAATTTTCGGCGCTGCCGCTGCTCGCCGACGCCACCGGCAAGTTCCAGCCGTTCGGGTCGGGCAATATCCCGGGCGGTGCCATCGCGCTCAACAGCCAGCAGCTGGCGCAGATCCAGGGCGTCCCCGATCTCAACAATGCGTCGGGCGCCTGCAATACCGGCAACGCCGGCATCCGCTTTACCGAGCCTGGCGGCCGCCCTGAACCATTCTGCCGCCTGCGCGACCAGTTCAACTATGCGGCGCCGAATTTCCTGCTGCGCCCGCTGGAGCGCTACCAGGCGGCGGTCACCGCGCATTACGAGATCACCGACGGCGTCGAGGCCTATGGCCAGTTCTTCTACACGCGGAAGGAAAATTCTTTCCAGCAGGCGGCCGAGGCGGTGAACCCGTCGAGCTCGGGCCAGGCGGCGGGCACGGTGCTGATCCCCAATGCGACGACCAACCCGCTGTTCAGCCAGGCCCAGCGCGACTTCTTTTCGGCCAATGCCGCCTTTTTCGATCCCGATGGCGACGGCACCTATACGGTGCGCGGCTATGGCCGCCGGTTCGAGGAATTCGGCCCGCGCACGGTGAACTATGTCACCACCAGCTTCAACGTCACGGGCGGCCTGCGCGGCGATTTCGACATCGGCGGCAACAAGTGGAAATGGGACACCTTCTTCCAGTTCCAGCAGGCCGACGAGAACAACCGGCGGCTGAACCTGCTGTCGCGGTCGCGGACCACCGCCGGCCTCGATGTCGTGCTGGTCAACGGCGTGCCGCAGTGCCGGAACCGCGAGATCCCGGGCTGCGTCCCCGTCAACATCTTCGGCACCGACACGCTGACCCCGGCGATGGCGGAGTTCCTCAGCGTCGACACGACGACGACGAGCCAGTTCAAGCGCACGGTCGCCGGCGGCAGCATTTCGGGCGACGCGTTCGCGCTGCCGGCGGGCAATGTCGCGACGGCGTTCGGTGTCGAATATCGGCGCGACAGTTTCAACATCCGGCCCGACGAAGTGGCGTTGTCGAACGACCTCGCCGCCGTGTCGGTGCCGCCAATCGTCAATTCGGGCAATTACGACCTGTTCGAACTGTTCGGCGAAGTCCGCGTGCCGATCCTCGCCGATGTGCCGGGCTTCAAGACGCTCGCGGTCGAAGCCGCCGGCCGCTATGCCAAATATTCGACGATCGGCGGCGTCTTCACCTGGCGCGGCGCCGTCGACTGGGAAGTGACCGACTGGGTGCGCCTGCGCGGCAATTACAGCCGCGCCATCCGCGCGCCGAACCTGTCGGAGCTGTATGCGCCGACCAGCCAGGGTTTCATCGGCGGCCGTGATCCGTGCCTCGCCGTCAACGCGCCGACGCAGCAGCAGAAGGAGCTGTGCGTGGCGCAGGGCGTGCCGCGGCAGTTCGTCGACACGCTCACCGTCGGCGCCAGCCAGGGCTTCAACACCGAAAGCGGCGGCAACCTGCTGCTGGAGGAGGAGACCGCCGACACGCTGACGCTGGGTGCCGTGTTCAGCCCGGCGCGCGGCCTGGCGCTGACGGTCGATTACTACGATATCAAGGTCAAGGGCGCGATCTCGCAGCTGGGCGCGCAGGTGCTCATCGACACCTGCTTCAACACGCTGGCGGCGGCGAGCGTGTCGTGCCAGGCGATCAACCGCGATACCTTCTCGGGCAACATCAGCTTTGTCCGGGCGCCGCTGCTCAACGTTGCCGAGCGCCGGGTCCAGGGCCTCGACGTCGGCGCCAGCTACAGCTTCGACCTGCCGAGCGCCGTCAGCATCTCGGGCGACGGCGCCCGGCTGGGGCTGCAGGCCAATGTCTCGTGGCAGTTCAAGAACACGACGATCGCCGCCGAGGGCCTGCCGACGATCGATTGCGCGGGCTATTACGGCGGCGCCTGCTCGTCGGATTCGACCCGCATCTCGCCCGACCTGCGCGCCTTTGTCGGCATCGACTATACCAGCGGCGGCGTGTCGCTGCGCAATCAGCTGCGCTACATCGGTTCGCTCGACCTGCTGCCCGGCGCGCCGCCGTCGGAATCGGGCACGCTCGGTGCGGAAACCTATTGGGACATTTCGGCCCGCTGGAATTTCGTCGAGAACTTCACCGTCTTCGGCGGCATCAACAACGTCCTCGACAACCAGCCGCCGGTGATGGGCTTTGCCGCGGGCGGCGATTCCAACACCAATCCGCAGTTGTACGACGTGATCGGCCGGCAATATTTCGTCGGTGTCGGGGTCAAGTTCTAGCCCGGCCCTGCGCCCCTGTTGTGTGGAGATGGTGATGAAGAACCGGGTATTGGCGGCGGTCGCACTGGCGGCGCTTGCGATGGCGCTGCCGCCGGCCGGCACCGCCGGGGTGGCGATCGCGGCGGCGGCGCCGACGGGCCAGGGCAATTACCAGGACCTGCTGGCGCTGTGGGGCGATTTCCTGAAGTGGCGCGATACCGCGCCGGCCGATGGCGTCGGTGACTGGAGCGCCGCGGCCGTCGACAGGCAGCGCGCCACGATGGACGATTACCTGCGCCGTATCGAGGGCTTCAACGTCGCCGCGATGCCGCGTGGCCAGCAGGTCGAATGGCTGGCGGCGCGATCGAAGATGCTGCAGCATTATTTCCTGCTGAATGCCGCCAAGCCCTGGGAGCGTGATCCCGGCTTTTACGTCGACCAGATGCTCGACGTGTCGTTTGCCGAACTGCCGGCCAGGGGCGAGGCGCTGGCCAAGGTGCAGAAGGAATTGCGCGCCGTGGCCCCGCTGGTCGCCGCCGCCAAGCGCAACCTGCGCAACGTGCCCGGCGATTATGCCGACCTGGCGCTGCACAACCTCGATACCGCCGATGGCGTCGGCCATGGCCATCCGTATCGCAAGGTGCCGCCGGCCGGCATCCTGGGCTGGTTCGACGATCTCGCCGGGCGGGCGAAGACGGCGCAGCCCGAACTGCTGCCGGATATTGCCGCGGCGCGGGCGGCAGCGGTCGATTTCCAGGGCTGGCTGAAGGCGGGGCGCCCGCAGATGACCGCCAAGGCCGGGGTCGGCGAGGCGCGGTTCAACTGGTATCTGAAGAACGTCAAGCTGCTGCCCTATACGGCGGCGCAGCTGCAGGTGCTGGGCGGCCGCGAGACGCAACGGCTATGGTCGATCCATGCGCTGGAGGAGCATCGCAACCGCAAGCTGCCAAGGCTGGAATTGCCGACCAGCGAGGCCGAATACGACCGCCGCAAGACGGAATCGCTGCAGCGCATCCGCAAGTGGATCGCCGACGAAGGCATCATCACGGTGCCGGAGGATATCGGCGAGCTGTACGTCAACGTGCCGTGGATCGTCCGCACCGGCGGGCCCAATTTCTGGGAGCTGGTCCAGTATCGCGACCCGAGCCCCGACCTGCTGCACGCGACGCTGCCGGGCCACGCTTTCGATGGGCAGATGGCCAAGCGCGACAAGCGGCCGATCCGCGGCCGCATCGGCGACGGCGTGCGCGCCGAAGGCTGGGGCGTCTATCTGGAGGAAGCGGCGCAGAAGCTGGGGTTCTTCGAGGACCGCGGCCGGGTGCGCGAGCTGATCGATATCTTCGGCATCTTCCGCGCGGTGCGGGTGGCTGGCGACATCGACCTGCAGCTCAACCGCAAGACGGTGCCCGAGGTGGTCGCCGACTGGCGCAAGTACACGCCCTGGCTCGATGCCAATGTCGCCCGGGTCGATGCCGAGATCTACCTGCGGCGACCGCCGGGCTATGGCCTTGGCTATACCGTCGGCATGATCGAGATGCAGAAGCTGCTCGCCGACCGCCGCCACCAGCTCGGCGACAAGTTCGAGCTGAAGGCCTTTCATGATGAATTCATGGCCGTTGGGCGGCTGCCGATGTCGCTCGTCCGCTACGACATGACAGGTTATGACGACGAGATCCGGAACTTCTGGACGCGTGATCCGCTGCCGCCGGCGTAAGGCGATTGCCGTGATGTGAAGGCGGTACCGGCCCGCTACCCCGCCCGGCCACCCATATCGTACAATGACGTGGGTGGCCGGGCGGGGGAGCGGGCCGGTACCGCCCTCGCTGCAATCGAAACGAACTTCGCTCGGCCTACAGCCCGCGCGTGATCGTCTGGGAGGCGATCATCAGCTGCGGCAGGATGCGCTGCTGCATGTCCTCGACCGTGGTCCGCGATGACGGGCAGCAGACGTTGAGAGCCGCCAGCACGCGGCCCTCGCCGTTGCGGATCGGCACCGAGATCGAGCCGAGGCCGATCTCGAGCTCCTGGTCGACGATCGAGTAGTTTTCGAGCCGGACCCGGTCGATCTCGGCGCGCAGCTTGACCTTGGACGTGACGGTGTTGGGCGTGATGGCGGTCAGGTTGACCCGGTCGATATAGCGGCCGAGCACATCGGCCGGTTCGGCGGCGAGCAGGATGCGACCGGTGGAGACGGCATGGGCCGGGGCGCGGCTGCCGACGGTGATCGACACATGGACGAGGCGTTCGGAGGTTGCGCGGGCGATATAGGTGACATGGTCGCCGGTCAGCACCGCGGCAAAGACCGATTCCTGCAGTTCGTGCGCCAGTTCGTTCATCACCGGCTGCGCCACGTCGAGGATGCCCATCGACGACAGCGCCGAATAGCCGAGTTCGAGGATCTTGGGTTTCAGGCTGAAGACCTTGTCGTCCTTTTCGGCATAGCCCTCGCGGACCAGTGTCAGCAGGAAACGCCGCACGGTAGCCCGGGTCATGCCGGTCGCGCGGGCAATCTCGCTCAGCGTCATCTTGGGGCGGGTGCGGGTAAAGGCGCAGATGACCTCCAGCCCGCGCGCCAGTGAATTCACATAGTCCCGATCGTTCATCTCGGGCGTTTCAAGCGGCTCCATCGGCGCGTCATTTTCCTGTTGCAAGCTGTTCACGCTAGCGGAGCAATGCCCGCCATGCACAGATATTTCGTTTCGAGGAATTCCTCGATGCCGGTGCGCCCACCTTCGCGGCCGATGCCCGATTCCTTCCAGCCGCCGAAGGGTGCGCCTTCATAGGAGGTGGCGCCGGTGTTGATGCCGATGATGCCATATTCCAGCGCCTCGCCGACGCGCCAGATGCGGGCGGCATCGGTGGTGAAGAAATAGGCGGCGAGGCCATATTCGGTGGCGTTGGCGCGCTCGACCGCCTCCGCCTCGGTGGCGAACTTGAAGACAGGCGCCACCGGCCCGAAGGTTTCTTCGGCGGCGATCAGCATGTCCTCGGTGGCGTCGGCGAGCACGGTCGGCGCGAAATAGCTGCCGCCGAGCGCGTGGCGGGCACCGCCGGTGACGATGCGGGCGCCCTTGGCCAGCGCATCGGACACATGCGCCTCGCATTTTTCGACCGCGGCCATGTCGATCAACGGGCCCTGGTTGACGCCGTCGTCGACGCCGTTGCCGACTTTCATCGCGGCGACCGCCGCGGCGAGCGCCGCGACGAAGCGGTCGTGGATGCCGGCCTGGACATAGATGCGATTGGCGCAGACGCAGGTCTGGCCCATGTTGCGGAACTTGGTGGCGATGGTGCCGGCGATGGCGGCGTCGAGGTCGGCATCGTCGAAGACGATGACCGGGGCGTTGCCGCCGAGCTCCAGGCTGACCTTCTTGATCGTCGCCGACGCGCGCGCCATCAGCGTGCGGCCGACCTCGGTCGAGCCGGTGAAGGTCAGCTTGCGCACCGTCGGGTGCGTCGCGAGCACGTCGCCGACCTCGGCGGCGCCGCCCGGGACGACATTGAAGACGCCGGCGGGCAGCCCGGCGCGGGCGCCGAGCTCGGCCAGGGCCAGCGCCGACAATGGCGTTGCGCTCGCCGGCTTCAGCACCATCGTGCAGCCGGCGGCGAGCGCCGGTGCGGCCTTGCGCGGGATCATCGCCATCGGGAAATTCCACGGCGTGATCGCGGCGCAGACGCCGATCGGCTGGCGGATGGCGAACAGGCGCCGGTCGGCGGCATAGCTGGGGATGACGTCGCCATAGATGCGGCGCGCCTCGTCGGCGAACCAGTCGTAAAAGGCGGCGCCATAGGCGATTTCCCCGCGCGCCTCGGCGATCGGCTTGCCCTGTTCGGCGGTCAGCAGCTGCGCCAGGTCCTCGAGATTGGCCATGATGAGGTCGTGCCAGCGCCGCAGGATCTGCGATCGTTCCTTGGCCGGGCGGGCGCGCCACGCCGGCAGCGCGGCGTCGGCTGCGGCGATGGCGGCGCGGGCGTCATCGGCGTTGCCCTTGACGACATCGGCCACCACGGCGCCGGTGGCGGGATCGGTGACGGCAAAGCGCGGCCGGCCGGCGGGGGCGAGCCACTGGCCGTCGATATGAAGGTCGGCGCGCAGCAGCGTGGGATCGGTCAGGGTCATGCTCATGCCATCCCATTAGCGCACACATGGACGTCATGCGAACACTTATGTCTTGCCTTGGCTCTCGCCAGCGTCATAAATGCGCGCGGGCGGACGCCGCTCCGCAGCCGGCATCGGAGCCTGTTTCATGAACATCCGCAACAGTTTCGCTGCGCTCGCCGAGCTCGACCGGCAGCATGTCTTTCACCCGTTCACCGCGCTCGGCGACCATGAAGCGAATGGGCCGGCGTTCGTCGTGACCCACGGCCGGGGCTCGCGGCTGACCGACAGCGCCGGGCGCGAATATGTCGATGTCATGGCCGGGCTGTGGTGCGTCAACATCGGCTATGGCCGGCCCGAAATCGGCGCCGCGATGCGCGACCAGGCCGAGACGCTGAGCTATTGCCACGCGTTCTCGTCGATGGCGAGCGACAAGCCGGCATTGCTGTCGGAGCGGCTGATCGGCCTCGCACCGCCGGGCATGTCCAAGATTTTCTATGGCAACAGCGGGTCGGACGCCAACGACACCCAGGTCAAGATCGCCTGGTATTACAACAATGCGCTGGGCCGGCCCGCCAAGAAGAAGATCATCGCCCGGCAGCGCGGCTATCATGGCGTGACGATCATGACGGCGGGGCTGACCGGCCTGCCCGGCCTGCATGCCGGGTTCGACCTGCCGCTGCCGATGGTGCGCCACACCACCGCGCCGCGGCGGATCTGGGAGGGGCATGGCCTCGACGATGCGGCGTTCACCCAGCGGCTGGTCGACGATCTCGAGCAGCTGATCGCCACCGAGGGGGCCGACACCATCGCCGCGATGATCGTCGAGCCGTTGATGGGTGCGGGTGGCGTCCATGCTCCGCCGGCGGGCTATTATCCGGCGATCCAGGCAGTGCTGCGGCGCCACGACATCCTGCTGATCGCCGACGAGGTGATCTGCGGTTTCGGCCGGCTCGGCACGATGTTCGGCTGCGAGGCGTTCGGCATCGAGCCCGACCTGATGACCGTCGCCAAGGGGCTGACCTCGGCCTATTTCCCGCTGTCGGCGTGCATCGTGTCCGACCGGGTCTGGGGCACCTTGGTCGCCGGCGGCAAGCAGTTCGGCGCCTTCGGCCATGGCTATACCTATTCCAGCCACCCGATCGGCGCCGCCGTGGCGCTCGCCAACCTCGACATCCTGGAGAACGAGAAGCTCGTGGCCCGCGCCGCGACGATGGGCGTCTATCTCCAGCAGCGGCTGCACGACGCCTTCGACGGGCATCCGCTGGTCGGCGACGTGCGCGGCCAGGCGCTGATCGGTGCGGTCGAATTCGTCGACCGGATGACCGACCAGGGCCCGGTGGCGTTCGATCCGGCGCTGAAGGTGGCGCCGCGCATCGTCAAGGCGGCGCTGGAGCGCGGCGTCATCGGCCGCGCGCTGCCGTCGGCGGATGCCGTGGCCTTTTCGCCGCCCTTCGTCATCACCGAGGCGGAGATCGACACCGCCGTCGCGGCGTTCCGCGATGCCAGCGACCAGGTGGCGGCCGAACTGGGGCGGTAGGCCCCTAAAGACCCGCAGACGCAGCATTCGATGTCCGGGGTCGGCCGCCAGCGGCCGGCCCCGACTTTTGCGAAAATCGCGCCGGACCGTGCTTGCCGCGTGCGCAGTTACCGTTTGCAACGCAACCAGCGCAACGATGCAGTGCAGGCGGCGGTGTTCTTCGCTTGCTGCGGAATTGTTACACCGGAGTCGCTTTGCAGCTCCGGGGAATGTTGATGAGGCCTGCCGCAGCAGAAACGAAACAGGTGCCGGGGCTGCTGCATGCCGTCGCCGCAATGCTGGTGCTGGCGGCGACGGCAGGATCGGCGGCAGGACCGGCGGCGGCGGCGGCCGCGACCGACCGTCCGGCCTATCCGCAGGTGCTGCCGATGCGCGAGCGCGCTGCGGTCATCAATCGACTGCTGAAGGATCGGCTCGATACCGTGGTGCCGGCGATCATGCGCGAGCGCGGCGTCGACATGTGGGTGCTCGTCGCCCGCGAGAATTTCGAGGAGCCGGTCGTCGCGACCATGCTCAACGCCGAGAGCCTGCTGGCCCGGCGCCGCACGATCCTGGTGTTCTTCGATCCGGGCAACGGCAAGCCGGTCGAGCGCTTCACGGTCAGCCGCTATGGCATGGGCGACCTGTTCGCATCGGCCTGGGTGCCTGAAAAACAGCCCGACCAATGGGCGCGGCTCGCCGAGATCATCGCCGAGCGCAATCCACGGCGTATCGCGATCAATTCGTCGCCGCTGACCGCCTTTGCCGACGGCATGACGCTGAGCGCCCATGAGCAGATGATGGCGGCGCTGTCACCCGAACAGCGCAGCCGCGTGGTGCGCGACGAGGAACTTGCCATCCGCTGGCTGGAAACGCGCACGCCGGCCGAGATGGCGATCTATCCCGACGTCATGCGGCTGGCCCATGCGATCCTGGCGGAGGGGCTGTCGGACAAGGTCATCACGCCGGGCACGACGACGACCCGCGATGTCGTCTGGTGGTACCGGCAGAAGATCGCCGACCTGGGCATGACGGCCTGGTTCCAGCCGTCGGTTTCGGTCAGCCGCCAGGGCAGCACGGGCACGCTCGACGGCGATGCCCTTATCCAGAAGGGCGACCTGATCTGGACCGATTTCGGTATTACCTATCTGAGGCTCAACACCGACACCCAGCAGAACGCCTATGTGCTGCGCGACGGGGAGACCGCGGCGCCGGCGGGGCTCAGTGCCGGCCTCGCCGCCAACAACCGTGTGCAGGATGCGCTGACCGCCAGTTTCCGGGCCGGTGACAGCGGCAATGCCGTGCTGGCGCGGGCCCGGGCGCGGGCGATCGCGGAAGGGCTGGAGCCCAGCATCTATTCGCACCCGATCGGCTATCACGGCCATGGCGCCGGCACCGCGATCGGCTTCTGGGACAATCAGAAGCCCGATCCGCGCGGCGAATATCGCGTCTTTCCGAACACGGCCTGGTCGATCGAATTGAGCGCCACCCATGCGGTGCCGGAATGGGGCGGCCAGCGCGTCGCCTTCAAGACCGAGCAGGACGCTTATTTCGACGGCCGCAAGGTCGAATACATCGACAAGCGACGGACGGCGCTGTGGCTGATCGGGGCAAAGGGGAAATGACGATGATGACTGCAAGGCGACTTGCCCTGTCGGGCCTCGGCCTCGCCGCCGCGCTGCTCGCGACCGCGGCGCCGGCGGAGGATTTCCGCATCACGCTGCCGGCCAGCGCGCCCGATGCGCAGTACGACGGCCGGGTGCTGCTGATCCTGACGCCCAAGGGCGAAACCGAGCCGCGGTTCCAGGTGGCGGCGGATTTCGACGCCGCCCAGGTGCTCGGCGTCAACGTCGACGGGTTGAAGCGCGGCGAGACGGTGACGATCGATTCAAAGGTGCTGGGTTTCCCGGCCGAAAGCCTGACGGGCGTGCCCAAGGGCGAATATTTCGTCCAGGCCGTCCTTCACAAATACGACACCTACAAGCTGTCGAACGGCAAGACCGTGAAGCTGCCGGCGGCGCGGGGCGCCGGGCAGAACTGGCGCAAGGAGCCGGGCAACCTCGTCAGCAAGCCGGTGAAGCTGAGCTTCGATCCGGCGCGGGCAGGGACGCTCGATGTCGCGCTCGATACCGTGCTGCCGCCTATCGCGCCGGCCACCGACAGTGAATTCATCCGGCATTTCAAGTTCAAGAGCCCGAGCCTGAGCAAGTTCTGGGGGCGCGACACGTTCATCACCGGCCATGTCCTGGTGCCCAAGGATTTCGACAAGCACCCCGAGGCCAAATATCCGCTGGCGATCTTCCACGGGCATTTCCCGGACGATTTCAGCGGCTTCAGGACGACGCCGCCCGATCCGAACCTGAAATGCGTGCCCAACCCGCGCTTCGGCGAGCCCTGCTACAACCGCATCGAGCAGCAGGAAGCCCATGATTTCTACAAGAAATGGGTGTCGCCCGATTTCCCGCGGATGCTGATCGTCGAGATCGACCATTCGAACCCCTATTACGACGACAGCTATGCGGTGAACTCGGCCAATCTCGGCCCCTATGGCGATGCCATCACCCGCGAATTCATTCCGGCGCTGGAGAAGAAGTTCCGCGGGCTCGGACAGGGCTGGGCCCGGTTCCTCTACGGCGGCTCGACCGGCGGCTGGGAAGCGGCGGCGGTGCAGATCTTCTATCCCAAGGAATATAACGGCGCCTTCATCGCCTGCCCGGATCCGATCGATTTCCGGCAGAACATGATCACCAACATCTATGAGGACAAGAACGCCTATTGGCGCGAAGGGCCGTTCGGCCGCGTGCCGAAACCGGGCAAGCGCAACTACCTCGGCCATGTGCCCTATCTCGCGGAGCACGAGAACCGGCTGGAGCTGGTGCTGGGCGACAAGACACGGTCCGGCGGCCAATGGGATATCTGGGAAGCGGTCTATTCGCCGATGGGCGAGGATGGTTACCCCAAGCGCATCTACGACAAGCGCACCGGCGTCATCGATCCTGCCGTGGCGGCGCATTGGCGCGACAATTACGACCTGCGCCACATCCTGGAGCGCGACTGGAAGAAGATCGGCCCCGACCTGCAGGGCAAGCTCAACATCTATGTCGGCGACATGGACAATTTCTACCTGAACAACGCCGTCTATCTGATGGAGGATTTCCTGAAGAAGGCGGATCCCCCGTACCAGGGCGAGATCAAGTACGGCGATCGCGCCGAGCATTGCTGGAACGGCGACCCGACCCAGCCGAATGCCATCACCCGGCTGCGGTACAACAGCATGTACATTCCCAAGATCCTGGATCGCATCGCCAAGACCGCGCCGCCGAAGGCCGATCTGACGAGCTGGAAATACTGATCCGCCGGAGCTCCGGCAGCCAACCGAGACATTTCGAGACAAGAGGGGAAACATCATGGCCAGGTTCCAGACGGCACTACTGACGACGACCATCCTCGCGGCACTGACCGTGCACGGCATCGCCCGGGCGCAGGACGTGCCGGCGCCACAGGCCGCCGGCGCCGATACCAGCGCCGCGGCCGCGCCCGCCGACGGTGACGAGATCGTCATCACCGGCAGCCGTATCCGCACCCCCAATCTGCAGAGCGTCAGCCCGATCCTGCAGGTGACCGCCGCCGAATTCGCCCAGCGCGGCACGGTGCGTACCGAGGATCTGCTCAACCAGCTGCCCAACGTGTTCGCCGCCCAGGGCGCCAACAATTCGAACGAGGCGACCGGCACGGCACAGGTCGACCTTCGCGGCCTGTCGCCGTCGCGCACCCTCGTCCTCGTCAACGGCAAGCGGCTCGCCTATGGCAGCCCCAAGAACATCCCGTCCGACGTCAACCAGGTACCCGCGGCGCTGATCGAATCGGTCGATGTGCTGACCGGCGGCGCGTCGGCGACCTATGGGTCCGACGCCATCGCCGGTGTCGTCAACTTCCGCCTGATGCAGAATTTCGAGGGCGTCCGGCTGACGGCCAACGTCTCCGCCTTCCAGCACAACAACGGCAACGAGGGCCTGCGCGACCTGGTCAGCTCGTTCGAGACGCGCTTCCCCGGCCAGTATCCGCTGGCCGACAAGAATGTCTGGAACGGCTTTGCCCAGGATTATTCGGTCGTGCTCGGCACGAACTTCGCCGAAGGGCGCGGCAACGTCACCGCCTATGCCTCCTATCGCAAGGTCAATCCGATCCTGCAGAAGGACTATGACTATTCGGCCTGCGCGCTCGGTGCGACGGGGCCGGGCGGCAACGCCTTCACCTGCTCGGGTTCGGCCAACAACGCGCCGGCGAACCTGACCAATGCCGGCCGCCTGCCCGGCGTGCCGACGTCGTTCCGCGTCTCCGAAGGCCAGTTCGTGCCGGGCAGCGCCAGCTACAATTTCGCGCCGTTCAACTATTACCAGCGCCCCGACCAGCGCTACATGCTCGGTGCCACCGCCAACTACAAGTTCAGCGACCGGCTGACCCTGTACATGGAAGGGCATTTCATGGACGATCGCTCGATCGCCCAGATTGCGCCGGGCAACAACAACGGCGGCATCACCGTCAATTCGACCGGCATCAGCGGCATCAATTGCGACAATCCGTTCCTGTCGGCGCAGCAGGCGCAGTTCCTGTGCACGTCCAACGGCCTGTCGCTGGGCAGCAACTATGACGCCAGCGGCAACTATGTGTCGCCGCAGGGCATCGCCCAGGGTGTGCTCGTCGCCCGCCGCAACGTCGAGGGCGGCAACCGGCAGGACGATATCCGCCACACCACCTATCGCATTGTCGGCGGCATCCGCGGTGAACTCGCCGGCCCGTTCCGCTATGACCTGTACGGGCAATATTCGAACGTCGGCTATCGCAGCCGCTTCTCGGGCGATGCCAACCGGCCGCGCACCGCCAACGCCTTTTACGCGATCCGCGACGGCCGGCCCGGCTCGGCGACGTTCGGCCAGGCGGTCTGCAAGATCAACGCCGACAACAACCCCGACAACAACGATGCCAATTGCGCGCCGCTGGATTATTTCGGCGCGTCGGCGAGCCCGGAATCGGTCGACTATATCGCCGAGTTCAAGAGCATCACCGGCGATACCAGCCTGACCAACATCGTCCTGTCGATCGATGGCAACCTGGGCGAATACGGCATCGTCTCGCCGTTCGCCACGACGGGCGTCGGCATCGCCTTCGGTGCCGAATATCGCAAGAACACCGTCGATTACGTGCCCGACGAGATCTATCGCGCCTCGGCCAGCCCGGAACTGCCGATCTCGGGACAGACGGTCGCCAAGGAAGCCTTTGTCGAATTGAACGTGCCGCTCGTCGAAAACCGGCCGTTCATGGAACTGCTCAGCGTCGAGGGCGCCTATCGCTATTCCGACTATGACACGGGCTTCACCACCAGCGCCTGGAAGCTGGGCGGCACCTGGTCGCCGATCTCCGATATCCGGTTGCGCGGCAGCTTCCAGCGCGCCGTGCGGGCTCCGAACGTCATCGAGCTGTTCTCCGGCCAGTCGCTGTTCGAGGTCGAACTGACGGAGAACGCCAATGGCTCGTTCGATCCCTGCTCGGGCGACGTGCCGTTCGCCACCGCCGCCCAGTGCGCCTTCACCGGCGTCACCGCGGCGCAGTACGGCAACATCGTCGACAACCCGGCCGGGCAGTTCAACTCGCTGATCGGCGGCAACCCCGACCTCGGCCCGGAAACCGCCGACACGCTGTCGTTCGGTGCGGTGCTGCGGCCGTCGTTCCTGCCGGCGCTGACGGTGTCGGTCGATTACTTCGACATCGACGTCAAGGACCTGGTCGGCAGCGTGAATCCCAACCTGTCGCTGGCCAACTGCATCAATTCGGGCGACCCGTTCTTTTGCAGCCTGATCCAGCGCAATCCGCAGTCGGGCTCGCTGTTCCAGGGCGAGGCTGGCTTCTTCCGGCGCTTCAACGTCAACACCGGCTCGCTGCGCACCAAGGGCATCGACCTGAACGTCGATTATCGCACCAGCCTGCAGGACCTGCTCGGTCCGAATGCCGGCAGCCTGGCGTTCAACCTGCAGGGCACCTACCTCGACAGCTTCAAGACGACGCCGCTGCCGAACTCGCCCGAATCCGACATCTATGAGTGCAAGGGCCTTTACGGCGGTCTCTGCGGTCGTCCGCGGCCGGAATGGCGCCACCGGTTCATGACGACCTGGCAGTCGAACTTCAATTTCGACCTGTCGGTGGTCTGGCGCCATGTCTCCGCGGTGGCGATCTCGTCGACCAGCAGCCAGCCGGTGCTCGCGGGCAGCTCGCCAGAGATCATCCGCGAGCTGGGCTCGCGCAACTATTTCGACCTGTCGGCGGCCTATCGCGTGCGTGACGGCTTCGTCTTCCGCCTCGGCGTCAACAACCTGTTCGACAAGGCGCCGCCGCTGACGACCAGCGCCGCGATCGAGGACGGCGGCAACGGCAACACCTATCCGCAGTTCTACGATGCCACCGGGCGTTACCTGTTCCTCAACGCCTCGGTCGACTTCTAGAGCATAATTGGAGACCATGATGACCGGTGCCGGACGCACGACACGAGCAGCGGCGATCGCCGCGGCGATGCTGGCAACTTCGGCGCTGGCGGCGCCGGTCACCGATGCCGATCGCGCACTGGGCCGCGCGGTCGTCACCGAGCTGGTGGCGATCCCGACGGTCAAGGGCAACGGCCAGGTCCCGACGCTGATCGCCGCCATCGAAAAGCGGCTGAAGGCGGCGGGCTTCGTCGATGCCGACATCATGCGCGTGCCCGTCACGGTGGACGGCGAGGCGACGGCCGGGCTGGTGGTCCGCCTGGCCGGCCGCGGCAAGGCCAAGCCGATCGCGCTGCTGGGGCACATGGATGTCGTCGGCGCGGTGCCGGGCAGCTGGGACACCGACCCGTTCAAGCCGGTGGAAAAGGACGGTTACCTCTATGCGCGCGGCGCTTCGGACAACAAGGCCGGGGTGTCGGCGCTGGTCACGACCTTCATCCGGCTGAAGCGCGCCAACTGGATGCCGAGCCGTGACCTGCTCCTCGTCTTTTCGGGCGACGAGGAAACCGGCATGCAGACGACCAAGGCGCTGGTGAAGCACCCGCTGGTCGCCACCGCCGAATATGCACTGAATTCCGATGCCGGCGGCGGGTCGATGGAGGCCGACGGTTCCAACCCGGTGTTCGCCATCCAGTCCGCCGAAAAGACTTTTGCCACCTTCCGCATCGTCGCCAGCAACAAGGGCGGCCACAGCTCCGCGCCGCGCCCCGACAATGCGATCTTCGACGCCGCCGATGCGATCCAGGCGGTGCGCACCCTGCGCTTTCCGGCCGCGTTCAACGAGATCACCCGGCCGATGGTCGAAAGCCTGGCGGCGCGCAGCCCCGGCGCGTTCGGCAGCGCGCTGAAGACACTGCTCGCCGACCCGCAGGATGAAGCCGCCCGTGCCGTTGCCGAGCGCAATCCCGAAAGCGCGCTGATGTGGACGACATGCGTGCCGACGATGCTGGCGGGCGGCAACGCTCCCAACGCGCTGCCGCAGACCGCCGAGGTCACCGTCAACTGCCGCATCCTGCCGGGCACGAGCATCGAATCGGTGCAGAAGACCCTGCAAGCAGCCGTCGACAACGGGGTTTCCGGCGACGCCAAGCCCAAGGTCGGGCTCGATACCGCCGGCACCGCCAGCCCGGTGTCCCCGGTGCGGCCGGAACTGTTCGCCGCCATCCGCCGCGCCGTCCACGCCAACTACCCGGGGGCGCCGGTCGAACCGGCGATGTCGTCGGGCGGCACCGACGGGCGGGAATTCCGCAGCCAGGGCATTCCGACCTATGGCGCCGGCAGCCTGGCCATGGTGCGGGTGATCGATTCGCGGGCCCATGGCGCCAACGAACGGCTGCTGCTCAAGTCGTTCGACAAGGAGCTGGTGTTCTGGGACACGTTGCTGCGCGACCTCGGGTCGTGATCGCAAAGGATATCCGCCGATGACGCTTCTGGCCCGCCGTGACATGCTGGTGATGGGGGCTGCCGGTGCGGTTGCCGCGGCAACGGCGGCAACGGCGGCAAGGGCCGGCATCGGCACCATTCCGGCAACCTCGCCGATCGCCGCGGCCAGCCCGATCGGCACCGCCGAGCGGGTCGCCCGCATGGCCAAGGTGCAGGGGCTGATGCGCGCTGCCGGCGTCGGCGCGCTGCTGGTCGAGGCCGGGTCGTCGCTGCGTTATTTCACCGGCATCAACTGGTGGCGCAGCGAGCGCATGACCGCGGCGCTGATCCCCGCCGAAGGGCCGCTGTGCGTCGTCACGCCGTTTTTCGAGGAGCCGTCGATCCGCGAGATGCTGGCGGTGCCCGGCGACGTTCGGGTGTGGCAGGAAGACGAGAATCCGCACGCGCTGGTCGCCGGCTGGCTGAAGGATCGCAAGCTCGCCGGGCGCCCGGTCGCCGTCGAGGAGACGGTGCGCTATTTCATCGTCGACGGGCTGCGCAAGGCACTGCCCGGCGTCGCCGTGCAATCGGGCGCGGCGCTGGTCAACGCCTGCCGGCTGATCAAGTCGCCGGCCGAGATCGCTCTGATGCAGCGCGCATCGGACATCACCGTGGCCGCCTATCGGGCGACGGCGCCGAAAATCGCGTTGGGCATGGACGGGGACCAGATCTATGCGCTGATGGCGGCCGAGACGGCGCGGCTGGGTGGCCAGACGCCGTCGGGCGGTGTCCAGCTCAACGAGGGCAGCGCCTTGCCGCACGGCTCCCGCCAGCGCCAGACGGTGCGCGAGGGCTCCGTCGTGCTGATGGATTGCGGCTGCACCGTCGATGGCTATCACGCCGATATCTCGCGCACGCTGGTGTTCGGCAGCCCCGATGCCCGGCAGCGCAAGTTGTTCGAACAGGTGCGGCTGGGCCAGGACACGGCGATGGCCGCGGCCCGGGTCGGCGTGCCGGCGGGGCAGGTCGACGATGCCGTCCGCGCCACCTACATGCCGCTGGGCTATGGCCCCGGCTACAAGCTGCCGGGCCTGTCCCACCGTACCGGCCATGGCATCGGCCTCGACGTGCATGAACCGGTCAACCTCGTCCATGGCGAGGCGACGCCGCTGGCGCCGGGCATGTGCTTTTCCAACGAGCCCGGGCTGTATGTGCCGGGCAGTTATGGCGTGCGCATCGAGGATTGTTTCTACATGACGGCAGCGGGGCCGCGCTGGTTCTCGCAGCCACCGAAGAGCCTCGACGAGCCGTTTTCATGAGAGGCGTTGCGGCGCTGGCGTGGCTGGTGGTTGCGGCGCCGCTGCCGCCCGCAGCAACGTTGCCGCCGGCGGACCAGGCCGAGGCGTCGATGCGGCCGGCGCTGCCCGCCATCCTGCCGCTGCGCGAGCGTGCCGCGCTCGAGGACAAGTGGCTGAAGGAACGCCTCGATACGCTCGTGCCGAAGCTGATGCGCGAACACGGCATCGACATGTGGGTGCTGGTGGCGCGGGAATATCTCGAAGACCCGGTCATGGCGACGATGCTCAATGCGACGTCGCTGCATGCGCGGCGGCGCACGGTGCTGATCTTTTTCGATCCCGGCGCCGGCAAGCCCGTCGAGCGGCTCGTCGTCAACAAGCACGGCATGGGCGACCTGTTCGCGCCGGCCTGGGACATGGCGAAGGAGCCCGACCAGTGGCGGCGCATCGCGGCGATCATCGCGGAACGGTCGCCGCGCCGCATCGCGCTGAATGTCTCGTCCGACAGCGCCTTTGCCGATGGGCTGACGCACAGCCAGTACCAGGACCTGACCGCCGTGCTGACCCCGGCGCAGCGGGCGGCGATCGTGCCGGCCTTTCCGCTGGCGATCGGCTGGCTGGAAACGCGGACGCCCGCCGAGATGGCGCGCTATGGCGAGATCGTGCGTGTCGCCCATGCCATCATCGGCGAAGGCTTCAGCAGCGCCGTCATCAAGCGCGGGGTCACCACCAACCAGGACCTGGTCTGGTGGTACCGGCAGCGGGTCAGCGATCTCGGTCTCGGCAGCTGGTTTCACCCATCGGTGGAGATCACGCGTCGCGGCGTGCCCGGCGTGATCCGCGAAACGGCGGAGCCGATCCGGTCGGGCGACATGCTGCGGGTCGATTTCGGCATCAGCTACCTGGGGCTCAACACCGATACCCAGCATGTCGCCTATGTGCTGCGCCCCGGCGAAACCGATGCACCCGCCGGCCTCAGGGCCGGGCTGCGCGCCAACAATGCGGTTCAGGACGCCGTGACCAGCGAGATGAAGGTCGGGCTGACGGGAAATGCCGTGCTCGCCCGGGCCCGGGCGCGAGCGATCGCGCAGGGGCTGCAGCCGACCATCTATTCGCACCCGATCGGCTATCACGGCCATGCCGCGGGCAGCGCCATCGGCCAGTCGGAGAACCAGGAGTTCGTGCCGCACGGCGAATACCGGCTGCGGCCCGACATCGCCTGGTCGATCGAGCTGAAGGCGACACGGCCGGTGCCCGAATGGGACGGCCAGATGGTCGATTTCAAGAGCGAGGAAGACGCCTTTTTCGACGGCCGGCGCGTCACCTATATCGATGGGCGGCAGACCCGTTTTCACCTGATCGACGCGGCGGCGCCCTGACGCTTCGCGGTCAATTGTAAAAGACAGGTGCCCGGTGCATGATTATCGGGCACGTGCGTCCGACAGAGTAAAGGTTGGCATGATTACCGACGCGGCCCTGCAGTATTTCTATGAAACCGCGACACTGGGATCGATGCGGCTGGCCAGCGATCGCATGGGTCTGGCGGTGTCGTCGATCAGCCGGCAGATCGCCACGCTGGAAAAGGACCTCGGCATCCCGCTGTTCGAGCGTGGCCGCCGCACCATCCGGCTGACCGAGGCCGGCCGGCTGACTTATGAACATTACAAGGCGCAGATCGCCGGCCGCGAACAATTGTTCGAACAGATCCGGCGGCTGCGCGAGGCCAGGCTCGGCCATGTCGAGGTCGCGGTCGGGGAGGGCTTCCTGTGCCGCGCCTTCATGCAGCTGATCGCCGATTTCCAGCGCCGCCACCCCGGCGTGTCGGTGAACATCCGCACCGCCACCACGCCGGAGGCCGCCCGCCTCGTCGTCAACGACGAAGCGCACATGGCGGTCATCTTCACCATGGCGGGCGAACCGCGGCTGCGCACCCGGGTGTCGATGGCGCAGCCGCTGCGCGCCGTGTGCGCCCCCGGCCATCCCGCCGCGCGCAAGGCCGGGCTGACGCTGGCCGAACTTGCCGGCCATTCGCTGTGCCTGCCGTCGCAGGGGTTCCGGATCCGGCAGATCCTGACGGCCGCCGAGAACCGCCAGCATCTGCGGCTGCAGCCGTCGCTGACCACCGATTCGATCTACACGCTGCGCTCGATCGCGATGCGCGGGGAGGCGATCACCGTGTTGCCGCACATCGCGATCATCGACGACTTGCGGGCCGGTGCTCTGGTGGCGCTGCCGCTGTTCGATGTCGAGGAGGAAGAGGAGCGGATCGCGCTCGTCCACCGCATCGGCCGCCAGCTGGAGGCGGTGCCGGCGCGCATGCTGGCGACGCTGCAGTCGGGCTTCCGCGGACTGTTCGAAGTCGATGTGCCGGCGGCGGTGAAGGCCGCCTAGGGTCTGGTTGATCGAAGTGCGGGCGGGGGAGCGGGCCGGCACCGACTTTCCCCGACAGACCCTAGATACTGGGCTCCAGCCGCGTGTTCATCACCAGTTCGGCGACCGACGCGGTGTTGGGCAGCGACAGCAGGAAAGCCACCGCCTCGGCGACCGTTTCCGGCTGCATGCGCTCCGCCTTGGGGGTGACGCCGGGCAGGTCGGCGATCAGCGCCGTGTCGACGGCGCCGGGGCACAGGGCGGTGGCGCGGACACCCCTCGCCCAGCCTTCCAGCCGCGCCGCATGGGTCAGCGCGACGACGGCGTGCTTGGTCATCGCATAGGCCAGCGCGCTGCCCTGGCGCACGCGCTTGCCGTCGGTCGACGCAATGGTGACGATGCGGCCGTGCCCGCCGGCCTCCAGATGCGGCATGGCGAGGCGGATCAGGCGCAGCGGCGCCTTGACGTTGACGGCCCAGTGGCGATCGAGCTCTTCCTCGCTGCCGCTGGCCAGCGTCGAGGGCTTCAGCATCCCGGCGTTGTTGACCAGCGCATCGATGCGGCCGAAGCGGGCGAGGGTCGCCGCCACCCAGGCCGCCGCGGTGTCCGGCACCTCGGCGTCGAAGCGGCAGTGCAGCGCATCGGGCAGGTCCGGCCCGGGCCGGCGGTTGCCGAGCGACAGCATATAGCCCTCGGCGTGCAGGCGCGCGGCGATGGCGCGGCCGATGCCGCGGCCGGTGCCGGAGATCATCACCACGCGGCCGGCGGTGGCCAGCATCAGAACAGGCCCTGGTAGACGCCGCCGTCGTTGACGATGTTCTGGCCGGTCATGTAGCCGTTCTGGGCGCTGCACAGATAGGCGATAAGGTCGCCGCATTCGGCCGGATCGGCAAAGCGTCCCGCCGGGGTCGATTGCAGCCGGTTTTCGACGATCGCTTCATAGGTCGTGTTGCCCCGCGCGGCGTGGCCGCGAAGGTTGGTCTGCAGCGCATCGGTGTCGAAGAACCCCGGCAGCACCGAATTGATGACGACATTGTGCATGACGAGCTCGCGGACCATCGCCGCGATGGCGCCGGCCAGCGCCAGCCGGGCGGCATGGCTGGGACCGAAATTGACCTGCGGAAACTTGATGAAGCTGACCGAGATGTTGACGATGCGGCCGAAGCGGCGCTCGCACATGCCCGGCACCACGGCATTGATCAGCTCGAGCGTGCCGAAGAAATGCGCCTCCATCCAGCCGTCCCAGCCGGCGCGATCGAGGGTGCGGAAGTTTTCCGGCGTCTGCCGGATGCCCGGATTGGCGACCAGGATGTCGGGATCGGGACAGATGGCGAGGACCGCCTGGCGACCGGCCGCGGTGCCGAGGTCGGCGGCGACCGTTTCGACGCTGACACCGTGTTCGGCGCGCAACTGGGCGGCGACATCCTCCAGCAGCGCCGCGCCGCGCGCCACCAGCGTCAGGTTGACCCCCTCGCGCGCCAGCGCCTCCGCCGCGGCATGGCCGAGGCCCTTGCTGGCGCCGCAGACGAGCGCCATGCGGCCCTTGATGCGCAAATCCATGGTTCAGGCTCCCGTGGCTGATGTCGCGGCGACCGGCGCCCGGGTCGCGCCGCCGAAGCCCAGCGCCGCCAGGCCGCGTTCGAGGATGGCGATCTGGGTCGTGTCGAGCGCCTGCAGCGGCGCGCGCGGCCGGCCGCCGCCGGGGAGGCCGAGCAGGTCCATCGCCGCCTTGGTCGCCGGATAGAGCGACATGCCGTCGCTGGTGAACAGCTGCGTCAGGTGCTGCCCGGTCGCCTGCAGCGCATTGGCGGCGGCGATGTCGCCGCGCCGGGCGGCATGGTAGAGGTCCAGCCCACCCGGTCGCCACATGTTGGGGAAACAGTCGATGGTGCCGTCGGCACCGGCCAGCACCGCCGGCACGCCGAACAGCGAGGATGGCCCGCAGAACACCCGCAGGCGGTCGCCGACCCGGAGCAGGCTGGCATGGAAGTTGTTCCAGTCGCCGCTGCTTTCCTTCAGCGCGACCACCGTCGGCAGGTCGGCGAGGCGGTCGAGGATGTCGGGCTTCAGCGCGTTGCCGGCGTTGCCGGGGATATTGTAGAGCATCAGCGGCAGGCCGCAGGCGGCGCCGACAGCGGCGAAATGCGCCACGATCTCGTCCGGCGACAGCGCGATGAAATAGCTCGGCAGCACCAGCGCGGCATCGGCGCCATTGGCTTCGGCTGCTTGTGACAGCACGATCGTCTCGGCGGCCGTCGCCGCGCCGGTCGCGACGATCAGCGTGCCGCGACCGGCCAGCGCCTCGCGTGCCACCGGCGCCAGGGCGATGCGCTCGGCATGGGTCAGCGCCCAGAATTCCCCGGTGCAGCCGCCTACCAGCACGCCGGTCGCCCCCTCCGTCATCAGCCGGTCGATATTGGCGGCCAGGGCGTCGTCGTCGACGCTGCCGTCGGGCTTGAAGGGGGTGGTCACGGCCGGCATCGGGCCGTGCCAGTCGACGTCGTTTCGATCCATCATGGTGCCGTTGTCTCGTTGCTGGACGTGATCGGGGACAGGACGACGTCGCGCCGGTCCCCGGTTTCCGGGTTGAACAGATGCAGTTGTGCGTGCCGGACCTGCCAGCGGATGGTGTCTCCGGGCACCAGGCGGCAGTCCGCCGGTGCCCGCGCCGTCACGGTGCCGAACTCGCCCGACAGGCTGAGCAGGGTTTCATGGCCGACCGCCTCGATATCCCTGACGCACGCGGCGATGCCGGTATCGCCGATCAGCACATCTTCAGCGCGCATGCCGACGGTGACGGGCCCGTCGGGGGCATCGATGCCGGCCAGCGGCTGTCCCGCCAGCAGCAGGCGCCCGCCGGCGACCATGCCGTCGGCAAAGGCCATGCCCGGCGTGCCGATGAAGGCCGCGACCATGCGGTTGGCCGGGCGGCGGTAGACGTCGGCGGGCGTGCCGAACTGCTGCAGCCGGCCGCCGTCGATGACGGCGACATGCGTCGACATGGTCATCGCCTCCAGCTGGTCATGGGTGACATAGACCATCGTCCGCCCGATCCGGCGGTGCAGCGCCACCAGTTCCCGGCGCATATGGCTGCGCAGCGTGGCGTCGAGGTTCGACAGCGGTTCGTCGAGCAGGAAGATGCGCGGCTCGCGGACCAGCGCGCGGCCCAGCGCGACGCGCTGCTGCTGTCCACCCGACAGCTCGCGGGGGCGGCGGTCGAGCAGCGCCGTCAATTGCAGCACCGCGGCGGCCCGGGCGACGGCGGCATCGCGTTCGGCGCGCGGCACGCCGCGCTTGCGCAAGGGGTAGGCGATGTTCTGCGCCACCGTCATGTGCGGGTAGAGCGCATAGGACTGGAAGACCATGGCGATGTCGCGCCGGCCCGGCGGAATATCGTTGACGACGGCGTCGTCGAACAGGATCTGCCCGGCGCTCGGCGCCTCCAGCCCGGCGAGCATGCGCAGCAGGGTCGACTTGCCGCAGCCCGACGGCCCGAGCAGGGTCAGGAACGCCCCCGACGGCACGGCGAGGTCGATGCCGCGCACGACATCGGTGGTGCCGAAGCGCTTGTGCAGCGCGCGCAGTTCGATGCCGGCCATCAGCCCTTGACCGCCCCGGCGCCGAAGCCCCTGACCAGATGGCCCTGCATGAAGGCGAGGATGATGATCAGCGGCACGCTCATCATCACCGACGCCGCCATCAGCAGCGACCATTCGATGTTGAAGCCGCTGACCAGCATCGTCATCACGCCGGTCGTCAGCGGCCGCACATCGTCGGCGTTGACGAGGACGAGGGCGAACAGGAATTCGTTCCAGGCGAGGATGAAGGTGAACAGCGCCGTCGAGATGATGCCCGGCAGCACCTGCGGCAGCAGCACGTCGAAGAACGCGCCCATGCGCGAGGCGCCGTCGATGAGCGCCGCCTGTTCGATTTCCACCGGCACCGCCGCCATGAAGGTGCGCAGCAGCCACAGCGCATAGGGCAGGGCAAAGCTGGTATAGGCGATGACCAGGCTGGCGATGGTGTTGGCGAGGCCCAGCTTCACCATCAGCAGATATAGCGGGATGATCAGCACCACCGACGGCAGCATGTAGCAGAGCAGCACCGCCGAGGCGATCGCCTCCCGCCCGCGATAGCGGAAACGCGCCAGGCTGAAGGCGCCGAGCACGGCGAGCACGACAACGACGGCGGTGGTCGCCGTGGCGATCACCACCGAATTGGCGAAATAGCCCGGAAACGCTGTCTCGGTGAGCAGCACCTTGTAATGCTCCAGCGTCGGTTCCACCGGCAGCAGTGTCGGTTCGAGCGAGAACACCTCGTCCTCTGCCTTCAGCGAGGTCGCGACCATCCAGATCAGCGGGCCGGTGACCAGCAGGATGAGGCTCCAGGCCAGCAGGCTCCAGCCGGTGCGGGACAGGCGCGCGGTCATGCCCGGCCCCGCACGGCGAGACGGTAGACGAGGAAAAAGCCCAGCATGGTGATCATCATGGCGACGGCATAGGCGGCGGCCATGCCCATGCGGTTGAGGCCAAAGGCTTCCTGATAGACGATCAGCGGCAGCGTTCGCGTCGCATCGACCGGGCCACCGCCGGTGAGCAGGTAGACGAGATCGAATTCCTTGAAGTCCCAGATCGCCCGCAGCAGCACGACGATGCCGAGCACCTCGCCGATCTGGGGCAGCGTCACGTCGCGGAACCGGCCCCAGGCGCCGGCGCCGTCGAGCCGTGCCGCATCGTACAGCGCCTCGGGGATCGTCTGCAGCCGCGCCAGCACGGCGATGACGACGAAGGGAAAGAACTTCCAGGCGCCGACGACGATGACGCTGAGCAATGCGCTCGGCATGGTGCCGAGCCAGTCGAGCGGCGCCGCGATCACGCCCAGTTTCATCAGGATCTGGTTGGCCAGCCCGAACATGTCGTTGAACAGCCAGCGCCAGACGAGGACGGCGACCACCGTCGAGACGAAGTAGGGAAACAGCACCAGGCTGCGTGCCAGGCTGCGCAGCCACAGGTCGCGATCGAGCAGCAGCGCCATCGCCACGCCAAGCACGATCTGCAGCGCCAGCGTGGCCGCCGTCCAGACGAGCGTCACACCGAGCGCCGGCCAGAAGCGCCCGTCGGGCCCCAGCAGCTCGGCATAATTGGCCAGCCCGACGAACTGCGACCGCAGCGTCGGCGTATCGACGGCAAAGACGGACAGGCCGAAGGCAGCAACCAGTGGATAGGCGATGACGGTACCGAGCACGAGCACGACCGGCGCGATCAGCAGCGGGCCGAGCCAGCGTTCGCCGCGATGCTGCGCCGCTGTCGTCACCGCGCCGTGCCCGTGCCGCGCATGATGGCGGCGATGCGCCCGGTGGCGCGGGCGACCGCCGCCCGGGCCGGTTCACCGTTGATCACGACGCGCTGCACCATCTCCGCGATGGCATGGCTGGCGATGATCTCCCCGGCCTTGATGTTGGGCTTGTGCGCCGGGCTTTCGAAACCGAGGTTGTGGCCGGCGGAAGCGGCCCTGGTCATCGTCGCGATCTGGGAGGCGAACAGCGAGGTGATCGGGTTGCCGCGATAGGCGGGGCTGTCGGTGATGCCGTCGATCACGGGCAGCACATGGCCGGGGGCCGCCAGCATCTGCCGGATATAGCCGGCGGGTTCGTACAGCGATGCCGCCAGCGCCTTGGTGGCGGCCATCTCGGTCGCGCCCTTGGGAATGAACAGGCAGGGGAAATCGTTGAAGGTCCACGACGGCGTCGCGGCCGTCTGGCTGGGATAGGGCACGCAAACGAGGCTGCGCGCCATCCTGGGGTTCTGCCGCGCCGCGCTGATCAGGACACGGCCGCCATAGATGCCGGTGGCGGTCGCGCCCGAGACAAAGGCGTTGAGGCTGTCGGACCAGCCATAGCTGCTGGCGCTGGGCGGGCAATATTCGCGCATGGAGCGGTAGAATTCCAGCGCGGCATAGGTCGGCGCACTGTCGAGCGCCAGCTGCAGGTCGGGCGTGAAGACCTGGCCGCCGGCGCGGTGGATGAAGGAGATGAAGACCAGCGACGTCATGCTGTTGCTGCCATAGGGCAGGGGTGCGCCATAGATCCGCTGCGTCTGCATCCGGCGGCAGGCGTCGCGCAGCGCGTCCCAGTCGCGGGGCGGGGCATCGATGCCGGCGGTCGCCATCAGGTCGCGGCGCAGCCAGAGCATGTCGACGGCGGTGCCGCCGATGCCGACGGCGCTGAGCCGGCCGTCGGCGGCGCGATAGGGTGCGTTGGCACCGGGCAGGAAGCGCGCCGTGCCGATGTCGGCGGCAACCGCATCCATCGGCTCCAGCAAGCCCTGCGCATAATAGCTTTGCGCCGCGAACGACGGCAGATGGGTGACGATGTTGGGCACCTGCCCGGCGGCAAAGGCCGCGGCGAACTGCGCCGGATAGCCTTCGTCCGAGGTCGGCTCGAACACCACGCGATAGGCGGGGTTGGCGGCCTCGAAGGTGGCGATCTGGGCGCGATAGGCGCGGGCCTGCGCCGGCGCCGCCTGGGGCGACCACCAGCGCAGCAGCTTGCGCGTATCGCTGCCCCCGCACGCCGACACGGGCAGGGCCAGCGCGGCGCCAAGCAGATGCCGCCGATTCAGCATCGGCGCTCCGTTCTCGCCGGTGTCTGGCATGCCCGTCATCGCGTCGTTGGTGTCCACCCCTGGTTGCCGTTCATCATGCCGTCGGAACCGCAAGGCGTGCAAGGGCGGGCCGGCACGTTGCGGACAGGAAGCCGCGATGCCCCCGCGATCGCTAACGCCGACAAAGAACCACTTTATCAGCGAGTTATAGCGTATCGTCAGCGTTGCTGCACCGCTTGTGCGACCAACGCAACGTTGAAGCGCTCCGGACGGAAGCCTGTAATGTCGGCGATCGACGCGCGGCCGAGAATGTCGTCGGCCACCATGCGCGCGGCGAGAGGGCCCAATGTATAGCCCGCGTCGCCCGGGATCGCCACCGCCAGGCCCGGCCAGCCGGCGACGCCGCCCAGCACGCCCCGCCCGTCGACGACCGTGTTGTTGCCGGCCCAGCAGCGGATGATCCGCAGCTGCCCCAGCGCCGGCACGACGTGCTGGGCGAGGCTGGCACTGGCGACGAGGCTGTCGAGTTCGAGGCCGGGCACGGCACTGCCGTCGCCCGGGCGCGCCGGCCAGCCGCCGCCGATGACGACCTGCCCGGCGGCAAGCTGCTTCAGCGTGATCATGCGGTCGGCGTGCTGCACCAGATGGCCGATCAGCGGCTGCGCCGGCTCGGTGATCGCGATGTTGAGCGGTTCGGCGACGCTGGGAATGGCGAGGCCGAAGGGGGCCGCCAGCCGGCCGCTGTCCCAGCCTGCGGCGATCACGACATGGCGGCATGACAGCGGCCCGGCAGAACTGTCGACGACATAGCCGTCGCCGTCCGGCGCGATGCCGGTGACCATGACGCCGCGCTGCCACGCCACCCCCAGCCGGCGCGTCCAGCCGGCCAGCCCGGCGTTGGCGGCGAGCGGGTTGAGCTTGCCCTCGTTGCGGCACAGCTCGGCGCCGACGATCGCCGGCCCGAGATAGGGGGCCAGCTGCCGGACGGCGTCGGACCCGAGGATTTCGACGTCGAGGCCGAGTTCGCGCTCGCGCGCCGCCTTGGTTTCGAGAAAGGCGAGTTGATCGGGAGTTTCGGCCACCATCAGCCCGCCGGTCAGCTTCAGTTCGAAATCGAGGCCGAGCCGGGCGCCGAAATCGGCCCAGAAGCGCACGGCGAGCGGATAGAGCGGCAACTGGGCCTCCAGCCCCGCCACCCGGTCGGGGTAGAGGCGCATGAAGCGGCTCTGCATCTGGACGTGGAGGCTGCCGGCATTGCTTGTGGAGCCCGCGGCATGGCCGGCGTCGAGCACTGTCACCGCCATGCCGGCCTCCGCCAGGAAGCCGGCGATGCAGGTGCCGACCACGCCGCCGCCGATCACCACGGCGTCCGCGCGCCGCACCGGGGTGCCGGTCATCCGGCCAGTTCCGCGATCGTCACCGGGCGCACCGGCGCGCGCGGCGCAAAGCCGGCGGCGGCCTTTTCCGGCGCCAGCCGCGTCAGCAGCGGGGCGCAGCCGCGACCCTGGCAGCGACCCATGCCGAGGCGCGTGGCCTGCTTGATGGCGGCATGGCTGTGTGCGCCGGCGGCCTCTGCTGCCGTGATGTCGGCTGCGGTGACGCCTTCGCAGCGGCAGATGATCGTCGCCGGCGTGACATGGCCGACCAGCGGCCGGGCGGGGGCATGGAGTTGCCAAAGCGCCGCCTGAAATCGCGTGGCACGCCGCAACCGCGCCGCGGCATCGCCGGGATCGGCGTCGAGGCCGAGATGCCGCGCCGCCGCCGCCCCGGCGAGCGCACCCGCGGCGGCGGCGACATGCGCGCCGCCGATCGTCGTGCAATCGCCGGCGGAAAAGACCCCGGGCGACGTGTCCACGGCGCGTCCGAGGGCGTTTTCGGGCACCAGGCCATAGCCGAGGCAGATGAGGTCGGCCGAAAGCCGGTCGCCGCTGTCGGTCCCGATCGCCAGGCCCGGCGCGATCGCCGTCACCTGGGCGCCCCACAGGATGCGCACGCCGGCGCGACGCAGCCGCAGGCGATAGCCGATGCCCTGGCGGACCAGCGCCGGCGCGGTCGTCGCCATCCGCAGCACCGCCGGCGCCAGCGCCAGGCCAGGGGACGGCGCGGCCTCGACGAGCGCCACGATATCGGCGCCCGCCGCCAGCAGCTCGGCGGCGAGCTGCAGGTTCAGCGGGCCGTTGCCGGCGATGACGATGCGACCCGGCGGGACGCGGCCGGCGGTGCGCAACAGGCCCTGGATGGCCCCGGTAGTCATGACGCCGGGCAGGGTCCAGCCCGGCACCGGCCAGGCGATTTCCTGCGCGCCGGTGGCGATCACGACCGCGCGCGGCACGATCCGGAATGCGTCGCCGCCCCGGCTGGCGGCGAATGTCCCGCCGGCAAAGGCGCCCCAGACCGTCGTGTCGGACAGCATGTCCACGCCGGCCGCCCGCACCCTGGCGATCAGGGCGGCGCCGGCCGCGGCCTGCGCATCCATCCCGGCCGCCGCGACCGCCGGCTGCTTATAATATTGGCCGCCGGCGCTGCCGCGCTCGTCGGCCAGCAGCACGTCGGCACCGGCTTGCGCGGCGACCAGCGCCGCCGACAGCCCCGCCGGCCCGGCACCGATAACCAGCACGTCGGGGCGCCGTTCCGCCAGGTCCGCGGCGCGGCGCGGCGTGCCGGCAGTCGTCACGTGAAGATCGGCACGCTCACCGGCGGGTGCTGCCGTCATGCCGTCGACCACCTTGACCATGCAGGCGCGCCGGTTCGGCACGCCGTCGACGGTGACGAGGCACGACTGGCAGGCGCCCATGCCGCACCAGGCGCCGTGCGGAGCCCCGCCGGCATCGTGCCGCAGGGTGGCGACGCCCGCCGCGGTCAGCGTGGCCAGCAGGCTTTCGCCCCGGCGTGCCGGCAGGGCCCGTCCGTCCCAGTCGATGGACAGAGGCTCAGGGATAGCGCCAGCTCGTCAGGTCGGCGCCGGGCGGCGCGGTCTTGGCCATGCGCGCCAGGATCTTGGGCACGTACATGCTGTTGTAGCGCAGCCGGGTGATCGCATTGGGCAGCGTCGGGTCGCCGTTCCAGCAATGTTCGGCACGGTCGCCATAGGTGACTTCACCCTGGTACGGCGGATCGGCCTTTTTCAGGAAATCCTCCATCAGGTAGACCGCGTTGTTGAGGTAGAAATTGTCCATGTCGCCGACATGGATGTGAATCTTGCCCTGCAGTTTCGGCCCCAGCGTCGCCCAATCGCGCTGCAGGATGTGCCGCAGATCATAGTTTTCCCGCCAGTGCGCCGCCACCGCCTTGTCGATGACGCCGCTGGTCTTGTCCCAGATCGGCTTGGGATAACCGTCGTCACCCATCGGCGAATAGACCGCATCCCAGATGTCCCATTGCCCGCCCGAACGCGATTTCGACCCGATGACGCGTTCGTAGCGGTTCTCCATCTCGTTGGTCCAGCCGACATGGCCGAGCGTGTTGCGGTTGACGAAGCGCGGCACCTTGCCGAACGGGCCCTGGCGCCAGAAGGCGTTGTCGTCCTCGTAGATGTTGACGACCTTGGTCTGCCGGAAATCGATGGTGTCGGGGCAGGCGGCAAAGGCGCCGTTATATTCGTCGGGGTAGAAGACCTGGACGGCCAGCGCCTCCCAGCCGCCGGTGCAGCCGCCATAGGTGAAGCGCGCCCAGCCGGCGCCCATGCCGCGGAATTTCTTCTCCAGCGCGGGCAGGAATTCATGCTGGATGGCGTCGCCATAGGGCCCGAGATTGGCCGAATTCACCGCATAGCTGTCGTCGAAATACGGGTTGCTGTGGTCGATCTCCACGACGAGAAAGCGCGGGAAGTCGGCCGACGTCCATTTCTTGTAGAAATCATGCGCCTCCTGCTGCTCGACGCGGTTGTAGCAGGGGTGGTTGAACCGGGCGCTCGGCTGGCAGACGAGGTTTGGATCGGGCGGCGTCTCGCGGATCCCGGAAAAGCCTTCCGGGAAATGGCCGTGATTGACCATCACCGGAAAGCGCGCCTCGGGATGCTTGTCGAAATCGCGCGGCACCAGCACATAGGCGTTGAGGAACGTGTCGCGGCCCCAGAACTTCGACAGGCTCGGGCTGCGGAACTTGAAGCTGCGCACCAGCGCGGTATCCGGCGCGGGCACGATCGGCGGCAGCGCCTTGTCCAGCATCAGGTCGATCGACTGGCTTCGCGCCGGGTCGAAATCGATTTCCACGACCGGGCTGATGAGGTTGCCCGGCTCCTTGCGCCAGTTCTGGCCGGCGCCGCGGGCCGCGGGCAGCTTCACGGTCTTGCCGGTGCCGAGCTTGTAGGTGTCGTATTTGTGGAGGATCGCCTGCGCGAAATAGCGCCCCTTGGGCACGTCACGCAGGGTCTCGAGCGGGTAGCCGGTGGTTTCGCCGCCGATCGTCACCGACTGCCCGGCCTGCATCGCCACCGCGTCGACACCGAAGACCTGGGCGGAGGTGTCGCTGCGATTGGCCTGGAAGCGCGGCTCGCTGCGGCCGTCCTTGGTCAGCACGACCAGCACGCGGCCGTCATAGGCAGGCTGCGGCTGGCCCGGGCCCAATGTCACGCGCAGGTCGTCCGCCGCCGCGGGTGTCGCCAGGGCCAGCGCGGCAAGCGCCGCGGCACGCAGCATCAGGCGGCAACCGGCCGGGCGAACGACGCGGCGAGCAGGTGCGGCGGCACGCGGAACCGGCCGGCGACGTCCTTCAGCTGCTCGCGTTCGGTGATGAGCGCGTGGCGATTGCCGCTGACCAGCACCGTCGCCGGCAGCAGCTGGGCATTGTAGCGCGCCGCGGCGCTTTCGGTGTAGCCGCCGGCATCGAGGAAGGCGACGAGGTCGCCGCGCGCCAGCGCCGGCATCGGCCGATGCGCGCCGAGCTCGTCGGAATTGCATAGCGGCCCGACCAGATCCACGGTCTCGCTGGCCGGTGCCCCGGCATCATGGACGCGCACCGCGTGATAATACCAGTCGAGCACCGCCGCCCAGGACAGGTGATTGGTCGACAGGTCGAGATTGACCCACGTCTTGGCACCGCGCTTGACGGCCCCGACACGGCCGACCGCGACGCCCGCCGGCCCGGACAGGGCGCGGCCCGGCTCGAGCCGCAGCTTCGGCAGCGGCAGGCCCAGCTTTTCGGCCTCGTCCTTGATCGCGGCGCAGACGGCATTGGCATAATCCGCGGGCTTTGGCGCATCCGGCCCGTCGATCTGCCGGTTCGGCCCGGTGCCGTACCATTTGCCGAAGGTCCAGCCGCCGCCGATGTCGATCGTCGGCGGCGTCCAGCCGGTGGCGTCGCGCAGATAGCCCGACCAGGTGATCATCTCGCGCGCCATGACGGCGAAATCGCCGGGCTCGTTCGACATGCGCGACAAGTGGAAATGGGTTTCCTGCAGGCGCACCGACGGCATCGCCAGCGCGCGGCGCACGATGTCGGCGGTCTGTTCGCGCGTCATGCCCCATTTGGTGCTGTCGCTCTGCTGCTTCAGCGACCCCGGGCCGTGCATCGCCACGCCCATGCGGTCGCGCAGCGGCTCCAGGTCGAGCTTCAGACGGATGCCGATGTTGGCGACCGTGCCGAGCCGATCGGCGATCGCGGCGATGCGATCGAGCTCGTCTTCGGCGTCGATATTGATGCACAGCCCGTTGGCGATGGCCATTTCGAGCTCGTCGTCCTGCTTGTTCGAGCCGTTGAGCACCAGCGTCGCCGGATCGGTGCCGGCAAGCAGCGCCATGTACATTTCCTGGGCGCCGAAACAGTCCCCGCCGGCGCCTTCCTGGTTCATGATGTGCCGGATGGCGAGGCCGTTGTTCGATTTGTTGGCGAACAGGATCTCGACATCGGGGTAGACGGCGGCGAAGGCATCGCGGAACGAGCGGTAGTTCTGCCGCAGCTGGTTTTCCGAGATGATGAACAGCGGTGAGCCATGGGCGGCGACGATGTCGGCGACGTCGCAACCATCGACCCACAGATTGCCGTTGGCGCCGATGCCGATGAAGTCACCGAACGTCGTGCTGTACGACGGCGGCCGCAACGGCGCCGGGGATTGGGGAGCGTGCACGTCATTTCCCTTCGTTGTCGTCCTGGCTGGCACAGCGCGTCACGTTCATGCCTGCGTCCGTGCCAGGCAAGCGAGTTTGCCGGAACGGGTGGGCAACGCAACGACATACCGCATCGGATGCAATCGGCCGCACCCGAGGGTTGCCGGGCCTGGATCGCCAGCTGCGTCACAAGCGCCCGGCACCTTCATGCGCCATATCGAGCCAAAGCAGCGCAGGCCATGGCCGTCGATCGTGGCGACCGCGCCATCGACGAAGCGCGTCCGGCCGGCGGCGAGCAGCAGGAGATCGTGCCGTCGTCGAGGTCGATGCCGCCCCACAGTCTAACCGTCGGCCCGGTGCCCGATGCGTTGACATCCGCGATGCCGATCGCCGGTTTCGGCCGCGTCGACGTCGCGGATCGCCGCCGCCGTGCTGCAGTCGCCCGACGCGGCGTAACGGCCCCCGGACCGAAAAAGCCCGGGCCTTTCGGCCCGGGCCCTCTCGACTGCCCCCGCTTTCGAACTTTTCAGGCGTATGCCGGCCGCCGGCGCCGCGCCGCGACGCCGACGAGGCCGAAGCCCGCGATCATCTGCAGCCAGGTCGACGGCTCGGGGATCGGCCCGAGGTCGATCAGCGGCAGCCCGACGATCTCGGCGCGGGAATGGGCGACGGTGACGTCACCGCTCAGCAGGCCGCCGCCGATGATGAAATTGTCGAAGCTGACCCGCAGCGCATTGGTGGTGCGGCCGAGCAGATCGGTGCCGTTGCCGTTGGTGATCTGTTCATTGGCAATGATGCGCAGCCCGAGGACGTCGAGGATGACGGTGTTCGGCGCCGCATTGGCAAACAGGCTGCCATCGATGGTCAGCGCACCGAGCGCCAGGCCACTGAAGGTCAGCCCGGTGATGTTGCTGAGGCTGGTGACGCCGAGCGTGTTGGCGGCATTGGCCGATGTCGTCGACGACAGGGTGGTGGCGCCGATCGTCAGGATGTTGATCGGGCTGCCGAGGATGGTCTTCGTGGTCAGCGCCAGGCCGAGATCGTTGACGGTGGACGTCGCCGTGCTGGTCGGCGTCGTCGGATAGGGGGAACTTGCGCTGGTATCGATGACGCCCGTCGACACGCGCTCGTTGACCGCGGCGAGGACCGGCACGCCGAGCGATAGCGTCTGGTCGACCGAGGCGACCGTGCCGGTGGTGCTGTAGGCGGGGGTGGCCGAGCCCGCGACCGACGCCAACGGGCCGAGACCGACGCCGATGAAGCCGAGCAGTGTCAGGTTGGCCGAGATGCCGAACGCCGAGCTGCTGATGACCGTCACGGCCTGCACCGGCGCGCCGAGCCCGCAGCCGAGAAGCGCGGCAATGGCTAGTTTTCCAACGATCGGCCGAAGCAACATCCAGGATCCCCTATGTGAACGGGCGCCAGGCCCCCTGGAATCATACATGCAACGATCGTGCCAGACCCTACGGATTGAGGAAGGAGAGAGGAAAACGCCGGGCCGGACTCGGCATAGTGTAAAGCCAGCCGTCGCATAATCGTTAAATACCTACACCATTCGATAGCTGAAACGATTCTACGCCGCGGTCGCAAAGATTACGCTTCCGTAAACAGGCCCGACGCGCCGTCTCGGCTCGCACGATGGCCGACGCGCCGTGCGGCTGGGTTGCCACGGCCCGGCGCAACCCGCTGGCCTCGCCCCGGTTATCGGGGTAAAGCTGCCGCCAGACGTCTTTCAATTGCTTTCACAAGGATTCTGCCATGGGCTCCTTCAGCCTCGTCCACTGGGTCATCCTGCTCATTGTCGTCATGCTGCTGTTCGGCCGCGGCCGGATTTCGGATCTGATGGGCGATTTCGCCAAGGGCATCACCAGCTTCAAGAAGGGCCTGGCCGAAGGCGACACGCCGCCGGCGCCGCCGCCGCCCCAGGTCACCAGCACTGCCGCGACCCCGGTGGCGCCGGCCAGCGACGAGGTCCGGCGCTAAAGGCCCCGGGCTTTACGGACACCCATGTTCGGCATCGATTCATCGGAGCTGGCGATCATCGCGCTGGTCGCGCTGCTCGTCATCGGGCCCAAGGACCTGCCGCGCGTGATGCGCCAGGTCGGGCAATGGCTGGCCAAGGGCCGGGCGATGACCCGCCATGTCCGCAGCGGCTTCGACACGATGATGCGCGAGGCCGAGCTCGAGGAAATGCAAAAGGCCTGGGCGGCGCAGAACGAGGCCATCATGAAGGCGACGGCGCTGCCCGAGCTCGGCATCAGGAACCCGATGCCAGACCTCGGAGCGGCGATGGGCAGCGACGACTGGATGCTGCCGCCGCCGCCGCTGGCGCCCGAGATCGTCGACATTGCGCCGGCCGAGACGCCCGCGGCGGCGGGCGCGGCTGCGGCTGAACCGGCGGCCAAGCGGCGTCGCAAGCCGACTGTCGCCGATGCCGATACGCCACCCGCGCCGCGACGCCGGGCTGCGAAGAAGCCCGCGACCGCCCCGGCGATCGAACCCCAGGCGTCGGAACCATGAGCGACGACACCACCGATATCGACGCCAGCAAGGCGCCTTTGCTCGACCATCTGATCGAGCTGCGCAGCCGGCTGCTGAAATGCGTCGTCGCCTTCGTGCTGTGCTTCGGGCTGGCGTTCACCCAGTCGGAACGGATCTTCGGCTTTCTGGTCCAGCCGCTCGTCCATGCCTATGGCACCGGCGTCGTCGGCAAGCTGATCTACACCAAGCTGTACGAGGCGTTCTTCGTCAATGTGAAGGTCGCCGCCTTTGCCGCGGTCTGCCTGGCCTTCCCGATCATCGCCAACCAGCTCTGGGCCTTTGTCGCGCCGGGCCTGTACCGCCGCGAGAAACGCGCCTTCCTGCCGTTCCTGATCGCGACGCCGGTGCTGTTCACCATGGGGGCGGCGCTGGCCTATTATGCCGTGATGCCGGTGGCATTCCGGTTTTTCCTCGGCTTCCAGTCCTCCGCCGCGGTGACCGGGCTGACCCAGGAGGCGCTGCCGGCGATGGGCGAATATCTGTCGCTGGTGATGAACATGATCCTCGGCTTCGGCGTCGCGTTCCTGCTGCCGGTGCTGCTGATGCTGCTCGAACGCGCCGGCATCTTGACGAGGAAGCAGCTGATCGCCGGCCGCCGCTATGCCATCGTCGGCGCCTTTGCGGTGGCCGCGGTGCTGACGCCACCCGACGTCTGGTCGCAGTTCGCCCTCGCGATCCCGCTGATGCTGCTTTACGAAGTCTCGATCATCGGCATCTGGCTGACCGAGCGCAGCCGGGCGCGCGAGGCCGCGCAGGCAGGAACGACCGTCAGCGCCGAATAGCGTTCAGTTCTTAACGTCGCGGGCGGTATTGCTGACCGCCTTGCCGACCGAGCTCATGTCCCGTCCGGCGCCCTCGATGGTGTTGCAGGCGCCGAGCAGCGTGGCCGCGGCCAGGGCTGCACCGATCAGGACATTGCGCATCGACATCTCCTCGCAGCAGGCGCCCCGGACATAGCCGGGGCGCCTCGCCGCGAAAAGAGCGCTGATGCGCTTTAGTTCTTCACGTCCTGTGCGGTGTTGGTGACCGCCTTGCCGGCCGAGCTGACGTCCTTGCCGGCGCCTTCGACGGTGTTGCAGGCGGCGAGCGTCAGGCCGGCAAACAGCGTAGCGGTGAGGATGATGGTCTTGCGCATGGTGGGCTCCCTGGCGCCGGGATCGACGCACACGTGCTGCAAACGTAGCAGCAGGGCTGCGGGTTCCGGCAGACAGGCGGCGTGATAGCAGGCGTGACAGGCGGGGCAGCGGCTGGCATCACGCGACGGTGGATTTCGACTTGCCGCCGCGCGACCCGTCGCCCGAACTCGCCGGCCTGTTGCCGGCGGGGCTGGCGTTGCCGTTGGTCGCTGCCGCCGCCACCGCCTGGGCGGAGGCGCCGTTCCTGAAGGCCCTGATCCGCGGCCGCCGCGCGACGATGGCGTTGCTGGCAGCCGAGGGCCCCGATGCAACCTTTGCCGCCGCGATGGCGCTCGCCGCCGATCCCGACCTGCCGGTCGCCGAACGCCTGCGCCGGGCGCGTGGCGATGTCGCGCTGGTGGTGGCGCTCGCCGACCTGGCCGGGCTGTGGCCGCTGGAGCGGGTGACGGCGGCGCTGTCGGACTTTGCCGATCGCAGCATCGATGTGGCGATCGCCGCAGCGCTGGCCGAGCGCGGCGCGGCGAACGCCGGGCTGGCGGCGCTGGCGCTGGGCAAGCTCGGCAGCCACGAGCTCAACTATTCGTCGGACGTCGACCTGATCCTGGTTCACGATCCCGACATCATCCCGCGGCGCAGCCACGAGGAGCCGAACGAGGCAGCGGTGCGCATCGCCAAGCGCGCGGTGGCGCTGCTCGCCGACCTGACGCCCGATGGCTATGTCCAGCGCGTCGACCTGCGGCTGCGGCCGGCGAGCGAGATCACGCCGATCAGCCTCGCGGTCGGGGCGGCGGAACATTATTACCAGTCGGAGGCGCTGACCTGGGAACGCGTCGCCTTCATCCGGGCGCGGGCCTGTGCCGGCGACCTGGCGCTGGGGCAGGGGCTGTTGACCCGCATCCGCCCGTTTGTGTGGCGGCGCAGCCTCGACTGGACGGCGGTGCGCGACATCCAGGCGGTGTCCCTGCGCATCCGCGACCATTTCGAGGCGGGGCAGGCGCTGGGCCCGGGCTATGACCTGAAGCGCGGGCGCGGCGGCATTCGCGAGATCGAGTTCTTTGCCCAGATCCACCAGCTGATCTGGGGCGGCCGGGCGCCGGAACTGCGCGCGCCGGCGACGCTCGACGGGCTGGCGGCGCTGGCCGCCGCGGGCCGGGTGGCGCCGGCGGAGGCGGCGCGGCTGGCCGACAGCTATCGCCTGTTGCGGACGGTCGAGCACCGGCTGCAGATGCGCCGCGACGAGCAGACCCATGCCGTGCCGCGGCTCGCCGCCGATCGCGCCGCGGTGGCGCGGCTGGCGGGCTGGCGCGACTGGGCGACGGCGGAACGCCGGCTGGTGGCTGCGACGACGCCGGTGGCGCTGGCCTATGACCGGCTGATCTCGGCCGCCGCGCCCGAAAGCCATGTCGTGCCGGCGGAGCCCGGCGCCTGGCTGAAGGCCAATCACCCGGGGCTGGCGCGGATCGTGCCGCCGCTGCTGCTGCGCTGGCGGGCGGGGACGATGCGGGCGCTGCGCAGCGAGCCGGCGCGGGGTGCCTTCGAGGCGGTGCTGCCGGCGCTGCTTGGCGGCGTGGCGGCGGCGGCCGATCCGGCGGTGGCGGCGGCGCGGCTCGATGGCTTCCTTGCCGCGCTTCCCCAGGGCGCGCAGTTCTTTGCGCTGCTGCAGGCCAATCCGGCGCTCGTCGGCCTGCTCGGTCATCTGCTCGGCGTGGCGCCGGTACTCGCCGACGCGCTGGCGCGCGATCCGGCGCTGTTCGACGTGATGCTGGCGCCCGATGCCTTCGATCCGCTGCCCGATGCGGCGGCGCTGACGGCGGAACTGAGCGCCTATGTCGGCCCGGCGGCGATGCTGGAGGATGTGCTCGATCGCGTGCGGCGCTGGACCGGGGAACGGCGGTTCCAGCTTGGCGCGCAACTGATCGAGGGGCGCACCGATCCGCTGGTGGCAGGGCGGTCGCTGTCCGATCTCGCCGATGCGGCGCTGGCGGTGGTGATTCCGGCGGTCACCGATGATTTCGCGCGGCGCCATGGCCGGGTGCCGGGGGCGGAGCCGCTGGTGCTGGCGCTGGGGCGTTATGGTGGCCGGGCGCTGACCCATGCGTCGGACCTCGACATCGTCTATCTGTTCAGCGGCAGCCACGCGGCGCTGTCGGATGCCGCCACGCCGCTGCCGGCGAGCCAGTATTTCAACCGGCTGGCGGCACGGCTGACGGCGGCGCTGTCGGTGCCGACCGCTGCCGGCGCGCTGTACGAAGTCGATACGCGGCTGCGGCCCTGGGGCGCCAAGGGCCTGCTGGCGCTGTCGATCGCCAGCTTCGGCCGCTACCAGGCGAGCGAGGCCGAAAGCTGGGAGCATATGGCGCTGACCCGCGCCCGGCTGATCGGCGGCAGCCCCGAAACACGGGCGGCCGCAGAGGATGCCATCGCGGCGGCGCTCGATCGCCCGCGCGATGCGGAAGCCTTGCGCAAGGCGGTGCTCGAGATGCGTGCCGACATCGCCGCCGCCAAGCCGCCGAAGGGGCCGTTCGACGTCAAGCTGGCGCCAGGCGGCCTCGTCGATCTCGAATTCGTCGTGCATTTCGTCCAGTTGCGCGATCGCGCCGCGCTGGGCCCCGATCTCGGCACGGCGATCGCTGCGCTGACCGCGGCGGGGGCGCTGCCGCCGGGGCTGGGGGTGGCGCATGATGTCCTGGGCCGGTTCCTGATGCTGCTGCGCCTCGTCGCGCCGGGGATGGAAACGCCGGCAAGCTTCAGCCCGGCGGTGGAGGCGGTGCTGGCGCGCGGGCTGGGTGCGGCATCGTTTCCGCAGGCCATCGAATCCTTGACCGCGGCGCGGGCGATCGTGAGGCTGGCGTTCACCGACGTGTTGCAAGCGAAGAAGGACCCGCGATGACCGCACCCCAGCCCGGCGATGCCGCCCCCGATTTCACCCTCGACGGCGACACCGGCCCGATCAGCCTGGCGGATTTCAAGGGCCGCAAGCTGGTGCTGTATTTCTATCCCAAGGACGACACGCCGGGCTGCACCACCGAGGGCAAGGATTTTTCAGGCCAGCGCGACGCCTTTGCCGCCGCCGATACCGATATCGTCGGCGTGTCGCGCGACAGCGTCGCCGCCCATGCGAAATTCCGCGCCAAGCACGGCCTCACCGTCGGTTTGGGCGCTGATGACGGCGCGGTGACCGAGGCCTATGGCGTCTGGGGGGAAAAGAGCATGTACGGGAAAAAGTACATGGGGATCGAGCGTGCGACCTTCCTGATCGATCGCGACGGCCGCATCGCCCGGGTGTGGCACAAGGTGAAGGTGCCCGGCCATGCCGCCGAGGTTCTGGCGGCGGCAACGGCGCTCGGCTGAAGCCAGCATTAACGACAGGATCGGAATCGGCATCCCGACTGCCGATTCGCGACGTTTTCGATGTCGTTGCCTGACCGAAACGCAATGATATGGTTAATTCGCCGGCGATCTGCATCAACTCACCGCGCCGCCGCCACGGCTGGCCCATGCCGGGCAGCGGCACGGGTTGCGGGGGCAGACCGCACCTGTTTGATTGAACTTGCAACCCGGAACCGAGGTTCCAGACAAGGTTTCGGGCAGCGCCGAGTTTGTGATGTCGCTTCCCAGTAACACCGGAAAACCGGGTCGCATGGTTCAAAACGAGATTCCCGGGGGTTCCAGGACAGTGCTGCAAATTCCATCGGCCGTGACCCGGCTGACGCAAGGCGTGGCGCGCGTCCTCCCCTCGCATGAGTTCACCTGGCATCGCGCCAATGGTCACGATCTGACCATCGAGATGGGGACACGAACGCAAGTCATGGCAATCGCGTCAGCAGTAATGGTCGCCGGTTGGCTCGGCATCGCCACCTCGGCGATGGTCTCCAGCAACGGGGACGTGGCCCTCGCCGCCAAACAGGCCGAGCTCGCCCGCATGCAGCACCAGCTGCAGGCGATGAAATCCGAAACCGCCGCGTTGAAGGGTGATGTCGCCGCCCGCGCCGAAGCGCTCGAAGCGCGCCAGAAATTCCTCGCTGCCCTGCTGACCGGCAAGCGCGACATGGCCAAGCTGGCCGGCATGCTGCCCCGCCAGGTCGCCGAAACCGAACGCTTCGCCACCGTCCAGAACCTCGTTGCCCCGACGGCCGTGCGTGGCAAGCGCGGCAAGGCGGGTGTGGTCGCCGCCCCCATCGTCCAGACCGCATCGCTGACGGAGCCGTTCCGCGCCCTCGAAAGCCAGCAGCTGGCCTTTGTCGACAAGGCCACCGGCGCCGCCGAAGCCAAGCTGCGCGACACCCAGGCGCTGATTCGCCGCCTCGGCCTCGATCCGTCGCGGTTCGTACAGTCGTCCGATTGGAACGGCAGCGCCCAGGGCGCCATGGGCGGCCCCTACATTCCGGTCAGCGCCGATGCCGAGCCGCGCTTCAAGGACCTGTTCCTCAGCTGGAAAAAGCTGAGCGTGCTGCAGGCTGCCGTCGGCTCGATCCCGGCCTATATGCCCGTCAAGGATTATCGCTACACCTCGGGCTTCGGTTTCCGCTTCGATCCGTTCAACGGCGGCAGCGCGATGCACGCCGGCGTCGACATGGCGGGCGCCACGGGCGAGCCCATCTACGCCTCGGCCAACGGCACCGTGCTCCAGGCCGGCCGTGCCAACGGCTATGGCAACCTTGTCGAGCTGAGCCACGGCAAGGGCATCGACACCCGCTATGGCCATCTGTCGGCTATCCTGGTTCGCCCCGGCGAGCGTGTCCGGCAGGGCCAGATCATCGGCCGGATGGGCTCCACCGGCCGTTCGACCGGTACCCATCTCCATTACGAAGTCCGCATCGATGGCCGCGCCGTCAATGCCCGGCCGTTCCTCGACGCTTCGGCCTTTGTGCTGGCGGCGCAGGGCGAGGCGGGCCAAGTGCTGCAGGCGAGTGCGCCAGCCGATTTCGGCCCGATGCTCGAGGACGATCGCGTCGTCGCTTCGGCCGACAATGCCCGGATGACCCCGATCCGCAACTATCGCTGATCGGGGCCAGCTTGTTCCGGCGCGTCGACGCGCCTACATTGCCCCAATGGATACCGCCCCCCGCCTGATGCCCGCCGCCGCTGCCCGTGTCGCCGTGATCGCGGCGCGCCAGGGCAAGCCGGGGTTGAAGCTGCGCCTTGCCGTCGATGGTGGCGGCTGCGCCGGCTTCCAGTACAAGTTCGGGTTGGAATCGGATGCGGCCCCCGATGATCTGGCCGTGGAGACCGATGGCGTGACCATGCTCGTCGATCCCGACAGCCTGCCGTTCGTCGCCGGCGCCGAGGTCGATTACGTCGAAAAGATCGGCGCTGCGGCGTTCGAGGTGCGCAACCCCAATGCCGCGAGCGGCTGCGGCTGCGGATCGAGCTTTTCGGTCTAGAGCCGCAAAACGGGGTCCGCGGCCAAGGCCCCGGCCGCCGGAGGCCCCTGGATCAGGCGTCCGCGAAGAGCCCCACCGCCGCGCCCGCCATCGCGAACCGCTCCAGTACCGTGTCCAGTTGCTCGGCCGAATGTTCGGCGCATAGCGAGCAGCGCAGCAGGAACACGCCGGCCGGCGTCGCCGGGGGCCGCGACATGTTCACATAGACGCCGAGCTCGAGCATCGCCTGCCACATGCGGACGGTCGTTTCCTGGTCGGGCATCAGCACCGAGACGATGGCGCTTTCGCAGGTTTCGGTGGCGAGGCGGAAGCCGCGGGCGATGAGGCCGCTGTGCAGCTTGCGGCTCATGTCCCACAGGCGCTCGCGCTTGTCGCCGGCGTGCATCAGCTTGCGGATGCTGGTCGCGGCGCAGGCGACGACGGCCGGGGGTAGCGAGGCCGTGAAGGTATAGGGCCGGCAGACGAGGCGCAGGATTTCGAACTTGGGGTGGTTCGACACGCAGAAACCGCCGACGGTGCCGACAGATTTGGAGAAGGTGCCGACGACGAAATCGACATCGGCGGCGACGCCGGCGGCCTCATAGACGCCGCGGCCGTTCTCGCCGAAAAAGCCCATGCCATGCGCCTCGTCGACGAGCACCATGGCGCCATGCGCCTTGGCAATGGCGACGAGTTCCTGAAGCGGCGCGATGTCGCCGAGCATCGAATAGACACCTTCGAGGATGACCAGCTTGCCGGCTTCCGGCGGCAGGCGGCGCAGGCGCTTTTCCAGGTCCTCGGCGCTGTTGTGCTTGAACCGCACGATGTCGGCGTTGCCGAGGTAGCAGCCGTCATAGATCGAGGCATGGCTGTCGGCGTCGAGGATGATGTAGTCGCCCTTTCCGGCCAGCGTCGACACCATGCCGAGATTGGCCTGATAGCCGGTCGAGAACACCATGGCATGCGACATGCCGTAGAAGTCCTTCAGCGCGTCCTCGCATTCCTTGTGGCCCTGGTAGGTGCCGTTGAGGACGCGGCTTCCCGTTGTTCCTGCGCCGAACTTGCGCAGCGCCTCTTCGCCGGCCGCGATGACGTCGGGATCGAAGGTCATCCCCATGTAATTGTATGTGCCGAGCAGGATGGTCTCCTTGCCGTCGATGATCGCGACGGTCGGCGACTTCACCTCCTGCATGACGATGGCGAAGGGGTCGCGGATGCCCTTGGCAAGCACAGCGGCGCGCTCGGCGATCAGCGCATCGAACTTGGAGAACAGGTCGGTCACTTGGTGACGAGCCGCGTCACGGCATCGGCGACCTGGCCGACGGTTTCGAGATCGGGCAGCATGTTCAGCGGCATGACGATGTCCCATTCGTCTTCCATGCTGGCGACGAGGTCCATCACGGTCAGCGAATCCATCTCGAGGTCGCCGGCAAAGCTGGTGTCTTCGGTAAGCGCGACCTTCTTGGGGTTCAGCGGCTCGATGAGTTCGATGATGCGGGCGTAAACCTGCGCGCGGTCGGTCATGGTGACTCCTGTGGTTGGCGGCGCTTTGCCAGCACAAAATGGCCAAAGCGGGGCCGAAGGGTCCCCTCCCGCCGGCGGGAGGGGCCGGGGGTGGGGGAATCTAGAGCCAGCCGCGCTTGCGATAGCCCGCCACGGTATCGGCCACGCCGGCGGCAAGGTCGAACGTGGGCGCCCAGATCCCGGCCAGCGCCGTGTTGCCGCCGCGCGCCACCCAATCGGGATGGGCGATATAGGCGGCGCGGTCGCGGGTCAGCTTGGCCGACAGGCCGATGCGGGCGGCGAAGTGCAGCATCGCCAGCGGCAGCGGGATGGTGCGGACACGGCGGCCGAGCCCGGCGGCGATGGCGCCGGCGAATTCGGGGTGGGAATGGCCATCGGTCGCACCGTCGTCGACCTCCAGCACTTGCCGCGACGGCCCGCCGGCGGCGAGCGCCAGCAGCGCGGCGGCGAGATCGTCGACATGGAGCAGCGAGATGCGGCCGGGCGGGGCGATGTAGAGGCCGCGCGCCGCCAGCCTGTAGATGTCGAGCATCTCGCGGTCGGCGGGGCCATAGACCCCGGGCGGGCGAACGATCACCCAGTCGCGGTCGCTGGCGCTGACCAGGTCCTCGGCGGCGGCCTTTGAGGCGCCGTACATCGACAGTTGCGGTTCACGCGCGGCCAGGCTGGAGACATGGACGAAACGGTCGACGCCGGCGGCCTTGGCGGCGGCGAGCATGGCGGCGGTGCCGGCGACATTGCCGGCGTCGAAGGTGGCGCGATCGGGGGCGCTGACGATGCCGGCGATATGGATGACGGCGCTGGCACCGTCGCAAAGCCGGGCGAGGGCGGCCGGGTCGGCGAGGTCGCCGGCGACCCACCAGACCAGGCGGCGCGGTTGCTGCGGGCGGCGGGCGAGGGCACGGGCCTGGCCGTCGTGGCGGAAGACGACGCGGCTGCCGACGAAGCCGGTGGCGCCGGTGATGGCGAGGGTCATCTGCTCGCCTCCCTTTCAGCCGTAGGCGACGCCTTCGCGTCGACGGAGGGGCTGGGGGAGGGTGTCTTCATCGAAGATCGGACCGGCGTGGCATATGGGCAGCTTTCGACACGCACCCTCCCCCGACCCTTTCAGGGAAGGGAGACTAGGCCGCTACATCGAAGGGCTGGATTTCGCCCGACAGATATTGGCTGCGCGCCTTCGACCGGCTGAGCTTGCCGCTCGAGGTTTTCGGCAGCGTCCGCGGCGGCACGAGTTCGACGACGCAGGTCATGCCGGTGATGGCGCGGACCTTGTTGCGGATTGCCTCGCGCAGGATGTTGCGTTCGCCGACGTCCGAGGTGCGGCACTGGACGAGCACGGCGGGGGCTTCCTCGCCCGATGGTGTGGTGATCGAGAAGGCGGCGATGTCACCGGCCTTGAAGCCGGGCAGCTGCTCGATCGCCCATTCGATGTCCTGCGGCCAATGGTTCTTGCCGTTGATGATGATCATGTCCTTGGCGCGGCCGACGATGAAGATCGAGCCGGCGGACAGGTACCCCATGTCGCCGGTGTCGAGCCAGCCATCGGCCGACAGCGCCGCGGCGGTGGCCTCGGGATCGCGGAAATAGCCGGCCATGACGCCGAGGCCGCGGACAAAGACGCGACCGATCTTGCGGTCGGGCAGGATGGCGCCGGTTTCGGCGCGGATCTCGATGGTGAGGCCGGGGACGGCCCTGCCGCAGTTGACGATGGCGCGATAGCGGGTGGGACGGCGGGCGGCGGTGCGGACGCCGCCCGTGCCCGGATGGGCACTGAAATCGCTGCTGCCCGAGAGCGTCCGCTCGTCGATGAGGTCGGAAACGATGCCTTCGCCCAACGGCATGATGCTGACGGCGAGGGTCGCCTCGGCCAAGCCATAGCTGGGCAGAAAGGCGCTGGCCTTGAAGCCGGCGGCGGCGAACACGTCGACAAAGGCCTGCATGACCTCGGGGCGGATCATGTCGGCACCATTGCCGGCGACGCGCCAGCGCGACAGGTCGAAACGTTCCGTGACGTTGATCGACGGCGAGATGCGGCGGGCACAGATGTCGTAGCCGAAGGTCGGCGAATAGCTGAGCGTGTTGTCCGGGTTGCGGCTGATCAGGGTCAGCCAGCTCAAGGGCCGGCGGGCGAAATCTTCCGTGGCGAGGTAGTCGACCGAGATCTGGTTGGCGAGCGGCGCCAGCATGCAACCGACGAGGCCCATGTCGTGATACCAGGGCAGCCACGACACGACGCGATCGCCGTCGCCGGCCGCCATGCAATGGGCATGGCCGGCGAGATTGGCGAGCAGCGCCTCGTGGGTGACGGCGACGCCGTGCGGGAAGCGTGTGCTGCCCGACGAGTACTGGAGATAGGCGATGTCATCGGATTTCGCCTCGGGCAGGTCGACGACGACGGCGGGGGTGGCGAAATACTGCGACCAGTCGTGGGCGGCGCACAGGCCCTCCGCCGATTGCTGGACCATGGCAAACAGGCCCTCGGGCGACAGCACCAGCCGGGGTTCACAGCTGCGCAACTGGGTGGCGATCTGTTCGACATAGGCCTCGCGGCCGCCGAAGCTGGTCGGCAGCGGCAGCGGCACCGGCAACGCGCCGGCATAGATCGCGGCAAAGAAGGCCGCGGCGAAATCGGCGCCGGTTTCGGCGATCAGCGCGATGCGGTCGCCGGGGCGCACGCCATCGGCGACCAGCCGCATCGCCCGCGCGCGGGCATCGGCAGCGAGCTCGCGATAAGGGTAGGCGCGCACCAGGTCGGCGCGGGCATCGTGGAAATTCATGCCCTTGTCGCCCAGCGCCGCATAATCGAGCGCGGCGCCCAGCGTGGTGAACGACGCGCGGCGATACGCCAGGCCGTCGAACGTCGGGGTCGGCGTCTGTTGCAGGTTCAAAGCCCTGTCTCCCTGTTCCCCTGTCGTCGCCGATTGCCCCGGCGCCGACGGGTGCGAAATCCCGTTTATATCTCGTTGCGCTTAAACGCGTGCGGTTCTGCCTTGCCCCATGGGGGAGTTCAAATTCCGGCCCGAACATGGCACAAACAAGGCATGAGCAAAGAAAGCGGCGAGGGCGAAGGTCGACAGCGCCAGCGCGGCCAGCGCGAGAACAAGCCGCGCGTGTATGAACCGCGTGTCCGCCGGCCGATCGACGCGGCGCAGCTGCAGGAGCTGGCGGTCGGCTATGCCGCGCGCTACGCGACCACCGCCGCCAAGCTGCAGCGCTATCTGCACAGGAAGCTTCAGGACCGGATCTGGACCCCGGCGGAGCCGCCCGACATTGCCGGGCTGGTCGGGCGCATTACCGAACTCGGCTATGTCGATGATCGCGCCTGGGCGGCATCGAAGCAGCGCGATTTGACGGCGCGCGGCTTTGGCCTTGGGCGGGTCAGGGGGGCGCTGGCCGCCGCCGGCGTGTCGCGCGACGATGCCGGCGCGGTGCTCGCCGATGACGAGGACGCGGCGGCCAATCCGCACGCGCCGGCCATTGCCTTCGCCCGGCGGCGGCGGTTCGGGCCATTCGCGCGGGATGGCGGTATCGATCCCGTGCGGCGCAATCGCGAGCTCGCCGCGATGGCGCGCGCCGGCCATGATTTCGATGTCGCCCGCCGCGTGCTGGCGGCACCCGACGAGGCGGCGGCGCTGGCGCTTCTCGACGACTGACGCCGCCTTTTTCCGGTAACGGTTTCATGTCATCCTGCGGCCGACGGGGCGGAGCACAGGAGCATATGATGGCCAGCATCACGACCAGCGACGGCGTCGAGATCTTCTTCAAGGACTGGGGCAGCGGCCGGCCGCTGGTCTTCCATCACGGCTGGCCATTGAGCAGCGACGACTGGGATGCCCAGCTGCTGTTCTTCCACGCCCGCGGCTATCGCGTCGTCGCCCATGATCGCCGCGGCCACGGCCGGTCGGCGCAGGTTCCCGATGGCCATGACATGGACCATTATGCCGATGACGTGGCGGCGGTCGTCGAGCATCTCGACCTGCACGATGCCGTCCATATCGGCCATTCGACCGGCGGCGGCGAGGTCGTGCGCTATCTGGCGCGCCACGGCACGGCGCGGGCGGCAAAGGCGGTGCTGATCGGTGCGGTGCCGCCGCTGATGCTGAAGACCGATACCAATCCGGGTGGGCTGCCGCTGGAGGTGTTCAACGATTTTCGCGACCAGCTCGCCGCCAGTCGCGCCGGTTTCTACAACGCGGTGCCGATCCCCTTTTACGGCTGGAACCGCGACGGCGCGACCATCGACGACGGCATCCGCGGCAACTGGTGGCGGCAGGGCATGATCGGCTCCGCGCTGGCGCACTACCAGGGCATCAAGGCGTTTTCGGAGACCGATTTCACCGACGACCTCAAGGCGATCGATATCCCGGTGCTGCTGATGCACGGCGAGGACGACCAGATCGTGCCGATCGACGACAGCGCCCGCATCGGCATCAAGCTGCTGCGCCACGGCACGCTGAAAACCTATCCCGGTTTTCCGCACGGCATGGCGACGGTCCATGCCGATGTCATCAACGCCGACCTGCTGGCCTTCATCGAAAGCTGAACGTTTGCATCGCGCCCCCGGATCGGCCTAGCGTGCAGCGAGGTCGGGCCGGGGGACAGCATGGACGACAACCGGGCAGAGCCGACGACCAACCGCCGCATCGCGTTGCTGATCGATGCCGATAATGTCTCGCATAGCAAGATCGCCGCGATCCTGGGCGAGCTGTCGCGCCATGGCACCGCCAACATCCGCCGCGCCTATGGCGATTGGGCCAGCCCAGGCCTGCAGGGCTGGCGGGACAAGCTGCACGGCTTTGCCATCCGGCCGATCCAGCAATTCAGCTATTCGACCGGCAAGAACGCCACCGATATCGCGCTGGTCATCGACGCCATGGAGCTTTTGTACACGCAGAGACCCGACGCTTTTTGCATCGCCTCCAGCGACGCCGATTTCACGCCGCTGGTGATGCATCTGAAGGCGGCGGGGCACGAGGTCTATGGCTTTGGCGAGCGCAAGACGCCCGAGCCATTCGTCAACGCCTGCACGACATTCCTGTTTCTCGACAGCCTGGCGTCGCCCGAGCCGGCGCCGCCGGTGCCGCCGGTACCACCACCTGCAGCCGATCCGACAAAGCCGGCAAAGCCGGCAACGCTGGCAACGCTGGCCAATCCGGCAAAACCTGTCTCACCACCGGCCAAGCCGGCAAACGTCGTCGCGGCGCCGGCCAAGCCCAAGCTGGCGCAGGATACCAAGCTGGTCGCGATCCTGCGCGGCGCCGTCGAAGCGGCGCAGCGGGACGATGGTTGGGCGCTGCTGTCGGTCGCCGGCAGCCACGCTAAGCGGCAGGCGCCGATAGACCCGCGAAACTATGGCGTGAAGAACTTCCCGGCGCTGTTCGAGGCGACCGGGCTGTTCGTCATTGTCAAGGGCGCGGACTGCCAGGGGATGATCGCCGACAAGCGCAACAAGGATCGTGCCGCCAAGCCCGATTGAACCCGCCGGGAACCTGTCCCGGCGGGTGCCATCATCGGATCAGGCGTCGACCGTCGGCGGCGGCAGCGCCTTGACCTTCCTGGCGCGCGGCGGCTTCCGGGGGGCCGGCACGACTTCGAAGGCGAGGTCGTTGTCCTTCAGGTGGACGCGGACTTCGCCGCCGTTGACGAGCTTGCCGAACAGCAGCTCCTCGGCGAGCGGCTGCTTGATCTTCTCCTGGATCAGGCGGCCCATCGGACGCGCGCCGTACAGCCGGTCATAGCCGCGCTCGGTCAGCCAGCCCTTGGCCTCGTCGGTCAGCGCGATATGGACCTCGCGCTCCTGCAGCTGGAGCTCGAGCTCGAGCACGAACTTGTCGATGACGCGGGCGACGACTTCGGGCGGCAGGTAATCGAATGCCACCACCGCATCGAGGCGGTTGCGGAATTCGGGGGTGAACATCCGCTTGATCGCCTCCTCGTCTTCGCCGACCCGCTGGGTGGCGCCGAAGCCGACCCCTTCACGCGCCATGTCGGCGGCGCCGGCATTGGTCGTCATGATGAGGATGGTGTTGCGGAAATCGACCGTCTTGCCGTGGTGGTCGGTCAGCTTGCCGTTGTCCATGACCTGCAACAGGATGTTGAACAGGTCCGGGTGGGCCTTTTCGATTTCGTCGAGCAGCAGTACCGAATGCGGCTGCTGGTCGACGGCATCGGTCAGGAGACCGCCCTGGTCGAAGCCGACATAGCCCGGGGGCGCCCCGATCAGCCGGGAAACGCTGTGGCGTTCCATATATTCCGACATGTCGAAGCGGGTCAGCGGAATGCCGAGGATGGTGGCAAGCTGCTTGGCAACCTCGGTCTTGCCGACGCCGGTGGGGCCGGAAAACAGATAGCTGCCGATCGGCTTGTTGGGTTCACGCAAGCCGGCGCGGCTGAGCTTGATGGCCGAGGCCACGCGCTCGATCGCCTTGTCCTGGCCGAAAACGACGCGCTTGAGGTCGCCCTCGAGCGTCCCCAGCGCCTTCTTGTCGTCGGTGCTGACCGATTTCGGCGGGATGCGCGCCATGGTGGCGATCACCTGCTCGACTTCCTTGACGCCGATGATCTTCTTGCGCTTGGCGAGCGGCACCAGCATCTGCGAGGCGCCGGTCTCGTCGATCACGTCGATCGCCTTGTCGGGCAGCTTGCGGTCGTTGATGTAGCGCGCCGACAGCTCGACCGCGGCCTTGATGGCCTCGGGCGTGTACTTCAGCTTGTGGTGTTCCTCGTACGACGGCCGCAGGCCCATCAGAATCTTGATGGTGTCCTCGATCGACGGCTCGTTGACGTCGATCTTCTGGAACCGGCGCAGCAGCGCCCGATCCTTCTCGAAATGGTTGCGGAACTCCTTGTAGGTCGTCGAGCCGATGCAGCGAATGGCGCCCGAACTCAGCGCCGGCTTCAGCAGGTTCGATGCGTCCATGGCGCCGCCGCTGGTGGCGCCGGCGCCGATGACGGTGTGGATCTCGTCGATGAACAGCACCGCGTGCGGCAGCTTTTCAAGCTCGTTGACGACGTTCTTCAGCCGCTCCTCGAAGTCGCCGCGATAGCGGGTGCCCGCAAGCAGCGCGCCCATGTCGAGGCTGTAGATGACGGCGGGCAGCAGCACGTCGGGCACGGCGCCCTCGATGATCTTGCGCGCCAGGCCTTCGGCGATCGCGGTCTTCCCGACGCCGGGGTCGCCGACGTAGAGCGGGTTGTTCTTCGACCGGCGGCACAGGATCTGGATGGTGCGGTCGACCTCGGCATGGCGGCCGATCAGCGGATCGACCTTGCCCAGCTTGGCCTTGTCGTTGAGGTTGACGGTGTATTGTTTCAGGGCGCTTTCGCCGTTCTTGGCCTTGTCGCCCTTGTCGCCGCGCTCGGCCTTGTCGCCGCGTTCGGCCTTGCCGTCCTCGTCCTTGTCACCGCTGGCGCCCTTGACGGCGCGGGTTTCGGACTGGCCCGACTTGGCGATGCCGTGGCTGATGTAGCTGACGGCGTCGAGCCGGGTCATGTCCTGCTGCTGCAGGAAGAACACGGCATGGCTCTCGCGTTCGGAAAACAGCGCGACGAGCACATTGGCGCCGGTGACTTCCTCGCGGCCCGACGACTGGACGTGCAGGATGGCGCGCTGCACGACGCGCTGGAAACCGGCGGTCGGCGACGGGTCGACGCTGGCATCGGCCTTCAATGCGGTCAGTTCCGTGTCGAGGTAGCGGGCAAGCTGGCCCTGCAGTTCCTCGACGTCGACGCTGCACGCCTTCAGGACGGCGAGGCCGTGGGAATCGCTGGTCAGCGCCAGCAACAGATGTTCGAGCGTGGCATATTCATGGGTGCGACGCGCCGCTTCGGCGAGCGCGTTGTGCAGGGTTTTTTCCAGCTCGCGGGTGAAAGAGGGCATGCCTGTCTCCGCTATGGCCCAGACCGGAAAGGCCGGGCCGACACATGGAATGTCACCCTGTATGATCGAAACATCAAGGGGCGATCGGCCTGCGACATGGCCGCACGTCGTAATTCCGCAACATGGCGCCCGGGATTGGCGATGCCGCGGCCTTCCCATATGGTCGCCGCGATGATGGGGAAACGATGATGCGCGCGATGATGATTGCGGTGGCGATGCTCGCCGCCACGGCAGCAACCGCCCAGCCGGCGGGCGTGGCCGAGGCGATGCGGCAGCCGGGCGCGGCGGCGCCGGCGACGAAGCTGCCGCCGGGTTACCTGGCGGGAAAGCCGCCGGTCGAGATCCTGAAACTGCTGCCGCCGCCGCCCGTCGCCGGATCGGCGCAGGATATCGCCGATCGCGCCGTCTATGCCGACAGTGCCAGGGGGATTGACGGCGCGGACTGGGCGCGGGCGAAAAGCCAGCTGAATCCCACTGGCGCCGGCTATTTCGCCCAGCTGTCGTGCGCGCTCGGCGCCGCCATCTCGCCCCAGGCGACGCCGGCGACATTGGCGCTGATCGCCCGCGCCGGCGTCGATTTCAGCGCGCCGATGACGGTGGCCAAGGATTTCTGGAAGCGCGGCCGGCCGTTCACCACCGACAAGGGCAAGGCCTGCGATCCCGTCTCCGACGATGGCGTCGGCGCCCGGCTCGGCTATGCCTATCCCAGCGGCCATTCGGGCATCGGCTGGCTGTGGGCGATCATCCTGTCCGACGTGGCGCCGGCGCGCGCCGAACCGCTGCGCGCGCTCGGCCAGGCCACCGGCGACCTGCGCCTCGCCTGCCGCGTCCACTGGTTGAGCGATGTCGTTTATGGCCGGGTGCTGGCGACCGCCGTCTATGATCGCATCGCTGCCGAGCCCGAATACCAGGCCGACCTTGCCCGCGCCCGCGCCGAGATTGCCAAGGCGCCGCCGCTCGCCTGCCCGGCCGCGTGATGCGGCGGCGGGCGATGCTGCTGGGCGCACTGGCGCTGGTCGGGGTGGCGGCGCTGGGCTTCTCGATCGAGCGGCCACGCGGCTATGGCGTGACGATCGATTATCGTCAGCTGCTGGCCGGGCCGCCGGCGCCCAATTCGCCGGCGGCGGTCGCCGAGCGTGCCGGCTTTGCCAAAACCGCGGCGGCAATCGGCAGCGCGCGCTGGCAGCAGGCGGCGCGCCAGGTGTTTCCGTCGGGACCGGCGGTGACGGCCGAGATCGCCTGTGCCGCCGGCGTCGATGTCGCGGCGTCGCCGGCCGCCGGCCGGGTGGTGGCGCGGTCGGTCAGCGACCTGTCGGTCGCGGTCGAGGCGGCGAAGACGGCGTTCCGGCGCAACCGGCCCTATGTCGGGGCGCCGGATACCCGCACCTGCGACCCGCGCACGCTCGGCAGTGTCGGCGGCAGCACCGGCGGGGTGCTGAGCTACTCCTATCCCAGTGGCCATGCCGCGCAGGGGCGGCTGGTCGCCGATGTGCTGGCGGCGGCGGTGCCGACGCGCGCCGCGGTGCTGGCGGCCTGGGGCGACCGGCTGGGCGACAACCGCGTCGTCTGCCGGGTCCACTGGCCGAGCGATATCGTCGCCGGGCGCAAGCTGGGCGACGCGATGTTCGCGGCGTTGCAGGCCGACCCGGCGTTCCGCGCCGACCTGGCGGCGGCGCGAGCAGAGCTGGCGCGGGCGCCGGCGGCGCGGAACTGCCCGGCCGCCTGACGAAAAAGGGCGGCAGGGTCGCCCCTGCCGCCCTTTTTGCGACGATGTGAGGCCGGTCAGGCGGTGGCGGCGGTCCGGCGGCGGCTGGCGACGCCGACCAGGCCGAAGCCGGCGACGAGGAGCAGCCAGGTCTGCGGCTCCGGCACGGCCGTGCCTTCGAAGCTGATGTTCGACAGGCCGGGGTTGTTGCTGACGCCGGCGGCGAGCACGGTGTACTGGATGTAGCGACCGGTCAGGCCGAGGGCGAAGGTGTCGAGGAAGCTGGCGACGCCGGTCGGGCCGACCGGAACCGGCTTGGTGAACACCACCGGCGCGCCGACCGCGGTCGCGAAGCTGCCGTCGCTGAACACCGTCAGCGAGAAACTGGTGGTGAAATCGGTGGTGCCGCCCGAATAGCTGAGATTGCCGCCGCCCGAGGTGACGCGATCGGTGACCGATACCGACGACAGGGCATAGACGGCGCCGAGATCGAGATTGAGGCTGGAGCCGGCGCCTTGGCCGAACGAGGCCCAGTCACTGGTGTCGGCACCGGCGCCCTGGTCGATGGCGTAAAAGTCGTCGTAGCCGGGGAAGCTCGACGAGCCGACGGCGCTGACGGGGACGATGGTAGCGGCCTGGACGGCGGCCCCGACCGTGAGGGCAACAGCAGCGATCAGCGACTTGATGACGGTCATGCGATTTGGCTCCAGAAGCGATACTGTCATGAACCCTGCATATTTCATGCCAGATTAATCGAAATTAACGATTCCAATTTGTTAAGATTTTTGCACCGGCAGCCGCTGTAAAGCTGGCCGACACCGGCGTTCGTTGTCGCAGGGCTCGCAATTCCGGATATCGTCGCCACATCGGGGTCGCAATTTGCCAGTAAGCCCAGAATAGTATGAACGCAGTTTCCCCCACTCCCATCGCTGCCCAAGGTGGACCCCGGGTCCGCCGGCCAGACGATAGCGCGATGATCCGCACTGCGGCGCAGTTGACCCGCGACCTCGCGGCGGCGCGGCCGGCGGTTTACTGGGCGGATCTCCTTGGCTCGGCGATCATCGTCTATGCCGGGCTGGCGCTGGCGATCACCGCCGGCGGCTGGCTGCAGGCCGTGGGCGTCGTCGTCGCCATCCTGGCGCTGTATCGCGCCGGCAGCTTCATCCATGAAATCACCCATCTGCGGCCCGATGCCGTGCCGGGTTTCCGCACGGGCTGGAACCTGCTCGTCGGCGTGCCGCTGCTGGTGCCGTCGTTCATGTACGAGAATGTCCACAGCCTGCATCATGCCCGCACCCGCTATGGCACCGCCGAGGACCCCGAATATCTGCCGCTGGCGCTGATGAAGCCGTGGACGCTGCCGCTGTTCGTGGCAGTTGCGGCGCTGGCGCCGATCGCGCTGCTGCTGCGCTTCGGCATTTTGGCGCCACTGTCGCTGGTCATCCCGTCGCTGCGGCGGATGCTGGTGGCGCGTTATTCGGCGCTGTCGATCAACCCCGACTTTCGCCGGCGCGCGCCCGAAGGCGCCTTTGCCCGCCATTGGGCGATCTGGGAAACCGCGGCGAGCCTCTGGGCGATCGCGCTGCTGGCCAGCGTTGCGCTCGGCTGGTTCCCGCTGCCGGCGTTCGCCATCACCATCGGCATTGCCTCGGCGGTAACCGTGCTCAACCAGGTCCGCACGCTGGTGGCGCATCTCTGGGAAAACGACGGCGAAGTGCTGACGGTGACCGGCCAGTATCTCGACAGTGTCAACGTGCCGCCGCCGGCGCTGCTGCCGGTGCTGTGGGCGCCGGTCGGCCTGCGCTATCACGCGCTCCACCATCTGCTGCCGGGCCTGCCCTATCACGCGCTGGGCGAAGCGCACCGCCGGATCAGCGCCGCCATGCCGCCGGCTTCGGTCTATGGGGAGGCGAGCTATCCGGGGCTGCCCGGTTTGCTGGCGAAGCTGGTGCGCGGCACGCGCTAGGCACTGATGCAAAAAAGGGGCGGCAGGATGTCCTGCCGCCCCTTTTGGTGTGCCTTGAAGTGCGTTCCCGTACGGATCAGGCCGCCGCGCTGGCGTTGAACGGCTTGTCTTTGTCCGGCCGCAGATCGCCCGGCAGGCCGAGGACGCGTTCGGCGATGATGTTGCGCAGGATCTCGTCGGTGCCGCCGGCGATGCGGAGGCCCGCCGCACCGAGATAGCTGCCCTGCAGCTTGGCGAGTTCCGGGTCGCCATCGGCGCCGGTGACCAAGCCGTCGCCACCCGCCAGGTCGAGCGCAAAGCTCGCCATGTCCTGCATCGTCTTGGCGACGACGACCTTGGCGATCGACTGTTCGGGGCCGGGAATCTGGCCCTTGGACAGCGCCGACAGCGCCCGCATCTGGGTCAGCTTGATGCCCTGGTCGTTGATATAGCTCTGGGCGATGCGCTGGCGGACGTCGCCGGCCTCGATTGCCGGGCCGCCGGCAGGCGCCTCGACGCCGCGCGCCAGCTTCATCAGCGTTTCATAGCCCGGCGCATGGCGCGGCTTGCCGCCGACGGCGAGGCGCTCGTGCATCAGCGTCGTCAGCGCGACCTTCCAGCCATTGCCGACGTCGCCGAGACGGTGCGAATCCTTGACGCGCACGCCGGTGAAGAACACCTCGTTGAAATCGCTGCCGCCCGACATCTGCTTGATGCCGCGGACTTCCATGCCCGGCGCCTTCATGTCGACGATGAACATGGTCAGGCCCTTGTGCTTGGGCACATTGGGATCGGTGCGGCAGACGACGATGCCGAAATCCGACGCATGGGCAAAGCTGGTCCAGACCTTTTGCCCGTCTATGACCCATTCGTCGCCGTCCTTGACCGCCCGGGTGCGGATGCCGGCAAGATCGGAGCCGGCGGCGGGTTCGGAGAACAGCTGGCACCAGACTTCCTCGCCCAGCAGCGCCTTGGGCACATAGCGCTGGACGACCTCGGGGTTGCCATGGGTGAACACGGTCGGGATGCACATGCCGAGGCCGATCGAATACAGCCCGGACGGCGCATGGTAGCGGCCTTCCTCCTGGCCATAGATGATCGAGTGCATCGGCGTCAGGCCCTGGCCGCCCATCGCGCGGGGCCAGGTGATGCCGGTATAGCCGGCGGCATGCTTCTTCGCCTGCCAGGCCTTGGAGCGGCGGATGAACTCGTCGAGTTTCCACGGGGTGGCGGGCGGCTCGCGATATTCCGCGGCATTGTCGGCCAGCCAGGCGCGGACCTGCTCGCGATAGGCGGCTTCGACGTCGGTATCGTTGAAATCCATGTGCGATCCCCTTGATGCTGTGCGCAAGCTTGCTTCGAAATGCGATCGCTTACGCTGCGGCGCGATTACGCAGCTCGAGTGCGCGGACCAGCCGGTCCGCCCACCAGCCGCGGGCGCCGATCGTCGCGGCCAGCGCGCGGGCGCGGCGGTAATAGAATTGGCAGTCGCTTTCCCAGGTGAAGCCGATGCCGCCGTGAAGCTGCACGGCTTCCTCGGCACAATAGCTGACCGCATCGAGGCTGGCGACGCGCGCCGCTGCCGCGGCCTGGCGGAGTTCGCCGCCGTCCGAGCCGATCATCGCCACGCCGTGCAGGGCATGGGCGCGGGCCAGTTCGATCTTGATGAACATGTCGGCGCACTTGTGCTTGACGCCCTGGTAACGCCCGATGGTCTGGCCGAAGGCGACGCGGGTCTTGGCATATTCGACCGTCATGGTCATCGCCGACGATGCGGTGCCGATGGCTTCATAGGCAAGGATGACCGCGGCACGATCGAGCCAGGCCTGGTAGGCGGCGGCATCGCCGAGCGGTTCGGCGGCGACGCCGTTGAGCGTCAGCTTGCCGTGGCGGCGGACGAGATCGAGCGTTTCGACCGGCTCTACCTGCGCGTCCTTCATGTCGACCAGGTACAGCGACGGGCCATCGGCGCCGGCGGCGGCAACGATGGCGAGATGGGCGCCGGGCAGGTCCGCGACCGGCGACTTGACGCCATGGAGCTTGCCGTCGGCCGCCTTGACCGACAAGGCGACCGGGTTGACCGCGCCGGGTTCGTTGGTGGCGACGACGGCGATGACGCTGCCGTCCGCGATGCCGGGGAACCACTTGGCCTGCTGCGCCTCGGTCCCGGCCAGCAGCAGCGCCTCGGTGGCGAGCAGCACGCTGACCAGCGGCACGGTGGCGAGAGAAGCGCCGGTTGCTTCGGCGAGCTGGCAGCTTTCTTCCGCCGACAGGCCGAGGCCGCCATGGGCCTCGGGCACGCGCGCCGCGGTCCAGCCGAGATTGGCGATTTCGGCCCAGAGGCCGGCATCGAAAGCGGGCGCGTCCTTGGCCATGGCGGCGCGGGCGGCGGTGGTGCCGGCCTTGTCGGCGAACAGCTTGCGCGCCTGTTCGCCCAAGGCCTTGGCATCGTCGGAAAAGTCGAAATTCACGCGGTCACTCCCCAGTGGTTGGGAGGCACCTTACGCGAACGTCAACCGGGTTCAACCTCGCAGTTATTACCAGGGGAGTTCTTTGCCGGTATAGTCGAGGTAGCGGTGCGCCTTGCCGTGCCGGGTCTCGACGACATCGGCGAGGCCGGCGACGCTGGTCGCCACGTCGATGTCGGCGCCGTCGCCGCCCATCGCCGTCTTCACCCAGCCGGGGTGGAGGTTGAGCAGGGTGATGTCGCGGCCCTTGATGTCATTGGCCCAGAAACCGCGGCTGATGGTGTTGAGCGACGCCTTGGACGCGCGATACAGGTCCATGGTGCCATGGGTGTTGAGCGCCACCGAGCCGAGGATCGAGGTCATCAGCGCGATGGTGCCGCCATCGGCGACGCGCGGCAGCAGGGTCCGGGCGACGCGGATCGGTGCAACGGCGTTGGTCATCATCAGCGCGGCGATCTCGTCGGGCGTCACCTCCTCGGTGGAGCCGTGGCGCGGGCCATAGGTGCCGGCGTTGACGAAGACGAGATCGAACTTGCTGTCGCCGAGGGCGCTGTCGAGCGCGGCGACGCTGTCCTTGTGGTCGATGTCGACGGTCTGGATGGTGATCTTGCCGTCCGACGCGGCGGCGGCGGCCTCCAGTTCCGGCGCCGGGCCGCGCGCTGTCGCGACGACCTGCCAGCCGCGGCCGGCGAATTCCTGCGCGAGGCCGAGGCCGATGCCGCGCGAGGCGCCGATGATGATGGCGGATTTGGTCATGCGGGTCTCCCGGAGGGCCTATTTCTTGAACAGGGCGTCGGCGGCGGATTTGAAGGCCGCGGCCGCCCCACGTTTTGTCTCGGTGCGGGCCAGTTCGGCTTTCAGGCCGGCAATGCGGTCGTCGAGCTCGGCCACCGACAGCTTGTCGAGGTCCTCGCGGGCCAGGTCGGCCAAAGGCTCGGACTTGCGTTTCGGCAGGGCGTCGTCTTCGAACATGGCGGAAAGCGTTGACCCGCCGCCGGTCGCTGTCAATATCCGGCGATGCCTATTCCGACCGAGATGACCGCCATCGATCCCGCCGCGCCGGGGGGCCCCGAAGTCCTGCAGGCCGTCACCCGCCCGGTGCCGCAGCCGGGGCCGGGGGAGGTGCTGGTGCGCGTCGCCGCCGCCGGGGTCAATCGCCCCGATGTGCTGCAGCGCATGGGGCTGTACCCGATGCCGCCGGGCACGCCGACCATTCCGGGGCTGGAGATCGCCGGCACCGTCGTGGCGCTGGGCGATGGTGTCGAGCGCTGGCGGGTCGGCGATGCGGTCTGCGCGCTGGTCGCCGGCGGCGGCTATGCCGAATATTGCGCGGCGCCCGCTGGCCAGTGCCTGCCGGTGCCGGCCGGCATGGCGATGGCCGATGCGGCGGGACTGTGCGAAACCTGGTTCACCGTCTGGTCGAACGTGATGGACCGCGGCCATGCCCGGCCCGGCGAGACCATGCTCGTCCATGGCGGTACCAGCGGCATCGGCGTGACGGCGATCCAGCTGGGCACGGCGCTGGGGCTGACGGTCATCGTGACGGCTGGCAGCGGCGACAAATGCAGCGCGGCGCTGGCGGCCGGCGCGGCGCATGCCATCGACTACAAGGCGCAGGATTTTGTCGCCGAAGTGGCGCGGATCACCGAAGGCCGGGGCGTCGACCTGGTTCTCGACATGGTCGGCGGCGATTATGTGCCGCGCAACCTCCAGTGCCTCGCCGATGACGGCCGGCATGTCTCGATCGCCTTCCAGCGCGGGCCCAGGGCCGATCTCGACCTGGTCGCGGTGATGCGCAAGCGGCTGACGCTGACCGGATCGATGCTGCGGCCGCGGTCGATCGCCTTCAAGAGCGCGATCGCCGAGACGCTGGAGGGGGTGATCTGGCCGGAATTCGAGAGCGGACGCATCGCGCCGCTGACCGACCGGGTGTTTCCGCTGGCGGACGCGGCGGATGCGCACCGGCGGATGGAGGCGGGGACGCATGTCGGGAAGATCGTGCTGAGTATTTGACCCTCTCCCGCTTGCGGGAGAGGCGAGAGACGGCGAAGCCGGACCTGAGGGTGTTCTTTCGCGCCTAAGCTGGGGGACACTCTCACCCGCCGCGCGCGACGGATGTCGGCTTCGCGACGCCGCGCGTGTCGCCTCTCCCGCAGGCGGGAGAGGCAGAAGGAGAATATATGCTCAACCGCCTCGACGACTACCCCGTCCACCAGACGCCGGAGCCGCTGGCGGTGCTCGCGACCAGCGATCGCAATGCCTATGACCGGACCTGGTTCAACGGCTATGCGCCCGATGGCAGTTACTATTTCGGGATCGGCATGGCGGTCTATCCGCACCGCGGCATCCTCGATTGCGCCTTTTCGACGGTGCGGCCCGGCGAGCGCCAGCATTGCTTCTACGGCTCGCGCCGGGCGCCGGTCGAGCGCACCGAGATGGCGGTCGGCCCGTTCCGCATCGAGGTCGTCGAGCCGATGCGGCGGACCCGCGTGATCCTCGACGACAACGAGACCGGCATCGCCTGCGACCTGACCTTCTCGGCGCGCACCGCCGCCATCGAGGAGGCGCGGCAGACGCTGTGGCAGAACGGCCGGCGGGTCATGGACGCGACGCGGTTCGACCAGTTCGGGCGCTGGAGCGGCACCGTCCGCACCCCCGATGGCGAATTCACCGTGGATGATGCCGTCTGCCGCGGTACCAAGGACCGCAGCTGGGGCGTGCGGCGGGTCGGCGAGCCCGAGAGCGGCGGCGCGCCGGCGCTGCCGGGCGGCATCATGTTCCTGTGGGCGCCGCTGGTGTGGGACGACCATATCACCCACGCCATCTTTTTCGACGGGCCGCGCGGCGAGGCGCTGGTGCGCGAGGGGATCGTCGCGCCGCTTTACGCCGGCGAGGCGCTGATCCCCGGCACCGAGGACGGCCGCGACCAGCGCATGGCGACGGCGCGGCATCGGGTCGGCTATGTGCCCGGCACGCGGCTGGCGGCGAGCGCCGAGATCGACCTCGTGGACCATGACGGCAACACGCGGACGATCGCGCTGGAGCCGATCCTGAAGTTCCAGATGAAGGGGCTGGGCTATGGCCATCCGGTCTGGGGGCAGGGGATGTGGAAGGGCGAGCTGGCGATCGGCGGCGAAAGTTTCGACCCGCGCCAGGTCGATCCGCTGGCGCCGGAGAATCTCCATGTCCAGCAGGTGGTGCGGGCGAGCGACGGCACGCGGACCGGGGTCGGCGTGCTCGAGCAGGTGGTGTTCGGGCCCTATGCGCCGGCGGGGTTCACGTCGTTCCTCGACGGGGCACGCTAGACCCAGAACCCGAAACTGTCGTGGTCCGCCGCCTGTTCGCAGGCGCCCTCCGTCATCCGCAGGAACAGCGCGTCGGCGCGTTCGGTGCGCTCGACCGACAGGGCGGAGAAGACGCCCATCAGGATGCCGTGCAGGGTGAAGCGGCGGTAATCGCGCCAGCAGGCCTCCCAGCCATAGTCGCGCACGCCGCGGCGCAGCAGCTCGGCGTGGTAGAAACGGACGAGTTCGCCTTCGTGCAGCCGGCGTTCGGCGGAAGAGATGCCGGCGGACAGGAAATAGGCGACGTCGGTCAGGCCAGGCCCGGCGGTGACGGTCTGCCAGTCGAGCGTCGCCAGCGGCCGGGTGCCGCCGCCCACATCGAACATCATGTTGTCGAGGCGGAAATCGGCGTGCTGGACGGTGATCGGCGCATCCATGCCGGCGCGCATTGCGATCAGCGCGGCGGGGAGTTTTTCGACCATGGCGAGGTGCTCGGGCACCAGGCGCCCGGCGAAGCGTTCGCGGAACAGCGCGATGATCGCCGGCAGCATCGCGTCGACCATGGCGCCGAGCGCGGCCGGTCGCATTGCCAGCCAGTCGAGTGTCGGCAGCAGCAGGTCGCCCCAGCGCGGCGCGTGCAGCGCTGCGGCCTCCGCCATTGCCACCCGGGCGTCCGCGAGCGAACAGCCGGCGAGCTGGTCGCCCTGCCGCGCCGGGGCGAGGTCGTCGAGCAGCAGCACGAAATCGTCGGTGGCGGGGTCGATGAGCGCGGCATGGGCACGCGGCGTGTGGATGGCGAGCGTCGCCGCCATCTCGCGATAAAAGGCGACCTCGCGGACATAGAGCAGGTGATCGCTGCCCGATCTGCGACTGACCGGATCGTGTGAGGGGAATTTGCCGACGATGCTCGCCGGCGCGGTGGCGGGGCCGTCATGCGTCAGGCGGAAGCGGAAACTGTCCGCCACCAGCCCGTTGCCGACAGGTTCGATACTGAATTCGCCGACCCGCCCGGTCGGCAGCGCGCCGGAATTGCGCAGCGCCGCCGTCAACCAGGCGGGATCGATCTGGTCGGCGCGCCGGATGTCGAGGTCCATTCCCTATGGTGGACCCCGATCCGGCGCGCCGAAACCCGCGTTATCGGCAGGTGACGTTGTTGCGGCTGATCGAATTGCCGAGCAGCGCGCCGAGCCCACCGCCGAGCAGCGTGCCCAGCGTCTTCGAACCGTTCGGCGCGATGACGTTGCCGAGCGCACCGCCACCCAGGCCGCCGATGATCAGGCCGGTGGTGCCGTCGTTGCGGCGGCAATAATAGCGATTGTCCTGGCCGCGATAGATGCGATCGTTGGGACCGAGACGGCGCGGCTGGTACCGGCTGTTGTCGACGTAATAGCGGTTGGCCTGGTAGTCGCCGTAGCGCGGATCGGGGCGATTATAGTCGAAGCGGCTGTAATCGGCCTGGCTGATGCGGCGATTGTCGCGGCGGTCGTCGCGACGATCGTCACGGCGGTCGCGGCGATCATCGCGCCGATCATCACGGCGGTCGTCGCGTCGATCGTCGCGCCGGTCGTCACGGTTCCCACCGGCATTGGACCAGGGCGGCGGCGCGGCGCTTGCGGCGGCCACCGGCATTGCGGTGGCGAGGACGAGTGCCGACAGGATTGCGATCCTCATGTGGAATTCCTTGCTGTTTCTATCTGGTTGCGATCGGTAACGGTTAGGGACGCGTAATGTTCCTTGCAGATGGCTTACGCCCCGGGGCATGAACCCCCGGCAACCTGTCGCACCGCGGTTGCCGCGCTGCGGCGAGCCAGCTACGCGACACAGCGATGCGTGCGACATTCCCTGTGGGCGGCGCCGGCTGGAACCGGCTCGACGACCGCTTTGGTGGGCGGCTCGCGACCTTCCTGCTTGTCGTCGGGCTGCATGTCCTGCTGGTGGCGATCTTCCTGCTGCTGTCGCCGGTGCGCAAGGCGCTGCCGCCGGCGCCGCGGATCTTCGAGCTGTTGCCGCCGAGCCTGCAGCCGGCGCCCGAACCGTCACCGAAGCCGGCGCCGAAAAAGGCGGAGAAAAAGGCCGCCAAGGCCCCGGCCGCCGCCGTGGCGCCGAAACCGGTGGCAGAACCCCAGCCCAAGCTGTTCGACAAGCTGCTGCTCGACGGCTTCGACCTGGCCAAGCTGCCCAAGGGCCGGCCCGATACCGAGGTCGCCGCGACCGAGGGCAGCGAGGGCGACAGCAGCTCCGCCTATGGCCCGGGCGAAGGGCCGGGCGGCGTGCGGCTGTACAATGCCGAATGGCAGCGTGAGCCGACCCAGGCCGAGCTCGCCTTTTACCTGCCGCGCGGTGCACCCCGTGACAGCTGGGCGCTGATCGCCTGCCGCACCGTGCCGCGGTTCCAGGTCGAGGATTGTGTCCAGCTGGGCGAATCGCCGCCCGGGTCGGGGCTGGCGCGCGCCATGGTCAATGCGGCGTGGCAGTTCCGGGTCAAGCCGCCGCGCATCAATGCCAAGCCGCAGGTCGGCGAATGGGTGAAGATCCGCTTCAGCTTCAGCGAGAAGGGGGAGAGCAGCGGACGCTGACCTTGCCACGCGCCTTGCGGCCATCGGCAGGGTTGCCGCGTTAGCATGACCGTCGGCCGCGTCGGCCCCGGCCACTTACAAGGATTGCATCATGGCCAGAACGGCACTCGTCGTCGGCACCAGCGGCATTGTGGGCAGCGCAACGGCGGCCCTGCTGGCGGCGGAAGGCTGGACGGTGCTGGGCCTCGCCCGGCGGCCGACGGAGCAGCCGGGGGTCACGCCGGTGGCCGCCGACCTGCAGGACCCGGTGGCGCTGGCGACCGCGCTTGCCGGCCGGGAGCCCGATGCGGTCTTCATCGCCACCTGGTCGCGGCAAGCCACGGAGGCGGACAATATCCGCGTCAACGCCGCGATGGTCCGCAACCTGCTCGATGCCCTGCGCCCGGCCGGCAGCGTGCGCCATGTCGCGCTGGTGACCGGCCTCAAGCATTATCTCGGGCCGTTCGAAGCCTATGGCCAGGGCGTGCTGCCGCAGACGCCGTTCCGCGAGGACCAGGGGCGGCTCGATGTCGAGAATTTCTACTACGCCCAGGAAGACGAATTGTTTGCCGCCGCCGCGCGCGACGGTTTCGGCTGGAGCGTGCATCGCCCGCACACGATCATCGGCCAGGCGGTCGGCAATGCGATGAACATGGGCACGACGCTCGCCGTCTATGCCACGCTGTGCCGCGAGACCGGACGGCCGTTCCGTTTCCCGGGTTCGGCGGCGCAGTGGGACGGCCTGACCGACATGACCGACGCCGGCCTGCTGGCCCACCATCTGCTCTGGGCGGCGGAAACGCCCGCGGCGCGCGACGAGGCATTCAATGTCGTGAATGGCGACATCTTCCGCTGGAAATGGATGTGGAGCCGCATTGCCGGCTGGTTCGACGTCGAACCGGCGGATTTCGACGGCACCGTGGTGCCTCTGGCCGTGCAGATGGCCGATGCCCCGGAACAATGGGCGAGCATCGCCGCGCGCCATGGCCTTGCCGAAGCCGATGTGATGCGCCTCGCCTCGCCGTGGCACACCGACGCCGACCTGGGGCGTCCGATCGAGGTCGTCACCGACATGGGCAAGAGCCGGCGGCTCGGCTTCACGCGCTACCAGCCGACCGACGACGCCTTCTTTGCGCTGTTTGCCGCGCTGCGAGCTGGTCGCCTGATCCCCTGACCCCTAGCTGACGACTCCCAGCGCATCGAAGCGGGCGTCCTGCCATTCGTCGCCGGCGAGGACCTGCGTAAGGGCTTCGGCGGCGTCCCACAGGTCGGTGAACCGCGTGTAGAGCGCCGGAAAGCCGAAGCGCAGGCGATCGGACGGGCGGAAATCGCCGATGATGCCGCGGGCGATCAGCGCGGCCATGACGCGGCGGCCCTGCGGATGGCGGAGGACGAGCTGGGCACCGTGGCGACCGGATGCTGCCGGGTCGACGGTCAGCGCCGGGAAACGCGCGGCGACCCCTGAGGCGAGGATCGCGAAGCGGTGGACGAGCGCCGCCGACTTGGCCTCGGCGAGCCCCAGGTCGATGCCGTCGAAGGTGGCGACGCCGGCGGCCAGTGCTGTCATCGCGAGGATCGGCGGGGTGCCGATCGCCAGCCGCGCCACCCCGGTCGCCGGGGCATAGTCCTGGGTGAAGTCGAACGGCTTGGCATGGCCCATCCAGCCCTGCAGCGGTGCCTGCAACCGGTCGTGGTGGCGCCGGGCGATCCAGGCAAAGGCCGGGGCGCCGGGGCCGCCGTTCAGATATTTGTAGCCGCAGCCGACGGCATAGTCGGCGCCGTCGGCATCCAGCGCCAGCGCCAGCGCGCCGGTGCTGTGGCTGAGATCCCAGAGCGTCAGCACGCCGGCACCATGGGCGGCGGCATTGGTCGCCGCCATGTCGTGGACCGCGCCGGTGGCATAATGGGCATGGGCGAGGACGAGCAGCGCCACGTCGGGACCGAGCGCGGCGGTGATGGCGTCGCGGGCGACCAGGCGCAGTTCCGCCCCGGCGATGCGGGCGAGGCCGGACAGGATATAGCTGTCGGTGGGGAAATCATCGGCCTCGGCGATGATGACCCGGCGGCCGGGCTGGGCCGCCAGCGCCGCGCCGGCGAGCTTGAACAGGTTCACCGACACCGAATCGCAGGCGATGACGCAGTCGGGCGTGGTGCCGAGCAGCGGCGCGATGCCGGCGCCGATACGCTGCGGCAGGTCGATCCAGCCGGCGTCGTTCCAGCTGCGGATCAGCCCTTCGCCCCATTGCCGTTCCACGGCGTCGGCGACCAGCCCGGCGGTGGCGACCGGTAGCGGCCCCAGCGAATTGCCGTCGAGGTAGATGACGCCCGGCGGCAGGCGGAAACGTTCCCGGGCATGGCCGAGAGGATCTTTGGCATCGAGCGCCGCGAGCTCGGCGCGGTCGGTGGCAGCTGCGTTGCGGGTCATGGCACCGGATAGTCGACGATGCCGCCGTGGGTGAAGACGTTGCCGGCCTGGCGATAGGTCAGCGCCCGGAATCCCCAGGCCGCGCCATGCGCATGGGTGCCGAAGGTCGTCGCCTTCTGGCCGAAATCATCGCCCATGTACGACGCTGGCTCGATCAGCATGCCGTCGGGGCCGACGTGCGAGCGCGCGAACATCGCCTGCATGCGGCCCTGCGCGGCACGGCCGGTGTCGCCGCCGAAAACGATGTCGGGGCGCGCCTGCGAGGCATTGTTGGCGTGGCAGACGCGGACATTGCCGTTGCTGCCGGGGCCCTGGCTGCCGACGCCGAAGGTGCAGCCGTCCATCGTCGCAGTGAACATCCACAGCGCGCCATTGCCGAGCATCAGCGGTTTGGTCGAATTGTTGCTGTAGGGGCAGAAATAGACGTTGAGGCCATTCGTATCGGTCGCGGCGCGGCGGCGCATCTTGTAGACGCCGCCGGCCACCACGCCGCCGACGACGCCGACGGCGATGTTGCTGATGGTGGCGGCGGGGACGCGCGGCTCCACGACCACCTCGACGATGCCGGTGGTGTCGTGCGGCAGGATCACATAGACCACGTTCTGCTGCATGAACTGCAGGGTATTGTTACAGAAATCGTCGAGATAAGCCATTTCGTTCCCCCTGTTGCGATGCTGTCTATGCCCGGCTGGCGCGGGCGATGATCACGGCGGCGATGGCCAGCAGCAGGATGGCGCCGGCCTCGAAAACGATGTTCTCGGGCGCCATTTCCTTGCCCTGGAGGACGATCAGCCGGGCGAGCGCGGTGATGGCGATGAAGATCGGATAGACGAAGGGCGATTCGCGGCCGCCGTAGAAGGCGGCGATCATGCCGATGACTTCGGCATAAAGGAACATCAGCAGGATATCGGCAAGATTGACCGATTGCTGCGCGATGACGCGATAGATTTCGAAGCCGGCGGCGGCCAGCGTCATGGCGACGATCATCAGCAGCAGCAGGCGCTCGATGGCGCGAAAGCTGGTCAGCGCGATGGCGCGTTCGGCGGGGCCGGCACCGTGTTCGGGCGGATCGGTCGGGAGCGGCGTCGCCATCATCGGCATGAAACTCCAAATCGGCGGCCGAAACCACCGTTAATCCGCTGCGGTGGACCGTGCTTGATTGCCGCGCCCGGTCGTTCTACAGGAAAGGTTGCACAGCCGCTCCGAAAAGGGGCGGCTGTTTTACGTTCCACAGACAGGAATCCGCGCCATGGCTGCTCCCACCACTCCCCTGATGCCGCATGCGACAGCAGCCTGGCTGGTCGACAATTCGGCGCTGACGTTCGAGCAGATCGCCCAGTTCTGCGGGCTGCACATCCTCGAGATCCAGGCGATCGCCGATGATACCGCGGCAACGAAGCTGACCGGCCGCGATCCGATCCGCAGCGGCGAGCTGAGCCCCGACGAACTGGAGCGTGGCCAGGCCAACCCCGATTATGTGCTGAAGCTGTCGCGCCAGCCGGAACAGTCGCGCCGCACGACGGGCCCGCGCTACACGCCGGTGTCGAAGCGCCAGGACAAACCCGACGGCATCCTGTGGATCATCAAGAACCATCCGGAAATCACCGACAACCAGATTTCCAAGCTGATCGGCACGACGAAGACGACGATCGCCGCGATCCGCGACAAGAGCCACTGGAACTATGCCAACCTGCAGGCGCGCGATCCCGTCACGCTCGGCCTCGCCGGCCAGCGCGAGATGGACGCGCTGGTGGCGGCGGCGGCCAAGAAGGCCGGCATCGACACCTCCCCCGACCTCGGCAAGCTGGGCGAGGACCGCGCCGCGCTGATCGAGCAGCTGCAGGCCGAACGCGTCGCCGCGGCGCACATCGCCGAGCATGGCGAGCCGGTGCAGCATGGCGGGACGGCGCTGGAACAGGGCGAGGCGTTGTTTCGTCGCTGAGCCGCGAGCGCGCAGCGCGCAGCGCAGCGCGCCGACAGGCACAAGACCGATCGGCGGGGCGGTTGGCCTGGCCAACCGAACCCGTTCGGCGCCAGCACGGGTTTTGCCCGTGCGCTCTTGTCCGGCCGGGGTGACAGGGAAACCTAGAACGTCCCCGGCAAATCCCGCTGCGCCGCGTTCGGCCGTGCCGCCACCAGCAGCTCCCGCCGCTCGCGCGCATTGACCCCCGGCGTGCGCAGCGACGCGGTCGGGGCGGCCCCGCCGATGGGCACGCACAGCCGCCCGGCCAGCGTGTCGATCGCCACCTTCGTGGATGCTTCCGCCGGGTCGCCCATCTGGCGGTCGACGTTGTCTGCCGCCTGGCAACTGGCGCCGACGGTGCTTGCGAGGCCGTTGTAATAGGCGCCCTGGCGATCGGCGTTCTGCAGGGCAAAGGCGACGATGCGCAGCCGGTCGTCGCAGGCGGTACGGTCGATGGCGATCTGGCCGACCGGCTTGCCATAGGTGTCGGCGCCGACGAGGATCGAATTAGCCTTCAGATAGGGCGTGAAGGCATTGATGACGAGTTCGCTGGCCGACGCGGTTTCCTCGGTGGCGATGAAGGCGATGCGCAGCGGCCCGATGGCCTGGGGCTGGCGGCGGAACAGCCGGGTTTCGTTCTCGCTCGCTTTCGACGGGCGATAGGTCAGATAGTTGACGACGTCGGAGGTGAAGCGATTGGCGCCGAGCAGGTCCGCCATGACCTGCGACGGTTCGAGCAGGCCGCCGCCATTGTAGCGGAAATCGACGATGACCTGGTTGATGCCCTGGATGCGGAAGCTGTCGAAGGCGCTGCGCAGCTGTGGCTCGCTGGTCTCGATGAAGGTGCGCAAATTGACATAGCCGATGCGCTGGCCATCGGCGGACAGCGTCTGCGCGCCGAAGCGCGGCGACACCGGCTGGATGGCGAAGTCGGCCTTGGTGATGCTGATGACGCGGGTGCCGCCGGTGTCGCGGATCTGCAGCGCGCGGGTGACGCCGGGCGTGGCAGGGCCGAAGGCGTTGCCGAGCGCGCTGCCGCCGGCGGCGAGCAGGCTGGTGACGCTGCGCAGGTCGCCGGCGTTGGTGCCGATGGCGAGGATTTCGGCGCCGCGATCGATGCCGGCGGCGAGCGCCGGGGCGCCCTCATAGGCGTCGGCGACATAGAGGCGGTTGGCGACGCTGTCGGTCTGCAGGCGGATGCCGAAGGCGGCGGTGGCGCCCGAGCTGAAATAGGCGTTCTCCTCGGCGATCGAGGTCAGGTAGGTGAAGAAACGGTCCTTGCCCTCGGCGCGGGCGGTAGCGGTCAGCGCGTCGATATAGTCGTCGACGGTGCTGTACGGCGTCGGGTCGAGGCTGGCCGGCAGCGTTTCGGGGAAGAGATACCATTCGCGCAGCTGGGCGGCCGCCCAGTCCTGGCGGGAGCGGAGCGAGCAGCTGGCGGTGGGGGTCGGCGTCGGGGTCGGGGTGGCGCCGCGCCCACCCGTGGGGGCACCGGGGCTGCCGCCGCCCCCGCAGCCGGCGAGGGCCAGCGTGAGCAGGGCCGAGACGAGCTGGCGCGCCGTTCTGGAGTGCACCATCAATCCTCGCCGCCGACCAGCGGCAGGGCCATCTCGCGCGGCGGCTCGCGATCGAGCAGCCCGGCGGCCTTCAGGTCGGCGAGGCCCGGCAGGTCGCGCCGCGAGGTCAGGTTGAAATGCGTCAGGAACGCCGGGGTGGTGGCATATTGCAGCGGCCGGCCGGGGGTTTCGCGGCGGCCGGCGGGGCGGATCCACCCGGCCTCCAGCAGCACGTCGATGGTGCCGCCGCTGACCGCGACGCCGCGGACTTCCTCGATCTCCGGCCGGGTCACGGGTTCGTGATAGGCGATGACGGCGAGCGTTTCGGTGGCGGCGCGCGACAGTTTCCGCACCGCCTCGCGGCTCGGGCGGAGGTGGTGGGCGAGGTCGGGCGCGGTCTGGAACAGCCAGCGGCCGCCGCGTTCGACGAGATTGATGCCGCGCGGGGCATAGCTGTCGGCGAGTTCGCGCAGCAGTTCGGGGAGGTCGCCGGCGGTACCGACATGGCGGGCGATGTCGGCAAGGGTCAGCGGCGCCTCGGCGGCGAAGATGATCGCCTCCAGCGCGCGGAGAGTTTCGGGGTCGGTCACGGCACGCAACAGACCAGAACCGGCCGCGAGGGGGAAGGCATCAATTTGCGGCGCGGACGAGAATCGGTGCGAACGCTGCACCTTGCGACAGCGTGGCGCGGCCCTGTCGGGTCAGTTCCAGCGCGGCGACGAAGGTGCTGGCGAGCACCGAGCGGGCATAGCCCTCGTCGGTGAGGTCGCGGGGCAGGAAACGGGCGAGTTCGGTCCAGTCGAGGCTGGTGCCGAGCAGGCGTTCGAGCCGCTCGATGGCCTCGTCGAGCGCCATCACCGGGCGGCGACGCACGACATGGGTGCTGGCGCTGTTGCGCGCCTTGATGTCGCCATAGACCGACAGGAGTTCGAAAAGGCTGACATCGTAGCGGGCGACGGTTTCGAGGCGCAGACCCTCGGGTTCGGCGCGGGTGAAGCTGTCCCAGCCCTGCTGCGGGCGCGCCAGCAGCCGGGCGCCGGCTTCCCGCATGGCATCGAGGCGCTGCAGCTGGAATTGCAGTTTCAGCGCCAGGTCGTGGGGATCGGGCTCCACCTCCGGGTCGGGCGGCAGCAGCAGCGCCGATTTGAGATAGGTCAGCCACGCCGCCATGACGAGATAATCGGCGGCGAGTTCGAGGCTGAGTGCCTTCGCATCGCGGATGAAGGCGAGATACTGGTCGACAAGGGCGAGGATGGAGATCTGGGCGAGGTCGACCTTTTGCGCCCGGGCAAGGGCGAGGAGGAGATCGAGCGGGCCCTCCCAGCTGCCGAGCTGGAGGACGAGCGTCGGCGGCGCGGCGCGCGGCGGGAGGTCGAATTCGTCGTCGGTGGTCATGCCCCTCTCCCGCTTGCGGGAGAGGCGACCAGCCCACTTGGGCGAGCGGGTGAGGGTGTCCTTTGGGTGCCGCCGCGCGGGTCCACCCTCACCCGGCGCGCCGGCGCGCGTCTCGCCTCTCCCGCAGGCGGGAGAGGAAGGTCAGGCCAGGGCGAGCAGTTCATCGCGGGCGTCGGCCCATTGCTGCATCGGCGTCGCGTCGCCGGTCCCGGCCCAGGCCATGGCGGCGTCGAGGCGGGCGGCCGCAGCGGCGGCGATCCCCGGCACCGCGTCGCAGATGGCGCGCATTTCGGCGAAGTCGCCCGAGCAGTGGAGGGCGATATCGCAGCCGGCATCGAGGCTGGCGAGCGCCCGGGCGCCGAAGTCGGTCAGCGCATTGCTGCCGGGGTCATGGCCGCCCGACGCCGGGTTGCCGAGCGCGTGCATGCCGAGATCGTCGGACATCAGCAGGCCCTGGAAGCCGATGTCGGTACGGATGAAGTCGATGACCGTCGGCGACAGGGTGGCGCAGCGGCGCGGATCGAGCGCGGTGTAGGTGACATGCGCGGTCATCGCCATCGGGGAACGGGCGGCGAGGGTGCGGAAGGGTTCGAAATCGCGCTCAAGCTCGGTGCGGCTGGCGGTGACGATCGGCAGTTCGAGGTGGCTGTCGGCGGCGGCGCGGCCATGGCCCGGGATGTGCTTGACGACACCGCAGACGCCGCCGGCCTTCAGCCCGTCGAGCGTGGCACGGCCGAGCGCCGCGACGCGCATCGGTTCATGGCCGAAGGCGCGGTCGCCGATGATGTCGTGGCCGTCCGGATCGCGAACATCGAGCAGCGGCAGGCAGTCGACGGTGATGCCGAGGTCGCGCAGCATGGCCGCCAGCGCCAGGGCGTTGAGCCGCGCCGCCTCGATCGCGGTGACCGGGGCGAGGTCATACAGCTTGTCGAAGGTCTCCCCGGTCGGGAATTCGGGCCAGTGCGGCGGCCGCAGCCGGGCGACGCGGCCGCCTTCCTGGTCGATCAGGATCGGCAGGCGGCGGCCGGCCAGGTCGGTCAGCGCGGCGGTGAGGGCGCGGACCTGGTCAGGGCTGTCGACATTGCGCTTGAACAATATGTAGCCGGCGGGGTCGGCGGCACGGAACAGCGCGGCCTCGTCGGCGGTGATGGTGAGGCCCGACAGGCCCAGGAACGTCGGCTGCATTGCTACTCCACCACCGCACAGGCCCGGCCGGCGGCCTTCAGCGACGCGCACAGCGCCGCGGCGTCGCCACCGCTAGCGCGCAGGCGATACAGCGTTTGGCCGTTGCTCTCGATCTTGATGACGCGCTTGCCGAACCCGGCGATACCCGGCTTGCCGGCGAGCGCCGCCCAGGCGGCATCGGCCTTTTCGGGGCTGGAGAAGGCCCCGAGCTGGACGCTCGAGGGCTTCTTCGCCGGCAGCTCGACGATTTTCGGCGTTGCGGCGGCGGGCTTCGGCGTCGCGGCGGGGGCCGCGATCGGGGGCTTTGCCACGGCGATCGCGGCTGGCGCGGTTGTTTTTGGCGCAAGGGCCGGCGGGATTGCGGCCGGCCTGGTCGCCGGCGGCGGCAGCACCAGCTTTGGCGGCGCGGCGCCGGGCGCGTTGACGGTCGGCGCGGCCTGCATCGGCGGCACCAGGTCCTCCGGCAGGCCCGGCGGCGGCGCGGTTCCCGGGCGGGGCAGCACGGCCTCCGGCATCGCCGACTGGTCGATGACGCTGCCGGCGTCGATGCCCTCGCCGGCGGCATAGATGGTCTGGTCCTGGCCTTCGACCTGCATGCCCTTGGGATCGACCGGCGGGATCTTGTACGGCCCCGGCTCGGCGGTGATCACCGGCGCCTGTTCGGCCTCCATATAGCCCTGCGTTGAACCGGCGTTCTTTTTCGACAGCAGCAGCACCAGCCCGATGGCGACGACGGCGGCAAGGCCGAGCAGGATCGCCGCGGTCCAGAAGAACGAGGCGCGGGTGACATGGGTTTCGGCGCGCGGGCTGGCTTCGGCCAGCCAGGGCGCATCGTCGTCGAGATCGCGGCGGGCCATCAGTGGAGTTCGTTGGCGGCTTCGACGCCCATCACCGACAGGCCGTTGCGGATGACCTGGCCGACGGCATCGGCGAGCGCCAGCCGCGCCGCGGTCAGCGCCGGGTTGTCGGCCAGCACCAGCCGGCGCTGCGGATCGTCGTTGCCGAGGTTCCAATGGGTGTGGAAGGCGGCGGCGAGGTCGCCGAGGTAGAAGGCGATGCGGTGCGGTTCACGCGCTTCGGCGGCCTGTTCGACGATGCGCGGCCACTGCGCAGCGACCTTCACCAGCGCCAGGTCGGTATCGTCGAGCAGTGCAAAATCGGGCTCGGGCAGGGCGATGCCGGCCTCCACCGCCTTGCGGCGCGCCGATGCGATGCGGGCATGGGCGTACTGGACATAGAAGACCGGGTTGTCGCGGGATTGCTCGACGACCTTGGCGAAATCGAAATCGAGCTGCGAATCGCTGCGCTTGGTCAGCATGATGAAGCGCACGACGTCCTTGCCGACCTCGTCGACCACATCCGCCAGGGTGACGAAGTTGCCCGAACGCTTCGACATCTTCACCGGCTCGCCGGCGCGCAGCAGCTTGACCATCTGGACGATCTTGATGTCGAGCGGGACCTTGTCGTCGCTCAGGGCGCGAACGGCGGCGGTCATGCGCTTCACATAGCCGCCATGGTCGGCGCCGAACATGTCGACGAGCGCGTCATAGCCGCGGGCGAGCTTGTCCCAGTGATAGGCGACGTCGCCGGCAAAGTACGTCCAGCTGCCGTCGGATTTCTTCATGGCGCGGTCGCTGTCGTCGCCGAACTGGCTGGCGCGGAACAGCGTCTGCGGCCGCGGCTCCCAGTCTTCGGCGGCCTCGCCCTTCGGCGCCTCGAGCACGCCTTCGTAGATCAGGCCCTTGGCGTCGAGCGTTTCCAGCGCCTCCTGGACGCGATTGCCGAGCGAGGCTTCGGAAAAGAACACGTCCTGGGCGATGCCGAGCAGCATCAGGTCGGCGCGGATGCGGACCATCATCCGGGCGACGCTTTCGCGGCGGAACAGCGCCAGCCATTCGGCCTCGGGCGCGCCGACATATCTGTCGCCATATTCGCGGGCGAGCGATTCACCGACGGGGACGAGATAGTCGCCGGGGTAGAAGCCTTCGGGGATCTCGATCGTCTCGCCCAGTGCCTCGCGGTAGCGCAGGTGCGCCGAGCGGGCCAGAGTGTCGACCTGGCCGCCGGCGTCGTTGATGTAATATTCGCGCGTCACGCCATAGCCGGCATAGGACAGCAGTCCGGCCAGCGCATCGCCGACGACGGCGCCGCGGCAATGGCCCATGTGCATCGGGCCGGTGGGGTTGGCGGAGACATATTCGACGTTGACGCGGTGCCCGGCACCGATGCCCGAGCGCCCGTAATCGCTGGCTTCGGCGACGATGTGGCGAAGTTCGGCGCGCCAGACATCGGGGCGCAGCGTCAGGTTGATGAAGCCGGGACCGGCGACTTCGGCAGCCTCGATATCGGGCAGCCGCGCCAGTTTCTGGGCGAGCATGATGGCGATGTCGCGCGGTTTCATGCCCGCAGGCCGCGCCAGCACCATGGCGGCATTGGTGGCGAGGTCGCCATGCGTCGGATCGCGCGGCGGCTCCACCGTCACGGCGCGGGTGTCGAGCCCGGCCGGCAGGTCGCCGGCGGCGGTCAGCGCGGCAAGGGCATCCGCGACATGGGCGGAAAAACGCGGGTAAAGGCTCAATGTGCGGTCCGGAATGAAGACGTGAAGCCTCTCCTACCGCCGGGCTGCCCGCGCTGCAACGCGCGGTCTTCCTTGACGGTGGCGGCAACGATCGGCGCCGCGGCCCGTTTGCCACTGGCAAGGGAAGCGACCGCGACCCGTCGGGAGCTGCCGCTTGTTCGAATTCCAGTCCTATCACCTGCTGCTTGTCGCCATCGGCCTGGCGACCATTCTCGCCTATTGGCTGCCGCGGTTCGTGTCGGGGCGGGAGCCGGCGGCGTCGGCGCTGCTGATCGGCATCGGCTGGGCGGCGTTCACGCTGGTGCCGGGAATGCCGCCGGCGATCGATCCCATTGCCGAGCCCAAGGTGTGGGAGATCGTCAGCGAGATCTGCGTCATCGTCGGGCTGTTCGGTGTCGGCCTGCGCATCGACAAGCCGCGGCGCTGGAAACTGTGGCGGCCGACCGTGCGCCTGCTCGCCATCGGCATGCCGGCGACGATCGCCGCGGTGGCGCTGCTCGGCTGGGCGGTCGGCGGCATGACGCTGGCGGGCGCGCTGCTGCTCGGCGCCGTGCTGGCGCCCACCGATCCGGTGCTCGCCACCGATGTTCAGGTCGGGCCGCCGCTGGAAGGCGGCGAGCATCCGGTGCGCTTTACCCTCACTACCGAGGCCGGGCTCAACGACGGCCTTGCGTTTCCCTTTGTCTATCTGGCGCTGGCGGTGGCCGGGGCGGGCGGATTGACCGGCGAAGTGCTGGGCGAATGGCTGTGGAAGGATGTCGCCTGGCGCGTCGTCGTCGGTGTGCTCGGCGGCGTCGGCGTCGGCTGGCTGCTCGGCAGGGTGCTGTTCGCCTTCCCGCGCGAGAATGCGCTGGCCAAGACCGAAAGCGGCGTCATTGCGCTCGCCGGCGTGCTCGCCGCCTATGGTATCACCGAACTGGCCGAGGGCTATGGCTTCATTGCCGCATTCCTCGCCGGGCTGACGCTGCGCCAGGCCGAGGCGGGCCACGAATTTCACACCCGGCTGCACAATTTTTCGGATTCGATCGAGCATGCGCTGACCGCGCTGCTGCTGATCGCGCTGGGGGCGGCGCTGCCGGCCCTGCTGCCGGCGCTGACGTGGCGCGATGCGGCGATCGGGCTGGCGCTGGTGCTGGTGGTGCGGCCGCTGGTCGGCTGGGTGGCGCTCGGCCGGGTGATGCCGCGATCGCGCGAGCGCGCGGTGGTGGCCTTCTATGGCGTGCGCGGTGTCGGCTCGATCTACTACCTCGCCTATGCCGCGACCCATGTCGCGCTGGTCAACATCGCGCAGCTATGGGCGATCATCGCCTTTACCGTGCTGGTGTCGACGATCGTGCACGGCTTTACCGCCGGGCTGGCGCTGGAAAAGGCCATCGGGGACGAGTCGGCACAGAAAGTCGAAGGCTAGCCGACGGTCTGTTCGATGGCCCCGAAGATCGACCGGTGCCTGGCGTCGAGCATCTCGATGCGGACGGTGTTGCCGGGGCGCAGGAACGGCGTCACCGGCTTGCCGCCTTCGATCGTCTCGATCATCCGCAGCTCGGCGATACAGCTGTAGCCGCGGCCACCGGCGGCGACCGGCTTGCCGGAGCCGCCGTCGGCGTCGCGGTTGGACACGGTGCCCGATCCGATGATGCTGCCGGCACCGAGCTCGCGGGTTTTCGCCAGATGCGCGATCAGCGTGCCGAAATCGAAGGTCATGTCCTCGCCGGCATCGGCGCGGCCGAAGGGTTGCCCGTTGAGGTCGACGTTGAGGACGCCGTGCAGCTTGCCGTCGCGCCAGGCGTCGCCCAGGCTGTCGGGGGTGACGAAGACCGGCGACAGCGCCGACGCGGGTTTCGACTGGACGAAACCGAAGCCCTTGGCGAGTTCTTGCGGGATGAGGCCGCGCAGCGAGACGTCGTTGACAAGGCCGACGAGGCGAATGGCGGCGATCGCCTGTTCGCGGCTGGCGCCCTGCGGCACGTCGCCGGTGACGACGACGACTTCGGCCTCCAGATCGAGGCCCCATTGGTCATCGACGAACGGGATGGCGTCGCGAGGGGCAAGGAAACGGTCGCTGCCGCCCTGGTACATCAGCGGGTCGGTCCAGAAGCTGGCGGGCAGTTCGGCACCGCGGGCTTTCCGCACCAGCTCGACATGGTTCACATAGGCGCTGCCGTCGGCCCATTGATAGGCGCGCGGCAAGGGCGCGGCGGCTTCGCGTTCGTGGAAGCGGCTGTGCGGCACGGCGTCGTGCGCCAGGCTGTCGGCGACGCCGCGCAACACCGGCTCGGCATGGCCCCAGTCGTCGAGCGCGGCCTGTAGTGTGGCGAACATCGGCGGCGGCGCGGCGCACCAGGCGAGATCGTCCGAGACGACGACAAGGCGGCCGTCACGGCCATGTTTGAGCGAGGCTAATTTCATGCGAGCTATCGTGGTCCTGTCGGGGAACGGGTGCAAGCGATCTCCCCTCCCGCTTGCGGGAGGGGAGGCGTTCAGGCTGCCAGGTCTTCCTCGCTGATCGCGTAAAGCGAGGCGGCGCCGCGCGTCACCGGCCCTGACAGGGCGCCGACTTGCGGCAGCAACTGCTCGGCATAGAAGCGCGCGGTGGCGATCTTGGCGGCGAGGAAGGCCGGATCGCCGGTGCCGGCGGCAAGGCCTTGCTGCGCGGCAAGTGCCTGTTTTGCAAGGAGCCAGCCGCCGAGGGTGAGGCCCATCATGCGCAGGTACGGCGTCGCGCCGGCGGCGACATCGTCGGGGTTGTTGGCACCGGCGAGCCACAATGTTGCGGCCTTTGTCGCGGCGAGCGCATCCTCCAGCCAGGGCGCCAGGCCGGCGAGATCGGGGCTGGCGGTAAGGTCGTGAACGGTGTCCCGGACTTGCGCGAACACCTCCTGCCAATGGGCGCCGCCGTCTGCCCCGAGCTTGCGCCCGACGAGGTCGAGCGCCTGGATGCCGTTGGTGCCTTCGTAGATCGGCGCGATGCGGGCGTCGCGGAGAAACTGGGCGGCGCCGGTCTCCTCGACATAGCCCATGCCGCCGAAGACCTGCAGGGCGAGACTGGCGACTTCGACGCCGACATCGGTCGCCCAGCCCTTGGAAATCGGCGTCAGCAAATCGGCGAGGCCGGCACCCGCGGCGTCGCCGGCATGGGCGCGGTCGACGGCGGCGGCGTTGAGATAGACCAGCGCCCGGGTCGCCTCGGTCAGCGCCCGGCAGGTCATCAGCGTGCGGCGGACATCGGCGTGCTCGATGATCCGGACAGCGTCGCGGCCACCTCCGAACTTCGCCGATTGCACCCGCTGCCGGGCATAGGCGAGCGCGTGCTGCGTCGCGGCCTCGGCGATGGCGACGCCCTGCAGGCCGACCTGGACGCGGGCGTTGTTCATCATGGTGAACATGGCGCGCATGCCGGAACCCTCCGCACCGACGAGGTAGCCGACACAGGCGTCATTGTCGCCGAAGCTCATGGTGCAGGTGGGCGACGCGTGGATGCCGAGCTTGTGCTCGATCCCGACGCATTTCAGGTCGTTGCGCGCGCCGTCCGGCAGGAATTTCGGGCAGAGGAACAGGCTGATGCCCTTGGTGCCCGGCGGCGCGTCGGGCAGGCGGGCGAGGACGAGGTGGACGATGTTCGCCGCCGCGTCATGTTCCCCCCAGGTGATGTAGATCTTGGTGCCCTTGATGCGATAGCTGCCGTCGGCATGCGGCTCGGCGCGGGATTTCAGTGCGCCGACGTCGCTGCCGGCGGACGGCTCGGTCAGGTTCATCGTGCCGGTCCATTCGCCGCTGACCAGCTTGGCGAGATAGCGGTCCTGCAATTCCGGGGACGCGTGTGCGGCAAGCGCCTCGATGGCGCCCTGGCTCAGCATCATGCACAGCGCGAACGCCATGTTGGCGCTGGTCAATTGTTCCTGCACGGCGACGTTGACGGCAAACGGCAGGCCCTGGCCGCCATGGACCTCCGCGACGCCCAGCCCGGCCCAGCCGCCGTCGATGTAGAGTTTGTACGCATCGGCAAAGCCCGGTGGCAGGGTGACGACACCGTCGGCGAGTTTGGCATGCGTCCTGTCGCCGACGGCGTTCAGCGGCGCGAAGACGTTGGTGGCGAGCTTGCCCGATTCGGCGAGGATGGCGTCGACCATGTCGGGCGTGGCGTTGGCATAGTGCGGTCGCGCCGCGAGGCCGGGCAGGTCGGCGATGACGTCGAGGACGAAACGCTGTTCGGCGGTGGGCGCGGTATAGGTCATGGTTTCGCCTTGGGCTGGTGACCGTCCCGCTATAGACGAAGCGCCATGACCGACAAAAGCCGCATCATCGCCGCTGATCCTGCGGGCATCGCCGAGGCGGTGGCGCTGCTCGACGCCGGCGGCATCGTCGCGGCGCCGACGGAGACGGTGTACGGCCTGGCGGCGCGGGCGGCCGATGGCGCGGCGGTGGCGCGGATCTATGCGGCGAAGGGCCGGCCGAGCTTCAACCCGCTGATCGTCCATGTTTCGGGGGTCGCGCAGGCAGCGAAGCTGGTCGAGATCGACCCGGTGTCGGCGGCGCTGATGGCGGAATTCTGGCCCGGTGCGCTGACTCTGGTGCTGCCGCTGAAGCCCGGTGCGGCGGTTGCCGGGCTGGTGACGGCAGGGCTGGCGACGCTGGCGGTGCGCTGCCCGGCGCATCCGGTGATGCAGGCGCTGATCGCCGGGGCCGGGCCCTTGGCGGCACCGTCCGCAAACGCATCGGGGCGGATTTCATCGACGACGGCAGCGCATGTCGCGGCGTCGCTCGGGGACCGGGTGCCGCTGGTGCTCGATGGCGGGGCGTGCGCGGCGGGGGTGGAATCGACGATCGTGCAGGTGGCGGATGGGGTGGTGACGCTGCTGCGGCCGGGGGCGGTGCTGCTCCCCGGCCCCATCGCGGAGCCGCCATCCCCGCAAGGGGGAGGGCGTGTCGTTGCCCCCGGCATGATGGCGTCGCATTATGCGCCGTTGCAGCCGGTGCGGCTCGACGCGCTAACCGCCGCGCCGGCGGAGTTCCACATCGGCTTCGGCACCGTCGCCGGCGACGCCAGCCTGTCACCCGCGGGTGACCTTACCGAAGCCGCCGCCAGGCTGTTCGACCTGCTGCATGTCGCGGAGGCGAGCGGGCGCGCCGCCATCGCCGTTGCGCCGATTCCCGGGCACGGCCTGGGGCTTGCCATCAACGATCGGCTGAATCGCGCCGCTGCCCCGAAATAGGCTTGCGAACGATTCTCAATAGCATAATATCCCGGCTGTCGATCGGGAGGATGTGCAGTGAAGATTGTCGGGTCGGGCGAAGATTATGGCCAGTGGCCGGCGCGGCGCGGCGGGGTCGAGGCGCTGCCGCCCGACGAACAGCGGCTGCTGTGGGCGCTGCGGCGGCTGGCGCTGATGCAACCGCTCGGCGGCGCGCGCTGCCACGCCGTCCATGTCGCCCTCCAGCAGGATTATGGCGATGCCGGCCAGGGGCTCGAGCATCTGCTGCGCTGCCTGTTGTTCGGCCTGTCGCGCTTTGCACCGCGGCGCCTCGCCATCGGCGCGCCGGCCTGCCCGATCCTGACCGAGGACGAGGCGCAATTGCTGCTGGCGCTGCGGCTGGCCGGCGGTGACGAGACGGCGGCGATCGCCGCGCTGGTGCCGCTCGCCGGCGTCGCCGGTGCCGGGCGATTGGTATCCTTCCTGGCGACGGTCGGCGAGCTTGTGACGAATTCGCATGCCAGGGGCTTGTCAAAATCCGTCCAAGATATATCTTGGAGGGCATGAGAAACTCAAGGAGGCATCCCATGCACGACAATTGCGGCAATCGCGGCGGTTCCGATCGGCGCTTCAACTGGCGCGGCCAGGCGTTTTCGGCCTTTGCCGATCGCTTCGGCGAGCAGATCACCGAGGCGGTGTTCGGCCCCGGCCCGGGCTTCGCGGCCGGCTTCGGCGGTCCACGCCGTGGCGGCGGTCGTCCCGGTGGCCGGAAACGCGTGCTCGATGCGGCCGATCTGCGCCTCGTCCTGCTCCACCTGATCGCCGAACAGCCGCGCCACGGCTATGAACTGATCAAGGCGATCGAGACCCTGTCGGGCGGCGTCTATGCGCCCAGCCCGGGCATGGTCTATCCGACGCTGACGCTGATCGCCGATGTCGGCGAGGCCGATGAAAAGGCCGAAGGCAGCCGCAAGCTCTACGCGATCACCGAGGCCGGCACCGCGGCGCTGGCGGCGGAGGCCGATGCGGTGAAATCCGCCATGGCCCGGCTGGAGGCGCTGGCGAAGATGAGCGAGCGCACCGATTCGGCGCCCGTCCGCCGTGCCATGCGCAACCTGCACACGGCGCTGCACACGCGCCTGTCGGACGACAACAGCGACCGCGAACTGCAACTGAAGGTCGCCGCCATCCTCGACGAGGCGGCGAGCAGGATCGAGCGGCTCTAGCCTTCTCCCCTCCCTTGAAAGGGAGGGGAGCGGGGCCTAGCCTGTTCCAAAGGGGACCGGGCCATGCTGCGTTTTGCGACTTTGCTGCTGTTGTCGGCAGCGACCCCGGCGCTGGCGGCGCCCGACACCGTCATCGCCAACGGCGTCATCTACGACGGCAGCGGCGGCGCGCCCTATCCGGGCTGGGTGGCGCTGACCGGCGATCGCATCAGCGCCATGGGGCGTAGTGATTCCGGGGGCAAGGCCCCCGCCGCGGCGCGCACCATCGACGTCCACGGCCAGGCCATCGCGCCGGGCTTCGTCAACATGCTGTCCTGGGCGGTCGAAAGCCTGATCGTCGACGGCCGCGCGCAGAGCGACATTCGCCAGGGCGTGACGCTGGAGGTGATGGGCGAAGGCAATTCGATGGGGCCGCTCAATCCCGAAATGAAGCGGCTGGCGCAGCAGCGGCAGGACGATGTCAAATATCCGGTCAGCTGGACGACCTTGGGCGAATATCTGGCGATGCTGGAGAAAAAGGGCATCGCGCCGAATGTCGCCAGCTTTGTCGGCACGGCGACGGTGCGCATCCATGAACTCGGCGAAAAGGACATCGACCCGACCCCCGAACAGCTGGGCCGGATGCGCGGGTTGGTGCGTGCCGCGATGAACGAGGGCGCCCTGGGGGTCGGCAGTTCGCTGATCTATGCACCGGGCGCCTATGCCGAAACGCCGGAGCTGGTGGCGCTGGCGACCGAGAGCGCCAAGTGCGGCGGCATGTACATCAGCCATATGCGGTCGGAAGGCGACAATGTCGAAGCGGCCGTCGACGAGCTGATCACCATCGCGAAACAGTCGGGCGGCCCGGCCGAGATCTGGCATCTGAAGCAGTCGGGCAAGGACAATTGGGGCAAGCTCGACAGCATCATCGCCAGGGTCGAGGCGGCGCGGGCGGCGGGCATCCGCATCACCGCCGACATGTACAATTACACCGCCGGCGCCACAGGCCTCGATGCGTCGATGCCGCTCTGGGTGCAGGACGGCGGGCTGGAGGCGTGGATCGAGCGGCTGAAGGACCCCGCGATCCGGGCGCGGGTGAAGGCGGAGATGGGCGCCAAGGGGCAGGGGTGGGAAAATCTGTTCCACAGCGCCGGCACGCCCGAAAACCTGCTGCTGCTCGGTTTCAAAAACCCGAAACTGAAGCCGCTGACGGGGAAGACGCTGGCAGAGGTCGCGAAACTGCGCGGCACGTCCCCCGCCGACACCGCGATGGACCTGGTGATCGAGGACGGCAGCCGCGTCGGCACCGCCTATTTCCTGATGACCGAAGCCAATGTGAAGCGCCAGATCGGCCTGCCCTGGGTGGGCTTCGGCTCGGATGCCGGGGCGCCGGCGGCGGAGGGGGTGTTCCTGCTCAGCCAGGATCACCCGCGCGCCTATGGCAATGTCGCGCGGCTGCTGGGCAAATATGTGCGCGACGAAAAGGCGACGACGCTGCCCGATGCGATCCGCCGGCTGACGTCGCAGCCGGTCGCCAATCTCGGCATCAAGGAGCGGGGGCTGCTCAAGGCCGGCTATTTCGCCGATGTCGTGGTGTTCGATCCCGCGACCATCGCCGACCATGCGACGTTCGCGAAGCCGGCGCAGTACGCGACCGGGGTGGCGCAGGTGTTCGTCAACGGCATTCAGGTCTTGAAGGACGGCGAGCCGACCGGGGCGGCGGCAGGGCGGTTCGTAAAGGGGCCGGGGGCGGGGAAGTGTGCGGGGTGAGCGGATAGCCTCCGCCGGTCTTCCACACACGCGCAAAGGATGGTTTCGCTCCAGCGGCCATCGAGAAAAGCCTTGACATTTTTCACCGATTTGGTTATCAAGTCGAGCGTTCTGCTCTTTGACATCGTGATGAACTGCAGGAGCCGGCGAGCGAAGACCGCCGCTGTGTAAAAAACGCAGAGTGAGTGACTTTCGAGACTTTTGGAGGATTTGACAACGCTAGCCCGAGGAGCGCCGGCCGCTCTCGCCTGGGCCGTATCCGCGCCAACTTCGCTGCTCTTTCCCTCTAGTTGAGCGCAGCGAAAATAGAGTGGGGAGGGTCGGGGTGGGGCTGTAGACGCGGGTGGGTAAGACCCCCACCCCGACCCTCCCCACCCTACCGTCTGCGACGGTGGGGGGAGGGAGCAGAACGGCGGCTTTCGCCCAATGCCCGACATAGCTGTCGTCATCTTTTATGCCTAAAAGCAGCCGATCGGATGCTACGGTCTATTGCACTCGGCCCCCGTCGCTTCCGCGTTCATGTCGATACCAGCGCGCGATGACAACCAATGCTACGACCGGGATGCCAAAGTTAAGAAGCCACGGCGCGTATGGCCCGGCCTTGCTGGCCTGAGCCCCGAGTAGCGAAACGTTTACCAAAAGAACCGCGTAAGCACCTGTGGACCAGTTCAGCCCGAAGCCCACGAAGCCAAACAAACTTCCTAATGTCCAAAGCCATCTTCGCTTCAGCCACCGACGTCGCCAGATCAGAACGGTAGCCCATATACATGAGCTGACGCATGTTAGCATGATGGCCAACCAGAGATAGCCAAGCGGCCCCCGCCTGCCGACCTCAAAGCTATCCATCTCCGATGGGTCCTCTTTGAAAGGCGTGACGTTGAGGCCTGCGAGCCGCATCTCGTCGCCCGATGCTTGGAAAACAACGCGCACAATAGCCCAGTGGTCACCTGAGCCACCTTGAACAATAAAGGTCTTAGTTGTCGGACCGCCGCTGAGACTGAAGCTGTTGACCGTCTGTAAACGGAAATTGCCTTGGACCGGCATGAGCAAGGGGGCGACCTGCTTCATGTAACGGGGAAGCTGTTGCCGAAGCTCAGGCGCTGCTTGCTTTGCAAGTGGCTCCATCTGGCCCGCTCGAAGGTCCTCTGCGGCCCCTATAGCGAGAGCCTGCTCCTTTGGGGAAGCGAGGCGATCATTCCAACCTTGCTGGGTGCAGGCGGCAAGGCAGAGCAGCACCAGCAGAATTAGTCGCCGCATATAGCCACCCATCGTAGATGCTTGATAACAGTCCACTCGATCGGCAGCAAGCGTGTGCGGCACCGGGTGAGCCTTCTGGTCGGATGATGGCAGCTATCGCCCCTTGCGTCCCCGGAACCTGCCTGTCCGCAGTCCACCAATCTCGGTCATTCCAGGCAGCCAATCTTGCTTAGACCGGCAAGATCTCCACGATCGTGTCGCCAGCCGCGATGGTGTTGGCGCCCGGCTCCCAGAAACCGACGATCTTCCCGTCGCGGATGATGCGCACCGCCAGGCCGGTGCTGACCGAGCGTAGCGGCTTGCCGACCTCCGCAGGCAGCGCCGGGCGCTCGCACAGCGCCACACAGCCCGCGGCACCGGCGAGGTCGGCGATATAGTCGACGGCGTGGCGATGGCTCGACGAGCGCGCCAGCAGATGGCCGCCGAGGCGCACCGGATTGATGATGGCGTTGGCGCCGGCCTGGCGCAGCAGATCCTCGTTTTCATGGGCGCGGACGCTGACGCTGATCGGCACGGCATGGTTGAGTTGCCGCGCCGTCAGCGTCACCAGCGCCGCGGTGTCGTCGCGGCCGGTGGCGATCAGCACGCCGCGGGCGCGGTGGATGAAGGCGGCCTCCAGCGTCGCATTATGGGTGGCGTCGCCGGTCACGCCGGTGGTGCCGGTGGCCACCGCGGCGGCGATCGCGGCGGGGTCGCTGTCGACGACGACGATGGCATCGGCGGATATGCCTTCGCGGCACAGTTCCTCCACCGCCGCGGCGCCGCTGGCGCCATAGCCGCAGACGATGAAATGGTCGTGGAGTTTGTCGCCGATCATGCGCGTTCGAACCCGGCTCCAGCTGTCTTTGATGACGAAGCTATAGGCGCTGCCGAGGAAGATCAGCCAGACGAAAAGGCGGATCGGCGTGACGACGAAGGTATCGAACATCCGCGCCGAGGGCGTGACCGGCACGATGTCGCCATAGCCGACGGTGGTGACGGTGACCGCGGTGAAGTAGATGACATCGAGAAAGCTGACGCTGCCATCGGTGTTGTCGCGCAGGCCGTCGCGGTCATACCAGTGGCCGGCGACGGCGATGCCGAACAGCCCGGCGACGAGCAGCGCGCGCAGGGCCAGCGAGGCCGTTGTCGACAGCCGGCTGCGGCGATGCAGCGGAATATGGCGATCGTCGTCGTCGGCCATGGCGGCGCTATTCGGTGCGCTTCAGCAGGTCGACGAGCTCGGCCGTCCAGAATTGCGCCCAGGTGTGGGTGCTGTGGCCGCGGGTTTCGGCGGTTTCCGGGATCAGCACGAAGCGGGCGTTGGGCATCTTCTTCACCTCGCGTTCGGGCAAAGCCAGGCCGGGCGGGTTGATGAAATCATCGGCGCTGTTGATCCAGGTGACCGGCACGGTGATGCGGCCGAGCAGCGGCGAGGGGTTGTAGTTGCGCGAGGCATCGAGGCGATAGATCGTGTCGTTGGCATCGGTTTCGGCCATGGCGCGCTCGACGATGCCCTTCAGCGCCGCCTCGGCCTTTTCACGGGTCGGCCAATCGGCCTGCATGCGAACCGGGGCGGAACCGGCAATGACGCCCAGAACCGCGGCGGTGCGCAGGCCACCGAGCGGCGGCGACGTGTAGTTGCCGCCCTGCCACAGCGGATCGGCCTTGATCGCGTCGATGGTCATCTGGCGCCACAGCCGGTTGCGGCCGGCAAGCTCGACCGTCTGGCAGGCGGTCGGCATGATGGCGCGGGCGGCATCGGGGTGGCGGGTGCCGTGCACGAAATCCATCATGCAGCCCATCGAGGTGCCCATCAGCAGGCGCAGCTGCTTGACCTTCAGATGCTCGGTCAGCAGGCGGTACTGGGCATCGACCATGTCGTCGTAGTCGTATTTCGGGAAGGTCATGCGCAGGCCGTCGCTGGGCTTGGTCGAGCCGCCATGGCCGATGGCATCGGGCAGGATGATGAAATAGCGGGTGATGTCGAGCGGCTGGCCGGGGCCGTACAGCGCGTCGGCGAACTGCGGCCGCAGGAATTGCGCGCCGGTGCCGCCGGTGCCGTGCAGCACCATGACCGCGTTGACGACATTGCCGGCAGCGTCGCGGCGCGGCGTGCCAAGCGTGCGGTAATGCTGGTTGAGCTTCGGCAGCGTCTCGCCGCTGCCGAAGCGGAAGTTGGGGATGGCATAATCGGCCTCTGCCACCGGCCATTTGCTGGCGGCGGGCGTCGTCGGCAGGGTGGCGACGGGCGGGCGGGCGGCCGGCGCCGTCGCCGGCGGGGCCTGGGCGGCGGCGATGGTCGTGGTGGCGAGGGCGAAAGCGGCGGCGAGGGTGCGGATCATGTGACCTTGCTAACGGTCTGGCGGTGCCGGTCAACTGCGCCGGGTGCCTCGCTGTTGCAACACAGTTCATGGCATGCTGCGGCGAGCAGGGAGAACGACATGCGGACGATGGGTGCGACGATGGTCATGGGGACGGCGCTGGCCGGGGTGTTGCTGGCGAGCACGGCGCTGGCGCAGGTGCCGGTGGCGGAGTTGGCGAAACCGCCTGCAGAGGCGCGGCATTTCATCATCCAGTCGACCGGCGGCAAGCATGGCGACAGCTGGGCCTGGACGGCGGCCGACGGGACGGTGATGGGCCGCGAATCGATGGTGCTGCGCGGCCAGGTCTGGGAGGTGGAATCGGCGACCAAGGTCGGCCCCGACGGCATGCCGGCGGCGGTGACCGTGCGTGGTTTCAGCCCGCAGGGCGATGCCGGCGAGACGTTCGCGGTGGCGGGCGGCAAGGCGAGCTGGAAAAGCCAGATCGACGCCGGCAGCGCCGCCTATGGCGCGCCGGCCTTCTACACCACGATGGGCGGCCCGATGGGGCTGAATGCCCAGTTGGTGGAGGCGATCCTGGCCAGCCCCGACAAGTCGCTCGCGCTGCTGCCGGGCGGCCGCGCCACGGCCAAGCCGCTGACGACGATCGAGGTCGGCGAGGGCGCGGCGAAGCACACGCTGACGGCCTGGGCGATCAGCGGGCTCGGCACCACGCCGGTGCCGATCTGGACCGACGCCGCGGGCAAGTTCTTCGGCGTCACCTTCGGTATGGGCTGGCTGCCGGTCGGCTATGAGAAGGACATGGCGAGGATGGAGGCGGCGCAGGTGAAGGCGCTGGCCGCCGATGCGCCGGCGCGGGTCAAGGCGCTGTTGAAGACGCCCGATGGCCCCGTCGCCTTCACCCATGTCCGGCTGTACGACGCCGATGCCGGCATCTTCCGCCCCGACCAGACGGTGGTCGTCGACAAGGGGTTGATCGTGCGCGTCGGCGCCGCGGCGAAGACGCCGATTGGCAAGGCGATGATCATCGACGGCGCCGGCAAGACGCTGGTGCCGGGCCTGTGGGACAGCCACATGCATGTCGGCGACGATTTCACCGGCACGCAGGAGCTGTCCTTGGGCGTCACCTCGGTGCGCGACCCCGGCAACAACGATGTGCAGACCATCGAGCGGGCGCGGCGCCGGGCGGCGGGCGAATTGCTGATGCCCAATGTCTATGCCTCGTCGCTGATCGACGGCAAGGGGCCCAACACCGCCCAGGTCGCCAATGTCGTGACCAGCGAGGTCGAGGCCATCGCCGCGGTGAAAAAGGCCAAGGCCGGCGGCTTCATCGGGGTGAAATTCTACGGCACGCTCGACCCCAAATGGCTGAAGCCCGCCATTGCCAAGGCGCACCGGCTGGGGCTGCACGTCCATGGCCATGTGCCGCAGGGCATCCGCCCGATGGATGCGATCGCCGCCGGTTATGACGAGATCACGCATATCAACTGGGTGATGATGCAGGCGATGCCCGACAGCGTCATCGCGGCATCCAACGGCATCATGCGGTTCGAGGGGCCGGGGCGCTATGCCAGGCAAGTCGACCTCGATGCCGAGCCGATGAAGACCATGGTGGCGACGATGGCGAAGAAGAAGATCGTCAGCGATCCGACGCTGGTGACGTTCGAAGGGCTTTATGTGCCCGACAATGGCGACCTGTCGCCGGCCTATGCGCCCTTTGCCGGCACGATGCCGCCGACGACCGAGCGCGGCTTTCGCTCGGGCGGGTTCGCCGTGCCCAAGGACCTGACCCGCGCCGATTATCGCGCCAGCTTCGCCAAGATGAAGGCGCTGGCGGTCAAGATGCAGCGCGCCGGCGTGCCGATCGTCGCCGGCACCGACGGCAGCGGGCTGGAGATCATCCGCGAGCTGGAACTGTACGTCGAAGCCGGGATGACGCCGGGGGAGGCGCTGGCGACGGCGACGATCAACCCGGCGCGGCTGGTCGGCAAGGCGGCGACCACGGGTTCGATCAAGGTCGGCAAGGTGGCGGACATGGTGCTCGTGGAGGGCAATCCGTCGGTGCGGATCGACGATTTGCGGCAGACTCGGACGGTGATGCTGGGGGGCAAGCTGCTCGATGCCGATGCCCTGCGCGCGGCAGCGGGGTTCTCGGGGCGGCCGAAGTAGCGAGAGGCAGTGGTTGAGCGTTTCGCCGCCGCCTGCTAGCGGCTGTGCAGCGCAACACGAAAGCCCAACATGTCCGTCGACGACGCCACCGTCAGAAAGATCGCCCGCCTCGCCCGCATCGGCATCGCCGAGGAGCAGGTGCCGGCGCTGGCCGGTGAGTTGTCGGCGATTCTCGGCTGGATCGAGCAGCTGGGCGAGGTCGACACGACCGGCGTCGCGCCGATGACGGCGGTGATCCCCAACCATCTCGCCTGGCGTGCCGATGGCGTCACCGATGGCGATGTGCAGGCCAAGGTGCTCGCCAATGCCCCCGATGCGACTAGCGGCTTTTTCGCCGTGCCGAAAGTGATCGAATGACCGTGCTGACCGATCTCACCATTGCCGGCATGAAGGCCGGGCTGGCCAGGCGCGACTTTTCCGCCGCCGAGCTGACCGCTGCGCATCTGACCGCGATGGAGCAGGCGCGCGGGCTCAACGCCTTCATCGTCGAAACGCCGGAAATCGCGACCGGCCAGGCCGCCGCTGCCGACATGGCGCTGGCCCGCGGCGAGGCGCGGCCGCTGGCCGGCATTCCGCTCGGCATCAAGGACCTGTTCTGCACCCAGGGCGTTCAGACGACGGCCGGGTCGAAGATCCTCCAAGGCTTCATCCCCCAGTATGAATCGACCGTGTCGGGCAAGCTGCTCGCCGATGGCGCGGTCATGCTCGGCAAGCTGAACATGGACGAATTCGCCATGGGCTCGTCGAACGAGACCAGCGCCTATGGCAAGGTGATCTCGCCATGGAAGGCGGAGAATTCGAACCGCGAGCTCGTGCCCGGCGGCTCGTCGGGCGGCTCGGCGGCGGCGGTCGCGGCGCGAATCGCCGCCGGCGCCACCGGCACCGATACCGGCGGCTCGATCCGGCAGCCGGCGGCCTTCGTCGGCATTTCGGGCATCAAGCCGACCTATGGCCGCTGCTCGCGCTGGGGCGTCGTCGCCTTTGCCTCGTCGCTCGACCAGGCCGGGCCGATGGCGCGCACCGTCGAGGATTGCGCGCTGCTGCTGACCTCGATGTGCGGCTATGACGCCAAGGATTCGACCTCGCTGAACGTGCCGGTGCCCGATTTCGCCGCCGGGCTGACCGGCGACCTGCGCGGCAAGCGGGTCGGCGTGCCGAAGGAATACCGCCTCGATGGCATGGACGCGACGATCGCGAAACTCTGGGACCAGGGCCTGGAATGGCTGAATGCCGCCGGCGCGACCATCGTCGATGTGTCGCTGCCGCACACCAAATACGCGCTGCCGGCCTATTACATCATCGCGCCTGCCGAAGCTTCGTCCAACCTCGCCCGCTATGACGGCGTCCGCTACGGCCTGCGCGTGACGCCGCCGGGCGGAAACCTTGCCGACATGTACAGCGCCACCCGCGCCGCCGGCTTTGGCGCCGAGGTCAAGCGCCGCATCATGATCGGCACCTATGTGCTGTCGGCGGGCTATTACGACGCCTATTACACCCAGGCGCAGCGGGTGCGGGCGCTCATCGCCCGCGATTTCGAACAGGCCTGGGAACATTGCGACCTGCTGCTGACGCCGACGGCGCCCAGCGCGGCGTTCGCCTTCGGCGACAAGGCCGACCCGCTGGCGATGTATCTCAACGACGTCTTTACGGTGCCGTCGTCGCTCGCCGGCCTGCCGGCGATGTCCGTGCCGGCGGGGCTTTCGCCAGACGGCCTGCCGCTCGGCCTGCAGATCATCGGCAAGCCGCTCGACGAAGCCGGGGTTCTGGACGCCGGACTGGCGATCGAGCGGGCGGCCAATTTCACGGCCAAACCCTTATGACGACTGCCATGACAGAGGCGAACATGAAACCTTGGACCGTCAAGGGCGCCACCGGCGACTGGGAAATCGTTGTCGGGCTGGAGGTCCATGCCCAGGTCACCGCCCAGTCCAAGCTGTTTTCCGGTGCCGCGACGACCTTTGGTGCCGAGCCCAATTCGCAGGTCAGCCTCGTCGATGCGGCGATGCCGGGGATGCTGCCGGTGCTGAACGGCGAATGCGTGCGCCAGGCGGTGCGGACCGGCCTCGCGCTCGGCGCCGAGATCCACAAATGGTCGCGCTTCGATCGCAAGAATTATTTCTACGCCGACCTGCCGCAGGGCTACCAGATCAGCCAGCTCTATCACCCGATTGTCGGCGAGGGCACGCTGGATGTGGAAACCGACGACGGCGCACGGACAACCGTGGGCATCGAGCGCATCCATCTGGAGCAGGACGCCGGCAAGTCGGTTCATGATCTGCACCCGACCATGTCCTATGTCGATCTCAACCGCTCCGGCTGCGCGCTGATGGAGATCGTGTCGAAACCCGATATCCGGTCACCGGCAGAGGCGGGGGCCTATGTCGCGGCGCTGCGCCAGCTGCTGCGCTATGTCGGCAGCTGCGACGGCAACATGGACGAAGGATCGATGCGCGCCGACGTCAATGTGTCGGTCAGGAAGGCCGGCGAACCCTTCGGCACGCGGACCGAGACCAAGAACGTCAATTCCGTGCGCTTCATCATGCAGGCCGTCGAGGTCGAGGCGAAACGTCAGGTCGAAGTCATCGAGGCCGGCGGCAGCATCGTCCAGGAAACCCGGCTGTTCGACCCCAACAGCGGCACGACGCGGTCGATGCGGTCCAAGGAAGACGCCCACGACTATCGCTATTTCCCCGATCCCGACCTGTTGCCGGTCGAGTTCGATGATGCCTTTGTCGCCGAATGCCTGGCCAGCCTGCCCGAGCTGCCGGTGGCGAAGCGGGCACGCTACGTCGATACGCTGGGGATTTCGCCCTACAATGCCGCGGTGCTGACCGCCGATGTCGAGACGGCGCGCTATTTCGAGGCAGTGCTCGACGGTACCGGGCCGAGCCTCGCCACGGCGGCGGCGAACTGGGTGACGTCGGAACTGTTCGGCGCGCTGAAGAAGGCCGGCGTCGGCATCGAGGCGAGCCCGGTCAAGCCTGGCCAGGCGGCGGCGCTGCTGAAGCTGGTCGGCGACGGCGCGATTTCCAACTCGATCGCCAAGCAGGTGCTCGAGGTGATGGTCGAGACCGGCGAGGACCCGGCCGCGATCGTGGAGGCGCGCGGCCTGCAGCAGGTCAGCGACACCGGCGCCATCGACGCCGCCATCGCCGCGATCATCGCCGCAAATGCCGACAAGGTCGACCAGTACAAGGCCGGCAAGGAGGCGCTGTTCGGCTTTTTCGTCGGCCAGACGATGAAGGCGATGGCCGGCAAGGCCAACCCGGGCGTCGTCAACGAACGGTTGAAGGCGGCGCTGGCGGGTTAATCTAGTCGCCGGTGGTGGTGGCTGCTGCCGGGATCCGGAATTCCGCCGTCGCCGTCCGTGTTTCGGGCAGCACATAGACGATGCCGCCGGCAGCGAACGCCGGCCGGATGAAGCCGTCGTAGAAGGCGGTGGTGACGCCGATGCAGCCGTAGGAAGCGCGATTGTCGGCGCTCGTCCTCGTGGCGAGTCGATCGACGCGGCTTTTGGCGGTCATGCCCGGCTTGCGATCGGAGGCGCGGTGGAGTGCGATCGCGGTATCGTAATCGACCCACAGCAGGTCCTCGCCCGAACTGTCATGGCCCAGCGTCGCCAGGAAGCGTCCCGCCGGGGTGGTGCGTTCCGCCGAGCGAATGGCCGCGAGGCGGCGGCTGCCGATGCCGGGCACCGAATCGTCACCGGTCGCGGCGCCGATCAGTGCCGGCACCGAAGCCTGCAAGGCGCCGCCGCCATCGAACAGGAACAGCCGGGCATCGGCCTTGTCGAGGATGATGTAGGGCAGGCCGCGATTGTCGTGCGATCCGGCGACCCAGTCGGCGACGCGCCGGGTTTCGGCCGACAGGGTCCGAACACCGGCATCCGCGGCTGCGGCGGGTCCAGGGAACGCTAGGCTGAAGGCGCCGGCGGGCGTGGCCGTGGTGAGGAGAAGGACTGCGGCGAGGAGCGATTTGCATCCGAACGTCGGACATGAACATATAGGTAAACACATAATTAACACTTAGCTGCGATCTGTTGAAAACCGGCAGCTATTTAGACACCTGCGACGTTACGGCACAGCCTTGGTCTGCGGTTAGCGGGTGTGTTGGTGCCGGCGCCAATCCAACGAAAGTCTCGAAAGTCACCGTGTTTGCAGTTCGGCGACCGCTGTTCGGCGGTGCCTGGTCGTGGCCAGCGATGTCAAAGAACGAGACGCTCGCTCTGATAACCAAATCGGTGATAAATGTCAACCCTCTCCCGCTTGCAAGAGAGGCGGGTGAGGGCCTGCTCTTGCGTCGGCGCGCGAATACACCCTCACCCGCCGCGCTGGTGCGCCAGTCGCCTCTCCCGCAGGCGGGAGAGGGTCGTTGCGCGGCATTCGGCAGCCCGCCAATATGCCCGCCATGACCGCCGGTACCATCCACGCCATCACCCGCCTGCCCGGCTTCCTCGATCGCGGAGAGCTGACCCATATCGACCGCGTGCCGGCCGACATGGGGCGCGCCGCGGCGCAGCATGCGGCGTATCGGGCGGCGCTGGAGCGCGCCGGGGCGCGGGTGACGGTGCTGCCGGCGCTGGCGGATTATCCCGACAGCTGTTTCGTCGAGGATGTCGCGGTGATCCTGCCGCAGCTGGTGATCCTGACCCGGCCGGGGGCGGTGTCGCGGCAGGGGGAGGTGGCGCACATGGCGCCGCACCTGCCGGCCGATCGGCCGCACTTCACCGTCACCGCGCCCGGCACGATCGACGGCGGCGACGTGATGGTCGTCGGGCGCGACATCTTCATCGGGCTGACCCTGCGCACCAACGCCGCGGCGGTGGCGCAGGCGGCGGACGCGGTGGCGCCGCATGGTTACCGAGTAACGGGCGTGCCGCTCGCCGATGCCCTGCACCTGAAGACGGCGGTGTCGGCGCTGGCCGATGACCTCGTGCTGGTCAACGCCGACTGGATCGACCCCCAGGTGTTCGGGCGGCGGCACATCGCCAGCGCGCCGGGCGAGCCGTTCGCCGGCAACAGCCTGACCGTCGGCAACACCGTGTTCCATGCGACGGGAGCGGAGACGCTGGCGCGGATCGCGGCGGCGGGGTTTGCGGTGGAGTACCTCGACATTTCGGAGTTCGCGAAGTGCGAGGCCGGGCTGACGTGTCTGAGTCTGGTGTACTAAGTCGGCGCGACCAAGCGCAGACAGAAACAACTGTGAAATCCGCCGCTTGTCGGATCGATTGCGCTCTTGCTAAACAGCCCACAGGCATTGGTGGGTGGGGCTTGCTGTGATTTTGAAACAACACGAAGGTGTGCATCGCGACATCGAGAAGCTTGAAATACTGATGCGCGATACACGGGCGGATTCACGTTATCGCCAGCAGATCGATACCGAAATACGAAAGCTCAGGGCTGGCGATCGTGGCGAGGCGGGCGTTGCCTATCACCTGAAATCGTTTTTCGGCGATTCCAAGAACTGGATTGTACTCAACGATCTGCGCATCGAACACGATGGCCTAGTGGCGCAGATCGACCATATTCTGATCGGCCGCATGCTGGACATCTGGGTGTGCGAAAGCAAAAGCTGCTCGGGCGGTGTTAAGATCAACGACCGCCGCGAATTCACGACATTCTTCAATGGCCGGCCGCGCGGTATGGCGTCACCGATCGAGCAGAATGAGCGTCATGTCAGGCTCTTGCGCACCGTGTTCGACGCCGGGCTGGTGACCATGCCGAAAAGGCTGGGCTTTCTGCTCAAACCCCGCTTTCGCAGCCTTATCCTGATCGCCAATGGCGCGATTACGCGACCGAAAGTGCCATTCCCTGGTCTTGAGACGGTCATCAAAGGCGAGCATCTGAAGGACCATGTCACCGGGAGCGACGAGGGCGGTAACCCGCTGGACATTGCCAAGATCGTCAGCCCGACGACACTCGAGGATATCGGCCGGCAATTACTTGCATTGCACAAGCCGATCGTCTTCGACTGGCATGCTCGCCTTGAGGCAGCAGCACGTGCCGGCAAGGAGTCTACGACCCAGCAGCCGCCACATGCACCTGCGGCTGCAGTGCCGTCGGCGACTGAGGCGCCCGCCGAGGTTGCCGCGGCCCCTACGGTGGTGCCGCTGGCAGCCGCCAAGGCGCCACGGCCACCCGCCGCCAACTGCAAGCAGTGTGGCGGGCCGGTTTCGAGCGGCGTGAAAAGCTATTGCGTCAAAAATGCCGAACGTTTCGCGGGCGCCATCCTTTGTCAGCCCTGCCAGGCCGCTTTGCCTGGCTGACGGCTTCAGAGGCGCCCGGGGCACGGCTCGCTTGCCCTCTGCCGCGCGCTGTCCGACAGTGACGGCATGACCAGGCCCCTGCTGTATGAGCATCCGCTCTCGCCCTATGCTCAGAAGAACAAGATCGCGCTGCGCGAGAAGGGCGTCGATTTCGATCTGGTGACGCCCGACGGCATGGGCTCCGGCGGGGCTGGCGGCGACTTCGTTGCCGCCAATCCGCGCGCCGAGGTGCCGACATTGGTCGATGGCGACGTGTCGGTGTTCGATTCGACGATCATCCAGGATTATATCGAGGAACGCTGGCCGAGCCCGGCGTTGCTCCCTGCTGGCGCCGCTGCCCGCGCCCGGGTGCGGATGATCGAGGAGGTGATGGACACCCAGTATGAGGCCGTCGTCTGGGGGATGATGGAGGTGCGGGTGTTCGGCCGGGCGCAGGGTGCCGAGGCCGAGGCGTTGCTGGCAAGGGCGGCGGGGCAGATCGCCGGGCTGAATTCGTGGGCGGAGGCGCAGCTGGGTGTCGCCGACTGGTTCAACGGGGCCGATTTCGGCTGGGGCGATATCGCGGTGGTGCCATTCGTGATGGGCGCCGTCGGTTTCGGCGTGCCGCCGGCGCCGGGCAGCCGGCTGGCGGACTGGCTGGCGCGCTGTCTGGCGCGGCCGACGGTGGCACAGACCGCGGCGGAGGCCGAGGCGGCGGCAGTGGTGGTGGCCAGGGTTGTGCCGCAGGCGATCGCTTCGGGGCGGTTCCAGCGCGAATATCGCGACCATCGGCTGGAATGGATGATCCGGTCGGGCGGGTTGCAGGTACTCGTCGATGGCTTGCAGGCCGGCACCATCCGCTTTTCGAGCGAGATATCGGCATGAGCCTGATCGGGCCGAGTTCCGGCAGCTTCATCAGCCAGCGGTTGCGGCTGCACTATGTCGACTGGGGCAACCCGGAGGCGCCGCCGCTGCTGCTGCTGCATGGCGGCCGCGACCATTGCCGCAACTGGGACTGGGTGGCGGCCGACCTGGCGCGTGACTGGCATGTCATCGCGCCCGACCTGCGCGGGCACGGCGACAGCGCCTGGTCGCCCGACGGCAATTATTCGATGGCGGCGTTCGTTTATGACCTGGCGCAGATCATCCACCAGAAACAGCTGGCGCCGCTGACGATCGTCGCCCACTCCCTGGGCGGCAATATCGCGCTGCGCTACACCGGGCTGTACCCCGACAATGTCAGCAAGATCGTCGCCATCGAGGGGCTGGGGCCGTCGCCCAAGATGCTGGCAGAGCGGGGCAGCATCGATGCCGCCGACCGGTTACGGACCTGGATCGGCGAGCAGCGCGAGCTGAGCCGGCGGCTGCCGAAACGCTATGCCGGCATCGACGAAGCGCTGGCGCGGATGCAAGCCGAGAACAAGCATCTGAGCCCCGAACAGGCGCGGCACCTCACCGTCCACGGCATGTTGCAGAACGAGGACGGCAGCTGGAGCTGGAAGTTCGACAATTATGTGCGGTCGTTCTCGGGTGTCGACATCGCCTATGCCGACCTCGAAAGGCTATGGGGCGCGATCACCTGCCCGACACTGCTGGTCTATGGCGCCGAAAGCTGGGCAAGCAATCCGGCGACGGATGGCCGGGCGGCGCTGTTCGGCAATGCCCGGGTGTCGCTGTACGAGCGCGCCGGGCATTGGGTGCACCATGACCGCACGGCGGATTTCATCGCCGAGGTGCGGGCGTTCCTGGCGGAACGCTAGGCCCTGGCCTTGCGGATCTCGAGGATGACGCCGGCGTCGGCAGCGTTGTCGAAATAGGTGAAGCCGCTGCGGTCGGGGCGGCGGCCGCGCATCAGCACGTCGAGGCCGAGCGCCCGGCCCTCGGCTTCGGCGGCGTCGCAATCGGCGACGGTGAAGCCCAGGTGGAAGACGCCTTCGCCCTTTGCGTCGAGGAAGCGCCGTTGCGGGCCGTCGTCGGCGGGCGGCTGGGCGAGCTGGATCTGGATATTGTCGATGTCGCAGAACTTGTAGCGCATGCCGAGGAAGGCGCCGCGGCTGGGCACGTCGAGGTCGGTGTACTGGTCGAGCGGCGGGTAATCCAGCCAGGGGCCGAGCCCAAGCGATTCATAATGCGCCACCGTGCGATCGATGTCTTGGACGACGATGCAGACGTGATGGAGGGTGCGAAACAGGCTCATTCGGTCACCGGCACGGTATAGTTGAGGATCATGCGGCCGCCGTCGGGATAGACGGTCTGGCCGGTCATGTAGCTGGCGTCGTCGCTGGCGAGGAAGGCGGCGACGGCGGCGACTTCGTGCGGTTCACCGCAGCGGCCGGCCGGGGTGCGCGACAGGATCATGCGGCGCGAGGCGTCGTCGTGCATGAAGCCGACCTTGAGCATGTCGGTCATGATCGTGCCCGGGCCTATGCCGACGACGCGGATGCCGTGCGGGGCGAGCGCCACCGCGGCGGTGCCGGTGACCTGGTTCAGCCCGCCCTTGGAGATCGCATAGGTCGCGACATCGGGGTTGGCCATGCGCGAGTTGATCGACGACATGTTGATGATGACGCCGGGGCGGCCGCCGGCGATCATCGCTGCGGCGGCGACCTGCACGCCGAAGAAGGCGCCCTTGAGGTTGACGCCGAGCACCGCGTCGAAATCGGCCTCGGTGACGGTCAGGAAAGGCTTTACCTGGGCGATGCCGGCGTTGTTGAGCATGATGTCGAGCCGGCCGAAGCGGGCGACGGCGGCGGCGACCAATGCCTCGACATCGGCGCGGCGACTGACATCGGCGACGTGGCCGGCAACGGTGTGGCCCTCGCCCGCCAGCAGCGCCACGGCGGCGTCGAGCGCGGCGCGGTCGATGTCCGACAGCAGCACGCGGGCGCCGTCCTCGGCGAACCGCCGGGCGCAGGCGAGGCCGATGCCGCGGGCGGCGCCGGTGACGATGGCGACGCGGTTGTCGAGTTTCATGGCGGTTCTTTCAGTAGATGGCGGTTTCCAGCAACGGCGTTGCCGTCGCCAGGCGGCGAAAGTCCAGTGGGCTCGTGTCGATCGTCGCCGGCAGGCCGAGGATGATCTCCGCCACGGCGCGGCCGATGCCCGGCGCATGCATGACGCCATGGCCCGAAAATCCGGTGGCGTGCACGAAGCCAGGCCATTTCGGCGGGGCGCCGACGATGCCGTTGTGATCGAAAAGGTTCATCTCGTAATGGCCGGCCCAGGCGCCGGTCAGCCGCAGTTGTTCGAGCGCCGGCACGCGGGCGGCGAGGATCGGCCAGAGCAGGCTTTCGAACAGCGCATGGTCGGGCTCGAAATCGCCGTCGGCGTCAGGATCGTCGGCCGGGGCGATGCCGGCGATGAAGCCGTTTCCGTCGGGCCGCATCCAGGCACCCGAAGTGTCGAACAGCATCGGCATGGCGCTGCCGTCGAGCGGTGCCTTGAAGCGGAACACCGTGCGCTTTCTGGCGCGGACCGGGATGTCGACGCCGAGCATGGCGGCGACGCGCGCCGATTGCGGACCGGCGGCGTTGACGCACCAGGCGGCGGGCAGGCGCTCGCCGCTGGCGGTCTCGACCGCGGTGATGGTGTCGCCGGCGGCGTGGATCGCGGTCGCCTCGGCGGCGAGGAAGCGCACGCCCAGCCCTTGCGCGGCGCGGCGGGTGGCCATCAGCAGCGCATAGGCATCGAACCAGCCTTCGTGCGCCTCGCCATAGGTCGCCATGGCGGTGTCGGCGGCGTCGATCCACGGGAAGCGGGCGACGAGGGCGGCGGGGTCGAGTTCGGTGATGCGGGCGCCGAGGCTGCGCTGCATGGCAAGCGCGGTGCGGCGCGCGGGCAGGGTCGCGGCGGTGGCGAGGACGAGATAGCCGCGATCGACGAGGCCGATCTCGCCGGCCAGTTCGGCGAGGACCCCGGCGCCATAGAGGCTGAGCGCGACATTGACCGGCGTGGCGAACTGGGTGCGGATCGAGGCGCAGGAAAGCGTTGTCGAGGCGAAGCGATAGGCGGGGTCGCGCTCGACGACGGTGACGTAGCCATCATGGCCGAGGCATTTCAGGTGGAGCGCGGTGCAGCAGCCGATGATGCCGCCGCCGATGATGACGACCGGCGGCGTCACGCGGTGGCGAGGCCGAGGTGCTGGCGAAAGCGGTTCTTGATGAAGACGGCGTCGCGCGGCGGCAGTGAGCGCGGCAGGTTTTCGGCCCTGACCTTGATGACGTGCAGCCGTGGCCCCGGCGCCGACAGCCCGGCGCGGATCGCCGCGACGCCGGCCATGTCGGTGGCGACGCCGGCGACCGCGAAACCGCAGGCGGCAGCGACGCGATCGAGCGCGATCCCGAAGCCGGTGTGGCTGGTCTGCATGCCGGTTTCGCCGAAATGGCCGTTGTCGATGACGGCGATGGTCAGGTGGGCCGGTGCCGCGACGGCGATGGTGGCAAGGCCGCCCAGTCCCATCAACTGCTCGCCGTCGCCGGTGATGACCAGCACGCGGGCATCCGGCCGGGCCCGGGCGAGGCCGAGGCCGACGAGCGCGGCGCTGCCCATCGCGCCCCAGAGGTAATAGTTGCCGGGGTGATCGCCGAGCGCATGGACGTCGTAGCTCGGGGAGCCCAGCCCGGTAACGACCAGGGTGTCGCCGCGGTCCTGCAGCAGCGCGGCCACGGCGGCGCGGCGGTCCATTACCATGTCTTGGTTCCCAGCATCTTCTGGCTGATCAGGATGGCGATCTGCTGGTCGCTGTCAAAGGCCTCGACCAGCGCCGCCGATACCGTCGCCAGCAGTTCGTCGGGCGTGTCGGCGCGAAAGACGCGGACGCCGATCGCCGTCAGCGCCGCCTCCGTCGCCTGGCCCATCGGTACCTGCCACGGGTTGAATTCGGCCCATTCGCCGCGCATCGTCACCAGCATCAGCAGGGGCACGCGGGCGATGACCGGCAGCGACAGCGCGTTGATGCAATTGCCGACGCCGCTCGATTGCATCAGGATGACGCTGCGCTCGCCGCCGAGCCAGGCGCCGGTGGCGATGGCGACGCCTTCTTCCTCGGTGGTCAGCACCGTCGCGGTCACCGCCGGGTCGGCGCGCAGCAATTCGATCAGCCGGGCATGGCCGGCATCGGGGACATAGCTGGCCTGGGTGACGCCGGCACCGCGCAGCAGGGTGTGCAGCCGGTCGGGCCAGGCAGGCTCGGTTGCGGGTGGCGAAAGGGCGGTCGCGGTGGTCATGGCAGCCATCATAGGGTGCGATGCCGGGGTGTCGTGCAGCAACATCGGCTTTCAGCTATAGCTGATATCGATAGGACATCACCTCGTCGTGCTGAAATGCTATGGCTCGGTGGGATAGAGGTGACGATGGCGCGACAGGTCGATCATGCGGAGGTTCGCGAGGCGGTGGCGCGGCTGTGCGCCGAATTCCCGGGGCCCTATTGGCGCGATCTCGATGCGCGCATGGCCTATCCGACCGAATTCGTCGCCGCCTTGACGCAAGCCGGGTTTCTCGCGGCGCTGATCCCCGAGGAATATGGCGGTGCCGGCCTGCCGCTGTCGGCGGCGGCGGCGATCCTGGAGGAGGTGCAGCGCGCCGGTTGCAACGGCGGCGCCTGCCATGCCCAGATGTACACGATGGGGACGCTGCTGCGCCACGGCAGCGCGGCGCAAAAGGCGCGGTACCTGCCCGGCATTGCACGCGGCGACATCCGGCTGCAGGCCTTTGGCGTCACCGAGCCGACCAGCGGCACCGACACGCTGGCGCTGCGTACCACGGCGAAGCGCGAGGGTGATAGCTATCGGGTCAGCGGCCAGAAGATCTGGACCAGCCGCGCCGAACATTCCGACCTGATGATCCTGCTCGCCCGCACCGCGCCGGCGGGGGCGAAAAAATCCGACGGGCTGTCGGTGTTCATTATCGACATGGCCCATGCGCTGGCCAACGGCATGACGATCCGGCCGATCCGGACGATGATGAACCATGCCACCACGGAGGTGTGGTTCGACAATGTGCCGGTGCCGGCCGAAAACCTGATCGGCGAGGAGGGCCAGGGCTTTCGCTACATCCTGACCGGCATGAATGCCGAGCGCATCCTGATTGCCGCCGAATGCGTCGGCGACGCCAAATGGTTCATCGAACGCGCCACCGCCTATGCCAACGAGCGCCAGGTGTTCGGCCGGCCGATCGGCGTCAACCAGGGCGTGCAGTTCCCGATCGCCAAGGCCTATGCCGCGATGCGCGCTGCCGAGCTGATGGTCCATGACGCCGCCGCCGCCTATGAGGCCGGCGCCAATTGCGGCGCGGAGGCCAACATGGCCAAGATGCTCGCCGCCGATGCGTCGTGGGAGGCGGCCAATGCCTGTGTGCAGACGCATGGCGGCTTCGGCTTTGCCGCCGAATACGACATCGAGCGCAAGTTCCGCGAGACCCGGCTGTACCAGGTGGCGCCGATCTCGACCAATCTGATCCTCGCCTATCTTGCCGAGCATGTGCTCGGGCTGCCGCGGTCGTACTGATGGGCGCGCTCGACGGCTTGCTGGTGGTGTCGCTGGAACAGGCGGTGGCGGCACCGGTGTGCACCCAGCGGCTGGCCGATGGCGGCGCGCGGGTGGTCAAGCTGGAGCGGGCGGAGGGCGAGACGGCGCGGCATTACGACAGCGCCGTGCATGGCACATCGGCCTATTTCGCCTGGATCAACCGCGGCAAGGAAAGCATCGCCGTCGACATCAAGGCGGCGGAGGATCGCGGGCTGGTCGAGCGGCTGGTCGCCCGTGCCGATGTGTTCGTGCAGAATCTGGCGCCGGGGGCGGCGGCGCGGCTGGGGCTGGATGCGGCGGCGCTGGTGGCGCGCTATCCGCGGCTGATCGCCGTCGATATCTGCGGCTATGGGCAGGACGGCGACTATCGCGACATGCGCGCCTATGATTTGCTGGTGCAGGCCGAAAGCGGCATCTGCGCCGTCACCGGCACGCCCGACGCCATGGCCAAGGTTGGGGTGTCGATCGCCGATATCGCGACCGGGATGAACGCCCATGCGGCGATCCTGGAGGCGCTGGTCGGCCGCGGCGTCACCGGACGCGGCCGGGCCATCGAAGTGGCGATGTTCGATGGCATGGCGGACTGGATGGCAGTGCCGCTGCTGCACCTCGGGCATTTCGGCCGCACGACCGCGCGGCATGGCCTGTCGCATGCCGCGATCGCGCCGTATGGCGCCTTTGCCTGCGCCGATGGCAGCGTGATGCTGGCGATCCAGTCGCCCGACGAGTGGCGGCGGTTCTGTGCCGGCGTGCTCGGCGATGCGGCGCTGGCGGCGGACCCGCGCTTTGCCGGCAATCCGGAGCGGGTGAGCAACCGTGACGCCCTGGCGGCGGTCGTCGCCGGCGTGTTCGGCGCGCTGCCGGTCGCGGACGTGGTGGCGCGGCTGGAGGCGGCGCGCATCGCCTGGGGGCGGGTGTCGGAGGTCGGCGACGTCGCCGTGCATCCGGCGCTGCGGACGATCCCGGCGGAGGCGGGGGGGCGGGCATTCCGGCTGCCGCGACCGGCGGGGCGGGACGGCGACCTGCCCGGCAAGGTGCCGGCTGTCGGCCAGCATGGCGCCGCGATCCGCGCGGAGTTCGCGGCGTGATGCGCGACCGCGTCTCGGCGCGGCTGGTCGGCGAATATGTGGCGACGTTGGGCGACTGGCTGGCGCCGGTGCCGGCGGGGACGGCGCCGCTCGGGCTGCACTGGTGCCTGGCGCCGGGGTTGGCGGCGCAGGCCATGCTGGGGCCGGACGGGCATGGGCCGCGGTTGCACGATGTCGACATGGCGACCTATCCGCGACGGATGTGGGTCGGCGGCGCGGTCGATCTTCGCGCGCCGTTGCGGCTGGATGTGGAGGTCACGCGCGTATCGACGCTGCTGCCGCTGATGTTCAAGACCGGGTCGGCGGGGCCGCTTTGCCTCAGCGGAGCGGCGCATCGGCTGTCGGTGGACGGCGCCGAGGTGCTGAGCGAGCGGCAGGACATCGCCTTTCTTGGCCCGGCGGTGGCGGGCCAGCCGGCCGCGGTTGCCGATGCGTTGCCGCCGGCCGACCTGGAATGGCCCATCGCGACGCCGACGACGCTGCTGCTGCGCTATTCGGCGCTGACCTTCAACGCCCATCGCATCCACTACGACCGCGACTATGCCCGGGATGTGGAGGGCTATGCCGACCTTGTCGTCCATGGCCCGTTGCAGGCGACGCTGCTGCTCAACCTGGCGGCGACGCTGCTGGGGCACGCGCCGGCGCGGTTCGACTATCGCGCCACGGCGCCATTGCTGGCCGGCGGCGGCGGCGTGGCGCGCGGCGTGCGGACGCCGGCTGGGGCTACGCTCGCCATGCACGATGCCGCGGGGGTGGCGACGTTGCGGGCGACGGCGATCTGATATGGACCTGCGCCAGCTGAAGACCTTTCGCGCCGTTGCCGAACTGGGCTCGTTGAGCAAGGCCGCCGACCGGCTGCGCATCGCCCAGCCGGCATTGAGCCGGCAGATCAAGCTGCTCGAGCATGACCTGAAGACCCCGCTGTTTACCCGCCACGGGCGCGGCATGGTGCCGACCGAGGCAGGCGAGCTGCTGTTCGAGCGGACCGCCGGGCTGGTGCGGCGGCTGGAACAGGCGCGCGAGGATGTGCTGGCGATGGCCGGCGAGCCCATCGGGCGAGTCGTCGTCGGCCTGGTGCCGACGGTGTCGGCGGCGCTGGCGGCGCGTATCACCCGCGCCGTTGTCGACAATCATCCGGGCATCGAGCTGCGGCTGGTCGATGCCTATGGCGGCTATCTGATCGACTGGCTGCACCGCGGCGAGATCGACCTCGCCGTCGTCTATGGCCGGGCGCGGACGCTGCACCTGGCGGCCGAGGCGATGCGCAGCGACGCGATGTTCGCGGTGGCGGCGCCGGGGCAGGGGCTGGAGCGGCGCCGATCGGTAACATTGGCCTGGCTGGCGACGCAGCCGCTGGTGCTGCCGAGCGCGCCGCATGGCCTGCGCGCGCTGCTGGAGGCACGCTTTGCCGTGGCCGGACTGACGCTGTCGACACGGGTGGAGGCCGACAGCTGGCCGGCGCTGGTCGATGTCGTGTCGGCAGGCGTCGGCATGACGGTGCTGCCGCATTATGCCGTGGCCGACAGGGTGGCGGCGGGCCGGTTGCTGGCGGTGCCGATCACGCCGCGGCTCGACCGCGAACTGGTGCTGGCGATGCCGGTCGGCGACGGCCGGTCGCTGGCGACGCGCACGGTGGCCGATATCGTGCGGGCGGCGGTGGCGGAGCTCGGCTGACCGCGCTACGCCGCACGGTGCGCCTTGGGCGGACGCGGCTGCGGACCGCCTTGTCAGCGACCGTCGCGGGTGGCGACCGCGCTGCCGCCGAAGACGACCGCCTTGCGCATCGGGGCGGTGAACAGGCCATAGAGCATCGCCTGCTGCGGCGCGCTGGCGGCATCGAGCGCGGCAAGGTCGGCGGCCGACAGGCGCAGGTCGGTGGCGGCGATGTTGTCATGGACCTGCTCCACCCGGCTGACGCCCATCAGCGCGGTGTCGACGCCGGGTCGCGACAGCACCCAGGCCAGCGCCACCCGCGCCGGGGGTTCCTCGATCGCGGTGGCGATGCGTTGCAGCGCGGCGACGATGTCCCAGTTGCGCGGCGTGAACAGCGTGTCGCCGAACGGGTTGGCGCCGTCGAGCCGCTTGTCGCCTTCGGCGCGGGCGGCGCCGCTGCCGGCGTCGCTGGGCAGGCCGCCGGCGCGCGGGGCCCCGGCCTCGACGGTCGCGCGGTTGTATTTGCCCGTCAGCAGCCCATAGGCAAGCGGGCTCCACGGCATCATGCCGAGGCCCATGTCGCGGGCAAGCGGCAGATGCTCGGCCTCCACTTCGCGGCTGACCAGCGAATAGAAATACTGGAGGGCGATCGGCCCCGGCAGGCCGCGTTCGGCGGCCAGCGTCGCCAGCTGCGCGACATACCAGGCGGGGGTGTTGGACAGGCCCCAATAGCGGATCTTTCCCTGGCGGACGAGGCCGGCCATGGTTTCCAGCAGCTCCCCGGCCGGGGTGACGCCGTCCCAGACATGGATCCAGTAGAGATCGATGTAATCGGTGCCGAGCCGGCGCAGCGAGGCGTCGAGGGCGGTGTGGATGTGCCTGGCGCCGTTGCCACCGGCGTGCGGCCCGGTGCCGCTGGCAAAGCCCGATTTGGTGGCGATGACGATGTGGTCGCGCAGGCCGCGATCGGCGATGATGGCGCCGATCATCTCCTCGCTGCGGCCGCCGGCATAGACATCGGCGGTGTCGACGACATTGCCGCCGGCCTCGACATAGGCGTCGAACACGGCTTCGGCGGCCGGGCGGTCCATGCCCCAGCGCGCGACGCCGAAGGTCATGGTGCCGAGCACCAATGGGCTGACGACAAGGCCGGAGCGGCCGAGGGTGCGGTAATCTGCAAGCGACATGGACAGACTTTCATAGCGATCGATATGGAAGACCTGACGCCATTGCCGTCGCGCGTCAAGCGATATATAGCGATCGCTATGAAACTGTCCGAGCCTGTCGTTGCCCGGCGAACCGGCCGGCCGCTGTCGTTCGACCGCGATGCCGCGCTGGTGGTGGCGATGCGATTGTTCTGGCAGCACGGCTATGAGGCGACGTCGATCGCCGACCTGACCCGCGCCATGGGGATCACGCCGCCGAGCCTGTACACGGCGTTCGGCGACAAGCGGCAACTGTTCCGGGCGGCGGTCGATCGGTACCTGGGCGGCGCGGCGACGGTAACCGCAGCGATCGCGGGCGCCGCCAGTGCCCGCGACGCGGCGCGCGACCTGCTGACCGCGGCGGCGCTGGGCGACACCGGCGACGACACGCCGGCGGGTTGCCTGCTCGCCAGCGCGATCGTCAGCAGCTCGGCGAGCGCCGCCGATGTGCGCGAGGAAGTGGCGGCGATCCGGCGCGGCATCGAGGCGGCGCTGCGGGCGCGGATCGCGCGCGACGTCGCGAACGGCGTGCTGCCGGCCGACAGCGATGCCGACGCGATGGCCGGGCTGGTGTTCGCCGTGGTGCAGGGCATGTCGACGCTGGCCAAGGACGGCGCCGGCCGCGACAAGCTGCTGCGCATCGTCGATGGCGCGATGCGGGCGTGGCCTGGCGCCTAGCGCAACTGCCAGTCGTTTCCGTGCAGCGTCGCAAGTTGTTTTGCGATAGTATTACGCCCGGTTTCGAACGGGGATGCCCACAGCCGTGCGATCGCTTGTCCAGCTTGTCTCCGGCGCGGCTTCGCTGCGCGAGGCGTCGGATGCGATGGCGGCGCTCGGCGTGCTGACGGCGGCCGGCTGGGACTGGACGACGGACTTCGACCCGGCGCGCGCGGCGGCGGCCATGGCGGCGCTCGGCGCGGAGCGGTCGTGGACGGCACCGCCGGCGGCGGCGTCGTCGGCGATGGCCGGGCAGCTGCCGGCGCTTGCGGCCGCCTGGCGACAGTCGTTCGCCGCTGCCAGCGACGATCGGCCCGTGCGGCTGAAGGTCAGGAAGCCGCCGGTGCGGTGGCAGCGCGAGCAGGTGGAGGACATCGCGGCGGTCATGCTGGCGCCGATCGCCACCTTCGCGGTCGACAGGCTGACGGCGCTGGCGCTGGACCGGGCGCTGGTGGGATCGGTGGCGGTGTCGGGGCGGCTGGCGCGCGAGGTCGCCGGCGCCGGCGTCACGGGCTGGATCGATGTCGACCCGGGGTTCGCCCGGTCGGGGGCTGCCCCCGCGTCCGTCGGCGACGAAAGTTTCGAGACGGTGCTTACCCCCGAGAGCGCCGAGCCGGGCCCGGATGGCGAGGCCGAGCGCTTCGTCGACCTGGCGCTGCTCGCCGATCATTATGCGGCGGGCGACATCGTCGCGGCCGAGGCGCGGCTGCCGGCCACTGCCTCCCTTGCCGCGGATGCCGACTATACGATCGAGGTGGCGATCCGGGCCGATCGCCTGGGGTTCGGCGGCGCGCAAAAGGCCATCGCGGCACCGCGGCAGGGGCGGGAGACGATCACCGTCTACGCGCGGGTGACGGCGCGTGCCGGGGTGGTGTTCGAGGACATGCTGCTGCCGCTGGCCTGGCCGCATGACGCCGACAGCACGCCGGCGTTCTTCCGCTTTCGCACCGACGCCGCGGTCACCGACGGCGTGCTGGCCGAGGTGCGACTGCTGAGCGCCGACCTGGCGCTGCTCGACCATGTCGAGCTGGTGCGTGACCAGGGAGAATGGCGGCTTCGCGCCGTCGACGCGGCGATCCCGTTCGCCCGCCCGGCGGGCGCGGCCGAGCGCGATGTGCTGGCGCTGCATGTCGTGCCCGCCGGCGCCGGCTATGCCATCGAGGCGACGCTGGCTCGCGATGGCCGGGCACCGCTGGCGCTGCCGCTAGGGCAGACGATGCTGCCGGCCGGCATTGCCGACCTGCTCGCCGGCGTCCGCAACCACTGGACGGAGCTGGTCATCGGCACGCTGGTCGACAAGGTGAGCCTGAGCATGCCGTCGTACCGGAAGGCGAGCGCGGAGCTTGCCGCCCATGGCCGCGATGCCTGGCGGCTGTTGTTCGGGGATGGCCGCGGCAGCCAGGCCGGATCGAGCGAGGCGTTCGGCAAGCTGCTCGCCGACAGCCCGCTGCCGCCCGACAGCATCATCCGCGTCACCTGCGCCGAAGAAGCGCGGGGTTTCGTGTTCCCCTGGACGATCGTCTGCCCCCCGGCGCCGGCCGAGGCGGAGCCGCACTTCTGGGGCCTGTCGTACCGGATCGAGATCGCCCGCAAGCAGGGCCGGGCGCCGCCGCCGCCGGGCGCGCCGCGGATCACCGCCGTCGTCGACGCGGGCTTTGCCAAGTTCGTCGACCATCCGGCGACATTGGCAAAAGCGGCCGGTCGCGCGGCAACGCTGGCCATTGCCGCCGACCGCACGGACATCGACGGTGCGCTGGCGGCCGAGGACCCGTCGGAGCTGTTCTATTTCTTCTGCCACGGCATCATGGGCGGGGCGGCGTCGGGGCTGCCGGCCGATATCGCCGCGGTGATCCGCGGCGCCGCCAAGGGCTTGCCCGACGATGCGGCGCGGGCGCCGTGGGACCGGCTGCTCGAACAGCTGAAGGTCACCGACGGGCAGGGTGCGCGCATCTTCTTCGGCAGCGGCGAGCTTAGCGAGCAGGGCTTGCGCGACAGCGATTTCTTCAAGGCGAACCGGCGCCCGCTGGTGTTCCTCAACATGTGCCATTCGGCGGCGACGCTGCCGGCGTCGCGCGCCGGGCTGCCGGCGGTGTTCCTCGATCGCGATGCGGTGGCGGTGATCGGTACCGAATCGCCGATAAATGCCCAGTTCGGCGATGCCTTTGCCGGCGACCTGCTGCCGCGGCTGCTGGCCGGGCAACCGCTGGGCGCGGCGATGCTGGCGAGCCGCCGCAAGTTTCACACGGCACACAGCCCGCTGGCGCTGACCTATGTGGTCTATGGCCGGGGCGACACGATGCTGGCGCCTGCCGCCGGCGCTGATGGACTAGCTTTGCAGAGGGAGGACGTCGGATGACAGACATGGCGAATATTCAGGCAGAAACGGTGGCGGCGGCGCAGGACCTGGCCGGCCTCGACGAGGCGGCGCTGTATGTGCTGATCGGCACGCAGGAAAAGGCCATCGAGCGCAACCCGGTGCTGGCCTTCGATGCGCGGCTGAGCCCTGGTTACGACACCGCCCACCAGGGCCTGGTCACCGAGCTGAAGACCATCGGCGAGCGCATCGCCAACAAATGGGCGCGGGCGCTGTTCGATCTCGTCTGCGGCGCCAAGGACGACGACCCGACGCGGACGCAGCTGCTGTCGGCGGTCGGGATCAGCGAGGCCGCCGCGATCGCCGCGGTCACCGCGCTGATCATGCCGCTGGTATCGCCGCCGATCGCCGCCGCGGTGTCGGTCGTCATCGTCAAGAAGTTCCTGATCCCGGCCGGCGGCGAGATCTGCCTCTATTGGGGCGAACAGCTGGGGCCGGCGGAGGGCTGAACTATCCTGCCCAGTCGGCGCGGCGATAGCCCTGGGCGCGCAGCAGCACCGTCAGGTCGCCGATGCGCACCGCCGCGTCGGCGGCGGCGGCGGCCTTGGGCTTGGCGTGATAGGCGATGCCCAAGCCCGCGGCGGCAAGCATCGGGATGTCATTGGCGCCGTCGCCGACCGCCAGCGTCGCCGGCAGGGCGATGCCGGCCCCCAACAGCCGGGCGCGCTTGGCGGCGGCATCGACGATCGGCCGGGCGACCGTCCCGCTCAGCCGGCCATCGACGACCAGCAGCGTGTTGGCATGGACCTCGGCAAAGCCGATCTCGGCAGCCACCGGCCGGGCAAAGGCGGTGAAGCCGCCCGAGATCAGGATCGACCGGGCGCCGTGCGCGGCCATTGTGCGAACGAGGGTCTGCGCGCCGGGCATCAGCCGCACGCGTTCGGCGCGGCAGCGGTCGATGACGGCGGCGTCGAGGCCCTTCAACAGCGCCACCCGGGCGTCGAGCGCGGCTTCGAAATCGAGTTCGCCGCGCATCGCCGCCTCGGTGACGGCGGCGACCTCGGCCTTCAGCCCGGCGTAATCGGCGAGTTCGTCGATGCATTCGACGGTGATCATCGTCGAATCCATGTCGGCGATGATCAGCGCCTTGCGGCGGGGGGCGTCGCCGGAATCAGGTGCAGCCTGAACGATGATGTCGAGGCCGGGTAGCGCCGCCTCCAGCGCGGCGCGGGCCGCCGGCGCCGCAATGTCGGTGACGTGCACGTCGATGGCGTCGCCGGTGTCGATCCATTCGGCCAGCCCCGGTTCCCCGCCGGCGGCGCGCAGCACATCGCTTGCGGTGGCGGCGTCGCCGGACGACAAGGCGCCTTCGGCGACAAGGGTGACAATGAGCGAAACGGAATCCATGGTGGTGGTCATCGCAGGGCCGACGGCGAGCGGCAAGTCGGCGCTGGCGATCGACCTGGCGCGGCGCATCGGCGGCACCATCATCAACGGCGATGCCAGCCAGCTTTATGCCGACCTGCGCATCCTGACGGCCCGGCCCTCGGCGGCCGACGAGGCGCTGGTGCCGCATCTGCTGTACGGCGTGCTCGATGGCGATGCGATCGCCAGCGCGGCCAGCTGGGCGGCTATGGCCAGGGCGGCGATCACCGATGTGCTGGCTGTGGGGCGGGTGCCGATCGTCGTCGGTGGATCGGGGATGTACCTGACGACGCTGGTCGACGGCATCGCGCCGGTGCCCGAAATCGATGCCGCGGTGCGCGCGGCGGTGCGGGCGTTGCCGACGGCGGACGCGGCGGCGGCATTGGCGGCCGAGGACCCGGCGCTGGCAGCGCGGCTGATGCCGGGCGATCGGCAGCGCATCCTGCGCGGGCTGGAGGTGGTGCGGGCAACCGGGCGCTCGCTGCGCGACTGGCAGGCGGTGCGGGAGGGCGGGCTGCGCGGGCGGCATGCGCTCGACCTGCGGATGGTCGATTGCCCGCGCGCGCTGCTGCAGGCGCGCGCCGCGACGCGGCTGGACGCGATGGTGGCGGCGGGCGCGATCGACGAAGTGGCGGCGCTGGTGGCGCGGCGGCTGCCCGCCGACCGGCCGATCCTGCGGGCGCTCGGCGTCGCGCCGCTGGCGGCGGTCCTGGACGGCACGATGACGATCGACGCGGCGCTCGCGGCGGCGACGACGGCGACGCGACAATATCAGAAACGGCAACTGACCTGGGGGCGATCACAGGCGGGCGACTGGCCGCGCGTGGCGCATGACACGGCTCGGCTGACCGAACGGTTAACTGTTGGTTAAATTTACACCGTCGAAACGAGGCCTGGCCTAACCCCATGAATTCGTGAAGCCGCAGATATTGGCACGGTCCATGCATGCGGGTTGGTCAAGGTCCGCCGCGCACGGTGGACATGTCCGCAGTCATACAGGTCCGCCACCATGTTCAAGAAACTGTTGCTTGCCGTCGTCGCCATTGCGGCCGGTACCGTGCCGGCCGCCGCCGCGACCAACCTCGTCGCCAACGGCAGCTTCGAACTCGGCTTCGCCGGCTGGACCCGGACCAACATTCCGTCGAATGCGCCGGCCGTCGTGATCAACTATGGCGTCGCCGCGGCCTATCCGACCGGTGCCTTCGGCGAGGCGGTGGCAGCGAACAATGCAGTGACCGCCAGCCCCGACGCGGTCGGCGGCAAGGCGGCCTATTTCGCCAGCGACTTCGCGACCAACGAAGCACTGTCGCAGACCCTGTTCCTGGCGCCGGGCACCTATGAGTTCGGTTTCAGCCGCTATCTGACCTTCAACGGCCTCAACAATGCCGGCAATGCCAGCTTTGCCGCCAACTTCAACGGCACCACGGTCGCTGCCACCGCGATCACCAACGCCACGCCGGGCGGCATCTGGGTGACGCGGCTCGGCCAGGTCATGGTGACCACCCCGGGCAATTACGCGATCGATTTCCTGTTCAATTCGAACCTGGCGCCGTCGAAGGATATCGCCATCGACCAGGTCTATGTCATCCGCGTCGCCGGCGTTCCCGAACCCCAGACCTGGGCGCTGTTGCTGGTCGGTTTCGGCCTTGTCGGTTTCAGCGCCCGGCGGCGGCAGGGGGTCGTCGCGGCCTGAATGGTGTTCGCGCCGACCGCCGCGCCTTTAGCGGGATTTTAACCGCTTCGTTGTCTGATGCGCCGCCGATACGACGGCGGCAGGCAACGGGGGCAGGGTGATGGCGATCGGGCATTGGGTGATGGCGGCGGTGCTGGCGACGGCGCCCCTGATGCCGGCAGCGGCCGCCCTGCCAAGCCAGGTCTATGTCTTTGGCGACAGCTTCGTCGATTCGGGCAATGCCAACATCGGTACCGGCGGTCTCGCCGCCAATGCGGCGCAGGGCTATTTCCAGGGCCGCTTCGGCGACGGCTACAACTTCGCCGACATCATCTCGAAGCGCCTGACCGGGGACTATGCGACGCCCTTCCTCGCCGGCGGCACCAATTTCGCGGTCGGCGGCGCGCGCGCGGCGGGCGATGCCAGTGCGGCGCCGTTCCCGGGCGTCATCCCGGGGCTCAACAGCCAGCTCGGCTTTTATGGCTCGGTGTTCGGCAGCTATGTCGACCCCGATGGCCTCTACATCATCAATTTCGGCAACAACGATGTCAGCGCCATCGAACGTGGCGACACCTATGGGCTGACCGCCGCGCAATATGGCGACCTGTTCACCGCCAATATCGTCAATACCGTGCTCGGGCTCAACGCCGGCGGCGCGACCCGGATCATCGTGCTCGGCGTGCCCAACGGCACGGAGGCCGAGGGCGTGGCGCTGCAGGCCCAGCTCGATGCCGGGCTCGACAGTATATCGCCGTTTCTCACCGCCGACCTGACACGCTTCGACTTCTTCGATTTCTTCGGCCGCGTGCTGGCGACACCCCAGGCCTATGGACTGACCGCCGATGTCGATTTCACCACGCCGTGCATCGCGGTACGGCCGGTGATCAACGGCAGCATCGATTGCACCGGCTATTTCAGCTTCGACGGCATCCATGTGACGGCGCCGATCCAGCGGGCCATCGCCCGCGAGGTGCTGATCCAGGCCGGGCTGCCGACGGTGCCCGAGCCCGGGACCTGGCTGCAGATGATCGCCGGCTTCGGCCTTGTCGGAGCTTTTGCGCGGCGTCGCACCGCGCTGCGGACAGCCGCCTGACGCAGAATATTCTGCGTCGAAGGTTTATTTTGTTGTTTTATTGCGCTAGAACCGGTTGACAGCGCAACTTGATGCTTCTACGTCGCAGTCCTTCAACGGCATCGAAGGGCTGAGTCGTGGGCGCGGAACTGACAGGCGCGGACATCGTCGTGCAGGCATTGGCCGATCTGGGCGTCGAGGTCGTGTTCGGCTATCCCGGTGGCGCGGTGCTGCCGATCTATGACGCGCTGTTCGCGCAAGGGCGCATCCGCCACATCCTCGTCCGCCACGAACAGGCGGCGGTGCATGCCGCCGAAGGTTACGCGCGGTCGACGGGCAAGGTCGGCGTCGTGCTGGTGACGTCCGGGCCGGGCGCCACCAATGCCGTGACCGGCATCACCGATGCGATGATGGATTCGGTGCCGCTGCTGGTGCTGACCGGCCAGGTGCCGACGCATCTCATCGGCACCGATGCCTTTCAGGAATGCGACACCATCGGCATCACCCGCCATTGTTCGAAGCATAACTACCTGGTGAAGGACACCGCCCGGCTGGGCCCGGTGCTGCACGAGGCGCATTACATCGCCCGCTCCGGCCGGCCGGGCCCGGTGGTGATCGACATCCCCAAGGACGTGCAGATCATGCGCGCCCGCTACGACAAGCCCGGCGCCGGCATCGGCCACAAGACCTACAAGCCGCAGGTGAAGGGCGACCGCGCCAGCATCGAGGCGGCGGTGGAGATGCTGGCGGCGGCGGAGCGCCCGATCTTCTACACCGGCGGCGGCATCATCAATTCGGGGCCGGTGGCGACGCAGTTGCTGCGCGACCTGGCGAAGCTGACCGGTGCGCCGGTGACATCGACGCTGATGGGGCTGGGGACGATGCCCAACGAGCATCCGCAGTTCCTCGGCATGCTGGGGATGCATGGGTCATACGAAGCCAACATGGCGATGAACCGCTGCGACCTGATGGTCTGCCTCGGCGCCCGCTTCGACGACCGGGTAACGGGGCGGCTCGATGCCTTTTCGCCGAATTCGAAGAAGATCCATGTCGATATCGACCGGTCGAGCATGAACAAGACGGTGCGCGTCGACCTTGGCATCGTCGGCGATGTCGGCGGTGTCATGGAGGACATGCTGAAGATCTGGCGGTCGCGCGGGCTGAAGCCGCAGGACCTGGAGCCCTGGTGGTACGATATCGCCGGCTGGCGGGCGCGGGACAGCTTCGGCTTCACGCAAAAGGGCAAGGATTTGCTGCCCCAGCACGCCATCAAGCGGCTGTACGAGATGACCAGGGCCCAGAAGCCGATCATCAGCACCGAGGTCGGCCAGCACCAGATGTGGGCGGCGCAGCATTTCGGCTTTGACGCGCCCAACAAATGGCTGACCAGCGGCGGGCTGGGGACGATGGGTTATGGCCTGCCCGCCGCGATCGGCGCGCAGATCGCCAACCCGGGCGCGCTGGTCATCGATATCGCCGGCGAAGCGAGCATCCAGATGAACATCCAGGAGCTGGGCACGGCGACGCAATATCGCCTGCCGGTGAAGGTGTTCATCATCAACAACGAATATATGGGCATGGTCCGCCAGTGGCAGGAGCTGAACCACGGCAGCCGGTACAGCGAAAGCTATTCGGATTCGTTGCCCGATTTCGTCAAGCTGGCGGAGGCCTATGGCTGGAAGGGCATCGTGATCGAGGATGCCGACGGGCTCGATGCCGGCATCGCCGCGATGCTGGCGCATGACGGCCCGGTGATGGTCGATTGCCGGGTGTCGAAGCTGGCGAATTGTTTCCCGATGATTCCAAGCGGAGCGGCGCATACGGACATGATATTGGATGCCCGCGATGCGCAGGGCGAGCGCGATGAAGATGCAAAGGCGCTGGTGTGAAGCACCTTCCTTCCGAGCGGCACACGCTCTCCATCCTCGTCGACAATGAATCGGGCGTCCTCGCCCGCATCGTCGGGCTGTTTTCGGCGCGCGGCTACAACATCGACAGCCTGACGGTGGCGGATGTGTCGGGCGATCATGCGGTGTCGCGGATCACCGTCGTCACCAACGGGCCGCCGCCGGTGATCGAGCAGATCATCGCGCAGCTCGACCGGCTGGTGCCGGTGCATCGGGTGCTCGACCTGACGGCCCTGGGCCCGCATGTCGAGCGCGAGATGGCGCTGGTGAAGGTGGCGGGCAAGGGCGCCCAGCGCGACGAGGCGCTGCGCATTGCCGATATTTTCCGGGCGCGGCCGGTCGATACGACGACGGGGTCGTTCGTGTTCGAAGTGTCGGGGCCGACGTCGAAGGTCGACCAGTTCATCGCGCTGATGCGCGAGGTCGGGCTGGTCGAGGTGGCGCGGACCGGGGTGGTGGCGATCGCCCGGGGGGCGGACGCGGTTTAAGTTTCACGATCGTCATCCCCGTGATGGCGCGGATCCATCGCCGGCGCGCTGTGGTGATGGATCCGCGCCTTCGCGGGGATGGCGAAAAACAACAGGAAGAGACACGAAATGCGCGTTTACTATGATGCCGATGCCGATGTCGGCCTGATCAAGGGCAAGAAGGTCGCGATCGTCGGCTATGGCAGCCAGGGCCATGCCCATGCGCAAAATCTGCGCGACTCGGGCGTCGGCGAGGTGGCTGTCGCGCTGCGCAAGGGTTCGGCGACCGCGGCCAAGGCGGAATCTGCCGGCTTCAAGGTGCTGTCGAACGCCGAAGCCGCGGCCTGGGCCGATGTCATCATGGTGCTGGCGCCCGACGAGCACCAGGCCGGCATCTATGCCGACGACCTGCGCGACAACATGAAGCCCGGTGCGGCGCTGGCCTTTGCCCATGGCCTCAACGTGCATTTCCAGCTGATCGAGCCGCGCGCCGACATCGATGTGTTCATGATCGCGCCCAAGGGCCCCGGCCATACCGTGCGCAGCGAATATGCCCGCGGCGGCGGCGTGCCCTGCCTGATCGCCATCCACCAGGACGCCAGCGGCAATGCCCATGACGTCGCCCTGTCCTATGCCAGCGCCATCGGCGGCGGCCGTTCGGGCGTCATCGAGACGACGTTCAAGGAAGAGTGCGAGACCGACCTGTTCGGCGAGCAGGCGGTGCTGTGCGGCGGCCTGACCCATCTCATCCAGGCCGGGTTCGAGACGCTGACCGAGGCCGGCTATGCCCCCGAAATGGCCTATTTCGAGTGCCTGCACGAGGTGAAGCTGATCGTCGACCTGATGTACGAGGGCGGCATCGCCAACATGCGCTATTCGATCAGCAACACCGCCGAATATGGCGACATCACCACCGGGCCGCGGATCATCACGTCGGAGACCAAGGCCGAGATGAAGCGCGTGCTCGCCGATATCCAGGGCGGGCGGTTCGTGAAGAACTTCATCCTCGACAACCGCGCCGGCCAGCCCGAGCTGAAGGCCAGCCGCATCGCCGCCAAGGCGCATCCGATCGAGGAAGTCGGCGCCCGGCTGCGGGCGATGATGCCGTGGATCGGCAAGAACGCGCTGGTCGACAAGGCGAAGAACTGAAGGCACGAACCGCAACGAGAAAGGGCCGCCGGATCCGATCCGGCGGCCCTTTTGATTGGCGGCAGGCGAGGTTCAGGCGGCCGCGACGACCCGGCGGCGCATGGCAGCGCCGACAAGGCCGAAGCCGGCGATCAGCATCGCCCAGCTGGCCGCTTCCGGGACCGCGCTGCCGACGAAGACATTGTCGACACCCTGGGTGAAGAACAGCTGATTGTCGGCTTCGACGAAGCGGATGGCATAGCTGCCGGCCGCCAGCGTCGTCGTGAAGCTGTAGCTGGTCCAGGGGTTCGGATTGGCGCCGGCGTCGGCACCGCTGTAGAACGTCTGGAGCACGCCGCCGGTACCGAATGACGGCGTCGAGGCGTCGATGAGGTCGACCAGCGCCAGCTGTACCGGGTCGCCAAGAAACGGATCGAGCCCGTTGCCGGTAAAGACGGTGCCGCTGTAGTCGTTGGCGAAATGGTCGAACTTGATGGTGATCGTCGTCGCCGATGCCAGCGTGAAGGCCTGGCGCAGCTCATAGGCGCCCGCACCGCCCTGGCCGGTCAGGTAGACAAAGCTGCCGCCGGTCGGGTTGGTCGCAGTCGAATTTCCCGAAGTCGGTGCGTTGGCGCCATTGGCATAGATGCCGCCGGTGCCGAACGACGATGGATTGACCGTCAGCGACCAGCCCGACAGGTCACCGGTTTCGAAGTCGCCGTTGGTAAGGAGGTTGGCAGCCAGGGCCGGGCCGGCAATGAAGGCGGCGGCACTGGCCGAAAGCAGGAAACGGATCATGGCGCATCCCTTTCGCAAGGCCTCGACATGGAGGCACCGCCAGCGTTGCAATTTTCATGCCACGAGCGAAACGAACGGCAAGGTGCTGGAATCCGATGCAGCGGCGAATCGGCCCCTGGCGCCGGTGTAAAATCGACCGACAGTTGCGCATCAGGATCGGTCGCCGGCGCTACTTCGATTGCGTCGCCCAGAATGCTTCGGCCCTGGAAATATTTCCCGGAACATCGGCCAGCCACTTCGCCTCCGCTTCCGGGCTGCAATTGAGGTAGAGCTTGCCACCGACGACGCGCCAGATTTTCGGATCGGGTTTCGCCAGCCGGCCCTGCGACGCGGCCCAGGCGCAATTGCCGCCGAACTGCGGCAGATAGCGTTGCGGATCGGCAAGGAAGGCGGTGCGGTTGGCGGCGCTGGCAAAGCGATAGGTCGCGCCGGCGTGGACGGTCGTGAAATCGGCGCTGCCGAGCGCCGGGGTGCCGCTGAAATAGGCGACGGGGTCATGGCCGCCGATGGCGGGGCCGGCGGGCTGCACGGCGCCTGACGGCCCCTGTGCGGCGGCCGGCAGCGGGACGGCGAGGCAGAGCAGGACGGCGAGAAGGGGACGCGACATCGGGCAGGGCCTTTCCAATCAATCGACAGCTTCGCCGGTCAGGACCGCGGCGCGAATGCGGACCGAGCGCAGCGAAATGCGGACTTCCAGCAGGAACATGAGCAACCCGATGATGACCAGCGCCATGGCGGCGATGAACAGGATGGCAACGCTGCCCGTCCAGCGCATCGGCACCAGTTCGCCGATGAACAGGATGGCGACGACGATGCAGACCAGCAGCGCCGACGAGGTGCAGAGCGCGATTGCCCAGTTGGACAACGCCATCCGGCGATCGAGCGCCACCAGTTCGGCGATGGCGGTGGCGCGGCGGGGTGACGGATAGCCCGGTATCTCCGATTCGAGCTTGCGGGCGCGGTCGACGACGCGGCTGAGCCGGTGGACGAGCACGTTGAGGAACGAACCGATGCCCGTCAGCAGGAAGATCGGCGTGACGGCAAGCTGGATACTGGCGGCGATCGTGTCGACCGGTCCGAAAACCATGGTGTTCTACCTGTTGCGGTCCCACTTGGGGCTGTTCTAGTCGGGCGACTTTCGTCACACAGGCGGGCCCGGCGCGCAATGCTGCGGATGCGAACAGGTGTAAGGCATAGTGGTCGATAAAGTTGCGGCGAAACCTCGCTCGCCGGCGTTGCACCCCGGTTGGACGATGGTCATCGCCTTTTACAACGAGGCGGATTTCCTGGGCGCGACGCTGGCGTCGCTGGCGGCGCAGACGCTGCGGCCGTTCCGGCTTGTGCTTGTCGACAATGGCTCCACCGATGCCAGCGGCGCCATCGCGCGCGACTGGGCGGCCACGCAGAAGGGCGTGTTCACCCAGGTTATCGACGAGCCCGAGCCGGGCCAGGTCCATGCGCTGGCGGCGGGGATTGCGGCGGTGCGGACAGAATTTATCGCCATCGGCGATGCCGACACCATCTATCCACCCGATTATCTCGCCAAGGCCGATGCGGCGTTTCGGGCCGGACCGCCCGACACGGTGGCGGTGTTCGCGCACGACAGCGCCGGCGATCCGCAAGGGTGGCAGGAACGGCTGGCGCGGCAGGCGCGCGACCTGCTGCTGCTGGGGCTGACCCGCGGCCAGACCTATGCCGGCGGCTATGCCCATCTGTACCGGACGGCGGCACTGCGCGCGGCAGGCGGCTATGCGCCGGGGCAATGGCCCTATGTGCTGAAGGATCATGAGCTGGTGCACCGCATGGCCAAACAGGGCCGCTTCGGCCGCAGCCCCGAGCTGTGGGTGCTGGCCTCCGACAGGCGCAGCGACCGCGGCGGGGTGCGCTGGACCCTGGCGGAACGGCTGCTGTACCACGCGACGCCCTATGTCGCGAAGGACTGGTTCTTCTATCGGTTCCTGGGGCCGCGGCTGGCGGCGCGCGGCATGAAGGACACCGTGCTGCGCCAGCGCGCCTGGAGCCCTACTTCCCCAGGCTGACCCAGTTGATGTCGCCCTTGGCGACCAGGCCGGGGATGTCCTTCTCCCACTTCACCTGGGTGTCGCGGTTGTAGTTGAGGTAGAGCTTGCCATCGACGATCTTCCAGACCTTGGGATCGCCGGCAAAGCGATAGTTGTTGGCGGCGGCCCAGGCGCAATGGCCGCCATATTGCGGGGCATAGCGGGCGGGATTGGCCTCGAAGGCGGCGAGGTTCCGCGCGGTGGCGAATTTGAAGGTGGCGCCCTTGTAGACGGTGGTGAACTTGTCGCTGCCCTCGACCGGCCGGCCGGCGAAATAGCTGACGCTGTCATAGCCGCCGACTGCGGCCGAGGTGCCGAGCAGCCCGGTCCATACCGGTGCTGCGGCAACGGGCGCAGGGGCGAGGAGGGTGAGGGCAGCAAAGGCGGGGCGGAACATGGCGGGCATCCTGTCGTCTGCAGCCGGTCATTCGCCGCCGATCGTCGCCAGGTTACAGGCGGATTGCCGGCGGGCTGGACAGGTGGCGATCGCACAGGCATAAAACCGGCATGCATCTGTCCGGCCTCCTGCTGCTTCGACTTACGCGCCCTTAGGCGCGACGTCCTGCTCGCCTGTGCGAGCCACCGCGCCTGAGGGACCTTCCGACCGGAACCCGAATTCAGACAGGCAGACATGATGATGACCGACCATATCCGTATTTTCGACACGACGCTGCGCGATGGCGAGCAATCGCCGGGCTGCTCGATGAACCTCGAGGAAAAGCTGAAGGTCGCGGCGCAGCTGGAGGCGCTGGGGGTCGATGTCATCGAGGCGGGGTTCGCCATCGCCAGCGAGGGCGATTTCGAGGCGGTGACCGCGGTGGCCAGGCAATGCGAGACGGCGATCGTCGCCAGCCTGGCGCGCGCCGCCGTCGCCGATATCGATCGCGCCTGGGCGGCGGTGCGCCATGCCCGTCGTCCGCGCATCCACACCTTCATCGCGACATCGCCGCTGCACATGCGCGCCAAGCTCAACAAGACGCCGTCGGAGGTCCTGGAGGCCATCGCCGCCTCGGTCGGCCAGGCGCGCAACCTGTGCGGGGACGTCGAATGGTCGGCGGAGGACGCGACGCGCAGCGACCCGGATTTCCTGTGCCGCGCCGTCGAAACCGCCATTCGTGCGGGGGCAACGACGATCAACCTGCCCGATACCGTCGGCTATGCGACGCCCGAAACCTATGGCGCGATGTTCCGCGATGTGATCGGCCGGGTGGCGGACTCGGACAAGGCGATATTTTCGACACATTGCCATAACGACCTGGGGCTGGCGGTGGCCAATACGCTGGCGGCGATCATGGCCGGGGCGCGGCAGTGCGAGGCGACGGTCAACGGCATCGGCGAGCGCGCCGGCAATGCCGCGGTGGAGGAAATCGCCATGGCGATCCGCGTCCGCCACGACGTGCTGCCGGTGCGCACCGGCATCGTGACGACCGAGATCACCAAGGCGTCGCGGCTGGTCAGCGGCATCACCGGCATGGCGGTGCAGGCCAACAAGGCGATCGTCGGCGCCAACGCCTTTGCCCATGAAAGCGGCATCCACCAGGACGGCATGCTGAAGGACGCCGGCACCTATGAGATCATGACGCCCGAAAGCGTCGGCATGGGGGCGACCAACCTGGTGCTGGGCAAGCATAGCGGCCGGGCGGCGTTCAAGCAGAAGCTGGCGGAGATGGGCTATGACCTGTCCGACAACGAGTTCGGCGACGCCTTCAAGCGCTTCAAGGATCTGGCCGATGCCAAGAAGCAGGTGTTCGACGAGGATATCGTGGCGCTGGTCGATGACGAGGTGCTGCGCGGCCATGACCGTATCCAGGTCATCGAGGTCGAGGTTTATTGCGGCAGCAATGGTCCGCAGCGGGCGATCCTGACACTCAGCATCGATGGCGAAGAAGCGACGGCAGCGGTGCGTGGTAATGGCCCCGTCGATGCGCTGTTCAATGCGGTTCGGAAGCTGGTGCCGCACGAGGGCGCGACGCTGCAGCTGTATCAGGTTCATGCGGTGACGGCGGGGACCGATGCCCAGGCCGAAGTGTCGGTGGTGCTGTCGGAAGACGGTCGCACGGCGCGCGGGTCCGGGGCGCATACCGATACGCTGGTCGCCAGCGCCCGGGCCTATGTGAACGCGCTCAACAAGCTGATCGTCAAGCGCGGGCGCCACGCGCTGGCGGCGACGGGCTGACCGGCGGGTCGGCCAGCGCGGCCAGGACCGCGGCGACCTGCGTCGCGGTATCCAGGTCGGCCGGCAGGGTCAGGACGTCGGCTTCCGCCGCCGGCACCTCCAGCGCCGCGAACTGGCTGGCGACCAGCGTCGCCGGCATGAAATGCCCCGCCCGCGCCCCGAGCCGGGCGCGGGCGAGGTCGGCATCGATGGCAAGGAAGACGAAGCCTATTGGCCCTGCCGCGCGAAGCCGATCGCGATAGGCGCGCTTCAGCGCCGAGCAGGTGACGATGCCGGGGGTATCGGCGGCGTGCCAGCCGGCGATCACCGCGGCGATGGCGTCGAGCCAGGGCGCGCGATCGGCGTCGTCGAGCGGCGTGCCCGCCGCCATCCTGGCGACATTGGCCGGCGGATGCAGGTCGTCGCCTTCCTGGAGCGGCACGCCGAGTTGCCTTGCCAGCGCGGTCGCCAGCCGCGTCTTGCCGGCGCCGGCTACGCCGCAGAGGACGAGCGAATGGGGTAGGATCATGCCGCAGGATAGCGGGATCGCCGACCCGAGGAAATGACCGTCACCGGACATGACAGGGGCGGCGCACCGGAATGCGCCGCCCCCGTGACGTCCGCGGTCGATCAGGCGGCGATGGTGGCCTGGCGGCGCGAGCGCATGCCGACACCGACGATGCCGAAGCCGACGATCATCAGGGCCCAGGAGGCGGGTTCCGGAACCGCTGCCGACACGCTGCCGAACATGGCGTTGTCGAGATTGAAGGTCTCGGCCGAACCGTTGATGTCGTCGAAACCGCGCCAGGTGACCGAATCGAAGCTGTTGGTCGAGGTGAAGCCGAAGAAGCCGGGGGCTTCATACTGGATACGGCCGGCGACTTCGGTGCCGCCACCGGTCAGGTTGAGCGTGAACTCCAAGCCCTGGCCGCGGCCGCCCGGATCGAGGTTGAAGATGCCGCCGAACGCATTGGTGCCGCCAGCGAAGAAGAAGGTGGTATCGGCCTCGTTCTTGACCGGACGGTCGTTGAACAGGCCGCCGCCGATGGAGCCGACGGTCGAAGTGAACGACAGACCCGAAACCAGGGTACTATCCTCGAAATCTTCGGTGACGGCGCCGGACACCGCGGCGGCAAAGGCGCTGCTGCTGGTATAGGTGGTGACGGCGGCATGGCCGGCGGTGGCGGCCGTAAGCGCCATGGCAGCTGCGAAAATGGTGAACTTCATTGATTTTTCCCAAGTTAGGCGTGCCGTTGAGGACGCTGGTCGGGTTCATGCACAACTTGTGCCATATTCGCGGTCTGTTAAATTTACCAAATATTCAAGATGTTGCGAGCCCGTATCATCTCAGGCGTGTTAAAACTGTAAAATTTCCCGACACTTCGGCGCCGGCTGTGCGTGTCGGCCGGTGCCTGACGCGCCAGCGGCGAACGACGGTCGGAGCAACCCGGATCGCGCTACCGGGGCGACCGCCCGTGCCGGATCGGCAATCGCCGCCGTGGCGGCAACCCGGGTGATGGGGCAAAACACCCCGTTGCTATTGGGCTGCCGTGGCGCGACACCGAGCAGCGGACAACGACGGGGGACGGGCATGCAAAGGCTGTTGGGGTGCGTGGCATTGGCGATGGCGGTGCCGGTGGCGGCCCAGCCCACCGGCCCTGCGGAAACCGCGACGCGCGCCGCGATCGCCCGGGTGGAAGCGCTCAACCCGAAAGTGAACGCCGTGCTGGCGCTCGATCCGACGGCGGTCGACCAGGCGCGCAGCCTCGATCGCCAGCGCAAGGCGCGCGGGCCGCTGTTCGGCGTGCCGGTGCTCATCAAGGACAATATCGAAACCAGGGGGCCACTGCCGACGACGGCCGGCAGCCTGGCCCTGAAGGACAATGTCACCGGCCGCGATGCGCCGCTGGTGGCGGGCTTGCGTGCGGCAGGTGCTGTCATTCTCGGCAAGACCAACCTTTCCGAATGGGCCAATATCCGTTCCGACTATTCGATTTCGGGGTGGAGCGGGCTTGGCGGCCAGGTCCGCAACCCGCATGCGCTCGACCGGACGCCGTGCGGGTCGTCGTCGGGCAGCGGCGCTGCCGTTGCCGCCGGCATGGTCGATGCGGCGATCGGCACCGAAACCGATGGCTCGGTCACCTGCCCGGCGGCGATCAACGGCATCGTCGGGCTGAAGCCCACCGTCGGCCTCGTTTCGCGCACCCATGTCGTGCCGATCAGCCACAGCCAGGATGCGCCGGGGCCGATGACCGGCGATGTGCGGACGGCGGCGCTGGTGCTCGGCGCCATCGCCGGCAGCGACCCCGCCGATGCGCAGACCGCGGCGGCGGACGCGCACCGCGCGGACTATGTGGCGGCGCTCGATGCCGGGGCGCTGAAGGGGGCGCGTATCGGCGTGATGCGCTTCACCACCGGCTGGTCGCCCGCGACCGATGCGGTGTTCGAAACGGCGCTGGCGGTGTTGAAGGCGCAGGGCGCGGTGCTGGTCGATGTCGAGGCGCCCAAGGACCGCCGTGCCATCGGCGCCGGCGAGTTGCAGGTGCTGCTGAGCGAATTGAAGGCCGACCTCAACGCCTATCTGGCGACGACGCCGGCCAGCGTGAAGGTGCGGACGCTGGCCGATGCCATCGCCTTCAACGCCGCGACGCCGCGCGAGACGGTGCTGTTCGGGCAGGACATTTTCGTGAAGGCGGAGGCGACGAAGGGGCTCGACGACAAGGCCTATCTCGATGCCCGCGCAACATCGCTCAAAGGCGCGAAAGACGCGCTCGATGCGATGCTGGCCAAGAACAATGTCGTGGCGCTGGTCGGCATCACCGCCGCGCCGGCCTGGCCGATCGACGCCGTGATCGGCGACCAGAGCCCGGGCGGCGGCGCCGGCGGGCTGGCGGCGGTATCGGGCTATCCGCACCTGACCGTGCCGATGGGCGCGGTCCGCGGGCTGCCGGTCGGGTTGAGCTTCATCGGCCCGGCATGGAGCGAGGCGCGGCTGCTGGGGCTGGGCTATGCCTATGAGCAGGCGAGCCGGGCGAAGGTGACGCCGACGTTCGCGGCGTCGGTGGAGACGATGCCGGATGTGGCGGCGGCGTTGGCGCCGCCCCGCTAGTTGTGAACCCGGCGAAGGCCGGGGCCGATACACCACGATCGCTGTTGCACACGCGCGCATCAACCGAGAGCTTGCGGTTTATGGGCCCCGGCCTGCGCCGGGGTGACCGGTGAACAACAGACTCGCCTTGCCTTTCGCGCCCTGATCCGTCATAGGGCCGCTTCTCGATTGCGCCGGGGTCCGCCCCGGCGTTGTCGTTCGGACGCAAGCCGGAGGGGTGTCGCATGGTGCGGCATCAGCGATCGGCAGAGGAGTGATGACACATGCCATTCTATGAGCATGTCTTTCTCGCGCGACAGGACCTGGCCGCTGCCCAGGTCGAAGCGATGACGGAGACATTTTCGCGCATTATCGCCGACGGCAACGGGACCGTTGCCTCGAACGAATATTGGGGCCTGCGCAGCCTCGCCTACCGCATCGCCAAGAATCGCAAGGCGCATTATGTGATGCTCAGCATCGATGCACCGGCCCCGGCCGTTGCCGAGCTGGAGCGCCAGGTCGCGCTAAACGAAGACATCATCCGCTACATGACCGTCCGCATCGAAACGCTGCCGACCGAGCCGTCGGCGATGATGAAGCGCGGCGAGCGCGAGCGTGAACGCGGCGATCGTGACGGCGCCCCCCGCGGCGACCGCCCGGATCGTGGCGACCGCGGTGACCGTGGTGACCGTGGTGACCGGCCCCGGGGCGGTGACCGCCCCGACCGCGCCCCGCGCGCGTATTGATCGGAAGGATAGATCATGGGACGTCCCTTTTTCCGCCGCCGCAAGAGCTGCCCTTTCTCGGGCGCCAATGCTCCCGTCATCGACTACAAGGACGTGCGCCTGCTGCAGGGCTTCGTGTCCGAGCGCGGCAAGATCGTGCCGTCGCGCATCACCGCCGTTTCGGGCAAGAAGCAGCGCGAACTGGCCCAGGCCATCAAGCGCGCCCGCCATCTGGGCCTGCTGCCCTACCTCGTTAAGTAGGAGTAACCCCCATGGAAATCATCCTGCTCGAGCGGGTCGAAAAGCTGGGCGCCATTGGCGATATCGTCAATGTGAAGCCGGGTTTCGCCCGCAATTTCCTGCTGCCGCGCGGCAAGGCGCTGCGCGCATCGGAAGCCAACAAGAAGAAGTTCGAAGCCGATCGCGCCCGCATCGAGGCTGAAAATGCCAAGCGCCGCGATATCGCCCGGGCCGAAGCCAAGGACGTCGACGGCGCCACTGTCGTGATGATCCGCCAGGCCTCGCAGACCGGCCAGCTGTTCGGTTCGGTCGCCGCGCGCGATCTCGCCGAGGTGCTGGTGGCCGGTGGCCACAAGGTCGCCAAGAACCAGATCGTCCTCGACAAGCCGATCAAGTCGCTCGGCATCCACGACGTGCGCGTGGCCCTGCATCCCGAAGTCGTCGTGATGGTCAAGGTCAACATCGCCCGCTCGCCGGAAGAAGCCGAGCTGCAGGCCAAGGGTGTCGACGTCAACGCCGACATGTTCGAGCGCGAGGAAGCCGGCTTCACCGAAGCCTTCGACCCCGGCGCCGAGCCCGGCACGCTGCCGGTCGACGACGAAGCGCCGGCCGCGGAGCCCGCGACCGAAGCCTGAGGCTGTTCGATACGAGAATTGGGGCCGTGCTGCGCAAGCAGCGCGGCCCTTTTTCGTGTGCGGCCAGAGCAACTGTCACCCCGGCGTAGGCCGGGGCCCATGGGCCACAAGCCGGGAGGTCTGGGTCCGCTGGCATCGGCACTGGTGTTTCATGGGCCCCGGCCTGCGCCGGGGTGACAGGAGCGGGAAGGGCTTGACCCTTACGCCCCGACGCGTCACTCCCCCGCCATGAGCGAAGAACCCGAGACCATCCCCGAAACCGCCCCGGTGGTGACCGAAACCCCGCCCGACCGGCTTGCGGCCCAGCCGAACAGCCCGTTCTACAATGCCGACCTGCTGGAACGCGGCGTCGGCATCATCTTCAACGGCGTCGAGCGCACCAATGTCGACGAATATTGCGTGTCCGAAGGCTGGGTGAAGGTCGCCGCCGGCAACAGCCGCGATCGCTATGGCCGGCCGCTGACCATCAAGGTCAAGGGTGTCGTCGAGCCTTATTTCAAGAGCTGAGCGCTGATGGCCGACCTGTTCGGCACGGATGCGGCGCCGGGCCCGGCCCCCAACCCGCCGCTCGCCGAACGGCTGCGGCCGCGCAGCCTCGCCGATGTCGTCGGCCAGGCGCACCTGACCGGGCCGGAAGGCGCCATCGGCCGCATGGTCGCGGCGGGGTCGCTGTCGAGCCTGATCCTGTGGGGGCCGCCCGGCACCGGCAAGACCAGCATCGCGCGGCTGCTGGCCGAGGCGGTGGGGCTGCGCTTCGTCGGCATTTCGGCGGTGTTCTCCGGTGTTGCCGAACTGAAGAAGCTGTTTGCGGAGGCCCGTGACGCGGCGCGAGCTGGCCAGAAGACATTGCTGTTCGTCGACGAGATTCACCGCTTCAATCGTGCCCAGCAAGACGGTTTCCTGGGCGTTGTCGAGGACGGCACGGTTACTCTGGTCGGCGCGACGACGGAAAATCCCAGCTTCGAGCTCAATGCCGCCATCCTCAGCCGAGCCCAGGTGCTGATCGTGCGGCGGCTAGACGAGGCGGCGCTCGGCGAATTGCTCGACCGGGCGGAGGCCAGCGAAGGACGGCCGCTGCCGTTGACGGCGGACGCCCGCAGCGCGCTGCTGGCGTCGGCCGATGGCGACGGCAGGTTCCTGCTCAACCAGGTCGAATCGCTCTATGCGGTCAAGCTGTCGGAACCGCTCGACCCCGCCGGACTGGCGGCGCTGCTGCATCGGCGGATGCCGGTCTATGACAAGGATCGCGAGGGCCATTACGGGCTGATTTCGGCGCTGCACAAGGCGCTGCGCGGCTCGGATCCCGACGCGGCGCTCTACTATCTGGAGCGCATGCTGACGGCGGGGGAGGAGCCGCTGTACCTGCTGCGCCGCATGGTGCGCTTTGCCAGCGAGGACATCGGGCTGGCGGATTCGAACGCGCTGGCGGTGACGCTGGCGGCCAAGGACGCCTATGATTTCCTGGGGTCACCCGAGGGTGAACTGGCGATCGTCCATGCTTGCCTGTACCTGGCGACGGCGCCCAAATCGAACGCCGCCTATGTCGCCGAAAAGGCCGCAAAGCGCAGCGCCATCGCCACCGGATCGCTGTCGCCGCCGCCGCACATCCTCAACGCCCCGACGCGGCTGATGAAGGACATCGGCTATGGCAAGGGCTATGCCTATGACCATGATGCAGAGGATGGTTTTTCGGGCGCCGATTACTGGCCGGAAGGGATGAGCGCCCAGACCTATTACACGCCGAGCCCGCGCGGGCACGAGGCGCGGATCGGCGAGCGGCTGGCGGAATGGGCGCGGCGGCGGGCGGCCAGGCGCAATGACCTGGGATGAGGTCGCCGCGATAGCCCTGGCGCTGCCGGGTGCGGAGCGGTCGACGCGCTATGGCCGCGAGGCGATCAAGGTGGGGGGCAAGATGTTCGTCGTGACCGGAAAGGACGATGATCATTTCGTGCTGACGGCGACGCTCGACGAGGTCGAGATGCTGATGGCCACCGAGCCGGACTGCTTTTTCCAGACACCGCATTACGTCGGCTGGCCGAGCGTGCTGGTACGCTACGCCACGGCTGATCCCGAACGCATCGCCGTGCTGGTCGCACGGGCGTGGGCGCGCCGGGCATCGAAGGCGCAACTGGCGGCGCGCGGGTGAGATTCAGCCGCTTCGTCGGCATCGACTGGTCGGGCGCGGTCGGGAGCCGGCATCCATCTGTGCAGGTCGCCGTCTGCGAAACCGGCACGGAGGCCCCGCGGCTGGTGCTGCCGGCGTCGGGGGTGTGGTCGCGGGCCGGGGTGCTCGACTGGCTGGGTGGGCTGTCCGGCGATGTGCTGGTCGGCATGGATGCGGGCTTCGGCTTTGCCGCGGTGCCGCCGTTCCTGGGGCCGGCGCGGGATCTGTGGGCGGAAATCGATGCCGTGGCGGCGGGCGATGCGGACCTTGGCGGGCACAGCTTCATCGCGCATCGCCGCGACGCCTATTGGCTGGGGGCCGCCGATGGCCCGCGCCATCTGCGGGCGCATCTGCGGGTGACCGAACAGGTCTATGCGGCGTCGCGGCTGGGCACGCCGACGTCGAACTTCGTGTTGCTGGGGGCGGCGCAGGTCGGCAAGGCGACATTGTCGGCGATGCGGCTGGTGCACCGGCTGGGCTGGCCGGTGTGGCCGTTCGACCCGCTGCCCGACCGCGGCCCGGTGATCCTGGAAATCTATGCGCAGGCCTTTGCGCGGATGGGCGGGGTGCGGGGCAAGCTGCGCGACCGGGTGGCGCTCGATGCGACGCTGGCGGTGCATGGCTCGGCCCCGTTGCCGGCGGGGTTTCCCGATGTGTTTCCGGACCATGTGGGGGACGCAATCATCACCGCGGCGGGGCTGCGCGCCATCGCCGGCGACGCGCGCTGGTGGGCGCCGGCGGCCATGACGCCGGGGATTGCGGTGACGGAGGGGTGGACGTTCGGGGTCGGTTAGTCCCGCTCCCACCATTTGGCCGCCCGCGACCGCGCCCGGCCATAGTCGATCAGGCACAGCATCTCGCGCTTGTGGAACTGCACCGGTGGCGGCTTGTCGGCCTTGTCGAGCGCCCGCCAGTCGGCGCAGCTGCGGCCGTTGAAGACATGGGCGCGGGCGTCGGGCTCGATGCGGACGAAGCTGGTGCCGGCCGGCGCCGCTGCACCGGCGGAGAAGCGATAGACCTGGTTGGTGAGGATATCGACCGAGCGCAGGCCGAGGTCGACGAGGTCCCAGTCCTTTGGCACGCCGGCGGCGGGGCAGCTGCCATCCTTGTTGGCGGCGAACGGGCATTGTTTCTCGATGGCCAGCGTGCCGTTGACGATCACGAAGCTGGCGGGTGCCGGGCTGCGCTGGTCGGCCGCCAGGCTGCGGGCCAGCGCCGCGCCACTGGCCTCGGCGGCGCGGAACACGCCGAAGCGCATGCCGCCGTCGACGAGCATGCGGCCGTCGATATAGACCGGCGGCGCAGCGAGCGGCACCGATGACGAGGCGATCAGCGCCTCGATATAGCATTGCTTCAGGCGCGGGCGGGCGGCGGGGTCGGCGGCGGCCCAGCGCGAGGCGAGCGCGGTCATGTCGACGGCATAGGCCTCGCCGTCGCGGACATCGACGACGCCGACGAAAAACTTGCGACCGGCGGCATCAGCGGCGGCGATTTCCCCCAGCAGCGTGTCGTCGAGCGTGCCACCCAGCCGGCGGCGCAGCGGGTCGAGCGTGCCGGCGGCGCCTTCGCGGACCCGGCCGATGAGGCCGCGCGCCTTGACGTCGACCAGGTCGGCCTCGCTGTCGATCGTGTAGCCGGCGACGGCACGGTCGCTATGGCCGGTGAACACCGTGGTGCCGATCAGCGCGCCGGTGCTGATGCCGCTGACGACGCGGAATTCGGGCAGGCTGCCGCCGCCACCGGTGCGCCACTGGTCGATGAAGCCGGCACCAAAGGCACCGTTCTGGCTGCCGCCCGACAGGAACAGCGAGACGGGCCGCAGCAGGGCGGCGCGGTTCGACTGCGGCGTCTCGGTCGTCGGCGGCGCGAGCGCGGCGGCGATGGCGGCTTCATACGCACTGGGGGGAGCGCCGACCGCTTCCAGCCCCGGGGGCGGCGGCGGTGTCGACAGCGCCGACAGCGGCAGGTCGCAGCCTGTGACATCGATGGGCTTGTGCGCGCACCCTGCGAGGGTGAGGGCGGCAACGGACAGCAACAGGCCGGTCTTCGCCATCATGGCGGTGCTCCCTTGGCTGGCGCGACCTGTTTTGCCGCCAGTCTATGGCGCGACTGCCTGCGTAACAAGCGGCTTCGATTGGTCAAAAGCGCCGCCTCGCGCTAAGGGGTGGCGATGCCCGTGCTGTCGTCCGTCCCGCCCCTGTTGCTCGTTGCCATTGGCGGCGGCATCGGATCGATGCTGCGCTATCTGGTCGGGCGCTGGGCATTGGTGAATTTCGGCACCAATTTCCCTGCCGGCACCTGGGCCGTCAACATCGCCGGCGGGCTGCTGATGGGTCTGCTGGTGGGCTGGCTGGCACGGGTCGACGAGGGCGGCGAGCAGTTGCGCCTGCTGCTCGGCGTCGGCGTGCTCGGCGGCTTCACCACCTTTTCGGCGTTCAGCCTCGAGCTGTTCGCCATGATCAACCGCGGCGACATCGGCCTTGCCGCTGCCTATGCCGTGTCCTCGGTCGCCGGCAGCGTGCTCGCCGTGATGACCGGCGTTTATGTGATGAGAAACTGATGCCGACGATTATCATAGCCGACGACGACGACGGCATCCGGCTCGACCGCTGGTTCCAGCGGCACGCGCCCGACACCAGCTTCAACATCGTGTCGCGCTGGGCGCGCACCGGCGGCATCCGGCTCGATGGCGCCAAAGCGGCGCCGGGGGACCGGATCGCGGCGGGGCAGACCCTGCTCTATCCCGATCACCTGCCCGAGCCATCGGCGGCGACGCGCGCGCGGGCGGAGGTCGAGTATCGCGAGCCCCTGAGCGATGCGCAGATCGGCTATATCCGCGGCATGATCATCCACCAGGATGCGCACGCCATCGTCATCAACAAGCCGCCAGGGCTGGCGACGCAGGGCGGCAGCGGCATCACCACCCATGTCGACGGGCTGCTCGATGCGTTGCAGTTCGATGCGGCGACGCGGCCCAAGCTGGTGCACCGGCTCGACAAGGACACGTCGGGCGTGCTGCTCCTGGCGCGCACGGCGCGGGCGGCGGCGTTTTTCTCCAAGTCGTTCGCCGGTCGCGATGCGCGCAAGACCTATTGGGCGCTGACCATCGGCGTACCCAATGTCGAATCGGGCGAAATCGACGCGCCGCTGTCGAAACAGCCCGGCACTGGCGGCGAGAAGATGCATGTCGATCCCGAAGGCGGGCTGAAGGCCAGGACGCGCTATCGCGTGCTCGATCGCGCCGCCGGACGCGCCGCCTGGGTCGAATTTTCACCGCTGACCGGCCGGACCCACCAGATCCGTGTCCATGCCGCGGCGATCGGCAATGCCATTGTCGGCGACGGCAAATATGGCGGCAAGGACGCGTTCCTCACCGGCGGCATCAGCCGCAAGCTGCACCTGCATGCGCGGCGGCTGGTCATCGACGCGCCCGATGGCGGCAAGATCGATATCAGCGCCGAACTTCCGGCGCACATCGCCGAAAGCTTTGCCCTGCTGGGGTTCGACCCGGCGCTCGGCGCGCCGCTGGTCGAGGTGCCGAAATCGGCGACACCCAAGCCCAAGTCGCGGCGGCTGTCGTCGGCGACGAGTGGCAACCGTCGCGGCGAGCGCCGTTCACGCGGCGGCTGACGGGCAATGAAAACGGCCCGGCGCGAGGCGCCGGGCCGTTCCATTCGATCAGGCCCTGAAGATCAGGCCCTGAAGATCAGGCGCTGACGACTGCCATCCGGCGGCGACGGGCGGCGGCGCCAACCAGGCCGAAACCGGCAATCAGCATGGCCCAGGACGCGGGCTCTGGCACCGTGGCGCCGGCACCGCCCTCGCTGAGGACGCCATAGACGTCATCGACTTCAAAGGCGACGCCGGTCGAATTGAAGCGGATGCCGCTGATCAGCTCATCGCCTTCGGCGGTGAAGAAGACGCGGCGGTTGGTCGACGGCAGGTCCTGGTTGCCATTGGCGGGCGGCAGCGCGTCGCCGGCGATGGTGAACATGCTGCCGTTCGACAGCAGGATGTCGACCGAATTGTAGCTGTCGATCGAGCCCCAATAGAAGCTGACCGCGGTCAGGTCGAGTGTCGACAGGGTCGCCGAACCGTTCGGAATGGCCGAGGAGACGAACAGATACTGGGTATCGTTGCCGGCCGGCGCTGCCGCACTGCCGTTCGATCCGGTCTGCAGGCCATAGTCACCGCTGAGCGTATAGCCGTCGGGCAGGTCACCTTCGAAATCGACGAGCAGGGTCTGGCCGGGAGCGCCCGGATCCGGGGCGCCGAAAACGGTGGAGACCGTCACCGCAGCAGCCGGCATTGCCATCGTGGCCGCGAGCGCGGCGGCAATGACGGGCAGTATCTTAACACGCATGTTGTGGCTTCCTTTGCAAACCCCCCGTGGTTCACCCCGCAGAAACCTCTCTGCAATGTTTGTGCCAATCGTCGCGATGAAGCGATATCAAAACCTTGCATCTTCGTTAACGACGCGGAATGTAAAATAATCCGACACTATTAGGCGAAGAATATACCACAACGGCCAATATAACGCCGAAGTAATCACTTCGTAAAGTGCACGAAACGACAATAATATCTGATGAACGAAATGGCGCAAATCAGGAGGTATTCGATCATTCAGGGATAGCACGTCACCCGTAGGGGCCGCGGAGAGCGAAGGTCTGTCTGCAGTCGAACAGGAAATTGCGCGGCAAGATGCGGCGATCGACTGCCTTCGGGAACATGTGCAGGCCAGTCGCCTGCCTCGCCAGCACAGTCGCCGGGTCGGTGATGCGGCCGCTACTGTTGGTGCAATCGTGCCGCGCAGAGTCGTCGCGGCGCTGGTGCTGCAGGGGCTGCCTCAGGTTGCAGCGTTCAGCAGCGTTGCCACCGTGTCGGCCTCATGGGCCGGCTTGTCGGTACGGATGCGGCTGATCCGCGGAAAGCGCATGGCGAGCCCGGATTTGTGGCGTTTCGACAGGTGGATGGAATCGAACGCCACCTCGAGCACCAGCGCCTTTTCGACTTCGCGCACCGGGCCGAACTTGGCGGTCGTGTGGCTGCGCACCCATTTGTCGAGGAAGCGCAGTTCCTCGTCGGTGAAGCCCGAATAGGCCTTGCCGACGGGCAGCAGCTCGCCTTCGGCGGACCAGCAACCGAAGGTGTAGTCGCTGTAATAGCTCGATCGTTTGCCGTGGCCGCGCTGGGCATACATCAGCACGCAGTCGCAGGTGAGCGGGCTGCGCTTCCATTTGTACCAAAGGCCGACGCGGCGCCCGGCGACATAAGGGCTGTCGCGGCGCTTCAGCATCAGCCCTTCGATGGCGCTGTCGCGGGCATTGTCGCGCAGCGCCTGGAGGGCGGCGAAGTCCGGCGCCTCGACGATCGTCGAGATGTCGAAGCGGGTGGCGTCGAGGCGCGGCACGATCGCTTCCAGCCGTGACCGGCGCTCGGTCCAGGACAGGGCGCGCAGGTCGGCGCGGCCGATCGACAGGGCATCATACAGCCGCACGAAGGCCGGGAAGTCGCTCAGCGTCTTGGCCGGCGGCGCCTTGCGGCCGAGCCGCTGCTGCAGCGCGTTGAAGCTCGCCGCCTCGCCCATCTGCGCCTGGCCGCGGACGAGCAGCTCGCCATCGAGCACCGCCTCGGTGGTGAAGGCCGCGGCGATGTCGGGGAAACTGCCGGTGATGTCGTCGCCGGCGCGGCTGAACAGCCGGGTGGTGGCGGCGCGGTCGCCAGTGTCCGACGCGGGGATATGGACGAGCTGGATACGAATACCGTCCCATTTCCATTCGGCGGCATAATCGGCGAGAGCGACCGTGCCCTCCTCCAGCGGATGAGCGAGCATGAACGGCCGGAACACCGGCACATCGCCGGCGGTCGGTTGCGGGCCGCGGCCCTCGGCCCAGGCAAACAGCGGCGCATAGGGCGGTTGCAGGCCGTGCCAGACCTCCTCGACCGCCTCGACATCGAGGTCGAAGGCTTCGGCGAGCGCCGTCTTGGCCAGCCGCGCCGACACGCCGATGCGCAAGGATCCGGTCGCCAGCTTGAGCAGGGCATAGCGCCCCTGTGCCGGCAGCCGGTCCATCAGCGCCGTCAGCGCCGCGGGGGCGGTGGCGCGGGTGAGCGCCGACAGCTCGCAGACGATTGTGTCGAGGGAGGGCGCCGGCGGCTGCTCGCCGGGCGGGTCGGGCCAGAGCAGCGACACGGTTTCGGCCATGTCGCCGACGAAATCATGGCTCATCGCGAACAGCACCGGATCGACACGGGCGGCGATCAGCTCGCGGATCAGCCGCGGCTGGATCGCCTTCAGGTCGAGGCCACTGGTGAGCGCCGCCAATGCCCAGCCCCGATCGGGATCGGGCGTGGCGCGCAGATAGGCGCCGATCAGGCGCAATTTGGCATTCCGCGATGTCGTGTAGAGCAGCGCGTCGAGCAGGGCGGCGAAGGCGAGCATCGAAACCCTGTGTAGCAGCAGCAAGCCCTGAGAACGATTGCCATTCCGGTAACGTTCCGCGTATCCACACTCCGCAGATTCTGCTACATGCCGCCGCGATACAGCGGGGCCGACAGCAACCAGGGGTTTATCTCGCCAATGCGCATGCGCGAACTGGAAAAGGCCAGCGGCGTCGGGCGGGAAACCATCCGCTATTACATCCGCGAAGGCCTGTTGCCCGAACCGGCGCGGGCGAGCCGCAATTCGGCATTCTACAGCGACGACCATGTCAGCCGGCTGCGCGCCATCAAGCGCCTGCAGGAGGAACGGTTCCTGCCGCTGGCGGTCATCCGCAGCCTGCTGGAAGCCGAGGATGGCGAGCGCTGGCTGGCGCCGGCGGCGTTTCCGATGCTCGATTCGATGCTCGCGGCGCGGCTCGGCGCCGGCCAGGAGCGCGTTGCGATCGGCGATGTCATCGACCAGCTGGGCATCGACACCAAGGTCATCGCCGAACATACCGCGACCGGCATGATCGCCGTCGATGCCGCCGGCACGGTATCCGCGCGCGATGTCGCCATCCTCCGATCGCTGAAGGAACTGGCCGACATCGGCTTTACCGAGGACCTGGGCTTTGTTGGTGACCAGGTACGGTTCTACATCGATTTCATCGAATGGGTCACCAACCAGGAAATGCGGCTGTTCTTCGAGCGCACCGCCGGCCATGTCGGCGAGGCAAGGGCGCTCGACATGGCAGAGCGTGGCGTTTCAGCGGTGAACGATCTGCTGTCCCAACTGCGGACGCGGGCGCTTTTGCGTAAACTGGGCGAACGGCGCCGCGTCGCCAACGACAACAGCTGAGCTAGCCGGGGAGGGCTGGCCCCTTCTGCCGCCGACGCGGCGGGAGGGGCCTTATCCGGATCAGAAGCGCGTCGAGACGGTGAGCGCCGGGCCGCTGCCCGGATCGGCATTGCCGGCAACACGAAATCGCCAGTCGGCCGATACTTCCACCGCAAAGCCTGCGACGGGTGTGGTGGCAACGATGGTCGGTCCCAGGTCGAAGCGGCCGGTGGTGAAGTCGCCGGTCTGGAGGCTGGCCCAGCCGGCCGGCCCGATGGCCAGGTCCGCCGGGCCGAAACGCGCCAGCGGCAGCACCGTCCGCGCCTGGCCGCCGGTATAGATGTCGCCGTTGCCGAGCACGCCGGCCTCGCCATAGCCGCGCCAGCGCAGGCGCCCGCGCTGACCGTCGGCGCCCGCGGCAATCCGCAGGGTCCAGTCGCTGCGCGCGGTGCTGCCGATGGCGAACAGCCGCTCGGCGGCGATGCTGATGCCCGGCAGCGGCCGCCAGCGCAGACCGAGTGCGGCCTGGGCCGACTGCGGATCATCGTTGGCGGCATTGCTGCGCGCGACGATGGCCAGCGGGCGGCGCGCGAGCGGATCGAGCGTCCAGGCGAGGCTGACACCCGATTGGCCGCCACCCAGCACCGGCGATGCCGCCGGCCCGGCGATGCCGCCGTCGCGGAGCAGCGCATAGGCGTCGGCCGACCAGCGGCGCGACAGGGCACGGCGATCGCGCTGCCACTGGCCCGCGCGGGGGTCGGGGCCTGCGACAAGCGCGGCGTCGAACAGCCGGGCCGCGGCGCGGCGATCGTCGGCGGCCAGCCGCGCATAGGCGGCGGTAGCAAGAGCGCCGGGAGAAGCGGGATCGGGTGCCGGAATGGCGGGCAAGGTGGTTGCGGCGGCGGCCGTTGCGGCCGGCGACGCCGCGGGAAGGCTGTAGGCCAGCGCTGGCATCGCGAGCACGCTGGCGCCCGGTGCGGCCGGCGCCGGCCTGGCGAGCAGCGGTGGTGGTGGCGGCAGCGACGGGGCGGCGATCGCCAGCAACGTCGGCGGTGCCGTGGCGGCGAATTCGACCGGCGGTTCAGCCACCGGGACCGGCAGCCGCGGGCGCAACGCCACCAGCGTTGCCCCGGCATCGGCCATCAGCGCCGGCAGCCGTGCCGACAGGCCGAGCGCCAGTATCAGGCCAAGCCAGGCCAGCGCCCGCTGCGGCCGGCCGATCGTCCCCTGCGTTGCGGCCCCCCGGCTTGCCATCAGCCGCTGTCGCCTGCCGGATAACGATGCGCCGTCTTGTCCCATCCCATCGCCGGCGCGCCGCGCAGCATGGCGGCATAGCGACGGGCGGCGACCCATGCCGCGGCGGCATTGATGGCGTTGCTGGCCAGTGCGCGCGGGATCGACCGGATGCCCTCCACCGGGCCATAGGCGTGGGCGGTGAACAGCGCGCGCATCAGCAGCCGCCAGGCGAGCAGCGCGGCGTTGATCCACAGCAGTGCCGTCAGCCCCTTGCCGGCCAGCGGGGGCATGGCGGCCGCCGCCGGCAGCGCGGCGCGCAGCATGGCGTCGGCAAGGACCAGCAGCGCTACCGCATAGCCGATCACGGTCAGCAGCGCGGTCAGCAGCGCCTTCCTGTCGCGCAGCAGCATGTAGCGGTCGGCGAGCCCGCCGGGCCAGCCGATGCGATCCCAGCCGGCGAGCGCGATGCCGGTCAGCCAGCGGCTTTTCTGGCGCAAGGCGGTCGCGAAGCTGTCGGGAAAATGTTCATGGGTGGCGACGATGATGCGGTCGTCGCCGCTGCGCAGCCGGACCAGCGCGCCGTGGCCGCCGAGCGCCTTGATGCGGTGGCCGAGCTCGTAATCCTCGGTCAGGCAGGTGGCGTCGAAGGGTTTGCCACCGGCGGCCGCGGCGATGCGGCCGAGCATGTGCCGGTCGATGGCGCAGGCGACGCCGGCAGAGGGGACCGCAGCGCCCAGCGCCTCGCGAACGACCAGGTCCTTGGCATGGCTTTCGGCGAATTCGTCGAGGTAATGCCCGCTGATCCAGCGCGAACCGGCGTCGGGAAGCGGCAGCACCGGCAGCTGCACCATCGCCATCCGCGGGATCAGCGCATCATAGACCCAGAGTTCCTGGGGGTGGACGACGTCTTCGGCATCGTGCAGCACCACCGCCTTGAATATCACGCCGACCCGGCCCTCGTGCGCGACGACGGCGGCCCAGAGATGGTTCAGGCAATCGGCCTTGGTCGTCGGGCCCGCATCGGAACAGACGACGGTGTGCAGCCGGTAGTCGCCGATGCGCGACACCGCCATGATGCCTTCGGGATCGTTGGGATAGACCCCGACAAACACCCGGTAGCGCGGATAGTCGAGCCGGGCGATCAGGTTGCGCAGCATGGCGCCGATCACCGCGGCCTCGTCCCAGGCCGGCACGATGATGGCGATCGGCGCCGGATCGTCGCTGCGCAGCGATTCGGCGGTGGCGCGGTGGTGACGCGAATAGACGGTGATCCGCCGCCACAGCAGCCGGGCGAAATAGACGCAATCAATGAACAGGTCGTCGAGGCTGGACAGCGCGATGCCGATCGCGGCGACCAGCAGCAGCTCGCCCAGCACGGCGTGCCAGGCGACCAGGAGCAACAGTGACGGCCCCCCGCTGTCGGTCATCGGAGCGGCGGCGGTCCGGATCGGGTGGGTGCCCCTTGAACACGGCACGGCGGCAGACGAGGAGGACCGTGTGCCCGTGTCGCCGTGCCCAGGGGCACCCTCGGCAGCCGCTGGCGGTTGTGCAGGGTCAAGACTCCACTGCGCCGCCGCCGCCGATCGTTCTGGACGGGTGCCGGACGCGGTTCCGTCGAACCCCGGTAGCCAAGCAGCCGGGCCCTGCGCCCTCGCGGCGGTGCTCGGCGCCTGCGTGCAATGCCGCGGTTGATTTCGCCGCCCCATATCCCCGATAGGGGGTCATGACCGCCGAATTGCAGTATCTCGACCTGATGCGCCGTGTCTGGGACGGCGGCGCGCTGCGCGGCGACCGGACCGGCACCGGCACCCGGGCGCTGTTCGGCGAGACCATGCGGTTCGACCTGTCCGACGGCACGATCCCGTTGCTGACGACGAAGCGCGTCTTCTGGAAATCGGCGGTGAAGGAGTTGATCTGGTTCCTGTCGGGCGACCGCAATATCCGGACGCTCGTTGCGCAGGGCGTCCATATCTGGACCGACTGGCCATTGGCGCGGTTCAACGCCGCGACTGGCGAGGGGCTCGACCGGGATGGCTTCGAGGCGCGCATCCTGGCCGACGCGGATTTTGCGGCGGAATGGGGCGATCTGGGTCCGGTTTACGGCGCGCAATGGCGGCACTGGCCGACCTATGACACGACCGGCGACGGGCATTACGCACGCAGCCCCGCCGGCTTCGACCAGATTTCGGCCCTTGTTCATGGTCTGAAGCACAACCCCAATAGCCGTCGCCACATTTTTACCGGCTGGAACGTGGCCGAACTCGATCAGATGGCGTTGCCGCCGTGCCATATGACATATCAATATTTCGTTAACGAAAACAGTCTCAGCGGCATTTTGTATCAGCGGTCGTGCGACCTCGGACTGGGTTTCGCCTTCAACATCTTCGAAGCGTCGCTGCTTCTTCGCATGCTGGCGCAACAATGCGATCTCAGGCCGGCCGAAATTGTCTGGATGGGCGCGGACTGTCATTTATACGTCAATCACGAGCATCTGGTAACACAGCAACTGGCGCGAACGCCGCGGGCATTTCCCACACTGGATATCGTGCGCCGGCCGGACGACATCTTCGGCTACCGCCCGGAGGATTTCATCGTCACCGGCTATGATCCGCACCCGCATATCCCGGCGCCGGTGGCGGTATGATCGATCTGGTGCTGGTCGTGGCGCGGGCGCGCAACGGCGTCATCGGCAAGGATGGCGCGCTGCCCTGGCAGATCCCGGAGGATTTGAAGCGCTTCAAGCGGATGACCGTCGGCAAGCCGGTGATCATGGGCAGGAAGACCTTCGAATCGATCGGCAAGCCGCTGCCCGGCCGCCACAACATCGTGCTGACGCGCGATGGCGGCTGGCGGGCCGATGGGGTCACCGTGGTGCCGAACCTGGCGGAGGCGGTGGCGGCTGCCGGGCTTGACCCGCGGGCCCGCGCCGATGGCATCATGGTCATCGGCGGGGCGCAGGTCTATGCCGAGGCGCTGCCGTCGGCGACGCGGATCGAATTGACCGAGGTCGATGCCGAGCCCGTGGGAGACACGTTGCTGCCGGCGTTCGATCCGGCGCGCTGGCGCGAGGTGACGCGCGAGGCGCATCCGGCCGACGGCGAACGGCCGGGCTTTGCCTTCGTGACGTTGGTGCGGGCGTGACAATCGGGGGACCATGCGCAAATTTCTGATCGGCCTGCTGGTCATCTTCGCCGTCGCGGTAGCGGGCTTCTTCGGCCTCGCCCCCATGCTGGCCGAGAAATCGATGAACAAGGTTGCCGGCGGTCGCTGGCCGGTGTCGGCGGAGGCCGCGGCGCTGCACAAAAGGCTGACGATCGTCGACCTGCACAGCGACACGCTGATGTGGCAGCGGCACCTGGATGCGCTGGCGACGCGCGGCCATGTCGACCTGCCGCGGCTGGAGGCCGGCAATGTCGCACTGCAGGTGTTTTCGAGCGTCACCAAGACCCCCAAGGGCCAGAATTACGAGTCCAACAGCGACCGGACCGACAACATCACGCTGCTGGCGGTGGCCCAGGCCCAGCCGGTGCGGACCTGGACGAGCCTGCTCGAACGCTCGCTGTGGCATGCCGAAAAGCTGCGTGCCGCCGCGACACGTGCCGAGGGCCGGCTGCTGATCGTGCGCGGCCCGGACGATGTCGACCGCCTGCTCGCCGCACGGGCGGCGGGTCAGCTGGTCACTGGTGCGCTGCTGTCGACCGAGGGCACGCAGAACCTCGAAGGGAAGGTCGCCAATATCGACGTGCTGTATCGTGCCGGCTTTCGCATGATGGGATTGGCGCATTTCTTCGACAATCAGATCGCCGGGTCGATGCATGGCGAGGGCAAGTACGGGCTGACGCCGCTCGGCCGCCAGGCGGTGGCGGCGATGGAGCAAAAGGGCATCATCATCGACCTGGCGCACAGCAGCCACCGCGCCTTTGCCGATGTGATGGCGATGGCGACGCGGCCGGTCGTCGTCAGCCATGGCGGCGTCAAGGCGACGTGCGACACCAATCGCAACCTGACCGATGCGGAACTGCGGCAATTGGCGGCCAATGGCGGCATGATCGGCATCGGTTACTGGGACGCGGCGGTCTGCGCGGCGACGCCCGATGCGACGGCCCGGGCGATCGTCCATGCCGTGCGGGTGGCTGGGGTGGACCATGTCGGGCTGGGGTCGGATTTCGACGGGGCGACCACGACGGGCTTCGATACCGCCCATGTCGCCGCCATCACCGATGCGCTGCTGCGCGCCGGCATGGCGGAGGCCGATATCGCCAAGGTGATGGGCGGCAACGCCTTGCGGCTGATCGCGGCGGGGTTGCGGCCGCTTGCCCCCAAGCCGTTGCCCGCATAAGCGCAGGGCATGGAACGCATCACAGGCGGGGCGATACTGCCCGAACGGTTTCGCGGCGGCGTCGCGGCGCTGGGCAATTTCGACGGCTTTCACGCCGGCCACCAGGCCGTCGTCGGCCGCGCGCTGGCGCTGGCGCGGGAACGCGAGGTGCCGGCGCTTGTGGCGAGTTTCGACCCGCACCCGGCGCGGCTGTTCAAGCCCGAACTGGCGCCGTTCGCGCTGACGATGGTGTCGCAGCGCATGGACCTGCTGGCGGCGTTCGGCATCGACGCGACGGTGATGATCCCCTTCACTCGCGAACTGGCGGCGCTGTCGGGGCCCGATTTCGTCAACCAGTGGCTGGTGCGGCGGCTGGGGCTGACGGGCGTCGTCACCGGCGGCGATTTCACCTTCGGCAAGGGCCGCAGCGGCGATGTCGCCGAGTTGGCGGCGCTGGGCGAGGCGCTTGGCTTTACGGCCGAGGTCGTGGCGCCGGTCGCTGACAGCGGCGGCACCATCTCGTCGAGCCGGGTGCGGGCGCTGTTGCGCGAAGCCGATCCGGCCGGTGCTGCGACGCTGCTGACCCGGCCGTTCACCATCCGCGGCATGGTCGAGCATGGCGCCAAGCTGGGGCGGACGCTTGGGTTTCCGACCGCCAACCTGCGGCTCGGCGATTACCAGCGGCCGGCCTATGGCGTTTACGCGGTTCGGGTGCGGCTGCCGGGCGGCAAGCGCGTCGCCGGCGTCGCCAACCTCGGCATCCGGCCGATGATCGAGCCGCCGGTGGAACTGCTCGAAACCTGGCTGATGGATTGGGATGGCGATTTGTACGGCAAGGTCATCGAGGTCGAGCTGGTGGCCTATCTGCGGCCGGAGATGAAGCTGGATGGGCTGGACGCGCTGAAGGCGCAGATTGCCGCGGATGCGGATGCGGCGCGAGGGGTGCTGGCTTAGCTTTCCTCTCCCGCTTGCGGGAGAGGCGACGCGCGCGCCCGCGCGGCGGGGGAGGGTGTGCCCGGCGTCGGCGCGTGAAAACACCCTCACCCGGGCCGCGCCAAGTGGCGCGTCTCTCGCCTCTCCCGCAGGCGGGAGAGGGGTAGAAATGCGGTCGCCGCTGCCCTAGACGCGTCCCACCATGACCCTCCCTGATTACCGCAGCACCGTCTTCCTGCCGAAGACCGATTTCCCCATGAAGGCTGGCCTCCCCGAAAAGGAGCCGACCATCCTGGCGAAGTGGCGCGCCGACGGCCTGTACGAGCGGCTGCGCGAGAGCCGGCAGGGGCGCGAGACGTTCACCCTCCACGACGGCCCGCCCTATGCCAATGGCGACATGCACATCGGCCATGCGCTCAACCATATCCTGAAGGACCTGGTGGTGCGGACGCAGAGCCTGCTCGGCAAGGATGCGCCCTACGTGCCGGGCTGGGACTGCCACGGGCTGCCGATCGAATGGAAGGTCGAGGAGAAATACCGGGCGAAAAAGCTCAACAAGGACGAGGTGCCGGCGAAGGAATTCCGCGCCGAATGCCGCGCCTATGCGCAAAGCTGGGTCGATGTGCAGCGCGAGCAGCTGAAGCGGCTGGGCATCAACGGCGACTGGGACCATCCCTATCTGACAATGGATTTCCAGGCCGAGGCGACGATCGTGTCGGAATTGCTGAAGTTCGCGGATTCGGGCCAGCTTTATCGCGGCGCCAAGCCGGTGATGTGGTCGCCGGTGGAAAAGACCGCGCTCGCCGAGGCCGAGATCGAATATGAGGACATCATCTCGACACAGGTCGATGTGGCGTTCGAGATCGTGGAGGCGCCGATCGAGGAACTGATAGGCTCCTATGCGGTGATCTGGACGACAACGCCGTGGACCATCCCGGTCAACCAGGCCTTGGCCTATGGGCCGGATGTCGAATACGCGCTGGCGGACCTGTGGCTCGGATTCGATGGCGATGTGTCGGATGACGCGTCAAGCGAGGCCATGGCGCGCGTCGCCGATGTCGTGCCGTGGTTTGCCGATGGACAGTTGTTCCTTATCGCCCAGCCGCTGCTGGAGGCGGTCAACGCCCGGCTGAACGCGGCGCTTGCTTCGATCGACGTGACGGACCTCGGCATCACCGGCATGCGGTTTGCACTTGCCGCGGTGACCGACGAGGACGGTGGGCAGGTCCGGGTGTCCACGATCAAGGGCTCCGACCTTGCCGGCACGCTGGCCCGTCACCCCCTCCACCATCTTGGCGGCTTCTACGCGACGCCGCGTCCGTTCCTGCCCGGCGATTTCGTCACCACCGACGCCGGCACGGGGCTCGTCCATATGGCGCCCGACCATGGCGAGGACGATTTCACCCTGTGCAAGGCGCATGGCATCGATCCGGTGTTCGCTGTGCTCGGCGATGGCACCTATCGCACCGATCGGCCCGACTGGCTGTGGCTGCAGGGCCAGGGCAATGTCATCAGCGACAAGTTGAATGCCCCCGATGGCGCCATCTGCTCGGCGCTGCGCGAGGCCGGGGCGCTGCTGGCGGCGGACAAGTTCCAGCACAGCTATCCGCACTCGTGGCGGTCGAAGAAGAAGGTCATCTACCGCTGCACCCCGCAGTGGTTCATCCCGATGGACCAGGATGTGGAACTGCCCTGGGATGGCCGGGGCGGTTCGGATTCGGCCTATGACACCGATCCCGAAGGTACGACGTTGCGCAAGACGGCGATGCGCGCCATCGCCCACACCCGCTTCATTCCCGAAAAGGGTCGCAACCGGCTGGGATCGATGGTCGAGGGGCGGCCCGACTGGGTGATCTCGCGGCAGCGCGCCTGGGGCGTGCCGATCACGCTGTTCGTCGATCGCGCGACGGGGAAGTATCTCAGCGACCCGCAAGTCAACGCGCGCATCGTCGCCGCGGTGCGCGAACAGGGCGTCGATGCCTGGAGCGAGGCGGCCGCCGCCGACCTGCTCGGGCCGGATCACGACCTCGCCGATTATGAGCGCGTCACCGACATTCTCGATGTCTGGTTCGACAGCGGCTGCACCCATGCCTTCGTGCTGGCATCCGGCCGCTGGCCCGATCTGAAATGGCCGGCGGACCTGTACCTCGAAGGCAGCGATCAGCATCGCGGCTGGTTCCAGTCGAGCCTGCTGCAAAGCTGCGGCACGCGTGGCCGGGCGCCGTACAATGCCGTGCTGACCCATGGGTTCACCATGGACCAGTCGGGCCGCAAGATGTCGAAATCGCTCGGCAACACCACCAATCCGCTCGACCTGATGCGCGAATATGGCGCCGATATCCTGCGGCTGTGGGCGGCGACGGTCGATTTCACCGAGGATCACCGCATCGGCAAGGAGATCCTGGCCGGTGTCGCCGACCAGTATCGCAAGCTGCGCAATACCTTCCGCTACCTGCTCGGCGCGCTCGAAGGCTTCGACGCGAGCGAGCGGGTGGGGCCTGAGCACATGCCGGAGCTGGAGCGCTGGGTGCTGCACCGTCTGGCGGTGATCGACAGCGAGCTGCGGGTGGCGGTCGGCAACTATGATTTCAACACCTATGTCACGACGATCTCGACCTTCGTGAACAACGACCTGTCGGCGTTCGTGTTCGATATCCGCAAGGATTCGCTCTATTGCGACGGGGTGCACGACCCCAAGCGGCGCGCCTATCGCACCGTGCTCGACACGTTGTTCCAGGCGTTGACGCGCTGGCTGGCGCCGGTGCTGGTGTTCACCGCGGAGGAGGTGTGGGGCACGCTGAACCCGGATGGTGGCTCGGTCCATCTGCTCGAATGGCCGGCGATCGACAGCGGCTGGCGCGACGATGCGCTGTCGGCGCGCATCGGCCGCCTGCGGGTGCTGCGCGACACCGTGTATCTGCAGCTGGAAGTGCTGCGCCGTGACAAGGTGATCGGCAGCTTCCTGGAGGCCGGGGTCGATATCCAGGTCGCCGACGAGGACCGCTTCGTCGAGCTGTCGGGGGTCGACCTGGCCGAAATGCTGATCGTCGGCCGGGTGCTGGTGCAGAAGACCGATGGTGGCGAGGGCCTGTCGGTGGGGCCTGTGGGTGACGAGAAATGTGCCCGCTGCTGGCGGCACCTGCCCGATGTGGTACCGGAAACCGGCCTGTGCAGCCGCTGTGCGGAAGTCGTCGCGGCATGATGCGGCTGGGTTACGGGCTTGCCGCCGTCGTTTTCGCTATCGACCAGCTGGTCAAATACTGGATCCTGGCGATCGTGCGGCTGCCAGAACGCGGCTTTGTCGATGTGCTGCCGTTTTTCCGGCTGACGTTCGTCGGCAATATAGGTGTGTCGATGGGCATGTTCCGCGCCAATTCGGACGGCGGGCGCTGGCTGCTGGTCGCGCTGACGGCGGGCATCGCGCTGATCGTCGCGGTGTGGATCGCGCGCGAGAAGCAGCGCGGCGAGGTCGTGGCGCTGGGGCTGATCCTGGGCGGAGCGCTGGGCAACATCATCGATCGCGTACGGTTCGGTTATGTCGTCGATTTCCTGCACTTCTTCTGGGGTGCGCACAGTTTCTGGGTGTTCAACGTTGCTGATGCAGCGATCACCGCAGGTGTGCTATTGCTGCTGCTGCGGGCGCTGCTGGCGCCGAAAGGATGATGGGTCATGCGTAATATTCTGGTGATTTGCGGCGCGGCGATGGCGCTGGCGGCGTGCGGGAAATCGGGCCTGGCGGCGCATAATGCACCCGACGAGCTGGCGATCAGCCGCAATGCGCCACTGGTCGTGCCGCAGGATTTCGCGCTGACGCCGCCGCGGCCTGGCGCGCCGCGCGCCGCAGGCCAGGATGCCCAGGGTGCCGCGATGGAGGCGCTGTTCGGCCCCGGCGTGAAGGTGCCGCCGAAGTCGCCGGCCGAGCAGCAGCTGCTCGATCGTGCCGGTGCGGCCGCCACCGATCCGTCGATCCGCAGCCAGGCTGGCGACCCTCAGACGCCGACGGTCAACAAGGGCGCCTTCCTGCGGGAACTGATGGATGCCCCGGCGGCGACGCGCAATGCCGAGGTTGCAGCCGTGACGGCGCCGAACTGACACGGATCGGTCCAGTAATGTTCAAAGTGTCGGCAGATTTTACACTAATATTCTGTTAACCCCTTTTTTATCTCCTAACACTCTGAAATATCATTGAATCTGGCAGGCGTGTTGGTTGGCCCGGAACTTGCAATGCATTCACTGAACAAATCATCTGGGGGTTGAGAAATGAACAAGATATTCGCCGTTGCCGCCGCTATCGCGGCCATCGGATCGGCCGGGGCCGCCAGTGCCGTGTCGATCGTCAATGGCAGCTTCGAGACGGTTGGCATCACCATTCCGGCGACGCCGGCCAACAACAGCTATCGCGAAGTGCTGGCGCCCAACGCCGTTGCTCTGCCGGGCTGGATGGTCGGCCTGTCGGGCCCGCTGGGGAGCGCCGGCGTCGATGTCGTCCGCAGCTTCTGGCAGGCGTCGGATGGTAGCTACAGCCTCGATCTCGCGGCTCGTGATGCCGGCTCGATCTCCCAGACGCTGACCGGCCTTACCACCGGATTCTCGTACACCATCACGTTCGATATCTCGTCGAACCCCGGCGCTGGCGCGGCGCCGCGTTCGCTGTTGCTGTCGGTCGGCGCCCTGACGCCGACGACCTTCACGTTCCTCGATCCGACCCGCACGCGGGCCGACATGAACTGGTCGACGCAAAGCTACACGTTCATTGCGACGGGGAACACCGCGCTGCTCACCTTTGCCGGCGTGCCGCTGGCTGCCAGCGCGCGCGCATCGTTGAAGTCTGCCGGCATCGCGCTCGATAATGTTGCCATCGCGCAGACCTTCGCCACCCAGGTGCCTGAGCCCGAAAGCTGGATGATGATGATCGCCGGCTTCGGCATGATCGGCTTCGCGGCCCGCCGTCGCAAGACCGCCGTCGCCGCCTGACCTGGCGACCCGACGAACAAACGGCCGCGGTGCGATGGCACCGCGGCCGTTTTCGTTATTTCAGCAAGCCGCCGAGCAGGCCGCGCAGCAGCTTGGTCGTCAGCTGCCGGCCCGCCGATGATGCCGCCGACCGGATCGTCGACTGGATCAGCTTCTCGGTAAAGCTTGCCGGCTGGGCGCGGCGTGCCGCGGCCTCGGCGCGCGCTGCCGCCGCCGCCTGCTTGGCCGCTGCGGCGGCTTCGGCGGCGTCGAGCTTGGCCTGCAACGTCGCCTGTTTCCGCGCTGCGACTTCGGCCGCCGACTGCGCCGCCTGCTCGGCCGCTGCCAGGGCACGGGTGTTCAGCTTTTCATAGGCCGATTCGCGGTCGACGCTCTGGCGGTATTTGTCGCCATAGGGGCTGGCACGCAGGATCGCCTCGCGCTCCGCCGGCGTGACCGGCCCGACCCGCGAGCGCGGCGGCATGATCAGCGTGCGCTCGACCATCGAAGGCGCGCCGTCGGCCTGCAGCAGCGACACCAGCGCCTCGCCGACCTTCAGCTCGGTTATTGCCGTCGCGACATCGACCCTGGGATTTGCCCGGAATGTCGTCGCCGCCGACTGCACGGCCTTTTGATCGCGCGGCGTAAAGGCGCGCAATGCGTGCTGGACACGGTTGCCGAGCTGGCCGGCGACCTTTTCGGGGATGTCGATCGGGTTCTGGCTGATGAAGTAAACGCCGACGCCCTTGGAGCGGACCAGGCGCACGACCTGTTCGACCTTGTCGAGCAGCGCCGGCGGCGCTTCGTCGAACAGCAGATGGGCTTCGTCGAAGAAGAACACCAGCCTGGGCTTTTCGGGGTCGCCGATCTCCGGCAGTGTCTCGAACAGTTCCGACAGCAGCCAGAGCAGGAAGCTGGCATAGAGCCGCGGCGATTGCATCAGCTTGTCGGCAGCGAGGATGTTGACCTGGCCCATGCCGTTGCCGTCGACATGCATGAAATCATGAATGTCGAACGCCGGTTCGCCGAAGAAATGCGTCGCGCCCTGGCCTTCGAGCTGGAGCAGCTGGCGCTGGATGATGCCGATCGTCGCCTTGGTGACATTGCCGTACCTGCTCGCCAGCTCGCCGGCATTTTCGGCGCAGAAGGTCAGCATCGCCTGCAGGTCCTTCAGGTCGAGGAGCAACAGGCCGAGGTCGTCGGCGTAGCGGAAAGCGACCGACAGCACGCCCTCCTGGGTTTCGTTGAGCCCCATCAGCCGGGCGAGCAGCAGCGGACCCATTTCGCTGATGGTGGTGCGGACGGGGTGGCCCTGGTCGCCGAACAGGTCCCAGAAAACGACCGGGTTGGCGGCATAGTCGTAATCGGTGACGCCGATCTCGGTGGCGCGCTTGGCCGTCCAGCCGGCATCGCTGCTGCCGGCCATCGCCATGCCGGCGATATCGCCCTTCACATCGGCGAGGAATACCGGCACGCCTTCGCGCGAAAAGCCTTCGGCCAATGTCTGCAGCGTGACGGTCTTGCCGGTACCGGTGGCGCCGGCGATGAGCCCGTGGCGATTGGCGCGTTTCAGGACCAGCGCCTGCGCGTGCTCCTCGCCCTTACCGATGAAGATGCTGTCGGCCATTGCTGTTCCCCTGCTTGTGACACGGGGATAGCGGGTTTTGGGCGGAGGTAGAAGGGGAGGGGCGTTGCAGCGCGGGGAGGCCCGCGCCGCAACGTCTCGGCGCCTGGCGCTACTTTCCGTCGCCCTTCGCCATCAGCTTGATCCCTGCATAACGCGGCGGGTTGGTGCCGCGCTGGACCAGCATCAGCACCGTGTCGCGGCCGGCCTTGCGGGCGGCATCGACGGCCTCGGCGGCTTCGGCCGGGGTGGTGGTGGGGCGCTGGTTGATCTGCAGGATGACGTCACCGCGCTGCAGCCCGTTCGACGCCGCATCGCTCGCCGGGTTGATGCCGGCGACGACGACACCGCGGACGGTCTCGGGAATCTTCAGCTGCTGGCGCAACTGCGCGGTCAGCGGCTGGAGGGTGATGCCGAGGCTGGCGCGCGCCGATGCGGCACCCGGCGTCGTCTTGCTGTCAGGCGAATCGGTGGCGTCGGGGATCAGGCCGGCACGGGCCTGGACGACCGATTCCGCCGGGCGCTGGCTGATCGTCGCCGTGATCGTGCGGCGGGTGCCGTCACGGACCAGCTCGATCGGCACGGTGGCGCCGATCGGGGTGTTGGCCACGACATAGGACAGCGTGTTGTCGAAGGTCACGTCGCTGTTGTTGATCTTGACGATGACGTCGCCTTGGCGAATGCCGGCACGCGCGGCGGGGCCGTTGGCCTCCACCGAGGCAACGATCTCGCCCTTGTCCTTGGGCAAGCCGAGCCCCGCAGCGATGTCGGTCGACAGCGGCTGGATGGCGACGCCCAGATAGCCGCGCTTGACGGTGCCGGTGGCGCGCAGCTGGTCGACGACCGGCTTGGCGAGTTCGGCCGGGATCGAGAAGCCGAGCCCGACATTGCCGCCGGTCGGCGAAAAGATCGCGGTGTTGATGCCGATGACATTGCCCTCGAGATCGAACAGCGGCCCGCCGGAATTGCCCTGGTTGATCGACGCATCGGTCTGAATGTAGCGATCATACTGGCCGGAGCCGATATTGCGGTGGAGTGCCGACACGATGCCCGCGGTAACGGTACCGCCAAGGCCGAACGGGTTGCCGATGGCGATCGCCCAGTCGCCGACGCGCGCGGCCTGGCTGTTGCCGAACTTCACATAGGGCAGATTGGTCGCGTCGATCTTCAGCAGCGCGAGATCGGTCAGCGGGTCACGGCCGACGATACGCGCCTTGTATTCGGTGCGGTCGGACAGGGTGACGGTGATGGTCTCGACCGGCGAATCCTTGCCCGCCTCGGCCGAGATGACATGGTTGTTGGTGACGACATAGCCGTCGGGCGAGATTATGAAGCCCGACCCGAGCGACGTCGCCTCGCGGGTCACCGGCTCGCCGGCTTCACCCTGCTGTTCCTGGAAGCGGCGGAACAGCTCCTCGAGCGGAGAGCCGGGCGGGATGCCGCGCATCTTGCCGACCTCGACCTTTTGCGTCGTGGAAACGTTGACGACGGCCGGAGTCAACCGTGCCGTCAGGTCGGCGAAGCTGCGCGGCGCACCGCCCGGGGGCGACACCGGCACGGCCGGCGGCACGGCGTTCTGCGGCGGTGGCATGGTCGCGGACGGCTGCGGCTGATTGGGGGTCTGCGCACCGGCGGGCATCAATACGGCGGCGGCGCCACCGAGGATCAGGGCGGCTGGGATCAGGCTGCGGGCAATACGCACGGGATGGCGAACCTTTCGGGATCGGGAAACTGTCCATGATGTGCGGTGTCGGCATCCGGCAGGCAAGGGGCAGACCCGCCGGAAAAGCTGTGCCGCGACATCATCGCACCCTTGCCGCGCCGGAAACTAACCTGCGATGAACGGAAGGCTGTGCACGACGAAACGTTGCCGGGAGCCGGCGAATGGCACGGGCTCCCGGTCTGTGCTGCTAGCGATTGGGCCGCCGACCTTCGAATTCCCGCAGGAACTCGTTGTTCGGCGACAGGATAACCGTGGAGCTGTTGTCGCTGAACGTCGTCCGATACGCCTGCATGGCGCGGTAAAAGGCGTAGAAGTCGGGGTCCTTGCCGAAACTGGTGGCATAGGTGCTGGCGGCCTGGGCATCGGCGGCCGCGGTGACCAGCTGCGCCTGCTTTTGGCCCTGTGCGCGGATCGTCGCCGCCTCCTGCTGCCGCGCCGAACGCATGCGCTGATAGGCGGAATCGAGTGTCGCACCCGTCGGCAGGTCGGCGCGCTTGATGCGGACGTCGACGATTTCGGCGCCGTACTGGCGGGCCTGGCGGTTCACCGTCTGCTGAATCTCCTCCATCAGCGAGCCGCGTTCGGGGCTGAGCAGGGCCGCAAAGGGCTGCTTGCCGAGTTCGTTCCTGAGCTTGGATGCCAGAATGCGTTTCAGCGCGTCATTGGCATTCTGTTCAGAGCCCACGGTCTGCACCATGCGCAGCGGATCGATGATGCGGAAGCGGGCGAAGGCGTCGACAACCAGGCGCAACTGGTCGGTCGTCAGCACCGTCTGTGCCTCCATGTCGAGGTCGAGCACCCGCTTGTCGACGAAGATGACGTTCTCGACGAACGGCACCTTCATGACGAGGCCGGCACCCGACGTGCCGAACGGCGCCTTGACGTCATAGGCGTTGACGATCCGCTCGGGCTTGCCGAGGCGGAGCACGATGGCCTGCTTGGTCTCGGGCACGGTGTACAGGCTCGCCATCGCGACGACGATCAGCACGAAGGCGAGGGCGGCCCAGAGGATGGGGTTGCGGGTCAGGGTCATGGCTGCGCCTTACTGTGCGGGCGACGCGGTGACGGTCGTGGCCGTATCGGCCGGCCGTGCGCGCTTCTGGACTTCGGGCAGTGGCAGATAGGTCTGCACGCTGCCGGGCTCGACGACGGTCTTGTCGACCTTCGACAGCACATTCTCCATGGTCTCGAGGTACAGCCGCTTGCGGGTCACCTCGGGGGCCAGCTTGTACTGGGCATAAAGCGCGTCGAACTGTGCCGCCTCGCCGAGGGCGCGGTTGAGCACCTGCTGGGCATAGGCCCGGCTCTTGTTCAGATAGGCCTGCGAATCCTGCTGCGCGGCCGTCACGTCCTTGAAGGCGTCGTCGACGGCGGCGGGAGGATCGGCCTGCTTGATGTCGACGCCGCGGACTTCGATGCCCGAACGATAGCTGTCGAGAATCTCCTGCATCCGCTCACGCACCTGCTCGGCGATCTGGGCGCGCTGCGGTCCGATGGCGTCGGTCAGCGATGCCTTCGAGATTTCGGCGCGCATCGCCGATTCGCCGACTTCGCGGACGGTCTGCTCGGGCTCGGCGAGCTCGAACTGGAACAGCTCCGGATTGCGGATCTTCCAGCGCACGGCGTAGGCAAGGTTGATGAGGTTCTGGTCGCCGGTCAGCATCAGGTTCTCGTTGCTGCCGTCCCCGGCGCCGATGTCGACCGAATTGATCTGCTCCACCTTGCGCATGACGACGCTGTCGATGGGCCAGGGCAGCTTGAAGTGCAGGCCCGGGTCGGTGGTGCCGGCATAGGCGCCAAAGCGCAGCACGACGCCGCGATCCTGGGCATCGACCTTGTAGACGCTGCTCAGCGCGATCCAGAGGATGAACAGGCCACCGGCGATCCACAGCCAATTGGTGCCGCCGAGCGGATCGAAGCCGCCGCGGCCGCCGCCGGTGCCGGGAAACGACTGGCGCAGCTTTTCCTGGCCGCGGCGGATGATGTCGTCGAAATCACGATTGCCGCCGGGGCGCGGGCCATTCGGCCGGCGCGGCGGGCCATCACCCCACGGATTGCGCGGTGGCGGGCCATCGCCGCCGCCCGAGCCGCCACCTTCTCCCCAGGGGCCACGGTCCTGCGATCCGCCGTCGTTGTTGTTCTGCCAGGGCATCCGGTTTCCAGGTCTCGTCTTCCAAAGCTTGACGGTTATATACGGTGACCATTCAGGGATTGCGAGGGCGCGCCGATGTCGCTGTTGCCGCTCCCCTACAAGGATCATTTTCGATGCCATTGAAAGACGATGTGACGGCGGCGCTGGCGGGGGTCGCCGATCCGGCCGGGGGCAGCGTCATCACCGCCGGCCGGGCGAGCGGGATCGTCGCGCGTGCGGATGGCAGCGTCGGGCTGGTGCTGGCCGTCGACGGCCTCGACCGGGTCGCGGCGGAGCGCCTGCAGGCGGCGGTCGAGGTGGCGGTCAACCGGGTGGAGGGCGTGACGGCGGCGCGCATCATCCTGACCGCCGATCGCACCGGCGCGCCGGCACCGGGCGCCCGGCCGGTGGCACCCACGGTGCCCGGCATCCGCAAGCTGGTGGCGGTCGCCAGCGGCAAGGGCGGAGTCGGCAAGTCGACGGTGGCGGTCAACCTGGCGGTGGCGCTGGCCCGGCAGGGCTTTGCCGTGGGCCTGCTCGACGCCGACATCTACGGGCCGTCGGTGCCGACGCTGCTCGGGGTCACCGGCCGCGCCGCGCTGGCCGGCAACCGGCTGCAACCGGCGGCGGCGCATGGCATCAAGGCGCTGTCGATGGGCATGATGACCGATCCGAACAAGGCGATCGTCTGGCGCGGGCCAATGGCGAGCTCGGCGCTGGTGCAGATGGTGGAGCAGGCCGACTGGGGCGTGCTCGACGTGCTGGTCATCGACATGCCGCCTGGCACCGGCGACATCCAGCTGACGCTGGCGCAAAAGCTGAAGCCCGACGGCGCGGTGATCGTGTCGACGCCGCAGGACCTCGCGTTGATCGACGCGCGCCGCGCGGTCGCGATGTTCGCCGAGGTCGACGTGCGGGTGCTGGGCATCGTCGAGAACATGAGCGGCTATCGCTGCCCGCATTGCGGCGAGGCCAGCGACCCGTTCGGCCATGGTGGCGCCGAGGACGAGGCGACGGCGATGGGCGTGCCGTTCCTGGGGCGCGTGCCGCTCGACCTCGCGCTGCGGCTGGCGTCGGATGCGGGCCGGCCAGGCGAGGGCGAGCAGGCGGCGGTGTTCGACGCGATAGCGCAGGCAGTGCGGGTGACGGTGGGGTTGTGACGGACCCGGCGTTCACCGTTTCGCGTTAGGCCAGGGAACGACAAGGAGAATACCCATGCCCCTTACCACCGATGCCGAGATCCGTGACCTGCTGACCAATGCCCGCACCATCGCGCTCGTCGGCGCGTCGGATCGGCCCGATCGCGCCAGCTATGGCGTGATGGGTGCCTTGCAGGAGCATGGCTATCGCGTGCTGCCGATCAATCCGCAGATCACCGGCACGCATGTGCTCGGGGAATATGTCTGGGAAAGCATCGACCAGCTCGGCATGCCGATCGACATCGTCGACATTTTCCGGCGGTCGGACGCCGTCGGCCCCATCGTCGACGATGCCATTGCGGCAGGTGCCAAGGCGATCTGGATGCAGCTGGGCGTGATCAACCAAGAAGCCGCTGCCAGGGCCGAAGCGGCGGGGCTGAAGGTCGTCATGGACCATTGCCCCAAGATCGAGATCAGGCGGCTGGGGATCGACCCCGTCGCGCCGCCGCAAGCGACCTGAGCGCATGGTCGAGCCGGTCGCGCACCACCCCGTGCAGCGCCGGCGTCGCGGCGGCGATGCCATGGAGCACCGGGTCGGGCTTGTTGAATGCCAGCGGCTCGCCGGCGCGGTCGGTGACCACGCCGCCGGCTTCGGCCAGGATCAGCGCCGACGCCGCGACGTCCCATTCGGCGATGGTGCGGCCCTCCATCCAGGCATCGGCCTCGTTCGCCGCCAGCTTGGCCATGCGCAAGGCCAGGCTGTTGGGCTTTTCGACGGCCTCGCCGGGCCAGGGCTCGGGCCAGAACGCGGCATTCATGTTGGCGGCGTCGATCGGCAGGCGGATGCCGTCGAGCGTGGCAAGGCCACTGACCCGCAGCCGCTTGCCGTTCAGCTGTGAACCGCGGCCGCGCAGGGCGGCGAACAGCTGCCCGCGCGCCGGAGCGGCCAGGGCAGCGACGGTGACCTCGCCATCCTCGACCAGCGCGACCGACACCGCCCAGCCGGTGCGACCGCGGATGAAGTCACGCGTGCCGTCGATGGGATCGACGACCCACAGGCGCCGCTTGGTCAGGCGATCGGCAGTGTCGGCGGTTTCCTCCGACAGCCAGCCGTCGTCGGGCCGGGCGCCGAGGAGCCGTTCCTTCAGATAGGCGTCGCATTCGAGATCGGCGACGCCGACCGGGTTGCCGGGCGACTTGTCCCACCATTCCGACTTGGCGTTGAAATGGCGCAGCGCCAGTTCGCCGGCGGCGTGGGCAGCACGGACGGCGACAGCGAGATCGCTCTGCCGTCGCGTCGCCGGTGCCGCGGAGTCAGCCACGCGGCATCACGCGCCGGCGACCGTCATCCCGTCGATGCGCAGCGTCGGCACGTTGCTGGCATGGCGGAACTGCAGGTCGTTGGCGGGCACCAGGGCCTTGAACATGTCCTTCAAATTGCCGGCGATGGTCACTTCGGCGACGGGCACGGTGATCTCCCCGTCCTCGATCAGGAAGCCGCTGGCGCCGCGGCTGTAGTCGCCGGTGAGGCCGTTGACGCCCATGCCGATCAGTTCGGTGACGTAGAAGCCGCGCTTCACCCCGGCCATCAGTGCCTGCGGCGTGTCGGTGCCGGACTCGAGATGCAGATTGCTGGCGCCGGCGCCCGGTGGCCCCGAGGTGCCGCGGGCGGCATGGCCGGTCGGCTGCAGGCCGAGCTGCCGCGCGCTGGCGGCATCGAGCAGCCAGCCGGTCAGGATACCGCGATCGACGAGGGCCGAGCGCTGCACGGGCAGGCCCTCGCCATCGAAACCGCGTGAGCGCAGGCCGCGCGGGCGCAGCGGATCGTCGATGATGGTGATGTGGCTGCCGAACACCGCAGTGCCGAGCGCGTCCTTCAAGAAACTGGTGCCGCGGGTGATGGCGCTGCCGGTGATGGCGCCGACCAGGTGTCCGATCAGCGTCGAGCCGACACGCGGGTCGAAGATGATCGGCAGCTGGCTGGTTTCCAGCTTGATCGGATTGAGGCGCCGGACGGCGCGTCCGCCGGCGCGGCGGCCGATGATGGCGGCATCCTCGAGATCGCTGAAGTGCCGCGACGAATGCCAGGCATAGTCGCGCTGCATGTCGCCGCCCTCGCCGGCGAGGACGCTGGCCGAACAGCCATAGCTCGTCGAGCGCTTGCCGCCGCGAAAGCCGGTGGACGTGGCGAGCGCCGTGACGACGCGGCCGGCCGAGCCGCCGCCGCCTTCGCTGTTGGTGACGCCGGCGACGACACGGGCGGCATCTTCGGCGGCCATGGCGCGGTCACGGAGCATTTCGGCGCTGGGATCGCCGCCGTCGTCGATGTCGAGGTCGGGGGCGTCGCCCTGCAACAGCCGGTCGGCAGGGGCGAGCCCGGCCCAGGGGTCTTCGGGCGCAAGGCGCGCCATGGCGACGGCGCGGGTGGCGGCGGTGGCGAGCGCAGCGACCGACAGGTCGGACGACGACACGCTGGCCGAGCGCTGGCCGACGAAGACGCGAATGCCGACCTCCTCGCCTTCGCTGCGGCCGATATCCTCGAGCTTGCCGAGGCGGACGCTGACCGAAGTCGACCCGTCGCCGACATACAGGGCGTCGGCGGCATCGGCGCCGGCGGTGCGGGCCGCGGCGAGCGCGGCATCGAGGCGGTCGAGAGCTTGGGGTACTGAGAGCATGACCCTGACTTAGGTCGTGGACAGGCGATTGTCATGCCCCGACGCGCTTTTGCCGCTTTTGTGCAATCGCGCCGCGACGTCGCCGGCTATTTGTCACGATATCGGCGCGGGTCGACGGCCAATCCGGCATCGACCCGCAGCCTTTCCAACGCGGCGCGTCTTCCCTCCGCGCGGCGCGAGCGGCCTCCACCCGGCCGGCCCCCCGGCGCTAGACCCGCGCCGGGGTGGCGGACCGGAGGACGCCCGACGCCATCAGCGGCACGAGCAGCGCGACCATCAGCAGCGTGTTCGACACGGCATTGAGCCAGAAACCGTTGGCGCACGAGATCGCGCTGTCGATGACATACCAGGCCAGCATCGACCACAGGAGCAGGCGCCACACCGGCGCGCCATCCGGGCCCAGTGCGTCGGCGCCGCGGATCGCGCCCCAGGCCAGGCCGGCGATGGCGATCGACAGCGCGCCCTGCAAGCCGATGGCGAAGCGCAAGGGCCTGTCGAGCGGCAGGGGCTCGCCATTCATCCGGTCGATAAGCGCCTGCGCCGGGCCGCTCGTTTCCGCAAAGCCTGCCCCGGCGAGGACAAGGCCGAACAGCGTCACCCCGAGGCACCAGGCCAGCATCCAGTTACGCCAGAATGTCGTCATCACCTGTCTCCCTGTGATCAGGGTTGCAGACGTACCGCGTTTATGTAGCGAGTGCTACATAAAACTGCGGTCGAGAGCAGTGACGGTGGTTGCGGCAAACAGCAGCAGGCCGGCGGTGCGGTTCGAGCGGAACAGCGCCAGCGCATTGGTGGGGGCGGTGTCGGCAAGCCGCCAGACCTGCCAGGCGAAATGCCCGGCCAGCGGCAGCAGCGCCAGCAGTGTCAGCGGATCGGGCCGGACCAGCCACAGCGCGCCGGCCCAGAGCAGCAGCGCCGCGCCATAGAAGAACGCCACGCCGCCGCGGGCGCGGGGGCCGAGCGCGCGGGCGGAGGACTTTATGCCCGCCATGGCATCGTCCTCGATATCCTGCAGCGCGTAGATGGTGTCGTAGCCGAGCGTCCAGGCGACGCCGCCGGCATAGAGCAGCGCCATCGCCGGCACCGGATCCGTGATGGCGACGAAACCGACCAGCGCCCCCCAGTTGAAGGTAAGGCCGAGCCAGGCCTGCGGCCACCAGGTGATGCGCTTCATGAACGGATAGGCGGCGACAAGGCCGAGACTCGCGACGGCGACGAACTGCGCCAGCGGGCGGAGCTGGAGGACGACGAGCAGCCCGATCAGCGACAGGGCGATCGCGAAGGCCAGCGCCTTGCGCACCGGGATCGCGCCGCTGGCGACGGGGCGGGCGCGGGTGCGTTCGACCTGGGCGTCGAGATCGCGGTCGATGATATCGTTCCAGACACAGCCGGCGGCGCGCATGGTGACGCTGCCGAGCGCGAACCAGGCGATCAGGGCCGCATCGGCGACCAGCCCGTCGGCGAGCGCGACGCCCCAGGCGCAGGGCCAGAACAGCAGCCAGCTGCCCGCCGGGCGATCGAGCCGCGCCAGCCGGGCATAGGGCTGCCATGACGCGGGAAGGCGGTCGATCCAGCCCGGCTGGGCATCCGGCGTGGCCCCGTGTTTCGGGGAAGGGGGCACTGTGCTAGCCACGGCGTCATGAGCGAGAACGGGCCCGATCTGTCAACCACGCACCCCGAAACATTGCCGGGGACGCCGCGGCTGTATGTCGACCTGGCGCTGGCGGCCAACGCGGTGCTGACGCTGCCGGTGCCGCAATCGCATTATCTGGCGCAGGTGATGCGGCGGCAGCCGGGGGACATGGTGCGGCTGTTCGACGACCGGTCGGGCGAATGGGCGGCGCGGGTACTGGTGGCGGGCCGCAAGGCCGTGGAGGTGCGCATCGAGACCCGGATTTCGCCCCGCGAGACGGTGCCCGACCTGTGGCTGTGCTTTGCGCCGCTGAAGCGCGGGCGGATCGACTGGGTGGTCGAGAAGGGCTGCGAGCTGGGTGTCGCCCGGCTGGTGCCGGTGCTGACGCGGCGGACGGTTGTCGACAAGCTGAACCTCGACCGGCTGCGCGCGCACATGGTCGAGGCGGCGGAACAGTGCGAGCGGACGGCGCTGCCGGAGCTGGTGGAGCCGGTGACGCTGACGGCGCTGCTGAAGGCCTGGCCGGCGGAGCGTGCACTCATATTCGCCGACGAAACCGGCGGCGCCCCCCTCGCCGAGGCGTTGCGTGCGGCCCCGGCCCCTGCGGCGATCCTCATCGGGCCGGAGGGTGGCTTCGACGCCGCCGAGCGCGATGCCATCCGGGCGCTGCCGCAGTGCCGGCCGGTGTCGCTGGGGCCGCGGATCCTGCGCGCCGATACCGCGGCGGCGGTGGCAGTGGGAGTCTGGCAGGCTGTGATGGGGGACGGACGCTAAGGCGTCGGCGACACCGTCAGCACGAGGTCCGCATCGCGCATGACCGCGGCCCGGGTCCAGCGGAAGGGCACATAGCGGCCTTGGGCCCAGAGCGGGAACAGGTCACCGTAATGCGGGCTGTCGGCGTCGCCCGATTGCCCGGGCGTGTTGATCACCATCGAATCGTCCCAGTTGCCGACATCGAGGACCATGCGCACCGACGCGCCGCCGGCGACGGTCAGGTCGGCGCGCGGGCTGGTCGCCATCGGCGTCGATCCCGATCCGCCGACGCCGGCCGGCCCGACCTGGCGCTGGGCCTCGCGGCCGGGAATCGCCAGTGCCGGGGTGAAGACGGCTTTGTGCAGCTGGTCCCAGCGCCAGCGCGCCGGATCGGGGCCGAGGCGCGTGGCAGTCGCCCGCCAGGCGGCGCCGAGCGAAGTTTTCAGGATAGCGGCGCGCTGCGCTTCGACCAGCGGGTCGCGGCGCTCCATCAGGGCGATCAGCGCCGGGATCGACGGCCCGTCCATGCCGCGCGCCACCGCCGCCGGCACCGCCAGCCGCATCGCCGCATCGCCGAGATGGCGCCCGGCCCAGACCTCGTAGAGCGCCGCGGCGGCGCTGTCGGCGCTCTCGTTGCCGTCCCAGCCCGCCAGCAGCCGCAGCGCCGCCTGCTGGTCGGCATCTTCGCCGTTGAGACCCTTCAGCAGCGCGACGGCGCGGGCAGCCAGCGGGCTGTGGGTGTCGGTCTGCAACGCCATGGCATCGGCGAGCGAGAATTTCGGCTTTGCCGCGATCACCGCCTCGATGCGGTCGATGCGGGAGCGGTCGGCCCATTCGAAGCCCAGCTTGCGCGCCTCGGCCGGATAATCGGCGGGCAGGTTCATCTCGTTGGCGGTGGCGAGCCAGCCGCGCGCCGGATTGTGCAGGCTGGGCAGCAGCCCCGCATCGAGCAGGCCGTCCCAGCGATAGGCGCCACCCGCCGGCACCGGCAGCAGGCCATCGCCGCCGGCCCGCACCGGCGCAAAGCCCGCCGCCGCCCAGCCGATGTCGCCGCTGCGATCGGCGTAGAGGAGGTTGAGCGGCGGTGCGCCCCAATGCGCCTGTGCGATCTTGAAATCGGCCCAGCTTTTGGCGCGGAACAGCCAGGACGCGTTGAAATAGGCCGATGCGCCCGGCCGGTCCCAGGTGGCGCGCAGGACAAAGGCGCGGCCGGCGGCGTCGCGGTGGATGACGGGGCCGTCGGCGGTGAACTGCAGCGTGACCTGGCGCGGTGCCTCGCCCTTGACGGCGATGGTCTCGACGACATCGCGGATCGCCGACCCGGCGTCGGCGACGACCAGGTCCTGCTGGTCGATGTAGAAGATCGTTAGCGCCCAGGCGGCGTCTTCATTGTGGCCGAAGCTGACGCCGGGCAGGGCGGGTTCGCCGGCGCCGGCGATGTGCAGGTCGGGTGCCTCAAGGTGCACCAGCGTGCGCAGCGACGGCACCGAATGTTCGCGGTGCGGGTCGTTGGCGAGGATGGCGCGGCCGGTGGCGCTGCGCGCCGGCGCGATCACCCAGTTGTTGCTGCCCTCGCGCATCTCCGGGTCGGCGGCGGCGGCGAGGCGTTCGGCCGGCGTCTGGGCGACGACCTTGCCGGCGTCGAAGCGCACGCCGGCGGTGCCGAGCGCGTAGTCGGTCAGCACCTCGGGCGTAAGCACGCAGGCGTCGAGCCCCTTGGGCGGCACGATGGCATGCGGCGGCTCGAGCTTGCGGCGCAGCGGTTCATAGGGGAGGCCACCCGCGCACAGGCTGCGGGCGCGGGCGAGTTCGGAGGGCAGGTTGCTGGCCAGCGCATTGGAGCGGATGCGGACGATGTCATCGGCCTGCCAGCGTTCGGGGGTGGAGCCGGTGGCGCGAAACTCCTCGGGCAGCGGCCGGCGGCCGGCGGCGACGTCGCCGACATAGGCGTTGATGCCGGCGGCAAAAGCTGCGGTCCAGCCCTTCGCCTCGGTGGGATAGGCCGCCCATTCGGCGGCCATGTCGCCGCGATAGAGGAACAGGCGTGCGGCGCGATCCTGGGCGACGAACGCTGGCCCGAAGCTGGCGGCAAGGCGGCCGAGGCCACGCTTGCGCCACAGGTCGATCTGCCACAGCCGGTCGCGCGCCACCGCATAGCCCTGCAGGAAGAAGGCGTCGCGGCTGCTGCCGGCATAGATGTGCGAGATGCCCCAGCGGTCGATGACGATCTCGCCGGGCGCAGCGAGGCCGGCGGCGCGGGCGGCCTCGCGGGACGGCGCTGCAGCGGTCGTCGTGGCCGTGAGGACGAGAGCGATGGCAAGGCCGTGGCGCAGCATGTCGGTTCCTTGGCCTGGGTCGGGGCGGCGATGTCGCGCGCACCGGCCGCCGGCGTCAAGGCCGGTGCCGAAATGCCTGCCGGCGGGGCGAAACGCGGCGCCGGGCGTGTTTGCCGGGAGGAAGGATATGACAAGATGATGACACTGCCGTTCGGCCTCGGCACGCTCGACCTGCTGCCGCACTTCACTGCCCTGGCGATCGCCTATGTGCTGGCGCTGCCGATCGGCTGGAATCGCGAGCGATCGGCGCGCAGTGCCGGCCTGCGCACCTTTCCGCTGGTGGCAATCGCGACCTGCGGCTTCATCCAGGCGTCGGAGACGCTGGTCGTCGGCAATCCGGAGGCGATGGCGCGCATCGTCGAAGGGCTGATCACCGGCATGGGCTTCATCGGTGGCGGCGCCATCCTCCGGCTGAAGACGGCGGTGACCGGCACCGCCACCGCTGCCAGCCTGTGGGCCACCGGCGCCATCGGCGTGTCGGTCGGGCTGGGCAGCCATGAGGTGGCGATCATGGTGTCGCTGACGACGCTGGTCACCCTGGCTGCTGTCGCCGATGAAGCGTACGCTCAGCCCGGAAGCAGACCTGCGCGACCCGGTCGAAGGCTGACGGACGCCGCGCGGCATCGACGTCCACTTTGCAATTGCAGTAGGGACGACCGATGCGCGAAGCGGCTTCGACATGGGCGAGCCAGGATGCCGGCACGCTGCCCTGGCTGGCGGTCGCCGGCTATCTGGTCGGCGCCGGCCTGTGCCTGTGGCGGCGCGGCGGCGCCGGCAGTGGGCGGGAGCGGCTGTTCTGGCTGGCGGCGGCACTGGCGATGCTGGCGCTGGGGCTCAACAAGCAGCTCGATCTGCAGACGCTGCTGACCGGCTGGGGGCGGCAGATGGCGCGCGACGGCGGCTGGTACGCGCAGCGCCGCGCGTATCAGAAGGAGTTCGTTATCGGTGTCGCGCTGGTGGCGATGGTGATCGGTGCGGGGCTGGCCTGGCTGGTTCGGGGCCTTTCGCCGCGCGTGCTGGCGGCGCTGGCAGGTCTGGGGCTGCTCGGGGCCTTCGTGCTGGTGCGGCTGGCGTCATTCCATCACATCGACGTGGCGATGCGAACCCCGGTGCAGGGCCTGAAGCTGCACACGGTGCTGGAACTGGTTGGCATCGCCATCGTCATTGGCAGCGCGGCCTGGCCACAGGCGGCCAGGCCGGCGCGGCCGGGTCGCCGTTGAACGCTATTCCGCCGCGATCGCCAGTGCCGGCCGATCCTGCGGGCCGCGGATCAGCACGCCGGGGAGTTCCCCGGTCATCGCGCCTTCGCGGAAGGTGACGACGCCCGACTTGATGGTCGCGACATAGCCATCCGCCTTTTGCAGCAGGCGCTTGCCGCCGGCGGGCAGGTCGAACGCCATCCAGGGCGCGCCCAGCTTCAGCCGGGTCATGTCGATGAGGTTGATGTCGGCGAGATAGCCCGGCGCCAGCACGCCGCGATCGTTCATGCCGTACAGGCGCGCTGTGTCGCTGCACTGGCGCTTGATGGCGTTTTCGATGGTGATGGTGCCGCGCTTCCGGTCGCGAACCCAATGCTGGAGCAGGAAGGTCGGGCTGGCGGCGTCGCAGATGGTGCCGCAATGGGCGCCGCCGTCGGACAGCGAGATCACCACATCGTCGCGCTGCAGCAGCCCCTCGACGAAATCGAGGTTGCCGTCGGCATAGTTGAGGATCGGGAAATAGATGAAGCCGGTACCCTGGTTCGCCGACAGCAGGTCATAGGTATATTCGGCAGGACTGACGCCGGCGGCGGCGGCGCGGGCTGCAATCGTCTGGTCCTGGGTGGGTTCATAATCGAAATCGGTGCCCATTTCGTAATGGAGGCCGAAGCCCTGGGCGACGACATGGAGCAGCGCCTGCACATCCGATTCGGGGATGACATCGGCCTCGGCGAGCAGCCGTGCCTTCCATGCCGGGTCGGAGATTTTCGCCCATTGCTCGGCCCAGGGGGCGGCGTCGATTGCGGCCCAGCTTGGCTTGAACTTGAAGGGGTGGACGGTGCCGCGCCAGGCCATCAGGATGCCGTTGCCGCGCAGTGCGATCTGGGCGACGATGTTGGCGCCTTCGGCATTCCAGCGCGCGGTTTCGGACATCTGTTCCTGCCAGGGCAGTTCCTTGGCGATCGACTGCAGCATGGCAAAGGTGACGGGCAGCCCGGTTTCCTTCGATAGCGCGCCCATCCAGCCGAATTCGTCCCATTCGCGCCTGAGGTCGCTGGCCATTTCGAACACGCCATGCCCGGCGCGGGCGACGGCGCGCCCGATGCCGATCAGCTCTTCCTTGGTGGCCGTCGTGCCGGGCACCAGTTCGCCGTCGATCGATTTGTGGAGGACGGTGCGGCTGGTCGAGAAACCGAGCGCGCCGGATTTCAGGCCTTCCTCGACGATGGCGCTCATCTGCGCGATCTCGTGCTCGGTCGGGGCCTCGTTGCGGGCGCCGCGCTCGCCCATGACATAGGCGCGGACGGCGCCGTGCGGCACGTGCGTCGCGACATCGATGGTCCGCGGCCGCTGGGCCAGCGCGTCCATGTACTCGGGGAAGGTTTCCCAGTTCCACGCCATGCCTTCGGCGAGCGCGGTGCCGGGAATGTCCTCGACGCCTTCCATCAGCGCGATCAGCCAGTCGTGCTTGTCGGGCTTGGCGGGCGCGAAACCGACGCCGCAATTGCCCATGACGACGGTGGTGACGCCGTGCCACGACGATGGCGCCATTTCCGAATCCCAGGTCGCCTGGCCGTCATAATGGGTGTGGATGTCGACAAAGCCGGGGGCGACGGTGAGGCCGGTGGCGTCGATTTCCTCGCGGCCCCTTGCGGTGACGGTGCCGACGGCGCTGATCAGCCCGCCGTCGATGGCGATGTCGCCGGTGAAGGCCGGGGCGCCGGTGCCGTCGACGATCGTGCCGTTGCGGATGACCATGTCGTGCATGCTTCGACTCCCGAGATTTCCCGGCAGGGTATCATCATGTGGTTGACGGAGGCACTATGCGAAGTACAAGGGCACGGGAGGCGAACATATGCGGAACATATTGCAGTTGCGGCCATGCTGATTGCTGCGCCGGCACTCGGGGAGACAGTCATGCAGCACGCCACCGGGACGTTCGCCGTGAAGATGGCGCCCGCCGCGCAGACGAGCGCCGGCGGCGTGGCGCTGGCGCGCATGACGGTGACCAAGGCGTTCAGCGGCGGAATGACCGCGACGGCGGAAGGCGACATGCTGACCGCCGCCGGCGCCGTGCCCGAATCGGCTGCCTATGTGCTGATCGAGCGGGTTACCGGCAGCATCGACGGCAAGGCCGGCAGCTTTGCCTTCATGCACCATGCCACGATGGATCGCGGCAAGCCCGACCAGCATATCAGCATCGTTCCCGACAGCGGCAGCGGCGGGCTGGCCGGCATCAGCGGCGCGATGACGATGCGGATCGATGATGGCGGCGTTCATCATTACGACCTCGCGTACAGGTTGCCCGAGCAGCGCTGACGGGTGCGTGCAGGCAGGCGGGTCCACGCTCTCCCGCTAGCCGGCGACGCCGTTGCCGAAGGTCAGGACGGCCGTGGTCTTGCCGGCTTCGGTCGACGCCTGGATGATGATGCTCGGGCCGTTATTCGCGCCGGCGCTGTACAGCGCCGTGGTGGCATTGGTCAGTGTCGCCTGCTCGGGCAGGCCGGCCTTTTCGGCGCGCTGCTTGTAGAAGGCGATAACGCTGGCCGGGGCATCGCCGGTTTCGAAGATCACCTGGCTGCCGGTCGTGCCCTTGCCGACGCTCTTCATGGCGCCGGTGATCGTGCCGCCGGGGTAGGGCGGGGCGTGGGCCGGGGCATCGGCAGGCCAGCTGGTGGCGCCGGCGTCGATGGTGATGCCGCTGCCGTCGCTGCCCTTCACCGTCACCGTCGACTGGCCATCGCGGCTGGTGGTGACGGCGACATCGCCGTCGGCGGTGCTGACCGTCGTTGTCGTATCGCTGTCGCCACCGCAAGCGGCGAGCCCGAGGGCCAGGGACAGCAGGGCCAATGTATGACGCATCGAGCGACGCCTTTCGATCCGAACGGAAGCCGGATGTTACGGGCGCGACGGGAAGAGTCAAAGTTCAAGCGCCGCTCAATTGCGCGACGGCAACGGCCCGGCTAGAGGCGGTCCATGAGCAATCAAGTCGCGGCCACGGGCGATGACGCCCCCATCGAAAACCGGGCACAGCTCGTCGGCGTGTTCGAAACGGGCAACAAGCCCAAGGCCGGCTGGCGGATCGGTACCGAGCACGAGAAATTCGTCTATCGGACCAGCGACCATCGCGCCCCCAGCTATGACGAGCCCGGCGGCATCCGCGACCTGCTCGACGGCATGACGGCGTTCGGCTGGGAACCGGTCATCGAGGGCGGCAACGTCATTGCGCTGAAGGGGGCCGACGGCGCCGTCAGCCTGGAGCCCGCGGGCCAGTTCGAGCTGTCGGGCGCCGCACTCGACAGCATCCACGAAACCTGCGCCGAATCGAACCGCCACCTCGCCCAATGCCGCGACGTCGGCGACCGGCTTGGCCTCGGTTTCCTGGGGCTGGGCTTCTGGCCCGACAAGACGCGCGCCGAGCTGCCGGTGATGCCCAAGGGCCGCTATGTCATCATGCGCAGCCACATGCCGCGCGTCGGCAATCTCGGCCTCGACATGATGCTGCGCACCTGTACCATCCAGACCAACCTCGATTACGCCAGCGAAGCCGACATGGTGCTGAAGTTCCGCGTGTCGATGGCGTTGCAGCCGCTGGCGACGGCGCTGTTCGCCAATTCGCCCTTCACCGAGGGCAAGCCCAACGGCTTCAAGTCCTTCCGCAGCCATATCTGGACCGATACCGATCCGGCGCGCACCGGCACGCTGCCGTTCGTCTTCGAGGACGGCTTCGGCTTCGAACGCTACACCGACTATGCGCTCGATGTGCCGATGTACTTCGTCTACCGCGACGGCAAGTACATCGACGCCGCCGGGCTCAGTTTTCGGGATTTCCTCGACGGCAGATTGTCGGTGCTGCCGGGTGAAAAGCCAAGGCTCGGCGACTGGAAGGACCATCTGTCGACGGCGTTCCCGGAGGTCCGCATGAAGGGCTATCTGGAGATGCGCGGCGCCGATGGTGGCCGCTGGGATCGCATCTGCGCGTTGCCGGCCTTCTGGGTCGGGCTGTTGTACGACGATGTCGCGATGGATGCGGCCTGGGACCTGGTCAAGGGCTGGAGCCATGCCGACCATGACCGGCTGCGCGTCGAGGTGCCGCGACTGGCGCTGAAGGCGGCGAGCCCCAACGGCGGCACGCTGCAGGACCTGGCGAAACAGGTGCTGGAGATTGCCGACAGGGGCCTTGCCCGCCGCGCCCGGCTCAACCGCATGGGCGATACCGAGCAGGGCTTCCTCAACCCGCTGCGCGAGATCGCTGCGAGCGGCCTGACCAATGCCGACCGCATGCTGGCGTTGTATGAAGGCGCCTGGGGCGGTGATGTGTCGAAGGTGTATGCGGCGGAGAGTTACTGATCAGTAGTTGAACTGCACTTGGGCGCGGATCAGGTCGCCTTCGGCCTGGCCCGATCGCCGTTCGTCGGCTTCGCGGCGCTTCATGTGCGAATAGGACAGGGTAAATTCGATCGGCTTGATCGGCTGGAACTCGACGCCGAACTCGATCTCGTCGGTTTCGAGCCGCGGGGCATTCAGCCCGGATTTGAAGCCGCCGCGGTAATATTGCCAGCGCGCGAACGGCATGAAAGCGCCGATCGGCGAATCCTTCACCCGGAACATCGACTGGATATAGCCGCCGTTGAGCGACTTGGTGGCGATGCGATTGGTCGGCTGGTCGAATTCGGGACCGCGGCCCCAGGTCCATTCGGCCTGGATGCCAAAGGGCTGCGGATAGAGCATGGCATGGACGACGACCCGATTGTCGTCGAACGCCACCGGGCTGACGCCGCCGGACCGCAGCTCCGGCTGGTATTTGTTCAGCATGCCGGAGCCGCCGACCTCGATCACCTGGCCTTCGAATGCCGACCCGAGGCCGTCGAGCTCGAACGGCCAGGTTGCCATCGCCACCGTCATCAGGTTGTTGTTGGTCTCGGTGCGGCCGATGCCTTGGCCATTGTACAGCGCCAGGCCGAAGGCGCCGTAATTGCCGAACAATTTCTGACCATCGTCGCCCAGCCGCTTCCAGATTCGCGCGACATGGGCCGGTGTGTAGTAGGCGACGACGCCCAGGTCGCGTTCGCCGGGCGTGGCGGAATTGATGGCATCGGTGCGGTCCAGCGCCAGCCGGTTCGATGAGGATTGCAGGTTTTCCCAGCCGAAGGGCACCTTCGACTGGCCGAAACGCAGGCGAAACTCGTCCGCCTTGCCCCAGTGCAGGTCGACATAGGCATCGCGCAACTGGCCAAAGCCTTCGCGACGCTCATTGGCGGACTGGTTGCTGACCGCCGTGGCGAAGTCCGGCTGCAGGTAGAGGCTGACATTGTCGCCGAGGTCGCCCTGCAGGACGAGGCGGACGCGCCGCAGCGAGAAGTTGTTCTGGTCGCTTATCCCTGAATCTTGCACCGAACGCAGCCGCGACAGGCCGGCGGGCGCGGTGCGATCGCCCGACACGATCTCGTTGAGGCGCATCTGGGTATAGCCGCGCAGCGTCAGGCGCTCGTACCAGGCCTTGCCCTTGGGCGAGGGGACGTGTGCAGCAGCCTGTTGGACGGCCGGCGCTGGCGGTGTGGCCGCGACCTCGCGGGCCGGCGCGGGCGGCGGGGCTGCGGCGGTTATCGGCGGGGCTGCGGCCGCCGTGCCGCGCTGCGCCGCCTTCAGCTCCTGCACCATCGCCTTCAGCTCGTCGATCTGCCGCTGCAGCTCGGCCACGGTGGGCTCGGCCGCGGCCGCGGGCGCGGTCAGGGCGCTGCACAGAAGCAGCGCAGTCAGAGCGCGTGTCATCAATCTGCCTTCAATCTGTAACGAACTCCCCTAACCACCGTTGCAAGACAGATTGATGACAGCCGACCGGTGGACGCGGGATTTCCCTGGAGCGTCGATAGCGGTGTTTGATGACAGCCGCGCGGCGGCCGGGTCAGAGTCCCCGGCGCGCGGCCGCGTAAAGCGCGATCGCCGCGGCGTTCGACACGTTGAGGCTTTCCATTGCGGCGGCGATCGGCAGCTTGGCCAGCTGGTCGCAGCGCTCGCGGGTCAGGGCGCGCATGCCCTCGCCTTCCGCACCGAGCACGAGGCACGGCTGGGTCTTGGCAAGCGCGGCTTCGAGCTCGACGGTGGCCTCACCCTCCAGCCCGATGCGCCAGAAGCCGGCGTCGCCGATCTCGTCGAGGGCGCGGGCCAGATTGACGACCCGGCACCAGGGCAGCATCTCCAGGGCGCCCGAGGCCGATCGCGCCAGCACCCCCGATTCGCCGGGCGCATGGCGATCCTGGGTGACCAGCGCGCGGGCATTAAAGGCGGCGGCGGAGCGCATGATCGCGCCGACATTGTGCGGATCGGTGACCTGGTCGAGCACGATGATCGGGCGGTTGGCATTGTCGCGCTGCGCGTCGGCGAGCACATCGCCGAGCCAGACCGATTCGAGCGGCTCCACCTCCAGCACGAAGCCTTGGTGCGGCGCGTCGGACGGGACCAGCCGGCCAAGATCGGCATCGTCGCCATATTGGACAGCAAGGCCGCGCGGAATGACGATGGTCTTGGCGGTGGCATGGGTAACATGCAGCTTGCGGAACACCCGATGCGGATTGTCGAGCGCGGCGAACACCGCGTGGCGCCCGTACAGGCGCGGATACGGGCTCTTCTGCCCGGCGGGAGTTTTCGGATGTGGTCTGCGGCCCATCGGCGGGGCTTAGCCGCTAAGCCCCGCCGTGTCATGTACCGTGCCGGTCAGCTCTTGGCAGCAGCCACGGCGGCCTCGAACTCGGCGGCGGTCATGCCGATGACGGCGCCATTGGCGGCCGTGGTGAACGATGTCAGCGGCACGCGCACGTCGCCATTCGGCGTCGTCAGCAGCACGCCCGATTCGTCGCGCGATTTGACCTTGCCGACGACGACACCGCTGACGCCGCGGACATCGGCGCCGGCGACAAGCTGGGCATCAAGCGCAGCCTTGTTGGCGGCAGCGGCCTGGGCGGCGGCGGCGTCGAGCTGGGCGCGGGTCGCAGCGATCACCGGGCCGTTCGGACTGGTCCCGAACGAACTCGCAGGGATGGTGACCTTGTTGGTGCCGGTCGACACGACGACGTTGCCACCGGCGACCGAATCGATCGTCGCGATTTCGGTGCCCTGCGGGTCATAGACCTTGCTGCCGGCGGCGAGTGCCGGCGCTGCGGGGGCTGCCGCAGCGGCAGGCGCGGCGGGGGCCTGTTGGGCACTCGCGGCGCCGGCAACAAAAACAAGACTGGCCAAAGCCAGGGGAATGGCACGCATTTAAGCCTCCTGATGAGCCGGATCATGCCGGACACGGAACCTAATGCATCGCGACGCAATTGGCTGCGATCGTGCGGTGAACGCCTGCATAGATGCGGCAAGTGGTGGAGGGGGTTGGATTTGAACCAACGTAGGGAAAACCCGGCAGATTTACAGTCTGCTGCCATTGACCGCTCGGCCACCCCTCCACGGAGCCCTCGCCGCGACGTCCGACGAAGAGCGGGCCTAGTGGCGAATGGGGGGGCGGGTGTCAACGCTCGGCGCGCATTTTCTAGCTGCGGTCGGGCACCACGCGATCGCGGCCCATGCGCTTTGCCGAGTACAACGCCCGGTCGGCGCGCTCGATCAGGCTGTCGGCGTCGTCGTCGTGACGATCGCCGGCGATCCCTGCAGAAAAGCTGACGCGGCCCATCGACGACCCGTCGGCGGCGTTGCGGATGATCTGTCCGGCAAGCTCTGCCCGCGCCCGGTCGATGATCGCGGCGGCGGCCAACACGTCATGGTCGGGCAGCAGCGCAATGAATTCCTCGCCCCCCAGGCGTCCGACGCTGCCCCCTGTCGGTGCGACGTGATCGGCGACATGGCGGGCGACGAAGCGCAGCACCTCGTCGCCCAGGGCATGGCCGAAGCGATCGTTGAAGCGTTTGAAGTGATCGATGTCGACCATTGCCAGCGCCAGCCGCGTGCCGGTGGCGCGGGTGTCGGCCTGGGCCCGCTGCAGCGCCTCGATGGTGCCCCGGCGGTTGAGCACGCCGGTCAGCTGGTCGGTGATCGCGGCGCGTTCGGCGCGGCCGAGCTGTTCCGACAGGCCGCGCGCCTCGGCGGCAGCGGTCGCCAGCTCGGTGGCAAGGCGCGCGTTCGCCGCCTGCATGGCGGTGGTGGCGGCGCCGAGCTGTTCGAGGAGGGCGGCGAGCCCGGCCGGATCGACCGGCGCCGCCAGCCGGGCACCGCCGTCGGCGATTGCCCGGCCGTAATCCGCAAGATCGGTGCGCCCGGCCTCGATGAGCCCGGTCAGCGCCTCGGCCTGGTGGCGCGCGGCGGCGACCAGCGCGGCGACTTCGGAGGCACCGACATCGCCGCAGTGGGCGCGGCGCAGCGCGGCAACGCCGGCAAGGTTCAGATCGCCAAGTGCGATGGCGCTGTCGACGGCGAGCGACAGGTCGTGGTCCTCGTCGCGAACATAGCGCCAGAACAGCTCGTAGATGTCGGGCAATGGCGGCAGGCGCGTGGCGACCAGCAACCCGCGGACCTGGTCGAACCAGTGCAGGTCCTGGTCCCCGAGCTCTGCCGGCAGCGGCACTTCGGCGACGGCCCGCATGCGCCCGCTCTCCATCTGCATTCGACTCTCCGCCCTGAATGGCCGGGTGAACGGCGGCAGCGGCGGCGGATTTAGGCGCCGGAACATGGAATATGGAGCGGGTAGCGGGGATCGAACCCGCATCACAAGCTTGGAAGGCTAGTGCTCTACCATTGAGCTATACCCGCGTGCGGACGGCCATAGTCGCCAAGGCCGGTTGATTCAACCGTCACGCTTGCGCCGGTCCGCCGGCATCGGTATAGGCCGCAGCCCGACCCTAGGAGTGTAGCTCAGCTGGTAGAGCATCGGTCTCCAAAACCGAGGGCCGGGGGTTCGAACCCCTCCACTCCTGCCAGTCCTGCTTGAAAAGGCGGGGCCGGCGACAGACTTGAAGCCCGACGATGTTGGGTCGGTACGAGATTAGGCACCGGTTGTCCGCCCCGGCGAAATGGGGCAACAGCCGGATTTTGGTGTTTCCTGCTGTTCGGCAAGTGAAGATTGGCTGATTCGATGGCGATCGAGGCAAAGGCAAAACTGACCAAGGCGGCTCCGGCCCCGGCAAAGCCGCGCGTGTCGATCGGCACCTTCGTCAACCAGGTGAAGGCCGAGATCGCCAAGGTGTCGTGGCCGAGCCGCGGCGACACCATTCGCATGACCATCATGGTGATGATCATGACGCTGATTCTCTCGGTGTTTTTCCTCGGTGTCGACCAGGTCCTCGGCCGGCTGGTCAAGTTCCTGCTCAGTCTCGCCGGTTAAGGGGTAAAAGGACTTTCATGTCGCGCTGGTACATCATTCACGCCTATTCGGGCTTCGAGAACAAGGTTCGCGAGGCGATCCTGACCGAGGCGACGCGCATGGGCCTCGACGCCTTCATCGATGAAGTGTCGGTGCCGACCGAGACCGTCAACGAGGTCTTCAAGGGCAAGAAGCGCGCCGTCGAGAAGAAGGTGTTTCCCGGCTATGTGCTGGCGAAGCTCGACATGACCGACGACGTCTATCACCTCGTCAAGAACACGCCGAAGGTGACGGGCTTCCTTGGCCAGCAGAACAAGCCGCAGCCGATCAGCGAGAGCGAAGCGGCGCGCATCCTGAATACCAAGGCCGAGGAAACCCCGGCTGCAAAGATCAAGCGCAAGGCCAATTTCGAGATCGGCGACCAGGTTCGCGTTCTCGATGGCCCGTTCGCGTCGTTCAACGGCCTTGTCGAGGAAATCGACTTCGACCATGGCCGCGTCAAGGTTTCGGTGTCGATCTTCGGTCGGGCAACGCCCGTCGAGCTCGGCTTCGAACAGGTCGAGAAGCAGAAGTAAGCCGACAGCCGCGGGGCGAGAGGTCAACGGAAAACTGCTTTTCGATTTCACCGTGGGAGGCTTTCGGGCCGTTCGCACCACAACAGGAGAGCCATCATGGCAAAGAAGATTACCGGATACATCAAGCTGCAGGTGAAAGCCGGCAGTGCCAACCCGTCGCCGCCGATCGGTCCCGCGCTGGGCCAGCGCGGCGTCAACATCATGGAATTCTGCAAGGCGTTCAACGCCAAGACCGAATCCCTCGAAAAGGGCACCCCGATCCCGACCGTCATCACGGTCTATGCCGATCGTTCGTTCAGCTTCATCACCAAGACGCCGCCGGCGTCGTTCCTGATCAAGCAGGCGGCCGGTCTCAAGTCGGGCGGCACGACCCCCGGCAAGGGTGCGCCCGCCGGCAAGATCACCACCACGCAGTTGAAGGCGATCGCCGAGCAGAAGATGCCCGACCTCAACGCCAACAACATCGAGATGGCGATGAAGACGATCGAAGGCAGCGCCCGCGCAATGGGCCTCGAAGTGGTGGAGGGCTAAGATCATGGCACAGTCCAAGAAGGCCAAGGCGCTCGCTGCCGCGGTGAATCCCGAAACGCTTTATGATCTCGACCAGGCGCTGGCGATGGTGAAGGCCAACGCGACCGCCAAGTTCGACGAGACCATCGAAGTCGCCATCAACCTCAACGTCGATCCGCGCCACGCCGACCAGATGGTCCGCGGCGTCGTCACCCTGCCCAAGGGCACCGGCAAGACCGTCCGCGTCGGCGTTTTCGCCCGCGGTCCCAAGGCGGATGAAGCCCGTGCGGCCGGTGCCGATGTCGTCGGCGCCGAAGACCTGCTCGAGATCGTCCAGGGCGGCACCATCGATTTCGATCGCTGCATCGCCACCCCGGACATGATGGGTCTCGTCGGTCGCCTCGGCAAGGTGCTGGGCCCCAAGGGCCTGATGCCGAACCCGAAGCTCGGCACCGTCACCATGAACGTCGGTGAGGCGGTCAAGGCGGCCAAGGGCGGCCAGGTCGAATATCGCGTCGAGAAGGCCGGGATCATCCACGGCATGCTCGGCAAGGCGAGCTTCCCCCAGGAAGACCTGCGCGCCAATTTCGACGCGCTGCTCGACGCGGTTGTCCGCGCCAAGCCGTCGGGTGCCAAGGGCAAGTATCTGCAGAAGGTCGCGGTCAGCTCGACGATGGGCGCCGGCGTCCGCGTCGACACGACGACGGTCGGCCACACGGTCTGATCGTTCGCGCCGACTGATGTGCAAAAGGGCCGGGAGCGATCCCGGCCCTTTTCATGTTCGGGCGGCGACCTCAGTGGTGACGCTGGCCATCCGGCGCTTGCGCAACGTCGCACCGACGACGCCGAAGCCGCCGACGAGCAGCGCCCAGCTCGCCGGCTCGGGCACGGCGGCCGCCGTTGCCGTGAAGGTCGTCGTGCCGCTGTCAGAAACGCGCCGGATGCGGACGAGAAGTCGAGGCCCGCAGGGAGCGCGCCGAAGCCGAAGCGGCCCGTGCTGCCGAAATCGCAATTGGAGCCGAACCGCGCTGGGCGGTGCAGCGGCAACAGGGGAACCTTGGGACCACGCTGGTCGACGCCGGACGGGCCGGCGCGGCGCTGCCATTGCTGTCGGCATCGCGGGCCGGCTGGCTGGCGATGGCGGCGGCGGACCCGCAGGACGAATCGGTGGCATCCTGGGTGCGGACGACGCGGCTGTCGTATGGCGAGGGCCTGGCGGCGGCGGGACGGACCGGCGATGCCATCGTCGAATTGAGCGCTTCGCTGGCCGACCGGCGCCGCTGGCTGGCGACCCAGCCGCAGAATGCCGAACGGCGGCGCGCTCTGGTCGTCGGCCTCAACGCGCTCGGCGACGCGTTGGCGGCGGGCGGGCGCCAGGGCGAGGCTTGTGGGTTGTTCGCGGAAGCCGATACGATGATCCGGTGCATGGCGGGCGCCGGCAGCCTGACCCGGCTCGACGCCGATTCGCTGCAGGCGATCCTGCGCCAGAGCATCGCCCGCCACTGCCCATCGGGGACGCCGACTTGACTTTGGCGCCCCGATCGCTAAACGCCGCCGCTTCCGCTGTCGCCCGCAAGGGTGGCGGCGACCGTCCGAGATTGCAGGTGTGCATCAGCACCTAAGCCGCAATGGCCTGCATGAGACGGGGAGAGTTTTTGCCGGTTGCCGCAAGGCATCCGGGCTTGTGAACGTGGCTTTGGCTGCGCCCCAGGCGACGATCCCTCGGACGGGCCATGGCCCGGACCCCTCCTGGCCCTGGCTCAACCGGTATCACGCAAGTGCTGCCATAAACCAAGGAGAGAGCATGGATCGCGCTCAAAAATCCGAGCAGATCTCTGGTCTTGCCAAGACGTTGTCGGAAACGTCCGTCGTTGTGGTCGCCCGCAACCACGGCCTGACGGTGGCCCAGGTCACCGATCTCCGCAACCGGATGCGCAATGCCGGAGCCAGCTTCAAGGTGACGAAGAATCGCCTTGCGCGCATCGCGCTCGAAGGCACGCCCTACCAGCCGCTCGGCGATCTGCTGACCGGCCCGATCGGCTTTGCAACCTCGACCGACCCGGTCGCGGCTGCCAAGGTCGCCGTCGATTTCGCCAAGACCACGGACAAGTTCGAGGTTGTCGGCGGGGCGATGGGGGCAACTGTCCTCGACGTGAATGGCGTCAAGGCGCTCGCCGAACTGCCGTCGCTCGACGCGCTTCGTGCGACGCTCATCGGTCTCATCAACTCGCCGGCTACCAAGCTCGCGCAGCTGGCCAATGCGCCGGCGGCCAAGCTTGCCCGCGTGTTCGGGGCCTATGCCACCAAGGACGCTGCCTGAAACCCGCGGCAGATGCCGCATTCACAAGACACATGGAACTGGAGACTACACATGGCTGACCTCAACTCGATCGTCGAACAGCTTTCGGCACTGACCGTTCTCGAAGCCGCCGACCTTGCCAAGATGCTCGAAGAAAAGTGGGGCGTTTCCGCCGCTGCCGCCGTCGCCGTTTCGGCCGGCCCGGCCGCTGCTGCTGCTCCCGCCGCTGAAGAGAAGACCGAATTCGACGTCGTCCTGACCGGCGACGGCGGCAAGAAGATCAACGTCATCAAGGAAGTCCGCGCCATCACCGGTCTCGGTCTGACCGAAGCCAAGACGCTGGTCGAATCGGCTCCCAAGGCGATCAAGGAAGGCGTTTCCAAGGCCGACGCCGAGAAGTTCAAGAAGCAGCTGGAAGAAGCCGGCGGCACCGTTGAGCTCAAGTGAGCCGGCTGGCTGCTGGAGCCTGATTGCGTAGCAATCGGGCGAAGCAGCCGGATTCGGCGAGCGGCGGCCAGCCGGGCGCGGGAGCTTGCTTCCGCGAACCGGTCTGACGTCAGCCGCGGCTTTGCCGCGGCAAACCTGACGACAAAGGGGTGGCTCCACAAGGGGCCGCCCCTTTTCTTGTCTCAGCGCCAAGCGCTAAACTGCCGGCCAGAGGAGCCGATCTATGCCCAACCTCACCGAATCCTTCATCCATCTCGGCCTTGGCGCCACCGCCATCCCGCAGCCGCCGTTCACCGACGGCAGCTGGTACCAGGGCTATGGCGAGCGCCACGACGGCGACGGCGCGGACGGGCGGCTGGTCAGCATGTACAGCTTCACCGAAAACTGGACGGAGTGGGAGATGCACCCGGCCGGCGAGGAGGTCGTGCTGTGCACGGCGGGCAGCATCACGCTTCATCAGGAATTCGCCGATGGGGGCACGGCGACGGTGACGTTGCAGCCGGGCGACTATGCGGTGAACCCGCGAGGGTGCTGGCACACGGCGGATATCGCCGGCGGCGCTACCGCAGTGTTCATCACGGCGGGGCTGGGGACGGAGGGGCGCGCGCGCTGACTTTTACCGTCACCCCGGCCTTCGCCGGGGTGACGGTACCTTGCAACAAAAAGGGCGACCCGTTTCCGGACCGCCCCTCTGCCTGCCAGGACGATGGTCCTAGAAGTGGAAGATCACACCGGCCATCGGGCGGATGCTCTTCAAGTCATAGCTTTCGACCGACAGGCGCAAGCGGGCGCCGGACTGGCCGGTAAGGCCACCGAGACCGATGTCGCGCGGGCCGACTTCAACGCCGAGGCCATAGACCCAGTCGTCGCGGTTCACGAAGCCGCGATTGTCCTTCATGTCGATCCAGGTACGGCCGAAGCTGCCATAGACGAGGCCGCTTTCGCCGATCCGGAGACCACCGCGACCGCGGACACCATATTCCCAGTTGATCGGACCGAAGCCCTTGGCACCGAAGCCTTCGACGCCGACAAAGACGGGCCCGATCGGCAGGTTGGCGCCGAGCACGCCTTCGATCTGCGCGCCTTCGAGGCGACGGTTATTGGGGAAGCTGTTGAATTCGGCGCGATTGTCGAAGCTGTCATAGCCGCCGAGGATGCCGAAATAGGGCTCGAAGCCGAAGAAGCTCGAGCCGTCTGGCGCGGTCGGGCCGGTGTCGCTGGTGGTCGTGGTGGTGGTCGAGCTGGTGCCCATGTCCTGCGCCAGGGCAGGAGCGGCCAGCGCGATCGCCAGGGCCAACGCCGGGGCGGCGATACGAATGTTCATGCAGAAATCCTTGCTACGCTACGCAACTGTTACTGACCGCGCCGAAACGCTGCCTGCCGGGGACAATCCCGGTCTCTCGGGCAGGTTCCGGGCAACGCGACTTGTTTTACCACGATTTTTCCTCGTGTTGCAGCGCAGCAACACCGTTTCGGGCGGGCAATCAGCCCCATGGCGCCGTGTCGTATCGGTGCCCGACTATCGAATACCCCTTCCCTACAGCGGGTCGCGGCTCTATATGAGCCAACACGACATTCCCGGTGGCCGCACGCGGCCGCCGTCCTCCCGTCCCCGGGACACGGTTCGATCTGGTGCGAACGAACCGCGACGAATAGGGGATATGGAGGCTTCAACGCCCAAGGCCCGTGCGGTATTCGGATGAACCCGAAAGCCGTGCGGTTTTTGTTGTCATCGGGCTAACCCGTTGATGCGATGCGATTTCGAGAGGCGACCGACCGACATGGCCACCCAGATGAAGCAGCCCCCCAAGGGCAATCCGATCTTCAACGCGCGCCGCCGCATCCGCAAGGATTTCGGCAAGATCGGTGAGGTCGTGCAGATGCCGAACCTCATCGAGGTGCAGCGCGAATCATATGAGCATTTCCTGCGCTCGCGCCCGGCCGACGGCTATGTCTCGGGCCTTGAAAAGACGCTGCGCTCGGTTTTTCCGATCCGCGATTTCGCCGGCACTGCCGAGCTTGATTTCGTCCATTACGAGCTGGAAGAGCCGAAGTACGACACCGACGAGTGCCGCCAGCGCGGCATGACCTATGCGGCGCCGATGCGCGTGACGCTGCGCCTGATCGTCTTTGAAGTCGATGCCGATACCGAGACCCGGTCGGTGCTCGATATCAAGGAGCAGGACGTCTACATGGGCGACATGCCGCTGATGACGCACAACGGCACCTTCATCATCAACGGTACCGAGCGCGTCATCGTCAGCCAGATGCACCGTTCGCCGGGCGTGTTCTTCGACCATGATCGCGGCAAGACCCATGCGTCGGGCAAGTATCTGTTCGCCGCGCGTGTCATCCCGTATCGCGGCTCGTGGCTCGATTTCGAATTCGATGCCAAGGACATCGTCAACGTCCGCATCGATCGCAAGCGCAAGCTGCCGGTCACGTCGCTGCTCTATGCGCTGAACTGGAACTCGGAAGAGATCCTCAACCTGTTCTACAACCGCGTCACCTGGGTGCGCGGCCATGGTTCGCAGGGCGAGGCAGGCTGGGTCGTGCCCTTCGTCGAGGCCAACTGGCGCGGCCAGAAGCCGACGTTTGACATCGTCAACGGCGAGACCGGCGAAGTGGTCTTCCCGCTCGGCACCAAGATCACGCCGCGCATCGCGCGCAAGGCGGTGACCGACGGCCTCAAGACGCTTCTGATCCCGACCGAGGAAATCTTCGGCCGCTACAGCGCCTTCGACCTGATCAACGAGCAGACGGGCGAAATCTACATCGAGGCCGGCGACGAGTTGACCGCCGAGAATCTCGACAAGATCGACAAGTCGGGCCAGTCGTCGATCGAGCTTCTCGACATCGACCATGTCTCGGTGGGTCCGTGGATCCGCAACACGCTGATGGCCGACAAGGTCGAGGAGCGTGATCATGCGCTCAGCGAGATCTATCGTGTCATGCGCCCGGGTGAGCCGCCGACGCGTGAGACCGCCGAAGCCATGTTCTATGGCCTGTTCTTCGATCCCGACCGCTACGACCTGTCGGCCGTCGGCCGCGTCAAGATGAACATGCGCCTCGACCTCGATGTCGCCGACGACATGACCGTGCTGCGCCGCGAGGACATCCTGGAAGTCGTCAAGACCCTGGTGAACCTCAAGGACGGCAAGGGCGAGATCGACGACATCGACAACCTCGGCAACCGTCGTGTGCGTTCGGTCGGCGAGCTGCTGGAGAACCAGTATCGCGTCGGGCTGCTGCGCATGGAGCGCGCCGTCAAGGAGCGCATGAGCAGCGTCGATATCGACACGGTCATGCCGAACGACCTGATCAACGCCAAGCCGGCGGTCGCCGCGGTGCGCGAATTCTTCGGCAGCTCGCAGCTGTCGCAGTTCATGGACCAGACCAACCCGCTGTCGGAAGTCACCCACAAGCGCCGCGTTTCGGCCCTCGGCCCCGGCGGTCTGACGCGTGAGCGCGCCGGCTTCGAAGTCCGCGACGTTCACCCGACGCACTATGGTCGCATCTGCCCGATCGAGACGCCGGAAGGCCCGAACATCGGCCTGATCAACAGCCTCGCCACCTTCAGCCGCGTCAACAAGTACGGCTTCATCGAGACGCCGTACCGCAAGGTCGTCGAGCACAAGCTGACCGACGACGTCGTCTATCTGTCGGCGATGGAGGAGGCGCGTCACACGATCGCCCAGGCCAATGCCGACACGGGCGACGATCGCAGCTTCACCGAGGACCTGATCTCGGCGCGCGAAGCGGGTGAATTCCTGATGGCGCCGAAGAACCAGATCACGCTGATGGACGTCAGCCCCAAGCAGCTGGTGTCGGTCGCCGCGTCGCTGATCCCGTTCCTGGAAAACGATGACGCCAACCGCGCGCTGATGGGTTCGAACATGCAGCGCCAGGCCGTGCCGCTGGTCAAGGCCGAGGCGCCGTTCGTCGGCACCGGCATGGAAGGCACCGTGGCGCGCGATTCCGGCGCCGCGATCGCCGCTCGCCGGTCGGGCATCATCGACCAGGTCGATGCGACGCGTATCGTCATCCGCGCGACCGAAGAGGTCGAGGCCGGCAAGTCGGGCGTCGACATCTACACGCTGATGAAGTTCCAGCGGTCGAACCAGAACACCTGCATCAACCAGCGCCCGCTGGTGAAGGTTGGTGACCTGGTTCGCAAGGGCGACATCATCGCCGACGGCCCGTCGACCGAGGATGGCGAACTGGCGCTGGGCCGCAACGCCCTCGTCGCGTTCATGCCGTGGAACGGCTACAACTACGAAGATTCGATCCTGATCAACGAGAAGATCGTCAAGGAAGACGTCTTCACCTCGATCCACATCGAAGAATTCGAAGTCATGGCCCGCGACACCAAGCTCGGCCCCGAGGACATCACCCGCGACATTCCCAACGTCGGCGAGGAAGCCCTGCGCAACCTCGACGAGGCCGGCATCGTCTATATCGGCGCCGAAGTGGAGCCGGGCGACATCCTGTGCGGCAAGATCACCCCCAAGGGTGAATCGCCGATGACGCCGGAAGAAAAGCTGCTGCGCGCCATCTTCGGTGAAAAGGCGTCGGACGTTCGCGACACCTCGCTGAAGCTGCCGCCGGGCGTTGCCGGTACGGTCGTCGAGGTCCGGGTGTTCAACCGCCACGGCATCGACAAGGACGAGCGCGCCCTGCAGATCGAGCGCGAGGAAATCGAGCGCCTGGAAAAGGATGCCGCCGATGAACGCGCCATCCTCGACCGTGCCACCTATGGCCGCGTCAGCGATCGCCTGATCGGCCAGACCGCCGTCGCCGCGCCGAAGGGCGTGAAGAAGGGCGCCGTCATCGACATGGACCTGCTCGACGAGCATCCGCGTCGCGAATGGTGGAAGTTCGGTGTCGCCGATGATGGCGTGCAGGCCGAGCTCGAGGCTTTGAAGAGCCAGTGGGACGACGCCCAGGCGCTGATCACCGCTCGGCTCGACGACAAGAAGGGCAAGCTGCAGTCCGGCGACGAACTTCCGCCGGGCGTGCTGAAGATGGTCAAGGTCTTCGTCGCGGTGAAGCGCAAGCTGCAGCCGGGTGACAAGATGGCCGGCCGCCATGGCAACAAGGGCGTCATCAGCCGCATCCTGCCGCAGGAGGACATGCCGTTCCTCGCCGACGGGACGCCGGTCGATATCGTGCTGAACCCGCTTGGCGTGCCATCGCGCATGAACGTCGGCCAGATTTTCGAGACCCATCTGGGCTGGGCCGCGCGCGGCCTCGGCAAGCAGATCGGTGCGATGCTGGAAGACATCTATGCCAAGGGCAAGGACCTTGCCTCGGGCGATACCGATGCGATGCGCGCCAAGCTGAAGGCCATTTATGGCGGCCAGTACGACAGCGACATCGCCGGCATGACCGACGAGAAGGTGCATGAGCTGGCATCGAACCTCGCCGGCGGCGTGCCGATGGCGACGCCGGTGTTCGATGGCGCCCGTGAAGCGGACGTGTCGCACATGCTGGAACTGGCCGGGCTCGATACCTCGGGCCAGGTCGAGCTGTTCGACGGCCGTACCGGTGACCAGTTCGATCGCAAGGTGACGGTGGGCTATATCTACATGCTCAAGCTGCACCACCTTGTGGACGACAAGATCCACGCGCGTTCGATCGGGCCGTACTCGCTCGTTACCCAGCAGCCGCTGGGTGGCAAGGCGCAGTTCGGTGGCCAGCGCTTCGGTGAGATGGAGGTGTGGGCCTTGCAGGCCTATGGCGCCGCCTACACCTTGCAGGAAATGCTGACGGTGAAGTCCGATGACGTGATCGGGCGCACCAAGGTCTATGAGGCGATCGTCAAGGGCGACGACACGTTCGAGGCCGGCATTCCGGAGAGCTTCAACGTGCTGGTCAAGGAAATGCGTTCGCTTGGCCTCAACGTCGAGTTGCAGAGCCACGAGAAGGTGGATTGATCGATCAGCGGCGGGAGTCATCCCGCCCATCGAGCTTTTCACCCCCGACCCCATCCGCCGCGCGGGTGGGGAGTAGAAAAGGAACGGTTATGAATACCGAACTGATGAATTTCTTCTCGCCGGCCGCCAAGCCCGAGACGTTCGACCAGATCCAGATTTCGCTGGCTTCGCCGGAGCGCATCCGCTCTTGGTCGTTCGGCGAGATCAAGAAGCCCGAGACCATCAACTATCGCACGTTCAAGCCCGAGCGTGACGGCCTGTTCTGCGCGCGCATCTTCGGTCCGATCAAGGATTACGAGTGCCTGTGCGGCAAGTACAAGCGCATGAAGTACAAGGGCATCGTCTGCGAAAAGTGCGGCGTCGAGGTCACCGTCTCCAAGGTCCGGCGCGAGCGCATGGGCCATATCGAACTCGCCGCGCCGGTCGCGCACATCTGGTTCCTGAAGTCGCTGCCGTCGCGCATCGGCATGTTGCTCGACATGCAGCTGAAGAACCTCGAGCGGGTGCTGTATTTCGAACAATATGTCGTCATCGAACCCGGCCTGACGCCGATGAAGAAGTTCGACCTCCTTACCGAGGACGAGCTGCTCACCGCCCAGGACGAATATGGTGAAGACGGTTTCGTCGCCGGCATCGGCGCCGAGGCGATCCGCCGCCTGCTCGAGGAAATGGACCTCGAAGGCGAGATGGTTACGCTCCGCGAGGAACTGGCGACCACCAAGTCCGAGCTGAAGCCCAAAAAGATCATCAAGCGCATGAAGGTCGTCGAGTCCTTCATCGAATCGGGCAACAAGCCCGAGTGGATGATCATGACCGTGGTTCCGGTCATCCCGCCCGAGTTGCGCCCGCTGGTGCCGCTCGACGGTGGCCGCTTCGCGACGTCGGATCTCAACGATCTCTATCGCCGCGTCATCAACCGCAACAACCGCCTGAAGCGGCTGATCGAGCTGCGCGCGCCGGACATCATCGTCCGCAACGAAAAGCGCATGCTGCAGGAAGCCGTCGATGCGTTGTTCGACAACGGCCGTCGTGGCCGGACGATCACCGGCGCCAACAAGCGGCCGCTGAAGTCGCTGTCCGACATGCTGAAGGGCAAGCAGGGCCGTTTCCGCCAGAACCTGCTCGGCAAGCGCGTCGATTATTCGGGCCGTTCGGTCATCGTGACCGGACCGGAACTCAAGCTGCACCAGTGCGGCCTGCCGAAGAAGATGGCGCTCGAGCTGTTCAAGCCGTTCATCTACTCGCGTCTCGATGCCAAGGGTCTGTCGATGACCCTGAAGCAGGCGAAGAAGTGGGTCGAGAAGGAGCGCAAGGAAGTCTGGGACATCCTCGACGAGGTCATCCGCGAGCATCCGGTGCTGCTCAACCGCGCGCCGACCCTCCACCGCCTCGGCATCCAGGCGTTCGAGCCCGTGCTGATCGAGGGCAAGGCCATCCAGCTGCACCCGCTCGTCTGCTCGGCCTTCAACGCCGACTTCGACGGTGACCAGATGGCCGTTCACGTCCCGCTGAGCCTCGAGGCCCAGCTGGAAGCGCGCGTCCTGATGATGTCGACCAACAACATCCTCAGCCCCGCCAACGGCAAGCCGATCATCGTGCCGTCGCAGGACATGATTCTGGGGCTGTACTATCTGTCGATGGAAGCCAATGGCGAGCCGGGCCAGGGCATGGCCTTTGCCAATATGGCCGAGGTCCACCAGGCGCTGCACAACAAGGTGGTGACGCTGCATTCCAAGATCCGTGCCCGCGTCGAGACCACCGACGCGGACGGCAACATGGTGCTGCGTCGTATCGAGACGACGCCGGGCCGCATGCTGCTCGGCGAGACGCTGCCGAAGTCGTCGAAGGTCCCTTACGAGACCATCAACCGCCTGCTGACCAAGAAGGAGATCGCCGATGTCATCGACACCGTCTATCGCCACACTGGCCAGAAGGAGACGGTGCTGTTCGCCGACGCCATCATGTCGCTCGGCTTCCGCCACGCGTTCCAGGCCGGCATCTCGTTCGGCAAGGACGACATGGTCATCCCCGAAGCCAAGGTGAAGCTGGTCGACGAGACCAAGCGTGCGGTTGCCGATTTCGAGCAGCAGTATCAGGACGGCCTGATCACCCAGGGTGAGAAGTACAACAAGGTCGTCGACGCCTGGGCGCGTTGCGGTGACCAAGTTGCGACCGAGATGATGAAGGAAATCAGCGCCAAGAAGGTCGACGAGAACGGTCGCGACATGCAGATCAACTCGATCTACATGATGGCGCATTCGGGCGCCCGCGGTTCGCAGGCGCAGATGAAGCAGCTCGCCGGCATGCGCGGCCTGATGGCCAAGCCGTCGGGCGAGATCATCGAAACCCCGATCATCTCGAACTTCAAGGAGGGCCTGACCGTCCTCGAATACTTCAACTCGACCCACGGCGCCCGCAAGGGTCTCGCCGATACCGCGTTGAAGACCGCAAACTCGGGTTACCTGACCCGGCGCCTGGTCGACGTGTCACAGGATTGCGTCGTCGTCGAGCAGGATTGCGGCACCGAGCGCGGCATGATCATGAAGGCCATCGTCGAAGGCGGCAACACCATCGTTTCGCTGGGCGAGCGCATCCTCGGCCGGACCGTCCTGCAGGACGTCGTCGACGCCAAGACCGGCGAAGTCCTCGCTCCGGCCGGCTTCCTGTTGTCGGAAGTCGATGTCACGCGCATCGAGAATGCCGCGGTGCCGGAAGTGAAGATCCGCTCGCCGCTGCTGTGCGAGACCAAGGGCGGCGTCTGCGGCACCTGCTACGGCCGCGACCTCGCGCGCGGGACGCCCGTCAACATCGGTGAAGCGGTCGGCGTCATCGCCGCCCAGTCGATCGGTGAGCCGGGCACCCAGCTGACGATGCGCACCTTCCACATCGGTGGCGCGGCACAGGTCAGCGAGCAGTCGACGCTCGATGCGCCGGTCGATGGCACCATCGAGTTCCGCGCCCTGTCGACGATTGCCGACAGCCGCGGCCGCAACATCTCCATGGCCCGCAACGGCGAACTGGTGCTGCGCGATGCCGATGGTCGCGAGCGCTCGATCCACCGTATTCCGTACGGTGCGACCGTGATGCATCTCGAGGGCGCCAAGGTGTCCAAGGGCGATCGCCTGGCCGAATGGGATCCGTACACGCTTCCCGTGATCACCGAGAAATCGGGCAAGGTGAAGTATCAGGACCTGATCGAAGGCGTCTCCATGTCGGAGAACGTCGACGAGGCCACCGGCATTGCCCAGAAGGTCGTGCAGGATTGGCGCGCCATCAACAAGAAGGATGACCTGCGTCCGCGCATCACCCTTCTCGATGAAGGCTCGGGCGAGACGGCGCGCTACCTGCTCGCCGTGGATGCCATTCTGTCGGTCAACGACGGCCAGGACGTGTTTGCCGGCGACGTGGTGGCGCGTATCCCGCGCGAAGCCGCCAAGACGCGCGACATCACCGGCGGTCTGCCGCGGGTGGCCGAGCTGTTCGAGGCGCGTATTCCCAAGGACAATGCGATCATCGCGCGCATCAACGGCCGCGTCGAATTCGGCAAGGACTACAAGACCAAGCGCCGTATCTCGATTCGTCCCGAAGATGGCGGCGAACTGGCCGAGTATCTGGTGCCCAAGGGCAAGCATGTCTCGGTCCAGGAGGGCGATTACGTCCGCCGCGGCGATTATCTGATCGACGGCAACCCGAACCCGCATGACATCCTCGATGTCCTCGGGATCGAGCCGCTGGCCGAATATCTCTGCACGGAAGTGCAGGAGGTCTATCGTCTCCAGGGTGTGCGCATCAACGACAAGCACATCGAGACGATCGTTCGCCAGATGCTGCAGAAGGTGGAAATCACCAAGTCGGGCGACACGACGCTGCTCGTCGGCGAACAGGTCGATCGTGAGGAGATGGACAACGACAATGCCAAGCTCGGCAAGAACCAGGAGCCGGCCGAAGGCAAGCCGATCCTGCTCGGCATCACCAAGGCAAGCCTGCAGACCAAGAGCTTCATCTCGGCCGCATCGTTCCAGGAAACGACGCGGGTGCTGACCGAAGCCGCGGTCCAGGGCAAGATCGATACCCTGCAGGGCCTGAAGGAAAACGTCATCGTCGGTCGGTTGATCCCGGCCGGCACCGGCGCCGGCATGTCGCGGCTTCGTGTTGCTGCGAACAGCCGGGACGCCGCGCTGCGCGCGTCGATGGCGGCGAAGGCCAAGGCCGAAGCTCCGGCGGCGATCACCGCTGCGTCGGCCGAGGCGCCTGCCGAGGGCTGAGTTCGGACATGACGCGAAGGAGGGCGCGCCGGCGACGGCGCGCCCTTTTTTGTGTCGGGACACCACAGGCAGGATTCTTCCTGACGGATGCCGACAGCATCTGCATTCGTGCCGCCGCGATCGACAGCGATCGTTTGTCGGTAGACTTTACACTTTCGGAAGGCCGGACCCGCACGGGCCGACGCAAGCTGTTCATCCGCAATGCGACTTTGCCCAGCCACGATCTGGCATGCTTCGTGCATTCCCACCTTTGCAGGTGTCACGAGGCACGATCTTCGGGGGAAGACAGACATGAATCGATATGGGTTCGCCCTCGCGGCGCTGGCGATCGGCTGCGCGGCGCCTGCCGCGGCGCTGACCGGGACGGCCGCCTGGGAGTTCGAGACGGTCGGCGGGATCAACTCCAACGACGACTGGTCGTTCGGGGCTGCGTTCACCGTAAACACCACCGTTCGGGCGACCGCCCTCGGGATTTTCAACGACGGCACGACCTCGCCGAACAGCCTTGTCAACCTGTATGCCTGCGCCACGCTGGCGTGCGACACCACCGGGTCGCTGATCGCCTCGGCGACGGTCGACAGCACGGGCACCACGGTCGGGCACTTCGTCTTCACCGAGATCGGTCCCGTCACGCTCACGACCGGCAGCGGTTACATGGTCGTCGGAACGATGCCGCTGGGCACCCGCTACGCCTTTGACAATATCGGCTTCGCTACCGATTCCCGGATCAACTACACCGCTTTCAGCGATCGTTATGTCAACAACCTGTCCGCCGACTTCAATCCGACCAATGGCGCGTCCGTCAGCGACGGTTACTGGGGCCCCAATTTGCTGATTGCCGGCGCCGGCGTGCCCGAGCCGACAAGCTGGGCGATGCTGATCGCCGGCTTCGGCCTGATCGGCGCCTGCTTGCGCCGCAGGCGGGCCGCTACCGCCGCTTGATCGACGCGTACAACAGCGACATGGGGGCCCGCCGGCGCGATCCGGCGGGCCCCTTGTCATTGTGGCGAGCGTCGCCGCAGCATCGCCCCATGCTGGTCACAATGCTGCGTTATCCACAGGACCTATCCTAGTTGAGGAATACCCTGTGGCGACTGCCTATCGTCTGCCCGTCGACGACCTGCCACCCGTGACACTGTCGCGCCCGCTGCGCATCGCGCTGTTTTCCGGCAATTATAATTATGTCCGCGACGGCGCCAACCAGGCGTTGAACCGGCTGGTCACCTATTTCGAATCGCAGGGCCATGTCTGCCGCATCTATTCGCCGACCAGCGACACGCCCGCATTCCCGCCGGCCGGCACGCTGATCTCGGTACCGTCGGTGTCGATTCCCGGCCGCGCCGAATATCGCATCGCGCGCGGCCTGCCGGGCAGCCTGAAGCGCGACATTGCCGCCTTCGATCCCGATATCTTCCATCTTTCGGCGCCCGATCCGCTGGGTCATTCCGCCAAGAAGCTGGCGCGGGCGATGGGCCGGCCGGTGGTGGCGAGCGTCCATACCCGGTTCGAGACCTATTTCGAATATTACGGCCTTGGCTGGGCGCGACCGGCCGGGGAGGCGCTGCTGCGCCGCTTCTACGCCGGCCTCGACGAAGTCTTCGTTACCTCGGCGGGCTTTGGCGACGTACTGCGCGAGCAGGGCCTGATCGACCATTCGGCGGTCTGGAGCCGCGGTGTCGACAAGCTGCGCTTCAACCCGATGAAGCGTTCGCTGCCCTGGCGGCGTGGCCTGGGCATCGCCGACGACGAGGTGGTGATCGGCTTCGTCGGCCGACTTGTGCTGGAAAAGGGTCTCGACACCATTGCCGCGATCGTCGCCGAGCTCGACGGGCGCGGCGTCAGGCACAAGCTGCTGGTCGTCGGCGTTGGCCCGGCGCGGGAACGTTTCGCGGCGCAGGTACCGGGCGCGATCTTCACCGGGTTTCTCGATGGCGAGACGCTGCCCCGCGCCTACGCCAGTGCCGACATGCTGCTCAACCCGTCGATCACCGAGACGTTCGGCAATATCAACCTGGAAGCCATGGCCAGCGGCATTCCGGTCGTCGCGGCGATCGCCACCGGCAGCAACTGCCTGATCACCGATGGCGAGAACGGCAGGCTGGTGCCGCATGACGATATCGGCGGCTTTGCCGATGCGCTGTCGTTGTACCTGACCGACCCGCAGGCGCGCGCCGCAGCCGCGGTACAGGGGCTGAAGCGCGCGGCTGCCTATGACTGGGACACGATCAACGGCGCGGTGCTGACGCGCTATCACGAGATCTTGAACCAGGGTTGAGCGCGTTGCCGATCGGGCGACTGGTCGGCAATCCGATCGCGCGTTGAACTCCGGCCGACAAGCGCCTATATCGGTCCCTGTCGGGCTTCGGCCCGTCTATGGCGATAAATGGCGTCGTGAAATAGATGCAGCGGACCCGGGGGCAGTACCCGGCGGCTCCACCAAATAACCCCCGGTTGTCGCGGGTTGTGCGGGGCCGAACCAGGATCGACGTGTGTTGAAAGACGAGAGCTTTTGCCCGGCATGAATAAGCCGTTAAATGTTTCAAAACACCTAAATGCCAACGACAACGAGGCATTCGCAATCGCAGCGTAACCCGGTCCTAACGGACTAAGTTACACTGGCCGAAAGCGCGGTTGGGACTGCACCGGGCAACAGAAGCAGAAACCGGCGGTTTGGGGAGCACCGAGCAACAGAAGCTCCCCGCCTGTCCATGCAGGAGAATGTCATGCCTAATAACCCGATCGCAACCTGGTTTCGGCCCAAGACCTTCGGCTTCGGCTGGTCCCCGGCGACGTGGGAAGGTTGGGCGGTGACGGCGGCCGTTGTCGCGGTGATCGTCGCGACAGGGCGAGCGATAGCTTAGCCGCAGACGCAATCGGCGGCTTGACCGCAAGGCCCGCAGGCGTCAGTTGATGGCCGTGGCAAGCATCTGGCCAGCCGAGTAGGGCGAACGTGACCGAGACGACCGCCGACAGCCTGATTCCCTATGACGAGATCGTTCAGGACGCGCTCCGCACCGTCGTGCGCCGCGTGCTCGACCGAATCGACGTCGCCGGCGGGCTGCCGGGCGCGCATCATTTCTACATCGCGTTTCGCACCCGGGCGCCGGGGGTCGATATCCCGAAGCATCTGCTGGAGCGCTATCCCGACGAGATGACCATCGTCATACAGAACCGCTATTGGGACCTCGCCATCGATGACGAAGGCTTCCAGATCGGGCTGAGCTTCAACCAGGTGCCGGCCAAGCTGCGCATCCCGTTTGACGCGGTCACCGGCTTTGTCGACCCGGCAGTGAATTTCGCGCTGCAGTTCGCACCCAAGGAAGGCGAGGCGCCGATCGAGCCCGAGCCGGAGCCCGAGCCGCCGGCGCCGATCGAGCCGGGCAGCAACGTCGTGACGATGGATCGTTTTCGCAAGAAATAGGGTCGGCGCCGCGGGCGCCGGCTCAAGCGTTCTGCGACGGCCGATACTTGCCCTGCCGCGGAGAACGACATGACGACTCGCACCGAATCCGACAGCTTTGGCCCCATCGAGGTGCCGGCAGACGCCTATTGGGGCGCGCAGACCCAGCGCAGCATCGGCAATTTTCCGATCGGCACCAGCCATGGTGGTGGCCAGCGCATGCCGTTGCCGCTGGTGCATGCCCTCGGTCGCATCAAGCAGGCGGCGGCGGTGGTCAACCGGGCCCATGGTCTCGACCCGCGCCTGGCCGACGCCATCGAGGCGGCCGCGGACGAGGTCGCGACGGGCAAGCTCGACGCGCAATTTCCGCTCGTCGTCTGGCAGACCGGCAGCGGCACCCAGACCAACATGAACGCCAATGAGGTCATCGCCGCCCGTGCCAACGAGCTGCTGACCGGCACCCGCGGCGGCAAGGTGCCGGTGCACCCCAACGATCATGTCAACAAGTCGCAGAGTAGCAACGACACCTTCCCGACGGCGATGCATGTCGCGGTGGCGATGGAGCTGCGCGGCCGGCTGCTGGCGGCATTGCGCGCGCTCGCCGGGCTGTTTCGCAACCAGGAACGGGAATGGGCCGACATCATCAAGATCGGTCGCACCCATTTGCAGGACGCGACGCCGATGACGCTGGGGCAGGAGGCGTCGGCCTGGGCACAGACCTGCGAGGACAATGCGGCGCGGGTCATCGCGCTGTGGCCGCGGCTGTCGCGGCTGGCGCAGGGCGGCACCGCGGTTGGCACCGGGCTTAACGCCCCCGATAACTTCGGCCCGGATTTCTGCGCGGCGCTGGCCGGGCTGACCGGCGACGTGCCGTGGGAATCGGCGCCCAACAAGTTCGAGGCGCTGGCGACGCACGACACGATGGTCGAGGTCTCGGGCGTGCTCAACAGCATCGCCGTCGGCATGATGAAGATCGCCAACGACCTGCGCCTGCTCGGGTCGGGGCCCCGGTCGGGGCTGGGCGAACTGGCGCTGCCGGAGAACGAGCCCGGCAGCTCGATCATGCCGGGCAAGGTCAACCCGACCCAGTGCGAGGCGCTGACGATGGTCTGCGCCCAGGTGATGGGCAATCACGTTGCAGTGACGATCGGCGGCCTGCAGGGGCATCTGCAGTTGAATGTTTTCAAGCCGCTGATCGCGCACAACGTGCTCGGCAGCATCGAGTTGCTCGCCGATGCGATCGATTCGTTCCGGCTGCGCTGCGTCGATGGCATGACGCCCAACCGCGCGCAGCTTGCCGATCTGGTCGAACGCTCGCTGATGCTGGTGACGGCGCTGGCGCCCGAGATCGGCTATGACAACGCCGCGGCGATCGCCAAGAAGGCGCATCACGACGGCACGTCGCTGCTCGAGGCCGGGCTGGCGCTCGGGTTGACCGACGAGGCAACGTTCCGGCGGGTGGTGCGGCCCGAGGCGATGATCTGATGGCAGGGAGCGTGACGCCGCTGCCCGAACCCGCTAACCACCCGCAATGACCGAGTTCAGCCGTCCCGCTTCGCACAATCCGCCCCGTCGCGGCCTGATGTTCGTGCTGTCGTCGCCGTCGGGGGCCGGCAAGACGACGCTGTCGCGGCGGCTGCTTGCCGATGACGGCGGCATCATGTTGTCGGTGTCGGCCACGACGCGGCCGCCACGGCCCGGCGAGATCGAGGGCACCGACTATTATTTCGTCTCGCCCGAGCGTTTTGCCGAGATGGTCGACAAGGACGAGCTGCTCGAATGGGCGACCGTGTTCGGGCATCGCTATGGCACGCCGCGGGCACCGGTCGAGGTGGCGCTGCATTCGGGGCGCGACGTGCTGTTCGACATCGACTGGCAGGGCACCCAGCAGCTGCAGCAGACCGACGCCGCGAGCGACCTGGTGCGCGTCTTCATCCTGCCGCCCGACCTCGGCGAGCTCGAAAGGCGGCTGACCACCCGTGCCACCGATGCCGCCGATGTCATCGCCGGGCGCATGGCGCGGGCGCGCGACGAGATCAGCCACTGGGGCGAGTATGATTACATCCTGATCAACGACGATGCCGAGGTCTGCCTCGGTGAAATCCGTTCGATTCTCCATGCCGAGCGGCTGCGGCGGAAACGCCAGTTGGGCCTGGCCGCCTTCGTCCGCGACATGCTCGGCAATTGACTGTTCAGTCCCGGCACAGGATCGTGCGTTAGATATGACGATGATGTCGAAACCTGCCGGCCTTGCCCTGATGACCGTTGCCGCGCTGTTGTCGGGCTGCGCCGGAAAGGGCTCGCCGGCGACGGCCGGGGTGCAGGCGCCGCCGTGGCAGACCGTGATCCGCGACGCCGATCGCAAGCGCCTGGCCGGCCTGTGGGGCGCCTGGACGCGCTCGCTCGCCGATGTGCAGCAGGCCGGGCAGGCCGACAAGGTCGGCGCGCTCGGCACCATGGCGGTCGCCGATGCGGCGATCCCGGGGCCGCCGCCGCGGCCGGGCGATTATCGCTGCCGGTCGGTGAAGATGGGCAATCGCGAGGATGGCACCATTCGCACGCCGTCGCCGCCGGTCATGGCGGGTGCTGTCCGGCCATGCCGCATCACCGTGCGGAAGGGGCTGTTGTTCTTCGACCAGGGCAACGGTGACCAGCGCGTGGCGGGCGCGCTGTATCCGGATGGCGACCGGCAGGTCTTTCTCGGCACGCTGGCGCTGGCCGGCGAATCGGGGCTGATGCGCTATGGCACCGATGCCGAGCGCGACCAGGTCGGCGTGCTGCGAGCGCTCGGCGAGCAGCGCTGGCGGCTCGAGCTGCCGTGGCCGATGTGGCAATCGAACCTCCAGGTCATCGAGATCGTGCCGGCCTGAACGGGCTTGCATGCCGGGCTTGCATGCTGGGCGGCGGCGTTGTTCATGGCGCCATGATGATCCGCCTGCTGCCGCTTGCCCTGCTCCTTGCCGGGACCGCCGCCACCGCCGCGCCGACCGACCTTGTCGCACTGTACAAGGACCTGCACACCCACCCCGAGCTGGCGTTCCAGGAAACGCGATCGGCAGCGATCCTGGCCGCCGAGGCACGCGCGGCGGGCTTTACCGTCACCGAAAAGGTCGGCGGCACCGGTATCGTGGCGGTGCTGGCCAATGGCCCGGGGCCGGTGCTGCTGGTCCGCGCCGACATGGACGGCCTGCCGATCAAGGAGGCCACCGGCCTGCCCTATGCCAGCGCCGCGATGGGCAAGGCGGCGGACGGCGGCATGACGCCGGTGATGCACGCCTGCGGGCACGACATCCACATGAGCGTCTGGGTCGGCGTCGCCCGCGCCATGGCAGCATCGAAAGCCAATTGGTCAGGCACGCTGGTGATGATCGGCCAGCCGGCGGAGGAAGGCGGCGGTGGCGCCCTCGCCATGCTTGCCGACGGGCTGTTCAAGCGTTTCCCCAAGCCGCAATTCGCGCTGGCGCTGCACGACGACAGCCGCATCCCGGCCGGCACGGTCTCGGTGCCGCCGACCGCGGCGCTGGCTGCCGGCGCGATGGTCGATGTCGTCGTGTCGGGGATCGGCGGCCATGGCGCCTATCCGGCGACGACCAGGGACCCCGTCATGCTGGCGGCGCGGATCATCAATGGCCTGCAGCCGCTCATCAGCCGCGAGAATGACCCGTTCCAGCCGGGCGTGATCACCGTCGGGTCGATCCACGGCGGCACCAAGCACAATATCATCCCCGACGAGGTCAAGCTGCAGCTGACGGTGCGCTCCTATGATGGCGCGCAGCAGCAGCGGCTGCTCGACGGCATCGCCCGGGTGGCGCGCGGCGAGGCGATCGCCGCCGGTTTCCCCGATGACAAGATGCCGGTGACGACGGTGCTGCATAACATCCGGGCGACGCGGAACACGCCGGCGCTGGCGACGCGGGTCAACGACCTGTTCGTCGGCAAGTTCGGCCAGGCTCGGGTGATCTCGCTCGACCCGTCGATGGCAAGCGAGGATTTCAACGAGTTCGGCGCCGCCGACCCGGCGATCGAAACGACGATATTCTGGCTGGGCGCGGTCAAGCAATCGGCCTTCGATGCGGCCAGGACCAGGGGAACGACGACGCCGTCGTTGCACAACAGCGGCTTTGCGCCCGACCCCGCGCCGACGATCGCCATGGGCGTGGAGGCGATGACCGCGGCGGCGCAGATGGTGCTGGCGCGGAAGTAGGCCGGCCAAAGATTTTTTCGATCGGCGCAACGCAAACTCGTCGTTGGCGGTTTTCTCCACGCGGTCGCACCTTGCGACGACAAGGAGGTTGCCGTGCGCCAGGAACTCGCCAAAACACTTACCTATCTCAGCATCCACCTGACCATCGGCTTCACGGTCGCCTATCTGATGACCGGCAGCTGGCAGATCGCCGGCGGCATCGCGATCATCGAGCCGTGCATCAACGCGGTGGCGTTCTTTTTCCATGAACGCGCCTGGAAGTTCGACTGGGCGGCCTGGAAGCGCGACCGCTCGCTCCCCGTCTGAAAAGCGAGAGGTGCGGCGGGCGGTTGCCGTGCTACACAGGCGCAAACCAGCTCTGGGGAGTGCCTGACATGCGCGAATATCTGAAATTCTACATCGATGGCGCCTGGGTCGATCCAGCCAAGCCTGCGCAGATCGATGTCATCAATCCCGCCACGGAAGCGGTGGCCGGTGTCATCTCGATGGGCAGCGCCGGCGATGCCGATCGCGCCGTGATGGCGGCACGCAAGGCCTTCCCCGCCTATTCGCAGACCAGCCGCGCCGACCGGATCGAGCTGCTGCAGAACATCCTGGCGAAGTACCAGGAGCGTTTCGCCGAGATCGCTGCGGCGATCACCGAGGAAATGGGCGCACCCGGCTGGCTCGCCATGCAGGCGCAGGCCGCGATCGGCGTCGGGCACCTGATGACCGGCATCGAGGTGCTTAAGAACTACAAGTTCGAGGAACTGCGCGGTTCGACGCTGATCACCCATGAGCCGATCGGCGTCTGCGCCTTCATCACGCCGTGGAACTGGCCGATCAACCAGATCGCCTGCAAGGTCGTGCCCGCCATCGCCACCGGCTGCACGATGGTGCTGAAGCCGTCCGAAATCGCGCCGTTCTCGGCGATCCTGTGGGCCGAAGTGCTGCATGACGCGGGCGTGCCGGCCGGCGTTTTCAACCTCGTCAACGGCGATGGCCCGACGGTCGGCGCCGCGCTGTCGTCGCATCCGGAGGTCGACATGGTGAGCTTCACCGGCAGCACCCGCGCCGGCATCGAAGTCGCCAAGAACGCCGCGCCGACGGTCAAGCGCGTCCACCAGGAACTGGGCGGCAAGTCGCCCAACATCATCCTCGATGACGCAGATTTGCAGCATGCGGTGAGCGGCGGCGTGAAGTCTGTGATGATGAACAGCGGCCAGTCGTGCAATGCGCCGACCCGGATGCTGGTGCCGGCCGCCAAGATGGAAGCCGCCAAGGCGATCGCCAAGGCCGCTGCCGAAGCCACGACCGTGGGCTCGCCCGACGGCAATGCCGCGATGGGGCCGGTGGTCAGCGAGACGCAATGGACCAAGATCCAGGGCCTGATCCAGAAGGGCATCGACGAAGGCGCGACGCTGGTCACCGGCGGCACCGGCCGGCCGGACGGGCTCGACAAGGGCTATTATGTCAAGCCGACGATCTTTGCCGATGTGTCGAACGACATGACGATCGCGCGGGAAGAAATCTTCGGTCCGGTGCTGGCAATGCTGCCGTACCAGAGCGAGGAACAGGCCGTCGCCATCGCCAACGACACCGTCTACGGCCTTGCCGGCTATATCTCCGGCGAACCCGAGCACGCCCGCAAGGTGGCCCGCCAGCTGCGCACCGGCCAGGTCAACATCAACCAGGCCCAGGGCGACATGATGGCGCCCTTCGGCGGCTACAAGCAGTCGGGCAACGGGCGCGAGTGGGGCGACCATGCGTTCACCGATTTCCTCGAAACGAAGGCGATCATCGGCTGGGGCGCGGCGGAAGCGGCGGAATAGGCCGCAGCGCGGACTCGCGCCAGGCCGGCCGGCGGGGCAGGCGGCCTTGCCGACCGAACCCGTCTGACGCGCGGGCTTTGCCCGCGCCTGTCTTTCGCGCTTGAACAGGGAACAATCATGACCATCCACACGAAAATCTGCGACCTGCTCGGCGTCGAGCATCCCGTTCTCCTCGCCGGCATGGGCGGGGTGTCCTATGCCGAGGTCTGCGCCGCGGTCAGCGCGGCCGGCGGCTTCGGCTCGCTGGGCATGGCCGGCGTTTCGCCGCGCGGCATCGCCGAGCAGATGGCGCGGGTGCGCGACCTGACCGACAAGCCGTTCGGCGTCGATTTGCTGACCGCCCAGCCCGAATCGCTGACCGCCAGCGTCGATGTCATCATCAAGGGCGGCGCCAAGGCGTTCATCGCCGGGCTGGGGGTTCCGGTCGCCATCGTCGAGCAGCTGAAGCAGGCCGGCGTCATCGTCATGTGCATGGCCGGCAATGTCCGCCATGCGGTGAAGGCGGCGGAGGCCGGCTGCGACGTCATCATCGCGCAAGGGACAGAGGCCGGCGGGCATACCGGCAGCGTCGCGTCGGTGGCGCTGTGGCCGCAGGTTGTCGATGCCGTCGATATCCCGGTGGTGGCGGCCGGCGGGCTGTTCGACGGCCGCGGGCTGGCGGCGGCGCTGGCGTTCGGCTGCACCGGCGTCTGGATGGGCACGCGCTTCATCGCCAGCGTCGAGGCGCATGCCGGCCAGCCCTACAAGGACGCCATCGTCGCGATGAGCGAGAGCGACACCGTCATCAGCAAGGTGTTCACCGGCAAGACGCTGCGCGCCATCGCCAATGAATCTACCCGCGAGTTCGAAGGCAAGGAGGCCAAGCCGTTCTTTGCCCAGGTCGCCGAATCGGTCGAACTCAACCGGCTCGGCCCGATCGCCGGCGTCGTCGACAATGTCGATCCGGCGCGCCAGTGCCTGGCAGCCGGGCAGGGCGGCGGCGCCATCCACGACATATTGCCGGCCGGCGACATCGTGCGGCGGATCATGGCGGAGGCCGAGGCAGTGCTGCGCCAGATGCCGCGCCCCGCATGATGCGACGCCTGCCGATGGCCGTCCTGTTGCTGGCGCTGCCGGGGATGGCGGCGGCGCAGGGGCGAACGGCGTTTCATGCCGGGCCGGTGTTCACCGATTTCGCGCCGATCGCCACGATCAGGAGCGACGTGACGGTGCCCGCCGGCACCCGGTTCAAGGTCGCCTTCGACGTGTCGGACGCCGCCGCGCCGGGTGACCTCAGCCGCGCCATCGAGACGGCGGCGCGGTTCATCAACCAGCACGTCGACGCCGGCGTGCTGCTGTCCGCAATCAGCGTTGCCGTCGTGGTCCATGGCGCAGCGCCCGACGACCTGTTGCAGTCCGCCGCCTATGCCGACCGCCATGCCGGCAAGGCGAATGGCAGCGCGAACGCCATCGCGCAGATGATCGGCAAGGGAGTCGTCTTCCACCTCTGCGGGCAATCGGCAGCGTCGCGCGGGATCACCGACAACGAACTGCTGCCGGGCGTGAAGATGTCTATTTCGGCGATGAGCAGCCATGCGCTGCTGCAACGGTCAGGCTATACGCTCAACCCGTTCTGATCAGCGTGCCTTGAGGCTCGGGGCGATGCGTGCGGCTTCCGACGCTGTCGTGTCCGCCGACGGCACCCCGGAATCGACATTGCCGCGGGCGGCGCGGTGGATGGCCTTGCGGATGCGTGGATAGGTGCCGCACCGGCAGAGGTTGGTGATCGTCGCGTCGATGTCGGCGTCGCTCGGCTGGGGGGTGTCCTTCAGCAGCGCCGCCACCGCCATGATCATGCCCGACTGGCAGTAACCGCATTGCGGCACCTGCTCGGCGATCCAGGCCTGTTGCACGACATGGCTGCGATCGTCGGACAGACCTTCGATGGTCGTCACGAAGGTGCCCTCGATGCTGCCGATCGGCACCTGGCAGCTGCGTTGCGCCTTGCCGTCGATATGGACGGTACAGGCGCCGCAAAGCCCGGCGCCGCAGCCATATTTGGTGCCGGTCAGGTTCGACGCATCGCGCAGCGCCCAAAGCAGGGGCGTTTCGGGCGGCATCTTGAAATGCACAGGATTGCCGTTGACGGTGAACTTGGTCATCGATGGTGCCTTATGCTGGCGGTGCCGGCCCGCTCCCCCACCCGACCACCCACAGCGTACACTGGAATGGGTGGCCGGGCGGGGGAGCGGGCCGGCACCGAACATCGACTACCCGAAAGGAATCTTCCATGGAACTCACCACCCTCGATTATCGTGTCGACGGCGCCATCGCCCGGGTGACGATGAAGCGGCCGGACGAGCTCAACACGATGAACAAGGCCTTCTGGAACGAGCTGATCGACGTCTTTGCCGCCATCGACGCCGACATGCGGGTCCGTGCCGTCATCATCGCCTCGACCGGGCGGCACTTCACCGCGGGGCTGGACCTCGGCATGGCGGCGGCCAGCCTGGGCGGCGGCGCGCCGGCTGATCCGGGCCGGGCACGCGAGTCCTTCCGGCGCCACGTCAAGCAGATGCAGGAAACCTTTAACGTCGTCGATCGCTGCCGCGTGCCGGTGATCGCCGTGGTCCAGGGAGGCTGCATCGGTGGCGGCGTCGATTTCGTCACCGCCTGCGACATGCGCATCTGCACCGAGAATGCATTCTTCACCGTCCAGGAGGTCAACATTGCCATCGTCGCCGATGTCGGCACGCTGCAGCGCATCCCGCATCTGCTGCCCCAGGGCCTGATCCGCGAGCTCGCCTATACCGGCCGGCGTTTTCCGGCTGCCGAGGCGAAGCAATATGGCTTCGTCAACGCCGTCACCGCCGACCATGAGGCGGCGCTGGCAGCGGCGGAGGCGATGGCGCAGCAGATCGCCGCCAAGTCGCCGCTGGTCATCGCCGGCATCAAGCAGGTGCTCAACGAGGGCCGCAGCCAGACCATCGAGCAGGGCCTCGAATATGTCGCCGTCTGGAACGCCGGGATGCTGCAGGGCGACGATGTGCCCAATGCGGTTAAGGCGCAGATGGCCAAGCAGGAGGCGGTTTTCGCCGACCTTCGGGCCTGACCCGCCGCACCCCGCGACACATCACCCGCTTGCTCCTTGCGCTGCATCGCGCCATAGGGGCGCATTCCTTGCCGGACGACTGGTTCGGCTGATTTTGTCATGGGGCCATGATGCGCAATCTCCAGCGCCTGCTGTTGCCGTTCCTGATCGCGCTGGCGCCGCTGCCGGCGCTTGCGCAATCGGATGCGCCCGCCGCGGCGCCCGTCGTCGCGGTCACCACCGCCGAGGTGCCGACCGCCGGTCCGTCCTATGTCCCGGCCGAGGCCGGCTTTGGCCAGCCGCGCGGCAGCTATGACCTGCAGACGCCGGTCACGCCGATCGCCCGCGAGGCGCAGGCCATGGCCAATGGCGTGCTCAACCCGCTGATGGCGGCGACGGCGATCTTCGTGCTGATCCTGCTGATGTGGACGGTGTTCCGCTTCCGCGCTTCCGCCAACCCGGTTGCGTCTAAGACCAGCCACAACACCGTTGTCGAAGTTGTCTGGACAGTGGTGCCGGTGCTGATCCTCGTGTGGATCGCGGTGCCGTCGTTCCGCCTGCTCGCCAACCAGTACAGCCCGCCGGCGGCAGACCTGACGATCAAGGCGACCGGCCACCAGTGGTATTGGGAATATGAATATCCCGATCAGGGCGGTTTCAGCTTCGATGCCGTCATGCTGACCAAGGCCGAGGCCGAACAGCGCAAGTCGCCCGACCTGCTCGATACCGACAATCGCATCGTCGTGCCGGTCGGCTCCGTCGTGAAGGTGTTGACGACGTCGGCCGATGTCATCCACAGCTTTGCCGTGCCCAGCTTTTGGGTGAAGATGGACGCCGTGCCGGGCCGGGTGAACGAAACCTGGTTCAAGGTCGAGCGCCCGGGCGTCTATTTCGGCCAGTGTTCGGAGTTGTGCGGCACCAAGCACGCCTTTATGCCGATCGCCGTCGAGGCGGTGTCGCGGGAGCGTTTCGCCGCCTGGGTCGCCGCCAAGCAGCAGGAGAACGGGATCACGCCGCCGGGTGCGGAGGCCGCGACCGTTGGCCAGGCGCCGCCGGCAACCGGCGCTGCGCCGCTGCCCACCGCCCCCGGCGTCACGCCCGCCGCGACCCCCGAAGCGCCCAAGCCCACACCCGTCGCCGCTGCCGGCACCACCACTCCCGCCGCCTGAAGAGGGACCTGACATGGCAACCCCGAGCGCACTCGTCGGTCACGCTGACCACGCGCACGACCATCACGACGATCACAAGCTGGGCTTTGTCCAGCGCTGGCTGTTCTCGACCAATCACAAGGATATCGGGACGCTGTACCTGATCTTCGCGATCATCGCCGGGACCATCGGCGGCGCGATCTCGGGCATCATGCGCCTCGAACTGGCGCAGCCGGGCATCCAGTATCTGACCTTCTTCACCCAGGGCAATCTGGACGCCTCCTATCACCTGTGGAACGTGTTCATCACCGCCCACGGCCTGATCATGGTGTTCTTCACCGTCATGCCGGCGATGATCGGCGGCTTCGGCAACTGGTTCGTGCCGATCATGATCGGTGCGCCCGACATGGCGTTCCCGCGCATGAACAATGTGTCGTTCTGGCTGCTGGTCCCGTCGTTCGCGCTGCTCTGCGGCTCGATGTTCGTCGAGGGGCCCGCCGGCTTCAACGGTGCCGGCACCGGCTGGACGGTCTATCCGCCGCTGTCGACCTCGGGTCATCCGGGGCCGGCGGTCGACATGGCCATCCTGTCGCTGCACATCGCCGGCGCCTCGTCGATCCTGGGCGCCATCAACTTCATTACCACCATTCTCAACATGCGCGCGCCGGGCATGACCCTGCACAAGATGCCGCTGTTCGTCTGGTCGGTGCTGGTCACCGCCTTCCTGCTGCTGCTGTCGCTGCCGGTCCTCGCGGGCGCCATCACCATGCTGCTGACCGACCGCAACTTCGGCACCCACTTCTTCACGGCCGACGGCGGTGGTGATCCGGTGCTTTACCAGCACTTGTTCTGGTTCTTCGGTCACCCCGAGGTGTACATCCTCATCCTGCCCGGATTCGGCATGGTCTCGCAGATCATTTCGACCTTCTCGAAAAAGCCGGTGTTCGGTTACCTGGGCATGGCCTACGCAATGGTCGCCATCGGCTTCATCGGGTTCCTCGTCTGGGCCCACCACATGTTCACCGCCGGCCTCGACGTAAATACCAAGATGTATTTCACTGCTGCCACCATGATCATCGCGGTGCCGACCGGCATCAAGATCTTCTCGTGGATCGCGACAATGTGGGGCGGCTCGCTGTCCTTCCCCACCCCGATGCTGTGGGCGATCGGCTTCATCTTCATGTTCACCGTCGGTGGCGTGACGGGTGTCATCCTGGCCAATGCCGGTGTCGACACCTATTTCCACGACACTTATTACGTCGTCGCGCACTTCCACTATGTGCTGTCGCTCGGCGCCGTGTTCGCGATCTTTGCCGGCTTCTACTACTGGTTCGGCAAGATGACGGGCAAGCCGTACAACGAGTTCCTCGGCAAGCTGCACTTCTGGGTGTTCTTCATCGGTGTGAACGTGATGTTCTTCCCGATGCACTTCCTCGGCCAGGACGGCATGCCGCGGCGCATCCCCGACTATCCGGCGCAGTTCGCCCAGTACAACCAGATCGCCAGCTACGGTTATGCGATCATGGCGGTCGGCATGCTGATCTTCTTCGTCAACCTCGCCGTCAGCCTGCTCGGCAAGCGCCGCGTCGAGGGCAATTACTGGGGCGAAGGTGCGACGACGCTGGAGTGGACCCTGTCCTCGCCGCCGCCGTTCCACCAGTTCGAGACCCTGCCGGTCATAAAGTAAGGACCGGCAGCATGATGCCCCGGCGTGCGTTCCTGCGCGCCGGGGGCAATGCATAGAGTGACCCGCGTTCCATGACGACCTCGACCCCCTTTGCGACCGCGCCGGTGACGGCTTTTGCGGAATGGCGCGACTATTTCGCGCTGCTGAAGCCGCGGGTGATGACGTTGGTGGTGTTCACCGCCGCCTGCGCGATGGTCGCGGCGCCGGGCACGATCCACCCGTTCCTGGGCTTTGTCGCCATCCTGTGCATCGCCGTCGCCGCCGGCGCGTCGGGTGCGCTCAACCAGTGGTATGAATCCGATATCGATGCGTTGATGAAGCGCACGGCGAACCGTCCGCTGCCCGCCGGAAAGATGGAGCGGCCGGAGGCGCTGGCGTTCGGCGTCGTCCTCAGCATTGCGTCGGTCACGATCATGGGCCTGGCGGTGAACTGGGTCGCCGCCTTCTGGCTCGCCGTCTCGGTGTTGTTCTACGTCATGGTCTACACCGTCTGGCTAAAGCGTCGGACCCCGCAGAACATCGTCATCGGCGGCGCCGCCGGCGCCTTTCCGGTCATCGTCGGCTGGGCCGCGGTCACGGGCGACACATCGCTGCTGCCCTGGCTGCTGTTCGCCATCATTTTCCTGTGGACGCCGCCGCATTTCTGGGCACTCGCGCTGTTCATGGAGGCCGATTATTCCAAGGCCGGCGTGCCGATGCTGCCGGTGACCCATGGCCTGTCGCACACCCGTGGCCAGATCCTGGCCTATACGCTGCTGCTGGTGCCGGTTTCCATCGCCCCGGCGGTGCTCGGGCTGACCGGCTGGGCCTATGGCGGCACCGCGGTGACGCTGGGCGGCCTGTTCCTGTGGATGGCGTGGAAGGTCTCGCGCGGCACGGCCGAGGCCGCCGCCGATATGGCCGATGAAAAACAGCTGTTCAAGTTCAGCCTGTTGTATCTTGCCTGCCTGTTCGGCGCGCTGGTCGCCGACCGCCTGTTGCTGGCATGAGCGCCGGCTGGACCCCTGCCGAAAAGGCGGCATTCGACGCCCGTCGCAAGTCGCGCAACATGGCGCTCGGGCTCTTGCTCGGTGCTCTGGTGCTGCTGTTCTTCGGCATCACGGTCGTCCGCATGGCGCCGGGGCTGCAGAACGGCAAGCCGCAGCCGGGTCCGACCCTTGCCGCGCCCGCCTCCCAGGCCAGACCATGACCGATCTCGCCCTCCGCGCCCGTCGCCGCACCGCGCTGCTGGCCGCCGGCATTGCGCTGGCGATGATCGGCCTCGCTTATGCCAGCGTGCCGCTGTACCGGCTGTTCTGCCAGGCGACAGGCTTTGGCGGCACGACAGGCCGGGCCGAGGCATCGGCACTGCCCGACGCGCAGGCGCTGCGCGCGCTTGGTGGCCGGACCATCAAGATCCGCTTCGATTCGAATACCGCGCCGGGCATGACCTGGAAATTCCAGCCGCGCGACCGCGAGCAGACGATTGCTATCGGCGAAAAGCGCCTGGCTTTCTATCGCGCCACGTCGACCGCCGGCACCGCCACGACCGGCCGCGCCATCTTCAACGTGTCGCCGGACACCGCCGGGCAGTATTTCCGCAAGATCGAGTGTTTCTGCTTCACCGAACAGACGCTGGCTGCCGGCGAAACCGTCGAGATGCCGGTGACATTCTTCGTCGATCCGGCGATCCTCGATGACCCGGATGCGAGGAAGATCGACGAGATCACGCTGAGCTACACCTTCTACCCGGTGGACAATCCGGCCCCAAAGCCGCTAAGCGCCGCTGCAACCAAAATTGAAAACAAGGGCTAGGGCTGATGGCCGCCGGCAAGACCCACGATTATCATATCCTTAACCCGTCGCCGTGGCCGATCGCCATGTCGTTCGCGTCGCTGGTGCTCGCTGCCGGCGGTATCGGCTGGATGCACGAACTGGCCTGGGGCATGCCGGTGTTCTTCCTCGGCCTCGCCGGGGTGATCGCCATGTTCTTTTTCTGGTGGGCGAGTGTCGTCAACGAAGCCAACACCGGCGACCATACCCCCGTCGTCCAGCTGCACCACCGCTATGGCATGATCCTGTTCATCGCCTCGGAAGTCATGTTCTTCGTCGCCTGGTTCTGGGCCTATTTCAATGCGGCGCTGTACCCCAAGCTGCATGAAGGCATCGATGGCGTCTGGCCGCCCAAGGGTATCGAAGTGCTCGATCCCTTCGTCTTCCCGCTGATGAACACGTTGATTCTGCTGCTGTCGGGCACCACCGTCACCTGGGCGCATCACGCGCTGATCCATGGCGATCGCAAGGGCCTGAAGCAGGGCCTGTGGCTGACCATCGTGCTCGGGATCATCTTCAGCTGCATCCAGGCCTATGAGTATCACCACGCCAGCTTCGGCATCGCCGGCGACATCTATGGCGCGTCCTTCTACATGGCGACCGGGTTCCACGGCTTCCATGTCATCGTCGGCACCATCTTCCTCGCCGTATGCCTGGCACGCGTCTATAAGGGTGACTTCACCCCGCGGCAGCATTTCGGCTTCGAAGCCGCGGCCTGGTACTGGCATTTCGTCGACGTCGTCTGGCTGTTCCTGTTCATCTCCATCTATGTCTGGGGATCGAAGTTCGGTGCCGCCGTGGTCCACAACGCCTTTGGCTGACGGCCCGCCTCCGGCAGCGGCGCCGACGCCGCTGCGGGTGGCGATCGGCGGTTGTTGCCCCCGCTGCGGCCGGGGCCGGTTGTTCGGCAGTCTGATCGGCTTTGCACCGCAGTGCACGAATTGCGGTCTCGACTATCTTGCGTTCAACGTCGGTGACGGTGCGGCAAGCTTCCTCATCCTCATCATCGGCGCCATCGTCACCGGGCTCGCCATGTGGCTGGAGCTGTCGGTCGAGCCGGCCTGGTATGTCCATGTGCTGCTCTGGGTGCCGCTGACGCTGGTGCTGACCCTGGCGATGCTGCGTTTCAGCAAGGCGCTGCTGCTCGCGCTGGAATATCGCCACGAGGCGCGCCAGGGCCGGCTGTGAAGCGCGGGCTGGTCTTCCCGACGTTGCTGACCGCCGTGATGCTCGCCGTGCTGGTCAGTCTCGGTGCGTGGCAGCTCGATCGCCGGGTCTGGAAGCAGGCGCTGCTGGCAAAACTCGCCGCGGCGCCGGAACAACCGCTGCTGACGCCGGCCGATTATTATCTGTCGATGATCGGCAAGAAGAGCGTCCAGTATCGACGTGCCGAGCTGCCATGTTCTCCGGGCGACGTGCTGCCCTATGATCTGAAGGGCGGTACCAGCATCGGCGGTGTCCCCGGTTACCTGCTGCTGGTGTCGTGCCGGCCGAACCGCAAGCCGCCCGACATCGTCGCCGTGGCGGGCTGGACCCGGCGGCCCGATGCGGCGGCGATCCCGGTCCACGTCGACACGGTGTTTCGCGGCCTGATCATCGAGCGGCCCTATGGCAAGGCACCCGACCGGCCGCAGTTCATGCTGATTCCCGACACCGCCGTGCCGCCGCTGCAGCGGTCGCAATTGCCGGCCGCGGACAGCGTGCCCGACAATCACCTGTCCTATGCGGTGCAATGGTTCGGGCTCGCTGCCGTGCTGGCGGCGATCTATGCGATCTGGCTGCGGCGACGGCTGCAGGCCGCTCCGGGTGGGGAAACGGTTGCCGCCGTGTCCCCGCACCGTTAATCGCTCACTTCATGCGGTACATCTCAACGCGCGGCGCGGCCCCGGTTCTCGATTTCGAGGGCGTCACCCTTGCCGGCCTGGCCAGCGACGGCGGGCTGTACGTGCCGGAAACCTGGCCGCGTTTCGGCAAGACGGCGATCGCCGGCATGGCCGGGATGTCCTATGTCGAAACCGCGCTCCGCGTCTGCGCGCCGTTCGTCGGCCCGGCGATGGCAGAGGCCGAGCTGCGCGACCTGCTGACCCGCGCCTATGCCGGCTTCGACCATGCCGCGGTGACGCCGCTGGTCCAGCTCGACCAGCGCCACTGGCTGCTGGAACTGTTCCACGGGCCGACGCTGGCGTTCAAGGACGTCGCGATGCAGGCGCTCGGGTTGTTTTTCGAGGCGTTTCTCGCCCGCTCGGGCCGGCATGTCACCATTGTCGGTGCCACCTCCGGCGACACCGGTTCGGCGGCGATCAACGCGCTCGCCGGCCGCGACGGGGTCGAGGTGTTCATGCTCCACCCCCAGGGCCGCGTATCGGACGTGCAGCGCCGCCAGATGACGACGGTGCTGGCGCCCAACATCCACAATATCGCCATCGAGGGCAATTTCGACGACGCCCAGGCGCTGGTGAAGGCGATGTTCAACGATCGCGACTTTGCCGGGCGTTTCTCGCTGTCGGCGGTCAATTCGATCAACTGGGCGCGGCTGATGCTGCAGGTGGTCTATTATTTCTACACGGCGGTCAGGCTGGGCGCGCCCGAGCACCCGGTCAGCTTTTCGGTGCCGACGGGCAATTTCGGCGATGTCTTTGCCGGTTATGTGGCGCGCCAGATGGGCCTGCCGATCGACCGGCTGATCGTTGCCACCAATGAAAACGACATACTGCACCGCGCGCTGACGCTCGGCGACTATTCCGCCGGCGTCGTCAAGCCGACGGCGTCGCCATCGATGGACATCCAGGTCAGCAGCAATTTCGAACGGCTGCTGTTCGACCTGGCGGGCCGTGACGGCAGCGCCACCGCGGCGATGATGCGCGGGTTCGAATCGGCGCGGGCGCTGTCGATCTCGGCCGGGCAACGCGCCGGCGCCGCGCTGGCGTTCGACAGTGCCCGCATCGACAGCGATACGATGGCGCAGACGATCCGCTGGGCGCGCGACAAATGCGGGCAGGTGATCGATCCGCACACCGCCATCGGGCTGGCCGCGGCGCGGGCCTGCGGCGCCCCGGCACCGGTGGTGACGCTGGCCACCGCCCATCCGGCGAAATTCCCCGATGCCGTCGAGCGTGCCTGCGGCATCCGCCCGGCGCTGCCGACGCGCGTGCAGGGGCTGTTTGACCGTGAGGAACGCTATGTGACCCTGCCGGCCGAGCTGGCAGCCATCGAGGCCTATATCGCCGAGCTGGCGCGGCCGGCAGCCGTCGCCGCATGAAGACTCCCCAGATCGGCCATACGCGGCACGGCCTGCGCGTCGCCACCTGCGAGACGCCGGGCGTGGAGACCGTCGCCGTCGCCATCCACGCCGAAACCGGCGCCCGCTTCGAACGCGCCGAGGACAATGGGCTGGCGCATCTGTTCGAGCATATGGTGTTCAAGGGTACCGCCACCCGGAGTGCCCGTGCCATCGCCGAACAGGTCGAGGATGTCGGCGGCAGCCTCAACGCCTGGACGTCGCGCGACACCACGGTGTTCCACGCCCGGTTGCTGGCGCGCGACCTGCCGCTCGGCATCGATATCATCGCCGATCTCGTCACCAATCCGCGCTTCGACGACGACGACCTAGTGCGCGAAAAGGATGTCGTGCTGCAGGAACTGGGGGAGGCGCGCGACACGCCCGACGACATCGTCTTCGATCATTTGCAGGAAGCGGCATTCCCGGGCCAGGCGCTCGGCCGTTCGATCCTCGGCAGCGAGGATAGCCTTGGCCGTCTCACCGCCGACGACCTGCGGGCCTGGCTGGCGGCCCATTACGGCAACGACCGGCTGACGCTCGTCGTCGCGGGCAAGCTCGATCATGACGAGGTCATGCGGATCGCCGAGGCGGCGTTTCCCAACGGCGGCGGCGGTGCCCAGCCGGTGCCGGAGGTTGCGCACTTCGCCCCCGGCCAGTTCGCCGACCCGCGCAAGTTCGAACAGGCGCAGCTAACCGCGGGCTATCCGGCGCCGGGCCATTACGATGCCAGCCATGACGCGGCGGCGCTGTTCACCCTGGCGGCCGGTGGCGGCATGTCGTCCCGGCTGTTCCAGGAAGTGCGGGAAGCGCGCGGCCTCGCCTATTCGATCAGTGCGGCGACGACCCCCTATGCCGACGCCGGCCTGATGAGCGTTCATGCCGCGACGGCGCGCAAGGATGCGGCGCGGGCGCGCGACCTGATCGACCGAGTGCTGGCGGAAACGGCCGAATCGCTCGACACCGCCGAACTGGCGCGGGCCAAGGCGCAGGCCGTGGCCTCGCTGCTGATGGCGCTGGAAAGCCCGCAGGGGCAGGGCGACTATCTGGCACGCCAGCTGCTCGTTCATGGCCGCTGGGTGCCGGCATCGGAAGTGGTGACCCGCATCGAGGCGGTGACCGTCGATGCGGCGCGCGCCGCCGGTCGCGCCATGCTCGCCCATGCCCCGGCACGGGCGGAGATCGGCGCCGTCGCGAAGGCGACAAAAGCTGGTGTCGCAAAGATGACGAAGAAGGCGGCGTGACGAGCCTGCAGGTCCTGGTGACCGAAGCCTGGGACGATTATGCGCTCCTCGATTCGGGTGACGGCCGCAAGCTGGAACGTTATGGCCCCTATCGCTTCATCAGGCCCGAGGCGCAGGCGCTATGGCGTCCGCAAAGCGCTGAATGGAAGGCCGATGGCGAGTTCACCGGCGGCCGCGACGATGAAGGCGGTGGCCGCTGGGATCTCGAATATCACGTTCCCGAACGCTGGACGCTGGCGCGGGGGCCGGTGCGGTTCGCGGCAACAAACACGCCGTTCCGCCACCTGGGCTTTTTTCCCGACATGGGCGCGCAATGGGACTGGATGCGCGTGCGGACGGTGCCCGGCGCCCGCGTTCTCAACATGTTCGGCTACACCGGCGTCGGCAGCCTGATCGCCGCCGAGGCCGGCGCGCAGGTGACGCATGTCGATGCGAGCAAGAAGGCGGTGGCGTCGGCGCGCGACAACGCCGCGCTGTCGGGCCTGACCGATGCGCCGGTGCGCTGGCTGACCGACGACGCATTGAAGTTCATGCGGCGCGAGGTCCGGCGCGGCAGCAAATATGACGGCATCCTGCTCGATCCGCCGAAATACGGCCGCGGCCCCGATGGCGAGATCTGGTCGCTGGAGCGTGACCTGCCCGAGCTGATGCACCTGGCGCGGCAGTTGCTCAGCGACAATGCCGCCCTTCTGGTGCTCACCGTCTACGCCATCCGCATGTCGGCGCTCGCCATCCATGCGCTGATGGACGAGGTCATGGCCGGCGCCGGCGGGCACATCGCCAGCGGCGACATGGCGATCCGCGAGGACGGCCGCGGGCTGTTGCTGCCGACGGCGATCTTCAGCCGCTGGGCCGCCACCTGAGCCGTCAAGGCTTGCGCCGGAACGCCCAGACCAGCGCGGCCAGGCTGGTGACAATGGTGGCAAGGCCGATAAGCAATGACTGATCGAGGATAATCATACGCGACTCCAATGCCGCAATTGTTCCTCTTTTGTTCTTTGTAGGACAGGGCCAATGCGACGAACCGGCGTGCATGATGTCGCATCGAAAAATGTCGTGACCGACCCGCGTCGGCCACGACATGGCGATCAGCGCCGCGATCAATAGGCTGCCAGCACGCGGCCGATCTCGTCGCCTTTCGCGGCCTTCAATGCAGCGCACTGTCCCACCTGTTCCTTGGCCTGCGACAGCTCGAGCTCACCGCCGCCGATCGTCTTCAGCTTGGGGCGGACCATGGCCTCGATCCGGCCGGCCGCCGCCGTATCGCAATAGCCGCGATACAGGCCGATGATCGAGGTGCGCGAAAAGCCCGGATAGCTTTCCATCACCCGCGTGAAATTGGCGTTGACGAAGTCCACCGTGGCATCGCGGGCCGCGGGCTGGCTGCCCAGCATGCCGATGGTACGAACGGTCTCCAGCGACTGTACGCCGGGGACCAGCGCCAGCCGTTGCGCCGCCGCGACCGCCGCCGGGCTGTCGGCCATGCCGATGGCGACGCTCGCCTGCGCCCGGAACAACGGGTCGTCGGAGGCGATCATGCGCTTCGACAGGCTTTCCATGAAGGGCACGCCGCCTTCCTGCACGGCGACCGCGAGCGCAACCTGCCGATAGCTCGGTTCGATCGCCGCATTGTCACCGCCAAGATAGGCTCTGGCCGCCGCAACCAGCTTCGAGCGTGTGGCCGCATCGCGCGCCTCCAGCGCCATCAGCGACACCAGCGAGGCCCGCAGCAACTGCTGTTGCATTGCATCGCCGGCATGGGCGGCGCGGCGCGGGTCGAAGCCCAGCGCCGCCAGTCGAGGCGCGTAGATCGCCGCCATCATCCGGCGATATTGCGGCCGCTGCGCCGGTGTCAGCAGCGTATCGCCGAGATCCTTCAGGTGATAGCCGATCGCGATCGCGGCAAGCCGTTCGGGATTGCCGGCCAGTGCCTTGGCGCCCCGCGCCACCGTGGCGAAATCGGTCTTGCCGGCAGCGAAGTCGGCCCACAGGCTGTCGGCGACCGCCATGGCATCGCGGCCGGGCAGGCTCGGGGCCGCGTCGATGAGCGCGTTCCAGCCGCCTGCAGGCGAAAAGCGGTAATAGCCGGCGCCGCCGGCATTGGGCATCAGCGCCAATTCGGTGCCGATCAGTGGTGGCAGCGTCGTCTCGGCCTTGTCGAACAGGGTACAGGTCCGCCCTTCGCCGCGCGACAGGCACATCGGGATCGACCAGGTCCGCTGCATGCGATCCGTCGCAACGCCGATCGGTACATAGCGTGACTGGCGCAGCCTGATGCCGTCGGGCCGGTCCTCGACGGTCACCACCGGTACGCCAGTCTGGTCGGTGAAGGTGCGCAGTGCCGGCACCAGCCGCGGATCGCCGGCCGCCTCGCCGACGGAGGCGAAGAAATCCTCGGCGCTGGCGTTGCCATGGGCGTGGCGCTGCATGTGGAGGCGGACGCCGGCGCGGAATTTTTCGGGGCCGACAAAGGCCTCGAACATCGACACCACCTGCGCCCCCTTGCGGTAGGTGATGCCGTCGAACGCGCTGGCGATCTGGTCGTTGCGATCGATGGTCTGGCGCATCGGCCGGCCGCGGCCGAGCGAATCGGTGTCCATCGCCTCGAAGGCGTCGGCGACCTCGCTGACGCCGATACCGAGATCGGGGCGCCACAGGTCGCCGACCTTGTTGCCCATCCACGAGGCAAAGCTTTCGTTGAGCCAGATGTCGGTCCACCAGGTCGGCGTCACCAGGTCGCCGAACCACTGGTGCGCCATCTCGTGCGCCGACACCTCGCCGAAGCCGCGCAACTGGCTGGGCGGCGCGTCGCTGTCGAGCAGGATCAGGTCGTCGGAATAAAGGATCAGCCCGGCATTTTCCATGGCGCCGCCCTGGATCGGGGAGGCGAGCGCATCGAGCTTTTCATAGGGGTAGGGGCTGCCGAAATAATCCTCGAGCAGCGCCAGCAGCTTGGGCGTCTCGCGCGCGGTGATCGCCATGCGCGGGGCCTGGCCCCGGGTGCCGATGACTCGGAAATCGAGCGGGCGCTTGCGCACGGCGTTCGGCGGCATGGTGGCCGACACCGTGTCGAACGGTCCGACGCCGATGGCGACGAGATAGGTCGGCAGCGGCTTGGTCGGCGCGAATTTGTGGACGGTCACTGCCCCCTTTGCCGTCGCCGAGACTTCGGGCGTGTTCGCAAAGGCCTTGGCACCGGTCGGCACCGTCAGCGTCACCGTGAACGGCGTCTTGAAGCCGGGCTCGTCGAAACCCGGGAACATGCGGCGCGCGTCGATCGGCTCCATCTGGGTCCAGGCGTACCAGTCATTGCCGACCTTGGCATGGAACAGCCCCTCGGCGCCGGTGCGAAAGCCGGCGGCATAGTCGATCGCAAAGGTGACCTTGCCCGCCGGCAGCGGCGTCGCGAGGTCGAGCCGGGCAACGCCGCTGCTGTCGACGTCGGCATAGCGGGCGGTGACCGTCCTGCCGCCGGCGGTGGCGGTGGCGCGCGTCACCTTGAGGTCGCGGCCGTGAAGGAACACCGTCGACGTCGCGGTCGCTAAGGTCGCATCGATTTCGGTGCGGCCGGTGAACCCCGCCTTGGACGGATCGACGGTGAGGTCGAGCCGATAGGCGGTCGGCGTGATGCCGGCAGGCAGCCGCCCGAGCGGCGGCGCCGGCGCGGCGGCGATGGCCAGTGCGGCCGACGTTGCAAGAAATGCGGACGCCAGGAATTTCATGGACAGAGCAGCCTTCAAGGACAAGGCCGCAACTTGCCCCGGCGGCAACGCCGGGACAAGGGCACGGCACCAACCGCGGGGAAAACTGTCACCCCGGCCTACGCCGGGGTGACCAGGTCAGAGTGAGCGACCGTTCCCTTAAAGAATGAACTTCGACAGATCGGTATCCCGTGCGATGGCGCCGAGCTCGCGTTCGACATAGGCGGCGTCGATCGTCACGGCCTCGCCGGCACGCTCGCTGGCGTCGAAGCTCAGCGATTCGAGCAGCTTTTCCATCACCGTCTGCAGTCGCCGGGCGCCGATGTTCTCGACCGCGTCGTTGACCTGGGCCGCGGTCCGCGCGATCGCATCGATGCCGTCGCCGGTCAGGCTCAGCGTGACGCCCTCGGTGCCGAGAAGCGCCGTGTACTGGCGGATCAGCGACGCCTCGGTATCGGTCAGGATGCGCTTGAAATCCTCATAGGTCAGGCCCTTCAGCTCGACGCGGATCGGCAGGCGGCCCTGCAGTTCGGGCAGCAGGTCGCTGGGCTTCGACACATGGAAAGCGCCCGACGCGATGAACAGGATATGGTCGGTCTTCACGGGGCCGTATTTGGTCGCGACGGTGGTACCCTCGATCAGCGGCAGCAGGTCGCGCTGCACACCCTCTCGGCTGACCGAGCCGCCGCGCACGTCGGAAACGGCGATCTTGTCGATCTCGTCGAGAAAAACGATGCCATTGGCCTCGGCGCTGCGCACGGCCTCGCGGGCGATGTCGTCGTCATCGAGCCGCTTGTCCGATTCCTCGGCGAGCAGCGCCTCCCAGGCGGCCTCCACCTTCATCTTGCGGCGCTTGGTGCGGCCGCCCATCGCCTTGCCGAGCATGTCGGACAGATTGATCATGCCGACCTGGCCGGGCTGCATGCCGGGCATCTCGAAAGCCGGCGGGTTGTCGGCAACTTCGATCTCGACCTCGCGGCCCTTCAAATCGCCGTTGCGAAAGCGGTCGCGAAACGCCAGCCGCGTCGCCTCGCTGGCGTCCTTGCCGACCAGCACGTCGAGCAGCCGGGCTTCGGCCGCGGCTTCGGCGGCGTCCTTGACCCCGGCGCGGCGGTTCTCGCGCACCAGCCGTATCGACTCCTCGACCAGGTCGCGGACGATCGAATCGACGTCGCGGCCGACATAACCGACCTCGGTGAACTTGGTCGCCTCGATCTTGAGGAACGGGGCGTTGGCGAGCTTGGCCAGCCGGCGACTGATCTCGGTCTTGCCGCAGCCGGTGGGCCCGATCATCAGGATGTTCTTGGGCGTGACCTCGTCGCGCAAATCGTCGCCGAGCCGCTGCCGGCGCCAGCGATTGCGAAGCGCGACGGCGACGGCCTTCTTGGCGTCATCCTGGCCGACGATATGGCGGTCGAGCGCGGCGACGATCTCGCGCGGGGTCAGGCCCGCTTCATCGGCTGCAACGGGGTTCATGACGTTCACTTGTCCTCTCCGGCCGCGATGGTTTCGACGGTCAGCTGGTCGTTGGTATAGATGCAAAGCTCGGCGGCGATTCCCATGGCGCGGCGCGCGATGTGCTCGGCATCATTGTCGGTGTCGGCCAGCGCCCGGGCGGCCGCCAGCGCATAATTGCCGCCGGACCCGATGGCGGCGACACCGCCCATCGGCTCCAGCACATCGCCGGTGCCGGTCAGCACAAGCGTCACGTCCTTGTCGGCGACGATCATCATCGCCTCCAGCCGGCGCAGATAGCGATCGGTGCGCCAGTCCTTGGCGAGTTCGACGGCGGCGCGGGTCAACTGGCCGGGATAACGCTCCAGCTTGGCCTCCAGCCGTTCGAACAGGGTAAAGGCATCGGCGGTGGCGCCGGCGAAGCCGCCGATGACAAGACCGCCGGGGCCGAGCCGGCGAACCTTCTTGGCATTGGGTTTCATCACGGTGTTGCCCATCGTCACCTGGCCATCGCCGGCGATGGTGACACGGCCGTTCTTGCGCACCGACACGATCGTCGTGCCGTGCCAATCGGGAAAATCTGCCATTTCGGGGAATGTGCTTTCGGTTGAATTTCGCTGTCCGCAGCGATGTAGGAAGGTTTCGGCCCGAGAAAAGACCTGCCAAAGCTGACGGCATGGTAACGGTTCGGGGCACCTGCTAAGCCCCGCCGATGGCAGCCCCCGGCACATTGATCGTCCATGATCTCGGCAGCGCGCGTTCGCGGCCGCCGCGCGGGCTGCTCGTCGAAATCTGGCACTGGTGCGGCAGGGCGTTCCTTGGGCTGGGCGGCTGGCGCATCGCGGGCGACTGGCCGGCGGATCACAAGGTCGTCGTTACCGCGGGGCCGCACACGTCGAACTGGGACGGCATCTGGATGATCGCCGCCGCGGCGAAATGGCGGATCCGCCTCAATTACATGGGCAAGAAGAGTCTCACCGAGGGGCCGTTGGGCGGCATCGTCAAATGGACAGGCTGCGTGCCGATCGACCGCACCAAGAGCAACGCCGTCGTGCAGAGCATGGTCGACGCCTTTGCCGAGGCCGACGACCTGGTGCTGGTGGTACCACCGGAGGGCACGCGTGACGCCGTCGACAAATGGAAGTCGGGTTTCTACCACATCGCCGTCGCCGCCGGCGTGCCGATCACCTTTGCGGTGATGGACTATGCGACTAAGACCGTCAGCCTGCCGGCGACGCTGTGGCCGAGCGGCGACTATGAGCGCGACCTGCCGATCATCCAGAGCTATTATGCGCCGGCGCGAGGGAAATACCCCGACAAGTTCGTGATGACCGGGCGGTAGCGCCCGAAATCAGGCGCGGCAGGCCTTTACCGTGGCCGGGTCGACCGGGGCGCCGGGCTTGAAGATCGCCAGATAGCCGGGTTTCAGGTCGGCGATCGAAACCAGGTCATAGCCGACCGCCTTGACCTCGCAGACCAGCATCGCCTTGGGCATGCCGTGCGCGTCTGTCGGCCGGTCGAGGTCGACGACGGCGATGCGGCCGCCCGGCTTCAGGCTGGCGCGCAGCTTGTAGAGCAGGGCATAGGGCTGGGCGATCTCGTGGTACATGTGGATCAGCAGCGCGGTGTCGACACTGCGCGGCGGCAGCCGGGGATCGATCGGCGAGCCGAGCACGAAGGCGACGTTCTTCAGGCCGGCGCGACGGACGCGCTGGCGCAGCTGCGCGACATAGGACGGCACGATGTCCTGGGCGATGACCTTGCCGCGCGGCCCCACCACCGGCGACACGCGGACGGTGTAATAGCCGCTGCCGGCGCCGATGTCGGCGACCGTCTGGCCGGGGCCGATACCGAGCAGGCGGATCACCCGCGCCGCCTCGCCCGCCCGGTCGCGACTGTCTTCGTTGGCCCAGGCCGGGCTGACGATCCGGGCGACATCGCGCTGGGGCAGGGGAAAGGCGACGGCCGGCACGGCGACCAGCAACGGGATGAGCAACAGGAGCGGGGACAAGATACGCATCGATATGGATTAGCCGGTCAGGCGCCGGCTGGCCATATGCATCAGGCGCGGCGGCGCCGCTTGTCCGCCATCGTGTCGGCACGCTTCGGCTCCGCGACACTGCCGCCGCTGACCGCCAGCTGCCGCCAGCGGTTCATCTGCGCCATGAACTGTCCAAGGTCGTTGCCCGACAGCTGCATGCCGCCGGTGAATTTCAGCTGCATCGGATTGATCACCCGGCCACGAAACCAGGTTTCGTAATGAAGATGCGGCCCTGTCGAAATGCCGGTGGAGCCGACATAGCCGATGACCTGGCCCTGGCCGACGCTTTGCCCGGCGCGCACCGCAAAGCGCGACAGATGGGCATAGGCGGTGTTCAACTCCTTGTTGTGCTTCAGCATGATATAGTTGCCATGGCCGCCGTGGCGCCCGGCAAAGCCAACGACGCCGCTGGCCGCGGCATAGATCGGGCTGCCCCAGGGGGCGCCGAAATCGACGCCCTGGTGCATGCGTGAATAGGCGAGCAGCGGGTGGAAGCGCATGCCGAAGCCCGATGTCAGCCGCGCGCCATCCACCGGCGTGCGCATCAAGCCCTTGCGGACGCTGTCGCCGCCGGCCCGGAAATACTGCGGCTTGCCGCCGAAATCCCAGCGTCCGATCTCGATCGGCTCCTTGCCGGTGCGCGACAGGCCGGCGAACAGCAGCTCGCCATGCCGGATGTCGCCGGTTTCGGCCTTGTCCTGGGCGATGACGATGTCGAAGCGTGCGCGCTTGTCGACGCCGTGCTGGAAATCGACGGCATAGCCCATCGTCTTCACATAGGCACTGGCCAGCCGCGCCGGGATGCCGGCGCCGCGCAGCGCGCGTTCGATATTGCCGCCGGCAAGGCCCTGGACGCGCAACGGCGTCGAATCGACGGCGATCGGGATCTTGCGGACGACGAGCGCGCCGTCCTGCCGGGCGACCGCCAGCCGCAGGTCGAAGGCGGCGCGAAAGCCGAGCAGTTCCAGCGGGCGGGGCACGCTGCGGGTTTCGCGGCGGCCGAGCACAATGTCCATGTCGGTGCCGCCGGGCAGCGAGCCGAGGTTGGTCAGCGGGCGCACCAGCGCGACGACGCCGGCGATATCGGCCTGGCCGACACCGGCGCGGCGCAGCACGCCTTCGAAGCTGTCGCGGGCATTGAGGCGTGCGGTCAGTTCCAGGCGCGGCCGCTCGGGCGCCTCGGCGAGCGGCTCGACGAGGCGGGCATTGGGGATGGGCTGGGCACCGGTGGCGCCGCCGCGCGCGAGCGGCGCAATCACCTGGGGCCGCACCATCTCGCGCTGCACGGGCGTCAGCAATTGGTAGGCCGGCTCCCGGATCGGCACCACGGCGCTGCCCAGCCACACGGCCGTGCCGCACAGCGCCGTGCAGGCGCCGAGCCCCAGCCACCAGGCCCGGCTGCCGATGGCATCACCGAGATCCAGCGACAGTTCGGTGCCGAGGCCGATACCTTCATAACCGCGGTCACGGCGGGCGACAAAAGCGCGCCAATCGGGTGTGGCAAAGCGGCGCGGACCGGCACGCGACAACGGTACCGCAAGCGCGGCCGCCCCGTTTGCGGCATGCAATTCCGGCTGGAACAAGCGTGTTTCCCCCACGGGCCGTCCAATACAATGGAATCCTTGAATCATTCGGACGGCCTGTGTCAATCCTGCAACGCCGCCGGAAATGCGACATGCGACGAGGCGATGGTCTTTGAACGGTCACTTGAATCACGCGTTGTTGCATGCGAGTCTTCCGATCACAGGCGATTTGCAAAGGACGCGATGCGCGGACAGCAAACCAGTCCACGGCCATCCACAGCCCCTGCGGGCCGGTTGCCGCCGCCTTGCACAAACCCCAGATTGACCGGGTGACGACACGTCCGATCTTTGCCGCTGCTTCGGCCCGCACCCCGGGCCGCAACGCCGGTGCCGGCATTTCCTCGGCGAATGTCACCGCCGTGCTCGGGCCGACCAACACCGGCAAGACACATCTCGCGGTCGAACGGCTGTGCGGCCATGCCAGCGGTATCATCGGTTTCCCGCTGCGCCTGCTGGCGCGCGAGGTCTATGAAAAGGTCGTCGCCATCAAGGGCGAGAAGCTGGTCGCGCTGATCACCGGCGAGGAAAAGATCGTGCCCGAAGGCGCGCGCTACTTCCTGTGCACGGTCGAATCGATGCCCGCCGACCGGGAAGTGGCGTTCGTCGCCATCGATGAGGGCCAGGTCGCCGCCGATCCCGAACGTGGGCATGTCTTTACCGACCGGCTGCTCCACGCCCGCGGCTATGCCGAAACGATGATCCTCGGCTCCGAAACGCTGCGGCCGCTGATCAGGAAGCTGCTGCCCGACGCCGAGATCATCACCCGCCCGCGTTTCTCGACGCTGAGTTATGCCGGGTCCAAAAAGCTGTCGCGGCTGCCGCGCCGCTGCGCCATCGTCGCCTTCACCGCAACGGAAGTCTATGCGCTGGCGGAGATGCTGCGCCGGCAAAAGGGCGGCGCCGCCGTCGTCATGGGCAGCCTGTCTCCGCGAACCCGAAACGCCCAGGTCGCGATGTACCAGTCGGGCGAGGTCGATTATCTTGTCGCCACCGATGCCATCGGCATGGGGCTCAACATGGATATCGCCCATGTCGCCTTTGCGTCGCTGGGCAAGTTCGATGGCCGCCGCCAGCGCCGGCTGATGCTGTCGGAAATGGCGCAGATCGCCGGCCGCGCCGGGCGCTACCAGAAGGACGGCACCTTCGGCACGGTGCAGCTCGGCACCGCGGCGGCAGCAGCCTTCACGCCCGAGGAGATCGAGGGGCTGGAGGGCCATCGCTTCGAAGCGCTCGAGCATCTCGTCTGGCGCAATACCGAGCTCGATTTCAACACGCTGCCCCGGCTGATCGGCGCGCTCGACGCGCGGCCGCCGCGGGTCGAACTTCAGCGCGGCGACGACGCGATCGACCTGGCCGTGCTGAAACGGCTGGCCGGGGAGCCCTGGGTAATGGAGCGCACCCCCGGCCCGCGCGGCGTCTCGCGGCTGTGGGCGGCGTGCGGCCTGCCGGATTATCGCAAGACCGGGGCGGAGCAGCATGCGCGCCTCGTCGGCCGCGTCTTCCGCCATCTGTCCGAAGGCGACGGCAAGCTGCCCGAGGCCTGGATCGCCAGTGAGCTGGCGCATCTCGATCGCGTCACCGGCGATGTCGAGACGCTCGCCGACCGCATCGCCGGCGCGCGCACCTGGACCTATGTCGCGCATCGCCCCGACTGGCTGGCCGATGCACCGCATTGGGCGGAACGCACCCGTGCCGTCGAGGATCGCCTGTCGGACGCGCTGCACGCCGCGCTGACCCAGCGTTTCGTCGATCGCCGCACCGCCGTGCTGCTGCGCGACCTGAAGGCGCGTGGCCAGGACCAGCGCGTCGAGATCGACCCCGACGGGTCGGTCGCGGTCGAAGGCGAAGTCATCGGCCGGCTCGACGGCTTCCGCTTCACCGTCGACCAGCAGGCGCGTGCCGGCGAACAGCGGCTGCTGCTGGCGGCGGCCGAACGCTATCTGGTCAAGGAACTGGCGCGGCGCGCCGCGCTGCTGGGCGAGGCCGGCGACGATGCATTCGGGCTCGATTTCACCGGGCGCATGCCGCCGCGCCTGCTGTGGAACGGTGCCCGGGTCGGCGCGCTGCGCAAGGGCCGCGACGCGATGACGCCGCGGCTGGAGCTCGACCGCTCGCTTGCCAGCCTGTCGATCGACGATCGCCGCCGGGTCGCGGCGCGGCTGGAGCAATGGTTTGCGGCAGCGCTGGCACGCGAGCTGGGCCCGCTGGTACGGCTGGCGGCGCTGCGCGACCAGGTCTCGCCGGTGGCGCGCGGTCTGATCGTGCGCCTCATCGAAACGCTGGGCGCACTGAAGCGCGGTGATGCCGGCGACCAGGTCGAGGCGCTGCCCCGCGCCGACCGGCAGGCGCTGACCGCCGCCGGCGTGCGGCTGGGCGTCGTCCATGTCTTTGTGGCGGCAGCCTTGCGGCCCGAACCGACGCGCTGGCGGCTGGCGCTGTGGGCGGTGTGGAACGAGATCGCCGCACTGCCGCCGCTGCCCCAGCCCGGCCGGGTCAGCATCGCCGCCGACGACGGCCTGCCGCCGGGCTTTGTCGAGGCTGCCGGTTTCTGGCGCATCGGCAGCGAGGCGGTGCGCATCGACATGGTCGATCGGCTGGCGCGTGCCATCCATGGCCGGCGCGAGGGCCGGGCACCGTTCATCCCCGATCCCAATTGGGCCGCTTCGGCCGGGCTGACCCGCGACGGGCTGGCGCGGCTGATGCGCGCCCTTGGTTATCGCCTGCAGCTCGTCGATGGCGCAGCGCATTTCGCCTGGCGCGGCCATCGCCGCCCGGCACCCCCCAACGATGTCGCCAGCGCCGCCGGGACGCTGCCGACTTCGCCGTTTTCCATCCTGGCGAGCATGAAGGGCAGGTAGCATTTGGTTTATGGCGCAGGGCTTCGGCTCGACAAATGGTTGTGGTTTGCGCGTCTCGCCAAATCACGCTCTGCGGCGCAAGACCTGTGCGAGAGCCGACGATTGCGGATCGACGGCCGCGTCATCGATCGGGCATCGGCGCTGGTCCGGGCCGGATCGGTGCTCAGCTTTCCCCGCGACGATGACGTCATCGTGGTCCGGGTGGAGGGATTGGCCGACCGGCGCGGGCCTTATGAGGAGGCCCGGCACCTCTATACCGACCTGTCGCAGCGCAGCCCCATGCGCGCTCAAGCATTGACGACGGTATCGGCCTCGTTCTAGCAGCGGGCGACGGCAAATTTGGCGGGGCCGCCCCCGCCGCGAAACTATGCGGGTGCGACCCGCGGGGGAGAGATAATGGCGTACGTGGTCACCGAAGCCTGCATCAAGTGCAAGTACATGGATTGCGTCGAAGTGTGCCCGGTCGACTGTTTCTACGAAGGCGAGAACATGGTCGTCATCAATCCCAATGAATGCATCGATTGCGGCGTCTGCGAGCCCGAATGCCCGGCGGAGGCGATCCTGCCCGACACCGAGGGCGGCCTCGAAAAGTGGATGGAGCTGAACGCCACCTTCTCGGCGCAATGGCCCAACATCACGATGAAGGGCGATAGCCCGGACGATGCCGATTCGCACAAGGGCGAAGAGGGCAAGTTCGACAAATATTTCTCCGACAAGCCGGGCGCCGCATCCTGACCTGCGTCTGAGTGCCCCGAAGCGAGCCCGTGATGCCGACAGCCTTGCTGTCGGCATCTTTTTTGGCGTCGCGCGTGACATTTTCGGCATAATGCCGGCCAATACCGCCGGAACAGTAGAAATCCGGCACTTTTCGTGCTATGTACATTCCGTGACGGTGGACAAACCACCGCCGCGGTCGCCGGTTCTGCCGCCAACTGCCCCCTGCCGGGTCGGCGGCGAACCAGATGGTACAACTGGCAGGTCGCCCGGACCAGAGCATGAGATGGACCGCCGCCACCGCATCGGGTGGCGTTGCGAGGTGCCTATCGCTCACGGCGCCGGCGCGCAGGAAGGAACGGATATCCATGGCAATCGCCAAGCCGCTCGGCTTTGAAGTCGGTGACTATGTCGTTTACCCGAAACATGGCGTCGGTCGTGTCGTCGAGCTGCAACGCTCCGAAATCGCCGGCACCACTCTCGAGCTGTTCGTGCTGCGTTTCGAAAAGGAACGCATGACCCTGCGCGTCCCCACCAACAAGGCGGAAGCCGTCGGCATGCGCAAGCTGTCGAGCCAGGCAACGCTGACCGAGGCGTTGACCACGCTGAAGGGCAAGCCGCGGATCAAGCGCACCATGTGGTCGCGCCGCGCCCAGGAATATGAAGCCAAGATCAACTCCGGCGATCTCGTGTCGATCGCCGAGGTGGTCCGCGACCTGCACCGCGCCGAAGACCAGCCGGAGCAGAGCTATTCGGAGCGGCAGATCTACGAGGCCGCGATCGGCCGCCTGGCGCGCGAGCTTGCCGCGATGGAAAACATCGACGAGCCGGCGGCGCAGTTGAAGATCGAACAGGTGCTGAAGGCAGCCTGACCGCCGTCGCGCACGGCCGGCAGGGTTGATGGGGCAGCAGCTGTGGATGGCGGTGTTCAAGCCGCTGCTCTACCTGCTGCTGTTCGCCAATGTTTTCCTGTTCATCCGCGAGGCCAGTCCGACCAAAGCGATCGATGAGGTCGGCTGGCTGCTGCTGCTGGCGGTCTTCGAATGGGAAACCCGCTCCGCCAACGCCGGCCGGACGGTGTCGCGCTGGGCGCTCGCGGTCGAACTCACTGGTTATGCTCTCGCGATCTATGCCTTTGTCCAATATGCGCGGACCGGCGAGTGGCTCGATCTCGGCAATTCGACCGTCTGGCTGGCGATCTCGGCGTTGATCGTGCTCGACGTGCTGCGGCCGGTGCCCGCCGGCAGCGCAGCGTCTCGCCGGCGTCTGCAGTTGAAGGTGCCGCTCTATGCCGCCACGCTGGTGTTTGCGCTGGCCTGGGGCGTGACCGGCATCTGGCTCGATTTCTGGGATGCCCTGCTCTGGATCCTGTGCTTCTTCATCGTCGAGATAAACATCTTTCGGATCGAAGCCGGCGGCGCAAAGAGCCTTGCCAGCGCCGGCTGATTGTGTACTATTCGGATAGTACACAACATTGCAAGGATAGGTTCGATGGTTGTCCGCCCCTTGGCGCTTGCGCTGATCGCCCTGGTCTCGTCATCGGCCGTTGCAGCAGCGCAGCGCGCATTCCCGGCATCGGGTTTCGACAGGGTTTCGGCCTCGGGTTCCGAGGACATCGTGATCACCACCGGCAAGGCCGCATCGGTCGTCGCCACCGGCCCGCAGGAGCGGCTCGACCGGCTGCGGATCCGTGTCGAAAACGGCAAGTTGATGATCGACCACAAGCCCGGCAGCAGCTGGAGCTGGGGCCGCAACGACCAGGTCCGCATCGCCATTACCATGCCGGCGCTGCATGGTGTCCATGCCAGCGGGTCCGGCAACCTGAGCGCCGACAAGGGCAGCGGCCCGGCGTTCGAGGGCAGCCTGTCGGGCTCGGGTGATCTCAGCATCGCGCGCATCGACAGCCCGAGCGTCACGCTGCGCACCTCGGGATCGGGCGACATCGCTGCCGCCGGCCAGTGCCGCGACGCCAAGGTCTCGATCTCGGGCAGCGGCAACATGACCTTGCCCAACCTTGCCTGCACCAACATCAACATCGCGATCAGCGGCTCGGGCGATGTCGCGGCGCGCGCCACCGGGGCGGCAGACATTCGCATTTCGGGCTCGGGCGATGTCGTCATCGCGGGCGGCGCCCGCTGCAACTCGCGGACGTCGGGCAGCGGCGACGTAACCTGCGGCTAGGACCAGCGGCGCACGACGAGCGCCGGATCGGGCCGCGGCCGCTCCTCGAGCGGGCGTGCGGGGGTGCCGATGAAGACAAAGCCCGCAATCCGCTCCCCGGGCTCGCCAACCAGCGCATGGACGGCCGGCGAATAGGCCGCCCAGCCGGTCAGCCAGTTGGCGACGAAACCCTCGGCATGGGCGGCGTTCAACAGCTGCATGATGGCGGCGCCGACCGACAGCTCCTGCTCGAACGCCGGAATATGGCTTTCGATCGGATGCGCGAGCACGACGACCAGGCACGGCGCCTCGGCACCGAAGGCCAGCGCTGCCTCGCGTTCCAGCCGGCCGGCCTCGGGTTTGTCGATCACATAGGCCGCACCAAGCGCGGCCGCGAAATCCGCGCGGCGATCGTCGGCGATGGTCACGAAGCGCCACGGCGCCAGTTTGCCATGGTCGGGCACTCGCATCGCCGCCCCCAGGATGGCGCGCAGCTGGACGGCGTCGGGGCCGGGCGCCACCATGTCGCGTGCCTTGCCGGAACGGCGGGTGGCGAGCAGGGTCGCGGCGGATGTGGTATCGTTGAAACCGGTCATGCCGGCGCTTCTATCGCGCCGCTTGCGCCGGCGCCACTTCGCTCGCTATCGTGACGGCCTTAACCGGCTGACAATTGCCGGATCGAGGGTTCGGGAGTTCCAGATTTGACCGATATTGCCGCCGCTGGGCCGGTCGCCGATACGCGACCGCAATGGTTCGGTCACCCAGCGCAACTGGCGCGGCTGTTCACCACGGAAATGTGGGAACGTTTCGGTTTCTACGGCATGCGGGCGCTGCTGGTCCTGTACCTGACCCAGCATTTCATCTTCAACGATCGCGTCGGCAGCGGCATGTACGGCGCGTACATGAGCCTCGTCTATCTGACGCCGTTCATCGGCGGGCTGCTGGCGGATCGCTATCTCGGGTCGAAGCGCGCCGTGAAGTTCGGCGCGCTGGTGATGTCTGCCGGTTACCTGATGCTGTGTTTCGGCGGCCAGACGGCGACGCCGTTCGCGACCTATGACGGTACCCGGCACGAGGTGACGATTGCGAAAACGGCCGCCGGCACCGATGGCCAGTTCGTCGTCGACGCCGGCCAGCGGCTGCAGATCAAGGGCCGCGACGATGGCGCCGTCGACCTGGTTGCGCCCGACGGCACCGCGGTGCGCACGCTGGCCAAGGGTGGCTTCGTCAGCGATGCGGAGCGTTCGCCCTTCTATGTCGGGGTGATGTTGCTGGCGCTGTCGCTGATCGTCATCGGCAACGGGTTCTTCAAGCCGAACATCTCGACGATGGTGGGGTCGCTCTACGACAAGACCGACAACCGCCGCGATGCCGGCTTCACGATCTTCTACATGGGCATCAACCTCGGGTCGCTCGGCTCGCAGATCCTCTGCCCGTTTCTCGCCGTCACCTTCGGCTGGTGGGCGGGTTTCGGCCTCGCCGCCGCCGGCATGCTGGTCGCCTGGGCGCTGATCCAGTTCGATGGCGGCAAGCTCGACGGCTATGGCGAGGCGCCGGAAAGCGCGACCGCCCGCGATCGCTCGCGGCTGATCTACCTCGTCTCCTTTGCCGCGGTGGTCATCCCCTGGCTGCTGTTTTCGAACACCCTCGATGCCCCGGCGCCCGTCGCCGGCGAAGGCATCGGCGGCTATCTGCTGGCGCTGCCGGTGCTCGGCAAGGCGCTGTTCGTCACATTCGTTATCGGCCTGCCGGCGATCCTCGTTTGGTCGTACAAGGCCGGCAGCAAGGCGGAATTCCAGATGATGGTCGCCGCCATGGTGCTCATCGTCTTCAACGTCACCTTCTGGACGCTGTTCGAACAGGCAGGTTCGTCGCTGACCCTGTTTGCCGACCGCAACACCAACCTGTCGGTGTTCGGCCTGTTCAGCATCACCGCCGGGCAAACCCAGTTCTTCAACGCGCTGTTCATCGTCCTGCTGGCACCGCTGTTCAGCGCCATGTGGATCGCTCTGGCGAAACGCGGCCTCGAACCCGGCATTCCGGTGAAGTTCGGCATCGCGCTGGTCGGCGTCGGCGCCGGCTTCCTGTTCCTTGTCTGGGGCACCAGCTTTGCCGGGCCTGATTTCCAGGTCGGGCTATGGTGGCTGGCAGGGCTTTACCTCATCCACTCGATGGCCGAGCTGTGCATCTCGCCCGTCGGCCTCAGCATGATCACCAAGCTGTCGATCGCCCGCATCGTCGGCATGATGATGGGGGTCTGGTTCCTGTCGATCTCGGTGGCGCAATATGTCGGCGGCATCGTCGCCCAATTCGCCAGCGTCGAAACCGTCGGCGGCGAAGTCACCAACCTGTCGGTCAGCCTGTCGACCTATGCCGGCGTGTTCCAGACCATCGGCATCGCCTCGGCGGCCATCGGCGGGGTGCTGCTGCTGGTCTCGCCACTCCTCAAGCGCTGGATGCACGGGGTCAAATGATGCGGTTTCTGCCCCTTGCCGGCCTGTTGCTGGTCGCCGGCTGTGCCACCACCAGCAAGCCACCAGCCAATACCGCCGGCGCCAAGCCCGGCGAGATCGTGTCGGTACCGCTCGATCCATTCCCCTCGACCTACCGCGCCTATCCGGGCGTCACCACAGTCATCCGGAATGCCACCGTTTTCGACGGAACCGGCAAGAAAATCGCCCCGGGCGCGGTGCGGCTGGAGGGTGGAAAGGTTGCCGAAATCGGCGCCACCGTGACCATTCCGCCCGGCGCCACCGTCATCGATGCCCAGGGCAAGTATGTCACGCCCGGTGTCATCGACATCCACAGCCACCTCGGCGACTATCCCAGCCCGCAGGTCGACGCGGTGTCGGACGGCAATGAAGCCACCAGCCCGGCGCGTCCCGAGGTCTGGGCCGAGCATTCGGTATGGCCCCAGGACGCCGGTTTTGCCCGCGCGCTGGCCGGCGGCGTCACTGCTTTCCACGTTCTGCCCGGCTCCGCCAACCTGTTTGGCGGCCGCGGCGTGACGTTGAAGACCGTTTATGGCCGCACCGCGCAGGAAATGAAGTTCCCGGGCGCGCCCTACAGCCTCAAGATGGCGTGCGGTGAAAACCCCAAGCGCGTCTATGGCAGCCGCAACCAGCTGCCCGCGACCCGCATGGGCAACATCGCCTATAACCGCCAGACCTGGTCCGATGCCGTCATCTACAAGCGCAAATGGGACGATTATACCCGCCGCGCCAAGGCCGGCACCGCCAAACCCACCGACGCGCCGCGCCGGGAGATCGCCGGCGATACGCTGATGGGCGTGCTCAGCGGGCAGATCCTGGTCGAAAACCACTGCTATCGCGCCGACGAAATGGCCAATGTCATCGATATGAGCCATGAATTCGGCTACAAGGTCACCGCATTTCACCACGCCGTCGAAAGCTACAAGATCGCCGATCTGCTCGCCAAGGAGGGGATTTGCAGCGCCATGTGGGCCGATTGGTACGGCTTCAAGATGGAAAGCTATGACGGCATTCGCGAGAACATCGCCCTTGTCGACCATGCCGGCGCCTGCGCCATCGTCCATTCCGACGATGCCAACGGTATCCAGCGCTTGAACCAGGAGGCGGCAAAGGCCATGGCGGCGGGCAATCGCATGGGCTTTGCCATCACGCCGGAACACGCCTGGACGTGGCTGTCGCTCAACCCGGCCAAGGGCCTTGGCATCGCCGACCGTACCGGCAGCCTCGAACCCGGCAAGATGGCCGATGTCGTCCTGTGGAACGGCAATCCCTTCTCGGTCTATTCGCGCCCCGAGAAAGTCTGGATCGACGGGGCCGTGATGTACGACTGGGCCGACGCCAAACGCCGCCCGATGGCCGATTTCGAGCTCGGCCAGCCCGGCGCGGGAGACCCGAAATGAGGCGTTTTGCTCTCCTCCTCGCCGTTCTGCTGGCCTCGCCGGCGCTGGCGGCGACCTATGCCATCACCGGCGGCACCGTCGCCACCGCGGTCGGCGACACCGTCATCACCAACGGCACCGTCATCGTTCGCGACGGCCGCATCATCGCCGTCGGTGCCGGATTGCCCGTCCCGGCGGGTGCCACCGTCATCGATGCCACCGGCAGATATGTCACGCCAGGCCTGATCACCGCCATGTCGACCCTCGGCATTACCGAGGTCGAGGGGGTGCGGCAGACCAATGACGCCAGCGCGCGCACCACGCCATTCTCTGCCGCCATCGACGTGACGCCGGCCATCAACCCGATGTCACCCCCGATCGCGATCAGCCGGCTGGGTGGAATCACCCGCGCCATCGTGGGTCCGGAGGCGTCCAACGAGATTTTCGGCGGGCAGGGGGCCATCATCAGCCTCGCCGACAAGACCGATATCCTCGTTCGCGGCCAGGCGTTCCAGCTGATCGAGCTCGGCGAGGACGGGGCGCGCACCGCCGGCGGCTCGCGCCCGGCCGCCTGGCTCAACCTCCGCAACGGCTTCGCCGAGGCGCAACGCTATGCCCGCAACCCCGCGGCGTTCGATAGCGGCCGCGATCGCGACTCGCTGATCAAGCGGCTCGATGCCGCGGCGCTTGTGGCGGTCGTCGAAGGCCGGGTGCCGGCGGTGTTCCATGTCGAACGCGCCAGCGACATCACCGGGGTGCTGGGCCTGACCCGCGAGTTCCCGCGGCTGCGCATCATCCTCATCGGCGCCCGCGAAGGCTGGCTGGTTGCCGACAGGATTGCCGCTGCCAAGGTGCCGGTCATCACCCTCTCGCTGTACGATCTGCCCGACAGTTTCGAGACTCTGGCCTCGACGCGCTCCAATGTCGGACGCCTCGTCGCCGCCGGCGTCACCGTGGGCCTGGGCGTTTTTCAGGGCGATTCGGGTGCGCAGCCGCGCAACCTGCCCTATTTCGCCGGCAATGCCGTCGCCCAGGCGGCGGTACCGGGGGGCGTCGGCCTTACGCGCGCGCAGGCATTGGCCACGATCACCAGCGCGCCGGCGCGCATCTTCGGCCTCACCGACCTAGGTTCGCTGGAGGTCGGCAAGCGCGGCGACGTCGTCGTCTGGGACGGCGACCCGCTCGAATTGACCTCGGCACCGGTCGCGGTTCTCATCGACGGGGTGCCCCAGCCGATGACATCACGCCAGACATTGCTGCGCGACCGCTATCGCGACCTCGCCCCCGGCGCGCTGCCGCTGCAGTACAACAAATGAGCGACCTCGCCCTTCTCATCCTCGCCGTCTCGCTGTTCGTCGGCGGACACGAACTTCTCTCGCATCCGCTGCGCGCGCCGCTGGTGGCCAGGCTGGGGGAAAAGGGCTTTTCGCTGCTCTACGCCGTCGTCGCCTTCGCCAGTCTCGGCTGGGCAACGCTGCTCTGGCGGCGGATTCCGGCCGATCGGCTATGGCTGGCGCCCGACTGGTTCGGCTGGATGGCCGTCATCCTGATGCTGTTTGCCGCCATATTGTTCGTCGGATCGGTGACGGCACCCAATCCGGCGCTGATGGGCATGCGCGCCGGCGGCAACCCGCGCGGTGTCCAGCGCATCACCCGCCACCCGATGATGTGGAGTTTCGCCATCTGGGCGATCGTTCATATCATCGTCTCGGCCGACAGCCGCACCATCGTGCTCGCCGCCGGCATCCTGACGCTGGCGCTGTTCGGCGCCGCCATGCAGGACGGCAAGAAGCGCGCCGCACTGCAGGGCTATGGCGAGCATATGGCGGCGACTGGATTCGTGCCGTTCGGGGCGCAGTTGCGCGGCCGCCAGCCCTGGTCGTCGGGCAATCCCGGCCTTGTCGCCGCCATCGGCGGCCTGGTGCTCTGGGCCCTGCTGCTGTGGGCGCATCCGCTGGTGATCGGCCTGTCGCCACTGCCAATGGGAGCAATGTAATGGATTTCACCGGAAAGACCGTCTGGATCACCGGTGCATCGTCGGGCATCGGGGCAGGGCTGGCCACCGGCTTTGCCCGCGCCGGCGCCCGGCTGGTGCTGTCGGGGCGCCGGGTGGAAGCGCTCCAGGAAGTGGCGGGCCGCTGCCAGGGCGACGCCATGCTGCTGCCGTTCGAAGCGACCGAGCTCGACGCCCTGCCGGACATCGTTGCGGAAGCCGAGCGGCGCACCGGCGGCATCGACATCCTCGTCAACAATGCCGGCATTTCGCAGCGCAGCCTGGCGCTCGATACCGATTTCGAGGTCTATCGCCGGGTCATGGAGGTGGATTTCTTTGCGCCGTTGCGGCTGACCCAGCTGGTGTTGCCGGCGATGGTGGCGCGCCGGTCGGGCGCCATCGTCAACATCGCCTCGGTCGCCGGCAAGGTCGGATCGCCGCTGCGCACCGGCTATTGCGCGGCGAAACACGCGCTTGTCGGCTATTCGGACGCCTTGCGCGCCGAAATCGCCCAATATGGCCTGACCGTCCATGTCGTGACCCCGGGCTTCGTCGCTACGCAGATCGCCGCCAATGCGCTGCTGGGGGATGGCCAGGTCAACGGTCCCGGCGATGATCCGGTCAACGCCGGCATCAGCACCGACGAGGCGGCGACCCAGATCATCGATGCGCTGGCCGGCGATACCCCCGAGATCCCGGTCGGCCGCCCCGGCGCGCCCGAGATGCAGTTGCTGAAATTCCCGCGCGAGAATCCGGTGGCGCTGTACGACATCATGGCGGGAATGGCACCCAAGGTCGCCCGTTGATGCCGGCAATGGCGCACCGGCGGATCACCGGGCGCATACGCTATACGTCGAAAAAGCCCGAGCGACTGGACCAGGAACGCGGCCGCGAAGACTTCGCCTTCACCCATCACGCCGATGGCGCGGTGACGATCCGCGCCCATTGCGAGATCGAGGAACCCGCGCCGACGGTGATGCGCGACATCCTCTACTCGCTCGATGCCCGCCGGAGCCCGATGGACTGCCATGTCCGGCTCAGCCTCGATGATGCCTATCTGGGGTCGGGCTGGGTGCGATTCGACCATGATGCCGGGGTGGCGGAATGCGAATCCCACGGCCCCAGCATCGGTCGGGTGTCCCAGCGCATGCCGATTCCCGATGGCATGGTGGGGTTCGGGACGCATCCGATCGTCGGTGACGGCTTCCTGACCCGCTGCATGGACGTCGCCGCCGGCCCTCACCGCCGCCACGTCACCGTGCTGCTGCCGTCGCCCGACCATCGCGGCGCGACGCCGCCGCTGCTGGCGCGGGTCGATATCCACCTCGAATATGTCGGGGAGGCGGAGCGCACGGTCGCTGCAGGCATCTTTGCCTGCCGGCATTTCCGGTTCGTGGACGAAGCCGCGATGGGCGGGACCCAGCATCCACCCTATGACATGTGGGTCACCGCCGATGACGACTCGATCTTTGTCTGCGGCGGGGTGGGGGGCTATATGCAAACCTGGTACGAGCTGGTTGAATTGCGGCGATGACTGCCCCACATCCTTTTTCGCTTGGAAGGCCCGGTAAAGCCGTCTAGGAACGAACAAGGTGGCGTAGATCAAAATCCTCCACCCTTCGACATTGCCGCTTCGGTCGACCTATTTCCCCAGCTCCATCAACGATGGGCCCTTGGGAACCGCCCGGAAACAGGTCGAACCTTGCCAGAATCACGGCTGATGCCGTCCGTGGATACGGGGACGCGAAGTTGATCAGGAACAATCAGAACCGGCGGCGCCGCGGCGGCAACGGTCCGCGTCCGCAGCAAATGGGCGGCGGCAACAACTACGGCAACCGGCTCGACAACCGCCAGCGCGGCAATGCCAGCCAGCTGCTGGAGAAATATCGCGCCCTGGCCCGTGACGCGCAGCAAGCCGGCGACCGGGTCACCGCCGAATATTACCTGCAATATGCCGACCATTATTACCGGGTTCTGGGCGATTACCGCGACAAGCAGCCCGAAAATGGCCGCCAGCGTGGCCGCGAATTCTACGACGACGACAATGCCGCCTATGCCGGCGGCGACGATGCCGACATCGGCGACGACGAGGACCAGGACGGGGAGCGCAGCGAGGCCCGCGGCGACGATCGCGACGACCAGCAGGACAATCGCGGCAACTGGCGCGAGGAGCGCGGCAGCCAGGGCAATCAGGGCAACCAGCCCCGCGAGCGCCCGGACCGGGGTGATCGCGACCGCGGCAACCGCGATGGTGGCCAGCGTGAACCGCGCAGTGAGGGCAATCGTGACGGCGCCCAGCGTGAAGCGCGCGGCGATGGCAATCGCGAACGGCAACCGTGGAACGGCAATGCGCCCAACCGCAACCGCGACGGCAATGCCGAACGCGGTGCCGATCGGGTCCAGCAAGACCGTGGTCCCGATCGTGACCGCCAGAGCGAGCGCCAGGCCGAGCGGCCCAACGAGCGTGGCGAGCGCCGCGAGCGTCCCGAACGTCCCGAGCGTCCAGAACGTCGTCCGGAGGCGCCGCGCGCGGCCGAGCCGGCAGTTCTCGATGAAGGTCCGATTCCGGGTCTGCCAGGTCCTGTGACCCTGCGCGTGACGCGCCCTGTCGATGGCGAGCGCCCCGAACGACCGACGCGGGCGCCGCGTCGCGAGTCGGTGGCGGTCGAAGCCGAAGCGCCGCCAGTGGTCCAGGCCGAGTTGCCCAGCGATGACGTTGAAGCGGTCGCCCCGCGTCGCCGCGGTCGCCCCCGCAAGGTTGTTGCCGAACTGCCGATCGACGGCTGATCGCGGCGCCAAGGTCGTTCGCTTGGCCTTAAAGCTTGCAAGCGCGGCCGAACGGCCGCGCGATACTGCTAGCAACAGTGTCGATCTAATCGGCCCTGGCGGCACGGACCTAAAGTCTCGTGCCCAGCTCAGGGTCGAGATACGCCGCTCCCGGCGTTGCCGGCACGTTATCGGAGAGCCTCAGTCAGTCTCACCCGGGTTGTCGCCAACCGACTCGTCATGGCCCGATCGATTCGAGACGAATGCCAGGCCCATCAAGGCGCCGGCAAGCAGCAGGGCGATGATGATTCCCCCGCCCATCGCAATCATGAAATGCAGGCGAAAGGGAACGCCG
>NZ_JAFCUV010000003.1:0-237500 GCF_049896705.1 Sandarakinorhabdus sp. DWP1-3-1 | reverse complement strand
CGCGAGGGTCTGGTGCCGAACCACAAGAAGCTGCTACGGATCTACTGGTAGGGAGGGTTGAAGGTGCGCCGCCGCGGCGGCCGCAGGCGCTGCGGACCAGGGCGCCAATGACGGTGCCGCAGGGGCCGTACCAGCGTTGGTCGCTCGACTTCGTATCTGACGCCTTTGCATGCGGCCGGCGGTTCCGCATCCTGTGCGTCGTCGACGACTTCACGCGGGAGTGCCTGGCGCTGGTGTTGGATGGCGTGCTTGCCGCACGCGGCAAGCCGCTGACGGTGGTCAGCGACAGTGGTACCGAACTGCCCTCGACCTCGATCCTGCGCTGGTCGCGGGAACGCCAAGTTGAATGGCACGACATCGCGCCGGGCAAGCCAACGCAGAACGCCTTCGTGGAATCGTTCAACGGCAGGCTGCGCGACGAATGCCTCAACGAGACGCTGTTCACGTCGCTGGCGCACGCCGGATCGATCCTGGCCGCCTGGAAGCACGACTACAACACCGTCAGGCCGCACACGAAACTGGGAGGGCGCACCCCCGCCGAGATCGCCGGCCAACGGGGTTGGGGGCATGCCCCCAACCCCGTTGGCATCACATCAACCATCAGCCATCAAAGCAAAGGACTCTACTTCTGAACGGTATCAGGGGTGCACGTCAGCCGCTATTCTTCGACCCGGCTTTCGACGCCATTGCCGAGCCGTTACCCGGCTTCACGCCGCAGGAGGGCGTTCGCCGCTGGGACGGTGCCAGCGTTCATGCGCCGATCGGCACTTACGGCGACCATCTTCTGGGCAAGGTTGGCAAAGACTTCCCGGAGCTGGCGACTAGGATGTAGACAGACAGTTCTGTCCGGTTTAGCGATTGGGGATGGTCCGACGCGACGCCCGATCCGATATCCTGCGCACCGCGATGCAGTTATTCTATGCGGAGGGCAGCCGGGCGATCGGCGTCGATCGTGTCATAGCCGAAGCCGCCGTCGCGAAAGCCAGCTTCTACCTGCATTTTCCCTCCAAGGCGGCGCTGCTGATCGCAACGCTCGAAGCGCGCGATGCCGATGTGCGGGGCTGGCTGTGCCAAGCTGCGAGCGAGCGAGCGGCGGAGAAACGGATACCGCCAGCGCTGGCAATGTTCGATATCGTCGCAAAATGGGCCGCAGGCGACGGCTTTCATGGTTGCGGGTTTCTGCGGGCCGTTTTCGATTCGCCCGATAATATCGAGGCACGTGCCATTGGTGCCGCGCACAAGCTGGCGCTGGAAAACTGGATCGCAGAATCGCTTGCGCCCGACCAGCGCGACAAGGCCGCAGCGCTCACGATCCTGCTCGATGGCAGCGTCGCGCAGGCCTTTCTGTTCGATGACCCCGGCCGCATCGCAATCGCGAGGCGCGTCGCCGAAACACTGTTGGGAGCGCCATGATTGATGAGGTCGCCTGGCTCGATACCCGGCTATTCGCCCCACGTCCGGCGGCGGCCATGGAAGCCGATGCGCTGACGCGACCCGGGATGACCTTCGTCGATGTGGTCGGTGCGCGGCTCCGTGTTCGCGCCCAGCCCGGCCCGGGGCCGACAGTTGTCCTGCTGCCGGATGGCCCCAACACGATCGAGCATTATGATCCGGTGTTCGACCGGTTTGCCGGGCGCAATGCCGTGCTCGCCGTGGAAATTCCCGGGTTCGGCTTTTCATGGGCCAGCGCCCCGCAGGCATTGGGGTTTGACGGCGTCGTCGCTGCCGTGATCGAAGCCATCGATGCGCTTGCGCCGGCGTCGTTCATCATCGTCGGCGCCTGCATCCAGGCTTATGTGGCCATCGCCGTCGCCGCGGCGCGCCCTGACCGGGTTGCGGGCGTCGTTGCCGGGCAGGCCACCGATGTCGCTGGCTTTCGCCGCTGGATCGGCCGCGCCATCGACCCTGCGGGGTCCCTGCGGGTCCCCATCGTCGGCCAACTCGCCTGGGCCCGGCCCGAGAATCGCCACGCCATGGGCGCCGATGCCTGGTATCATGCAGCCGCCGGGCCCGATATCGACGTGGCGCCCTGGCGGGAGCTTGCGCATTGGTCGATCGATTGCGGGTGCAGCAATGCCCTTGCCACAGTCTGCCAATCCTGGCTGCCCGACGATGAATGGTCGCCGCCGGTTGCCCAATGCCCCGGCGTCATCCTGTTCGGCACGGCCGACCGCACCCACCGCCATTCCGATCCGGAGGGCCTCCGCGCCTATCTGCCGAATGCGGTTGTGCGCCGGTTGCCTCGCGCCGGGCATTTTCCGGAGCTTGAGGCTCTGGATACCTTAGACGCCGCAATTGCCGAGCTTTCCCGATGACCGAAACGACGCTGCAACGTGCCATCGGCGTCCGTCCGGTTGGTGTTGCCATCGTTGCCTGCAATGGCGCGGCTGGTCCGGAAGGGGTGCTCGTCGGTACGCTGGCGTCCCTGTCGGCCGATCCGCCGCGCGTCAGTTTTGCGATCGCGCGGACGGCACGACCGCTGGCGGCTTTGCGCGCGGCGCCTGCGCTTTCAATCCAGTTGCTCGCGCCAGACCAGGTCGAGGTGGCGGTGCAGTTCTCCGACAGCGCTCGGACCGCCGAACGCTTTGCGAGCGCAGACTGGCGGATCACGACCGACAGACCGCCACAGCTTAATGGCGTTGCTGCCTGCTTGTTCGGGGTGGCGTGGCAGATCTTCGACACGCAGACGCATGCGCTCTTCGTCGTCGACGTGACCGGCGCTTGGCGGTTCGGCGAGGCCAGCCTTCTGTACAAGGACGGCAAGTTCCTGCCCGGCGACGGCACGGCCTAGCGCAGCTTATATGGAGTTGAGCAATTCGCGTTGGTCGCCGCGGGAGGCAGCGGGATAGGCTTGCCAGGCATTCCAGAGGAGTCCTTCGCATGACCACCCAGACCGCCGACGCTTCCGCCCTCGAATTCATCGGCTTTGTCGCGCCACATGAGGCGAGCGAGACCCGCCCTTTGCAGGGCCCGGCGTTCGACTCGGACTATCTGGTCCGCGTCGCCCGCGCGCATGAAGAGGGCGGCTTCGATCGCGCGCTGGTGGCCTTCAGTTCGCGATCGCCAGAAAGCATCCTGATTGCCCAGGCGGCGCTGGGCGCGACGAGGCGGCTCAATGCACTGATCGCCCATCGGCCGGGCTTCACCGCGCCGACGATCGCGGCGCGGCAACTCGCGACGCTCGATCATCTGAGCAACGGCCGTGTCGGCGTCCACATCATCACGGGCGGCAGCGACGAAGAGCTGCAGCAGGACGGCGACCGGACCACCAAGGACCAGCGTTACGCCCGCGCCAGCGAGTATCTCGACATCGTACGGCAGGAATGGACCAGCCCTGAACCATTCGACTATGAAGGCGAGTATTACCATGTTCGCCAGGGGTTCGGCGGCATCAAGCCGGTGCAGGCCCCGCATATCCCGATCTATTTTGGTGGCCAGTCGGACGCGGCGATCCCCGTCGCCGGCAAGCATGCCGATGTCTATGCGCTGTGGGGGGAAACCCACCAACAAGTGCGCGAAACCATCGCCCGGGTGCGCGCCGCCGCTGCCGTGCATGGCCGCAGCCCGCGGTTCAGCCTGTCCCTGCGGCCGATTCTTGCCGATACCGAGGACAAGGCCTGGACCCGGGCCGAGGCCATCAAGGCGCGCGTCAAGGAACTGCGTGAGCGCGCCGGCCTGAAGACCGCCGGCCATGCGCCGCCGAACGCCGGATCGCAGCGGCTGCTCGATGCGGCAGCCTTGGGTGAACGCCTCGACAAGCGGTTGTGGACCGGTGTGGCAGCATTGACCGGCGCACAGGGCAATTCGACGGCGCTGGTCGGCGATCCCGATCAGGTGGCGGATGCCCTGCTCGACTATTGGAATTTGGGGGTGACGACGTTCCTGATCCGCGGTTTCGACCCGTATGATGATGCGGTCGATTATGGCCGCAATCTGATCCCGCGGGTGCGGGCGCTGGTGGCCGAAAGGGCGTCGCGGCGGCCGGCACAAGCCGCTTGAGCAAAGCCTGTGGTGGCATGGTCGCGGCGGCACATCGTCTTCGGCCTCGCCGCCACGGTTACCGGCTGTTCGGCACCGGAGGGCCAGACGAAGCCCGTGCTGCGGGTTGCCGGGCAGCGTGGCACGATCCGCGCCGTAATGGCGGCATCAAGGATGTTGGAGGGTGTGCCGTACCGGATCGAGTGGAGCGAGTTCGGTGCGGCCAGCCCGCTACTTGAAGCGCTTGCGGCCGGCGCAGTTGATCTCGGAGGGGTCGGCGAAGCGCCCTTTGCTTTTGCGGTGGCGAACGGCGCACCGATCGTCGCGGTGATGGCGTTGGTCGCCCGGTCGGGGGGAAAGCCGGTGGCGATAGTCGTTCCAACGAAATCGCCGCTCGGCAATGCTGCAGACCTGAAAGATCGAAAAGTTGCGACAGTACGCGGCTCGGTCGGCCGTTATCTGCTGATCCGCGCCGCCGCCCGTGCGAAGATCGATCCGCGCCGCATCGACACGGTCTATTTGGCACCCGCCGAAGCCAAGGCAGCAATGGCCGAAGGCAGTGTCGACGCCTGGGCGACTTGGAGCCCTTACATCGGCATGGCCACCGCCGGCGGCCAGAACCGCGTGCTTGTCGATGGCTCCGGCTTGTTCAGCGGCCTGTCGTTTATTGCGGCGCACCGTGATGTGGTTGCGGATAAACCGGAATTGATCGGCGATTTTCTCGGCCGGCTGGGCAGGGCGCAGGTGTGGGGTCGCGCCAATATTGGTCATTATGCGTCGGCACTGGCCGCCGAGACACGCCTGCCGCTTGCGGTCGCCCGCGACATGATCGAGCGGCAGGATCTTGGCATTGCCGCAATCGATGCCGGCGTCGCCGCGAGCACGGCGGAAACTCTGCGCCACTTTCGCGATGCCGGGGTAATTCCGACAGTTCCCAACCTCGCCGGCGCCTTCACCGAACGTTTCAATATGCGACAGGAGATCAAGAAATGACGGCAACGGCCTATGCGACAACCGACGCTGTTGTCCAACCGCTCAATGCGCGTCTCGCCGAGCTACACGCCGAAAGAGTGCGAACCTGGGACCCCGCGGTGCTGCAGATCAACATTGACCAGCGCGCCGAACTGGTGGCCGCTGCATCGGCTGATGACCGGTGGCCGATGGTCGGCGACGCGATCGCCGATGCCGAGCTGATCGATGTCGAAAGCGGTGCTTTCCGGTTACAGGCGCGTACTGCTTGCGCGCCCACCGTGTTGCTGTTCTTTCGTTTCGCAGGCTGTCCTGCCTGCAACATTGCACTGCCCTATTATAACGAGACGCTGTGGCCGGCGCTTCGGGCCCGCGGTGTCGCGCTGATTGCTGTAAGCCCGCAGCGCCCCGACCGGCTGATCGAGATAAAGCAACGCCACGGTCTCGACTTTGCCATTGCCAGCGATCCTGAGAACGGACTTGGCCGTCGGTTGGGCATCACCTTTACCGCCAATGCCGCGACACAGGCACAGCGCACCCCGAACGGCCCCTGGATCGGTGAGACAACGGGCACCGGAACCTGGGAGCTGCCGCAACCTGCCGTGATCCTGCTCGACAGATTGAACATCGTTCGCTTTTTCGATGTGAGCCCGGACTGGCTGGTCCGGACGGAGGCAGAAACAATAATTACAGCAATCGATAGTTTGTCTTTGTGATATAGAGTTAGATTAACTATCCGAATAAGAAATACAAAAACTCTCGATATTTCCGACTTTAGAAAAATAGCACAGAAGTCTTGCATCTGTTTTGCAAGGGTCTGTCATGTTATTCAAAGAGTTTCGCCGCGCCGCTTTGTCATCGGTGGCGGTCATTGGTGCAATGTCTGCAGGGGCGCCGGCTGTCGCTGCGGAACTCGCGGTGGCCAACGACGCCGAAGCTGCCGGTGTCGATGAACTTGTCGTCACCGGTCGCCGGGACAGCCGCGACGAAGCGGTGCAACGGACGCCAATCGCGATCACCAGCCTGTCGGGGCTGAAGCTCGAGCAACAAGGCATCACCAGCGTCCGCGAACTCGGCAACATCGCGCCCAATCTGTTCCAGTCGCGGGTGGCCGTGTCCTATCTCAACACCCAATTGTTCATCCGCGGCGTCGGCGAGCCCGACGCGCAGGGTGAACCGTCGGTCGCCGTGTACATCGACGGCGTGTATCTGCCCAAGAATGTCGGGCTGAACCAGGAACTGCTCGATATCGAACGGGTCGAGGTGCTGCGCGGGCCCCAGGGTCAAAACGGCGGCCACGCTGCCCGCCGGCGTGCTGTCGATCACCACAATCGATCCCGGCGACACGCCGCAGTTCCGGGTCCAGGCGTCGTACGGCAACTATAACGATGCGCGCCTGTCTTTTCTTGCTGCCGGAAAACTAGCGGGAAAACTCTATGGCAGCATCACCGCCGGCTATCATCGCCGCGACGGGTTCAACCAGAACGTCACCGTCGGCCGCGACGTCAACGACGTCGATTATTTCAGCGGGCGGGCAAAGCTGCGGCTGGCCGCGACCGATGATTTCGACATCAGGCTGAGCGTCGGCGGCATCCGCGATCGCAGCACGGCGCGCGGCGTCCAGGACTTGCTCACCAACGATCTCACCTCGCGCAATCAGATTTTCCCGTTCAACGAATTCGATCAGTTGTACGCCTTGCTGACCACCGATTGGCGGATCGACGACCGGTTGCGCTTGACCTGGCTCGCCTCGGCCTATGGCTTCGACCAGACCGCGTCTTTCGACAATACCGGCGACTTCTTCGGGCGTGGCAGCCAGATTGTCGTTTATCGCGACCGAACCTACCAGACCGAGTTGAAGCTCGCCGGCACGTTCGAGGCTTTCGATTTCGTTGCCGGCGTCTTTGGCTATCGCGAGGAATGGTTCACCAACCGCCGCGCCAACACCGCCGCCAATGCCACCAATGTGGTGGCAGCGATCCGCTATCGCCCTGTCTACACGCTGATCCAGCAGGACAACGACATCTGGGCCGGCTTTGCCGAGGGGGTGGCGCGGCTCGGGCCGCGCGTCACGCTGACGGCAGGGGCACGGCTGCAATGGGAGCGTCGCAGCAACGACAACCAGCTTTTCAACCTGGTTACCACAGCGTCCTTTCAGTCAACGGCGGCGAACTTTCTCAGCGTTCTGAACGGCCCGCCCCAAGCGCTGGTTTGGTCAACCAGGGCGTCGGAGACATGGACGACGTTTCAACCCAAGGTAGCGGTAGAGTATGCCTTAAACGACGACGCGCGCGTGTACGCCACCATCGGTCGCGGCGCCAAATCGGCCGGGTTCGATTATCGCGCCCAGACGCCGACGCCGACGGGGTTCCGCCAGGCGGAAATCCCGTTCAACCCGGAGAAGATCACCAACTACGAGATCGGCCTGAAATTCGCGACGGCGGATAAGCGCTTCCGGCTCAACACGGCCGCCTTCTACATCAGCTTCGACGATATCCAACTGACGACGAACGACCCGGTGCAACAGGTTACCCGCCGCTACAACGCCGGCAAGGGATCGACCCGCGGCGTCGAGATCGAGGCGCAGTTACAGCCGAGCGATGCGGTCCAGATCGATGCATCGGCCTCCTGGCTCGATGCGCGGCTCGACACATTTCTCGGGGTGGAGACACGCTCCAGCTTTCCCAACGGCTTTTCGCTCAACACCTCGCCTTTCGAGGGGGCAGTTCTGCCGAACGCGCCGGAATTCCAGGCGCGTGTAGCCGGCAGTTGGGTACTCCCGATCGGCGGTCCGGGCCGATGGAGCCTGCACGGCGATGTCAATTTCCAGTCCAAAAGCTTTACCGATGCCAATAACAATCCATCGGCACAGTTGCCCAATCAGACGTATATCAATGGGCAATTGCGCTGGGTTTCGAACAACGACCGCTGGATCGCATCACTTGCCGTGCGCAACCTGACAAACGTCCGTTATGCACTGCCGCCAGGCTATGCCCCGGCATCTGACGGGTCGCCCTTGTACCGCACCACCAACTTCAGCGACCCCCGCACGGTGTTGCTGACCCTTGGCTGGCGGATATGACACGTATCGCGCCGTAAATCCCATCAAAGAAGTAGGACTTTCAAGACGCAAAGAATCACTGATTCGGCGCTCGGAGGACCTTGCAACATCTTTGGGCCAGCAGCACCGCGCCCGATTTGAGGAGCACGACCAATGGCTACAGCCCTGCGATCAGAAACCCGCGCCCTTGATGCCGCTGCCCTTGGGATCAGTATTACGCCGCTGACAATAAACATCGGGGCCGAAATCAGTGGTGTCGATCTCGAACAGCCATTGTCGGACGAGCAATGGGCGGCGATCCGCACCGCCTGGCTCCGCCACAAGGTGATCTTCTTTCGCGATCAGAACATCAGCCATGAAGCGCATGTGCGCCTCGCGGCGCGGTTCGGCGCACTCGAAGGCCATCCGGTGCTGCCGAGCGTCGAAGGCTATCCCGAAATCCTGCGCATCACCGGGTCGGAAGGGACCAAGATCACGCCCGAGACCTATCCGGCGTTTCAGGCCTTCAACAAATGGCACACCGATGTCACCTTCCGTGAAAAGCCGTCGATCGGTTCGGTGCTGATCGCCCGGCAAATTCCCCGCGTCGGCGGCGACACCATCTGGGCCGATGTCGGCGCTGCCTATCGCGGGCTGCCGCAGGCAGTGAAGGACCGGATCGAGCATCTCGATGCCGAGCATGACATTGTCCGAAGCTTCGGCCCGCGCGTGTCGGACGAGAAGCGCGCCGAGATCGCGCGCGATTTTCCGCCCGCGACGCACCCGGTAGTTCGAACCCACCCGGAAACCGGCGAGAAGATCCTTTACGTCAATTACACCTTCACGACCCGGATCATCGGCCTGCCGCCGGAAGAAAGCGATCAACTGCTGCGGCTGCTGTTCGATCGCATCAAGGTGCCCGAATATCAGGTTCGCTTTCGATGGACCCCAGGTGCCATCGGGATCTGGGACAATCGTTCGACTCAGCACTATGCCGTCGGCGACTACTGGCCGCAGCCTCGGACCATGGAACGGGTCACAGTTGCCGGCGACGTGGTGACGCGATGACACGCGAAAAGATCGAATACTGGTTCTGGCGCGGCCTGACCGGCCTCGTCTTTGCCGGCGCCCTGGCGCTCACCATCATCAACCCGGGCCATGCAGCCGAAGCGTCGCCTTATGGTATCTGGCGCATCACGTTGGACCACCCCGGCGGGCCGTTGCCGTTCGGCCTCGAAGTCGCACGCGGGAAGACCGGCCCGGCCGCCTATATCCTCAATCCACCCGAACGGCTTCGCGCCGAAAAGGTTTCGGTGGAAGGCGAGACCATCACCCTGGCATTTCCATCGTACAGTTCGCGCCTCGTCCTGACGCGCGGCGCCGACGACCGGCTGACCGGCACGGCCGAACTGACCCGGCGCAGCGGGCCGGTCTCGCTCGCCGCCAGCGGCAGCCGCGGCAGCTACCGGTTCACGTCGACACCGGCGCGCGCCGTGGCCGATCTGACCGGCGATTGGGTCGTCGAAACCGCCGGCGACCGTCCGCAAAAGGGCCTCGCGCAATTCACGCAGGTCGGTAACAAGCTCAGCGGGTCGGTGCAGTTCCCGACCGGCGACACCCGCTTCCTTGCCGGCGAAATCTCAGGAGATCAGCTCTCGCTGTCGACCTTCGATGGCAACAGCTCGGCGATCTGGAAGGCTGTTCTCGCCGACGGCGCGCTCGCCGGCAGCCAGTTCGGCGCGACCACCAAGACGCCCGGCGGCTGGAAAGCCGTTCGCGCGCCGACAAAGGTGTTCGAGGCCGTTGCCGTCGAGAAACCCGCCAGCGACCGGCTGGCCTTCAGCTTCCCGACCAGCAACGGCAAGACCGTTTCGCCGAGCGACCCGCGTTACAAGGGCAAGGTCGTCGTGCTGACGCTGGGCGGCGCCTGGTGCCCCAATTGCCATGACGAGGCGACCTTCATCGGTCCCTATGCCGCACGCCACCAGAAGGACGGGCTGGAAGTCATCGGTCTCCAGTTCGAATATGGCACCGATCAGTCCCGCGCCTTCAGGCAGCTCGACAGCTTCGCCAACCGCTACAAGCTGACCTATCCGCTCGTCCTTGCCGGTGAGCCGACACCGGACAGCACCAGGGCGGCAATCGGGGCGCTGGGACCGGTCAAGGTCTATCCCTCGACGATTTTCATCGGCCGCGACGGCCGCGTGCGCGAAGTCCACGTCGGTTGGGCCGGCCCTGCCACCGGTCATTGCACGAAAAGGCCAAGCAGCATTTCGACGAAACAGTCTCCCGGTTGCTGCGCGAGAAGGCCTGATGCCCGTCAACCTGCCGACGGCTCTGCTGCGAAGCTTCGTCGCGATCGTTGAGTCGGGGTCGATGCTGTCAGCGACCGAGCAGGTTTTCGTGACGCAGTCAGCCCTCAGCCTGCAGATCAAGCGACTCGAAGAACTGGTGCAGCAGCCCTTGTTCGTTCGCGATGGCCGCAAGCTGGTGTTGACTGCGCCGGGCGACGTGCTGCTTGGCTACGCCCGCCGGTTGCTGTCACTGCATGACGAAGCATTGGCATCGGTCAAGGTCGGTGGCTTTGCCGGGCCTGTGCGCTTCGGCACCGTTCAGGATTTCGCCGAAACTTTCCTTACCGGCATTCTCGCGCGTTTTGCCGGGCTGCATCCCGACAGCCATGTGTATGCGCGCGTCGCCGGGACCGCCGAATTGCAGACGCTGCTGGAGCGCGGCCAGCTCGATGTGCTGGTCGGGTTCTCGGCGACCGATGATCCGGCGACAATTCGCACCGCGCCGATGCGGTGGTATGGCGATGTATCGCTGCTCGATCGCCGGCCCTTGCCACTGGCCGTGCTCGAAAAGCCGTGCCGCTTCCGAGAAGCCGCGATTAACAGCCTCGAAGCCCGTGACATTCCCTATCGAATTGCCGTCGAAACGCCGAACTTGTCAACACTGCGCAGCGCTGTCGAAGCCGGCCTTGGGGTCACCGCACGTACCGATCTCTTCCTCAAGGGATTTTCGCCGCTCGACACCCAGGCGCTGCCCGATCTCCCGCAGGTCGCCTGCATCATGCAAGCGAGCAAGGCCGGGGCAAAGGCTGCGAACCGCCTCGCCAGCCTGACGCGCAACGTGCTGGAAACACTATGAATCGCCTTCGTATCACGCTTGCTCGACGATGCTATCAGATAGTCTCGTTTGTGCGTGATGCCGGGGTGGCGCATCTCTGAAGTTCGCCGCAAGAAAGGGCCAGCCAATGACCATCGCAGCGACTGTCGCCATTTCTGACGTTCGACCCGCCTGGCGGTTTCGCCTGCCGCGCCGGGCCATATCGCCCCTTGTTCTGATCGCGCTTTGGGAAGTCGGCAGCCGCGTCGGCCTGATCCCGCTGCGGATTCTTGCCGCCCCCAGCCAGGTCGTGGCGACGCTGTTCGAGATGATTGCTTCGGGGGAGCTTCAGGCCAACCTGCTGGTGTCGGTCGGGCGGGCAATGACCGGGCTGCTGCTCGGAGGCCTCGTCGGTGGCGCGCTGGCGATCACGGCCGGCCTTTCAAAACGCGGTGAACTCGCCGTCGATCCGCCGGTGCAGATGCTTCGCACCTTGCCCGTGCTGGCGCTGGTGCCGCTGTTCATCGTTTGGTTCGGCATAGGCGAGACGCCGAAGATCCTGCTGATCGCGCTCGGCGTCACCTTTCCGATTTACCTCAACCTCTACAACGGCATTCGCGGCGTCGATCCCAAATTGCTGGAGGCGGCGCGGACGTTCGGGCTGAACGGCGGCGCCCTGATTCGCCACGTCATCCTGCCCGGCGCCATGCCGAGCCTGTTGCTCGGCCTGCGCATGGCACTGACGGTGTCGTGGCTGCTGCTGGTGATCGCCGAACAGATCAACGCGTCGGCGGGCCTTGGCTATCTCATCAACAACGCCCGCGATTTCCTGCAAACCGATGTCATCGTGGTCTGCCTGCTCGTTTATGCCGCCATCGGCCTGACCGCCGATGCCGGGGTGCGGGCGATCGAGGCCCGGGCGCTCGCCTGGCGTCCGTCATTGATCAAGGAGTGAGCGTCATGAGCCGCCCTCATACTTCCCAAACCGACACCCCCGCCGTCACTGTCCGCGGCCTGTCGCGCCAGTTCGGCGCCACGACCGTCCTCGACAATCTCGACCTCGACATCGCGCCGGGTGAGTTCGTCGCGCTGCTGGGTCGCTCGGGGTCGGGCAAGACGACGCTGCTGCGTGCGCTTGGGTGTTTGGACGATGGCTACACCGGCACGTTGTCGGCGCCGGCCGGCCGTGCGATCGCGTTTCAGGAGGCGCGCCTGCTGCCGTGGAAGACCGTTCGCCAGAATGTCGGCATCGGCCTCACCACGATCCAGCAACGTGCCCGCGTCGAAAAGGCGCTCGGCGAAGTCGGTCTGGAGCACCGCATCGATGCCTGGCCGGCAACATTGTCCGGCGGGGAGGCGCAGCGCGCTGCCCTGGCGCGGGCGCTGGTGCGCGAGCCGGCGCTGCTCCTGCTGGACGAGCCCTTTGCCAGCCTCGATGCGCTGACACGGATCAGGATGCACCGCCTCGTCGAACGGCTTTGGCAGGCGCACAGGCCGGCAGTGTTGCTCGTTACCCATGACGTCGATGAGGCGGTGCTACTTGCTGACCGGGTACTGGTGCTCGAGGCCGGCCGTATCGCCATCGACGAGCGCGTCGAAATCACCCGGCCGCGCGATACCGCTGATCCGGCCTTCCAGCGGCTGCGCGCCAAGCTGTTGCGCGGCCTCGGTGTCGACGTGCCCGAACGTGCCGACGAACGGCCGCCGGTGCAGTTGCGGGTAATCGAACGCCAGGAGGCCGTCGGATGAGCGCCGGTGCAGTTGCGGGTAATCGAACGCCAGGAGGCCGTCGGATGAGCGCGCCAGCATCTGCGGTCGTCGTGACGCATACCGCCGGGCTCGACGCGACACTGGCGGAACTTGCCGCTGCCTTCGCCGCCACGGCTGCCGACGTCGATGCAAGCGGCCGTTTGCCCGCGGAGAATTTCGAACGCCTCCATGCCGCCGGGCTGATCGGCCTGACGGCGCCGACCGAGGTTGGTGGTGGCGGAGCCGATCTGGCCACCGCTCTCAAGGTCGTGCACGCCGTCGCGCGAGGAGAGCCGGCGACCGCGCTGATCTTGGTGATGACATATCTTCACCTCAACGGGTTCAACCGCGGGCCGCTGGAAGGTGTGCGACGGCGCGTTGCCGAGGACAGCGTTCGCAATGGCGCGCTGATCAACGCCTTTCGGGTCGAGCCTGAGCTCGGCACACCGGCGCGCGGCGGGGTGCCCGCGACGACCGCCCGCCGCGATGGCGATCGCTGGCTGATTTCCGGCCGCAAGATCTTTTCAACCGGCGTACCGGTGCTGAGCTGGTTCAATGTCTGGGCCGTTACCGATGAACCGGAACCGCGGGTCGGGGCCTTTCTCGTCCATCGCTCGGCCCCCGGCTGGCGCGTGCAGGAGACCTGGGATCATCTCGGCCTGCGCGCCAGTGCCAGCCATGATGTCATCTTCGAAGCGACTCCGACGCCGCTCGATCACGCCACCGGCCTGACGCCCATAGGCGCGCCGCCGCCGCCGATCGACGCCAGCTTCCTGACCTGGAGCGCGGTGCTGACCGCCGGCATCTACGACGCCGTGGCCCAGGCCGCGCGCGACTGGTTTGTCGAGTGGGCGGCGACCCGCATCCCCGCCAATCTCGGCGCGCCGCTTTCGACCCTGCCGCGCTATCAGGAAGCAGTCGGTGCGGCCGACGCGCTGCTGCTTGCCAACCGCGCCTTGTTGGCGGCAGGGGCCCGCGGCGAGGCGAGCCTGCCCGAAACCAGCCTGATCAAGTACAATGTCACCGAAAACGCCATAAAGGTGGTCGAGGGTCTGGTCGCCCTGTCGGGCAATCCCGGCCTGTCGCGCCACAACCCGCTGCAACGTCACCTCCGCGATGTGCTGTGCGGGCGGGTGCATACGCCTCAGGGCGATGTTGCACTTGGTGCCGCTGGTCGCGCCGCCTTTGCTGCTCGACCATGACCGCGCTGCGTGTCGTCTCGCAATTGCCGGAGCCATTCACGGCGACGATTGCCGGCGGTGTGGCTGGGATCGATATCATCCACATCCCGCGCGGCGTGCCTGACGCCGTCCCGGATGATGCGCGCATCCTGCTCGCCGCGCCGTTTTCGCGGCCCGGTGATCTTCCGGCGAAGCGCCCGAAGGGCTGGCCGTTCAACATCGACTGGATCCAGCTCGTTTCGGTTGGGATCGATTTCTATCCGCCTTGGCTGTTCGAGGGGCCGGTCGTCACCAGCGCGCGAGGTTCTTCGTCAGTAGCGCTCGCCGAGTTCGCGCTTGCGGCGATCTTTGCCCAGGCCAAGCACCTGCCCGACATCTGGATCGACGGCCCCGATCGCTGGGCCTCGACGCCGCTCGCTGCGGTCGAAGGGTCGACACTTGGCATTATCGGCTTCGGTTCGATCGCAGAGGCGCTGGCGCCGCGTGCCCAGGCGCTGGGTATGCGGGTAATTGCCACGCGCCGCACCGATGCGCCTTTTGCGGTCGACGGCGTGACGCGCGTCGATACCGACACGCTGTTTGCGACTGCCGATCACGTCGTTCTAGCGGCACCGCTGACCGCCGATACGCGCCACCTCGTTGATGTCCGGCGGCTGGCGCTGGCCAAGCCCGGCCAGCACATCATCAACATCGCGCGCGGCGGGTTGATCGACGATAAGGCGCTGCTGGCGGCGCTCGATGCAGGAAGTGTCACCGCAACCCTCGACGTGACCGAGCCGGAACCACTTCCGGCGGGGCACCCCTATTACAGCCATCCCCGCGTTCGCCTGTCGCCACATAGCTCTGTCGCCACCCCGGATACCCGTGCGGCGCTGGCCCGGCGCTTTGCCGAAAATGTCGATCGCTATCGCGCCGGTCTGGCGCTCGCCAACATCGTCGACGCCTCGCGCGGCTATTGAAAGGTTTCAAATGTCCGTTGCTCTCGCCACGTCCAAACGGCCGCCGACACCGTTTCCGCCGCTGCCGCCCGCTGCCATCCCGACGGTTCGCAGCGAAGGCTGGTCGCCGTCGCCGCCGCAGCCGACCCTCGAGCTTGAGCGGCTGTATCGCAAGCAGCGGCTGGCGGCATCCTACCGTCTGTTTGCCCGCTGGGGTTACGACATGGGCGGCGCCGGACATATCACCGTCCGAGATCCTGAATGGCCCGACCATTTCTGGGTCAACCCGGCGGGCGTCGCTTTCTCGCAGATCCGCGTGTCCGACCTGATGCTGGTCAGCCATGCCGGGGAGATCGTCGACGGCGGCGAAATTCGGCGCCTCAACCGCGCCGCCTTCGCCATCCACGCCACGCTCCACGCCGCTCGGCCCGATGTGCTGGCAGCGGCACATTCGCATTCGTTGTACGGCAAGGCCTGGTCGGCGCTCGGCCGATTGCTCGATCCGCTTACGCAGGATTCCTGTGCATTCTTTGAAAGCCACAGCCTCTTTCGCGAATTCTCAGGCGTCGTTCTCGACACATCGGAGGGCGAAAAGATCGCCGAGGCACTGGGCCCCACCAACAAGGCAATCATCCTGCAGAATCACGGACTGCTGACCACCGGCCCCACGCTGGAGGCCGCCGTCTGGCGCTATTATGCGATGGAGAATGCTGCCCACGCGCAATTGCTCGCCGGAGCCGCGGGCACTGTGCAGCCGGTCCCGCCTGATGTCGCCAGGCATACCGAGACGCAAATGGGCTCCGACCTAGGCAACTTCTTCGCCTTCCAGCCATATTGGGACGTCGTTGCCCGCGAAGAGCCGGACTTGTTCGACTGATGCTGCTCAATCGTCGCAACCTGCTCGCCAGTTCGCTGGCGCTGGCCGCTTGCGGTCAGGAAACGGCAAAGCCCGCAACCACCTTGCGTGTCGCTTATTATCGCGGCCAGGCGGAGACGTGGATGGCCGCCGCAGGGCTCCCCGAATTGCCGTTCAGGGTCGTTAAGTCGCCCTTCGCCAGCGGCAATCTGATCGTCGAGGCGATCAGCGCCGGGGCGCTCGACCTCGGCTCGATGTCCGATATCCCGCCGGTGTTTGTCGCGCAAAAACAGTCGCCTGTCCGCTTGGTGGCGGTACTGGAAGGCGATGTCGCCAACCAGGTCGTGCTGGTTCCAAAAACGTCGCCGATCAAAGTGATCGGGGATCTGAAGGGCAAGCGCATCGGCTATGTCCGGGCGACGACGTCGCACTACATCCTGCTCCGCATTCTCGATGAGATTGGTCTGACCTTCGCCGATATTACGCCGGTTGCGCTTGCCCCGCAGGATGGGCGCGCAGCCTTTGAGCGCGGCGATCTCGATGCCTGGGTGATCTTCGGCGTCGTCGGTTTCCTGGCGCGCGAGGCCACCGGCGCCCGCATTCTCACGAACGGCGTCGGTCGGCTGACCGGCAATTATGCCTTTGCGGCCGCACAGAGCGCGCTCGATGACCCGCCAAAGCGCGCTGCCGTCGCTGCCTGGCTGCGCCGGGTGCGCGACACCTACGCGTGGTCCGAAGCGCACCCCGACGAAGCGATCCGGCTGGTGGCTTCCGACACCGGGCTTCCCGAAGCCGTGTATCGTGGACAGCGTGCCCAACGGACCACGGCCCCCAATCTGATCCCGCCCAGCGATGCAGCGATTGTCAGCCAGCAGATGGTCGCCGATACCTTCTTCAAGGCCGGGATCCTCCCTGCGCGGGTCGATGTCGCCCCGTTGTGGGTGCGCGATTTCGACTACGGGACAGCATGACCATCGTCCCGGCCTCGCTCGCCGCCTTTGTCCAACGGCTCGACTTGCTCGTAGCCGAGCCCGACGAGGCGATCGTCCTGCCGCACGTCGCCAAGGCGCTCGCCCGGCTTGTTGAAACCGACGATTGGTTGCCGTCGGCTTATGCGGTGCCGCATCCCGATAATTATACGCAATATCTGCTCTACCGCGATCCGGCGGCGCGGTTTTCGGTGGTCAGCTTCGTCTGGGGACCAGGACAGGGCACGCCAGTGCACGATCACACGGTATGGGGTGCCGTCGGTGTTCTGCGCGGGGTCGAGCAGTCCCAACGCTTCGCCATCTGCGCCGATGCGCCGCCGCGCGCGCTCGATGTGCCGCATGAGTTGCTGCCGGGCAGCGTCGAAACCGTGTCGCCGCGGATCGGCGATATTCACCAGGTACGCAACGCTATGCCCAATGACATTACCGTCAGCATACATGTCTATGGTGCCGATATCGGCGCTGTCGAGCGCCACATCTACCCGCCTAAAGGCGGCTCCAAGCGCTTCGTGTCGGGCTATGCCAACGGACCGGAAACCCCGGTCTTTAACCTGTGACGAGCGCTGCCGACGTTCGCTTCGCCTTGCTCGCGCGCCATGAGATCGCGCTGCTCGATGTGCGTGAGGAAGCGGCTTTTGCCCATGCCCACCCGCTGTTCGCCGCCAATCTTCCGCTGTCCCGACTCGAGGTCGAAGCGCTCGACCGGCTGCCACGGCGCAATGTGCCGATCGTTGTTTACGATGACGGCGAAGGCTATGCGGCACGCGCGCGACGGGTTCTGAAGGCGCTTGGCTACGGCAATACGTCCCTGCTCCACGGTGGCTTGCAGGGCTGGCGTGACGCGGGGTTCGAGTTGTTCCGCGACGTCAATTCCTATTCCAAGGCATTTGGAGAACTGGTCGAGGCGAGGCGCCACACGCCGTCGCTGCCGGCGCCCGAGGTCAGGGCGCGAATCGAGCGCGGCGACGATTTGGTCGTCCTGGATGCGCGCCGGTTCGAAGAATATTGCACGATGAGCATACCCGGCGGTATCAGCGTGCCCGGTGCCGAGCTTGCGCTGCGCGCACCGGTCGTGGCGCCGAATCCGGAAACGACGATCATCGTCAATTGTGCCGGGCGGACACGGAGCCTCATCGGCGCGCAGTCACTCATCAATGCCGGATTGCCCAACCCCGTCTTTGCGCTGCGCAACGGCACCATAGGCTGGACACTGGAGGACTTCGCACTCGATCACGGCAAGATCCGTCAGGTCACCGATGGCGACCCCGCCGGGCTCGAAACCGCCCGCCAACGTGCCCGCGCCGTTGCCTATCGTGCCGGCGTCAAGCATATCGGCCTGGACGAACTCGAGCGCTTCATCGCCGATCGCACCCGTACCCTCTACCGTTTCGACGTGCGCCAACCGCAGGACTTTGCCGCCGGGCACCCGCGCGGCTTTCGCAACTATCCGGGTGGGCAACTGGTGCAGGAAACCGACATGGCGGCCCCGGTACGCGGCGCGCGTATCGTCCTCCACGACGATCTCGGCCCACGCGCCGACATGACCGCGGCCTGGCTCGCCCAGATGGGCTGGGAAGTCTATGTCGCGACCGGCCTTGCCAACACGGCACGCGGCGCCGACCCCTTGAATTTGCCTGAACTGCCCGAAGTGGAGATGCTTTCTCCGGCTGGGCTGGCGGCTGCGCAGGCTGCCGGCGCGATTTTGATCGATCTTGCGACGTCGCCGGTCTATGTGCGCGGCCACATCGATAACGCCGTCTTTGCCATCCGTGCACGCCTGGCCGCCGCCGACAGCGACAGCCTGCAATCGGACGACGTCGTCCTGACATCGACGGGCGGTGCCCTCGCGCGCTTCGCTGCCGCTGAGCTCGTGCGACCGGGTCGCCGCGTGCGCGCTCTCGATGGCGGCAACAACGCCTTTGTCGCGGCCGGCGGCACGCTGGTTGCGGGCACTGGCACGCGTCTGCACCCCTTTGATGATGTCTATCGCCGCCCCTATGAAGGCACCGACAATCCACGCGCTGCGATGCAGGCCTATCTCGACTGGGAATATGGGCTGGTTGCCCAGCTCGAGCGCGATGCAACCCATGGCTTCTTCGTCATTTGACCAGCGCGTCCGCAACACCCAGTTCGGCGAGGTCGGCTGCCATTGCGCCGACCTGGTTGCGAATATCGGGAACGGCCACGATCTCCCAGAATGCGCCCCGCGTCAGCGGGCCTGCCGCGTACAGGCGTGCTTCGCGTCTGCCATCCGCTCCGATCAGCCGCGAATGATGATCGACGTCGAGACCGAGCCCGGCGTGTCCCGGCCTGGCAAGACCCGAGGCAATCAGAGCATGGAGCAGCGGGTCGCGGGCATTCGACAGGTCGCCCATCGGTCCGGTGCAGTTGATGATGCGTCGTACCGACAGCCTTTCCGTGGCAACGAGCCCGCGCGGGCGAAACGTGACGGCGACACCGGTCCCGTCGCTTCGAAAGTCGGTGGGCTTGCCGGCCAGGATCTGGAGTTTGCCGCCGTTCTGCATGGCGGCGATGCGTGTTGCGACATCCGGGGCCAGCCGATGCCGCGCGACGTCCCACCACGGCCGCAGATGACGCAGAAAGCGGCCGCGCTCGGCCGCGCTGGCAGAGGTCCACAATTCTTGAGTGAAGGGCCTCAGCTCGTCGACGGCAGCGCGCCAGCCGATCGCATCGGCCCGGGCGCGCACGTCGCGCACCAGCGCCGTGACCGTTGTCGGCGGCATGCCTTGCCGACGTTCGCCCACGGCAAGACCAGGGCCGGGTGCATGACGATGCGGCAGCAATCCACGCCGCGACATAGCAATGATCTTGCCTGCAAAGCCGGCCGATTCGAGGCTGAGCGCCACATCCACCATGGTCAGCCCGGTGCCGAGCAACAGGACCGTGTCGTCGTCCTGAAGGCTGGTGACGAGACTGCCGGCCCAAGGGTCGGCAACATAGGCATCGGCGCCGATCGTTGCGGGATCAAGGCCGGCCGGCACCTGGGGCGGCAAATTGCCGATGGCGAGCACCAGCGCGTCGGGCCGCAGGGCCGCGCCGTTAGACAGGGCGAGCTTGATCGCGTTGCCCGCGACTTCGACTCCGGTCGCATCGGCGCAGGCAAGCGCGAGGCGGCCTTCACAATCGGCAATGCAATCGCCGAGCAGCTCGCCGATATAGTCGCCGAAACTGCGCCGCGGCACAAAGGTGGTTTCGTCGCCGATCCCGCGCGCCGCACACCACTCGACGAAATGGCGCGGCGCATCGGCAAAGGCGCTCATGTTGCCGGCACGTACATTGAGAAGGTGCGACGGGTTGGTCGCCGAATAGGCGGTGCCACGGCCGAACATCGGTCGCCGGTCGATCAGGGTTACGATGAGCTCCGGCCGACGGAGCAGGTTCACCGCCAGCAGCGTGCCCGTAAAGCCGGCTCCGACAATCGCGATGTGAAACGGTTTTGGCATGCTTTGTCTATAGCACTTGGCGGGCGCAAACGCCCAACGCTCCGGGCCGAACGGCGCGAAATTCCCGTCGATTGCCCCTTGAGGAGCGCCGCATGATCGATCGCCGCACCTTTCTCCATGGGAGTGCCATGCTGAGCCTTGCGGCTTGCAGCGCGCCCCAGGATGTCACCCGCTTGAGGATCGGCTTTCAGCGCAATGGCGTGCTATTCATCGCGCGTACCCGAGGCGAGATCGACCGGCGCGTGCGCACCGCTGGCTACGGCCTCGATTGGGTCGAGTTTCCGTCAGGACCGCCGTTGATCGAGGCCATGAACGCCGGCGCGGTCGATTTCGGCGCGGTCGGCGACACGCCGGCGGTCTATGCCCAGGCAGCGGGCGTGCCGGTCAAGCTGGTCGCGGCTCAGGTTTATCTCGGGCAAACTGCCGGCAACGCTTTTCTGACACTGCCGACACGGCGGCTGCGCAATGTCGCTGCTCTGAACGGCCGCAAGATCGGCTTCACCAAAGGCAGTTCTGCCGAAGTCGCGGCGCTTTCCGCGCTTGAAGATGCCGGACTGACCATTGGTGATGTCACGCCCGTCACCCTTGCGCCGGGCGACGGCGTCGCTGCACTGGGACAGGGCAGTATCGACGCCCTGTTCACCTGGGATCCCTATTTCACCATCGCGCAAGACCGGCTGCAGGCAGACGAGACGCGCTTCGACCGCGAGGGTCTTCTGACGGTTACCCTGTTTCTCGCGCGCGATACTGCCATCGCTGCACCGGCCGCCTTGCACCGCTTCCTCGATGAACTCCGCGCCGAGGCGGTCTGGGCCAACGCCAACCAGGCCGAGGTCCGGACGATCCTCGCCGGTGCCGCAAAGCTCTCGGAGCCGGTCATCGCGAAAGTCCTTGAACGCCTCGGTCCCAATCCCTTCCGGGTCGACCCGCCGAATGCTGCCGTGATCGCCAACCAGCAGCGCGTTGCCAACACGCTGCTCGCTGCTGGCTCCGTGCAGGTGAAGCTGGACCCGCGCCGTGCCGTCGACTTCTCGTGGAGCCCGCCCGAAGTGCCTAGGATGGCCCCGTTGCCACTCCGTGCCGTCCCACCGAATGCCCTCCCGCCTCGCCGGCACGCCCTGGTTTGACGGCGGTAGCTGCCGGGGTGTCACGGGCGATGTCGATCAGCGGAAACAGCAGTTCCGCCACACGATAGGCTTCTTCGAGATGGGGATAGCCGGAGAAAATGAAGGTCTCGATGCCGATTGCAGCATATTCGGCAATGCGCGCGGCGATGTTCTCGGCACTGCCGACAAGGGCTGTGCCGGCGCCACCTCGGACGAGCCCGATGCCGGCCCAGAGGTTGGCCGCCACAATCAGGCGGTCGCGCCGGCCGCCGTGCAGGGCCTGCATACGCCGTTGCCCTTCAGAGCCGCTCGCCGCTTGCGCTGCCTGCACCTTGGCGATCAGGCTGTCATCCAAACGGCTTATAAGGCGGTCGGCCTCCGCCCAGGCCGCTTCCTCGGTCTCGCGGACAATGATGTGCAGCCGGATGCCGAAGCGCACCGTCCGCCCCGCCTCGGCAGCGCGTTCCCGCACCCGGTCGAGCTTGTCGCCAAGCGCCGAGGCTGGCTCGCCCCAGGTCAGATACCAGTCAATATGGTCCCCTGCGACGTCGATGGCCGGTGCCGACGAGCCGCCCAGGTAAAGCGGCGGCCCGCCATCCTGCACGGGCGGGAACAGCAGCTCGGCACCTTCGGCAAACAGATGCGAACCGGCGTAATCGACCCGCTCGCCCGCCATCAACCGGCGCCAGATCGTCAGATATTCGTCGGTTTGCGCATAGCGAAGATCGTGCCCGAGAGACACGCCGTCGGCACGCATCTCGGCATCGTCGCCACCCGTCACGATATTGACGAGCAAGCGTCCGCCGCTGATACGGTCCAGCGTTGCCGCCTGTCTGGCAGCGAACAGCGGCGATGTTACCCCTGGCCGCACCGCCACCAGGAACTTCAGCCGCTGTGTCATGGGGACCAGTGCGCTCGCCAGCACCCAACTGTCCTCGCAGGTCCGTCCGGTCGGCAACAACACCCCTTCGAAGCCGAGCCGGTCGGCGGCAATGGCGATCTGCGAGAGATAGGAAAACTCGGTTGGCCGCGCCCCTTCCGCCGACCCCAGCCAGCGGCCATCGCCGTGCGACGGGATGAACCAGAACGGCCGGACCGGAATGGTCACGCCGCCGCGTCCAGCGCTTGCGCGAGATCGGCGATGATGTCGTCGATATGCTCGATCCCTACCGAAAGCCGCACATAGCCGTCCGACACGCCGGTCGCGGCCCGGTCCTCGCTGGAAAGCTGCGAGTGGGTCGTGCTTGCGGGATGGATAGCAAGGCTACGCGCATCGCCGATGTTGGCAACGTGATAAAACAGCTTCAGCGCATCGATGAACGCCTTGCCTGCCGCCCGGCCACATCCCAGCTCGAACCCGACGAGGCCACCGAAGCCGTGCGTGAGGTATTTGTCAGCCCGCCGCTTTGCCTCCCCGGTCTGGACCGAAGGATGAATGACCCGGGTCACTTCGGGGCGCGATTGCAGCCACGTCGCAACCGCCAATGCATTGGTGCAATGGCGTTCGATGCGCAGCGGCAGCGTTTCGAGCCCCTGCAGGAACTGAAAAGCGTTGAAGGGCGACAGGGCAGGGCCCAGGTCGCGAAGCAGGATGACGCGCGCCCGCAGCACATAGGCAATCGGGCCAAGTGGCTTGGCCGCCTCGGCCCAGACCGCACCGTGATAGCTGGCATCGGGCGTGTTGAGCTGCGGCTGGCGGGCGGCCTGCGCCTGCCAGTCGAAATTGCCGCCGTCGATGATCACCCCGCCGATCGACGTGCCATGGCCGCCGATATACTTCGTCAGCGAACTGACGACGACAGCGGCGCCATGATCGAACGGGCGCACCAGCAAGGGCGCCGCCGTATTGTCGACAATCAGCGGAATGCCCAGCGGCCGTCCGATCGCCGCCACCTCGGCGATGGGAAATACGGTCAGCTTGGGATTGGGCAGTGTCTCGGCATAATAGGCCCGCGTCCGGTCGTCGGTTGCCCGTGCAAAGGCTTGCGGGTCGGCCGGGTCGACAAAGCGCACCTCGATACCCTGGTCCCTCAGCGTATTGGCAAAGAGGTTCCAGGTGCCTCCATAAAGGTCGGTCGAGCTGACGATATTGTCGCCGGCGCGTGCCAGATTTTGCACGGCAAGCGCCGACGCCGCCTGCCCCGATGCCACGACCAACGCCGCCGCCCCGCCTTCGAGCGCTGCCAGCCGCTGTTCAAGGATATCGAGCGTCGGATTGCCGATCCTTGTGTAGATATTGCCGAGCGTCTGCAGCGCGAACAGGCTCGCGGCATGGTCGGTGCTTTCGAACTGGAATGATGTCGTCTGGTAGATCGGCGGGGCCACCGATCCGGTTGCCGGGTCGGCACGCCAACCAGCGTGCAATGCAAGGGTCTCGGGATGAAGCGAGCGCGTCATGGCGGTTCTCCGGAAGTGTCGACTTCCGGTATAAAGTGTCGTGACGGTTGATGTCAGCGCGCCAAAGCTTGGCAGACGCCAAGCGAAGATTTGCCGTCGCTGAGCGCTAGGCTGCCTCCGCCGCTCGCCGTGGCGCGATTACGGTTTCGGCAAAGCGGGCCATCTCCTCGGCCTGCGGGCTCATCTGCAAGAGCAGCAGATCAACGCCGGCCGCGGCATAATCGGCGATGCGCGCTCACCTGTGCCGGTGTGCCGACCAGCCCGGCGCGCACGCTGCGCTTCGACCGGCGACAATTCGATCACAGGCGACAACGCCATGCGGCGGTCGGGAACGGCGACTATGTCGATATCACCGATTAAGACCTGCCAGTCTGCAAGCGGCCCCGTACGAGCCATAAATATCGCTCCTCTTTTGAAGGAACGATGATATTGTCGATCAAGCGGAAACGAGTTCTACAGTGGCCAAATCCTATCCCGCAACCAACGTTACAGGACACCCGTCCAGGCTCAGGCCTGGGCGGGTGTGTTCGTTTGAGGCAAATGACATAAGCGTCGCAGTTAAGGCATCGACGCCTCGAGACCGTGATCTCCGTCGGGGTAGAATGCGGCGCTTTCAACGACCTGCGCGATGATCGAGACCGCCTCGGGTCGGATCGCGGCGTTATCCAGCGCTTCGAGCAACTCGCCGATCTTTTGTTGAAACCATTCCGTCGACGCCGGATGCGGCAAGATTTCTGCGGTAGATCCGGCACAGCCTGCTATCGCCAGGTGTGCTCGAGGACGGACATTTTTGCTACGAGCTTCGTGAGGCCGCTGGATAAGCGTAGCGCTGATCACACCGGTCGACGTGTTCATTGCCAAGTTATCAAGTGAGGCTTGAACCAGGTGAAGCTGCTTGATCGTATCGATGTCGCGATTGTCATCTACAACCGCAAGGCGGCTCGGTCCGCGCTTGAACTTCTCAGCGAAATTTGGTGCGTTCTGTGGTCCGCTGGCGGCGTTGCAGCATGGAGAGTGTCATCCTCTCAGGTAGCAGCTTCGTTTTATTCTGGAATCGGATACGTTGCGCGTCAGTTGCCACACCTCAAGGTCGTGGGCACGTCGGTCTCGACAACGACCGCCGTCCTCGCCGCAACGACACGCCAAGCAGGCTGAACCCGGCGATGGACATCATCCAGGTGGACGGCTCGGGCAGGGGAGCAACGCTTTCGATGAAATGTACTGCGACGCCATCGTCTCCGCGCTCGAAATTGTCGTCAATACCGCGACAGGCGCTGTCACCCATCGTCGTACCGGCGCCCAGCGTGACATAGGATAGCGCTGAAAACACACCGCCGCATGTTCCGCCGACGCCGGTAACGCCGGCGTTGGCGCCGACACTGACGTAGGATCGCGCCAGCACCGTGCCACGCAACTGTGAATCAGCGCCCAAGCTGGCAAAGCCCCCGATATTCCAGATGATGCTGTTGCCTGATGCGCCGCCCAACAGCACGATCCTGCTTAGCGCTCCGGTCGTGAAGTCGTTGCCGATGTTGAATACCCAGTAGCGATTGGGATCGTAGAAACCATCGAGGGTCAGCGTCGCCGACGCGGCGATCGACAGGCTGTCAGCGCTGTAGACACCTGCCGGCAACAGCGTGTCGCCGGCCATCGCGGACGCAAGAAAGGTGGTGGTTGTCATCAGGGCGAAGGCCGATTGCGCGGCGGCAACCTGAACCTGGTTTGCACTCGCCGCGTCGCTCAACCGTGCTGCCAGGACGACGCCGTCAACAGGCGCGGTATCGAGAGTGTGTTGCGACCCGACGCTGCTGCCGGCTCCGAGGGTGATTGCAGCAACAGCGCCAACCGCGCCGGCGACCGAGGCGTCCGCGCCGATCGTGGCGGCCGCACCCGCCAGGACATCGCCGGCAACGCGCGCCTCGGCGCCGACCGTGGCAGCGGCGGCGGCGTGAACATGGCCACCGACAGTCGACCCGGCGCCGATTGTTGCGGCTGCACCAGTGACGATGGCGCCCGCCACGATCGTCCCGGCATCGATGCTTATCGCGCCGGCGGATGTGAGGTGGCCGTTGAGGACGCTGCTGGAGCCGCCAAGCGAGGTCGCGCCGACGGCCGAAAAATCGCCCCATACGCTGCTTCCGCTGCCGAAGGTCGCGATGCCGCCGGCCATGCCGCTGCCAAAGATGATCGTGCTGGCGCCGGTTGTGGTGTCGGTCGCCGAGAACACCGTAAGCTTCTGGAGATCAGCACCTAGTATCTGAGTTGCCGCCGCAGGGAACGGCAGGTGCATGGCAAGGGACCACAAGGCTGGCGCGAGAAGTGACCTGATCATGATCGACATTCCAGAAAAGCGGATGGTGCGACACCATTGTCGTTGGCCTACTGGACTGCGATCCTGCGGGCATGTCGTGGAATCTACGGCAATTATAGAGCGTGGATTCCCGGGCGATGCGCCCACAGGCACTGCCTTCCTTGCAATGGCCGCTGGCGTGAAACGCACGATGCAGTTTGGTACAGGTTCTCATTGTCCGAGCGCGGACGTTCGGCGTCAGCATCGATGCGCTTTCGCGGCCCTTTCGTGTGCCCCGCGCCTCGCTTGTTCGGCGGGGCCTGGGCAAAAGCGACGATGGTCATCTCGTCGACGACTTTATCGAGGATTTGCCATGGCCACGGCCCGCGCCGGCGCAAAGGCAGGCAGCGGCGCGGGCGGCGGTGCATCGTTGAGCCGTGACTTCGGGGAAGTGTCGGCCCGCTTGCTGTCGCCGGACCCGACCTGGGGTTCGCCGCGAGCCTCAGCACAGTCGGGCACTGCGATGGCGATTGTAAGCTGCGGCCAATACCGTGCTTGACGAACGTGCCTTCCGTAAAGTGCGAGCATCGACATTGCCGCCGGGGAAGTCGCGCGCTCTCGTACGCGAGCGCCGTTGCAGTTGCCACTTGTGAATTGTTAAAAATGAGCCGTTGGTGCTGCGCGGAGGTCGCGTGCCGTCCCTCCTTAGGAACTGCCCGTGACCAGCGACTGCGTATATATTCTCGACGACGATCCGTCCGTCCGGGAATCATTGGCTTATTTCCTGACGGCGACGGGCTTTGCCGGGCGTCAGTTCGCGACCGCAGCGGCATTTCTGGCCGAAGCCGACGGCCTGGCCCCGGGCTGCCTGCTGCTCGATATCCGCATGCCTGAAATCGACGGCTTCGACGTTCTCGAGCGATTGGCGACACGGCGGACCGTTCTGCCGGTGGTGGTGATGACCGGGCATGGCGATGTCGATACCGCCGTGCGTGCCATGAAGCTCGGTGCCCATGATTTCGTCGAGAAGCCCTTCGAGGAGAACATGATCCTCGGCGTGCTGGCGCGCGTCTTCGAGACGCTCGACGGGACCGTCCGCGACATGGAGCGGCAGCGCGACGTCGCGGCCCGGCTCGGACGTCTGACGCCGCGCGAGGCCGACGTCCTGCGCGGGCTGCTGGCCGGACGGCCCAACAAGCTGATCGCTTATGACCTCGGCATCAGCATCCGGACGGTCGAGATGCACCGATCGGGCATGATGGAGGCGCTGGGGATCAGGACCTTCGTCGGAGCGCTGCGCCTGGCCATCGAAGGCGGGATGGCAATGCCGTCAGCGCCCGCGGATATGTTTGTCGGGCCGGCATGATGGTTGACGCCGCCCCGGTGTCGTCGGGGCATGCGAGCCTCGATTACATCCTCAATGGCGGTTACGCGCGCAACCGCTGCCACCTGATCGAAGGCCAGCCCGGATCGGGCAAGACGACGCTGGCCATGCGGTTCCTGATCGCCGGCCAAGCGCGCGGCGAAAAATGCCTGTTCATCACTGTATCCGAAAGCCCATTCGAGCTGCTGCAGGTCGCCGAGACTCATGGTGTTTCGCTTGCGGGGATCGAGATCGTCGAATGCCTGCCGCCGGAACTAAGCCTCGACCCCGACCACTACCAGTCGGTCGTCCATGCCTCGGAACTCGAACTCGGCGAAACTGTCCGCGCCGTGATGGCGGCGGTGGCCAACAGCCAGCCGTCACTGGTGGTGCTCGACAGCCTTTCGGAGGTCAGGCTGCTCGCCCAGGGGCCGCTGCGGTACCGGCGCCAGGTGCTGGCGCTCAAGCATTTCTTTTTCCGGCAGGGCTGCACCGTGCTGCTGCTCGACGACCTGACCGTGCGCGAGGACGACCTTACCCTGCACAGCATTGCGCATGGCGTCGTCCGCCTCGAACAGATCGCGATGGAATATGGCGCCGAGCGGCGGCGCCTGAGGGTGTTCAAGATGCGCGGGCGGACCTTCCACGGCGGATTCCATGATTTCATGATCGAGAAGGGCGGCCTGAACATCTTTCCGCGCCTGATCTCAGCCGAGGACAATGCCGGATCCCCGTCGAGCGCCCCCGTGAGCACCGGCATCGCCGCGCTCGACCGGATGACCGGCGGCGGGCTCGACGCGGGCACGACGACGCTGATCCAGGGGCCGTCGGGAACTGGCAAGTCGACGCTGGCGCTGCAGTGCATCCAGGGGCGGCTCGATCGCGGTGAAAAGGCACTGTTCGTCAGCTTCGAGGAGACGCTGACCAACTTTGTCCGGCGCGCCGAAGGCGTCGGCATGAAGATCGGAAAACATCTTGCCGACGGCACGCTGACGTTCGTCCATATCGATCCTGCCGAGACATCTGCAGGCCAGATCTCGGATATGATCCGCCGGTCGGTGCAGGACGGCAGCACCTCGGTGATCCTCGATTCGCTGTCGGGGTACCAGCACGCGCTGCGCGACGAGCATTATTTGCTGCTCCACATGCACGAGTTGCTGACCTACCTGAACCAGCAGGGCGTGATGACCGTGATCGTCCTGGCGCAGGCCGGGGTGATCGGCGCGCTCGAACCGCCGTTCGACATGACCTATCTTGCCGACACCGTGCTGTTGCTGCGCTTCTTCGAAGCCCGGGACGAGATGCGGCGCGCGATTTCGGTAATCAAGAAGCGCATCGGCTCGCACGAACGGGTCATGCGCGAACTGTTCTTCGACAGCCAGGGCATCCAGGTTGGACCGATACAGCAGGGATTCCGCAACATCCTGTCCAACCGCCCGATCTATTCCGGAGGCGAGCCCCTGCTGGAGGTCCGAACCGGCACCGACGGGTGACCGGCACCGATCGACTGCTCATCCTGGCACCGCATGGCCGCGACGGGCAGGTTATCGCCAGTCACATCGAAGGCACACAGCCCGTTGCTACGCTCGCGACGGCGGCGGTTGTCGTCGCGGCGATCCGGGCCGGCGAGCTCGGCGTCGCGGTGATCACCGACGAAGCAATGGCCGGTTTCGACCTCGTCGAATTGGCGGCCGCGCTCGCTGACCAGCCACCATGGTCCGACATCCCGGTACTGATCCTGACACGGCGCGAATTCGGCGGCTGGACGCCGGCCCGGCTGGCGATGCTGTTCGGCAATATCACGATCCTGGAGCGGCCGCTGCATCCTGACGTGCTGATCAGCAGCGTGCGTTCAGCGCTGCGGGCGCGAGCGCGCCAACGGCGGGCCGAAGCCTATCTGATGGCGCGGGAGGCGGCCGAGCGACAGGTCCGCGAACTCGCCGCCAGTCTCGAGAGCCGGGTGCTGGAACGAACCGAAGCATTGTCGACGGCGCTGGCGGAACGCGCCGAAGCGCAAAGCAGGCTCCACGATAGCGAAGCGCTCTATCGCTACACGGTCCAGCTGACCGCGCAGAACCCGTGGACGGCCGATGCTGCCGGCCGCATGCTGGATGTCGGCCCTGGCTGGGTCAATCCGGACGACACGTTGCGCGATTGGCAAGCGCGGATTCATCCCGACGACCTGGGCCCGATGCGGCTGGCCTGGGACATCGCCCTGGTCAATATCACGCCGTTCCTGTGCGACTTTCGGGTGCTGGGTGCTCGCGGACGGTACATCTGGTGTCGATCACGGGCGGCGCCGCGGCTTGCCGACGACGGATCGGTGTTGCGCTGGTACGGCACGCTCGAGGACATCGACGACCGGCATGTCGCGGCGACCAAGTTGCGCCAGACCCAGGCCGAGCTGATCCATGTGTCGCGGCTCAGCGCCATGGGCGCCATGGCGTCGACGTTGGCCCATGAACTCAACCAGCCGCTGACGGCGATCACCAACTATGTCCGCGGCAGCCGCATGATGCTGAATGGGGATCCGGCACACGAGATGCTGCGCGAGGCCCTGGACAAGGTGGACGACAACGCGCTCCGCGCCGGCGAGATCGTGCGCCGCGTCCGCGATCTGGTGACCAAGGGCGATGTCCAGCGCCAGCCCGAGGACCTGTCGGCGATGATCAACGAGGCCTGCAGCCTGGCGATGATCGATGCCACATCGTCCGGCATCGACCTGTGCATCGACCTGACGGTCGCACCGAACAGCGTGATGGTCGATCGCATCCAGATCCAGCAGGTGCTGCTCAACCTGCTGCGCAACGCGGCCGAGGCGGTATCGGCCAGCGCGGTGCGGCGGGTAACGGTTACAGCAAGCAGCAGGTCGGACAATGCGATTCAGATATCGGTCAGCGACACCGGGCCCGGTGTGGCCGTGGCGGCCGAACCGCGACTGTTCGAATCGTTCAATTCGACCAAGGTCGACGGCATGGGCATAGGTCTTTCGATCAGCCGGACCATCATCGAGGCGCATGGCGGTACGATCTGGCACAGCGGCAACCCCGACGGCGGCGCGACCTTCGGATTCTCGCTGCCGCGCCTTATGGCCTGATCTGGTTGTCGCGTCCGATTTCTTCGAGCAGCCTCATCAGCCTGCCGATGTCGCGGGGCCCGCCACGCGCAATCGCCGCCGTAGCCTGCGACACGATCGTTGCGACGAAGAGCGATGACCCCGAATAGGCCATCGACCAGCCGTTGAAGCGGGGCATGGCGACGGTCCGCCGATCGACGATCTGCACGCGCCTGTGCCGGGGGTCCGCCACAATGGTCGCCAACAGGCCGTCGATGCGGTTCGGTGCACCTTCGAGAGTCTGCACGAAATGCGTGCCTGTGAACAATAGCGCGCCATTGACCTGGTTGATGCTGTTGGCGGTCCGGGCCCTTGCCAGCAAGACGGCGATCTCTGGCTCGCGGCGCTCGAGCGGGATGACACATTCGCTGATATAGGTGGCATTGACGAGAAGTGACATGAAGCCCGCGTTTCCCGACTCACACTCTGGAAAGGGTAAGTTTATCACAGCAAGCCACCAAGGGCTTCTGTGGTAACTACGGTCATGCTTCGCGCGACCCCGATCGGCAGCTGACGAGCACAGCGCGCCGGTTGCGCAATTCGGCAAGCAGCGTGCCAATCGCGGCGCGGTGGAGGCCGGCGGCTTTGGGGGCAAGCTGCCCTGCTGACCGTGTACGCGGGAGACAGTCTTGATCGATGAGAAAGTGCCTTATCGCGGCTCTCGGATCGGTAGAAAACCATCGATCGGTTAGCACCGCGCTTCGCCCCGACAAGCAGCGATGACTGGTTGCACCCGTTGCTATACCGGCGCCTATAATGGGCGGCAAATGGGGATCGCATGACGACATTTGCCGAATTTGCCCAGCTTCAACCCGGCTGAGATCTGAAAGGCCATACAGTGCAGGTTTCTCGGCGTCGGGTATTGGCAACGCTTGCTATGGCGGCAGCGACGCCGTTGCATGCAGCACCAGTGGCGGGCGGCCTTGTCAAACCGCGCCGCTTGCGTCCCGGGGATACCATCGGCCTGATCGAACCGGCATCGGCCAGCGATGAGACGATGCAGCTGACCATGGTCGAGGAAATGGTCACCGCCCTGGGGCTGAAGCCCAGGCGCGCCCCCAACCTGGCGAGCCGCCACGGCTATCTGGGTGGCACCGACGAAAGCCGCGCCGCCGATGTAAACGCCATGTTCCGCGACCCGCAGGTCAAGGCGGTGTTCGCGGTGCGCGGCGGCTGGGGCAGTGCCCGGATGCTGCCGCTTCTCGATTGGCCGATGATCCGGGCCAATCCCAAGCTGGTGCTGGGGTTCAGTGATATCACCGCGCTGCACATGGCGATTGCTGCCAAGGCCGGCTTTGTGACATTGCACGGCCCAAATGCCGGCAGCGCGTGGGGCAAGGCATCGGTCGATCATTTCCGAGCGATTGCCTTTGATGGCGCGACGCCGTTGCTGGTCAATCCGCCGGGCGATGAAAACCGACTGGTGCAACGGCTCTGGCGAACCCAGACGATACGCGGCGGGCGCGCACGCGGGCGCCTGCTGGGTGGCAACCTCACCGTCCTGACAGCGCTGGCGGGCACCGAGTACATGCCGGATTTCTCGGGCGCGATCCTGTTCCTGGAAGACGTGGACGAAGCCGAGTACAGGATCGACCGGATGCTGACCCAACTGGGCCAGGCCGGCGTGCTGGGCAAGGTGGCGGGCGTGGTGTTCGGCCAGTGCACCAACTGCACGGGATCAAGCAGCGGGCGCTATGGCGGCTTTACCGTGACCGACCTTCTGATCCATCACCTCGGACGGCTCGGTGTGCCGGCCTATCAGGGCGCCTGGTTCGGCCATATTGCGGACCAGTTTAGCCTGCCGGTCGGCGGGATGGCTGAAATCGACGCGGACGCCGGCTCCATTCGGCTGCTGGAGCCGGCGGTGGTGTGACGGAAGGCAAAGCGGCACTGCCGAATATGTCGTGCAAGATGTCGGCATCTTGCCTGGATAGCCGGCGGCTGGCCGACGAGAGCCCACGTTGAGCGACACCCGCAAAATTCGCAAGATCACCGGATTGCGCCAGGCAGCCACGCAGTGATGAACAAAAGAATTGGCTCTTTTGTTTGTGGCGGTTGGTCGCCGGAGATAGCCTGTTCGCTTGTAAGGGGGGCAAGTTTGGAAAGCGGACCGAGGTTTTCGGCGCTGCTCCAGCGTCTGATCGATGCGCCTGAGCGGGCGACACAGACCATCCAGGCGGACCCGGGCGGCTTCGAATAACAGGTGCTGGCGCAGCAGGGCGGGCCGGCCCCGCCCGGTATCGGCCTGTTCAATTTGGGCACCATCGGTTTCCTGTTGTTCGGCACCGACGGCGCACGATTGGCGCTAGAGGTACCGGGCATCAGCAATTTCGCCGAGCTGGAAGCTTCCGCTGTCAGCCGCAATGCTGCTGGACGGCTGATGGCCGTTCCAGGTGCCGGCGGCAGGCTGCTCTACCTGCTCTGGGCACCGGTGAGCGAAGCCATGGCGTGGAACCTGCCGCAACATGTGCGAGATGCCGCCCGAACCAGGGCCGACCGGATCGTCCTTGTTGCCGGCGGCACGCAAGACGGCGGTCCACTGGAAGCCACCGTTCGAGGCTTTGGGCTTTCCGACCTTGAATGCCGCGTCGTCGCCGCGGTAGTCCGCACTGGCAGCAGGCGTGAAGCAGCGCGCCAACTCGGCCTTGCCTATGCCACGGTTCGCGCCGCGCTGTCGCAGGCGGCGCGGCGAATGCGCCAGCCCAACATGCCGGTGGTTGTCCGCACGATTGTCTCCGCCGCGTTCGGCATCTTTCCCGACGACGCCAACGGCCCGGCCATATCGTCTGACATACTGCAGGTGACGCCCCGCCAGGCGCAGATCGCGCTGCTGGTTGCCAGCGGCGAGCGCGCTGCGGACGCTCAATGCTGACATCGGCTGGACTGGGCTGGAGCGGTGTCGCGCGTAATGAACACATGCAGCCAGATCAGCGGGGCCGCGGTCGCGCTGTTGGCGCCTATCGTGGCTCAGAGTGTACGCAGCAGAGGCCTAACGGTCGAAGTCGAGAGTGGAGGCCCCGCCATCAGGCTTGTCGGCTCCTCGCAAGTCAGTTTAGGTCGGCTGGCCGGTGGCGCCATATTGAGCAGCGAACGTCGCGCTGGGCGGGATCGGGGTGATGATGTCGATCAGCACGCCACCCGGATCCTGGGTGATGAAGTGGCGCTGGCCGAAATCTTCGTCGCGCAGCGAGAGCAGGATCGGCAATCCATCTGCCATGGCTTGGTCGTAGAGCGCGTCGACATCCTCGACTTCGAAGTTGAGCAGTACGCCGGCAACGTGGGTCCGTGCTGTCGACGGTATCGTTGCATGGCCGGCTTGCAGGATGGCAAGGTTGACGTCCGGCGCATCGCGGGCTTGCAGATGCACATACCAGTCTGCCTCGAACAGGGGTTGGAACGCGAAATGCCGTACATAAAAGGCCGCGATTGCAGCGACATTGTCGACCATCAACACGGGATAACAGCTGGTAATCTTCATGCTTCCCTCCCTTCGTCGAAAAACATACAGTCTGCATGCTTCCGTATCGGCTTAACAAACAGGCAGACTGTATGCAAGTGGGAATTGCCAGGCGACGCAATGCCGATCGCAGCGCAGAGATGCGCTCGCGCTTGATCGCGGCGGCGCGGCGACTTTTTGTCAGACAGGGCTATGCGCTGACCAGTACGCCAGCGATTGTTGCCGAAGCCGGCGTCACGCGCGGCGCGCTCTATCACCACTTTCCCGACAAGCGAGCGATTTTCGAGGCGGTGGTGACGGCTGAAGCCGCTGCCGTCGCCGACGCGATCGGGGCGGCCGATGCGGCCGGCATGTCGGCGCTGGCGCGGCTGCTCGTCGGCGCCGCCGCTTATGTCGAGACGATGCGTGAGGCCGGACGGGTGCAATTGCTGCTGGTGGAAGGCCCCGCCGTGCTTGGTCGTGACACGGTACGCCGGATCGAGGCGCAGCATGGCGACGCCAGCCTGCGGGTCGGCCTGGAGGAGGCCATGGCGGTCGGCGACCTGCCCGTCATGCCGATCGATGCTGTTGCGACGCTGTTGTCGGCGATGTTCGAGCGTGCCGCCATGGAGGTCGCGGAGGGCATGTCGCCATCCGACATCCTGCTCGCGATCGAGCAGATTGTCGGCGGTCTGGCGACCTTGAATGGGCGGCTTGGTCGCCGCCCCCCGCAATCGACTGCGGCGACGGCCTAGAAGCGGTATCCCAGTGCGGCACCGATCAGCCGGCGGTTGGCGCCGGTGACATAAGGTGAGGACACCGAATAATTGACCGAATCGAAGAAGCGGACGCCAGCGACAGGAGTGGCGACATCGAAGACATTGTTGGCGAAGACCTGCAGGCTGAGGCCGTTCCATCGCATCGTCGCGCGAAGGTCGACGATGGTGAAGCTGCCGAAGCTTTGCAGATTGTCGGCGCGGACGAAGGATTCGGACTGGTACTGCACGTCGCCGCGCAGTTCGAGCGAAGCCATTTCGCCGAACGGCAGGTTGATCCGCGGGCTGACCGTCACCTTGTGGTCGGGTACATAGGGCAACCGCTTGCCGTCGAAGTCGATCGCCGGCAGCCCGGCCAATGCCAGCGTCTGCGCCAGCGAATCGTCGATGAAGCGCGTGTAACGGGCATGGGTGTAGGCATAGTTGCCCGCCAGGGTGAACCAGTCGGTCAACTGGGCCGACAGTTCGACTTCGGCGCCGTGGATTTTCGAGGCGGCAACATTGCAGGTGTAGGTGCGGTTGGTCGAGGACCCGCCGGCGGTGACCGGTGCCTGGCAGGCCGCCTGCTGGTCCTGCCAGTCGGTGTAGAAGCCGGCGACGTTGAAGCGCAGCCTGCGGTCGAACAAGTCGCTCTTGAAGCCGATCTCGAAGTTGTCGCTGTATTCGGGCTGGTAGATGTTGTTGCCGAGGATGTTGAGCCCGGTGTTGAAACCGCCGGTCTTGGCGCCGCGGGCATAGCTGGCATAGAGCAGCTTGCTGTCGTCGATCTTGTAGTCGACGATCACGCGCGGCGTGGCGAAGCGAAACGTCTGGCTGCCGGGACCGCGGGCTGTCGCCGGCCCGGTCGTGCCGGCGGGGTTCTCGAAAACCTGGGCGAAGGTCTGCTTTTCATGCTCGTAGCGTAGCTCGCCAGTGACGCTGAGCGCGTCGCTGAAGCGATAGGTGCCCGATGCAAACACGGCGATCGAGCTGGTGCCGAGTGTGGTGCGCGGATATTTGTAGCGGCCTGCGGCGGCGGTATAGTCGGTGATCGCCAGCGTGCCGGGCAGGGTGATGCCGCGATCGGTGCCGACCGTGATGTTGTCGTAGTAGAACAGCCCGACCAGCCAATCGAACTTGCGTTTGCCCGAGGAGGCGACGCGGAATTCCTGGCTCCAGTCGCGGAAATAGCCGGTGTTCGAGGACAGCGCGAAATCGCTCTTGCCCTGCGGGATCGGTGGGGTGAACGGAGAACCGAAATTGGCGCAGCCGCCGGCGCGGTCGCAGAAGGTGTTGTCGCCGTCGAAGGTATATTCGGCGTTGCGCTTCGCATAGGCGGAGATCGACGAGAACGTAGCGCCGCCAAGATCATATTCGAAGGTGGCGCTGGCGCGGATCGATTCCTCGCGGTCGCCATAGCTGCCGCCGGGCAGGCCGGGCACCGGCAGCGTGTTGACGGTCACGCCGTTGGTGGCGATGTCGGGGACCTGCCCGATGTACAGCAGGTTGCGCCGCTGCGTCGCCGATCCGCCCGCCGGCACGCCCGGTGCGCTGTTGTTGCGGATGACACTCGACGGCGGCTGGCCATTGTCTTCCTTTGAATAGCTGACGCGGAACGTCGCCGTCAGCTTTTCGGTCGGGGTCAGCTCGATGGTGCCGATGCCGCCGTAGTTCTTGGCGAAATCGACCTTTCCACCGTCGATGGCGCTGGTGTACCAGCCGTCGAATTCACGATAAAAGCCGCCGACGCGGACGCGAATCTTGTCGGAAAGCGGCGCGCTGACGCTGCCGGCGATCTTGTACAGGCCGTTCTCGCCGACGGTGCCCTCGATGTTACCGGTCGGCACGTCCGACGGCCGCTGCGTTACATAGTTGATGGCACCCGAAAAGGTGTTGCGGCCATACAGTGCCGATTGCGGGCCCTTGACGACCTCGATTCGCTGCAAGTCGTTGAGCTCGAGATCGACGCCGGCCTTGCCCGACAGATAGATGCCGTCGAGGAAGACGCCGACATTGAGCTGGCCGAGCGTCTGGGCGGCGCCGCGGATGATCGGCAGTTGGTTCTGGGCGCCGAACAGCGGCGCATAGTTGAGGCCGGGGGTCAGCTTGGCGAGATCGGCGAGGCGTTCGATCCGGGCGGACTTGATGTCGGCGGCATCGAACGCGGTGATCGCGATCGGCACGTCCTGCAGGCGTTCGTTGCGCTTGCGGGCGGTGACGATGATTTCATTGCCGTCGGCACCGGCTGCCGTCGCGGCCGGCGACGGCGCGGTTTGCGCCAGGGTTGGTGTCGCAACGACGATCGCCGTGCCGAGCAAGAGGCGCGCAATCCGCATGGTCGTTTCCCCCGATTGGTACACAATCGCTGACAAGCCTTTCATCGACCCGATAATTTGTCCAGACAAATTGGCGCCGCCGCCTTGACATGGATCGGCCTTGTCACTCTTCTGCAACAGGGTTGTCAGGGATGGCGCAAGGCTGCGCCGCGTGGCCGGAAGGAAAAAGCGATGCTGTTCGCGTTGATTGCCGCGATGCTTGCCGCCGCCCCGATCGCCGCGCCGGTGGCCCCGGGTGTGGCGGCGCCGACCGACAAGGTTCCGACCGACATCCGCCGGCTGACCATCCTCGTTCGCGATGTCGATGCTTCGCTTAAGCTCTACCGCGATGTGCTCGGCCTGAAGGTCAATTATGACGCTGAAATCGCCGTGTCGGGCGTGGCGCTGCCGGCGGGGGTGCCGGGCAATAAGACCCGGCTGGTGCTGCTGAACGGCAACGACGCCTGGATCGGCTGGATCGGGCTGATGCAGTACACCGATCCGCCGCTGCCTGACCCCGGCCCCTATCCGACGCGACTGGCCCGCGGTGGCCATGTCCTGGTCACCAACACCGACGATGCGGCGAAACGCTGTGCGGCGGCAAAGGCGGTGCCGGGCGTCACCTTCACCGCCGATGCCCATGACAGCACATATCCCGGACGCAACGGCGCGCCGCCTATCCGGGTGCGGGGCTGCAACTTCTTCGACCCCGATGGGACGTTTATCGAACTGAACCAGATCCTACGCTGATTTCGCTATTTGGCCTTCGCCGCATCGAGCCGCTTCTTGAAATAGGTCCAGCTGGTCTCGTTGGGCCGGGCGTCGTCACCGGGTGGCGGCGCGGCATAGGTCGGATAAGTGCTGGCGATCTGCTCGCGGATGACCGCCGGCAGGCCGGCGATGCCCTCGACGGTGCCGCCGGTAGCGTTGAAGACCAGAACGCCGGGCCGTGATGCCATTTCCATCCACGGCAGGAACGGCGAAATTCGCACCCAGGCGATCGACGGCTTGGCGCGGGACTTGCTTGCATCGAGCAGATCGGCAGCCTCGGCGACGAAATCGAAGATCTCCATCGCGTGATACTGGTTGCCTGCCCACTGCTGGTATTCGCCGCCGAGCGGATTGGTGTAGAACAACGGCACCTCGGTCGGCATGAAGACCTTGCCGCCCTCGATGCGGGCGCCGAGATCGAAGGGCTTGCCGTCGCGGCCGACCGGAAACTGCGGAGCGCGCATGTTCACCGGATCATTGGCGACGTGGATGACCTCGACGCTCTTGCCGGTCCAGGGGTTGCTCCACGTTTTCAGCACGGCGCCGGTCGCGGGATCGAGATAGAACATCAGCTCGCGGCTGACCTGGCGGAAGCCGGTACCGCGGGCCGGGTCGGTGACCGTCACGCAGGTGCGGACGTTCATGCCCTCGACATTGAAAAGGTGGCGATCGGGTTCGCCTTCGACCCGCGAGAACACCTTGCCCGCCCAGTGATAGACGACGGCCTCGTTATCCTTCGTCGAACATTGCACCTTGCGCAGTGCGGTCAGGGCATCGGCCGGGTTCTTCAGGTCGAGCGTTCGGGCCGCGGCCGGCAACGCCGTGCCGATGATCGCCAGCGCCAACAGCCCCGCGCGTGCCCCGCCACCCATCGCATATCCCCTCGAAAGCGTGCCGCCGACTATACAAAGTTGTCCGGACAAAGTGCAAGCCGGGCCATGCGCCGTCAGTCGGCCGCCAGCCAGTCGCGCACCCGCGCATGGTCGCCGTGACGCCCGGCGGCGTGACCCGGCGCTGCCATCCGCGCATCGCGCAGGTCCTGCAGCGCCGTCATCAGCACCGCGAGCGGCGGACCGCTGGCGGTGATCTGGCCGAGATGCGCCGCGTCCAGCGTCTTCGCCGGTCCCTGGATGAAGCGGTCGACGAGCATGTCGTGATGCTGCCGCGCCGTTTCCCCGAACAATTCGCTGACCGCCAGCAGCAAGGCCGCGTTGCGCCGCAACGCGAAGCTCCCGTCGCCCGACGAGATCGCGGCCAACAGGCTGTCGAGCAGGCTCGGGTGCTGCATGCAGTCGCGGACGCGTTCCTGGTCCTCGGGCGGCATGAAGGCCATCTTGTCGGCGATCAGCTGGGCATAGCTCTGGTCGCGCGGGCTCGCGAGGCCCAGCAGCAGGTCGAGCTCGTTGATGCCCGAAAAATCGCCGGCGTTGGCGCCGCGAAACTCCTGCCGGCCGACGCGATAGGGTTTGTAATAGGGCCGCACGCTGAAAAAGAAGCGATCGGTGTCGAGACTGGCGAACAGCCGTTCGTTGATGACGATGACATCGCGCATGGCCGCGGCGGCGGCCTCCAGCAGCACATCGGCAACGGGATTGCTGATGTCGAGCGGCAGGATGCGGTGCAGGGCATCGGCGGCGCGTTGCATGCCCAGGATGGCGCGGGCGTTCTCGTCGATGAACAGGAACTCGTCGGCCAGCGTCGTGAAGCTTTTGCGCACCCCCGCGATGGCGCGGTTCCGGGTCGCCAGATGCGCCGTTGCAAAACGCGGTGCCATGCCGATCGAGGCGCCGGCCTGCAGCGCCAGAGAGGAGGCGGCCAGCAGCGGCGATCGGGTCTCGCGCGCCGGATTGGTGACTTCGTGGCGGCGCAGGGCCGCCATGTAGAGCCCGACATTGCCGAGGACCGCAAAGGCGCTTTCGAAGCCGCCGCCGGTATTGCCCTCCCGCGCCAGCGCTTCGGCATGGGCGTCGCCTTCGCTGCGTAGTGTCGCCTTGATGTCATCGCCGATGCCGTCGACATTGGCACGGTCGTCTTGCGCGAAGTACAGCTCTTCCAGCGCGGTGTTCATCGCGACGAATGCGGTGCGAATCCAGTGGTCAAAGGCAGCGGCCGTCTCGCTCATCATCGGTCCTTCGCTTGGCGCGCGGTCGACAGTCGTGCATCCTGCCCATCGGCTTTGCGCCGGGAATAGGTTTTGATCGGCATGAATGCCAGCGTTGCGGTCACGGGCTTCGATGTTCCGGATGGCGTCTACCTGCTGTCGCACTCGGTCGGCTGCCTGCCGCGCGATGCGGAGGCGGTGCTGTCCGAACGATTTTTCAAGCCGTGGCGCGAACAGGGCGGCAATGCCTGGCCAGGCTGGCTGGGCGAGATCGAGCGTTTCCGCGGCGCCATCGCGCGGCTGATCGGCGGTACGGCCGCCGGTGTGTGCCCGACGGCGAATGTCGCCGGCGCCGTGGCACGCATCCTCGATGCACTGCCGCCCCGTGCCGGGCGCACGACGCTGCTGCTGTGCGAGGAGGATTTTCCATCGCCGGCCTATGCCGTGCAGCGCGCCGGCCAACTGGGCCATGGTGTGCGTTTCCTGCCGCGCGGGCCGGCAGCGGAGGACGTTGCGACCTGGGACGCCGCGTTCGACGGCCGCGTCCAGGCGGCGCTGGTCACCCACGCCTTTTCCAATCGCAGCGCCCGCCTGCCGGTTGCAGAGATCACCCGGCTGGCGCGATCGCGCGGCATCTTCACGATCGTCGACGCCGTGCAATCGGCCGGCGTCGTACCGATCGACGTCGGTGACTGGTCGGCAGATTTCGTCGTCGGCACCTGCGTCAAGTTCCTGTGCGGCGGGCCCGGCGCCGGCTGGATGTGGGCGGCACCCGTGGCGCTGGCGGTGTCGCAACCGCGCGATGTCGGCTGGTTCTCCCACGCCGACCCGTTCGCCATGGATGTCCGCGATTTCCGCTACGCGCCCGACGCGCTGCGCTTCTGGGGCGGCACGCCGTCGGTGGCGCCCTTCATCCTCGCCGCCCATGCGCTCGAGGTGCTGCTCGGCATCGGCGTGCCCGCGATCCAGCAGCACAACCAGGACCTGATCGACCGCCTCCATGCCGCTGTCCCGGCCGGCACGATCGCGTCGGCGCTCGATCGCGAGCGCCGCGGCAATTGCGTGCTCGTCCGCGTGCCCGAGACGACGGCGGCAATGCAGCGTCTCGTCGAGGCCGGCATCCTCGCCGATGCCCGCGACGGGTGTGTTCGCGTCTCGCCGCATCTCTATTCGAGCGCCACGGACATCGATCGCCTGGTGGCGGCGCTCGCGTTCTAGACGGGCAGGGCGGTCTGGTATTTCACCTGCGACAGGGCAAAATGCGACGACGCGGTGCCGACGGAAGGGTGGCGCAGCAACGTCCGCATCAGGAAGCGTTCGTAATCCGCGACATCGGCGACGGCGATGCGCAGCAGATAGTCCCAATCGCCCGACATGGAATAGCAATCCATGATCTCGCGCTGGGCACGCACGAAATCGACAAAGGCCGCCACCGTCTCTGGTGCATGACTCTTCATTCGCACCTGGCAGATGATATTGATCGCACAGCCGAGCCGGGCGGCATCGACCAGCCGCACGCTGCCGAGCAGCAACCCGGCCGTCTCTAGCGCGCGGATCCGCCGCCAGCACGACGCCGCGGAGGCGCCGACCTGCGCGGCCAGCGCGGCGTTGCTCAGTGTCGCGTCGGACTGCAGGGCCGCGATGATGCGGCGGTCGATGGCATCGATCTGAATGGCCTGGTTCAACTTGACGGTCCTGTTGGCGATATCGTTCTGATCATCACCGTCAGCCTGCCATATTGAACGGCAAATTTCACATTTTTGTGAAACACTGTCGCCATGGACAATGACAGTATCGCAACGATTGATGCCCCGCCCACCGGCGCCGCCGCTGACTGGACGATCCCGCAGCGCTGGCAGGATTACACGCCGGCCGAACATGCGGTCTGGGACACGCTGTTCGCGCGGCAATCGGCGATGCTGCAGGGTCGTGCGTCGGATGCCTTCCTGCGCGGCATCGATGTGCTGAAGATGACACGGCCGGGCATTCCCGACTTCACCGAATTGTCGGAGCGGCTGATGGCGCTGACCGGCTGGCAGGTGGTGGCGGTTCCGGGCCTGGTCCCCGACGAGGTGTTCTTCGGCCATCTCGCCGAGCGTCGCTTTGTGTCCGGCCGCTTCATCCGCACCGCCGACCAGCTCGACTATCTCCAGGAACCTGATGTCTTCCACGATGTCTTCGGCCATGTGCCGCTGCTCGCCGACCCGGTGTTCGCCGACTACATTCAGGCCTATGGCCGCGGCGGGCTGCGCGCGGCCGGTGCCGGCGCGATCGCCCGGCTGTCGCGGCTTTACTGGTACACGGTGGAATTCGGCTTGGTGCGCGAGGCCGGGACGCTGAAGCTTTATGGCGCCGGCATCGTCTCGTCGCATGGCGAATCGCTCTATGCGCTCGATGATCCCAGCCCCAATCGCATCGGTTTCGATCTCGGGCGCATCATGCGCACGCCGTACCGCATCGACGACTATCAGCAGGCCTATTTCGTCATCGACAGCTTCGAGGACCTGCTGCGCCAGACGCTGGAGACGGATTTCGGACCGCTCTATGCCGAACTGGATGCCATGCCGGATCATGCCATCGGCTGCATCGTCCCGGGTGATACCGTCATCACCCGCGGCACGCAGGCGCGTGTGCAGCACCGATAGGGCCGGGTGGCGCCGCCGGGGTTGGCCGCTATAACATATCGGTGGAGGACTGATGCGGACCATCGATCTCAATGCCGATCTGGGGGAAGGCTATGGCCCCTGGACGATGGGCGACGACGCGGCGATGCTGGACATCGTCAGCAGTGCCAATGTCGCCTGTGGCGGCCACGCCAGCGATCCCGACACGATGGCGCGGACGTTGGGGTTGGCGAAAGCCCGCGGCGTCGTCACCGGCGCGCACCCGAGCTATCCCGACAAGGAAGGCTTTGGCCGTCGCCGGCTGCCGTCCACGCCCGACGAGATCGAGCATTTTGTGGCCGCGCAGGTCGGCGCGCTGATCGCCATCGGGCGGCTGGTCGGCCAGCCGGTGACCTATGTGAAGCCGCACGGCGCGCTGGGCAATGTCGCCGCCGCCGAGGTGCCGGTCGCCGCCGCCATCGTGCGGGCGGTGCGGGCGATCGATCCCGGCCTTGCCATCCTCGCCATCTCGGGCACGGCGCTGGAGACGGTTGCACGAGGCGAAGGTGTGCCGGCGTACAGCGAGATCTTTGCCGACCGGGGCTACACGCCCGCGGGGCAATTGGTGCCGCGCGCCGAGCCGGGTGCGATGATCACCGATCCAGGCGCCGCCAGCGACCGGCTACTGGCCTTTCTCGACAGCGGCGACATGCCGACCGTCGGCGGTGCGCCGGTGCGGCTGGCGGCGGATTCGGTCTGCATCCATGGCGACAGCGACCATGCCGTGGCGATGGCCCGGCACATTCGCGAGCGGTTCCTCGCTTGCGGGCTGGCGATCGCGCCGTTCATGGGGCTGTGACACCCGTCGCGAAACCCGTCGGCGATACCGGGCTGCTGTTCGAATTCGGCACGGAAATCGACCCGGCGGTGTTCGACCGCATTCTCGCCATCGATGCGTCACTGGCCGCCGACCTGCCAATGGGTGTGCAGGAAACCGTGCCGGCCTATGTCTCGCTGCTGCTGGTTTATGATCCACTGCTTACCGATGCGGCAACGCTGGAGGCCGAGGTGCGGGCGCGCATGTCCACCGCGACGGCAAATCCGCCGCCCGGCCGCGACCATGTCATCCCGATCTGCCGGGATGCCGACCTGGCGCCTGACCTTGCCGATGTCGCGGCGCAACTGGGGCTCGGGCCGGACGACGTGATGGACCGGCACCTCGCCGCCGAATATCGCGTCTACATGTACGGTTTCGCCCCCGGCTATGCCTATATGGACGGGGTGCCCCCGGCGCTGCACCTGCCGCGAAAGACGGTGCCGGTGCGCAGCCGCCCGGTCGGCAGCATCATGATCGCCGGCGGCCAGTGCCTGATCACCACGCTGCCGATGCCGACCGGGTGGTGGGTGATCGGTGCTACAACGACCGCGGTCCTGCGGCCGCACGACAGCAGTCCTTTCCTGTTCCAGCCGGGCGATCGCATCCGCTTCACGGCGCAGTCGCGCGCCGAATTCGACGCCGGTCGATGAGCCGCGCTGTCCTTCAGGTCGAAACGGCAGGGCCGCTGACGACGATCCAGGATGCCGGCCGTCCCGGGCATCGCCGCTTCGGCGTCACGCCCTCAGGCCCGGTCGATCGTCTCGGCTTTGCCGCCGCTCATGCCGCGCTCGGCAATCCACCCGGCGGCGCGGCGCTCGAGCTGTCCCACGGCGGCATCGTGCTGCGCTGCGTCGAGGGTGAGGTCGGTTTCGCGCTCACCGGCGGTGACTTCGCGGCCCGGCTCGATGGCGCGATGCTGGGTCGCTGGACGACCGGCGTGCTCCGCCCCGGCATGCGTCTTGCGATCCGTGACTCCAGCGCCGGCAATTGGGCGACGCTGGCCTTTGGCGGCACGTTGGAGGCGCGGCACTGGCTCGGCAGCGCGGCGACGCTGGCGTTGGCCGGCCTGGGGGGCGGCCGGGTGGCCGCGGGCGACACGCTGGTCATCGCGGCGCGCGTGCCCGGAGAGCGCAGTTCGATCGTGCCGCCGGTGCTGGATACCGGCCCGATCCGCGTCATCATCGGCCCACAGGATAACTATTTCGCACCGGCATCGGTCGCGGCGCTGCTCTCGCAGCCTTATGCCGCTGCCGCCGCTTTTGATCGAATGGGCATGGTGCTCGACGGGCCGCTGCTGCCGCCGCTGTCGGTGACCATGCTGTCGGCGCCGCTGCTGCGCGGCGCCATCCAGGTCAATGGCGCCGGCACGCCGACCATCCTGCTTGCCGATCACCAGACGACCGCCGGCTATCCGCGCATTGCGACGGTCATCGATGCGGATGTCGACCGTGCCGCCCAGTTGCGGCCCGGCGAGCCGTTGCGCTTTGCCGCCGTGACGGTGGCCGAAGCGATCGCGATTGCCCGGCAGTCCGCCGTGGCGCGCACCGCCTGGCTCGTGGCTGTCGCGGCGGGGCAGGGGTCGCTTGCCGAACGACTGTCGTCCGCAAACCTGATCGATGGCGTTATCGATGCCGTAACCGGTCTGTAACACTTGCTGTCCCAAGATTTGCGTTATAGCATTCGAGGTCTCGGCAACCTGAAAGGTTCGCAGCATGGGCGTCTCGCGATATATTCATTCGCATATGGGTGTTCCCATCCCGCACGGCTGCCCCGCATGAACCGCAACCCGGCCAGCCCATTCGCCCGCGATGACCAGTTTCGCCAGCGTGCCGCCCGGCGCCGCTTTGGCACCAACGTGTCGATGGTTGCGCTCGCCGCCATGGCTGCGCTGCTGGTCGCGGCGATGATCTACATCGTGGTCACGGTGGTGACATTGCTTGCCAATATGCTCGGCCAGCAGGCAACCGGCCGGATCGAGCAGCAGTCGCGCGCCGGTGTGGAGGTCGCTGTCGCGATCGCTGCGACGGCACTGCCCCGCGGCTAATCGGTCGCGCTAAAGCGCGCCGCTCGCCGATACGAAAATCGCCGCCAGCGCTTCGATGCCCGCCTGGTCCGCGGCATCGAACCGACCCGGCAACGGACTGTCGAGATCGAGCACGCCGATCAAGGCACCGTCCCGCAACAGCGGCACGACCAGTTCCGATCGCGAAGCCGCATCGCAGGCGATGTGGCCGGGAAATTCATGGACATCGGCAACCAGCTGGGTCGTCCGCGTTGCCGCCGCGGTGCCGCAGACGCCGCGGCCGATGGCGATGCGGATGCAGGCCGGCAGCCCCTGGAACGGCCCGAGCACCAGTTCGCCGTCGCGCAGGAAGTAGAACCCGGCCCAATTGAGGCCGGGCAGCAGGTTGTAGATCAGTGCCGCCGTGTTGGCGGCATTGGCGATGAGGTCGCGTTCATCCCCCAGCAGCCCGCGCAGTTGCTGGGCGAGATCGGCATAGGCCGCGGCCTTGTCGCCGATGAGCGGTTGCGCAACGAACGACATCAGCCGAGCCGCGCCAGCGCGGCGCCCAGGCGTTCGGCCTCCGCCGATCGCGCGGCATGGTCCTCGCGGGCCTTTTCGACCGCTTCGGGCTTGGCCTTTTCGGTAAAGCCGGGGGAATTGAGCCGGCCGGCAAGGGCGTCGCGCTCCTTCATGGCGGCGGCTCGGGCCTTGTCGAGCCGGGCCTGCTCGGCGGCGAGATCGACGACGCCTTCCAGCGGCAGCGCATAGGTTGCCTCGGCATGGACCAGTTGCAGCCGTCCACCAGTCGCCGGGGCGGTGGCGGGCACGATGCGCGCCAGCCGTTCAATGGCGGCGGCGTTGGCCGCCAGGCGCGCCGTTACATCGGCACTGGCGCCTTCGACGCTGTAGCCGAGCTTTGCACCCGGCGGCACGTTGAGCTCGGTGCGTGCCGAGCGGACTTCGCTGACGAGCCCGATAAGCCAGTCGATATCGGCGGCGGCTGCTGCATCGGCGGGCAGGTCGGACGCGACCCATTGCGCCACGACAAGGTCGTACGGCCGCGCCCCGAGCTTGTGCCACAGCTCCTCCGTCAGAAACGGCATGACCGGGTGCAGCATGACGAGGATCTGGTCGAGCGCCCAGCCGGTGACGGCGCGGGTCTCGGCGGCCACGGCAGGATCGGCGCCTTCCACCAGCAATGGCTTGGTCAACTCCAGATACCAGTCGCAGAAGCGGTTCCAGGTGAACTGGTAGATGGCGTCGGCATAGGCATCGAAGCGATAGGTGGCGACGGCGGTCTCCAGCGCGCGGGCGGTGGCCGCGACCTCGCCGATGATCCAGCGGTTGACGGCGGCCTCGGCCGGTGGTGGTGCGATCGACTGCGACGCGCCGATGCCGTTCGACTGGCAGAATCGCGCCGCGTTCCACAGCTTGGTCGCGAAGTTGCGATAACCCTCGACGCGTTTTTCATCGAGCTTGATGTCCCGGCCCTGGCTTTCCATCGCGGTCAGCGTGAAACGCAGTGCATCGGCGCCGTATTTGTCGATCAGCAGCAAGGGATCGACCGTATTTCCCTTGGATTTCGACATCTTGGCGCCCTTGGCGTCGCGGACGAGGCCATGGCAATAGACGGTCTTGAACGGCGGCACATCGTCCATGAAGTGGATGCCCTGCATCATCATCCGGGCGACCCAGAAGAAGATGATGTCGAAGCCGGTGACCAGTACGTCGCCGGGATAATGGCGCGCGAGATCGGCGGTATCGTCTGGCCAGCCGAGGGTGGCGAAGGGCCAGAGCGCGGAGGAGAACCAGGTGTCGAGGACGTCCTCGTCGCGGGTCAGCTCGACGCCACCGGCAAGGGCCTGAGCCTCGGCTTGGCTTTCGGCGACATAGCATCTGCCGTCGGGACCATACCACGCCGGGATCTGGTGCCCCCACCACAGCTGCCGCGACACGCACCATGGCTGGATGTTCTCCATCCAGTTGAAGTACGTCTTCTCCCAGGTCTTGGGCACGAACTGCGTTGCGCCTGAGCGCACCGCCGCCAGCGCCGGCGTCGCCAGTTTGGCGGCGTTCACATACCATTGATCGGTCAGGTAGGGCTCGATGACCACGCCCGAGCGGTCGCCATAGGGCACCTGGTGACGGTGCGGCTCGATCTTGTCGAGGAGGCCGAGTGCGTCGAAATCGGCGACGACCTTGGCCCGCGCCGCCTCGCGGGTCAGGCCGCGGTAATCGGGCGGGCAGGCGTCGCTCATCGTCGCATCGTCGTTCATCAGATTGATGACCGGGATGTTGGCCTCGGGATGGCGCTTGTAGACTTCGAAATCGTTGAAATCATGCGCCGCGGTGATCTTGACCGCACCCGATCCGAAATCGGCCTCGACATAGGGGTCGGTGATGATCGGGATCAGCCGGTCGACCAGCGGCAGCCGGCAACGCTTGCCGACATAATGCGCCATCTTGGGGTCGTCGGGGTTCACCGCGACGGCGCCGTCGCCGAGGATGGTTTCGGGGCGGGTTGTGGCAATGGCGATGAAGCCGCTGCCGTCCTCGAGCGGATAGCGGAAATGCCAGAGCTGGCCATCGATCTCGCGATACTCGACCTCCAGGTCCGAAATCGCGGTTTTCAGCTTGGGATCCCAATTGACCAGCCGCTTGTCGCGATACAGCAACCCCTCGTTGAACAGCGTCACGAAGACCCGGGTCACGGCCTTGTTGAAGCCCTCGTCCATCGTGAAGCGCTCATGCGCCCAGTCGCAGCTGGCGCCCAGGCGGCGCAGCTGGCGCGTGATGGTATCGCCGCTCGTCCGCTTCCAGTCCCACACGGTTTCGAGAAACGCCGCGCGCCCCATCTGCTGCCGAGTCGTACCCTGCGTGGATTCCGTCAGCTGGCGTTCGACGACCATCTGCGTCGCGATGCCGGCGTGATCGGTGCCGACCACCCAGCGCGCATCGCGCCCCTGCAGCCGGTGCCAGCGGATCAGCACGTCCTGCAGCGTGTTGTCGAGCGCATGGCCGATATGCAGTGATCCCGTGACGTTCGGCGGCGGGATGATGATGGTGAACGGCTTGGCATCGGGGCGATCGGGACGGAAAGCGCCGGTCGCTTCCCAATGGGCATACCAGCGCTGCTCGAAATCGGCCGGGGCAAAGGTCTTGTCGATAAGTGTCATGGCTGCGCTGTTAGCGGGTGCAGCAACTTCGCGAAAGCCCGGCGGTTTGCAGGGGCCACCGAACCGGGCATGATGGCGCGGGGAGACGCGCATGAGTGCCATCGAAGCCAGCCTGATGCTTGCAGCGGCGCGGGCCGGCGATATCACGCCGCTCGTGTATCAGCGTCTATTCGAGCGCCAGCCGGCGATGCAGGCCGAATTCTGGCGCGACGGCAGCGGCGCCATCCGCGGCGAAATGCTGTCGCGCGTGATCGAGACGATTCTCGATCTGGCGGGGCCCCGCGCCTATGCCGACCAGATGATCGACTGCGAGATCATCACCCATGATGCCTATGGCATCCCGCGATCGGTGTTCATCACCTTCTTTGCCACCGTCGCCGAGACCGTGGCGGCGATCGCCGGGCCCGACTGGACGCCCGAAATGGCCGCGGGCTGGGCGGGGCTGCTCTCCGACGTCGATGCCATTGTCGCGGCGGCGCCGAACCATGCGGGGTCCTGGACCGCCGCCCCGCGGGCCACGGCCTGACGCCGGCAATGCACGTCGAGCTAGTCGCCGACGATCAGTACAGCGGCAATGACGATCAGCGCAAAGCCCAGCGCCTGCCGCGGTGTCACCGCCTGGCCCAGAACGGTCGTCGAGAACAGCGCGAAGACCAGCAGCGAGATGATCTCCTGCAGGCCCTTCAGCTGCGGCGCGGTCAGCGTTGCCGAGCCGATGCGATTGGCCGGCACGGCAAAGCAATATTCGACGAACGCGATGCCCCAGCTGACCAGGATCACCGTCAGCAGCGGCACCGTCTTGAACTTCAGATGGCCGTACCAGGCGACGGTCATGAACAGGTTGGAGACCAGCAGCAGCGCCGCTGCTGTCAGGCCGGGCGACAGGCCGAACATCGGCCGGCCGTCAGTCCTTGCCGGTCAGGCGCCGGATCTCGGCCTGGGCGATGCGTTCCACGATTTCGGGCATGTTGGCGTCGAGCCATTGCTTCAGCATCGGCTCGAGCATCGCGCGCATCAGCCCTTCCAATGTCATGGGCTCACCGATCGCCAGCTCGCCGATATTGTCGGTGACCGGTACCGCTGCCGCCACGGGGGCTGGCGGCGCTTCCGGCGCCGGCGCCTGGCCTTCCTCGGTCATCCGCGACCGGATCGAGGACAGGATGGCATCGATATTCGGGGGAAGCTCGCTCATGCTGCAGGTCTAGTGCAGGAGACGGCGCGACTGCAAGCGAGGTCGCGGTCCTGGCTGTGCGCAGCAAAGAACTGATCCATGCTCAAAAGTTATTGCGGTGGCGCACCGGCGCTGGCACAGCAGCGCAGATGAGAGGACGGTTTGCTGCATGTTCAATTCGCTGCAGGCAGGCTCGGTCGCTCGTTCGGGTTTTTCGAAAAGGCGCGACAACCGCGGCTTGCCAATCGCGTGACCGGCACTATACAGCCAGTGTTATGGTCAAGTGATACAGTTGGGCGACGATGGCTAAGAGGATTTCGGCGTTGACGAGTTTGAAGGTCCTGGCCTGGAGCCGCGCCGGCGCGATGACCGCAGCCCTGGCCCTGGCGGTGCCTGGCGCTGCGGAAACGCTGCCCGGAGCGCTGGCCAAGGCCTATCGCACCAATCCGACGTTGAATGCCGCGCGGTCGAACCAGCTGGCGAATGATGAGAATGTGCCGATCCAGCGCGCGGCCGGCCTGCCGAGCGCCAACGTCACGTCGACATTCAACGAAAACCTGCTGATCCCGCCTGGCCAGTTCGTGGTGATCCCGCGCCAGCTGCAGTCCCAGGCGCAGATCAATGTGCCGCTGTACAATGGCGGCCGCATCAAGAATGCCGTCCGTGCCGCCAACGGCCGGATCGCCGCGGGCGAGGAGCAGCTGCGCGCGACCGAGGCCAGTGTCTTCAGCCAGGTGGTCGCCGCCTATAGCGACGTGCTGCGTGACATGGCCATTGTCGAGTTCAACCGCGCCAACATCCGTAACCTCGACGTCACGCTGCGACAGTCGCGTGACCGGTTCGAGGTCGGCGACGTCACCCGTACCGATGTGGCGCAGGCGGAGGCGCGTCTGGCGCAGGCGCGTGGTGACCTGGCGAATGCCGAATCGAACCTGATCGCGTCGAAGGAACGCTATATCCAGCAGGTCGGGGAGGCGCCCGATGCGCTGACCCCGCCGCCACCGCTGCCCGGGCTGCCGGAACAGGTCGAAGACGCGGTGGCGATTGCGATTCGGGAAAACCCCGACATTGCCGCGGCGCTGCGCAACCTGGAGGCGACCGGCTATGACGTCAAAACCGTCCGTGCCGGGCGGCTACCGACGGTCAGCGCCTTCGGCACGCTCAGCCGGTCGGACAATTTCGGCAGCGCCGTCGTGCCGCCGGGCTTTCCCGCCCAGCCGACATCGCAGACGTCGGGGGTTCTCGGCCTGCAGCTGAACCTGCCGATCTACCAGGGTGGCCTGCCTGCGGCGCAGATCCGCCAGGCGCAGGCGCGCCAGTCCGAAGCGCTGGAAAACCAGATCGGCACCGAACGCCAGGTCGTGCAGACCGTGCGCGCTGCCTTTGCCAGCTGGAAGGCCAGCGTATCGGTCATCGCCGCCGCCGACGCGGCGATTTCGGCAAACAGCCTGTCGCTAGAGGGCGTGCGCGCCGAAAACGGCGTGGGCACGCGCACGATCATCGAAGTGCTGAATGCCGAGCAGGAGCTGAACAATGCCCGGGTGTTGCTGGCAACGGCGCGTCGCAACGCCTATGTCGCCGCCTTCACGCTGATCGCGGCGATGGGCAATGCGGAAGCCCGCGATCTCAGCCTCGACGGCGTCACGCTGTACGATGTCAAGCGGAATGCCCGGCTGGCGCGTGGCAGCTATTTCGACTGGTCGGGGCGGCCGGTGCCGCCGCAGCGATCGACCCGGACGGTCAACACCCCGGCGCAGGATGCGAGCATCCAGGGCCCGCCGCAGCCCTGACGCCGGTCAAAAGGCAAAGGCGCGCGGCCATTCAAAGCCAGGCAGCGGCTTTGCCGCGACTTCGAGGAACGGCAGGCCGCCGATGCGGCTGCTACCGCCCGGGCCGGTGACCAGCGGGCCGACCGAGGCCCGACCGATGCCGCCGTCGCGCACCACTGCGGCGACCCGGCCATGCGGCTGCAACTGGGCGGCAATGGCGGCGGGCACCGTTTCGATGGCGCCTTCGAACAGGATGAGGTCATAGGGTGCCGCGGCGGCGTGGCCGGCGACGAGCGGCGCCTCCATCACGTCGGTGCCGGAAGTCCGCGCCAGTTCCAGCAGGCCGGGATCGCTCTCGACGGCGACGACGCTGGCGCCCATGTGCCGCAACACTGCCGCCGTGTAGCCGCCGGCGGCACCGATCACGAGAATCTTGTCGCCGGGGACAACGCGCGCGTTCTGCAACAGCAGCGCCAGCACCATCGGTTCGAGCAACCAGCGTCGGACAGCGATCTCCAGCGCGGCGTCGGCATAGGCGAGACCCCGCAGCGCGGGCGGCAAGAAATCCTCGCGTGGAATCTCTGCCATGGCGGCCAGCACAGCGGGATCGATGACGCCGACGGTGCGCAGTTGGCTGTTGATCATCGTCTGGCGGCGCTGGGCGCTCGTCATTTCCGCAATGTGGCTGTCGGCAAGGCTGGTCACGTCGGGTCTCGCATGATCTGAGGCTGTCGGGGCTGGACAACCGTATCGCAGTCGAATTCGTATGACGGCGGCTTCCGTCTAGCTATCAAGGTTGCCCTCGCCAAGCACCTTCGCTAGGGGAGGCGTCCCGACGCCGTTGGCGTGGGCCCGATGGCGGAGTGGTGACGTAACGGACTGCAAATCCGTGAACCCGGGTTCGATTCCCGGTCGGGCCTCCAACGCGCAGCGCCGCGAGCGCGCGATCCGCGCGCCGGCAGGCGCAAGCAGGGCGGTCAGCGAGGCGACCGGCCGAGCCGTTCGATCTCGTCTGCGTCAGCGCGGGCGTTGCCCGCGCCCCTGCGACCTTGAGCGAATTTCACGCGGGATTGTCCCGCACATGCGCCTCCAGCTCGTCGAAAAACCGTTCCAGATTGTGCAGCACGTTGACCTTGAACTCGTAATTCACCTCCGGTGAGTTCGACTCGATGATCGGTGATTCGTCGACTTTTTCGGCATAGGCCGCGGCAACGGTCTTCACATAGTCGGGGGTCAGCTTGATTTCGCCCATGCGGTCGAGGATGCGCAGCTGGACGATCATCATCTGGCGCACCAGCATCTCAAGCGCGGTGATGCGGGCAACGGCGGCGACGGCATCGAGCTCGACGGATTCGTCTTCGTTCATAACCGCGAGTTTAGCGACGGTTGCGGCAAGGGGAAGTCCGGCGACCGTTGTAACCCGTTTGCATCCGGGTGCCGGCCTGGGGCATCACGCCACAATGACCCGCACCCTGTCTGCCCGCGTCGAACGCTTTCCCGTCCACGGCAGCTTTGTCATCGCGCGCGGCGCCCGCACCCATGTCGACGTCGCGGTGGCGGACATCGCCGATGGCACGGTGAACGGTCGTGGCGAGGGCACGGCCATCTATTATCGCGGCGAATCGGCGGACTCGGTGGTGGCCACGATGCTTGCAACCGCCGATGCAATCGCCGCCGGTGCGACCCGGGCCGACCTGCTGACGCTGTTGCCCGCCGGCGCCGCGCGCAACGCGCTCGATGCGGCGCTGTGGGATCTGGAGGCGAAGCAGGCGGGCCGCCGGGTCTGGCAACTGCTCGGCCTGCCGCAGCCGCGGCCGCTGCTGACCGCCTATACGATCAGCCTGGGTGATCCTGGCGTCATGGCGGCCGCCGCCGCGCTGGTACGGGGGCGAGAGCTGTTGAAGATCAAGCTCGGCGGTGACGGCGGCTGGCAGGCCGATGTCGAGCGCGCCGCCGCCGTCCGCCAGGCCGCGCCCGACGCGCGGCTGACCGTCGACGCCAACGAAGCCTGGGGTGGCACCGATATCGCACGCACCGCGGCGGCGCTGGCGCAACTGGACGTCGAGCTGATCGAGCAGCCGGTGCCGGCGGGCCAGGATGCCGAGCTCGATGGCGTCCGCTCGGCGGTGCCGCTGGCCGCCGACGAAAGCTGCCACGATCGGGCGACGCTCGATGCCATTGTCGGCCGCTACAGCCATATCAACATCAAACTCGACAAGGCCGGCGGCCTGACCGAGGCGCATGCCCTTGTCCATGCCGCCCGCACACGGGGGCTGGCCGTGATGACCGGCTGCATGCTGTCGACCTCGCTCGGCATCGCACCGGCGTTCCATATCGCCATGCAGGGCGAATATGCCGATCTCGACGGCCCGCTGCTGATCGAGGACCGGCCAGGCGGGTTGAGGTTCGAGCATTCGGACGTCTGGCCGCCCGACGCCGCGCTCTGGGGCTAGCCCTCGCCGTACTGCGTCACCGCTTCGAACATCACCGTCAGCGCGGCGCGCTCTGCCGGCGACAGTTCGGGGCGCCAGATTTCGAACAGCAGGATCGCCCGCGGCGCGCCGCTGTCGTTCCAGGCTTCATGCTCGATGCTGTCGTCGAAGATCAGCATCTCGCCTTCGCGCACGTCGCGCGTGTGGTTGCCGACGCGCAGCCGGCAATCGGGCGGCACCAGCAACGGCAGGTGGCAGATCAGCCGGGTGTTGAGCATGCCATGGTGCGGCGGAATATGCATGCCGGGCGCCAGGATCGAGAACAGCACCATCGGCGAATGATCCTTGATCACCGGGATCGGCAGCCCGTCCAGCGCCGCCATCGTCGCCGGGCAGCGGGCGGCGCTGGCGGTCGGGATGCCGCCCTGCATCAGGTGGCAGGCACTCCACCGCGGATCGCCGAACAGTTCGTTGTCGCGAGGCGGCCGGTCGCGGGGCTGTTCGGCATAGGGCTGCAGCGCGCCGGTGTCGGCCATCATCGCCATCGCTTCCGCCTTGATCGCCGCGGTTGCCGCCATCAGCCCGGCAGTCCAGGCAAAATCGGCGGGATCGTAGAACGCCTGCTGCGGCAGCCCGGGGAAGTAAAAGCTCGTCGGCTGCTGCAGCTGCGGCGCCGACCTGCCGCTGATGATGGCAAGCGCCTCGGCAAAGCGCGGCCCGGCAGCGTTCGCGTCACCGCCGGCGGCGGCCAGCGACGCCTGCATGGCGCCGAGAAAGCGATCGGCGGCGGCAGTGCGCTCGGCATCGGCGCGCTGCAGCCGCTCGACCAGGTCCGCAGGCAGGTTGGTGCGGCCGTTGGCGGAGGCGAGGGCGCGCTCGTACCAGGACACGGCGGCACGGTCGTCGCCATCGCGGGTGTAGATTTCGCCCTGCATGCAGAGGGCATAGGGATTGTCCGGATCGAGCTGCAGCACCCGGCCAAGCGCCTGGCGCGCCGCCGGCCGGTCGTCCTGCAGGTCGCAGCACTGTGCCAGCACCAGCCACAATTGCGCGCTGCCGCGGCCGCTGGCGGTAACGGTTTCGAACGCCTGGCGGGCGGTGGCGGTGTCGCCGCGCCGGAACGCGTCGATGCCCCCATGGGCGATGGCTTCGAACCGGGCTTTGTCGGGATCAATCATGCAGTCCCGCTTAGCGAAGGCGCAGCGAACTGTCACTTTGCACCCGTCACCCGTCGCGCCTATCTGTGGTCGATGGCCACCCGTCCCGACATCGTGCCCAATCGTCGTGCCATCATCGATCGGCGCGCGATTGCGGACAAATTGGCGACGAGCATGGTTGGTGCGACCAGTTTTGCAGAGAAGCGCGCGCTGCTCGCCGCAACGCTGCGCGGCGCGCTCGACGATGGCCGCGGGGAATTGCAGCGGCGCCTGCGCGAAACCCCGGCCAAGGGACTGGAACTCGCCGGCGCCCAGGCCTTCCTTGTCGACCAGCTGCTGCGCCTGATGTTCGACGGCGTCGTCACCGATCTTTACCCGGCGACCAATCGCACATCCTCCGAACGCCTCGCGCTGGTTGCCGTCGGTGGCTATGGCCGCGGCCAGATGGCGCCGTATTCGGACATCGACCTGCTGTTTCTCACGCCCTGGAAACAGACCGCCTGGGGCGAACAGGTCATTGAGACGATGCTCTATCTGCTGTGGGATCTGGGGCTGAAGGTCGGCCATGCCACACGCTCGCTGGACGACATGGTGCGCATGGCCAAGGGCGACATCACCATCCGCACCGCGCTGCTTGAGTCGCGCTTCGTCTGGGGCGACCAGCCGCTGTACGAGGAGGCCACGCTGCGCTTCCGCCGCGAGGTGGTCGCCGGCACGGCGCGCGCCTTTACCGCTGAAAAGCTCGCCGAACGCGACGAGCGCCACAGGAAGATGGGCGACAGCCGCTATGTCGTCGAACCCAATCTCAAGGAAGGCAAAGGCGGCCTGCGCGACCTCCACACACTGTTCTGGATCGGCAAATATGCCTATCAGGTGGAGACGGTCGCCGAGTTGGTCGACAAGGGCCTGCTGACTGCCATCGAGCTGAAGCATTTCCGCCGCGCCGAAAGCTTCCTCTGGGCGGTGCGCATCAACCTCCACGATATCGCCGGCCGCGCCGAGGAGCGGCTGACATTCGATGTCCAGCGCGAGCTGGCGACGCGGTTGCGCTATGCCGAGCGCGGCGGCATGTCGGCCGTCGAACGCTTCATGCGGCACTATTTCCTGATGGCGAAGACGGTCGGTGATCTGACCGGGCTGTTCCTCGCCCATCTCGACGAAAGCTTTGCGCGGGCGAGCTGGTTGCCGTCGCTGACCCGGCGGCCGACGAAGCTCAACGGCTTCACGCTGCGCCGCGGCCAGATCGGCGTGCCGGGCGATGATTTCTTCCGCGCCGACCCGGTGCGGCTGCTCGAGCTGTTCGCGCTCGCCGATGGCCAGCAGCTGCCGATCCATGCCCAGGCCATGCGCCAGGCGGCGCGCGACGCCGGGCTGATCGATGAGCGGGTGCGCCGCGACAAGCGCGCCAACGAGCTGTTCATGGGCGTTCTCGCCAGCCGCCATGACCCCGAACGCATCCTGCGGGCGATGAACGAGGCCGGCGTGTTCGGGCGCTTCGTGCCGGATTTCGGCCGCGTCGTCGCCCAGATGCAGTACGACATGTACCATCACTATACCGTCGATGAGCACACCATCCGGGCCATCGGCCTGTTGGCGCGCATCGAATCGGGCGATCTGGCCGCGGAGCACCCGTTGTCGGCAAAGGTCATCCAGCGGCTGGTCTCGCGCCGCGTGCTCTATGTCGCCGTGTTGCTCCACGACATCGCCAAGGGCCGCGGCGGCGACCACAGCACCCTGGGGGCGGAGGTCGCCAACCGGCTGTGCCCGCGGCTGGGCCTGAGTGCTGCGGAGACCGAGACGGTGGCGTGGCTGGTGCGCTACCACCTGCTGATGTCGGCGACGGCATTCAAGCGTGACCTCGCCGATTTCAAGACCATCCTCGATTTCGCCGAGACCGTCGCGTCGCCGGAGCGCCTGCGGCTGCTATTGCTGCTGACCGTCGTCGATATCCGTGCCGTCGGGCCGGGCGTGTGGAACAACTGGAAGGGGCAACTGCTCCGCGACCTTTATGAATCGGCTGAGGAGGTGCTGCGCCTCGGCCACAAGCAAAAGGGCCGCAGCGAGCGGATCGCCGCCAAGCAGGCCGGGCTGGCGACGGCGCAGGGCTGGGACGCGGCGCGCTTCGATCGCTATGCCAAACGCTTCCCCGACAGTTACTGGATCGCCGAAACGCCCGAGGTGCTGGCCATCAATGCGGCCATGATCGACGCCGCGGACGCTGAAAATTGCCCCTTGTCGATCACCACGATCCCCGATGCGGCGTCGGGCACCACGCTGGTCAGCATCTATGCCGCCGATCACCCGGGGCTGTTCTACCGCATCGCCGGCGCAATCTCGCTGGGCGGCGCCAATATTCTCGATGCGCGCATCCACACCACCCGCGATGGCCAGGCGATCGATAATTTCGTTATCGCCGATCCGCTCGGCCAACCTTTTGCCGAGCCGGCGCAACTGGCGCGGCTGCGGCGCAGCATCGAGGATGTGCTAACCGGCAAGATCCGCCTCGCCGACCGGCTGGCGGCGCGGCCGCTGGCACGGCGTCGTGCCGAGGTGTTCAAGGTCGAGCCCAATGTCCTTGTCGATAACAAGGCGTCGAACCGCTATACGGTGCTCGAGGTCAACGCCGCCGATCGGCCGGCGCTGCTCTATTCGCTGACCAACGCGCTGTTCCAGAGCCGGGTGACCATTCACAGCGCGCATATCGCCACCTATGGCGAGCGGGCGACCGACACCTTCTATCTGACCGACCTGACCGGCGCCAAGATCGACAGCCCGACCCGGCTGAAGACGCTGGAACGCCGGCTGGTGACGCTGGCCGGCGGAAATACCGGGCGCACCGAAGTGCTCGACCAGCAGGCTGCCGAATAGCTCAGGACGCTGCGGGTGGCTGCGGGTCGGGCGATGTCGTTGCGCCCTGCTGCGTCGGCGACGGGGCGTTGAGATAGGTGATGACCATTGCCGCCACGGCGAGGATGACCGAGATGATCAGCACATAGCGCACGACGTTGAGCCCGACACCGCCGCGGGCCTCGTTGGTCGTCAGTTTTTCGGGTTGTTCGACCACAAATCGTCTCCTTGCCGTGTCAAAACTCCGCGACTGCCGTCGGCGTTCCGAAAATCGCCAGATTGACGACCAGCGCCCATGGTCGCATTCCGACAGGCCAGGAGATTGAAGATGACGACACCCACGGTCGACGACTGGCAGAAAATGGCGGCGAAGGAGGTCAAGGGGCCGGACGGCTTGCATGGCCTGACCTGGCCGACACCCGAGGGCATCGACGTCAAGCCGTTGTACACTGCCGCCGATGTGGCGACCGACCCCGGCCTGCCCGGCTTCGCGCCCTTCACCCGGGGCGTGCGCGCGACGATGTACACCGGCCGGCCCTGGACGATCCGCCAATATGCGGGCTTTTCGACTGCCGAGGCCTCCAATGCCTTTTACCGCCGCAACCTCGCCGGCGGGCAGAAGGGACTTTCCGTTGCCTTCGATCTGGCCACCCATCGCGGCTATGACAGCGATCATCCGCGCGTCGCCGGCGATGTCGGCAAGGCCGGCGTGGCGATCGACAGCGTCGAGGACATGAAGCTGCTGTTCGACGGCATCCCGCTCGACCAGATGAGCGTCAGCATGACGATGAACGGCGCCGTGCTGCCCTGCCTCGCCTTCTACATCGTTGCCGCCGAAGAGGCGGGCGTGACCCAGGAAAAGCTCGACGGCACCATCCAGAACGACATCCTGAAGGAGTTCATGGTCCGCAACACGTACATCTACCCGCCGGCGCCGAGCATGCGGATCGTTGCCGACATCATCGAATATACCTCGAAGAACATGCCGAAGTTCAACAGCATCAGCATCTCGGGCTATCACATGCTCGAAGCCGGGGCGACGGCGGTGCAGGAGCTGGCGTTCACGCTGGCTGACGGCAAGGAATATGTCCGCGCCGCGTTGGCCAAGGGGCTGGCGGTCGACGATTTTGCCGGGCGGCTGAGCTTTTTCTTTGGCATCGGCATGAACTTTTTCATGGAAATCGCCAAGCTGCGCGCCGCGCGCACACTGTGGGCGACGATCATGGCCGATTTCGGCGCCTCGCCGCGCAGCCAGATGCTGCGCACCCATTGCCAGACCAGCGGCGTCAGCTTGCAGGAGCAGGACCCCTATAACAACGTCATCCGTACCACCGTGGAGGCCATGGCCGCAGCGCTGGGCGGCACCCAGTCGCTGCACACCAATGCCCTTGATGAGGCCATCGCGCTGCCGACCGATTTTTCGGCGCGCATCGCCCGCAACACGCAACTGGTGCTGCAGGAGGAAACCGGTATCACCCGGGTCGTCGATCCCCTGGGCGGCAGCTATTATGTCGAGGCGCTGACCGACAGCCTGGTCAAGGGCGCCCAGGCGCTGATCGATGAGGTCGAGGCGCTTGGTGGCATGACCAAGGCGGTCGAGACCGGCATGCCCAAGCTGGAGATCGAAAAGGCCGCGGCGGCCAAGCAGGCGCGGGTCGACATGGGCGACGACGTCATCGTCGGCGTCAACAAGTACAAGCCGACGAGCGAGGAGAAGCTCGACATCCTCGACGTCGACAATGTCGCGGTGCGCGCCAGCCAGATCGAACGGCTGGCCCGGGTGCGCGCCGGCCGCGACCCGGCGGCCGTCGAGGCAGCGCTGGCGGGCCTTCGCACCGGGGCGGAGGCGGGCGAGAACCTGCTCGCGCTGGCCGTGGTTGCGGCACGCGCGCGCTGCACGCTCGGTGAAATCAGCAGCGCGCTCGAGGATGTCTTCGGCCGCCACGCGGCGGTCGTGAAGATGGTCAGCGGCGTCTATGCCGACGCCTACAAGGCCGATCCGGCCTATGCCCGCGTTGCCGAAGGGGTCGAAGCGTTCGAGCGCCGCAAGGGCCGTCGCCCACGCGTGCTGATCGTCAAGATGGGCCAGGACGGCCATGACCGCGGCGCCAAGGTCGTCGGTACGGCGCTCGCCGACCTGGGCTTCGAAGCGACCGTCGGCCCGCTGTTCCAGACGCCCGAGGAAGCCCGCGACCTGGCGTTGAAGCTCGACGTCGACATCGTTGCCGCCTCGTCGCTGGCGGCCGGTCACAAAACGCTGGTGCCGGCGCTGATCGATGCGTTGAAGGACGGTGGCCGCCCCGATATCCGCGTCATCGCCGGCGGGGTGATCCCGGCGCAGGATTACGAATTCCTGCGTGAGATCGGGACCGCGGCGATCTTCGGTCCGGGCACGAACATCGTAGAAAGCGCGGCGGAGTTGCTGCGGCTGCTCGGGCACAACCTGCCGCCGGCGGGGGAACGGCTGGCGGCGGAATAGCTATGCCGCTGGCGCCAGCAGGGTCGGCTCCCCGAGCGGATACGTTTGCATCGACGCCATGAACAGCGGCGACGTTTCCAGTGCAGCGAGCCAGGCCTGCACCCTCGGCAGCGGCTGCGCGGCAAACCAGCCGCGATCGACCGCGGCGAACTGGCGGACGAACGGCATGATCGCGATGTCGGCAAGACCGCGCCGGTCGCCGCAGAGCCAGTCGGCAAGCGTCAGCCGGTCCTCCGCTACCGCCAGCAAGGACAGGGCAGCGTCGCGATGCGCGGCGCGCTCGCTGCCCTGGCGATCGGCGTATTTGTAGCCGTCGAGGTGCTGCTTGAAGGCGCCGTCATTGGTCGCCATCACCGCCGCATCGCGGCGGTCCAGCCAACCCTCCGGGTCGGCCTGACCCAGTGCCCAGGCCATGATGTCGAGGCTCTCGTCGATGACCCGACCATCGGGCAGCACCAGCACCGGCACGGTGGCCTTTGGTGATGCCGCGAGCAGAGCCGCCGGCTTGTCGCGCAGCAGGATCTCGTGGACCAGCACCGGCAGCCCCGCCACCAGCAGCGCCATGCGCGCCCGCATCGCATAGGGGCAGCGGCGAAAGCTGTAGAGCAATGGCTGATCAGCCGTCATCGCGTTGCACCGGCTGCCCGATATGCACCCTGCCGTGCGCTGCCGCGAGCGTCGCCTGCCGGTGGCGCTCGGCATAGCCGGCGCGCTGCGTTTCGTCGCGGGAGGCGCTGCACGCCGGGCAGGCGACGCCTTCGACATACAGCGGCGAGGCGCGGTCGGCGGCGCTGACCGGCATCCGGCAGCCGCGGCACAGGCTGTGGCTGCCGGGCGCAAGGCCATGGCGCAGGCTGACGCGCTCGTCGAAGACGAAGCATTCGCCTTGCCAGCGGCTGGCGGTTTCCGGCACGGTCTCAAGATATTTCAGGATGCCGCCCTGCAGGTGGAGCACATCGGCGATGCCTTCGGATTTCAGGAACGCCGTTGCCTTTTCGCAGCGGATGCCGCCGGTGCAGAACATCGCCACCCGGGGTGCGTCGCGCCCGGCGAACAGCGCGTCGCGGTTGGCGCGGAACCAGTCCGGAAAGTCGCGGAATGCCATCGTGCCCGGGTTGATCGCGCCGGCAAAGCTGCCGATGGCGACCTCGTAACCATTGCGTGTGTCGATGACGATGGTGTCGAGGTCGTCGATCAGCGCATTCCAGTCGGCGGGCGTGACATAGGCGCCGACCGCGCCGGAATCGAGGCCAGGGGCCCCCATGGTGACGATCTCGGCCTTTTGGCGGACCTTCATGCGGTGGAACGGCATGGCCGCGGCGCCCGACAGCTTGACCTCCAGGCCCGCACAGCCGGGCAGGGCGCGTATCTCGGCGAGCATTGCATCAATCGCTGCGGGCGTGCCGGCGATGGTGCCGTTGATGCCCTCCGGTGCCAGCAGCAGCGTGCCGCGCAGGGCCAACCGGTCGCAGTCGCGCGCCAGCGCGGTCGCAACAGCGCCGACGTCGGCAAAGGCGGTGAAGCAATAAAGGGCGGCGACCCGGATTTCGGTCGGTTCCACGAAGGCGCTTTCTGGCAGCAGGTGTCGCGGGCTGCATAGGCGCTGTGGCCCGGCGCTGCCAGCACTTCGGGTCGCTGCCAGCACTTCGGGGCGCTGCCAGCACTTCGGGTCGCTGCCGGCTAGTCGGGGCGCAGCCAGCCCGAATAGGCGACGACATCGCCGATCAGCGGCAGCGCCAGCGCCACGGCGAAGTGGAAACGCCCGTCCTGCTGCCATTCGCGCGCCAGGGTACGCGGCGCCAGGCGCATCGGCATCGGCACGCCGGCGCACGACCAGCCGGTCATCGCCATGCGCAACCCGGCGTCCTCGCTGACGAGATCGAAGGCAAAGCGCAGCGGCCCGAAGCGTTCGACCAGCGCGGTGCCGCGCTTGTCGAGACGGCTGCTGAAGCGGTGGCGGCCAAAGGCCCGCGTCCATCGTTCACCGTTCGCATCGGTGGCGAAGGTGACAAGCAGGCGGTGGCTGCCGGCCGGCGGGAAGCCGAACAGCGCCGCGACCATCCGGGCGAGCGGATGCCGGCCGCGCACGACCTCCGCGGCGCCGACTGCCGAGCCGGCGCCGCTGTGCAGCCGGCGGACCGCCGGCGGCAGCCGGTCGAACCGCGGGCCCATGACCCGGGCAAAAAGCGGCGGCGGCCTGTCGGGCGCGATCCTAGCAAAAGCCGTCGCCATCAGACCAGCCGATCGCGATATTCGGGCGCCGGCAGCCAGCAGGTGTCGCGCCGGCCGAACAGGCGGTAACGGTTGCGGGCAACGGCGCGATAGACCGCGTCGCGCAGGGGCCTCGGTACAATGCGCGCCGCCGCCAGCGCTCGCCACGGCCAGCCGAGCCCCGCCCAGATGGCGATCACCGCATCGCTGTCGCGCAGCACCCGATCCCCGATCGCCACGACCATGGTATCGGGATCGGCGGTGTCGATGCCGTGGCGGCGATAGATGGCACTGCCGACGGCACCCTGCATCGCGGCGAGCCGGAAGTGGCGGCGCTTGTCGTGGCGAAGGATGAACTGCGCGTTCGCCGAGCACAGCACGCATTCGGCGTCGAACACGATGATCGGGCCGAAGTCGGTCATTCCGCCAAGGTAACGCCCGCGACCGGCGAGTCCATGCGACGCAATGTGCCCGGGAAACATGTCGCAGCAGCGCCTGCGGGTTATAACATCCGTATTAACGGAGCGCCGGCATGACCCGACCTCTGACGAGCAGATGAACGTCGCTCGGGATATCATGGCGCGCTATCGCAACGCATTGCGTGAGCTCGCCAAGTAGCACGACCATGACCTGGATATGGATCGGCGAACCTTTGGTGCGCGCCCTGCACGGCGAGCAATTGGCGACGCATGGCGGAGGCACAGGTGCGCGAGACGCCGGCCTGCCTGCTTCAGCCCTGCAGAGGCCGCGCAACCTTGCGGCCTGTGGCGAACCCGATGCTTCGGCGCTCGCTGCGAGCCTGGCCTTTGGGATCGCGCGCGACCACCCGTTCGTCGACGGCAACAAGCGCACTGCGTTCGTTGCGGCGGCGACTTTCCTTGAGATCAACGGCAGGCGTTTCGCGGCTACCGAGGCCGATGTCGTGGTGACGACGCTGGCTCTTGCCGCCGGGGACATGTCCGAAGACGCCCTCGCCGACTGGTTCCGCGCCAATATCCGCCCGGCCTGAGCCCGTCAGTGCCGCGGTTCGCGGCCGCGGATCAGGTCCATTCCGGCCTTGATGGCGGCGAAACGCGCGTCGACGGCGCCTTCGAAGGCGAGATCGGTGAAGATATAGGGCCAGTCGTTCTCGATGCCTTCGCGGACCAGTTCGCCGACATACAGCGGGTCGATGCCATGGGTGATGGCGGCCGCCGCGACCTGGGCGAATTCGCTGTCGCCGGCCTCCATCGTCATGTTTTCCAGTGCGTTCGCCAGCCGGTCGGGGACGTTGCGCGACGATTCCATGATGCGGGTGCGGATGAAGCCCGGGCACAGCACCGACACGCCGATGCCGCGTGCCGCCAGCGCCGGCCGCAACCCTTCGGACAAGGCGACGACGCCATATTTGGTGACGTTGTACGCCGGCGCCACCGCGGCAATCAGCCCGGCCATCGATGCCGTCGACACGATCTGGCCGCCCTCGCCATGCGCCTCGATCAATGGCCCAAAGATCTCGATGCCCCAGATCACCGACATCAGGTTGACGCCGATCGTCCAGTCCCAGCTGGCGTCGGTCCATTGGCCATAACCGCCGCCGCCGCCGACCCCGGCATTGTTGACGAGGATATGGACCTTGCCATAGCGCGCAATGGTGGCGTCGGCCGCAGCCTGCAGCTCGGCCTTCAGCGAGACATCGGCGCGCACGCCCTCGACATCGGCATTGGTGGCCTTCAGCGCGGCGACCGCCTCGGCCAGCGCCGCTGCCTCGATGTCGCACAGCATCACCTTGACCCCGGCCTGGGCCAGTGCGGTCGCGATGCCGAGGCCTATCCCCGAGGCGGCGCCGGTCACGAACGCCGTCTTGCCGACCAGATCCTGCATGTGTCTCTCCCCATTTTTGGGCCGACAATGCGCGCTGGCCGACGGGTCCGCAACCGGCGCCCCGCCTGTCGTGACGCTCTCGCGGGTTATGCGGCGCCGCCGCCGGCGGTATAGTCGCGGCCAGAGGGAGTTCTGCCATGTCGATCATCCAGTCCATTGCCGGCCGCAGCCGCGATCTCGGCGGCTTTTCGGTGTCGCGGGTGCTGCCGGCGCCGCAGCGGCGCAGCCTGGGGCCGTTCGTGTTCTTCGATGAAATGGGCCCGGCGACGTTCGCGGCCGGCCAAGGCATCGACGTGCGGCCGCATCCGCATATCGGGCTGGCCACCGTCACCTATCTGTTCGACGGCGGCCTGACGCACCGCGATAGCCTGGGGACGGTCATCGACATCGCGCCGGGGGCGGTCAACTGGATGACAGCGGGGCAGGGCATTACCCATAGCGAGCGTTCGCCGCACGATCTGCGCGCCGCCGGCCACCATATGCACGGCATCCAGTCGTGGGTGGCGCTGCCGGTGGCCGATGCCGAGACGGCGCCGGCGTTCGTCCACCACCCCGCCGACACGCTGCCGGTGGTGGAATTGCCCGGCGCGCGGCTGACGGTCATCGCCGGCACCATGTTCGGCGCGACGTCCCCGGTGCAGTTCCCGCACCCCATCGTCTATGCCGAATTGCATCTCGACGCCGGCGCCAGCCTGGAATTGCCGGCCGAATGGGGTGAACGCGGGGTCTATCCGGTAACCGGCGGTGGCCGGGTCGGTGATGCCGAGCTGATTCCCGGCAACCTGGCGGTGCTCGGCGACGGGCCGGCGACGCTGACAGCGACCAGCGATCTCCATGCCATGCTGCTCGGCGGTGCGCCGTTCCCGGAGCCGCGGCATATCGAATGGAACTTCGTCAGCCATTCGCAGGAGCGTATCGAGCAGGCCAAGGCCGACTGGCGGGCCGGCAGATTCGCGCCGGTGCCGCAGGAAACCGAGTTCATCCCGCTGCCCGAAACGGCGTCGCCGGTGCCGCCGGTCAGCTATCCGTAGCGTCCGCCACCACCAGCAGCCGCCGCACCGCGGGGCGCAGCGCCAGCAGCAGCAGCGCCCCGCCGGCGATGATGCCGGCGTGGAGCAGCCAGAAACGCCCGGCACCCCAGACCTCGTACAGCCCGCCGATGCGGCCGCTTACGGTACTGCCGACGAAAACCGCCATGGAATTGACGCCGATCATCATGGCGTTGAGCGATTTCGGCGCGGCTCGGGCATAGAGGCCGACGGCGATGGGGGTGAAGAACACCCAGCCCCAGTTCGACAACATATGAAAACCCACCGCCCAGAGCAGCGGGACGCGGGCGCCGCCGAACACCAGGTCGGCCAGGGCGAGCCAGGCCATGCCGCTGCCGAAGATCAGGCAGCCGATCGCCATCTTGGTGATGGCGTCGGGTTCCCAGCCGCGGCGGGCCTGCCAGCGCCACAGCCATAGCGTCGGGGGCAGCAGCAGGCCCGGCGCGATGGCATCGAGGGCCTGCAGCCAGGGGATCGGCACCTGCCAGCCGAGCACCGCCATCTCGACATGGTCGCGAACCCAGAGGTTATAGACGTTCCAGACCTGCGACTGGGCGATCCAGAAGGCGGCCTGGACCAGCATCAGCACCAGCAGCAGGCGTACCGCGTGCCATTCCTGGGGACGCAACGGGGCGCGCGCGGTGGCGGCAATGCGGGGTGGATCGGGGGGCAGATGCCGGCTGCCGCGCCAGTAGACCAACAGGCCCGCCAGCATGCCGAACCCCGCCAGGCTGAACGCCTGGTGCCAGCCGAGCGCCGCGCCCATCCAGCCGCAGACGATCGGGGCCACGAAAGCACCGCAGTTGAGGGCGAAATAATAGAGCTGCAGGCCATCGTCGCGGCGGCGATCGCCGGGCGGATAGACGGCGCCGACCTGCGAAAACAGGTTGGAATTGGCGCAGCCGGTGCCGAGCATCAGCAGGAACAGGGCGAGGAGGAAGCTGCCGTCGAAGGCCATGCAGAAGTGGCCGGCGGTCATCAGCAGGCAACCGAGCATGATCGTGCGCCGGCGACCGAGCAGCCGGTCGCCGATCAGGCCGCCGAAGACCGGGGTGAAGCGCACCAGCCCGGCCCAGAGGCCGAACAATTGCACGGCAAAGGCTTGGGTCGACAGCGGCCCGGTGATGCCTTCGATGGCGGCACGGGTGGCGGCGAGGCCGACGACATTCTCGACATGGCCGGGCAGCAGCAGTTGCCCGACCATGTAGAGCGTCAGCAGCGCCTGCATGCCGTAGAGGGAAAACGCCTCCCAGAACTGGGTGCCGGCGAGCCAGGCGAGGCCGCGGGGCTGGCCCAGGAGATCTGGGGCGTGTTTCGGCGGTGGCGCGATAGCGTCGGTGATGGTCGTCAAGCCTGCCCCCTGTGGCGAAGCGCGACTGTAGCGGGGCGGGGGTAAGGCGCAATCTGCGCTGTTTTGTCATCCCTGAGGCCGGGGCCCATAAACCACCCATATTGCCACCCGCTTTCACCCGCGCAAAAGGCCCGCACCAGTTCCCTTCCGCGCCCGTCGCGCCTAAAGTCCGTCCATGTTCATCCGCCTCACTCCCGATATCTCGGTCGCCCCGCAGATCGCGCCGGCGGATTGTGCCGCCGCCAGGGCACAGGGCTTCACCGCCATCGTCAACAATCGACCCGATGGAGAGGCGCCCGGCCAGCCGACGGCGGCCGAAATGCGCGCGGCGGCGGAGGCGGCCGGGCTGCGCTATGCCGATATTCCGGTCGATCACACCGGCCTTGGCATGGCCCAGGTCGAGGCGATGGCGGCGGAACTGGCCGCGGCCGGTGGCCCGATGCTGGCATTTTGCCGGTCGGGGACGCGCTCGACCAACCTCTGGGCGCTGGCGGCGGCGCTGCGCGGCGAGGATCCGGCGGCGATCATCGCCGCGGCAGAGGCGGGTGGCTATGATGTTTCCGGCATGTTGCCGACGCTTCAGCGCTTGTCGGGCGAGAGCCCGACGCTACAGCGCTTGTCGGGCGAGAGCCCGACGGAGCAGCGCCCTTTCGGCAAGGCCTGATGGTCTGGGTTTCGCTGGCTGGCATCATCGTCATCGTGCTGTTCGCGCGGGCGCTGGGCTTTGCGCGGGTGCCGGAACTGGCCGATGAAGGCCAGGCGGAGCGCATCGCTGCCGATGCGCTGCACGATTTTCGCCCCGCCGAGGCGGCGGTGACGCAGGATCGGCGGGGCGCGCTGGTGGCGGGCAGCGACGGCCGGGTGGCATTGGTGCGGCCGTTCGGTGACCGCTGGGTGGTGCGAATCGTCAACGGCGCCGCCACGTCGGTGGATGGCGGCACGCTGCGCCTGCAGCTTCCCGAGGCGATGTTCGCGCCCGCCTTGCTCGATCTTGGCCCCGCTGCGGCGGCCTGGGCGCGCCGCCTGTGACCTTTCCCGACCCGGTCCAGCTCGCCATTCCGGTGTTCATCGCCGCGATGGTCATCGAAATGGTCGCGATCCGGCGCGGCGCGCGGGGGGATTACGACTGGCGCGATACCGGCACCTCGCTGGCGATGGGGTTCGGCAGCACGATTGCCGGGGCGCTGGCCGCCGGCGGCATCGTCGCGCTGGGCGATTGGCTGTGGCAGTTCCGCCTGTTCGACATACCGGCGACCTGGTGGGCGGTGGCGCTGTGCTTCGTCGCCGACGATTTTCTCTACTATTGGTTCCATCGCAGCGCCCATCGCGTGCGCTGGTTCTGGGCGAGCCATGTCATCCACCACAGTTCGCAGCATTATAACCTGTCGACGGCGCTGCGGCAGACATGGACGGGCTTCATTTCATTGGGCTTTATCTTCAGGTTGCCGCTGTTTCTGGTGGGCTTTCCGCCCCGGATGATCCTGTTCTGCGCCGGGTGGAATCTCGTCTACCAGTTCTTCATCCATACCGAATCGGTGCAAAAACTGCCCAAATCGCTTGAATGGTTGCTCAACTCGCCGTCGCACCATCGCGTCCATCACGGCACCAATGCGCGCTATCTCGACCGCAACTATGCCGGGGTGTTCATCATCTGGGACCGGTTGTTCGGCACCTTCGAGGCTGAGCGCGACGACGAGCCGGTGCGCTATGGCATCGTCCGCAACCTCGCCACCTTCAACCCTTTATGGGTCGCGGTGCATGAATGGGTGGCGATCGGCACCGATGTGGTGAAGGCGCGCGGCCTGCGCGGCAAATGGATGGCGATCGCGGGGCCGCCGGGGTGGCATTCGGGCACCACCGCCGACACGATCCGCGCGCATTGGCAGTCCGGGCGCGAGGCGGAGCCGCAGCGCATGCCGCCGGTCGCGACCCCGGCCGAATGATCGACCGGCGAACGGCGCTGCGCTGGGGCGGCGGCGCGGCGATCGGCGCTGCCGGGCTGGGGGTTGCCCGCGCCATCGACCAAGGGGTCATCCCGATCCTGCCGCGCCCCGGCCTCGACGCCTGGCGGGATTGGAACAGCGGGCGGCACGGCGGCCCGCTGGCGCTGGTCGCGGCCGGTGTGCTCGCCTCCAGCCCGCACAACACCCAGCCCTGGCAGTTCGCCGTCGGGCGGCTGGGCGTCGATATCTTCGAGGTGCCGGAACGGGCGCTCGGCGCCATGGATCCGTTCGGCCGCGAACGGCTCGCCGGGCTGGGCGCCGCCGTCCACAACATGGCGCTGGCGTCGACGGGTATCGGCCGTTCCGCCTATGTCCGGCTGCTGCCCGATGCCGGCAACCCGCTGCATATCGCCAGGGTGGTGCTGGGGCCGGAGGGGCAGCCGATGGCGCCGCACCCGCTGGTCGCCGCCATCGGCCACCGCCATGTCGATCGCGGCGCCTATCGCGGCGGCGCGGTGGCGCCCGAAAAGGTCGCGGCGCTGGCCGCCACCGCCGGCTCGCCGCTGGTCCGCATCGCGCTGTTCGACGCGGGCTCGGCGCGCGGACGCCGCTTTGCCGATCTGACCATCGATGCCACCGCCGCTATCGCCGCCGACGACGACATAATGGCGGCGAGCCACAGCTGGTTTCGCCACGCCCGCCGCGACCAGGACCGGCTGAAGGACGGGCTCGGCATCTTCACATCGGGCGTGTCGCCGGTCATCGCCGCGGCCGGCGCCATGCTGCCCGAACAGACGCCGGCCAGCGAAGGGCGCTATTGGCTGGCCAGCACCCGCGAGACGGCGCTGCCGACGGCGTCGCTGTTCGGGCTGATCCTGGTTGCCGACCCCTGGGATCGGCGCAGCGCGCTGCTGGCCGGCATGGCCTGGCAGCGGCTGCACCTGACGGCGACACGGGCGGGCCTGGCGGCGCAACCGCTCAACCAGCTGCCGGAGATGATCGACCGCGAGCGCCAGCTGGGGCGGCCGCCGGGCTTTGCGCGCGCCGCCGACGCGTTGCTCGACGATGCGGCGTGGCGGCCGACCTTTGCGCTGCGGATCGGCAACCCGGTGGCGCCGGCGCCCGCCAGCCCGCGGCGGCCGGTGTCGGCGGTGATCGGGGCGCCGGCGCGGCTCGACTGGGATGTCGAGCAGGCGCGGGCGGAGACGGCGGCGCAGGATGCGGCGCTGGCGCGGCGGTTGAAGTGAGGGCGTTTGCCATGCCGTGCCGCGGCCATTAGGCATCGCCGGACAACGGGGCACGCACCATGACCATCACACGCCGCTGGGCCATCGCCGGCGCCATCACCGCTTTTGCCGCCGTGTCGGGCTGCACCCGGCTGGGCACGCTCAATGGCGTCAACGACCTGACGCCGGGCGATGGCGGCACCGACCGGCTGGCGGCCGATGTCGCCTATGGCCGCGATCCGCGCCAGCAGCTCGACATCTATGCGCCGACGGGGGCGCGGACCGCGCCGGTGCTGGTGTTCTTCTATGGCGGCAGCTGGAACAGCGGGCGGCGGCAGGATTATGCCTTTGCGGCGCGGGCGCTGGCGGCGCGGGGTTTCGTCGTCGTGGTGCCGGACTATCGCCTGGTGCCGCAGGTGACCTATCCCGGTTTTGTCGAGGATGGCGCCGCGGCGGTGGCCTGGGCGGTCGCCAATATCGCGCGTTACGGCGGCGACCCGGCGCGGCTGGGGGTCACGGGCCACAGCGCCGGCGCCTATATCGCGCTGATGCTGGCGCTCGACCGGCGCTGGCTGGCGGCGGCGGGCACGCCCGATGCGGTCAAGGCGGCGGTCGGCCTGGCAGGGCCCTATGATTTCGCGCCGTTCGAACCGGGTGGCGCGGCGGAGGCGGCGTTCGGCGGCTTTCCCGATGTGCGGGCGACCCAGCCGGTGACCTATGCGCGCGCCGGGGCGCCGCCGGTGCTGCTGCTGACCGGTGCCGACGATACCACCGTGCGGCCGCGCAACGCCGTCAACCTGGCCGCGGCGCTGACCGCCGCCGGGAGTGCGGCGACGGTGAAGACCTACCCCGGCATCGGTCATATCGGCATCATCCTGGCGCTGTCGAAGCCGTTTCGCGGCAAGGCGCCGGCGCTGGCCGACAGCGCGGCGTTCTTTCGCGCCCGGTTGGGGTGACGCGCCGGTTCGTGCGATAGAGGCGGCATGACCATCCGCAACCTGTTCGCCACGCCGTTCTATGAAGGCGTCATCGACGATCCGGCGCTGATCGCCGAACTCGACCATAGCTGCCGGAGCCTGGCGCGCGACGACCGGGCCGGGCGGCAATGGGCGAGGGACCATCATTACCCGGGTTACACCAGCTATGCCTCGCTTGCCGACCTGCCGGCGCGCGATCCGGCCTTTGCCGATCTGAAGCGGCATCTCGACCGCCATGTCCGCGCCTTTGCCGAGGCGGCGCACATGGACCTGGGGAAGAAGCCCAGGCTCGACAGCCTGTGGGCGAACGTGCTGAAGCCGGGCGGCGGGCATAGCGGCCATATCCACCCGCACAGCATCATTTCGGGCACCGTCTATGTCGCGGTGCCGCCGGGTGCCGGGCCGCTGAAGCTGGAGGACCCGCGGCTGCCGATGCTGATGAACGCGCCGTCGCGGCTGCCCGATGCGCCGGCGGAGGCACAGGCGTTCTTCTATGCGGCGCCGGCGGCCGGCACGATCTTCCTGTGGGAAAGCTGGCTGCGGCACGAGGTGCCGGCGGGGGCGGCGAAGGCCGAACGCATCAGCATCAGTTTCAACTATGGCTGAGGGGATGAAGGCAGACGAGCGGCGCGCCGCCATCATCGACCGGCTGACCGACCATGTCCTCGCCGAAGGGCTGGCGGCGGCGAGCCTGCGGCCGCTGGCCAGGGCGGCGGGCATCAGCGACCGGATGCTGCTCTATTATTTCAAGGACAAGGCGGATGTGCTGGCAGCGGTCATCGGCCAGGTCGCGGCGCGGATGACGGCGACGATGGCGGCCGGCACGGCGCGCGAGCCGCAGCCGCTGGAACAGCTGCGCGCCGAGCTGGTGAAGCTGCTGTTCGCCGACGATTTCTGGCCGTTCATGCGGCTGTGGCTGGAAATGGCCAGCCTGTCGGCGCGCGGCGACCCGATCTACCGGGCGATCGGCGAGCAGATCGGCCGGGGGTTCCTCGCCTGGGGGATGGCGCAGCTCGACAGCGTCGATCGCGAGCGGGATGCGGCGCGGCTGCTGGTGAGCATCGAGGGGATGCTGGTGCTGAAGAGCATCGGGCTGGACGATGTGTCCGAGATGGCGGTTTGACCTGCCACCCGGGCGAAGGCCGGGGCCCATGAACTACCATCTTCGAAACCGATGCGCTAAGCTTGGTTCGCTGGTGACCAAAGTTGTGGTTCATGGGCCCCGGCCTTCGCCGGGGTGACAAAGAAGAGGTCAGAACTTCAACCCCGCCTCCACCCCGATCACCCGGCGCTGTCCCGGCGAGATGAACGATCCGCCGAACTCGATCGCGGGGATGACTTCGTTCAGATACTTCTTGTCGAAGGCGTTGATGGCGAACGCCGTCAGGGTCCAGTTGCTGCCCTCCAGGCCGGCGCGGAAGTTGAACGTGCCGAAGGCCTTGCGCTGCGACACGTCCCAGGTGGCGTCGCCGACGAAGCCGGGGAGCGCCAGTGCCGAGATCGGCAGCAGCGCGCTGAAGATCGTCGGCTTGGTCTGGTTCTGCACCGAATGGAACCAGGTCGGCCCGGTCAGGCGGAAATCGGCGCGGAACACGCCCTTAAGCCTGTCGGTGAACGGCACCACAACCTGGGTGCCGGCGTTCAGCGTATAATCGGCGGTGTAGGGCGACTTGTTGCCGACAGTATCCGGCCGGCTGCTGTTCTGCTTGATCTCGCTGCCGGTGATGTTGCCGGATCCGAACACCGACCAGCCATCGATGATGCGGGCGTTCAGCGTCAGTTCGCCGCCATAGACGTCGACCTTGTCGATGTTCGACACGACGCGCAGCAGCCCGAAGCCGCCGACGAAGAATTCGAAGAACTGCATGTCGCGGATGGTCGTGTAATAACCCGCCAGGTCATAGCCGACGCGGCCGTCGAGGATGGCGCCCTTCAGCCCGACCTCGAAGGCGCTCGAGCGTTCCTTGCGATACTGGTCGTTGATGGCGACGCCGGCGTTGATGGTGCCGACGGCGCCGTTGTTGAAGTTGTTGTTGACGATGGCGGCGGAGCCCTGGTTGTTGAAGCCGCCCGATTTGAAGCCGACGCCCCAGTTGGCGAAGAACACCGCTTCATCGGCGAGCTTGTAGCGCAGGGTCACCTTGGGCTGCAGCTGCTTGAAGGTGGCGCTCTTGCCGCCCAGGGGTCCGGTGGTCTGGCCCGGATTGATCGGCCCGCCGGTGATCGGATCGCTGACGAACGGCACCAGGCTTTCGGCGGCGCGGTCCTCGATGTCGTAGCGCAGCGCGGTGCCGATGGTCAGCCGGTCGTCGGGCGACCAGTCCAGCGAGCCGAAGCCGGCATAGACGTTGGTGGCAAAGCGGTCGGCGAACAGTTGCGAGGTCGGGTTGCTGCTGTTCGGGCCGTTGTACAGCTGCGGGATGACACCCTGGCCGAGGTCGGCACCGAGGCTGACGCCGGTGCGGCGCTTGATGTTGAGGTAATAGGCGCCGAGCGACCAGCTGACCGGGCCATCGGTCGTCGACGAGACGCGGACCTCGGCGGAGATGTCGGCCTGGGTGCGCTTTTGATATTGGGTGCCGTCGCAGGTCGTCGGCGAATAGGCGCCGAGCGTCGAGCCATTGACCGGATCGAAGATGAACGGCACTGGCGTCGCGCCGATGAAGGTCGGCGGGTTGAGCGGATAGCCGGTCAGCTGTGCCGTCGAGGCGAAGCAGGCGTTGCTGGCGGCGACGCTGGCCGGCGTCGCACCGGGGAAGGTGTAGCGGGCGAAATCGGCCGAGGTGCCGTCGGCGGTCAGGTCCTGTTTCACATCGGCATAGAGCGCCCAGGCCGACAGCTTCACGCCGTCGAAGTCATGGTCGATCTTGGCCGAAAACTCGATAGTTTCCTGGTCGTTGGTCGGGCGGATGTTGGAATAATAGCGGAACGGGTGGGTGTTGACGTCCTCGTAGAAGGCCGGGTTCACCGCGGCGAAGTTGGGCAGCGCGAAGGCGGCGTTGAAGTTGATCGAGGCGCCCGACAGCCTGGCATAGCGGCCCTTCAGGTCGAGCGTCGTCCTGTCGCCGAGCCGGGCGATGATGCGGCCGTCGATGCCATAGGTCTCCTGGTCGTCCACGGTCTTGGAATTGCCGAGGAACTCGTTGCGCCAGAAACCGTCGGTAGTGCGGTAATTGCCCGACAGGACAAAGCCGATATCGGGGGTGATGGGCCCCGCGACATAGGCCGAGACCTCGCCGGTCTTCAGCTCGCCATAGCTGCCCTTGATGGCACCTTCGAAGCTGTCGCCGGGCTTGACGGTGGTCATCACGATGGCGCCGGCGGCGGCGTTGCGGCCGTAGATGGCACCTTGCGGACCTTTCAGCACCTCGATCTGGCGGACGGTGCCCTGGTTCTGGTTGAGCTGGGCGGTGTTGGTCTTGAGGATGCCGTCGACGACGAGGGCGACGCTGCTTTCGGCATCGCGGGCGCCGTTGAGGCCGCGGATATTGATCTGGGTGTCGCCGGCCTCGGCGGTGCCGGTGACGATGGTGACACCGGGGACGAGCTGGACGAAATCCTGGGCGCGGACGACGCCCGTGCGGGCGAGCGTCTCGCTGGTCAGCACGCTGACGCTTGCCGGTACGTCGATCAGCCGTTCGGTATCCCGGCGGGCGGTGACGAGGATCTCGCCATCGTCGGCGGCGCCGGGCGTGGCGGCGGCACTCTGCGCCGCGGCGGGTGCCGAAATGCCGGCGAACAGCCCGGCCACCAAGGCGGCGGTGGCGAGCAGATGACCCCTGCGATGCATGTTGCGAACCATCTCGAACCCCCGAAGCATTTCGCCGGCACCCGCAGCCCGGCCCCGCTGTTCATATTATTGTATACAAATTACCGGGGTCAAGCCTTCCGCACCGGGACCGGATCGTTTACGGTGCCGGCTGCGATGTTTCTGCAACAGGCGGATCGACGGGTTTGATGTCCAGGGCGTCCGAACGGGCCTATGCCGAGATCCGCGGCCTGATCCTGTCGGGGGATGCCCCGCCCGGATCGCCGCTGACGGAAGAGGCGCTGGCCGACATCTGCGGCGTGTCGCGGACGCCGGTGCGCGAGGCGTTGCGCCGGCTGGAATCCGAGCTGTATGTCGTGCGGTCGGAAAGCCAGCGGCTGTTCGTCGCCAGCTGGAATGCCGAGGACCTGGCCGAGATGTTCGCGTTGCGGGCGATGCTGGAGGCGCACGCCGCGGCACGGGCGGCAACGCGGATTTCAGACGACGCGCTCGAGGCGCTGCGGGAGAGCAATGCGCGGCTGGCGGCGGCGATCGCGGCGGAGGTGCCCGATGTGGCGACGTTCCTGGCGGAAAACCGGGCGTTTCACGAGATCGTGATTACCGCCGCGGAATCACCGCGGCTGGCGACGATGCTGGCGGCGCTGGTCGAACAGCCGGTCGTGCGGCGGACGGCGGCGCGGTACAACCGGGCCGAGCTGGCGCGATCGGCGCATGAACATGGCGAACTGGTCCAGGCGTTCGCGGCGCGCGACGCGGTATGGGCCCAGGCGGTGATGACCGGGCATATCCGGCGGGCGTTTCACGCGTTTTCGGCGGCGGAGCCGGTTAAGTAGAGGGGGCGGCTGTGGCCTTCGTCCCGGACGCGGGGCAGAAAACGAGTATCTGCAGTGGGTGGATAGCGGAGGTTTCGGTCTAGTCCTCGGCGTCCATGATCGGCTGTCGATTTACCTGGCGGCGAACGATGTCGATGCCGATAGCGCTGAACAGGACGATCCCATAGCTCCCGCCGAGAAGCACAGCCGCCGCGATCAACACTGTGGACCAGTACCGGGTTAGCTCTACGCCAACCATGCGGACGATGAACGCAGCTGCGAGAATGGAGAGGAACGCCAGTATGATGCCGCTACCTAAAAAGTAGCCCCGCAGGCGCCGGCGAGCGCGTTTCAGGCGTGCAGGTTCCATCATCTTCGGGAAGATGCCAGCGCGTCGCAATGTCCGCTAGTGGGCGAGAGCAGCTTTTATGCTCCCTCCCTATTAGTCAGCGCTGCAGTCCCGCCAGATAGGCCAGTGCCTGGGCCTCGCTCACCAGGTCCGCGCTCTTCGCCGCCAGGTCGAACAGATTGGCGGCATGCACGCCCGCGTCCCGGTCCCCCACCGCATCCGTCACCACCAGCGGCACGAAGCCATGGCAGATCGCGTCCACTGCCGAGGCGCGGACGCAGCCCGACGTGGAGAGGCCGGTGACGAGGATGGTGTCGATACCGCGGGCGTGGAGATGCTCGGCGAGGCGCGTGCCGAAAAAGGCGCTGGGATAATGTTTGGTCACCACCTCGTCGCCGGGCAGCGGCGCCAGTTCCGGGGTGAAATCGCCAAGCGGATTGCCGCGCTCGAAGCATTTCAGCGCGGCGATCTTTTTATAGAATAGGCCGCCTTCATGGCCGTCGGCGGAATATTCGACGCGGGTGAAGACGCACGGCACGCCGGCGGCGCGGGCGGCGGTGTGGAGGCGGGCGGCGCTGGCGCGGGCGGCCTCGACGCCGGCGTAGAGAGGGGAAGCAGCGTCGAAATAAGCGCGGGAGAAATCGATCAGCAGCAGGACCGGCTTGCGGCCGGGCGCCAGGCTGGCGCCGAAACCGGCGGCGGCATAGTCCTGCCCCGGATCGTCGACCGCGCGCGTCATCCCGCCTCCCTCTGCCTGTTCGCAAGGTCTATACAGGCCGTCCGGCAATTTGTATACAAATCGGCATGAGTCTTGACCCCGTCCAGATCGTTGAAGTTTCGCCCCGCGACGGCTTGCAGAACGAAAAGGGCTGGGTCGAAACCGTCGACAAGCTGGCGCTGATCGGCCGGCTGGTGGCGATGGGGGCGACCCGGATCGAGGTAGCGAGCTTCGTCAATCCGCGCCGCGTGCCGCAGATGGCGGATGCGGAGGCCGTGGTCGCTGGGCTGCCCGATGCGCCGGGGGTGCGTTACATCGGCCTGTGCCTCAACGAACGCGGCGTCGACCGGGCGATTGCCAGCCGCGATGGCGCCGGGCGGGGGCTGGACGAGGCGGGCTGCGTGCTGGTCGCCACCGATGGCTTCGGCATCGTCAACCAGGGCCAGACGGTCGCCGACGGCATTGTCGCCAACACCGCGATGCTGGCCAAGGCGCGTGCCGCCGGGCTGTTCGCCCAGGTCACCATCTCCGCGGCGTTCGGCTGCCCCTATGACGGCCATGTGCCGGCCGAGCGGGTGGTCGAGCTGGCGGCGCGCATGGCCGACGCCGGGGCGCAGGAGATTGCGCTGGCCGATACCATCGGGGTCGGGGTGCCAAGCCAAGTGGGCGACCTGGTCGGCGCGGTGATCGACAAGATCGGCGAAATCCCCATCCGCCTGCACCTGCACGACACGCGTGGCCTGGCGCCGGCCAATGCCTGGGCGGGCTATCAGGCGGGCTGCCGGGTGTTCGATTCGGCGCTCGGTGGCCTTGGCGGCTGTCCGTTCGCGCCGGGGGCGGCGGGCAATGTCGGCACCGAGGAGCTGGTCTATCTGTTCGGGCGGTCGGGGGTTGTGACCGGGCTCGACATCGATGCCGCGGTTACCGCCAATCACTGGTTCGCCGGCATCATGGGCCGGGCGCTGCCCAGCCGCGTCGGCAAGGCCGGGGACTTCACAGTAAAGGGGGCCACAGTGCAGGAGTATTCGGTTTGAGCTATCGCCTGGGGGTCGACGTCGGGGGCACGTTCACCGATCTGCTGGTCATCGATGAAGCCAGCGGCCGCACGTTTCGCGACAAGGTGCCATCGACGCCGCATGATCCGTCGGAAGCGGTGATCGCCGGCGCCCGGCAGCTGTGCGACCGTGCCGGCATCGCGCCGGGGGAGCTGGCGCTGTTCCTGCACGGCACCACCGTCGCCACCAACGCCGTGCTGGAGCACAAGATCGCGCGGGTCGGGCTGATCGTCACCGAGGGCTATCGCCACGTCCTGCAGATCGCGCGCAGCCTGGTGCCGGGGGGCCTCGCCGCCTGGATCGTCTGGCCCAAGCCCGAGCCGATGGCGCCGCTGGAAGCGACGATCGAGGCGCCGGAGCGGATGGGCGCCGACGGCGTGGCGGTCCGGGCGCTGGACGAGGCGCAGTTGCGCATCAATTTGAGGCGACTGGCCGAGGAGAAGGTCGAGGCGATCACCGTCTGCCTGATCAATTCGTACATGAATGCGGCGCACGAGCGCCGGGTGGCTGAGATCTGCGCCGAGGAGCTGCCCGACATTCCGGTCAGCATCAGCGCCGATATCCTGCCCGAGATGCAGGAATATGAGCGCACGCTGACGACGGTCGCCAACAGCGCGGTGCGCCCGACGGTGTCGCGCTATGTCGGCAACCTGGAGCGCGAGCTGGCGGCCTGGGGCACGCCGGCCAAGCTGAGCCTGCTGCGGTCCGATGGTGGCCTGATGTCGGCGGAAAAGTCGCGCAACGCGCCGGTCAACCTGCTGATGTCCGGCCCCGCCGGCGGTGTGGCGGGGGCAGTGTGGATCGCGAAGAACAGCGGCCATGCCAATGTGCTGACGCTCGACATGGGCGGCACCAGCACCGATGTCGCGCTGATCGAGGATTATCAGGCGCGGTTGCGGCGGGAGACCAGCGTCGGCCATCTGACGGTGCGGGCGTCGTCGCTCGATGTGAAGACGGTTGGCGCCGGGGGTGGCTCGATCGCCAGCGTGCCGGAATTGACTAGGGCGTTACGCGTCGGCCCGCAGTCCGCCGGCGCGGTGCCGGGGCCGGCCGCCTATGGCCGTGGCGGCGTGGTGCCGACGGTGACCGATGCCAATGTCGTGCTGGGTTATCTGCCCGAGAATCTGCTCGGCGGGGCGTTCAAGCTCGATCGCGAGGCGGCGCGGGCGGCGGTGCAGACGGTCGCCGATGCGCTGGGGCTGGGCCCGATGGAGGCGGCGGCCGGCATCATCGCGATCGTCAACGAGACGATGTACGGCGCGCTGCGGCTGGTTTCGATCAGCCAGGGCTATGATCCGCGTGATTTCGCGCTGATGGCGTTCGGCGGCGCCGGGCCGCTGCATGGCAATGCCATGGGCACGCTGATGGGGTCGTGGCCGGTGATCATCCCGCCCAGCCCGGGCGTGCTCTGTGCCTATGGCGATGCGACGACGCGGCTGCGTGTCGATGCCCAGCGCAGCTTCAACAAGCTGGTGACGCAGACCGACGATGCCGAGGTCGGCGCCGTGATCGAGGAGATCATCGCCCAGGTCATGGCCGAACTGGCGGCGGAAGGCGTGCCGCCCGCCGACCAGGAACTGCGGGTGGAGATCGACATCCGCTATGCCGGCCAGGCGTTCGAGGTGCCGCTGTTCTCGCCGCAGGGATCGACCATTGCCGACCTGACGGCGCGCTTCGATGCCGAGCACAAGCGGCTGTTCACCTTCAATCTCAGCGTGCCGCAGGAGCTGGTCAACATCCGCGTCGTGGCGCTGGGCAAGGCGGCGAATGTGTCGGCGGAGCGGATTCCGAGGGGTGATGGCAACCCGATTGCCGCCAAGCTGCGCGACCATGAGGTCTGGATGGACGGCGCGGCACGGCCGGCGGTAATCTATGACCGGTCGAAACTGCGCGCCGGCGATGTGGTCACGGGGCCGGCGATCGTCACCGAGATGGATTCGACGACGCTGGTGCATCTCGGCCATGCGGCGCTTGTCGATGATTTCGGCAACCTTCTGATCAATCCGGCCTGAGGGAAACTTATGCCCGCCCAGATCATCGAGACCAACCCGTCGCCCTTCGCCGCGGTGAAGATCGACCCCGTCACCCTCGACATCGTCGAGAACGCGCTGCGCAATGCGCGGATCGAGATGGATGCGACGCTGGTGCGCACCGCCATGTCGCCGGGCATCCGTGAACAGGGCGATGCCTTTCCGCTGATCGCCAACCCGCGCGGGCAGATGATCGTCGGCCAGTTCGGCAGCTTCATCGACGGCTTTTTGCGTGGCTTCGACGGCACCATCGAGGAGGGCGACATGATCCTCCTCAGCGATCCGTACAGCTGCGATGGTGCGGTAAGTCATTCGAATGACTGGCTGGTGCTGCTGCCGGTCTATCGCGGCGGGCGGCTGGTGGCCTGGACGGCGATGTTCGGCCACCAGAGCGATATCGGCGGCAAGGTTGCCGGATCGATGCCGATCGACGCGCGCGCGATCTTCGAGGAAGGCGTCCGCATCCCGCCGGTGAAGATCTATGCGAAGGGCGCCTACAACGAGGACCTCATCCGCCTCATCATGCACCAGACGCGCAAGCCCGACTGGTGCGCCGCCGACCTCAACGCCCTGATCGCCGCCTGCCGGGTCGCCGCGCGCCGGGTCGAGGAAATGTGCGCGCGCTTCGGCGACGATGTCGTGGTTGCCGCAATGGACGACCTGCTCGCCCGCAACCATCGCGCCATGAAGGCGCTGATCGCCACCTCGGTCAGCACCGATGCGGTCAGCTTCGAGGACTATATCTGCGACGATGGCGTCGGCTTCGGCCCGTACAAGATCAAGTGCACGATGCAGCGCGTCGGCGACAAGGTGGTGCTCGATTTCGCCGGCACCGATCCGCAATCCGACGCGTCGATCAATTTCTATTTGAACGAGAACATGTTCAAGATGTTCTTCGGCATCTACATGATCATGGTCTTCGATCCGCAGATCATGTTCAACGACGGCTTCTACGACCTGATCGAGGTGAAGATCCCGCAGGGGTCGCTGCTGAAGCCCAATTACCCCGCCGCCTTGTCGGGCCGCACCCATGCGCTGGGTCGCATCTTCGATATCCTGGGCGGCTTGCTCGGCCAGCGCACGCCGGAATTCCTGTGTGCCGCCGGCTTCTCGTCGTCGCCGCACCTGATGTATTCGGGCCGTGACAATCGGCCGGGCAAGAACGGCGAATGGTTCCAGCTGTTCCAGATCGGTTTCGGCGGCATCCCCGGCAAGCCGTTCGGCGACGGGCCGGACGGTCACTCGCTGTGGCCGGGCTTCACCAATGTGCCCAACGAGTTTCTCGAGCGCTACTTCCCGCTGCGCATCGAACGCTACGAGGCGCTGGCCGATACCGGCGGCGCGGGGCTGAACCGCGGCGGCAACGGCATATTGATGTCGTATCGCTTCCTCGCGGCGGGTACCGTCTCCATCCACGACGATCGCTGGTTCACCTATCCCTGGGGCGTCAACGGCGGTGCGCCCGGCACCCGGGCGCGCAAGATTCTCGAAAAGCCCGATGGCAGCCAGACCATCGTCGCCAACAAGCTCGACAGCCTTGCCGTCGAGGCCGACGATGTGCTGCACTTCATCACCTGGGGCGGCGGCGGCTGGGGCGACCCGCTGCACCGCGATCCGGCGCTGGTGGTGAAGGAGATCCGCCAGGGCCTCGTCACTGCGGCGGGCGCGCGGTCCTATGGCGTCGTCGTCGATGCCGCCGGCGGGCTCGATGTGGCCGCGACCGAGGCCTTGCGCGCCGAAATGGCGGCGGCACCCAAACCGGCCAACGACCTGTTCAACTTCGGCGGCGATATCGAGGTGCTGCGCGCCGCCTGTCTCGCCGAAACCGGCCTGCCGGCGCCGAAACCGCCCGTGTGGCATCACGCGGTGGCCGCCGAATGAGCTTTACGGAGAATACGGGGCCGCTCGCCGGCATCCGCGTCGTCGAGATGGGCCAGCTGATCGCGGGGCCGTTCTGCGGGCAGTTGCTCGGCGACATGGGCGCCGAAGTGATCAAGGTCGAGCCGCCGGGGCAGGGCGACCCGATGCGCGTCTGGGGCCGCGGCGATTATCCTTTGTGGTGGGAAGTCGTCGCGCGCAACAAGAAGGCGGTGAGCGCCGATTTGCGCCAGCCCGAGGGCCAGACACTGGCGAAAAAGCTGATCGCCACCGCCGACATATTGATCGAGAATTTCCGCCCCGGCACGCTGGAAAAATGGGGCATGGCGCCCGAGGCGCTGCACGCGATGAACCCCGGGCTGATCATCGTCCGCGTCTCCGGCTATGGCCAGACCGGGCCGTACAGCGAACGCGCCGGGTTCGGCGGCATCGGCGAGGCCATGGGCGGCTGGCGCGCCATCGTCGGCGACCCCGACCGGCCGCCGTCGCGCATGGGCGTCAGCATCGGTGACAGCCTGGCCGCCACCTATGGCTGCATGGGCGCGCTCGCCGCGCTGCGCCACCGCGACCAGACCGGCGAGGGCCAGGTCGTCGATTCCTCGCTGTACGAATCGGTGCTGCAGGTAATGGAAAGCCTGGTGCCGGAATATTCGGCGTCGGGCTATGTCCGCGAACGGTCCGGCAGTTTCCTGCCCGGCATCGCGCCGTCGAACGTCTATCCGACCAGCGACGGCGAATATCTGATCGGCGCCAATCAGGACACGGTGTTCGGCCGGCTGTGCGCGGCGATGGGCCGGCCCGAGCTCGCGAAGGACCCCCGCTATGTCGACCATGTCAGCCGTGGTCGCCACCAGGCCGAGCTCGACGCGCTGATCGGCGACTGGACGCGCACGCTGACCATTGCCGAGCTGGAGGCGCTGATGATCCGCCACGGCGTCCCGGCGGGCAAGCTTTATCGTCCGCAGGACATGCTCGACGACCCGCATTTCCAGGCCCGCGAGGCGATCATCGACATGCCGCACCCGCGCTGGGGGACGGTGAAGATGCAGAATGTGTTTCCGAAGCTGTCGAAGACGCCGGGCAGCGTGCGCCGAGCGGCGCCTGCCACCATCGGCCAGGATAATGCGCAAGTGTATCGCGACGCACTGGGGTTGAGCGAGGCGCAGATCGCGGATCTGGCGGCGCGGGGGGTGATATAGGGGCGATGCCGTCGATCGCCTGCAGCTTGCCGCCGTGTCCTGTCTGGGCTTCGATCGGCCCTATTTGACGAAGGTCATGTAGTAGGTCGGCTTGATACCCAGGCTTGCGCCGGTGTTTTTCATAACCTCGCCCATTTCATAGTCGCTGCTGCCGAGCGCATTGACACCGCCTTCGAGCGTCAGTGCCTTTTCCTCAGCTGCCAGCTTCAGGTCGTTCGCGCCGTTAAACAGGGCTTGGGCAGGCATGTTCATGCGATCTGTCTGCGATGCCTTTGTTAGTCCGGGCGCGCCCGACATGCCAATTCGGATCCGGCCTTGCTCGGTGGATTTCAGCGAATTGGCGCGATTGCGCAAAGCGCCGGTGTGGATCGCCTTGAGGGTCGCCCCTTCGTCGGTCAGGCTCTGGCCGGAATCGTTGGTCGGCATGATGTTGCGGACGAACATGAAATGCACCTCGTTCTGACCGAACGCCTTGGAGTCACGCGTCACATCGGCGTTCGCCTTCAGGGCACAAGTCTGTGTGGGCTTGGCCCAGGCCATGGCGGTCTTCAACTTCTGCTTGGCCTCGAGGAAGATCGGGCTGTCTTCTTTTTCATAGATGTTGATGTCGGCGTGAAACCTGATCCGCTCGCTGGTGCCGGGATAAACCCTGGTCTTCAGGGCGAACAACAGTCCCGCCGCATGGACAGAATTGCCGGAACCTTCCCAGCGCAGCTGGATGGGCTTGTCCTGACCGAGTTCGACCGCCTTGCTGAAAACTTTTTCGACGTCGCTCATCGCCTTGTCCCCCGTCGCCCGCGCGGTGTTGTGCTGTTGCCACCGGCGTGACCAAGGAATCGTTACTATCAACGATTCATTTCGAAATATTTATCTTTGGTGCCTCGAAACGTGTCGCGTACTTTACGGGGCGGGCGCCAGGCTTCGGCAGGCCATAGCTTACCCCAGCCACCCCGCCGTCTGCGCCGCCAGCCACAGGCCGAGCCCCAGGAACAGCAGCGCCGCGGCGACATGCACCGTCCGCAGCGGCACGCGCTCGATGATCCTTTGCCCCAGCAGCACCGCCGGCACATTGGCGGCCATCATGCCGAGCGTTGTGCCGATGGCGACCGGCAGCACATCGTGGAAGCGGGCGCCCAGCGCGATCGTCGCGACCTGGGTCTTGTCGCCGATCTCCACGATGAAAAAGGCGATGAGCGTCGTCAGGAACGGACCGTACTGCGCCGGCTTGTCCTCGACATCGATCCTGTCGGGCACCAGCGTCCAGGCAGCCATGGCGATGAACGAGGCGGCGACGGCATAGCGGAACACGGGGCCATCGAACCAGGCGGCGAGCGCGGCGCCGGCCCAGGCAGCCAGCGCATGGTTGGCGAGGGTGGCAACGAAGATGCCGGCGATGACCGGCCAGGCGCGCCGGAAGCGGCAGGCCAGCACGATGGCCAGCAACTGCGTCTTGTCGCCCATTTCGGCGAGCGCGACGATGCCGCCGGAGGTGAGCAGCGGGGTCAGGATCATGGACAATCCGGAGGCCAGGCAGGAGGGACGCAATGACGCCGCGCCCCCCGCCCGGCCGGGACAGGGGTGCAGCGTCATCGGTCTCGCCCGAACGGATTGCTCCGTCCTTCCCTGCACCACGGCCTCTCGACCGAGCATGTTGACGCAAGGGTCCGCGTCGGGACGCGGCCGGCTACTCCCCGGATGACGCCTCGCGATAGCGCCAACCGTGTTGCAGCGCAATGACGGTAATGGCTTGCCGATCGGATGCGGCGGGCGCAACGAAGGCGGCATGAGCCTATTCCATGTTGTCGCCGTGGCGACGCTGCTGGCCAACGCGCCGCCCGTCGCGAATGTGCCGCCGATCGAACCGCAGTCGCAACCGCAGTCACAGGGCCAGCCGCTGATCCCGCCGGCCAGCATCGACAATTCGCTGGAGGTGACCGGCGAGAGCCTTGCCGCCGAGGAAAAGCGCAGTCGGCTGTTCATCGATGTCATGGTCAACAACAAGGGCCCGTTCCGCTTCCTCGTCGACAGCGGCGCCGACCGCTCGGTGGTCAGCCTGGCGCTCGCCGAGCAGCTGGCCCTGCCGGCCGGCGAGCCCAAGCGGCTGCAGGGCATGGCCGGCATGATGATGGTGCCGACCGTCCGTATCGACACGCTCGGCATCGGACGCAGCGAGATGACCGATATTGTCGCGCCGGCGCTGTCGGGGCGCGACCTCGGCGCCGACGGGCTGATCGGCATCGATGCGCTCGCCGACCAGCGGCTGCTGCTCGATTTCGCCGCCAAGACCATCACCGTGCAGGATTCGCGCGAACGCGAGGCGCGAATGGACGGCGAGATCGTCGTCACCGCGCGGCGGCGCAAGGGCCAGTTGATCCTGACCCAGGCCTATGTCGGCGATACACGGATCAGCGCCGTCATCGATACCGGATCGGAGATCACGCTCGGCAACCTGGCGCTGCGCAAACGCTACCTCGGGCGCCGCAACCCCGACACGCTGAAGACCATCTCGATGCTGAGCGTCACCGGCCAGACCCTCACCGCAACCGTGGCGACGCTGCCGGAGGTGCGGATCGGCGGCGTCATCCTCAGCAATGTCACCATCGCCTTTGCCGATGCGCCGCCGTTCCGGCTGTTCGGGCTCGACAAGGAACCGGCGCTGTTCCTCGGCTCCGACCTGCTCGAATCCTTTCGCCGCGTGTCGCTCGATTTCCGCCATCGCAAGGTGCGCTTCACGCTGCGACGCTGATGCGGCGACATCTTGTGTTGCCGGAAAGCCACACCATATCCGGCCGCAACAGGAGAGCATTTTCCCATGAACATCGACAAGTTCACCGACCGCGCCAAGGGTTTCCTGCAGTCCGCGCAGACCGTCGCCATCCGCAACAATCACCAGCGCGTGGCGCCGGAGCATGTGCTGAAGGCGCTGCTGGAGGATGACCAGGGCATGGCCGCCGGGCTGATCCGTGCGGCGGGCGGCAATCCCGATACGGCGGTGCAGCTGACCGACCAGGCGCTGGCCAAGATCGCCCAGGTGTCGGGCGGCGGCGCCCAGTCGCTGAGCTGGGACAATGACACGACGCGCATCCTCGACAGCGCCGAACAGATCGCGGTGAAGGCCAAGGATTCGTTCGTCACCGTCGAGCGCCTGCTGGTGGCGCTGACGCTGGCGACGACGACCGCGGCCGGCAAGGCGCTGGCGGCGGCGGGCGTCACCGCACAGGCGCTGAACACCGCCATCGAGGGGCTGCGCAAGGGCCGCAGCGCCGACAGCGCGGGGGCGGAGGCGCAGTTCGACGCGCTCAACAAGTATGCCCGAAACCTGACGCAGGCGGCGCGCGACGGCAAGTTGGACCCGGTCATCGGCCGCGACGAGGAGATCCGCCGCACCATCCAGGTGCTGGCGCGGCGCACCAAGAACAACCCGGTGCTGATCGGCGAACCCGGTGTCGGCAAGACTGCCGTCGTCGAGGGCCTGGCGCTGCGCATCGCCAATGGCGATGTGCCCGACGGGCTGAAGGACAAGCGCCTGATGTCGCTCGACATGGGCGCGCTGATCGCCGGTGCCAAATATCGCGGCGAGTTCGAGGAGCGGTTGAAGGGTGTCCTCGACGAGGTCCGGGCGGAAGGGTCGGACGTGGTGCTGTTCATCGACGAGATGCACACGCTGGTCGGTGCCGGCGCGTCGGAGGGATCGATGGATGCGTCGAACCTGCTGAAGCCGGCGCTGGCGCGCGGCGAACTGCACTGCATCGGCGCGACGACGCTCAACGAATATCGCAAGTATGTCGAGAAGGACGCGGCGCTGGAGCGGCGTTTCCAGCCGGTGATGGTCGGCGAACCGACCGTCGAGGACACGGTGTCGATCCTGCGCGGCCTGAAGGAGAAGTACGAGCTGCACCACGGCGTGCGCATCACCGACGGGGCGATCGTGGCCGCGGCGACGCTTTCCAACCGCTACATCTCCGACCGTTTCCTGCCCGACAAGGCCATTGACCTGATGGACGAGGCGTCGTCGCGGCTGCGCATGGAGGTCGAATCCAAGCCCGAGGAGATCGAGAATCTCGATCGCCGCATCATCCAGCTGAAGATCGAGGCGGCGGCGCTGGAGCGCGAGACCGATGCCGCGTCCAGGGAACGCCTGGTGGCGCTGCGCACCGAACTCGCCGACCTGGAGGAACAGTCGGGGGCGCTGACGCTGCGCTGGCAGGGCGAGAAGGACAAATTGGCGGCGGCGACGAAGATCAAGGAGCAGCTCGACGCGGCGCGGCTGGAGGTCGAGCAGGCGCAGCGCGGCGGCGATTATGCCAAGGCCGGCGAGCTGACCTATGGCCGGATTCCCGAACTGGAGCGCGCGCTGGTCGAGGCGGAGGTCGCCACTGCCAATGCGATGACCCGCGAGGAGGTCACCGCCGACGATATCGCTGCGGTGGTGTCACGCTGGACCGGCATCCCCGTTGACCGGATGCTGGAAGGCGAGCGCGAGAAACTGCTGAAGATGGAGGATATCCTGTCGGCGCAGGTGATCGGCCAGGCCGCGGCCGTCCATGCCGTGTCATCGGCGGTGCGGCGGGCACGCGCCGGGCTGCAGGACCCCAACCGGCCGTTGGGGTCGTTCCTGTTCCTCGGCCCCACGGGGGTCGGCAAGACCGAACTGACCAAGTCGCTGGCCAACTTCCTGTTCGACGATCCGCGCGCGATGGTGCGGCTCGACATGTCGGAATTCATGGAAAAGCACAGCGTCGCCCGGCTGATCGGTGCGCCTCCGGGTTATGTCGGCTATGAGGAAGGCGGCGTCCTGACCGAGGCGGTGCGGCGCCGGCCCTACCAGGTCGTGCTGTTCGACGAGGTCGAGAAGGCGCACGCCGACGTCTTCAACGTGCTGCTGCAGGTGCTCGACGATGGCCGCTTGACCGACGGGCAGGGGCGGACGGTGGATTTCACCAACACGCTGATCATCCTGACGTCGAACCTGGGCAGCCAGTATATCGCCGCCCTGCGCGACGACCAGCCGGTCGCCGATGCCGAGGCGCAGGTGATGGAGGTGGTGCGCGGGCATTTCCGGCCCGAATTCCTCAACCGGCTCGACGAGATCGTGCTGTTCCAGCGGCTGGGCGAAAGCGCGATGGCGCCGATCGTGGACCTGCAGGTGGCGCGGGTGCAGGGCCTGCTGAAGGATCGCAAGGTCACGCTGGCGCTGACCGATGCGGCGCGGCGCTGGCTGGCGCGGGTCGGCTATGACCCCGTCTATGGTGCGCGGCCGTTGAAGCGGACGGTGCAGAAGCATCTGCAGGATCCGCTGGCCGACCTGATCCTGCGCGGCGAAATCCCGGACGGATCCACGGTCAATGTCGACGAGGGTGATGGCCGGCTGGCGCTCCAGCCGGCGTGATCACCGGGTACCGGCTGGCGCGCCAGCCGGTACCGATCAGTTGCTGTTGGAGCGGCTGCGCGTCGAATCGACGAGATCGCGTGAGAACGCCTGGTTGGTGTCGTCGATATAGGCCCATTGCGCGCGGGTGTGGCAGGTCTTCTTGGCCTTCACCAGGCTGCCGGTTTCGACATCACGGCGGCAGACCATCTGCTGCATCGGGTCGGCGGCCGCAGCGGCGGCGGGCGGCGCCGGTGCAGCGGGGGTCGGCTCGGCCGCGACGGCGGCGGTGGCCAAGGCGAGCATGGCAGTCGCCAACATTGCGGGGATCATGCGCATCGAAAGCTCCGAACGGTTGAAGGCCGGACAATAACCTTGCCGCGACGTTTACGGCAAGGTGCCTTTCATGTTGCCCGTCGCAGATAACATGGCCAGATGATGCCCGCATGAGCCAGGCTGTCGACATCGCCGAGACTGTCTGCAACCCGCTATGGTTTGCCGACCGATATGACCCCGGCCAGGATGCCGTGCATTTTCGCTGGCTGCCGCGCGATGTGCACCGCACCGCCACGTTCCTGACCGATGACTATCTCCCGGCGGGGCAGGCGCCGCGGGTGATCCGGCGCGGCGATGCGCTGGCCGTCGGCGCGCCGGCCGCGCCGCTGCATTTCATTTTTCATTCGGCATTCTGCTGTTCGACCCTGCTGGCACGGGCGTTCGATGCGCCGGGGGCCGCCATGGGGTTGAAGGAGCCCGTCATCCTCAACGATCTCGTCGGCTGGCAGCATCGCGGCGGCACGGCCCGGGCGATTGCGCCGGTGCTCGATGCGGCGATGGCCTTGCTGGCCCGGCCGTTTGCGCCCGGGGAGGCGGTGGTCGTCAAGCCGTCGAACGTCACCAACGGTCTGGCGCCGGGCATGCTGACGATGCGGCCGGCAGCGCGGGCGCTGCTGCTGCATGCGCCGCTGCCGGTCTATCTCGGCTCGATCGCCAAGAAGGGCATGGATGGCCGGCTGTGGGCGCGCGACCTGCTGGTCAAGCAGCTGCGCGAGGGGCTCCACCCGTTCGGCTACAAGGTCGACGATTACCTGGGGCAGACCGACCTGCAGGTGGCGGCGCTGGGCTGGCTGGCGCAGCATGCGCTGTTCGCAGGGCTTGCCGGGCAGTTTCCCGAGCGGGTGCGGACGCTCGATTCCGAAGTGCTGATGGCGCAGCCGGCGGCGAAGCTGGCGGCGCTGGCGGCGTTCTATGGCATCGCCATCGACGTGCCGGCGGCCGTCGCCGGGCCGGCGTTCACGACGCACAGCAAGTCGGGTGCCGGGTTCGACGGCGCGGCCCGGGCGGCCGAGATCGATGCGGCGGCGGGCGTGCATGCCGACGAGATCGCCAAGGTGACGTTCTGGGCGGGCAAGGTGGCGGAAGCGGCCGGCGTGCCGATGGTGTTGCCGCTGGGTCTGTAGGTTCCGGCATGGGCCGGCATCGTGGGTTGCTCGCGCGTGGGACCAGTCAGGCGACCCCTGAAGGGGAGAAGGGCACAAAAGAAAAGGGCGGGTCTTGCGACCCGCCCTTTCCGTTTCAGCTGCGTTGCGCGGCCTAGAACTTGACGTTCACCTGCATCGCGTAGCGGCGGCCGATCGCGTCGTAGGTCGACGGGAAGGTGTTGCCGCTGTTGAAGGTCGTGCTGCCGGCCGAAGCGCCGACGAGCGGCGGCTTCTTGTCGAACAGGTTCGACACGGTCAGGACCATCGAGATGTTCTCGAGGATGCTGACGCGGCCGGTCAGGTCGAAGTAGTCATAGGCCTTGATCTTCTGGAAGGCCGGGAAGAACGCCGAGTCGTCGCCCGCGAAGTTGTTGGCTGCGGTCGGCGGTGCGGCATTCAGCGGCTCCTGGATGACGCCGTCGATGTGGCGCCACAGCAGCGAGATGTCGAACGCATCGAACCCGAGGGTCGTGCGCAGCGACGACTGCCACTTCGGCTGGATCGAGCCCGTGAACGAGCAGTTCGGGCTGTAATAGCCGACGCATTCGCGGTTGATGGCGCTTGGCGTTGCCTGGAACTGCGAACGGAAGGTGTAGTTGAAGTTGGCGCTGAGGCCGAGCTTCGCGAACCCGATGTCGTTCGAGTAGGTCAGGGTGGCGTCGATACCGTCGGTCTTGATGCGGCCGAGGTTCGACAGCGGACGCGGCAGGCCGGGCGCCTGGCCGTCGAGCGAGCCCGTGATCGGGTTGCGCACGATGGCAAGGCAGGCCGGGCTGGCGGCGCTGGCGGCGGTGATGTTGCCGAAGCAGGCAGCGATCGAGTCACCCGGCAGCGGGCTGGTGATCGCATCCGTCACGCCGATGTTGTAGTAGTCGACGGTCAGCGCCAGGCCGGGAGCGAACGACGGCTGGAACACTGCACCGACGGTCCAGGTGGTCGCCTTTTCCGGCTGCACGTTGGGGTTGCCGCCGCCCGTGGCGTTGGCCTGGCCGGCGTTCGGCTGCTCGATCGAGTTGACCGAGGCCGGGCTGGCACCCTGTGCAAGGCAGATGGCGCGCAGGTTGGCGTTGTTGCCCGGGTTGACGGCGTTGGCCGCCGCGCAGGGATCGACGCCGAGGTTGGTCAGGCCGCGCGACACGGGCGAGAACAGCTCGCCGATGTTCGGGGCGCGGATGGCGCGCGAGTAGTTACCGCGAACCTTGAAGCCATCGACCATTTCCCAGGTACCGCCGGCCTTCCAGGTGAAGGCGTCGAAGGTCGGGTTGTTAGGCGCATCGACCGTGTAGGACGAGTAGCGCGCGCCGGCTTCGAGCGTCAGGTTCTGGAAGAACGGCTTGTCCTGGACCAGCGGCGCGATGAATTCGCCATACACTTCCTTGACGCTGTAGCCGCCGGAAACCGACGGAACGGGGCCGCCGCCGCCGCCGAGCTGGCCGGATTCCGAGAAGGCATCCGGTTCGACCGAGGCACGGTACTTGCGGTATTCGCCACCGAGGGCGAAGCCGATCGAGTCGGTCGCCGACGGAATGGCGAGGCCGAGTTCACCGCTGATCAGGCCGCGGACCTGCGCCAGCGAGGTCTTGCGAACGACCGACGAGCTGGCCGACACGAAGTCGGAAGCAGCCTGCGAGATCGAGCCGTCCGGACCAAAGACGTTGAGCGGAACGCAGAGCGGGTTGCCGCTCAGGCAGGTCGTGGCGTTGGTGGCGTTCAGGGCTTCCTGGGCGCGCGACAGGATCACGTAACCGGTTGCGGTTTCGCGATTTTCGCTCTCGCCATAGTTACCCGACAGGTCCCAGTTGATGTTCGAGGTGATGGCACCGCGGGCACCGGCCTGATAATCGAACAGGGTCGTGGTGTACTCGCTCGAACGCGGGCCGAACTCCGTCGTGCGGCGACCGATCGAGGTCGTGACGCTCGGCAGTTCACGCAGCGTCGGCACGATGGTGGTGGTGCCATCGGCGTTGGTGCGCAGCACGTTCTCGGTGGCCGACAGGCCCTGGGCAGCGCGGGCGCACTGGTCGGGGGCGAAGCGCGGGACATAGGCGATCTGGCCCGAAGCGCTGGCACCGGTCGAGGTCTGGCCGCTGACGGTGGGAGCGACGTTGAAGGCGCAGAACTGGTTGCGCTGGTTGGTCGTCAGGAACGGGTTGCCGAGCGGAACAGTGAAGGTGTCCGAGAACAAGCCCGACGGCGCGATGATGGTGCGGACGCTGTTCTTGGAGAACATGCCGCGCGCATAGACTTCCAGGGCGTCGGAGACTTCATAGCTCGCCTTGGCGAACATGTTGAAGCGCTCGAACGGGGTCTGGAAGATGTTGAACGGGTTGAAGTTGAAGAACGCATACTGCGGGATCAGCGACGTGCCGTCCTGCGAGACCTGGCGGAAGCCGCCGTTTGCCTGGCCACCGGGGTTGGCGGCGAGGATCGGGATGATCGTGCCGTCGGGAGCCGTCGTGGTGCCGGTCTGGATGAACTGCGACAGCGTGTTGGGCGCGCCGTTGGTCAGGCCGCGGGTGCCGGTGAAGCGTGCCGGGGTGGCGGTACCCGAACCGCCGGTGACGCCGCCGCTGAAGGTATCGATGTTGTTGACCGAAATGTCGCGGTTGCCTTGCGAGACCGGATCGGCCTTCTGATAGCCGACCGACAGGACGGCGTTACCGCGGCCACCGTCGAAGTTGGCACCGATGGTGAGGTCGGCGCGGAAGGTCTGGCCATCGCCGCGCTCGCTGAGGCTGGTGCCCAGCTGCAGGTCGACGCCGCTGAAATCCTTCTTGGTGATGAAGTTGACGACACCCGAGATGGCGTCGGCGCCATAGGTGGTCACGGCGGCACCGGTCAGCGCGTCGACGCGCTCGACGAGGGCCAGCGGGATGTTGTTGAGGTCGACCTGGCCGGCGAGGCCCGACGGGGCGATCCGGTTGCCGTCGAGAAGGACGATGTTGCGGTTGGCACCTATGCCGCGAAGATCGACGAACGAGGCGCCGCCGTTGCCGTTGTTGACGGCCGAACCGATGTTCGGGACGATACCCGGGATGTCGCGCAGCACTTCTTCGGCGACGTTCGAGGCGCGCAGCTGGATCGTTTCTGCGGTAGTAACGGTCACCGGCGCCGACGAGATCAGGTTCGGGTTGCGGATCAGCGAGCCGGTGACGACGATCGTGCCTTCATCTTCGGCAACGGCGGCGGCGGCCGTGGTCGTCTGGGCAAGACCCGCGACCGGCGTGGCGAGCATGGCGATGATGAAAGTGGCGGCACCACCCTTCAGCGTCGCGCGAGTGCGTGAGGTCTTTGCAGAGATCACATTGATTTCCTTCGTTCAAATACTGTTGCGCGATGACGCCACGCGTCGACGTCACCTGACGGTGCCGCTTTCCTGTGACGAATGACCCTGCCCCTCAGCAGCGCACCGCTTCAGCCGTTATGGCCTAGGCGGTCTTGTCAGTTATCGGGGCATGTCCTGTAAAGCATTTGGCGCGCGCCAAAGCGTTTCGTTGCCGCAGTGTTGCGCCACAGCAACAATGCCATGACAGGCAAATAACGGTTTGGCGACGCCCGATCCGCCGATTGCGTCGTGGCTGTCAGCGCGGGTCGAAGGCCTTCAGCTCGGCTCCCGAGGCATCGAGTGCGGCGACGTAGCGGCGCAGCAGATCGCGTTCCACCATGGACAGATGCGGATTCCAGGTGTCGATGATCAGCACGGCGCGCAGTTCGTCGGTCGGGTTGCTCGCCTCGTGCTCGATGGTATCGTCGAAGGCAAAGGCCGACCCTTCGATCCAGGCCCGTGTTTCATTCCCGACACGGAACGAGCAGCCGTCGGGCACGATCAGCGGTAGGTGGACGATCGTGCGGATGTTGGTGGCGCCGGTGTGCGGCGGGATTCGCGTCCGCGGCTTCAGCAGCGAAAAGAACGCCACCGGGCCGCGCCCCGGGCAATCGAACAGCGGCAGCCGATCGAGCACGGCGGCGGTTTCGGGGCAGCGGGCACGCAGGCCCTCGTTGGGCGCCCCATGCTGGATCAGGAACTGGGCTGCCCAGGCATCGCTGCGGTTGAGCCCCGCCCATTGGTTGACCGGCACGCCCGGCGGATAGGCGACATAGGGCGCAAAGCCGGCATCGCCCGCAGCGAGCAGCGCCGCCAGCTCGGCGCGGATGACGGGGGTCGCGGCCTCCAGCTCGGCGAGCCAGGGGAAGTGGCGGCGGTCGAAGAACTGGTCCTGCGGCAGATAGGGATAGGCCAGCACCAGCGGCTGGTGGTGATAGATGCGGCGGCGGCCGAGCCCGATGTCGACGCAATGGTCGAAGCGCAGCCGGTCGGCCGGGTCGATGGCGGCGCGCGCCTCGGCGAGCGCGGTGTCGAGGCTGCCGGCGATCCGGGCATTCGCGTCGGCGAGCAATTCGCGGGCATGGGCGATGCCGGCGGTAAAGCCGGGGCCGTGCTGTTCGGCAGGATCGAGCGCCGCTATCAGTCGGGTGTACATCTCCAGCGCGCCGGCCATGTCGCCGGCGGTTTCGAGGTGATAGCCCTTGGCGAACAGCGCATGGCCGAAATAGGGCTCGCGGTCGAGCGCGGCGTCGAGCGCGCCGCGTTCTGCGGCGCGGTCGCCGGCGGCGCCATGCGCGGTGGCGAGGTTGAACCAGAGCAGCGCCGAGCCCTCGTCGGCGGCGACAGCGCGGGTGAGCAGCGCGACGGCGGTGGCGGCGTCGCCGGCGCCGAGCGCGCGCAGCCCGGCGCTGTTGAGGGCAACGGGATCGTCAGCGGCCATCGGGGAGTGCCTTTGCGAGCAGCAGTTCGGGATCGATGCGGACGTCGGTCCAGCTCGCACCCCAGTGGAGGTGCGGCCCGGTGGCGCGACCGGTGGCGCCGACGAGGCCGATGGTCTGGCCGGCGCGGACCTGGTCGCCGGGTCGCACGTCGATGCGCGACAGGTGGAGATAGGCGGTGACGAGCCCCATGCCATGGTCGATCATCACGAGGTTGCCCTCCAGCGTGAACGGGCCATCGGCGAGGCCGACGGTGCCGTCGGCGGGCGCCCGCACCGGGGTGCCGGCGGCGACGCCGAAATCGAGGCCGGCGTGTGGCGCCGAGGGGATACCGGCGAGGATGCGTTGGGAACCATAGACGCCGGTGACGGGCCCGCTGACGGGCGCGGCAAAGCCGTGGCGCCAGCCGTCACCGGAGCCGATCACGGCGCGGGCGGCGGCGATCCGGGCAAGTTCGGCGGGGCGGCGCGCCTCGAACTCGGCATCGGGGACGGGGCTTGGAGGCAACGTCGGCAGCGACTGGATGCGCCACTGGCGCGGTGCGATGGCGATCGACAGCGCTTGCGGGGTGCCGACGCTGCTCCAGCCGAGCGTCGCCGCCGCCGGGGCGTCACGGCCGAAGCCGATGATGAAGCGGCCATCGCCGGCAACGGCGACAGGCCGACCGTCGAGCGTCAGCTGCGCGGCGCCGGCCGGCAGCGTGCCGCGCAGCACGCCGCCCTGCTCGGCGACGCCATCGAGCACCGGCGCTGCAGCCAGTGCGACCAGCGCGATCAAGGCCATTCCCGGGATAACGCCCCCCCGACGCTGCTACATCTTGCCCCTACATCTTTCCCTTGTCGCGCATCTCGCTGAAGCGCGTCGTCGCCGCCGCGGCATCGACATAGGCTTCCTGCAGCTCATGGCTCCAGTAGCGCAGCGCCGTCAGGGCGATGCGCTTGCCGGTGACGGCGCAGGTGACGAAATCACCCGGCGCGATGACGTGGTAGGATCCGGACAGATAGCGCAGGCGCGCCGGTCGGCCGAGGGTGTCGAGCATCATAACAGTCTTCCTTGGACAGGCGTCCCCGTCGTCACCCGGGTTTCGCCATCGGCGAAGCGGATCGTCAAGCGGGTTTCGGCGGCGGCGGCCGCGGCGCTGGGCACCAACCGGCCGGTGGGCGACAGCACCAGCGCATAGCCGCGCGCCAGCACCTGGTCGGGCCCCAGGCTGCCGAGCAGGCGGCCGGCCTGATCGAGCCGCGCCCGGTCGGCGCGCACCGCATTCAGCAGCAGCGTCGGCCGCAGCCGGGCGCTGCGCGTGTCGAGCCGGGCGCGTTCGCGGGCCGCAACGCCGCGGGCGCCGCGATCGAGCCCGGTGGTGGCGGCGGCGAGCAGCGTCGCCGCGCGGTCGCGCCGGCCGGCGATCAGGGCGGGGCGCAGCGCCGCCCCGGCGCTCATGGCGCGGCCGCGCCAGCGGCTGGCGGTCGCCGATAGCCCGCGCGGCAGCCGGTCGAACAGATCGTCGGCGCGCTGGGCCGGCAATTGCAGCAGCGAGCGCGGGCTGGGCAGCAGCCGCGCCGCCGCGCCGGCGCGTTCGCGGCGCTGTGCCACGGCACGCGCCGCGGCGCGGTCGAGCCGCGCCGCCTGCATGGCGAGCGCGGCCTTCAGTTCGGCGAGCACCGGCACGGCGCGCTCGGCGGCGGCGGTGGGGGTGGGGGCGCGCCAGTCGGAGGCGAAATCGATGAGCGTGGTGTCGGTCTCGTGGCCGACGGCGCTGATCAGCGGGATGGCGCTGGCAGCGGCGGCGCGAACGACGGCCTCGTCGTTGAAGGCGGCAAGATCCTCGATGGAGCCGCCGCCGCGGGCGACGATGATCAGGTCGGGGCGCGGGATCGGCCCGCCGGGAGCGATGGCGTTGAAGCCGGCGATCGCCGCGGTCACCTGCGCCGCGGCGGCCTCGCCCTGCACGGCGACCGGCCAGACCAGGACGTGGCGCGGGAAACGATCGGCGAGCCGGTGCAATATGTCGCGGATGACGGCGCCGGTCGGCGAGGTGACGACGCCGATGACGCGCGGGATGTGGGGCAGGGGGTTCTTGCGGGCGACGTCGAACAGGCCCTCGGCGGCGAGTTTCAGCCGGCGTGCCTCGATCTGGGCGAGCAGCGCGCCGACCCCGGCCGGCGCCATTCGCTCCACGACGATCTGGTATTTGGAGCGGCCGGGATAGGTCGTCAGCTTGCCGGTGGCGACGACTTCCATGCCGTCTTCGGGCTGGAAGGCCAGGGTGGCGGCGCTGCCCTTGAACATGACGAGGTCGATCAGCGCGGACGCGTCCTTCATGCAGCCGTACCAATGGCCCGAGCTGTGGCGGCGAAAGCCCGACAGCTCGCCGCGTACCCGCACCTGGCCGAACGCCGTCTCGACCGTGCGCTTCAGCGCGCCGGCGATCTCGCTGACCGAATATTCGGGCGTGTTGGTGACGATGTCGTCCATCCCCGACACATAGGCGCGATGCGTCGCGGCGGAAAGTGGGCTGCGATCCTTGCCCGGCGGCGCTATGATCGGCGCAGGAGACGCCCGATGACCGAATCCGGCAAGGTTGCCATCGCCGTCGCGGTGATCGGCGTGCTCGGCACGCTGGCGGCGAAGTTGATCGATACCGGCGGCATGCCGTCGGCAGCGCCCGCGGCGCCGCCGCCGCCGGGCCTGGCCGGCACCTGGACCGACAAGGACGGCGATGCGCTGGTCATCGTCCAGACCGGCAGCAATTTCGCCGTGACGCGCTGGAGCTTTGCCGGCTTCGTGTCTGCCGGCGGCACCGTCATCGGGCGCGATATCCAGCTCGATTATCGCACCGACAGCGTTGCCGGCCATTGCAGCGGCGCGCTGGCCGGTGACGGGCGATCGGTGACGCTGGCCTGCACGGAACCCGGCAACAGCTATGCCCAGACGCTGACGCGCGGCGCCTGATCGCGCTTCGCGAAAAATCGGGCCGTTTCGCCGGTCGCTGCCGTTGCCGTTGCGCCCTGTCCTGTTAGAAGCAGCCGCATGAGTAGTATCGATATCCTGGTCCTGGGCGGCGGTGGCCGCGAACATGCGCTGTGCTGGAAGTTGCGCCAGTCGGAGCGGACCGGCCGGCTGGTCTGCGCGCCGGGCAATGCCGGGATCGCCGCGGTGGCCGAATGCGTCGACCTCGATATCACCGACGTGGCAGCGGTCACCGCCTTTGTCCGCGCCAACACCATCGGGCTCGTTGTCGTCGGCCCCGAAGGACCGCTCGTCGCCGGTGTCGTCGATGCGCTGCGCGGGCTCGGGATCCCGGCCTTCGGGCCGACCGCCGCCGCGGCGCAGCTCGAAGGCTCCAAGGGCTTTACCAAGGACCTGTGCCGTGCCGCCGGCATCCCGACCGCCGGCTATCGCCGCTTCAAGTCGGCGGCGTCCGCGCATCATTATGTCGCCGTCCATCCGCTGCCGGTGGTGGTCAAGGCCGATGGCCTGGCCGGCGGCAAGGGCGTCACCGTCGCCGAGACCAACGAGGAGGGACTGGCCGCGCTCGCCGACATCGATGGCCCCGTGGTCATCGAGCAATGCCTGAGCGGCCCCGAGGCCAGCCTGTTCGTGCTGACCGACGGCAAGACCATCTCGATCTGGCCGTCGGCACAGGATCACAAGCGGGCGTTCGACGACGATACCGGGCCCAACACAGGCGGCATGGGCGTCGTCTCGCCGTCGCCGCGGCTGACCGATGCGTTGCGCGACCAGGCCATCGAAACCATCATCAAGCCGACGCTGAAGGCGCTGGCCGAGGCCGGTACACCCTATACCGGCGTGCTTTATGCCGGGTTGATGCTGACGCCGCAGGGGCCGCAGTTGATCGAATACAACTGCCGCTTCGGTGATCCCGAGGCGCAGGCACTGATGCTGCGTCTCGACGGCGACCTGGTCGAGATCCTGCTCGCCTGCGCCGAAGGCCGCCTGCACGAGGCGGCGGCTTCCTGGTCGGCGGAAACGGCGGTCACCGTCGTCTATGCCGCCATGGGTTATCCGGGCGCGCCGATCACCGGCACGGTCATCGACGAGGTCGAGGCGGCCGAGGCGCTCGGCGTCCAGGTTTTCCATGCCGGCACGCGGCGCAATGCGGCGGGCAAGCTGGTTGCCGCCGGCGGCCGGGTGCTGGCAATCTCGGCACTGGGACATGATGTCGGGGAGGCGCGGTCGCTCGCCTATGCGGCTATCAGAAAGATCCGCTGGCATGGCGGCTTTTATCGGCGCGATATCGGGCGGGTATAGGCGGCGCGGCAACAAGGACGAACAGCGTGCAGATGAGTGAACGCCAGCAGCAGTTTTCCGGCACCGGCGAAGTCCGGCAGGGACAGGAGATCGATCCGGCCCGCCTCGACGTCTGGATGCGCGAGAATGTCGAGGGCTATGCCGGCCCGCTGACCATCGAACAGTTCAAGGGCGGCCAGTCGAACCCGACCTACAAGCTGCTGACGCCGAACCAGAATTACGTGCTGCGCCGGAAACCCCCCGGCATCTTGCTGCCGTCGGCGCATGCCGTCGATCGCGAGTACAAGGTCATCACCGCGCTGCACGGCCAGGGCTTTCCGGCGCCAAGGACGTTCGGCCTGTGCAAGGACGATGCCGTCATCGGTACCTGGTTCTATGTCATGGACTGCGTCGATGGCCGGGTGATCTGGGATGCGACCTTCCCGGACGTGCCGCGCGATGAACGCCGCGCCTATTTCGATGCGATGAACCAGACGATGGCCGACCTTCACATGGTCGACATCGAAAAGGCCGGGCTGCAGGATTTCGGCAAGCCCGGCAATTATTTCGCCCGCCAGATCGGGCGCTGGTCGAAACAGTATCTGGAGGACAAGGACGCCGGCGTGGTGCCGTCGATGGACAAGCTCGTCGAATGGCTGCCGAACAACATCCCGGCCGGCGACGAAGTCAGCGTCGTCCATGGCGATTATCGCTGCGACAACATGATCTTCCACAAGACCGAGCCGAAGGTGCTGGCGGTGCTCGACTGGGAATTGTCGACGCTGGGGCATCCGCTGGCCGATTTCAGCTATCACCTGATGATGTACCGGATGCCGCCGTCGGCGACGACCGGCCTGATCGGCAACGACCTCGCCGCGCTCAACATCCCGACCGAGGATGAATATGTCGCCGCCTATTGCGCGCGCACCGGTCGCGACGGCATTCCGAACCTCGATTTCTACGTCGCCTACAACATGTTCCGGCTGGCCGGCATCATCCATGGCATCCGCGGCCGCGTCGTGCGCGGCACCGCCGCCAGCGCCCATGCGAAGAAGACCGCCGAGGGTGTCGAGCTTCTTGCGGATCTTGCCTGGGAGCAGGCGCGCAAGGTCGGTGCATGACGGCAACGCCGGCCAAGCCCATCCTGTACCTGGCCTGGTCGCTGCAGCTTGCGGCGGCGGCGATCTTCCTGATGGCTGGGTACAAAAAGCTGACCGGTGACCCGCAGATGGTGGAAGTGTTCGCCACCGTCGGGCTCGGCCAATGGTTCCGCTATCTGACCGGCGGGCTCGAAGTCGCCGGCGCCCTTGCATTGCTGTGGCCGCGCCGCATCGCGCTGGGCGGGGCGGTACTGACGGTGGTGATGATCGGCGCCGTCATCGCGCACTTGACCGTGCTGGGCGGCTCGCCGTTGCTGGCCATCGTGCTGCTCGCCGCCTGCCTGATGATCACCGCGATGCGGCGCGACACGCTGCCCGGGCGCTGAAACTCGCGTTCTGCGCGGGGGACGGGCTTGCGCTACGCGCGGTGGCGCGTCACCAAGGCCCCGCGGGTGGGGCAGGGATCACGATGACAAAATGGCTGACGCTGGTGGTGACGATCGTCGCCGCCACCTTGCTCGGGATCTGGGCGGTGCGCCCGCCGGCGCCGCGGCCCGCCTCGGCACCCGCGGACGTGTTCTCGGCCGATCGCGCCATGGCCGATGTCCGCGTCATCGCCCGGGCGCCGCACCCGACGGGCTCCGCCGAAAATGCCGCCGTCCACGCCTATCTCGTCCGGCGGCTCACGGCGCTCGGCTTCAGCGTCCGCACCGTCGACGCGCCGCTGCCGCCGAAATCACGGGCGCGGCTGCGCGAATGGGGCAGCCCGGTGGCGGACACCGCCATGGCGCGGACCATCGTGGCGTTGCGCCCCGGCAGCGATCCGGTGTCGCCGCTGGTCGCGGTGATGGCGCATTACGACAGCGTCTGGGGCTCCCCCGGCGCCGCCGACGATGCCGCCGGGGTCGCCGCGGCGCTCGAGCTTGCCCGCGCCATCCCGCAGGCCAGCCAGCGCCGCGACCTGGCGCTGATCCTGACCGATGCCGAGGAATTGGGGCTGGTCGGGGCGCGCGCGTTCTTTGCCGATGGCACCGCCGGCGATCCGCTGGCGGCGCGGGTCGGCGTGCTGGTCAATCTCGAAACCCGTGGCGGTGGCGGCCGTGCGTCGATGTTCGAGACGGGGCCCGGCAACGGCGCGCTGATGCGGCTGTTCGCCGCCAATGTCGCCGATCCCGCCGCCAACTCGCTGGCGGTGAAGATCTATGAGCTGCTGCCCAATTCGACCGATTTCACGCCCGCCAAGCTGCGCGGCATCCCGGGCGTCAACTTCGCCTTCATCGGCGATGCCGGGCTCTATCATTCGCCTCTGGCGACACCCGATGCGCTCGACCGCCGGGCGCTGCAGCATCTCGGCGCCCAGGGCCTCGACATCACCCGCGCGCTGCTGACCGCGCCGGCGCTGCCCGAACGGGCGCCCGACACGGTGTTCAGCGACGTGCTCGGCACCGTCATCATCGCCTATCCGGCGTGGGTCGGCTGGCTGGTGCTGGTCGCGGCGGCGGGGTTCGCGTTCGTTGCCATTCGCGGCCGCGGCTGGCGCTGGCGCGAAATCGTCGCCGGGGTCGCCGATGGCGTCGCCTTTGCGCTGGCGACGGCGGTGCTCGCCTATGGCGCCAACATGCTGTCGGGGGCGGACCGCAAGTCCAACTATTATGATCGCCTGGCGGCGCTGCCGCGGCTGGAATGGCAGGTGCTGCTGCTGATGACGGCGGCGCTGGCGCTGACCATCGCGATGGCTGGCCGCTGGCGGGCGCTGCACGGCAACTGGCTGGGGCTGTTCGGCCTCAATCTGGTGCTCGCCGTCGCGGTGCAGGCGTTGCTGCCGGCCGGTGCGCCGGTGCTGGCCTGGCCGCTGCTGGTCGCGGCGCTGGGCATGGCGCTGCTGCCGCGGCTCGGCGTCGTCGCCCCGGCGCTGGCGGCCGTCTTCGGCATCGCCTTTGCCGGCAACCTGGCGCATTTCGTGATGCTCGGCATCGGTCCCGGCATGCCGAGCGTCGTCGCCGTGTTCACGCCGCTGCTGTTGCTGCTGCTGTGGCCGCTGCTGCCGCCGGTCCCGCGCCGTACGGCATTGCTCGCGGCGCTGGTCCTCATCGCTGTCGCCGCCGGGCTGGCGCTATGGGTGCGGACCGACGTGCTGGCACCCAGCGTGGCCGTCTACAGTCTCAAGAACGGCTACTGAAGCGAGGACAGCATCGCCCGCACCGGGGTCGCCAGCACCTTGTCGATCTTGCGGCCGTCCATGTCGGCGATCTCGAAAGTCCAGCGCCGCAGCGTGAAGGTTTCACCGGTTTCGGGCAGGTGGCGGAAATGTTCGAGCATGAAGCCGGCGACGGTTTCATAGTCGCGCGCCTCCGGCAGGTCGAAGCCCAGCCGGTCGGCCATTTCATCGGCCGGCAGCTTGCCCGAGAACAGCCAGCTGCCGTCGTCGCGCTCCACCGCCGGCGGGTCGCTGGCATCGTCGACGTCCGACCGGAATTCGCCGGCGATGGCGGCGAGCAGGTCGGCCGGCGTCACGATGCCTTCGAAATGGCCGTATTCGTCATGGACGAGGGCGATCGGGATGGCGGCGTCGCGCAGCACGGCGAGCGCATCGACGGCATCGATGACATCGGGCAGCACCGGCGCCGATTTGGCCAGCGCGGCGATGTCGAGCGGGCGGCCCTCGATCAGCGCCTGGACGATGTCGCGCGCCTGCAGCACGCCGATGATGTTGTCGACGCTGCCGCGCGCAACCGGCAGGCGGGTGTGCGGGCTGGCGGCGAGGTGGGCGCGGATCGCGGCATCGTCCATGTCGCAGTCGATCCAGTCGATCGCGCCGCGCGGGGTCATCACGCCGCGGACGCGACGATCGGCGAGGCGCATGATGCCCGATATCATCTGGCGCTCGCTTTCCTCGATGACGCCGGCGGTCTCGGCTTCCTGCACCACCGAGCGCAGTTCCTCCTCCGTCACCCGGTTGTCGCCGTGCTGGGCCTGGCCGAGCAGCTTGAAGACGAGTGCCGACGAATGGTCGAGCGCCCAGACCGCGGGGGTGGCGACGCGGCTGACCACCGCCATGATCGGGGCGACGAAAGCGGCGATGCGCTCCGGATTGCGCAGCGCGAACTGCTTGGGAACCAGCTCGCCGACGATCAGCGAGAGGTAGGTGGTGATGACGATGACGACGCCGAAGCCGATTTCCTCCGCCAGCGCCGGGCGAAAGCCGAACCACAGGCTCAGCCGCTGGCCGACCGGCACCGCCAGCGTGGCGCCCGAATAGGCGCCGTTGATGATGCCGACGAGGGTGATGCCGATCTGCACCGACGACAGGAAACTGCCGGGATTTTCGGCGAGTGCCAGTGCCGAGCGGGCGCCGCGCTGGCCGGAGCCGGCGAGCGCGCGCAGCCGTGGGCGACGGGACGACACGATGGCCATTTCGGACATGGCGAAAAAGCCGTTGAGGAGGATCAGCGCCACGATGATGGCGGTGTCCAACCAGGGGAAAGGCTGCATCGGCTCCGGGATTCGGCGCGGGGCTGGGCTGCCCGCTCGGCACCATGATAGTGGCAAACGGGCGTAGCGCGAAGGGGCTTCCGTTCATGTTCGGCTCACGCGCAATCGTTACCGAGCCATTATGCGTTAACGAACCGGCGCTATCGTCACGAAGATTGAAAAGGGAGCCGAGAATGGCCTTCAATACCAGGATCACCGTTGCCGTCATCGCCTCGTCGCTGGCGCTTGCCGCCTGCGTCACCGATCCCGACACCGGGCAGCAGACGCTGTCGCGCGGCGGCGGCGGGGCGCTGGCCGGGGCCGGTGCGGGTGCGTTGCTCGGCGCCTTGCTCGGCGGCCGCAACAATCGCGCCGAGGTGCTGATCGGCACCGGTATCGGCGCGATCGCAGGTGGCGCCATCGGTGGCTATATGGACAAGCAGGAGCGCGAACTGCGCGCCCGCACCGCCAACACCGGCATCGAGGTCGAGCGCCAGGGCGAGGACATCAACATCAAGCTGCCGTCGGGCATCAGCTTCGATTTCAACTCGTCGGCAGTGAAGCCCGAATTCCGCCCGGCGCTCGACCAGGTGGCGCAGACGCTGGCGACCTATCAGTCGACCTTCATCGACGTGTCGGGCCATACCGATGCGATCGGCACCGACGCGATCAACCAGCGCCTGTCGGAACAGCGGGCGCAGGCGGTGGCGGATTACCTCAGCTATCAGGGCGTCAACCGTGCCCGCGTCGCGACCCGCGGTTTCGGCAAGCAGTTCCCGATCGCGTCGAACGACACCGAGGCCGGCCGCGCCCAGAACCGCCGCGTCGAGATCAAGCTGTCGCCGGTGACCGAGCAGGATTACCAGGGCGCCCGCCCGGGCCAGCCGCCGCGGCCGGGGCAGCCTTATCCGCCCCAGGGTGGCTACCCTCCCCAGGGTGGCTACCCTCCCCAGGGCGGCTATCCGCCGCCGCCGCGTTATTGATCGCGGCCAGGGGATGCGTCCTGCGCCAGACTCGTCATCCCCGCCTGCGCGGGGATGACGGTCCGCAGGCGCCCTTCGATTCTCAGCCGCGCAGCACGCCGCCGGCCTTTGCCGCCGCGGCGATGATCTTCGCCGAAACCGCCTCGATCTCGGCATCGGTCAGTGTGGCCGCCGTCGGCTGCAGCGTCACCTCGATGGCCAGGCTGACCTTGCCGGCGCCGATCGCCGGGCCGGCAAAGCGGTCGAACAGGCGGACCCCGGTTATCAGCGTCTTGTCGGCTTGCGTGACGTCGCGGACCAGCGTGTCGGCCGGCGTCGTGTCGTCGATCACGAAGGCGAAATCGCGGGTCAGCGCCTGCAGGACGGGCGGCGCATAGGTCGCGCGCTTGCGGCTGCGGGGCGGCAGCGCGTCGAGATAGAGCTCGAACGCCGCGACGGGCCCCTTGAGGTCGAACGCCGCCAGCGTCGCCGGATGCACCATGCCGAAATCGGCGAGCACCGCCTTGCCGAGCACCAGCCGGCCGGCGCGGCCGGGATGCCACCAGCGATCGGCAGGCACCGCGACGCTCAGCCGGTCGACGGGCGCGCCGAGCACGGCGAGCGCTGCGAGCGCCTCGGCCTTGGCAGCATAGGCGTCGAACGCCGTGGCGCTGCCGGTCTGCCAGCCGCGCGGGCGGGCCTCACCGGCCAGCAGCAGCGCTGCCGTCGCATGCTCGCCATCGGCGAGATAGCGCTGGCCGAGCTCGAACAGCCGCACGCCCGGCTGGCCGCGATCGGCGTTGCGCCGCGCCGCCGACAACAGCCCGGGCAGCAGCGACGGCCGCATGGCGGCCAGATCGGCGGAAATCGGGTTGGCCAGCGTCCAGGCGGCGCCGCCGAAGGCATCGGCCTCGCGCGGCGGCAGGAAGCTCCAGGTGATCGCCTCGTCGGCACCGCGGGCGGCGAGCGCGCGGCGCAGGCGGCGCTCCTGCTTCTGGGCAGCGGTCGCGGTCGGCAGTGCGACGCCCTCGCGGCGCGGCAGCGGCGTCGCCGGCACACGGTCGAGGCCGTGGATGCGGACGATCTCCTCGACGATATCGGCCTCGCCGTCCCAGCTTTCGGTGGCGCCGGCGACGCCGACATCGCGGCGCCAGCTCGGCACGGTGATGGTCCAGCTGTCGCCGCGGACGACGCCGAAACCGAGGCGCGCAAGAATGTCGGCCTGCTCGTCTTCGGCGACATCGATGCCGGCAAGGCCGAGCACCCGCGACGGGCGGTATTGCACGGTGCGTGTCGCAACCGGCGCAACGCCGGCGCGGGCGATCTCGCTGGCGCTCCCGCCGCAAAGTTCGCGCACCAGATGCGTCGCGACGGCCAGGCCGTCGTCGAGGAACGCTGGGTCGACGCCGCGTTCGAAGCGCGAGCGGGCATCGCTGGTCAGCATCAGCTTCTGCCCGGTGCGGGCGATGCTGTCGGGATCGAAATAGGCGCATTCGATCAGCACGTCGGTGGTGTCCGGCGCACAGCCCGAATGCATGCCGCCCATGATGCCGCCGATGTCATGGACTTGCGTGTCGTCGGCGATGACGGTCATGGTGTCGTCGACGGCATAGGTCTTGCCGTTCAGCGCCAGCACCTGTTCGCCGGCGCGGGCCTTCCTCGCGACGAGCGCGCCGGTCAGCTTGGCGCGGTCGTAGACGTGGAGCGGCCGGCCGAGGTCGAACATCACGAAATTGGTGATGTCGACCAGCGCCGAGATCGGCTTTTGCCCGATGCTTTTCAGCTTTTTCTGCATCCAGGCATGCGACGGCCCGTTGGTCACCCCGCTGACAGTGCAGGCGTGGAAGGCCGGGCAGCCGGCGGGGTCGTCGGTGCGGATGTCGGGGCCGGCGCCCGAACGCGGCACGTCGAAACCGGTGACGCGATAGGCATCAGCGAGCGTCTTCAGCCGGCCAACGCCGATGGCGGCGAGATCGCGGGCGATGCCGCGCACGCCCATGCAATCCTGACGGTTGGGGTTGATCGCCACGTCGAACACCGGGTCGGCGAGATCGGCATAGTCGACATAGCGCGCGCCGACGGGGGCGTCGTCGGGCAGGGCGATGATGCCGTCATGTTCTTCCGACAGTTCCAGCTCGCGCATCGAGCACATCATGCCGCGCGATTCGACCCCGCGGATGGCGGCAACCTTCAGCGTGATGTCGCTGCCGGGAACATATGTCCCCGGGGCGCCGAACACGCCCTTCATGCCGGCCCGCGCATTGGGGGCGCCGCAGACGACCTGCACCGGGGCGCCGGCGCCGGTATCGACGCTGAGCACCTGCAGCTTGTCGGCCTGGGGGTGGCGTTCCGCCGTCAGCACATGGGCGATGGTGAAGGGGGCGAGCCGCGCCGACGGGTCGTCGATGCCTTCGACCTCGAGGCCCAGTGACGTCAGCGCGACCGAGATCGCCTCGACACCGGCGTCGGTATCGAGATGCTCCTTGAGCCAGGACAGGGTGAACTTCATGCCGAGACTCCGCCGCTGAGCGTCGGGACATCGAAAGCCGAGAAGCCGTGGTGCTTCAGCCAGCGCAGGTCGGCGTCGAAGAACGGCCGCAGGTCGTTCATGCCGTATTTGAGCATCGCCAGCCGGTCGATGCCGCAGCCGAAGGCAAAGCCCTGATAGACGGTCGGGTCGAGGCCGCAGGCGGCGATGACGCGCGGGTGGACCATGCCGCTGCCCAGCACCTCCAGCCATTTGTCGACGGCGTCGCCGCTCGCCGGCTTGTTGGTCTTCGACGAATAGCCGACATCGACCTCCACCGATGGCTCGGTGAAGGGGAAATAGCTCGGGCGGAAGCGCAGCGTGACGTCGTCGACCTCGAAGAAGGCCTTGATGAAGGTTTCGAGCGTCCAGCGCAGGTTGGCGAGCGTCGTCCCCTTGTCGATCACCATGCCTTCGATCTGGTGGAACATCGGCGTGTGGGTGGCATCGCTGTCGCTGCGATAGACACGGCCGGGCGCGATGATGCGGATCGGCGGCTCCTGCGTCATCATCGTGCGGATCTGCAGGTTCGACGTATGGGTGCGCAGCACCAGCTTTCTGTCGCCATCGGGCTGTTCGGCGACGTAGAAGGTGTCGTGCATGGCCCGCGCCGGATGGCTTTCCGGCATGTTGAGCGCGGTGAAATTGTGCCAGTCGTCCTCGATCTCCGGCCCGGCGACGACGGTGAAGCCCAGGTCGGCGAAGATCTCGGCAAGCTCGTCCATGACCTGGCTGACCGGGTGGATGCTGCCCTGCGGCGGCAGTGCCACCGGCAGCGTCATGTCCTGGCGCTCGGCGGCGAGGCGGGCATCGAGCGCGGCGCTTTCGAGCGCGGTCTTGCGGGCGGCCAGCGCCGCGGTGATCGCCTCGCGCAGGCCGTTGAGGCGCGGGCCCTGCACCTGGCGATCTTCGGGCGACATGCCGCCCAATGTCTTCAGCAGCGCGGTGACGCTGCCGGACTTGCCCATCGCGGCGACGCGGACGGTTTCCAGCGCCTCGGGGGCAGCGGCGTCGGCAATCTGGCCGAGGATGTCGGCCTGCAGGCTGTCGGTATCGGTGGTCATTGTCTCTCCCCGGGGGTGCCGGTTAGCCGTTGGAGCGCCAAAACAAAAGGGGCGCGGAAAGGTCTCCCCTTCCGCGCCCCTCGATGTCCGTCAGGTCGGGCTGGTGTTACGCAGCGACCTTGGCATCAAGCGCGGCCTGGGCCTGCGCGATGATGGCCTTAAACGTTTCCGGTTCGTGCATCGCCATGTCGGCCATGATCTTGCGATCGATCTCGATGCCGGCAAGCTTGGTGCCGTGCATGAACACGCCATAGGTCAGGCCCTGTTCGCGCACAGCGGCGTTGATGCGCTGGATCCAGATGGCGCGGAAGCTGCGCTTCTTTACCTTGCGATCGCGATAGGCGTACTGGCCGGCCTTTTCGACGGCCTGCTTGGCGATGCGGATCGTGTTCTTGCGACGGCCATAATAGCCCTTCGCCTGTTCCAGGATCCGCTTGTGACGAGCGTGAGTCGTCGTACCACGTTTGACGCGTGCCATTTACCGGCCCTCCTACTTCAGGCCGTACGGCGCCCAGAGCTTGATCGTCGGAGTATCCGACTTGGCAAGCACCGAGGTTCCGCGATTCTGGCGAATATATTTTGCAGTGTGGCTGATCAGACGGTGACGCTTGCCAGCGACACCATGCTTGACCTTGCCGGACGCGGTGATCTTGAAGCGCTTCTTCACACCGCTCTTGGTCTTGAGCTTGGGCATTTCGTCTCCTGTGGACGCATCATTGAACAGCCACGGCAGCCCATTCAGCCGGGCGGTTCGGTCATGCGAAGGCGGGGCTATAACGATGCGGGGCCGGCAATGCAACCGGTGATCGGTTGTCGGGAGTCGGCACCGGCCCGCTCCCCCGCCCGGCCACCCAGTTCAGCATACTGTCGTTGGGCGGCCGGGCGGGGGAGCGGGCCGGTGCCGCCCTGGTCAAACAGCTCGCCCGACGATCCGGGTCACCGCCAGGCCGCCGGTGACATTGCCGATGGTGCGGAAGATGTCGGGGATGGTCTCGATCGCCAGCAGCAGCGGCAGCAGCGTCAGCGGCACGCCCATGGCAAGGCACACCGGCCCGACGACGGCAAAGAACGACACCTGCGCCGGCAGGCCGACCGCGGCAACGCTGACCGCCGCCGCCACCAGCGCGCCCAGCGCCAGCGTGGCAAGGCTCAGTTCGACGCCATGGACATGGCCGAGATAGATCGCCACGGCAATATTGGCGGCCGCACTCGACATGCGGAAGATGGAGACTGCCAGCGGCAGCACGATGCCGGCAGCGGCGCGATCGACGCCCAGCGGCGCCGCCGCCGCGATCATCGCGGGCAGCGATGCCAGCGACGACTGGGTGCTCATCGCGACGACCTGCGCCGGCAGCGCGGCCCGCCCGAAGGCCAGCGGTGACAGCCGCCCGGCCAGCGCCGCCGCCGCATAGGCAAGGGCGATGCCCAGCAGGCACGCCCCGATGACCATGACCATGTAATGGAGGAGCACGCCCGCCGCGCCGACGCCCGCGGTCAGCCCGACGCCGATCGCCAGCGCAAACACGCCGATCGGTGCCAGCCACAGCACCCAGCCGACGATGACCAGCATGGCCTGTGCCAGCCCCTTAAACACCGCCAGCAGTGCCTCGCGCAGCGGTGCATCGATGCGGCTGAGCGCGAACCCCATGAACATGGCGAACACCACCAGCGGCACCATCGCCGTGTCGGCGGCCGCGCGGAGCGGGTTGGTCGGGATGATATTGTCGAGCCAGGCGCCCGCCGCGCCCATATCGGGCGCAGGCCCCGCAGATCGCAGCGCACCGGCCTCCGCCGGCACCGGCCAGGCCGCCAGCGCCAGTGTCGTCGCTGCCGCGGCCGCCACGCACGCCAGCACCAGCAGGCCGGCGAACCACAGCATCGCTTGCCGGGCAACGCGTCCGCCGGCGCTCCCCGCCGCCCCGGCGATGCCGGTGACCAGCAGCGAGAACACCAGCGGCACCACGGTCATGGTCAGCGCGTCGATCCACAATTTGCCGACCGGTCGCGCGATCGCCACGACCGGCGCCGCGACATTGCTGCCGGCGATGGCAACACCCGTCGCCAGTCCGGCGGCCAGGCCGATGAGGATACGGGTCGATCGTCCCGGCATCCGGCCCGGCGGCCGCACCGGCGGCTTTGAAATGTCCATCTTCGCGCCTGATCCGTCGTTGCCCGAAAGGTTACGGGCAGTGCCGCGGACAGGTTCCCGCCCGGCGGTCCGGCGAAATTTTCGACCCTGCCGGAATGACGCGGAACCGGGCTATTCCTGCCCGGTTGTCAGCGGCATGGATACCGAAACTGCCACCACCACCGCTACTGCGCTCGATCCGGACGCATTGCTCGACCTGCTGGGCTGGCTCGACCGTGCCGGCTATGACTTCGTGCCGCCGGCGCCGGCCACCCATGCCAACCGGCTGGCCGGTGCCGAGCTGCCGCCGGCCAGCGATACCCGCGAGATTCTGGGCTGGAGCCGCAGCTTCGACCCGCGCCGCGCTGACCCGGCGCTGGTCGATCGCCTGGCAGCGGCCGGCGCACTCCAAAACGCCGACGATGGCCAGCGCAGCCGCTTCCGGGTCGCCCGCGTCCGCGGTCGGCTGTTCCTGCATTCGGCCTATCCGACCAGCGCCGCCAACAGCGTGTTCCTCGGCCCTGACAGCTATCGCTATGTCGACCTGATCGACCGGCAGCTGCCGCACTGCCCGGCCGCCGGTCGCTATGTCGATATCGGCACCGGGTCGGGCGTGGCGGCGATCGTCACCGCGCTGGCGCGGCCGGCGGCGGAGGTGTTCGCGACCGATCTCAATCCGGCGGCGCTGGACCTTGCCCACATCAACGCCCGCCACGCCGGCGTCGATGTGACGTTTATCGAGGGGCGGGGTCTTGCCGGCACGCCCGACGGGCTCGACGTCGTCATGTCGAACCCGCCATTCATGATCGACCCCGAGGCGCGCCTGTACCGCGACGGCGGCGGCATGCATGGGCTGCAGGTCGCCTTCGACATGGCGCAGGAGGCGATGGCCCGGCTGGCCCGCGGCGGCCGGCTGGTGCTGTTCACCGGCAGCCCGATCATCGCCGGCGCCGATCCGTTTCGCGCCGCGCTGGCCGACGCCGTTGCTGCCGCTGGCCAGCGTCTCGACTATCGCGAGCTCGATCCCGATGTCTATGGCGAGGAACTGCTGACGCCGGCCTATGCCGGCGTTGATCGCATCGCGCTCGTGGGGGCTATTGTCGTCCGCAGCTAACGCGCCGCCTCCATCTGGCGGAAAATCTCCGCCTCGCGCGGGCGGTACAGCGTACCGTCCTTGCGGATGAGGTCATGAAACCAGATTGTCGGCGGCTGCAGCGTATAAGGGCGTTCCCAGCTGTCCCAGGGCAGCGTCGTCTGGATGCGGCCCTCGACAAGGCCCCAGTTGACCATGGCGACCTTTTCGCGCCGGGCGATCGGCAGGATGGTGTCGACGTTGGAGCCGTTGCCGCGCGCCAGCCATTCGGTGCACAGCAGCGGCCGGCCATAGAGGCGCAGCTGGCGGATGCGCGCCTCGAACTGTTCGGGCCATTCGTAATTGTGGAAACTGATGACGTCGGACTGCGCCACCTGCACCTGCTGGATGGGGGTCAGCTTGTTCGCGGCGGGCGACCAGTCCTCCCCGATCCACAGCCCGCTGGTCAGCGGCTGGCGGGGGCGCTTGGCGCGCGCCCATTGGAAGACCTGGGGCAGGAGCTGCTCGATGCGTGTCCGCTCCTCGGCGAGCTGCGAGGCGTTGTAGCTGCCGCCGCCCGGGTTGTCGGGCTCGTTCCAGACGTCCCACGCCAATACGCGATCGTCGTTACCGAAGCTGCCGACGATATCCTCGACATAGGCGCGCAGCCGGGCATCCTGGCCGGGATCGACCAGCGCCGTGCGGCTCGGCCCCTGCACCCAGCCGCTGTTGTGGACGCCGGGGATCGGCGGCCGCTGCGGGCCGATGACGGGATCGGGGTCCCAGCAGCTGTCGAACAGGACGAAGATCGGCCGGATGCCGTGGCGGCCGGCGATGGTCAGGAAGGCGTCGATGCGCTTCTTGAGGCCTTCGGGGTCCTGCTGCCAGGCGAGGTCGTGGAGATAGACCCGCATCGTGTTCATGCCGAACTGCTGGCGGGCGATGCCCAATTCGCGGTCGATGGTTTTCGGATCGAAGGTCGCCGCCTGCCACATCTCGAGCTGGTTGATGGCGGTGGCGGGGATGTAGTTGGCACCGACGATCCACGGCTGCTTGTCGTACCAGCGCTGCGCCTGTGCGGGCGTCCAGCGTGTGGCACTCGCCGCTTCTGTCTGGGCGACGGCAGGGGCGGCGAGCGGCGCCTGCACGGCCAGCGCGAGGGCAAGGAACAGGGCGGAACGCGGCATCGTCACTTCACCATTGGAAAGCGGAACAGGATCGTGTTGCGATAGGTCTGGCCGGGATCGAGCCGCACCGATCCGAACGCCGGCCGGTTGGGCGTGTCGGGGAACATCTGCGGCTCCAGCACCACGGCATCGCCCTGACGATACAGCCGCCCCGATTTGCCGACGACGCTCGCATCGAGGAAATTGCCCGAATAGAATTGCACGCCGGGCTGGTTCGACAGCACTTCCAGCACGCGGCCGCTCACCGGCTCCTCGACCCGTGCCACCAGGCGGGGCGCGGCGGCGACCTTGCGATCGATGACCCAGTTGTGGTCATAGCCCTTGCCGAAACGGATCTGCTCGTCGCCGGCGTCGCGGACTCGTGCACCGACGGGCGTGGGCTTGCGGAAATCGAACGGCGTGCCGGCGACGGAGCGGAACTCGCCGGTCGGGATGGCGGTGGCGTCGGTGGGGTTGAAGGTGTCGGCCGGAATGGTCAGCACATGGCCCATGGCGCCGCCGGGGCTGCCTTCGCCGGCGAGGTTCCAATAGGCGTGGTTCGACAGGTTGACGAGCGTCGGCTTGTCGGTCGTGGCGGTATAGTCAATGGCGATGGCGCCGCCGTCCAGCGCATAGCGGGCGGTGACGGTGACGGTGCCGGGATAGCCCTGGTCGCCATCGGGGCTGGTCATGCCCAGCGTGACGGAAGGGCTGTCGCCGCCGGTCGTCGACAGCACCCGCCACAGTTTCTTGTCGAAGCCCTCGGTACCGCCGTGCAGCGAATTGGGCCCGTTGTTGACCGGCACCCGGTACGCCTTGCCGTCGAGCGTGAACTTGCCACCGGCGATGCGGTTGGCGACGCGGCCGACGACGACGCCGAAATATTCGGACTTGGCGAGATAGCCGGCAAGGTCGTCGTAGCCGAGTGCGACGTCGACCAGCTTGCCGGCGCGATCGGGCACCAGCACCGACTGGATGCCGGCGCCCCAGGTGATGATCCGCACCGTCAGGCGCCCGTCGCTGAGCGTAATCGCCTCCACGGCGCGGCCATCGGGCAGGGTGCCGAAGGGCTTGCGCTCCGGAGTCGCCGCCGTTGCGCCGCTCGCCATCACCACCGCCAATGCTCCCGCCATCATCGTTTTCCGCATGCTATCGCCTTGCCGCTGCCGTCGCAGCCCTTATCATGGACGAGGGGACGCCTGTTGTCGTGGAGCGCCTGGTGTTTTTCGCGTTGCTTGCCGCCGCCGTCGCGGCCCCCGCGCCGGTCATCCGCGCCGATTTCCCCGATCCGTTCCTGCTGGCTGTCGGCAGCCGCACGCTGGCCTTCGCCACCAACCACGGCGACACGAACGTCCAGGTCGCCATCTCCGCCGACCTGAAGGATTGGCGCCGGCTGCCCGATGCGCTGCCGACGCTGCCGAAATGGGCGCGGCGCGGCTTCACGTGGGCGCCGGAGGTCATCGCCGTCGCCGACGGTTATGTGCTGTATTTCACCGCCCGCGATGCCGCGTCGGGGCTGCAATGCATCGGCGCCGCCACCGCCCGCGACCCGCGCGGGCCCTATGCGCCGCACGGCGCAGCGCCGCTGGTCTGCGACACGGCGCGCGGCGGCAGCATCGACCCCAGCCCGTTCCGCGACGCCGACGGCCGGCTGTACCTTTATGTCAAGAACGACGGCAACCATCCGCGCTTCAACCTGCCCACCGAGATCATCGCGCAGCCGCTGACCGCCGACGGCCTGGCGCTGACCGGCGCGCCAGTGGCGCTGGTCCGCAACGATGCGGCCTGGGAGGGCCGGGTGGTCGAGGCGCCGACGATGATCCGCCACGACGACGCCTATGTGCTGCTGTTTTCCGCCAATGACTATGGCTGGCCGCGCGGTGCAGCGCTGTCGCCCTATGCCATCGGCTGGGCGCCCTGCGCCGGGCCGATGGGGCCGTGCCGCGATGCGCCGGCGAACCCGCTGCTCGCCAGCCGCGACGCCGCCGCCGGTTGCCTGTCCGGCCCCGGCCATGCCGCGGTGCTGCAGCGTCCCGGAGGCGATGTCATCGCCTTCCATGCCTGGTCGGCGACGGCGCGCTGCCGGCCGGATCGCGAGGCGCGCTTCCTGCACGTCTGGCCGCTGCGCTGGAATGGCGACGTGCCGGTCGTTGACGCGAAGTGACACCACCCTAGATGCGGACCCGGATGCCGAAGGAATAGATGCTTTCCTCATACCGCACGTCGCGTGGATAGCGCTCCGTCTCCGAGATGTTGCGGAAGTCGCGGAACGGCTTGCCGAGGATGTTGGAGATATCGAGCGCGAAGGTGATGCGCGGATCGGGCGTCACGTTGAACGACAGGTCGAGGCGCGAGATGCCCTGGGTGTATTCGCCGGCGATGCTGTTGCCGCCGGAGATAATCTCGAAATTGCGCGGGAAGTCCGAGCGATGGTTGTAGGCCAGCCGCGCCGAGATCAGCCCGCTCTCGTACAGGCCGACGATATTGTAGGTGTATTTCGACACCTCGTTGAAGCCGATGCGGGTGCCGGTCGGCAGGCCGAATTCATCGGGCAGGCCCTGGTCGCCGGTCAGATAAGTGAAGTTGCCCTGGATGCCGAAGTTGCGCAGCGGCTCGGGCACGAAATCGAAGTCGAAAAAGGTCGTCAGCTGGGCCTCGACCCCTTCGAAGCGACCATCGGCGCCGTTGCCGGGCCGGTCGATCCGCAGACTGCCGTAGACCGGATCGTCGACGAAAACGCGGAAGGTGTTGATGAACCCGGTGAAGTCGCGCCGGAACACGCCGACCGAGGCAAGCCCCGTGCGCGAGAAATAATATTCGAGGCTGGCGTCCCAATTGGTCGATTCGGTCGGCTGCAGGTCGGGATTGCCGCCGCGCGCGGTGCGGAAGCTGTTGCCGCCGGGTGGATCGATGATAAGGCCGGGGTTGAGGTCGCCGAAATTGGGCCGCGTCCGGGTCTTGGACCAGGCGAGGCGCAATTGCAGCTTGTCGGTAAAGCCGGCGCGCAGCGAGGCGCTGGGCAGGTAATCCCAGTACGCGGTGTTTGCGACCGTCGGCACGAAGCTTTCGCCATTGGCATCGATCACCCGCGACGTGCCCAGCAGCTGGTTTTCGGTGCGCACCGCGCGCAGGCCCACGGTGCCGTCGATCGGGAAGCCGAAGTCGAAGGCATATTTCGCCTGGCCATAGATGGCATAGCTCTTTTCCTGCGCCGTGAAGGCCTGCAGCGGATCGGGCGTCGGCAGGCCGGGGGCGAAACCCGCAACCTGGCGCAGCTGCGCGACATTGGCGCGGATGCTCTCGCGCGTCGCCGATGCCCAGACCCGCTGCGGCTGGATATCGCTGCCGCGAAAGCCGGCCTGTGTCGTCGCGATGGTGACCGGCAATGATGACAGCGGCAGGCGCTGGCCTTCCGCCGGGGCATAGCGCTCGGCATTCTCGAAACTGCCCTGCCGGTCGGTGAAGCGGCCGCCGAACTGGATGGTGGGAATGAAGTCGAGGCCGGTCTGCCATTCGAGATCGGCGCGCGCCTGCCAGTCGTCGCCGCGGGCGATGAGGTTGCGATCGAAAAAGCCGCGATAGATGAAGTTGGCGGGATCGGTCAGGTCGAAGCCGGGAAAGTTGAATTCCGCGCCGCCGGCGCCGCGCGGCACGTCGAAATCGACCTCGACCGTCGGCGCCCGGGCCAGCGCATAGTCGAAGCTGTAGATCGACAGATCGAAACGGCTCTGGGTGCGCGCCACGTCGAACGTCAGCTTCAGCCGGTCGGTGGTCCAGGCGCCGCCGACGGCATATTGGTAGGTGTCGGTCTTTTCATCGGTCGCGCCCTGGAAGCCGTCGGGCCGGTTGGTGCCGGTCGCGGTCACGCTTTGCGCGCTGGTGCCGCCGGGGCGCAGCACGACGTTGGTGAACTGGGGCGGCGGGGCGCCACCGGGGCCGAACAGTGGCACGAACAGGTTGCGGTCGCTGACCTCGCGGCGAAAGCCCTGGAACAGGAAATCGCCGTAGAATTCCAGATTGTCGGTCGGTTTCCATTGCACCGCGGCGTTGACCGACGGCCGCTGGCGATAGCCGGGCGACTGGAAGATGCCGACGGCATCGGGAAAGCGGAACGGCGCCTGGGCGCTTTGTTCGGGTGACGCGGTGGCAATGGCGCCGCTGTCGAAGCGCGCCGAATCGAGGTAGCGCAGCCGGGTGTACGACACGTTGACCAGCGCGCCGACCTCGCCGATGCCGGTGTCCCAGCGATTCGACACCAGCAGGTTGCCGTTCCAGTCGAGCGATTGCGACTGGGTGGCGAGGGTGGTGTTGAAGGCGCCGGCGATCTCCAGCCCGTCGAAATCGAAGGGCCGCCGCGAGCGCACGTTGATGAGGCCGGCAAGGCCGGGTTCGACCAGGTTGGCGGTCGACGACTTGAACACTTCCAGCGCGGCGACACCGCCGGCGGGGAAATCCTGGGTGGCGACGACGCGCTGTTCGGCGGTGAAGATCTCGCGGCCATTGTAGGTCGTGGTGAACTGCGGCAGGCCGCGGATGCGCACCTGCTGGGCCTCGCCGTTGCGGCGGTCGACCTGGACGCCGGTGATGCGGGCAAGCGAATCCGACACGTTGATGTCGGGCAGCTTGCCGATGTCCTGGGCGACGATGGCGTCGACGATCTGGTCGGCGTTGCGCTTGATGCCCTGCGCCGATCGCAGCGACTGGCGGAAGCCGGTGACGACGATGGTTTCGTCGCTGCTGTCGCCGGCGGCGGCGGTCTCGGTGCCCGCGGCCGGGGTGCCGGCCTGGCTGCCGGCGGCGGGGCCGGTCGGCGGCACCGTGCCGGCCTGGTCAGGGACGCTTTGCGCGGCGGCGCCGGTTGCCAGCAACAACGAGCACGCCGATCCGTAAAGAAAGCGGTAACGCATCGCCAAATACCTCCCGTTAACACTTGGTCTTTCTTCGAAGACCTGGAGGACGACTTAGCCGAAGCGTGCCGGGTGCGACAATGACTACGCAGTATTACACACGCGTAACATCGCCGCATTGTTGTTTTATTGCATCATCCGATCACCACCAGGTGGCGTAAAGGGCGATGAGTATCGCGACGATGCCGACGGCAGCGATGTTGAAACCGGCGGTCGTGCCATAGTCGACATCGTCGGTGCGGATGTGGTTGGTCGCGGTTGCCCGCGGCCGCGCCAGCGACACCACGACCGCCAGCGCCAGCGCCAGCAGGAACACGATGCCCATCCGGTCCATGAACGGTACGCCGGGCACCAGTGCTTTCATCGCCACCGACAGCCCGAACGAGCCGATGGTGGCGGCCAGCGCCCCGGCCTCGGTCGCCGGTTTCCAGAACAGGCCCAGCAGGAAGATGACGACGATGCCCGGCGTGAAGAAGCCCGTGTATTCCTGGATATACTGGAACGCCTGGTCGAAGCTGCCGAGCAGCGGCCGCGCCGTGACGATGGCGAGGCCGATGGCGACGACGGCAGCGATGCGACCGACCTTGACGAGGTGGCGGTCGCTGCCCTCCGTCGCCTTGTAGCCGGCGCGCTGGGCATAGATGTCGAGGGTGAAGATCGTCGCCACCGAATTGATCTTGGACGCCGTCGACGCGATGATCGCTGCCACCAGGGCGGCGAACACCAGCCCGAGCAACCCGGTAGGCAACAGCCGCATCATCGTCGGATAGGCCTCGTCGGGGCGGGCGAGATCGGGCGCCAGCACGACCGCGGCGATGCCCGGCAGCACGATGATGACCGGCATCAGCAGCTTGAGGAAAGCCGCGAAGACGACGCCCTTCTGGGCTTCCTTCAGGCTCTTGGCGGCGAGCGCGCGCTGGATGATATACTGGTTGAAGCCCCAATAGCTCAGGTTGGCGATCCACATGCCGCCGACCAGCACCGAAATGCCGGGAAGATCCTTGTAGAAGGGATTGTCGCGCGACAGGATCATGTCGAAATGTTCGGGCAGCCGGGCGCTGAGCGTGGCGAAACCGCCAAGAATGCTGCCGCCGCCGATCTGCCCGAGCGTCAGCGCCGAGATGACGAGGCCGCCGAAGACGAGGAGGCTGACCTGGACGATATCGGTCAGCGCCACCGCCTTCAGCCCGCCGCGGAGCTGGTAGAGCAGGGCGAACAGCCCGAGGCCGACCAGCGCAATATCCTGCGGCACGCCGGCGACTTTCGTGACCGCGATGGAGCCGAGCCAGATGATCGAGGTCAGGTTCACGAAGACGTAGAGGCCGAGCCAGAACACCGCCATCAGCGTGCGGATGCGGGTGCCGTAGCGCCGTTCCAGGAACTGCGGCATCGTGTAGATCTCGTTCCTGAGGAAGATCGGCAGGAAGAACTTGCCGACGATCAGCAGCGTCGCCGCCGCCATCCATTCATAGGAGGCGATGGCGAGGCCAATGGCATAGCCCGAGCCCGACATGCCGACGATCTGTTCGGCCGAGATGTTGGCGGCGATCAGCGAGGCGCCGATCGCCCACCAGGGCAGCGACTTCGATGCGAGGAAGTAATCCGACGAGCCCTTTACCTCGCCCTTCTTGTCGCGTGAGACATATTGGGCGAGACCGAAGATGCCGATCGCGTAGGCGATGACGACGGCGATATCGACGGGGGCCAGCATGGTCGGTCATCCCTTTATGCCCGGGGCAACGTGTCCGGGGCCCCTGGCAACAGGTGTCGCGATTCGACAGGGCGGCACGATTCATCGCTGCGCGGCGGAAGGCAAGTCGTGGCCGACATCGTTCCGCCGCCGTTGATGATCATGCGGCGCGACAGGAAATTCGGTCGGCGCAAGGAACTTGCCGGGGGCGGCATGCGCTTTGAAGGCGCAACCAGTGGAGATGCAAGATGTCCGATGCCCCCGAAGACCTGATGGACCTGTACGTCGACGAGCTGAAGGACCTGTGGTCGGCCAATGACCAGATGCTGCGTGCGCTCAAGCGGATCGGTGCCGAGGCCAGCGACGATACGCTGAAGGAGATGCTGGAGAATTCGCAGGAAGGTATCGGCCGTCATACCGACATGTTGAAGGATCTGATCGCCGAACAGGGCGAGGAGGTCGAAAAGGAGCATTGCCGCGGCATGCAGGGCCTCGTCGCCGAAGCGATCAAGCATACCATCGACGATGCGCCGGAAAAGGGTCCCGTCCTCGACGCCCAGATCATCGCCCAGTATCAGCGCATGAGCCATTACGGCATCGCCGGTTTCGGCACGGCGGCTGCCTATGCCGAAGCGCTCGGGCTCGAGGATGATGTCGAGGACCTGAAGGCGGCTACCGGCGAGATTTATGGCGCCGACCAATATGCCACCAAGCTTGCCGAGACCTCGATCAACATCGAGGCGAAGGACGCCTGATCCAACGGCGGGCCGGTCAGCCGATAATCGGCTTCCGGCCCCCATGGGAACCGACCGCACGCTGCAGCGGCAGCGTGCGGTCAGCAACGTCGATGGCGCCGCGTGCATCGCGAGCAGGCGCCGGCTGCCCTGCCGGACTCGCGCAGCACGGCCACCACCAGCCGCAGGACGGCGAGGGTTGTGGACAGTCCTTGCGGCGATCGTTTTGGAGTTGGTTTTCGTATCGACGCTGGAAAGCAACGCCGTAGCATATCGGCTGTTGCGGAGGCGGCATGAAATCGAATGGCGCCGGCGCGCGTTACGCGCCATGACATGACAATGCACAATCCCCGGGCGATGAAGATGGAGCAGTTCACCCGCTTCGACCCTGACGAGCGAGAGCGGCGCGATGCCCCGGTCACCGGTCGCCGGCGCAGCCATTCCGTCGGCGACGACATCATCGCCGATGGCGCCCATGCCGCGGTCTGCCGTGCCCTGCTCAGCGGTCGCCGGCGACCTGCCGTGACGGCGTCAGCGGAACGATTCGGGGCGGCCGGGCGTAAATGACGATGGACCTGTCCCCAGCCAGCCAGCCCCCGGTGCCTGCAGACCGATCGATCGCCCGCCAGCGTTGGCGACGCGTGGCGATCGGCGTCGGCGTCGTTGTTGCCGTGTTGCTCGGCCTCTATGTCTACCAATATGTCACCAAGGGCCGGTTCTGGCGCAGCACCTTCGAGCGCATGGTTTCGGAACGCGCCGGGCGGCCGGTCCGGGTGGCGGGGGAATTCCAGCTCTACCTCGACCCGAACATCCGCTTTCGCGCCGACGGCCTGACGGTCGCCAACCCCGAATGGGCGGCGGCCGACCAATTCTTCACCGCCCGCACCATCGCCCTCGATGCCTCGCTGTGGCAGGCGATCTTCGGCGAGGTCACGGTCAACGACCTGGTCATCGACGGTGGCCGGCTCGCCCTGGAACGCCGCGCCGACCGCGCCAACACATGGACCTTCGGCGGTGGCGAGCTCGACATTCCCGACATCATCCGCGCTGCGGTCACCGACAGCCGCGTCGCGCTGATCGATGCCCCGACCCGAACCCGCCTCGACATTGCCATCGGCGATATCGCCGGCACGTCCGCGGGCACCCAGCGCATCAGCGGTCCGCTGACCTTTGCCGGCAAGGGTTCGACCCGCGGTGCGCCGATCAGCTTCGAAGGCCGGCTGACGACCCCGAACGAGGCGGTCGGCGGCGGTCGCCTCGGCCTCGATGTCGCCGGCACCATCGCCCGCACCCGCATCACCGTCGCCGGCACGCTGCCCGGTGCCACCCGCATCGACGGCGCCGACCTGAAGCTGACCGTGGCGGGGCGCAACCTGCAGGAACCCGGGCTGCTGTTCGGGGTCGTGCTGCCGGCGACGCGGCCGTATCGGCTCGCCGCCAACATGACCAAGCTCGATCGCGAGTTCCGCTTCACCAACCTCAACGGTCGCATCGGCGACTCCGATATTGCCGGCCGGCTGACCGCAACGGTGGCTCCGGAACGCCCTGCTGGCCAGCCGCCGGGGCGCTTCCGCATCGACGGCACGCTGACCAGCAAGACGCTCGACATCAAGGATGTCGGACCGCTGATCGGCTACAGCCCCGAACGGCTGGAGGCCGGCCAGGGCGTCGTCGTCAAGGTTGGGGGCCGTCCGCGGTTGATGCCCGACGCACCGCTGGCGACCGAGGCGCTGGGCAAGTTCGACGCCACCATCGATTATCGCGCCACCCGAGTGCGCACCGGCAAGTTGCCGTTCGACAACCTCAGGCTGCGGCTCGGCCTTGACGACCGGTTGCTGACGCTGTCGCCGATGGCGTTCGATATCGCCGGCGGCCGGTTGATTGCCAAGATCGGCATCAACGCCCGCAACGTGCCGGTGCTGACCGATTATGACATCCGGCTGACGCAGCTGCCGCTCGGCAAGCTGCTGACCGGCTTCAAGGTCGAGGATGCCGGCACCACCGCTTCGATTCGCGGCCGGCTGCAGCTGAAGGGCCAGGGCGATACCGTTCACAAGTCGCTGGCATCGGCCAACGGCCGCATCGCCTTTGTGGTGCCGTCGGGCATGCTGTGGGTGCGCAACATCGAACTTGCCGAGCTCGACCTGCAGAATTTCCTGACCGCGCTGATCGGCAAGAAGCTGAAGGAACAGCGCCAGATCAATTGCGGCATCGTCGCCTTCACCGTCTCCGATGGGCGCGCCATGGCCGATCCCATCCTGATCGATACCAACAAGACCGTGCTGCGCGGGCGTGGCGGCTTCAGCTTCAAGGACGAGGCACTGGCCATGTCGGTGGAAGCCGATTCCAAGCAGTTCAGCCTGTTTTCCGGCCAGTCGCCGATCGGCATCAACGGCTATTTCGCGGAGCCCGCGATCAATCCCATTTCCGGCGAGCTGCTGGCCCGCGCCGGCGCCGCTGCTGCCCTGGGCCTGGCGGCGACGCCGATCGCGGCGATCGCTGCCTTCATCGACCTGGGCGATGCCAAGGACGTCAACTGCACGCCGATCCTGGCGGCGCGACGCGACAACCCCGCCAGCCGGCGAGCCAATGCCAAGGCGAAGAACTAAGTCTTAGGCCCGCCCGGCGGTGGCGCTCAGCTGCCCGACCGCGATGCCGAGCCCGCGATAGGCGCTCGCCCAGCGCTCGTCGCTCGCCGTGTCGAACAGCAGCGCGGTGTCGCCCGGCGCCAGCTGCCAGCCGTGCCGCGTCAGCTCCGTCTCGAGCTGGCCGCCGGCCCAGCCGGTATAGCCCAGCGCCGCCAGCCAGTGCCGCGGGCCCTTGCCGGCGGCGATGTCGCGCAGGATGTCGACGGTCGAGGTCAGCGCCCATTTGCCATCGACGTTGATGGTGCTCTGTCCCTCGTATTCAGGGCTGTGCAACACAAAGCCGCGGCCGGGCTCGACCGGGCCGCCGACCAGCACGCGGGCATCGATGGGCGTCGCGCCCGGGTCGATGTCGAGCTGTTCCATCAGCTCGCGCACCGTCAGCGAATCATGGGCATGGTTGACGACGAGGCCGAGCGCGCCGTCGCTGTCGTGCACGCACATGGCGATGACGCTGCGCTCGAAGCGCGGGTCGCCGATGCCGGGCATCGACAGCAGCAACTGGCCGACAAGGAAGGGAGGCGCGTCCATATCCCTACAGTAGGTCGTGGACGCGCAAATGCCAGACCCCGGTGATCGGCGATCGGGCCGGACGCGGCGTTACGGCGCTGGACGCTGCCTGTCGCCGGGGCTATCGCAAGGGCACATTCCGCGCCATCGTGATAAAAGGATCCGAACAATGACCATCAAGGTTGGTGACAAAATTCCGTCGGCAACGCTGGTCAAGGCGACCGACGCCGGCCCCGAGCCGATCACCACCGAGGCGCTGTTCGGCGGTCGTACCGTGGCGCTGTTCTCGGTGCCGGGCGCCTTCACGCCGACTTGCTCGGCCAAGCACCTGCCGGGCTTCGTCAGCAATGCCGAGACCATCCGCCAGCATGGCGTCGATGAAATCGTCTGCCTGTCGGTCAACGACGCGTTCGTGATGGGCGCCTGGGGCAAGTCGGCCAATGCCGGCGACAAGGTGACGATGGTCGCCGACGGCAGCGCCGATTTCACCAAGGCATTGGGCCTGGAGATGGACGCCAGCAAGTTCGGCATGGGCATCCGCGGCCAGCGTTTCTCGATGATCGTCAAGGACGGCGTCGTTACCCATCTCAACGTCGAGGACCCGGGCGCCTTTGCCGTGTCGTCGGCCGAGCACCTGATGGGCCAGCTGGCCTGAAGGCGGCAGGCGGGAGCCAGCCCATGGGCGCTATTGCGGGCGCGGCCCGGGGCGTTACCCGCCGCAACCTGCTGATCGCCGCCGGCGTCGGCACCGGGCTGGCCATCGGCTGGGCGGCCTGGCCGCGGCGGCGCGCGATCGGCTGGGCGGCGGGCGAGGGCGAACAGGTCATCAATGCCTTCATCAAGGTCGGCGCCGACGGCCGGGTCACGGTCGCCGTGCCGCAGGCCGAGATGGGGCAGGGGGTCTGGTCGGGCCTTGCCCAGATCGTCGCCGACGAACTGGGTGCCGACTGGCGCGCCGTGGGTGTCGAGCCGGCGCCGCTCGGCCCCGAATATGCCAATCATGGCGCCTTCAACGACCAGCTTGCCGGGCTGCCCGCGGCGATGCAGGGCCTTGCCGGCTGGGGTGCGACGAAGGTCGTCGAATATCTCGAATTCCAGATCACCGGCGGCAGCACCTCGATCCGCGGCTTTGAATCGCCGCTGCGCCACGCCGGCGCCGCGGCGCGCGAGATGCTGTGCCGCGCCGCCGCCCGGCGCTGGGATGTCGACTGGGACGCGTGCGACACCGCCGGCGGCTTTGTCATCCACAAGGCCAACCGCATCGCCTTTGCCGACATCGCCGGCGACGCCCGGCTGGAGGATGCCCCCGACGAACCGGTGCTGCGGGCCAGGCCCATGCTGGTCGGCAAGCCGGTACTGCGGCTCGATATCCCGGCCAAGACCGATGGCTCGGCGCGCTTCGGGGCCGATGTCCGCCTGCCGGGTATGCGCTATGCCGCCATCGCGCAGGGACCGATTGGCGCGCGGCGGACCGCGATCGACCGTTCGGCGCTGCCTGCCGGTACGCGGCTGGTCGAGGGACCGGGCTTTGTCGCCGTCGTCGCTGACGGCTGGTTCGCCGCGAAAACCGCGCTCGAGGCCGTGAAGATCAGCCATGCCGCCGCCGCCAACCCACCCGGGCCCTGGCTCGAGGCCGGGTTGAAGGCAGCGCTCGACGCCGACGGCACCGAAGTGCGCAGCGAGGGCAGCATCGGCCCCGCCAGTGGCACCGGATCGATCACTGCCGACTATACCTTGCCCTTTCTCGCCCACGCCTGCCTGGAGCCGATGACGGCGACGGCGCGGATCGAGAACGGCACGTGCGAGGTCTGGGCGCCGACCCAGTCGGCCACGATCGCCACCTGGGGTGTCGCGCGGGCGCTCGACATCGACGCCGCCGATGTTGTCGTCTATCCGACGCTGCTCGGCGGCGGCTTTGGCCGCAAGGTGGAGATGGATGCCTGTGTCCAGGCGGCGCTGATCGCCAGGGCGGCCGGCGCCCCGGTCCAGCTGATCTGGAGCCGCGAGGAGGATTTCGGCCATGACATGTGGCGCCCCGCGGTGGCTGCCCGGTTGCGCGGCAGCGCCGGCCCCGGCGGTATCGGCGCCTGGGATGCGCATATCGCGGTGCCCGACATCGGCGCCGGCTTTACGGCGCGCAACGTGCCGGCGGTCGCCGGTGAACCCAGGGCCGGCGCCGGGGCGATCGAAGGCGCCGTCGCCATGCCCTATGCCATCGATGGCGTCCGCGTCGTCCACAGCCTGGCCGACTGCAACGTGCCATTGGGCTTCTGGCGCTCGGTCGGCCACAGCTTTACCGGCTTCATCGTCGAAAGTTTCGTCGATGAACTCGCGGTGTCGGCCGATGCCGATCCGGGCGCCTTCCGTCTTGCGATGCTCAAGGACCAGCCGCGCCATGCCGCCGTGCTGCGGGCCGTGCTGGCTGCCGGCGGGCCGCTGGGCCGCGTGTCGCCCGGCGTCGGCCGCGGCGTCGCGCTGGTCGAAAGCTTCGGCAGCATCGTCGCCCAGGTGGCGGAGGTCCAGCTGGTCGATGGCGCACCGCCGCGCGTCACCCGGGTCTGGGCAGCGGTCGATTGTGGCCGCGTCATCAACCCCGACACGGTGCGCGCGCAGGTGGAGGGCGGCATCATCTATGGCCTGACCGCGGCGCTGCACGGCCGGGTCACCTTTGCCGCCGGGGAGGCGGGGCAGCGCAATTTCGATACCTATCCCTTGCTGACGTTGGCCGATGCGCCGGCGATCGAGGTCATCATCATCGCTTCGAACGAAAACCCCGGTGGCATCGGCGAGCCGGGCACGCCGCCGATCGCCCCGGCGGTCGCCAACGCCATCTTTGCCGCAGGCGGTGGCCGCCGCCGCGACCTGCCGCTGGTGACGGCATGAACAGCGCCTTTCCCAACCCGCAGCCGGCGGCGAGCCTGTTGCCCGACGGCCACCCGACCGCGCGCGTCGGCCGGGTCGGCGTGCTGCTGGTCAATCTGGGCTCCCCCGATGCGCCCGATGTGCCATCGGTAAAGCGCTTCCTCGGTGAATTCCTGTCGGACCCGCGCGTCATCGAGATTCCGGCGTTCGTCTGGAAGCCGATCCTCAATCTCCTCATCCTCAACATCCGGCCGCGAACGACGGCTGCCAACTATGCCAAGGTGTGGACGCCGGAAGGATCACCGATCACCGCGATCACCCGGCGCCAGGCGGAAGCCCTGCAGGGTGCCTTCGGCCCGCAGGTCGTCGTCGACTGGGCGATGCGCTACGGCACGCGCTCGATCGGCGAACGGCTGCAGGCGCTGATGGAGCAGGGCTGCGACCGCATCGTGCTGGCGCCGCTGTATCCGCAATATTCGGCGGCGACGAATGCGACCGTCGTCGATGCCGCCAATGCCGCCATCGCCGGATGGCGCTGGCAGCCGGCGCTGCGCACGCTGCCGCCCTATTACGACAATCCCGATCATATCACGGCGCTGGCCGCCGGCGTGCGCGACGGCCTGGCCAAGCTGGATTTCGAGCCGCAACTGATCGTCACCAGCTTCCACGGCATGCCGCAGCGGACGCTCGATCGCGGCGACCCCTATCACTGCCAGTGCCTGAAGACCGGGCGGCTGCTGCAGGCGGAGCTGCAGCTGCCGGTGAAGGTGACGTTCCAGTCGCGCTTCGGCCGCGCCGAATGGCTGCGCCCCTATACCGACGGCACGCTGGAAACACTGGCGGCGGAGGGCATCACCCGCATCGCCGTCGTCTGCCCCGGATTTTCGGCCGATTGCCTCGAAACGCTCGAGGAAGTGGCGATGGAAGGCCGCGAGACCTTCCTCGAACACGGCGGCACGCATTTCGCCTATCTGCCCTGCCTCAACGACACGCCGGTCGGCATCGACATGTTGCGCGCTTTACTGGCGCGGGAACTTGCGGGCTGGGTGTAAGCCGCTAGTGTCCGTTCATCGAGCTCATCAATGGGCCGGGGAGAGACGGATATGGCACGGACGGCAATTGTTACCGGCGGCACGCGCGGCATCGGGGAGGCGATCTGCCTCGCGTTGAAGGCCGAAGGCGTCAGCGTCGCGGCGAATTACGGCGGTGACGACGCCAAGGCGGCGGCCTTTACCGAGCGCACCGGCATTCCGGCCTTCAAATGGAACGTCGCCGATCACCAGGCCTGCCTCGATGGCGTGGCGGCAGTGGAGGCGGCGCTGGGCCCCATCGACGTCGTCGTCAACAACGCCGGCATCACCCGCGACGGCACGCTGATGAAGATGAGTTACGAGGCCTGGGACGAAGTCATCCGGGTCAACCTCGGCGGCTGCTTCAACATGGCCAAGGCGACATTCACCGGCATGAAATCGCGTGGCTTTGGCCGCATCGTCAACATCGGCAGCATCAACGGCCAGGCCGGGCAATACGGCCAGGTCAACTATGCCGCCGCGAAATCGGGCATCCACGGCTTCACCAAGGCACTGGCCCAGGAAGGCGCGCGCTTCGGCATCACCGTCAACGCCATCGCGCCGGGGTATATCGACACCGACATGGTCGCCGCGGTGCCGGCCGACGTGCTCGAAAAGATCGTCGCCAAGATACCTGCCGGCCGGCTGGGGCAGGCGCAGGAGATCGCGCGCGGGGTCGTCTTCCTGATCGGGGAGAATGCCGGATTCGTGACCGGCTCGACGCTGAGCATCAATGGCGGGCAGCATATGTACTGAGCAGCGCGGCCGGCGCGCATGGCGCAGCCAAGCGCGCGGACTCGCGCAAGCACGGCCAGCGCGGCGGTCGCCCCTCCGGCGACCGAACGCGTCTGACGTCGGCATGGGCTTTGCCCATGCCCTCATTCGCCGCCCCGTCTAGAAAATGACCCAGAAACACTCCCTCACCATCGCCGGCCACGCCACCTCGCTGACCCTCGAACCGATCTTCTGGGACGCGCTCAAGGCCGCCGCCGCCACCGAAGCCAAGCCGCTTGCCGCGCTCGTTGCCGAGATCGACGAGGCGCGGACCACCAACCTCAGCAGCGCAATCCGGGTCTGGCTCTACGAACGCGCGCTGTCGGGCCAGGACTGACGCGGCCCTTATCGCGCGGCCAGCCGGGCAAGCGGGTGGCTGCCGGCGCTGTTGGGCAGCCAGCCGTCGACGCGGCGGCTGACCAGCGCCCAGCGCACCGGCGTGAACAGCGGGATCAGCGGCGGCGCCGCCAGCAGCGCGGCCTCCGCCTCGGCCAGCAGGCGCGCGCGGTCGCCGGGCGCCGCGGCCCTGGCGGCGGCCAGCAGCGCGTCGGCGGCAGGGTTGCAATGCGGGCCGGCGCCGCAGCGAAAGCGCGACAGCAGCGCGGCGGCGTCGGGCACCGGCAGGCTCGCCTCGCGCACGGCGAGATCGAAATCGCCGCGCGCGACCAGCTTGTCATAGGGTTCGGCCTCGACGTCGGTCACCGCCAGCAGCACGTTGATGCGGGCCCAGTCGGCGCCGACCCGTTCCGCGACGGCGCGATGGTCGCGGCCGGGCGGCAGCAGCAGGACCAGCCGCAACGGCCGCTCGGCCGTCCAGCCGGCGGCGGCGAGCAGCTGCCGCGCCGCCAGCAACCGGCCGTCATAGTCCAGCCGCAGCCAGTCGGGCGTCGCGCCGGCCGGCGACGGCACCAGGCCGGTGGCCGGCTGGATGGTCGCGAGGCCGAAGCTGCCGGCCAGCGCCGGGCGATCGATCGCCATGGCCAGCGCGCGGCGGACGCCGGCATCGGCGGTCGGGCCGCTGCGGCTGTTGACCAGATAGCCATAGACGCCCCACAGCGGATCGAGCCGCAGCGCATCGGCGCGGGCGCCGACCCGGGCCTCGCCGAGGCCGGCCAGGCCTTCGCCGATGACGATGTCCTGGCGGCCGGCAACGAAATCGGCGACGGCGGCACGGGCATCGCTGCTGACGGCGATGCTGATTTCGGCCGGGCGCGCATCGGGCGAGGCGGCCATGGCAAAGCGCTTCAGCACGCGCAGCTCGGGCGGTCCGCTGGCGGCATAGGCGGCGAGCGTCGGCGGCGGTGTCGCCGATTTGCGCGGCGACGCGGCGCGCACCACGCCCAGCGCCGGTTCCGCCAGCCAGCCGAGCAGCAGCGGCGAGGGCGCATCGAGGCGGATTTCGACGACCCGGGCGATCGGTGCCAGCACGCCGAGCCGCGCGGCGGGGAGCGCGCGGCTGGCGATCGCGCCGGCGTTGGCGATCCCGGCGTCGATCGTCGCTGCCTCGCGGCGGCCGGCGGCGCGCCGGAATGCCGCCACGACATCATCGGCGACCAGCGGCTTGCCATCGCTCCATTTCACCGGCCGCAGCCGCAGGATCAGGCTGCGGCCATCGTCGACAAAGCGCCAGCTCGTCGCCAGCCCGGCCACCGTGTCGCCGTTGCCGTCGCGGGCGACGAGCGTGGGCTGGGTCGCCTCCGCCACCAGGCGCCGGGCGACGCCGCCGGGTCGATCGCCGCCACCAACGACGGTCACGGTCAGCCGGGCGCCTTCCGGCCGGTCGGGGCCGCACCCCGCCATGGCGAGCAGCACCATGGCCGGGACGGCAGCGATCGTGGGTGAGCGAAGCCCGGTCATCGTTCCGCTTCTAGCGCCGCTTGCCGCGGCAAAACCAGAGCTTCCTTGCCCCTGCCGACGCCGGACGTTAAGCCGGGTCATGCCTGCCGTACCCGCTGTTCCCGCCGTTCCCGACATCATCGCCCTGATCGGCAACACCCCACTGGTGACGCTGAAGGGCCCGAGCGCCGAAACCGGCTGCACGATCCTCGGCAAGGCGGAGTTCCTCAACCCCGGCGGCAGCGTCAAGGATCGCGCCGCGCTGTACATCATCGAGGATGCCGAGCGCCGCGGTACGCTGCTGCCGGGCGGCACCATCGTCGAGGGCACCGCGGGGAACACCGGCATCGGCCTCGCCGTCGTCGCCAGCGCGCGCGGCTACAGGACCGTCATCGTCATGCCCGAGACCCAGAGCCGGGAGAAGCAGGACACGCTGCGGGCGCTCGGCGCGGAGCTGGTGCTGGTGCCGGCGGCGCCCTATTCGAACCCGGCGCATTATGTCCACACCTCGCGCCGCATGGCGGAGGAGACGCCCGGCGCGGTCTGGGCCAACCAGTTCGACAATGTCGCCAACCGCATGGCGCACATCAAGACGACGGCGCCCGAGATCTGGGCACAGACCGAGGGCCGGGTGACGGGCTTTACCTGCGCCTGCGGCACCGGCGGCACGCTGGCGGGCGTGGCGATGGGGTTGCGCGCCGAAAACGCCGATGTGCAGATCGCGCTGACCGATCCCGAAGGCGCGGCGCTGTACGAATACTTCGCCAATGGCGAGCTGCGCAGCGAAGGTTCGAGCGTGTCGGAAGGCATCGGCCAGAGCCGCATCACGGCCAATCTCGAAGGGCTGGTGGTCGACGCCCAGTTCCGCATTCCCGATGCCGAGGGCCTCGATTGGGTCCGGCGCCTGAATGCGGAAGAGGGGCTGTGCCTGGGGCTGTCATCGGGCATAAATGTTGCCGGCGCCGTCCGCCTGGCGCGGCAAATGGGCCCGGGGAACGTTATCGTAACGATTCTTTGTGACTCGGGTTTACGTTATCTTTCAACGATTTACAATCCGGAATGGCTCGCTGCCAAGGGTCTCGCGCCGATCCGGTGACGACGCGCGCGGCGCAGTCTATCGACTCGGCGCCGCTGAATATCTATACGATGCCCTTAACGCGCACGTCTTGTGCATCGGGTTTGGCAATCGCCGGGCCCGATTGTCACGCCGCCCCGGCAACGATCCGGGTCGGTCCAACGACTAAATGCGAGGGTCGATGTCTTTGCTGAACCGCCTTCCCGGCACTCGGCAGTCCATGGAAAGCCCGGCCGCGCGCCGGGGCGCCGCCGATCGGTTGATCGGTGCGGCAGCGGCCCAGCGCGTGCGCTGGGGCGTGACCGGGCTGGCCGCCATTTTCCTGCTGTTCCTGATCGCGTCGGCCGGTATGCGGCCGGGCGCTTCCGCGGCCCCGGTGGATTCACAGGCTGAACCGCTCGCCGTGCTCGGCGTCGCGCCCGGGACCGGCCCGGCCAGGTTCGACGACAAGGGCCAGCGGCGCCCCGTCCAGGTTCGCGCCACCCGCACCTAGGCCTGTTCCGCCGGCGCGGGACGACGGCGCCTGAACCTGCCGGCATTTGCTGTCCACGCGGCTCTCGCCCGCGCACCGACGTCCGGGCCGCCGCTGCCGGCATGCGCCGATCGGGCAGCGCGTCGGGTGAACTGCAGCTTGCGGTCTAGCGGCGACACTCCCGGGTTTTTCCCGCCACTAGCCGACAATTGACCACATGGTTATCCACAGGCTCCGGGAGCAAGATCAAAACCGGAACGGATGTTTTTGTACTGCCGTTTTACCATGGATATCCCCATGAATCACACTTCCAGACCATGAATATCCATTGAGACCCACGATTTCCCATGATACAGCTTGTCCACAGTGAGGGCGGGAATCGTCGCTGCGTGGTCAGGTGAAAGCGTGGGACCGGATTGAACCGGTAACGTCCGACATTGGGCCGCCTTCTCTCACTGATGGGGCGGGTGAGTGTCGTACGAATCCTTCATCGGATATGCGCTGAACGCGGTCGACACGAAGAATCGTCTGTCGATTCCGGCGGAGTTTCGTGACGCCATCGTGGCGCGGTCCGGCACCAAGGATCTCTACATCGGCCCCGCCCGCGGCCTCGACTGCCTGATCGGCTATGACAAATCCTATCACCAGGTGCTGCAGAACCGCCTCGACGCCCAGGCCGTCGACGAGGAAACCGCCGAAGGCGCATTTCGCGCCATGGCGCTGTTCGGTTCGACGAGCGCCTTCAAGATCGACGACGCCGGCCGCATCGTGATGACCGCCGGGTTGAAGGACCTGGGCGACATCAACGGCCATGTCTGGTTCGTCGCCGGCGGCAACTGGTTCCAGATGTGGAACCCCTATCGCTTCCTCGAACAGGCGGGCGTCGAGCCGCGCATGCTGCGCATCCTGCGCCGCGAGATGGAGGCCCGCGGGCTTCCAATGACGGAACCGGCACGATGAGCGGGCACGTCCCCGTCCTGCTCGCCGAAACCCTGGCGGCGCTGCGGCTGCAGCCGGGCGATGTCTATGTCGATGCGACGCTGGGGGCCGGCGGCTATCTGCGCGCCGCCCGCGCCGTCGGGCTGGGCCGCGCCATCGGTTTCGATCGCGACGCCAGTGCCATCGCGCTCAACGCCGATATCGCCGCCCATGGCGATGTCATCCTGATCAACCGGCCCTTCGCCGACATGGAGGCCGGGCTGGCCGACCATGGCATCGATGCCGCCGATGCCATTGCCTTCGATATCGGTGTCTCGTCGATGCAGATCGACCAGCCGGAACGCGGCTTTTCCTTTCAGTCCGACGGTCCGCTCGACATGCGCATGGGGCAGGACGGCATGACCGCCGCCGATTTCATCAACACGGCGACCGAGGCCGAGATCGCCGATGTGCTGTTCAAGCTGGGCGACGAGCCCGGCGCCCGCCGCATCGCGCGCGCCATCGTCAACGATCGCCCGCTGACCCGCACGTCGGAACTGGCGCGGCTGGTGCGCAGCGTCCTCGGTGCCCAGCCCGGCAAGAAGAGCGACCCCGCCACCCGCACCTTCCAGGCGCTGCGCATCCATGTGAACGACGAGCTCGGCCAGCTCGACATGGGCCTCGCCGCCGCCGAGCGCCTGCTGCGCCCCGGTGGCCGGCTCGCCGTCGTTAGTTTCCATTCCGCCGAGGATCGCCAGGTCAAGCTGTTCCTGCGCGACCGGTCCGGCGGTGCCCCGGCCGGGTCGCGCCACCTGCCGGCGGCGGTGCGCCCGCGCGCCGCCAGTTTCGAACGACCGGCGCGGGCCGTGCGTCCGTCCGATGCCGAGGTCGCCGCCAATCCGCGTGCCCGCTCCGCAACGCTGCGCGCTGCCGTCCGCACCGCCGCGCCGGCCTGGATTTCGAATGACATGATGAGGAGGTCCGCATGAGAAACTATGGTGGATCCGCGTTGATGCTGTTCGTCACGACGGCGGCGGCGATCGGCAGCTACACGATCAACCTGAAGGTTTCGGCGGAGCGCGCCGCCGTCGAGCGCCTGCGCCGCCAGATCGTGCTCGACGCCCGCGACATGCGCAACCTGCAGGCCGAACTGCGCACTCGCGCGCGTTTCCCCGAAATGCAGCGCTGGAACGACAGCGTGCTGCAGATGTCGGCACCGTCGGCGCAGCAGTATCTGCGCTCGCCGGTGCAGCTCGCCAGCTTCGTGGCGCCGGCGCCGCCTGCCGGAGTCGCCCCTGCGGACAGCGCCGTCGTCCGCTATGCGGTGACCGCGCCGACCGAGGTCGCGGCGCCGACCGCGCCGCTCGTGCGCGCCGCCTATGTCCCCGGTCCCGATGTTCGTGGCCCCGGCCTGGCACCGCCCGTCGCGACGACCGCAAGGCTGGTGACCGCCAGCTATCAGGCGCCGGTGAAGCCCGCCTTCCAGGCAGTGGCTAAGCCTGCCTTCCAGGCGGTGGCTAAGCCTGCCTTCCAGGCAGTGGTGAAGCCCGCCTTCCAGGCTGTGGTGAAGCCCGCCTTCCAGGCGTCGGTGAAGCCGGCCTTCCAGGTGCCGGTCAAGCCCGCCTTCCAGGCGGTGGCCAGCGTCCGCCCGGCCATGTCGCGCCCGTCGGCATCGTCGATGGTTGCCGACATCGGCGCCAGCCTCGATGCCGCGCCGGCCGCCGGCGCGCCGCGCGATCTGCTTCCCGACGGGGGGCAGTGATCCAGGCATGGCCGGGTTGATTGCAGTTCCCTGGCGGACCGGCGACGCCGCCGGCACGCCCGCACCGCAAGTGCCGCTCGCCGGGCAGCGCCAGGCGGCGCAGGGGCTGGCGCGCCAGCGGCTGGTCATCCTGCTGCTGCTGTTCCTTGCCGTGCCGCCGGTCATCGGCATGCGGCTGACCGACCTTGCCGTGTTCGAGGCGCAGCCGGTCGCCACCCGCGAGCGGGCGAGCGCCGCGCCGCCGCGCGCCGACATCGTCGATCGCAACGGCAACGAGCTGGCGCGCACCTTCGAGGCGTTCGCCATCTCGGTCGAGCCGCGCAAGCTGGCCGGCAACCCGCAGGTGCTGGCGCGCAGGATCGCCGCGATCCTGACCGAAAAGACCGAGGCCGAAATCCTGATGGAGCTGACCCACAAGGGCCAGTTCCGCTACATCGCCCGCCGCGTGCTGCCGAGCGAGGCCAAGCGCATCAACGACCTTGGCGAACCCGCCATCTACCTGCGCCGCGAGGCCGAGCGGCTGTACCCCAATTTCAACCTCGCCAGCCATGTCATCGGCTATACCAACGACAAGGGCGTCGGCGCCGTGGCGCTGGAAAAGGAGTTCGACAAGCGGCTCGCCGCCGATGCGACACGCGGCACCCCGCTGCAGCTTGCGCTCGACGTGCGGGTGCAGCAGGCGCTGGAGCATGAACTGCGCAGCGTCTATCTGGACCAGCGCGCCGCCGGCGCCGCCGGCATCGTCATGGACGTCCGCACCGGCGAGATCCTGGCGATGACCTCGCAGCCCGATTTCAACCCCAATGCGCCGGGCAAGTCCGACGACGCCTCGCGCTACAACCAGGCGACCTTTGCCACGTTCGAGCTGGGCTCGACCTTCAAGGCATTCACCATTGCCAGCGGGCTCGACACCGGCGTCATCCCGTCGATGCAGAAGACCTGGGACGCGACCCGCCCGCTGGTCGTCGGCCGCAAGGTCATCCACGACGACCATGCGCTCAACCGCTGGCTGAACGTCCCCGACATCTTCATCCATTCGTCGAACATCGGCACCGCGCGCATCGCCCAGGAAATCGGTCGCGAGCGCCAGCGCGAGATGCTCGACAAGCTGGGGTTCCTGAAGCAGGTCGACTTCGAGCTCGGCGAGCGTTCGCGTCCGCAGTTCCCGCCCTGGTCCAATTGGGGCGAGCTGGCGACGATGACGATCGGCTATGGCCATGGCATTTCGGTGACGCCGCTGCACCTTGCCGCCGGCTATGCGGCGCTGGTCAACGGCGGCATCTATCACAATCCGACGCTGTTGAAGGTCGCGCCGGGAACGCCGGTCCCTGGCCACCGCGTCTTCGGTGCGGCGACCTCCGACACCATGCGGGCGCTGCTGCGGCTGGTCGTCACCAGCGGCACCGGGCGCAAGGCCGAGGCGCCGGGCTATCGCGTCGGCGGCAAGACCGGGACGGCCGAAAAGGTCATCAACGGCCGCTATGTCCATGGCCAGAACGTGTCGACCTTTGCCGCCGCCTTCCCGATGGACGCGCCGCGCTATGTCACGGTGATGATGATCGACGATCCCAAGGGCAGCAAGACCAGTTTCGGCTTCAAGACCGCCGGCATGACCATCGCTCCGGCGACAAGCCGGCTGATCGGGAAGATCGGCCCGATCCTCGGCGTGCCGCCCGAAGCCGGCCGCGACATGGATCTGAGCGCGGTGTCGCCCAAGGCCGCCGACACGGTCGAGGAATAGGCGTGCGGCTCGGCGACCTCGTGGACGGTGGCGGCAGCGCAACCGTCACCGGCTTCGCCCTCGATCACCGCAAGGTCGCGCCCGGCACCATCTTCGGCGCGTTCCGCGGCGCGCGGGTGAATGGCGAGGATTACATCCCCGCCGCCATCGCCGCCGGCGCCATCGCCGTGGTGACGCGCACCGGCGTGCCGGTCGATGGCGCGCTGGCCATCCATGCCGACGAACCGCGCGCCGTGTTCGCCCGGGCGGCGGCGCGCTTCTTTGCGCCATTCCCGGCGGTGACGGTCGCGGTGACCGGTACCAACGGCAAGACATCGACGGCGGAACTGACCCGGCAGCTCTGGCACGTCGCCGGCCAGGTTGCCGCCAGCATCGGCACGCTGGGCGTGACCACCGTCAACGACCAGGTGTCGACGGGATTGACCACGCCCGACGTCGTGACCTTCCTCGCCAACATGGCCGGCCTGCAGCGCGAGGGCATCAGCCACGCCAGCTTCGAGGCGTCGAGCCATGGCCTCGACCAGTTTCGCACCGAAGGGCTGCCGGTCGCGGCGGCCGCCTTCACCAACCTGTCGCGCGATCACCTCGACTACCATGGCACGATGGAGGCCTATTTCGCCGCCAAGTTGCGGCTGTTCACCGATGTCGTCGACAGCGACGGCGCGGCGGTGGTCTGGGCCGATGACGGTGACTGGTCGGCGCAGGTGATCGCTGCCGCGAAGGCGCGCGGCCTGCGGCTGCTGACCGTCGGCAGCGCCGGAGAGACGCTGCGGCTGGTGTCGCGCACCCCGACACAACTGGGCCAGGCGCTGGAGATCGAGGCCGAGGGCCAGGTCCACAAGGTCCAGCTGCCGTTGATCGGTGCCTATCAGGCCGCCAATGCGTTGGTGTCGGCCGGACTGGTCGTCGCCACCGGCGGCGCGGTCGCGGCGACCCTGTCCAATCTCGCCCGCGTCCAGCCGGTGCGCGGCCGGCTGGAGCGCGCCGTCATCGCTCGCTCCGGCGCTGCGGTCTATGTCGACTATGCCCATACCCCCGATGCGCTCGAGGCGGCCGCCGCGGCGCTGCGCCCGCATGCCAAGGGCCGGCTGATCCTCGTCTTCGGCGCCGGCGGCGACCGCGACCAGGGCAAGCGGCCGCTGATGGGCGAAACCGCGGTGCGCACCGCCGACCGGGTGATCGTCACCGACGACAATCCGCGCAGCGAGGACGCCGCCACGATCCGTGCCGCCATCATGGCCGCCGCGCCAGGCGCCAGCGAAATCGGCGACCGGCGCAGCGCCATCGCTGCCGCGATCGCCGAAAGCGGCGCCGACGACATCGTCCTCGTCGCCGGCAAGGGCCATGAACAGGGCCAGGTGGTCGGCGACCGGGTGCTGCCCTTCGACGACGTCCAGGTGGCGCGGGAGTGCGCGGCATGAGTCCGCTCTGGACGGCCGCGGAAATCGCCACCGCCACCGGCGGGACGGCCCATGGTGATTTCAGCGCCAACGGCGTCACCTTCGACAGCCGCGAGGTCATCGGCGGCGAATTGTTCATCGCGTTGAAGGGCGAGGCCGATGACGGCCATCGTTTTCTGCCCCAGGCGATCGATCGCGGCGCCGCCGGGCTGCTGGTGTCGGCGGACAGCGACCACCCGCATGTCCGCGTCGCCGACACCACCGCCGGCCTCTATGCGCTCGCCGCCGCCGCCCGCGACCGGTCGCCGGCGCTGCGCATCGGCGTTACCGGCTCGGTCGGCAAGACCGGCGTCAAGGAAGCGCTGCGGCTGGCGCTGACGCGCTTTGCGCCCGATGCCGTCCATGCCTCGGTGAAAAGCTACAACAACCACACCGGCGTGCCCTTGAGCCTCGCCCGCATGCCGCGCGACAGCCGCTTCGGCGTGTTCGAGATGGGGATGAACCATGCCGGCGAGCTGGCGGCGCTGACGGCGCTGGTCCGGCCGCAGGTCGCCATCGTCACCTGGGTCGCCTCGGCGCATCGCGAATTCTTCGCCAGCGAAGAAGACATCGCCGATGCCAAGGGCGAGATCTTCTCAGGACTGTTGCCCGGCGGCACGGCGATCGTGCCATACGACAATATCCACCGCGACCGGCTGCTCGGCCATGCCCGCGACCATGCCGCTCACATCATCACCTTCGGCCTCGATCCCGCCGCCGATGTCCATGCCGAGGCGGTGGCGCTGCATCCCGACTGCTCGTGCGTGACGGCGCGGGTCGGGGAGCATCGGCTGACCTTCAAGATCGGCATGGCCGGCAGGCACTGGGTCGGCAATGCGCTGGCCGTGCTGGCGGCGGTCCATGCCGCCGGCGGCGACTTGGCGCTGGCCGGGCTGGCGCTCGCCGAACTGTCGGACCTGCCGGGCCGCGGCCAGCGACTGCGGGTGGGCGTCGAGGGCGGCAGCGCCATCGTCATCGACGAAAGCTACAACGCCAATCCCGCCTCGATGGCGGCGTCGCTGGCGGTGCTGGGGGACATCGCTCCGGCGCGCACCGGGCGCCGGCTGGCGCTGCTCGGCGGGATGCGTGAGCTGGGGTCGCTGTCGGACGAATTTCATGCCGACCTGGCACCACATGTGGTGGCCGCGGGCGTTTCGAGCATAATAGTTGTGGGTAACGAGATGAAACCGCTGGCGGCGGCGCTCGCCCGGCGGCTAGATGTCCGCCACGTTGCCGATGCGCCGGCCGCGCAGACCGAGATCGACCGGCTGCTCGGAGCGGACGACGTTCTGCTGGTGAAGGGTTCCAACAGCCTGCGGCTCGGTGACGTCGTGGCGACGTTGCGCGGTCGGATCGTGGCGCCGCTCGGCGGTGGGGAGACAGCGGCTTGATCAACCTGTTGGCCTATTGGGCGGGCTTCGAGGGCATCCTCAACCTGTTCCGCTACATCACCTTCCGTTCGGTCGGGGCGCTGGTGACGGCGCTGGTCATCGCGCTGTTCATCGGGCCGCGCTTCATCACCTTCCTGCGCAGCCGCCAGGGCAAGGGCCAGCCGATCCGCGAGGACGGCCCGGCGTCGCACCTGCTGACGAAAAAGGGCACGCCGACGATGGGCGGGCTGATGATCCTGATCGCGATGACGATCTCGACGCTGCTGTGGATGGACACCGCCAACGGTTTCGTCTGGGCCAGCCTGTTCGTGACGCTGGGCTTCGGCGCCATCGGTTTCATGGACGATTACGACAAGGTGACGAAGCGCAGCGCCAAGGGCGTTTCGGGTCGCACCCGGCTGCTGATCGAATTCTTCATCGCCGGCCTCGCCTGCACCTGGATCGCCAGCAAGACCGGAACGACGCTGTACCTGCCGTTCCTCAAGGACGCGGGGCTGGGCCTGGGCTTTTTCTACATCGCCTTTGCCGCCTTCATCATCACCGGTTTCGGCAATGCGGTGAACCTGACCGACGGACTCGACGGGCTGGCGACGATGCCGGTCGTCATCGCCGCCTCGGCGTTCGCGATCATTGCGTATCTGGTCGGCAACATCCGCTTTTCGGACTATCTCGGCATCCACCATGTCCCCGGCTCGGGCGAGCTCGCGGTGTTCGCCGCGGCGCTGATCGGCGCGTGCCTGGGGTTCCTCTGGTACAACGCCCCGCCGGCGGCGGTGTTCATGGGCGACACCGGCAGCCTCGCCCTGGGCGGCGCACTCGGCAGCATTGCGGTCATCACCAACCATGAACTGGTGCTGGTCGTCATCGGCGGGCTGTTCGTCCTCGAAACCGTCAGCGTCATCGTCCAGGTCGCCAGCTTCAAGATGACCGGCAAGCGGGTATTCCGCATGGCGCCGATCCACCATCATTTCGAACAATTGGGCTGGGCGGAATCGACCGTCGTCATCCGCTTCTGGATCATCTCGATCGTGCTGGCGCTCGCCGGCCTCGCGACGTTGAAGCTGCGGTGATCACCTCCCCCGCCTTTGCCGGCAAAACCTTTGGCGTCTACGGCCTCGCCCGCAGCGGCAAGGCGACGGTGGCCGCCTTGACGGCATCGGGTGCCACCTGCCTCAGCTGGGACGATGGGGAGGCGGCGCGCGACGCCTTCGCCAAGGATGGTTGCGGCGACCTCACCAACCTCCACGACATCGACCTGACGACGATCGAGGCGTTGGTCGTGTCACCGGGTGTCCCGCACGACGCGCCGTTGTTCGCCAAGGCGATCGCCGCCGACGTGCCCGTCATCGGCGACATCGAGCTGTTCGCCCAGGCCCGGGATGCCTTGCCCGAACACCGCGTCGTCGGCATCACCGGCACCAACGGCAAATCGACGACGACCGCCCTCGTCCACCACATGCTCGCCGCCGCCGGCGCGCCGACCACCATGGCCGGCAACATCGGCCTGCCGATCCTGGCGCAGGAACCGCTGCCGGCAGGCGGGGTCTATGTGCTGGAACTCAGCAGCTACCAGCTCGACATCACCTTCAGCCTCGACTGCGACGTGGCGATCCTCCTCAACATCACCCCCGACCATCTCGAGCGCCACGGCAGCATGGACGCCTATGTCGCCGCCAAGGCCCGGTTGTTCGCCATGCAGTCGCCGTTTCGCCCCGCCATCGTCGGCTGGGATGCCGAGACCAACCACGATGTTCTCGACGCGGCCGAGGAGCCCGAGATCCAGTTCATCGAGGATGTCGAGGCCGGCGACCAGGCCGAATGGCCGGCGCTGCAGGGACCGCACAACCTCCAGAATGCCCGCGCCGCCGTCGCTGCCTGCGCGGCGCTCGGCCTGACCGATGCGGAGATCGCCGCGGGCCTGCGCAGCTATCTGGGCCTGCCGCACCGGATGGAGCGCATCGCCGAAAAAGCCGGCGTGCTCTGGGTCAATGATTCCAAGGCGACCAACCCCGACAGCTCGGCGCCGGCGCTGGCGGCATTCCCCAACACCCACTGGATCGCCGGCGGGCGCGCCAAGGGTGCCGACCTCGATGCGGTCAAGCCGTTCCTGAAGGGCGTGCGCGCCGCCTATCTGATCGGCGAAGCGGCGCCGCTGTTCGGCGCCATTCTCGCGCCGCTGCTGCCGGTGACGCAATCGGGCACGCTGGCCCAGGCGGTCGCCGATGCCGCGGCGGCGGCGCGGCCCGGCGATACCGTGCTGCTGTCGCCGGCCTGCGCCAGTTTCGACCAGTTCCGTGATTTCGAGGCGCGTGGGCTGGCGTTCCGTGCCCTGGTGGAGGCCCTGTAGACATGGCGACGCGTCCCTGGACCCCGGCGCCCGGTGCGGCTTTCTCGCGCGGCGACCGATCGTGGCTCGGCCGCTGGTTCTGGACCACCGACAAGCTGCTGTTGACCTTTGTCTTCGCGCTGATCGGCATCGGCATCATCGCCGTCGCCGCCGCGTCGCCGGCCGCGGCACAGCGCCTGTCGGGCGCGGCGTTCAAGTACGACGATCTGTTTTTCCTGAAACGCCAAATCCTCTGGGTGGTCATCGGCCTGCCGCTGATGCTCGGCGTTTCGATGCTGCCGGTGCAATGGGCCAAGCGCGTCGGGCTGATCGGCACCGTCGTTTTCCTGGTCGCGCTGCTGCTGGTGCCGGTGATCGGCGCGACGACCAATGGCGCCCAGCGCTGGATCGCGCTGCCCGGGTTCCAGTTCCAGCCGTCGGAATTCTTCAAGCCGATGTTCGTCGTCACCACCGCCTGGCTGCTGGCGCTGCGCTTCGACGACCGCACCATCCCGACGATGCAGCTGAGCTTCGGCCTGCTGGCGATCGTCGCGCTGCTGCTGATCCGCCAGCCCGATTTCGGCCAGACGGCGCTCATCGCCATCGTCTGGCTGGTCCAGGCCGTGCTTGCCGGCATGTCGCTGTGGGTGCTCGGCGTGCTGGCCGTCGCCGGCACGCTCGGGCTCGGCATCGCCTATCTCACCGTCGACCATGTCTCGTCGCGCATCGACAAGTTCCTGACCGGCGGTGGCGACACCTACCAGATCGACAAGGCGCTCGATTGCTATCGTGCCGGCGGACTGTTCGGCGTCGGCCCCGGTGAGGGCCAGATGAAGTTCCGCCTGCCGGAGCCGCAGACCGACTATATCTTCAGCGTCATCGGCGAGGAATTCGGCATGATCGCCTGCCTCGTCGTCGCCGGGCTCTACATCGCCATCGTCGTCCGCGTCTTCCTGATGATGCTCGACGAGGACGAACCCTTCGTGCTGCTCGCCGCGGGCGGCCTCGCCACGCAGTTCGGCCTGCAGGCGACGATCAACATGGCGGTCAACCTGAAGCTGATGCCGTCGAAGGGCATGACGCTGCCGTTCATCAGCCATGGCGGCTCGTCGTTCCTGGCATTGAGCCTCGGCATGGGCCTGTTGCTGGCGCTGACCCGGCGCAATCCGTTCCTCAAGGCCTCGCCCTATGTCGAACGCTGGCGGGCCGGGTGAGCGGCTTATACATCCTCGCCGCCGGCGGCACCGGCGGCCATATGGTGCCGGCGCATGTGCTGGCGCTCGAACTGCGCGCCCGCGGCCATGCCGTCCATCTGGTCACCGACACGCGCGGCTTGCGCTTTCCGGGTCTGTTCGACGGCGTGCCGCGCACCGTCGTCGACAGCGGCTCGCCCGGCCGCTCGGGCTGGCGGACGCTACCGGCGGTGGCGATGAGCATCTGGCGCGGGCGGGGGGCGGCCCGGGCCTTGTTCCGCGAGTTGCGGCCCAGTGCCGTCATCGGTTTCGGTGGCTATCCGGCGCTGCCATCGCTGCTGGCCGCGCTGTCGCTCAAGCTGCCGAGCCTCGTCCATGAACAGAATGCCGTGCTCGGCCGGGTCAATCGCTTCCTCGCTCCCCGTGTCGCGCGCATCGCCACAAGCTATGCCCGGGTCCGCCGCCTCGATGGCGGCTGGGCGGCGCGGACGGTGCTCACCGGCAATCCGGTGCGCACCGAGATCGTGGCTGCCCGCGCCGTGCCGTTCGTCGCCGACAGCCCGCGGCTCCGGTTGCTGGTGACCGGCGGCAGCCAGGGCGCCGCCATCCTCAACAGCGTCGTGCCGGCCGCCGTCGCGCTGCTGCCCGAAACGCTGCGCGCGCGGCTCGACGTCACCCACCAGGGCCGCGACGAGGATGCCGTGATGATGGCGGAGGCCTATCGCGCCGCCGGGGTCGGCGCCGATATCCGCGCCTATTTCACCGATTTGCCGGCGGAGATCGCGCGGGCCCATGTCGTCATCGCCCGCGCCGGCGCGTCGACGGTGGCAGAGCTTGCCGTTGCCGGCCGCCCGGCGATCCTGGTGCCGCTGCCGATCGCCACCGACGACCACCAGACCGACAATGCCAACGGCATGGCGGCGGCCGGCGGCGCCATCGTCGTGCCGCAGCCGCATTTCACGCCGGAGCGCGTGGCCGAGGCCTTGACCGGCTGGCTGGCAGACCCGAAAGCGCTGGCCACCGCCGCCGCCGGCGCCCGCTCCGCCGGCCATCCCGACGCGGCCGCGCGCCTCGCCGACCTTGTCATCGCCACCGGATCCGCCTCATGAACCTGTCACCCACGTCTTCTGGATTGCGCCCTGGTTTCCGCACCGACATCGGCGTCATCCACTTCGTCGGCATCGGCGGCATCGGCATGTCGGGCATCGCCGAGGTGATGGCCAATCTGGGCTTTGCCGTGCAGGGGTCCGACAGCGCCGAGGGCTATGTCGTCGAAGGGTTGCGCGCCAAGGGCATCAAAGTGTTCATCGGCCAGAGCGCCGACAATGTCGCCGATGCCGCAGTGCTGGTGACCTCGACGGCGATCAAGCCCGACAACCCGGAAGTCGTCGCCGCCCGCGCCCGCCGCCTGCCGGTGGTGCGCCGCGCCGAAATGCTGGCCGAACTGATGCGGCTGAAAAGCTGCGTCGCCGTCGCCGGCACGCACGGCAAGACGACGACGACATCGATGGTGGCGGCGCTGCTCGACGCCGGCGGGCTCGACCCGACGGTCATCAACGGCGGCATCATCAACACCTATGGCTCCAACGCCCGGCTGGGGACGAGCGAATGGATGGTGGTGGAGGCCGACGAGAGCGACGGCAGCTTCCTCCGGCTCGGTGGCACCTTCGGCATCGTCACCAACATCGATCCCGAGCACCTCGATCACTGGGGCGATTTCGATCAGGTCCGCGCGGCCTTTGCCGAATTCATCCACAAGATTCCGTTCTACGGCGCCGGCATCCTGTGCATCGACCACCCCGAGGTCCAGGCGCTGATCCCGCGCGTCGGCGATCGCCGCATCGTCACCTATGGCTTTTCGGCGACAGCCGACGTCCGCGGGGAAACCGTCACCCCGGTGCCGGGTGGCAACAGTTTCAGCGTCATCGTCCGCACCCGCGACGGGGCCAATGAATCGTCGCGCACCATCCCCGACCTGATGCTGCCGATGCCCGGCCGCCACAATGTGCTGAACGCGCTCGCCGCCGTCGCCGTGGCGATCGAACTGGGGATTTCCGACGACGCCATCCGCACCGGCTTTGCGCGCTTCGGCGGGGTCAAGCGCCGCTTCACCAACGTTGGGGAGACGGGTGGGGTGACGATCATCGACGACTACGGCCATCACCCGGTCGAAATCCGCGCCGTGCTGGCGGCAGCCCGCGAGGGTGCGCAGGGGCGGGTGCTGGCGGTCGTTCAACCGCACCGCTTCACTCGGCTGCGCGACCTGATGACCGAGTTCCAGGCCGCCTTCAACGATGCCGATGCGGTCTATGTCGCCCCTGTCTACACCGCCGGCGAAGCGCCGATCGAGGGCATCGACGCCGAGGCGCTGGCCGCCGGGCTGCTCGCCGCCGGGCATCGCGCCGCTGTGACGGTGACCGGCGCCGACGATCTCGCGGCGAAGCTCGCCGCCGACGCGCGCCCGGGCGACATGGTCGTCTGCCTCGGCGCCGGCGACATCACGAAATGGGCGGCCGGCCTGGCCGCGGCCATCGACAAGGCGCGCGCCGGATGATGACGCTGGCGCCTCCGCAGGTGCGTGGCCGGCTGACCGCCGGGGCCCTGCTGGCGCCGCTTGTCTGGTTCAAGTCCGGTGGCGCTGCCGAATGGCTTTTCGAACCCGCCGATGTTGCCGACCTGCAGGACTTCCTGCGCGCGCTCGACCCCGCGGTGCCGGTCAAGCCGCTGGGTCTCGGCTCCAATCTCATCGTTCGCGATGGCGGCTTGCCGGGCGTCACCGTGCGGCTCGGCAAGGGCTTTTCCGGCGTCGATGTAACCGGCGATCGGCTCGTCGCGGGCGCTGGCACGCCGGGCATCCTTCTCGCCAGCACGGCACGCGACCATGGCCTTGCCGGCCTCGAATTCATGCGCGGTATTCCCGGGACCGTCGGTGGTGCGGTGCGGATGAACGCCGGCGCCTACGGTCGCGAAACGGCCGATGTGCTGGTCGATGCGACGGTCGTCCTGCGCTCCGGTGAGCAGCGGGTCATCGATCTCGATGCGCTCGGCTTTACCTATCGCCATTCCGACCTGCCCGACGACGCCATCGTGGTCGCCGCCGGTTTCCGCGGCACCCCCGGCGACAAGACCGCCATCACCGCCGAGATGGACCGCATCGCCGCCGAGCGCGAAGCCTCCCAGCCGCTTCGCTCGCGCACCGGCGGCTCCACCTTCAAGAACCCGCCTGGGCACAAGGCCTGGGCTCTCGTCGACGCCGCCGGCTGCCGCGGGCTGACGGTCGGCGGCGCGCAGGTCAGCGAAAAGCACACCAACTTCCTGATCAACACCGGCACCGCCACCAGCGCCGATATCGAGGCCTTGGGCGAGGAAGTCCGCGCCCGGGTCAAGGCGCAGTCGGGCATCGAACTCGAATGGGAAATCCAGCGCGTGGGGACACCGAAGTGAAGGTCGCAGTCCTCATGGGCGGCTGGTCTGCCGAGCGCGAGGTGTCGCTGACCTCCGGGCGCGGCATCGCCGCCGCCTGCCGCACGCTCGGCCATGATGTCACCGAGATCGACATGGACCGCAATGTCGCCGCGGCGCTCACCGCCGCCGCTCCCGATGTCGTCTTCAACGCGCTCCACGGCACGCCTGGGGAGGACGGCAGCATCCAGGGGCTGATGGATATCCTCGGCCTCAAATACACCCATAGCGGCGTCACCACCTCGGCGATCGCCATCGACAAGGAACTGACCAAGCGTATCCTGGTGCCGCAGGGCATCCGCATGCCGGCGGGGCGCATGGTCGCCTCCGAAAGCCTGTATGCCGGCGATCCGCTGCCCCGCCCCTATGTGCTGAAACCGGTCAACGAAGGCTCCTCGGTCGGCGTCGCCATCGTCACCGATACGTCGAACTATGGCAACCCGATCGCCCGCGACGCCGCGGGCCCCTGGGCCGAATTCACCGAACTCCTCGCCGAACCCTTCATTGCCGGCAAGGAACTGACCGTGGCGGTGCTCGGCGACGAGGCTCTGGCCGTGACCGAACTGCAGCCGACCCACGGCTTCTATGACTATGACAGCAAATATACCGACGGGCTGACCGTCCATGTCTGTCCGGCCGAGCTGCCGGCCGAGATCACCGCGTCGTGCCTGAAAATGGCGCTCGACGCGCATCGCGCGCTCGGCTGCCGCGGCGCCTCGCGGTCGGATTTCCGCTGGGATCCGGCGCAGGGGGAAGCGGGGCTCTACCTCCTTGAAGTCAACACCCAGCCGGGCATGACGCCGCTCAGCCTGGTGCCCGAACAGGCGCGGGCGCGGGGCATTTCTTACGAAACGCTGGTGCAACGTCTGATCGACAGTGCCATGGAGGGGACATGAGCACCGTTGCCCTGAAACGCGGCGCCGCGCCGCCGCGGCGCAAGCCGGTCGCGGCGCGCAAGCCCGCGCCCGCGACGCTGGCGCTGCCGGTCAGCGCGCCGACGCTGCGCCGCAATGTCGGCCTGGCGGCGGCGGGGCTGGTGCTGCTCGCCACCGCCGTCGTCACTTCGCTGATGGGCATTCCGCAGCGCGCCTGGCAGGATTTCGTCCACCGCACCGCCGATGCCGGCTATGAGATCCGCCATGTCGAGATCAACGGCGCGCGGGAACTGTCGCGGCTCGCCGTCTATGACGCGGCGCTGTCGGGGCCGACCAACGCGATGCTGGCGGCGGACCTCCACGCCATCCGCGACCGGCTGCTGGCGATGCCCTGGGTCGCCGATGCCAGTGTCGCCCGGCGCCTGCCCGACACGCTGTCGATCACCGTCGTCGAACGGCAGCCGGCGGCGCTGTGGCAGCATCGCCAGCGCTTTGCCGCCGTCGATGTGACCGGTCGCGTGCTCACGACGCGCAACCTCGAACGCTTCGCCAGCCTGCCGGTCGTCGTCGGCCCGGGCGCCAACCTCCATGTCCGCGAGCTGCTGCTGCTGACCGCCGCGGCGCCCGCGCTGTCGCGCCAGGTCGATGCCGCCATCCTGGTCGGCGGTCGCCGCTGGGACCTGAAGTTCAAGACCGGCGAGACGCTGGCGCTGCCCGACACGCCCGCCGCCGCCACCGCGGCATTCAAGAAATTCGCCAGCCTCGATGCGGGGCAGGGGGACGAGAGCCGACTGCTCGGCGGGCGCTACGAACGCTTCGACATGCGGCTGCCCGGCCAGATGACCGTCGGTGGGCAGGCCGTGCAAAAAGCCCTCGAAGCCGCGGCCAAGGCCGCCAAAACCCAGAAGCCGACAACCATCTGATGGCCCCCAAGATCCCCCTGGTGCCCAAGGGCACCGGCGAGCGCACCATTGCCGTCCTCGATGTCGGCACGTCGAAGGTCGCCGCGCTGATCGCGCTGGTCGGTGGCGACGGTGAACCGCGGGTGATCGGCACGGGTCAGAAGCCGTGTTTCGGGCTGAAGCGCGGCCTCGTCACCGATTTCGAAAAGACCGAGGCCGCCATCCGCGGTGCCATGGACCAGGCCGAGCGCGCCGCGGGCATCCAGGTCGAATTCGTCCATGCCTCGATCTCGGCCGGCAACCTCGGCAGCGATGTCGCCACCGCCGAGATCGACATTGCCGGCGCCAGCATCACCGCCGCCGACATGATGACGCTGCGCCAGGCCGGCCGCGCCCGCATCGATCCGCGCGGCCGCACCGTCGTCCATGCCCAGCCGGCGCTTTATGCCCTCGACGGCCAGCCGGGGGTCGAAAGCCCGCTGGGCTTCCACGCCGATCGGCTCGGCATGGATATCCATGTCGTCACCGCCGACACGCCGCCGCTGAAGAACCTCGATCGCGCCATCAAGCAGGCGCATATCGGGCTGCGCAGCCTCGTCGCCTCGCCGCTCGCCGCCAGCCTGTCGACGCTGGAACGCGAGGAACGCGAGCTGGGCGTCGCGCTGATCGAGATCGGTGCCGGCGTCACCACCATCGCCGTCCACAATTACGGCATGCTGGTCGGCGTCGCGGCGATCCCGATGGGCGCGCACGACATCACCAACGACCTTGCCGCCGCCTTTGCGACGCGGCGCAGCCATGCCGAGCGACTGAAGACCCTCGACGGCTCGGCGATGGCGACACCCAAGGACAATCACGACGCCGTCGAGATCCCGCCGATGAGCGACGACACCATGGCCGAACCGATGCGCGTGCCCAAGGCGCAGATCATCGGCGTCATCCGCCACCGGCTCGACCTGCTGTTCCGCGAGGTCCAGGTGAAGCTCGACGAACTGGGATTCGTCGGTCCGCAGGCGCGGCAGCTGGTGCTGACTGGCGGCGGCGCGGAGCTGCGCTCGATCGCCGATTTCGCGCAGGGGTCACTCGGCCGAAACGTCCGCATCGGCCGGCCGCGCGGACTGACCGGACTGCCGCCGGCGCAGGGCGGACCGGCGTTTGCGACGCTCGCCGGGCTGGTATTGTTCGCCGCAGCTGAAGTACCGGACATCTGGCACATGGCGGCACCGCCAAAGCCAACCGGCAACGGCGGGCGCCTCGCCAGCATGATCGAAAAACTTCGCGGAAGTTTATGAAGCCGCTTGGAACTGACCCATACCTTATATAGTGTGCCTGATCGAAGGGGAGACACGAGATGCTGGAATTCGAACGGCCTGAATTGACCGAGCTCAAGCCGCGGATCACCGTCATCGGCGTTGGCGGCGCCGGCTGCAACGCGGTCACCAACATGATCAATGCCGATCTTCAGGGCGTTGAATTCATTGTGGCCAATACGGATGCGCAATCATTGGCCAGCAGCAAGGCGCCGACGCGCATCCAGCTGGGCATGAAGATCACGCAGGGCCTGGGGGCAGGCGCGCGTCCCGAGATCGGCCGTGCCGCCGCCGAGGAAACCCTCGACCAGCTCGAATCGAGCCTCGAAGGCGCGCACATGTGCTTCATCGCCGCCGGCATGGGCGGCGGTACCGGCACCGGTGCAGCCCCCGTCGTCGCCCGTGCCGCCCGTGAAAAGGGCATCCTGACCGTCGGTGTCGTGACGAAGCCCTTCACCTTCGAAGGTTCGAAGCGCATGCGCGCCGCCGAGGAAGGCATCGCCGAACTGCAGAAGGTCGTCGACACCCTCATCATCATCCCCAACCAGAACCTGTTCCTGATCGCCAATGCCAACACGACCTTCAAGGAAGCGTTCGCGATGGCCGACCAGGTGCTGCACCAGGGCGTCCGCGGCATCACCGACCTGATGATCATGCCGGGTCTCATCAACCTCGATTTCGCCGACATCCGCACTGTCATGTCCGAAATGGGCAAGGCGATGATGGGCACCGGCGAGGCGACCGGCGAACGCCGCGCCATCGAAGCCGCCGAAAAGGCCATCGCCAACCCGCTGCTCGACGAAGTCAGCATGCGCGGCGCCAAGGGTGTCATCATCAACATCACCGGCGGCGACGACCTGCGGCTGATGGAAGTCGACGAGGCCGCCACGCACATCCGCGACATGGTCGATCCCGACGCCAACATCATCGTCGGCTCGGCCTTTAACAAGGATCTCGACGGCGTCATGCGCGTCTCGGTCGTCGCCACCGGCATCGACGCCGCGGCGCGTGCGGCAGTCGTGCCGCAGCGGCCGCGTGCCGCTGCCGGCTTCGGTGGCCAGCCGAGCATCTTCGCGCCCCAGCCGGTCACCGCCCCCGTCATCGCCCCGGTGGCGCCGAAGCCCGTCGCGGTGCAGCCCGCCGTCGAAACGACGCCTGTCGTCGCCGATGCGCTGGCCGAGATGGATGCCGACCTGCCCGAAGCGACGATCGACGAGGAGATCGACCTCGCCGATGCCGAGCGCATCGACGCGCCGGTGCCGCTCGACACCTTCCGCTTCACGCCCACCGACGCTCCGGTAGCCGTCGCGCCGCCGCAGCCGCCGGCGCCGATGCACCCGCCGGTCGAAGAGGAACGCGCGCCGACCCTGTTCGAAAAGATGATGAACCTGTCGCGGGGACCAAAGCCAAAGCCGGCCCCGACGGCCACGCTGGCGCCCGAACCCGTCCCCGGTGCCCCCGAGGTCGACATCCCGCCGTTCTTCAAGCGGCAGGTCAACAACTGATCCGCGACCGGCCCGCGCTGCAAAGGCAGTGCGGGCCGTCGGGCCCCGTGGCGATCAGGCCGTTGCCGGCCCCCGCCAGCGCTGGCGCAGCCGCAATGACACGCTGACCAGCAGCACCAGAACCGGAACCTCGACCAGCGGGCCGATCACCGCCGCAAAGGCGACCGGCGATGCGAGGCCGAAGCTTGCGATGGCGACCGCGATCGCCAGTTCGAAATTGTTGCCCGCAGCGGTGAAGGCGATCGCCGTCGTCCGCGGATAGTCGCCGGCGACCAGCCTCCCGAGCGCAAAGCTGATGCCGAACTGGATCAGGAAATACAGCGTCAGTGGCACGGCGATGCGCAGCGCGTCGAACGGCAGTCGCACGATGTCGCCGCCTTTCAGGCTGAACATCGCGGCGATCGTGAACAACAGCGCCAGCAGCGTGATCGGCGCGATCCGCGGCAGAAAACGCGCTTCATACCAGTCGCGCCCGCGCCGCGCCGCCAGCACGCGCCGGGTCAGGTAGCCGGCCAGGAACGGAATGCCGAGGTAGAGCGCCACCGCCTCGGCGATGGTCCAGAAGCCGACATCGATGACGCTGCCCTGCAGGCCGACAAGCGGGGGCAGCACGGTCAGGAAAAACCAGGCATAGGTGCTGAAGAACAGGATCTGGAAGATCGAGTTGAACGCCACCAGGCCGGCGACATATTGATTGTCACCCCGGGCCAGCTGGTTCCAGACCAGCACCATGGCGATGCACCGGGCGAGGCCGATCAGGATCAGGCCGGTCATGTATTCGGGCTGGTCGCGCAGGAAGACGACGGCAAGGCCGAACATCAGCACCGGACCGATGATCCAGTTCTGCAGCAGCGACAGCGCCAGCACCCGCCGGTCGGCAAAGACCAGCGGCAGCTCCTCATAGCGCACCCGGGCGAGCGGCGGATACATCATCAGGATCAGGCCGATGGCAATCGGCACGTTGGTGGTGCCGATGCGTATCGCCTCGAGCGCGCCGGGCAGGGCCGGAAAGCCGGTACCCAGCCCGATGCCGAGCGCCATGGCGGCAAAGATCCACAAGGTGAGCCAGCGGTCGAGGAACGACAGCCGCGCCGGCGCGTCCGTCATCCGAGGCTCCGCTGCATGTAGACGACATCGAGCCGGCGGCCGAACTTCAGGCCGACATCGACCAGCCGCCCGGCCTCGCGAAAACCGCAGGCGGCGTGCAGCCCGATCGATCCGACATTGGCGACGCCATCGCCGATGACGGCGATCATCTGGTCGAAACCGGCGCCGTGGGCCGCGCTGCACAGCGCCGTCAGCAATGCCCTGCCGACGCCGGTGCGGTGCTGGTCGGCAGCGACATAGATGGTGTTCTCGCAGGTGCGGGCATAGGCCGGGCGATCGCGGAACTGCATCGCATAGGCATAGCCGACGATGCCGCCGCCGTGCGTCGCGACCAGCCAGGGCCAGTCGGCGGCGACGACGCGGGCGATGCGCGCCGCCATCGCGGCGAGATCGGGGGCTTCGGTCTCGAAGGTGGCGGTGCCGCGCAGCACCTCGGGCGCATAGATGGCGGCGATGGCGGCGGCGTCGGCCGGGGTGGCGGCGCGGATCATGCCGGGCGCCGCACGATTTCCCCGTCCTCCTTGGTGAAATCTGTTGGCAATGGCACCTCGAGTACCGCGAGCACCCGCTCCGACGGCCGCGCCAGCACGGTGCCGCGCGGGCCGATGACGACCGGACGGTTGATCAGGATCGGGTGGGCCGCCATTGCCGCCAATATGGTCGCGTCATCGGCGCCGACCAGCCCGAGCGCTTCGGCCGGCGTGCCCTTGGTCCGCATCAGCGCCGTCGCGCCGCCGACCGCCGCCGCGACGCGCGCAAGTTCCGCCGCCGGCGGCACGTCCTGCTGGTAGTCGATCACCACCGGCTCCACCCCCGTGGCGCGGATCATCGTCAGGGTGTTGCGCGAGGTGCCGCACTCGGGATTGTGCCAGATGGTGACGGTCATCCGCAGCATCCCGTTGCCGGCGCTGGCGCCAACGCCGGCGCGCAACAGGCGCCGACGGCCGCGTGTGCCGACGACGCCAGCCGGGCCAGCGCCGGCGCGTTGCCATAATCCGACGTGACGCCGCTGGTGAGGAACGTTTCCCAGACAACGCCTTGCGGGTCGCTGATCCAGGCCTTGGTCGACTGCGCATAGCAGCAGGTCGTCGCGCCCTCGTCGAGCACCGGGCCCTCCGCCTGCGCCAGCCGCGCCGCCATCTCGGCGAGCTCTTCGGCATCCTCGGCCTGGATGCCGAGATGCTCGATGCCGCGCCCGGCATGACCCGCGGAAATGGCAAAATTCACCCGCGGGTCGTCGAGCATCCATTTGGCATAATCGGCCTCGACCACCGTCGGCGGCGCGGCGAACAGCGTCGAATAGAAGGTGATCGAGGTGGCCAGGTCGTCGACCCCGACATGGACGTGCAGGCGTTTCATGCGGCGCTCCTGGTCTCGGCGGGCGCACAGGCGCCGCCGCTGCAGCAGTTTTCGGTGAGGAAATCGACCAGTCCGTGCATGGCCGTGAAATCGGCGGCATAGCAGAGCGAGCGGCCACGACGTTCGGCCCGAACCAGCCCGACGCGCTTGAGATGCGCAAGATGGAACGACAGCGACGATGGCGGCAGGCCGAGGTCGGCGGCGATGTCCCCCGCGGCACGGCCGTCGGGGCCGGCGACTACCAGCAGGCGGAACACCGCCAGCCGGTGCGATTGCGCCAGCGCCGCCAGCCGATCGACCGCCAGATCGTGATTCGTTTCCATAATTCCAGTATTATCGAATCATCGGCCGGCGCGCGTCAAGTGCGGAAAGGGGCCACCGGATTGTCGACAGGATTTACACTTCGTGCAGCTACCACGCGCGGCTGTTCGCCACATTCGGCTCATTTCAGAAGCTTAACGAAATGTTGCGATCTGGCATGATGATTGCATGCTGCGCTGCAAGGCGCGTTGTAGGGTGCCGGTCGCGTCAAGCCACTGCAAAAATCGGGGATTATCCATGATCAAGATTCTGACCGGCGTCGTCGCGCTCGCCGCGCTTGCTGGTGCCGCGCCGGCCGCGGCGAACCTGCTCGTCAACGGCAATTTCGAAGCGTCCACCAGCCAGACCAGCACACCGACAGGCTGGACCAACATCGGCCACACGGAGGGCGTCATCAGCTACGCTTCCTTCGGAACGCCGGCGTATGACGGTGACTATTATTACGACATCGGCGGCTACGGCGGCGCGACGCCGGCTCCCGGGGAAGGCATCAGCCAGACCGTCACCACCGTTCCCACGGCGCTCTATACGCTGACTTTCGGTTTCAGCGGCGAGAACACCGCAGGCGTCTCGACCGTCCTCGACGTGCTGATCGGCTCGCAGCTGAGCCAGTTCACGATCGTCGGTGACGGCAGCGGCGTCTTCAAAAAGCCGTTCCAGACGACGTCGATCAACTATCTCGCCACCGGCGCATCGACGACGATCAGCTTCACCATCGCGTCGAGCACGGCATTCGGCTTCAACGATCCGCTGATCGACGGTGTCAGCTTCGCACTGGCGGGTCCGGGCAGCACCGTCCCCGAACCCGCAAGCTGGGCGATGCTGATCGCCGGCTTCGGCCTCGTCGGCGCCGCCGCGCGCCGTCGCCGGGTCGCCGTCGCCGCCTGACACGCCTGTTCAATCTGAGGGGCGGGAGCCAGTTCCCGCCCCTCGGGTCCATAAGTTGACGACCTAGCGCTTGACCATGGTTTGCCCGGCGCGGCATCACCTGCCCACACCAAGCAGGGATAGCATCATGGCCGGACCACTCAGCGGACTGCGCATCATCGAACTCGCCGGCATCGGGCCGGGGCCGTTCGCGGCGATGATGCTGGCCGACCATGGCGCTGAGGTGATCCGAATCGATCGGCCCGGCGCCCGCATCGATGCGCGCGACCCGCTGCTGCGTTCCCGCCGCCTCATCGGCCTCGACCTGAAGTCGCCGGAGGGCAAGGCCAAGGTCCGCGAACTGGTGACATCCGCCGATGGCCTGATCGAGGGCTTTCGCCCCGGCGTGACCGAACGCCTCGGCCTCGGCCCCGACGTGCTGCTCGCCGACAATCCGCGGCTGGTCTATGGCCGCATGACCGGCTGGGGCCAGACGGGCCCCTATGCCCAGGCCGCCGGCCACGACATCAACTATATCGCGCTGGCCGGCGCGCTGCACACCTATGGACGCGCCGGTGAAAAGCCGACGCCGCCGATCAACATGGTCGGCGATTTCGGCGGCGGCGGCATGATGCTGGCGTTCGGCATGGTCAGTGCGCTGCTGCATGCGCAGAAAACCGGGCAGGGCCAGGTCATCGACACCGCCATGACCGACGGCGCCGCCGTGCTGATGAGCATGATCTGGGGGTTCCGCGCCAACGGCATCTGGTCCGACGATCGCGGCACCAATCTGCTCGATACCGGCGCCCACATGTACGACACCTACGAAACCGGCGACGGCAAGTGGCTCTCCATCGGCAGCCTGGAGCCGCAATTCTATGCCGAACTGCGCCGCCTCGCCGGCCTTGCCGAGGACAAGGATTTCGACGCGCAGATGGACCGGGCGCAATGGGGGCCATTGAAGGACAGGTTGACGGCGCTGTTCCTAACGAAATCGCGCGACGAATGGTGCGCGCTGATGGAAATGACCGACGTCTGCTTCGCCCCGGTGCTCAGCATGGCGGAGGCGCCGACGCATCCTCACAACGCCGCGCGCGGGACATTCATCGAGGTCGGCGGTGTCATGCAGCCGGCCCCGGCGCCGCGCTATTCGGTGACCGCGACCGACACGCCGCGGATGACGACAGGCTTCGACACCGAATTGTGAACTACGCCACCGATCCGGCATCATCGCGCGGCCGCCGCCACCCGGAGCCGGCCTCGGCGACACGGACCGTGTTCCAGCGCGACCGCGACCGCATCGTCCATTCGGGCGCCTTTCGCCGGCTGCGGTACAAGACCCAGGTGTTCGTCGCCCCCGACGGCGACCATTTCCGCGTGCGCCTGACCCACAGCCTCGAGGTCGCGCAGATCGCCCGCAGCATCGCGCGCGCGCTCGGCCTCGACGAAGACCTTACCGAGGCGCTGGCGCTGGCGCATGATCTCGGCCATCCGCCGTTCGGCCACAGCGGCGAGGATGCCCTGGCGGCGGCGCTGGCGCCCTATGGCGGCTTCGACCACAATGCCCAGACGCTGCGCATCGTGACGAAACTGGAAAACCGCTATCCGGGCTGGGACGGCCTCAACCTCAGCTGGGAAACGTTGGAGGGGCTGGCCAAGCACAATGGCCCGATTCATTTGCCGACCTGGGCGATGGTCGAGGCCGATGCCGGCTTCCCGCTCGATCTTGCCAGCCATGCGGGGCTGGAGGCGCAGGTCGCGGCGCTCGCCGACGACATCGCCTATGACAATCACGACCTCGACGACGGCATCCGCGCCGGGCTGTTCACGGTCGAGGAACTGGTTGCCGAGGTGCCGTTCACCGCGGCAAGCTGGGCGACCGTCACCGCGCGCTGGCCGGGCATCACCGCCCGCCGCCGGCTGGTGCCCGAACTCGTCCGCGACCAGATCGGCCGCATGGTCGACGACCTGCTCGCCGAAACGCGGGCGCGCCTCGCCGCGGCGGCGCCGCAATCGGCCGCCGATGCTCGCGCCGCTGGCCGGCCGCTGGTGGCGCTGTCGCCGGCGCTGGTCGCCGAGACCCGCGCGCTCAAGGCCTTTCTGCGCGCCCGCATGTATCGCCACCCGCGCGTCGCGGCGCTGCGCGACCCGTCGCAACTGGTCGTGGCCGGGCTGTTCGGCGCGCTGCACGCCGATCCGGCCGCGATGCCGGGCGACTGGGGCGCCGGCACGCCGGCTTCCGAACCCGACCGCGCCCGCCACGTCGCCGATTTCATCGCCGGCATGACCGATCGCTACGCACTGAAGACCTTTGAACGACTGATCGGCCCGTCGCCGCTGCCGTCCGACATCGCCATCTGAGGGGAAGACAATGACCGAAATCCATGGCCACACCGACCCGCGCTTTGCCGGCGTGCGCGACGCCTTTGCCGGCAATTTCGTGCCCGGCCGCCCCGATGGCGGCGACATCGGCGCGAGCGTCTGCGTCACCCTGGCCGGCGAAACCGTCGTCGATCTCTGGGCCGGCCATGCCGATCCGGCGCGGCAGCGGGTCTGGCAGCGCGACACCATCGTCAACGTCTATTCGACGACCAAGACGATGACGGCGCTGACCGCGCTGCTGCTCGCCGACCGCGGCGAACTCGTGTTCGAAAAGCCGGTGGCGCATTACTGGCCGGAATTCGCCGCGGCCGGCAAGGCGGAGGTCACCGTTGCCCAGCTGATGTCGCACAGCGCCGGCCTGTCGGGCTTCAAGGAGACCGTCAGCAAGGACGAATTGTACGATTGGGACAGGATCACCCGGCTGCTGGCGGCCCAGGAACCCTATTGGGCGCCCGGTACCGCCCCCGGCTATCACGCCATTACCCAGGGCTATCTGGTCGGTGAAGTCGTCCGCCGCATCACCGGGCGGTCACTCGGCACCGTCTTCCGCACCGAAATCGCCGAGCCGCTGGGTGCCGATTTCCACATCGGCCTGCCGGCGAGCGAGGACCATCGCGTCGCCGAGCTGAACCCGCCGCCCAAGGGCGGCACCATCGCCGATGTCACCGACCGGCCGCTGACCGCCAACATGGCCAACAACCCGGCAGTCAACCCGCGCGAAACCGTCACCCGCGAATGGCGCGGCGCCGAGATCCCGGCCGCCAACGGCCATGGCAATGCGCGCTCGGTGGCGGAAATCCAGACCCTGCTCGCCAACGGCGGCGTGTCGAAGGGCAAGCGCATCCTGAGCGAAGCCGGCGTCCGCCGCGCGCTGGAGCCGCAGATCGCCGGCGAGGACCTCGTGCTGGGCATCCCGGTCGCCTATGGCCTCGGCTATGGCCTGCCCGGCGGGTCGTTGCCGCTGCCCAACCCCAACAGTTGCTTCTGGGGCGGCTATGGCGGCTCCATCGTCATCGTCGACATGGATGCCCGGCTGTGCATCGCTTATGCGATGAACAACATGGCCTCGACCACCGTCGGCGACCTGCGCGCCTTCGGCCTCGCCATGGCGAGCTGGCAGGCCGTCACCGCATGATCGTCACGGCGCTCGCGCTGCTGCTGGCCACTCCGGCGGCGGCGGACAGCCAGACCCGCGCGTTCGCCGCCGGCTACAAGGCGGCGTTCCTGTGCTCCGGGGTGTTCAATGCCGGCCAGACACCCGGGCAAGTCGCCGCCGACGACCTGACCGGCATCTATCCCGAATACCAGGCGCTGGTCGGCGACCTGCCCTACGCGCTCGATCGCGTCCGTCACACCGTCAGCGTCCGCTACGACCCGGCGCTGCCGCCCCGCGTCGCCGCCTGGCGGCCGCTGCTCGGCTGCAGCCAGCTGCCGATCGGCGCGAGCGACCCCCGCATCCTGCCACGCCTGACGCCGGATTTCCGCCCGCCGAGCTTGGCCAAAGTCGATGCGGCGCGCTGGCCGCTCGGCGACGCCGGCGCGACCTTGCGCTTGCCGCGCTATCAATCGGCACCGCTCAACCGCGTCGTCGCCGAAGCCTTCACGCCCAAATTCGGCGGCGACAACGGCGGCAAGCCGTCGACGACCGCGGTCATCATCCTCAAGAACGGCCGCATCGTCGCCGAACGCTACCGCGCCGGCTATGGTCGTCACACGCCGCAGCGGACCTGGTCGGTGGCGAAAAGCCTGGCCGCCACGCTGGTCGGCCGCGGCGTGCAACTGGGCCGCATCGACGTCACCGCCCCCGCCGCCATCCCGCAATGGCAGGGCCGGGGCGACCCGCGCCGCGCCATCACCACCGAACAGCTGCTGCGCATGAATTCGGGCCTCGCCGCCGGGCCCGCCGGCAACCGCACCGATGCCGTCTATGTCGGCGGCGACACGGTGACGCGAACCGCGGCGCAGATGCCGCCCGAACGGCCACCGGGCACGCATTTCAACTATGCCAACAACGACATCATGCTGGCGGCACTGGCGCTGGAAACCGGGCTGGAGCGCCGTGCCAAGGGCTCGGCGCTCGGCTTTCCGTTCACCGAACTGCTATGGCCGCTCGGCATGACGCGGACGACGCCCGAAACCGACTGGCAGGGCCATTTCGTACTGTCGAGCCAGGTCTGGATGACCGCGCGGGACCTGGCGCGGCTGGCGATCCTGTATGAAAACAACGGCAAGGCGGGCGGCCGCCAGCTGCTGCCGCCGGGCTGGCGACGCCTCGTATCGACGCCGGCGGGGGCCCAGCCGACGCCGGTGGTGCCGGGGCGCGGCGGCTATGGTGCCGGCTTCTGGCTGTTCGGCAAGACCGACGACATGCCGGAGGGCAGCTATGCGATGCTCGGCAATCGCGGCCAGTTCGCGCTGATCATCCCGACGCGGCACATCATCGTCATCCGTCGCGGCTTCGACGCGCCGGGCCAGAATTTCGATGCCCTGGCATTTTCAAGGGCCGTGCTGCACACGCTGAAATAACGCGCTCAGGCGCGTTCGAGCAGGTCCGCCGTCGACAGGCCCAGCTGTTCGATGCGCGCCTGGACGCGCGGCCATTCCTCGGTGATGAACTGTTCGCGTTCCTGCGCCAGCAGCGTCCGCGCCGCGCCGTCGGCGGCGAACAGGCCGACGCCCTTGCGCGCGATGACCAGGCCACCGGCCTGCAGGTCGTGATAGGCCTTGGCGACGGTCAGCGGATTGACCCCGGCCTCCGCCGCCAGCGACCGCACCGAAGGCAGCAGGGCGCCGTCACCCGAATCCAGGATGCGCGAGATGATGACATCGCGAATCTGGCGGTAGATGGGACGGTCGGTCGAGTACATGGTGTCTTATGGCAATGGGACAGTCCGGCGTCAAGCTGCTTGCCTCCGCGACGGACCGGCCTGTATCAGGCGGCATTGCCCAAGGGGGATTTTCGTCATGCGTCGCGTCGCCACCATCCTGCTGCTGATTTCCCCGCTGGCACCGGTTCAGGCGCAGAGTGCGGCCGAACTGGCGCGCTGCGTCGCCATCGCCCGCGATGCCGATCGGCTGGCCTGCTACGATACCGCCCTTGCCAATTCCTCGCCGGAAGCGCGCGCCGCCAGCGAAGTCCGCGCCCGCGAAAGTGCCCGCATCGCCGCCGAGGAAGCCGTCGCCGCCGCCGCCGCCGCCAAGGCCAGCGCCGAGGCCGAAGCCAAGGCGCGTCGCGAGGCCTTCGGCGCCGAGGCTGTCGCCAGCCGGCCCGACCGCTTCAAGCCCAGGGCCGACGAGATCCGGGAAGTCGAGGCCGGCGTTGCCGAATTGCTGACCAACCGGTCGGGCCTCGGTGTCTTCCTCCTCGACAACGGCCAGTTGTGGCGCCAGGCCGATACGCAGAGCCTGCCCAATGTCCGCGTCGGCGACCGCGTCAAGATCAGCAAGACCACGCTCGGCGGCTATAACATGACGTTCCTGAAGCAAAAGCGCGCCGCACTGGTCAAGCGGGTGCGCTGACGTTCGGCCCGGGCGGGGCAGCGGGCCAGTGCCGCCGCCACGACATCAATGCTAGATAAGCCACAGCGACTGCAGCTCGCGCACCATGCCGACCGGCAGCGCCGCTCCGTCCCCTGCGACATCGCCATCGGCCGGGGCATCCTTCGGCCCCAGATAGCGCCAGCCCTGATGGGCACGGCGCGGCACCGGCGCCACCGACACCGGGCCGGGCTGCAGCCCGATGCGGCATTTGACCCCCCACGGCGTCGTCACCATGTCGAGCGCCAGGATCGTCTGCCGCGCGACGATGCGGTGCCTGATGATCCAGAACATCGATCCGCCGATCAGCTCCGGCGCGCGCTTGGGCATGAAGCGCGTCAGCGAGCAGGCGTCGTCGCCCCAGCGCTCGCGCTGCAACCGCGCCAGCGTCTCGATATCCGGGCAGCCGACGGCAACCTTCGTCAGGTGCAGCGTCACCCCAGCCGCCCGACGCCGACCAGTGTCGCAAGGCCCAGGAAGACGAAGAAGCCCATGATATCGGTGCACATCGTCACGAACACCGCCGACGATACCGCCGGGTCGACGCCGGCGCGCTCCAGCCCCAGCGGGATCATCATGCCGGCCAGCCCGGCGACGAGATTGTTGATCAGCATCGCCGATCCGATGACGACGCCGAGCAGGGGGCTGTGGAAGATCGTGCCGACGCCGATGCCGATCAGCACCGCCAGCGTCGCGCCGTTGAGCAGCGAGATCCGCACCTCGCGCAGCACCGCGCGCCGGGCATTGGCATCGGTCAGCTGGTTCGTCGCCAGCGCGCGCACCGCCACCGCCATCGTCTGGGTGCCGGCATTGCCGCCCATCGAGGCGACGATCGGCATCAGCGCCGCCAGCGTCACCATCTGGGCAATGGTGCCTTCGAAGGCGCTGATCACCATTGCCGCCAGCACCGCGGTGCCGAGGTTGACGAGCAGCCAGACGACGCGGACCTTGAACGTGTCGAATACCGGCTCGTTGATGTCGCCATCGCCGGCGCCGGACAGCTTCAGCGCGTCCTCGCCGGCCTCCTCCTGGATGATGTGGACGATATCGTCGACGGTGATGACACCCACCAGGCGCCCGTTGCCGTCGACCACGGCGGCCGAGATCAGCGCATATTTCTGGAACTGCAGCGCCACCTCTTCCTGGTCCATGTCGACCGGGATCAGCGTCTGTTCGCGCTGCATGACATCGGTCACGGCGATATCGGGCGGCGTCGTCAGCAGCCAGGACAGGCGCATCGTGCCGACCGGCCGGCGCTCGGCATCGATGACGAAGATTTCCCAGAAATCGGTCGCCGGGTCGATGGTGGCGCGAACCTGGTCGATGACCTGGCCGACGCTGACGTCGGTGTTCACCGCGACCAGCTCGCGCTGCATCAGGCGGCCGGCGGTTTCCTCGGCATAGTTCAGTGCCGCCTCGATATCGGCGCGGTCGGACGGTGTCAGCGCGTCGAGCACCTCGCGCTGCTCGTCGTCCTCCAGGTCCTCGATCAGCGCGACGGCATCATCGGTGTCGAGCTGGGTGACGAGATCGGCGACCTCGCCGACCGACATGGCGGCGAGCACATCGTCACGCACATAATCGTCGAGCTCGGCGATGACGTCGGCGTCGAGCGCCTCGCCGATGGCGCGCGCCAGCCGGGCGCGATAATCCTCGGGCACCAGCGCGAACAGGTCGGCGATGTCGGCGGGATGCAGCGGCGCCACCAGCGTGCGCGCGGTCTCGTCGTTGCCGGTGTCGAGCGCGTCGATGACGTCCTCGACATAGGCGCGCGTCAGCCGCCCTTCTTCCAGGGCCTCGCGCGGGATGTCCGCGTCCGGGTAAAGGGTGGGCTCGACCATGAACGGCTTATAGCGGCACGGGGCGGGAGCGCCAGCGCAAGGCCGTGCCCCATCTGTCGCAGCCGCCGGAAGCCGCCGGTCAGGCGAGCAGCGGCGCGCCCGGCAGCAGCAGCCCGGGCAGCACGGCAATGCCCAGCGAGACGAGGCCGGCGACCGTCGCCAGCAGGACCTGGGCGGCGCGCTCGATCGCCGGCGACGGGTGCCGCAAGGCCCGTGCCGCCGCGGCCAGCTCGTCGCCGAGCGCCTTGCCATGGGCCGTCCACATCCGGCCCTGATCGGAATCGAGCATCATGGGAATTCTCCTCGTCCGCGGATGATGTCCGCTGCATGGCCGGAATGTCGCCGATCGTTGTCCGCGGCGCCAACCAAAGTCTCGACAGCAGTAATAAGGTCGCCTTATGCTCCGGCCATGCGCCAGCTGCCGCCGCTCGCCGCCGTCCGGGTCTTCGAGGCCGCGGCTCGTCACGGCAATTTCACCCGCGCCGCCGCCGAGCTCGGCATGACCCAGGCCGCCGTCAGCTACCAGGTCCGCCTGCTCGAGGAGCGGCTGGGCACACCGCTGTTCCGCCGCGACAAGGGCCGGGTGACGCTGACCGAGGCCGGGCAGCGCGCCGCCCCGCTCGTCAGCGGCGCGTTCGACACGATGGACGACGCCTTTGCCGCGGCGCGGCGCCAGACCGAGGCGGTGCTGACCATCAGCGCCGCCAATACCTTTGCCGCCAACTGGCTGGCGCCGCGGCTCGGCGGCTTCCAGCTGCGCCACCCGGAGCTTGCGGTCCGGCTCGACGCGAGCGATCAACTGGTCGATTTCGCGCGCGATCCTGCCGATGTCGGGGTGCGCTCGACGCGGGAGGTGCCGCCCGGCCTCCATGGCGTGCGGCTGTTCGCCAGCGAATTCACGCCGATGGCCAGCCCGGCCTTCCTCGCCCGCTATCCGTTGCTGGCCCCGGCCGACCTGCTCGGCGTACCGCGGCTGACACCCGGCGACGGCTGGTGGCAATTGTGGTTCGACGCCGCCGGCGTGCCGGCCGGCAACAGCAACCGTGCCGGGCTGCAGCTCGATTCGCAGGTCGTCGAGGGCGCGGCCGCCCTGGCAGCGCAGGGCGTGGCGCTGCTCAACGCCCGCATGTGGACCCGCGAGCTCGCCGAGGGCCGGCTGGTGGCGCCGTTCCCGCTGGTGGCGACGGCGGGATCGAGTTTCTGGCTGGTCTGCCCCGAAAGCCGCCGCAATCAGCCGCGGGTCCGCCAGTTCCGCGAGTGGCTGCTGGCGGAGGTCGCAGCGGCCGAACGCCTACAGACGGTCGCGCAGCAATAGCCAGGCAGCACGTTTTCGATCGAACGGCATCGCCGCATGTGCCGGGCTACTCGAGGGCAGGCGCAGCAGTTCCAGCTCCGTGCCGGCCAGCAGCGGCGCTCCCAGCCGCCAGGCCGTCGCGCCGTTGAACGCGACTGTTCGCAAGGCCGGCAAGGACGCTGCCAGCTTGGCCAGATCATTGGCCTCGACGTCGCGGATGGCACTGTCGAGACTGCCCGGCCGCCGCGCCGCGCCGACAACATCCCATAGCCCGATGCCCGCCGCCGCGAGCGCCGCCAGCCGCACGGGATAGGGCAGGGCGACGAGGTCGGCATCGATCACCGCGCCGACCAGCGGCCAGAAGCCGTTGCGCGGATGGGCATAATATTGCTGCGCCGCCAGCGACGCCTGGCCGGGCAGGCTGCCGAGGATGAGCAGTCGCGTGCCCGGCCCCGCCGCCGCCCCGAACGAGCGATCCAGGTTCAATCGCGCAAGCCGCCGGCGATATCCACCGGGCCATAGGGCAGCACCGGGGTCGACTGCCATTGCGTCACCAGCCGCCGGAACGCCTCGCCGACGGGGCGGATGTTGCGGTCGAGATCATAGAGCCCGAGCGGGTTCGCCCGGTCGTTCTTTTCGCGCAGTGCGGTATCCCAGTCGATCTGGTCGGTCAGCGAATACCAGGTCATGCCGCAGATCGGGATGCCGTCGTGGCGCAGTTGCTGGATATTGGCCCAGGTCTTCCACAGCCAGTTCGCGGCCTCGTTGCCATTGGCGCCCTGGTGCAGGTTGGTCTCGGTGTGCATGATCGGCAGGCGATAGCGCTCGTGATAGCTGCGGCAGACGGTGCCGTAACCGAACACCTCGCCGGCGCCGCGGCGCACGCCCGGGGCGACGAGCAGCTGCTCGTTGGTGACGTAATAGTCATGGCCGACGATCATGTGCTCGGTAAAATCGACGCTGCGCAGCCGGGCATACTCCTCACCGCTCATGCCGTTGTCGCGCAGATAGGCGTACATGCCGGCCGAAATCCGTTCCCCGCAGATGAGGTCGAGGCTGAGGAAGCGGCGCTCGTTGAACATCTCGGCCTCGGCGGTGAGGTCCGGCGCATTGGCATGGGTGTGTTCCGACGATTCGGCATGGATGAAGATGGCGCGCGGCTGCACTTCCAATATCGCTTCCATGGCGATCTGGCAGGCGAGGGTGACGTTCTTCAGCGCGCCGACAAAGCCCTGGTGGCTGGTCATCCGCTCGTTCCACCAGCCGAAATAGCCCGAAAATTCCGCCGTGATGTACATCTCGTTGACCGGCGTATAGAGGCGGATCCATGGGTAGCGGGCGGCAAAGGCCCGGGCGTATTCGCCGAACAGCGCCGGCCAGTCGCCGTTCTGGAAATTGCCGATCCAGTCGGGCACGCCGAAATGGCACAGGTCGATGATCGCGATGATTCCCATGTCGCGGAGCACCGGCAGCACCTCGTCGGTAAAGCTCCAGTCGTACTGCCCCGGCCCAAGGTGCATGCGGTAATAGGGCGGGCCATAGCGCAGATGGGTGGCACCGACGGCGCGGGTCAGCTCGAAATCCTCGCGCCAGTGGGTGTAGTGCCCGCACTCCTCCATCTGGTCGCGGCGCAGCGGGCCATCGGGCGTGTCGATCATCGGCGTGCTGCACTCGATGCCGGTGGCAAAGACGAACTGGGCCTTGGCGGGATGGGCGATACGGCGCGGGCTGTAGAAATCCGTCAATTCGGCAGGCAAGGCTGGCTCCTTCGCGCCCCGGCAGGGACTAGAGGAACCCGGCGCCGCGGGACGGGGTTCCGCTATTCCGGCAGCAACAGGCTGCCGTCGCCATAGGAATAGAAGCGATAGCCGTCGGCGATGGCATGGGCATAGGCCGCCCGCATGACCTCCAGCCCCATCAGCGCGCTGACCAGCATGAACAGCGTCGACCGGGGCAAATGGAAGTTGGTAACCAGGCCGTCGATGGCGCCGAAGCGATAGCCCGGGGTGATAAAGATCGCCGTGTCGCCGCTGAACGGCTGGATCGTGCCGTCGGCATCGACGGCGGATTCGAGCAAGCGCAGCGATGTCGTGCCGACGGCGATGACGCGGCCGCCGGCGGCCCGCGCCGCGTTCAGCCGGGCGGCGGTGGCGGCATCGATGCTGCCCCATTCGGCATGCATGCGATGGTCGTCGGTATCGTCGACCTTGACCGGCAGGAAGGTGCCGGCGCCGACGTGCAGCGTCACCACCTCGCGGCCGACGCCGGCGGCAGCCAACGAATCCCAAAGCTCCGGCGTGAAGTGCAGCCCGGCGGTCGGCGCCGCGACGGCACCGTCGCGGGCGGCGTGCAGCGTCTGGTAATCGGCGGCATCCCGGTCATCGGTCGGCCGCTTGCCGGCGATATAGGGCGGCAGCGGCATGGTGCCGGCGGCCAGCATCGCTGCGGGCAGGTCGGCAGCGGAAAAACGCCACAGGATGGCGCCGTCGTCGCTGCGTTCGATGACCTCGCCGCTCAGACCCGCGCCGAAATCGACGCTGTCGCCGATGCGCAGGCGGCGGGCGTTCTTGACGAAGCTCCACCACATGTCCTCGGCTTCGCGCTTGTGCAGGGTGACGCCGATGCGCGCCGCGCCCCGGGTGCCGTGCAGCTGCGCCGGGATGACCCGCGTATCGTTGATGACCAGCACGTCGCCGGCGCGCAGCCGGCCGGGCAGGTCACGCATGGTGAAGTCGCCCAGCAAACCGCCGCGCACCTCCAGCAGCCTTGCCGCGTCGCGCGGGCTCGCCGGGCGGAGCGCGATGCGTTCGGGCGGCAGCTCGAAATCGAAGTCGGCGACCTGCATGCCCCCGTCAGCGCTGCGGCGGCGGTGCCGGTCGTTGCGGCGGCAGCCCCGGCAGCGCCAGCGACGGGGTTGCCGCGTCGGGCGCCGTCGGCAGGGCTGTCGTCGGGATCGGCGTGAACGCCGGCGGCGGCACCTTGTCGGCAGCGATCGAGGCCTTCAGGATCCTGGTCGGGTTTTCGGGCGGCTCACCGCGCACGATGGTGTCGACGAAATCCATGCCGGCCACGACACGCCCGAACACCGTATAGCTGCGATCGAGCTTCAGTACCGGCTGGAAGACGATGAAGAACTGGCTGTTGGCCGAATCGAGGCCCTGCGCCCGCGCCATCGACACGGCGCCGCGGACATGCGGCAGGTCGTTGAATTCATTGACCAGGTCGGGCAGCTTGGAGCCGCCCTGGCCGGTGCCCGTCGGGTCGCCGCCCTGGGCCATGAAGCCTTCGATGACGCGGTGGAACACGGTGCCGTCATAGAAACCCTGGCGCGCCAGGGTGCGCACGCGCTCGACATGCTTGGGCGCCACATCGGGGCGCATGACGATCTTGACGCGGCCGCCGGTCGACAGGTCGAGCAGCAGCACGTCCTCGTCGTTGACCGTCGCCACCATGCCGGGAATGTTGGTCGGCGCCGCCATCTTGGGCAGCACCGGCGGCGGTTTGAATTCCTTTGGATCGGGACGACCCTGGGCGGCGGCACCGGAAGCAGCGCCGAGCAGCACGCCGGTCGCCAGCAAAAGGCGGCAGGCAATTCTGGAAAGCGATGTCATGATCCGCGCAGGCCCTGTTCGGCGACACGCGCCACCACGTCAGCCGCGACCTGCGGCGGCACGAACTTGCGGATGTCGCCGCCATAGACGGCGATTTCCTTGACCAGCTTCGATGCGATCGGCTGCAGCGCGACATCAGCCATCAGGAACACCTGCTCGACATCCTCGTTGAGCGCGCGGTTCATGCCGGTCATCTGAAACTCGTATTCGAAATCGCCGGCGCCGCGCAGGCCGCGCACGATGATCGTCGCGCCCAGCCGCTCGGCAAAGTTCATCAGCAGCTCGTCGAACTCGACGACCTCGACGCCCGGAATGTCGGCGACTTCGCGACCGACCTGGATCTTGCGCTCGGTAAGCGTGAACATCGGCGACTTCGACGGGTTGGTGGCGACGCCGATGACCAGCTTGTCGACGAGCTTGGCACCGCGCCGGATGATGTCCATGTGCCCCAGGGTCAGGGGATCGAAGGTGCCCGGGTAAACGCCGACTCGCATCAAATGTCCTTACCGGTCGCGTTCGATGGCGAAACGGGCGATGGCCCGCAACAGGTCGGCTTCCTCGCCGAAACCGTGGAGATGGGCGATGGCCTGGTCGATCAGCATGGTCGCCTGGGTGCGGGCCTTGTCGACGCCCATCAGCGACACGAATGTCGCCTTGCCGGCGGCGGCGTCCTTGCCGACGGCCTTTCCCGCCGCCTCGGCATTGCCCTCGACATCGAGCAGGTCGTCGGCGATCTGGAAGGCGAGGCCCAGATCGCGGGCATAGCCGCGCAACGGCGTGCGCTGCGCCTCCCCGATGCGACCCATGATGGCGCCGGCTTCGAGGCAGAACCCGATCAGCGCGCCGGTCTTCAGCTGCTGCAGCCGGGTGACGCCGGCGAGATCATAGAGCGTGTCGCCCGCGACCAGGTCCATCATCTGGCCGCCCGCCATGCCCGACGGGCCCGATGCGGCGGCAAGCTCGGTCACCAGCTCGCAGCGCGCGAACGGGTCCTCATGCGTCGCCGGGTCGGCGAGGATTTCAAAGGCCAGCGCGTGCAGCGAATCGCCGGCGAGCACGGCGGTGGCCTCGTCGAAGGCCTTGTGCACGGTCGGCTTGCCGCGGCGCATGTCGTCGTCGTCCATGCACGGCATGTCGTCGTGGATCAGGCTGTAGACATGGATGCATTCGATCGCGAGCGCGACCCGCAAGGCGCGTTCGCGATCGACATGGAACAGGTCGCAGGCCGCGACGACGAGCAATGGCCGCATGCGCTTGCCGCCGCCGATCGCGGCGTGGCGCATTGCCTCGAACAGGCGGCCGCGGGCATCGCCGGGCACCGGCAGCAGCCGGTCGAACCGCTGGTCCATGGCCTTGCCGATGGCATCGAGCGCCGGTTTCAGGCTGATCGAGGCGTGCACCAGGTCGGACTTGGCGCTCATGCGGCGGGGCCCGGCATCTGCCCGAACGGCCTGGTGCCGACCGCCTGGCCGGCGTCGTTCTGCTGGATCGCCTCGATGCGCTGGGTGGCGTCGGCGAGCTTCGCCTCGCAATGCGCCTTCAGCGCCTGGCCCTCGGTATAGAGCCCGATCGAATCCTCGAGGCTGGCCTCGCCGCCCTCCAGCCGGTGCACGATGGCCTCCAGCCGTTTCAGGGCTTCCTCGAAGCTGAGGGCCGCAAGCGCATTAACATCCATGGCGCGTGTTTGAACGGGCGCGCCCTATGGGTCAAGCCGGGTTCACGGGCGGCACGATCGACAGCTGCCTGCGCTGGTACAACCGCCAGACTTGCCTTCACGCGTGCCGGCGCAAAAGATGGCACGGGACCCGAAAGCGAAAGACGCATCATGACCATCGTCACCGCCGCCGTGCTGCATGCCCGCGGTGCCCCCTATGTGCTCGAACAGGTCGATCTCGTCGAACCCGGCGCCGGGCAGATCCGCATCCGCATCCATGCCTGCGGCATCTGTTTCACCGATGTCGGCGTCCAGAACTACGAACAGGGGCTGCCGCTGCCGCAGGTGCTCGGCCATGAAGGCGCCGGGGTGGTGGAGGCCGTCGGCCCGGGGGTGACCGGCGTCGCGCCCGGCGACCATGTCGTCCTGTCCTATGCCAGCTGCGGGCAGTGCGTGCGCTGCGCCGAACATGCGCCGCAATATTGCCGGCAATTCCTGGCGCTCAACTATGCCGGCGCGCTGCCCGATGGCCGGGTACCAATGCACGGTGCGGACGGCCCGATCGCCGCGGCCTTTTTCGGCCAGTCGTCGTTCGCGACCCACGTCATCGCCTATGAACGGAACACGGTGAAGGTGCCCGCGGACCTGCCGCTCGCCATGCTGGCACCGTTCGGCTGCGGGCTGCAGACCGGCGCCGGCACCGTCTACAACAGCCTGGCGCCCGCCGCCGGGCAATCGCTTGGCGTATTCGGCACCGGCAGTGTCGGCCTGGCGGCGCTGATGGCGGCGGCGGACATCGGCTGCACGCCCTTGATTGCCGTCGATCGCAACCCGGCCCGGCTTGACCTGGCGCGGGAGCTCGGCGCCACCCACACCATCCTCGCCGATGGCCGGGACGTGACAGCGGCGATCCGCGCCATCCTGCCCGACGGCATCGACCATATCGTCGACACCACCGGCGTCGGCCCGGTGATCCGCGCCGGGGTGGAGGCACTGGCCAGCCGCGGGCAGCTGGCGATGCTGGCGGTGACGCCGCCGGGGACGGAGATCACCATCGACCCCAACATGCTGCTTGGCGGCAAGGCGCTGCGCGGCGCGGTGGAGGGCGATGCCGACCCGCAGGCCTTCATCCCCTGGCTGATCGCGCGGCACTGCGCCGGGCGGTTCCCGCACGAGCGGCTGGTCACCACCTATCCGTTCAGCGCGATCAACGAGGCCGTCGCCGACATGAAGGCCGGCAAGGTCATCAAGCCAGTGCTGCTGATGTCCTGAACCCGGCTCAGCCGGGCCGACCGTGCGGCCAGAGCGCCCAGCTCAGCCGCTTGTCGTCGAGCAGGTCGCGAATCGCAGCCACCGTCTCGCTCGGCGTGCCGCTGCCCACGGCGCCGGCGGTTGCCCGTGCCGCCTTGCCATTGCGCAGGTCAACGAAGGTCGCAATCGTCATCGTTATTCCCAAAGCCCCCTAGGGAAATACCCACGCTAAATGTAATTTGTTTAAAATCGATAAAGCCCGATCCTGTTGTGGATGCGGAACAGATTCTGTCCACGATGGGCGGAAATGCGCTTTTCCAATTGTAAACATAGCAAAATCGGCGCATGGCAGCGGGGCTGAACGGGGGCCCGGGCAGCGATATCAGGGGGACATGACAACATGGTCAAATTATTGTTAACATCGGCGATCGTCGCCGGTGCACTGGTGGCGCCTGCCCAGGCGGCGTCCTATTACCTGTTCGACGGCGATTCATCGGCCGCGGTCGAAATCTCCGGCGGTACCGTGGTCAACAGCTTCTCGACCTTCGGCCTCGCCTATCCCGTCGCCATCAACAGCACGATCTGGCTCGGCGGCCGCGACAATGGCGGTTCCACCGAATACACGCTCGCCGGCGTGGCGACCGGCAACACCGCCGCCGGCGGACCTGTCATCAGCCAGCTGCTCGACGGCGCCACCAATGGCAGCGTCAATTATGGCGTCACCTGCTGCAGCGGTCAGAACGTCGTCACCATCGCCAATGCCGACTGGAGCAACCAGCAGACGCTGTTCAACCTGTCGTCCAATGGCTCGGGCATCGCCTATGATTCGAGCACCAATTCGCTGTTCGTCAGCGATTTCGACGGTGCGGTCACGAACTACGCGTTGACCGGCGTTGCGCTCGGGTCGTTCACGGCCAATATCGTGGCCATCGCCTATGACAGCGCCTCCGACAGCCTGTTCGGCTGGAACGGCAGCAGCCAGTCGCTGCAGCAATATTCCAAGTCGGGCACGCTGCTGCAGACGCAGGCGATCAACGTCGGCGCCTTCGGCATCTTCAACCCGTACGGCGGCGAAATCGCCTTTTCGGCCGTATCGGGCGCCGTGCCCGAGCCGTCGAGCTGGGCGCTGCTCATCGCCGGCTTCGGCCTGACCGGCGCCGCCATGCGTCGCCGTCGCGTCGCCATGGCCTGATCGCAAAAGAGCCGCCGGCCCCCGGGCCGGCGGCTTTCTGCTGCTTATTTACCGGTGAACGCCGCCGGGCGCTTCTGCAGGAACGCCGTCACGCCTTCGGCGAAATCGGGGCTGCGGCCGGCCTGCATCTGGTTGCGCCGCTCCACCATCAACGCCTCGGTCAGCGTCATGTCGAGGCTGGCGCGGATGCCCTGGCGGATCAGCGCATAGCTGCGGGTCGGGCCCTTCGCCAGTTTCGCCGCCACCGCCCGTGCCTCGTCCATCAGCGCAGCATCGTCGACGACCTTGTAGACCATGCCCCAGTCGAGCGCCGTCTCGGCCGGGATCTTTTCACCCAGCATCATCATTGCCTGCGCCCGCGCCTTGCCGACCAGCCGCGGCAGCATCCAGGTCGATCCGACGTCGGGCACCAGGCCGATGTTGACGAACGCCTGCAGGAAATAGGCCGATCGCCCGGCAATGACGATGTCGCCGGCCAGTGCATAGGAGCAGCCGGCGCCGGCCGCCGCACCGTTGACCGCGGTGATGAACGGCACCGGCAGCGCGAACAGCCGTTCGAGCAGCGGGTTGAAATGCGTCTCCAGCACCTTGCCGGCATCGGGGGGCCCGGGGGGCAGCTTGGTGTCACCGCCGCCACCGCCGGCCCCGCCACCCGCCAGGTCGGCGCCCGAACAGAACGCCCGGCCGGTGCCGGTCATCAGCAGCACCCGCACATTGCCCTCGTCGCGGATGCGATCGACGGCATGGATCATCTCGGCGATGACGCCGACATGCAGCGCGTTCATCCGCTCCGGCCGGTTGATGGTCAGCGTGGCGATGCCATCGGCTTCATCGAAAAGAATATGTTCATAGGCCATGATGACGGCTCCCGCGCGAGGTTGACGTTAACGTCATAGCGGCTCGGGCAGCCACGGGAACAGCCAAAAGGGGGAGGACAGCCTCAGCGCAGGTCGTCGACCAGCTCCGCCAGCGCCGCCAGGCAGTCACGCCCCAGCGCCTTCGATCGCCCCGGCGACCAGCCGGCGCGGGCATCGGGCAGGTCGTCATTGTCCTTGAACGGCATTTCCAGCGTCATCGCCAGGCAGCCGAAGCGTTCCGCCACGGCATTGGTGCTCATCGCCAGGTTGGCCTTGCCTGCGGGTGCCGGCGGATAGCCGACCCGCGTCTGGAAATCGGGCGACAGCCGCTCCAGCCGCGCCTTGTAGTCGCCGAGCAGCGCGACCTGGCTGTTGGTGATCGACGGGATCCCCTCGAAGCCGGCGATGAACACCTGCGGGATCGCCTCGTCGCCATGGACATCGAGCGCGAAGTCGCAGCCGGTCGCCTGCATCGCCGTCAGCACGGCGAGCACCTCGGGCGATTTCTCCGCCGTCGGCGCCGCCCATTCGCGGTTGAGGTTCACCCCGGCGGCATTGGTGCGCAGATGGCCGCGGCACGACCCGTCGGGGTTCATGTTGGGCACGATGTGGAAGGTGCCGCGCTGGCGCAAGCGGCGCGCCACCGGGTCGCTGGCATCGACCAGCCGCTCCAGCGCGCCCTCCATCCACCATTCGGCCATCGTCTCGCCGGGGTGCTGGCGGGCATAGAGCCAGTAATGCAGCGGCCCGTCGCCGATGTGCAGGCAATCGATCGTCTGCCCCTCGATGCTGTGGCCGAGCACCTCGACCGCGACACCGGGCATGGCGCCGATGCGGGCGACGAGGTCATGGTGCCGCTCGATCGAATAGGGCGCGAAATAGGCGCACCACAAACTGTCGCGATCGGGCGTGACGCGGATCGTCAGCGTGCCGTTGCCCGCGGTGGCGTCATAGCTGGTGTCGGTGCGGGTCCAGTCGACCCGGTCGTACGATATCGCGGCACGATAGTTCGGCCAGCCGCCGGGATAGGCGCTGCCGGCCAGGTCGACGATGCGGATCGTGCAGGGCACCCCGCGCGCGCCCGACAGGCGGAAATGGAACCATTGATAGAAGTCACTATGCGCGTCCTTGCGGATCGCCAGCTCGATATCGTCGGGACCGATGCAGCGTCGGACCACGATGTTGCCGCCGTCGAAGGCCGCGTCGACAGTGATCATCGGGCCGATCATCGCCCGGTCTTGACCCTGACGGTTTCGCCGTTGCGCCCCGGAAAGCCGGTCAGCAGGGCCTTCGACAGCGCCGGCACGGCGGCCGTCAGCGCTGCCTGCGGCGCGTCGCCGGCGACTTCCTGCACGGCCTTGCCTTCCCAGACCATCGAGCTGTCGGAGCGGCGGCGGATCTGCAGGTCGACGACATTGACGCGGATCTCGCTCGACGGCGTCTTGCCGAGCGGCAGCGACACCCCGCCGCCGACCCCGCCGCCGCCCGAAAAGCTGCCGCCGCCGATGCCGATGCGGAACGGCGACGATTTCGGCGGGCCCTGGCGCGAGGTCTGGTAGACATTCAATACGCCGACATAGGCGCTGCGGCCATCGGCGCCGACCGGATGCAGGCCGACGGCATCGAGGTCGCGCGCCACCACCGCGGCATGGCTGCGGAATTCCAGGCTGCCGGCATCGACGCCCGTGGCCGGCACCAGTGCGATGGCGTCGCTGGGGATCGGGGTGCCGATGTTGAAGCGGGTGACCTCGGCCATCGGCGTGCCGGTGGAGCAGCCGGCGAGCAGCGCGGTTGCGGCGAGCGGCGCCAGCCATGCGGCGAGGCGGTATCGGGGGGTGGGGCGCATCACGCAAACTCCTGCTATATCAGCCTGTCCCTCAGGTGGCATGGCGGCGCCTGCTTCGCAACGGTCGTCGTGAAATCCGTTGACTTTGGCCCGGGCTTTCCCTAGCCAGCCCGCTCTTGCCGCAACCGCATTAATTCAGAGAATTTCCATGAAGGTCCGCAACAGCCTCAAGTCGCTGAAGAATCGCCACCGCGACTGCCAGGTCGTGCGCCGTCATGGCCGCACCTATGTCATCAACAAGACCAACCGCCGCTTCAAGGCCCGCCAGGGCTGATTGAACGCCCCTCCCGCCTGCAGGAGGGGTCGGGGGTGGGGGAGTGTTGAACGTGGCACCCGCCTCCGCGATCAAGGCCGTCGTCTTCGATGTCGGCCATGTCCTCTACGGTTGGGACATCGGCGCCCTTTATGAAAAACTGATCCCGGACCCGTCGCATCGCGCCTGGTTCCTTTCGCATGTCGTCACCCCCGACTGGCATTTCCAGCACGACCGCGGCCGGCCCAGTGCCGAAACCATCTCCGAACTTAGCGCGCAATTCCCCGCCGAAGCCGACCTCATCGCCGCCTATGCGCCGCGCTGGCTCGAAACCATCACGGGCCCGGTGCCCGGTGTCCACGAGATTGTCGCCGAACTTGATGCCCGCGGCGTGCGGCTGTTCGCCATCACCAATTTCGCGCACGAGTTCTGGGCGATGTTCCGGCCCACGGCACCGATCTTCGACCGGTTCCAGGATATCGTCGTGTCGGGCACCGAGCAGATGTTCAAGCCCGAGCCGCCGATCTACCAACTCGCGCTGCGCCGCTTCGGCCTGGCACCGGGCGAGGGGCTGTTCGTCGACGACCGGATCGAGAATGTCCGCGCGGGCAGGGAACAGGGCTTCCCCGGGCATCATTTCACCAATGCGGCGGCGCTGCGGACGCGGCTGGTGGCCGAAGGATTATTGTAGCAAACGAACATGCTGCGATTGTCGCGAATCGGACAAATTTTGACTGGTAAAGGCTAACTTGTTGCATAAATTCGGAAGCGTCAGTTAAATCATACGGGCGAGTCTGTTGAAACGAGGGGTGGGGTATGTCGGTGCAGATGAAGATCGTCGTAAGCATTGTCCTTGGAATGGCGTCGGCTGCTGGGCTTTCAGCTCAAAAATCTCAAATTGTCGCCAGTAACGGGGTTACTGTAGACATCAGTGGCGACGATTTTGCGAATAGATATGAATATACCGGTCCTGTAGTCAAGTTTTCGGAGGACAACTCGAACGATCAAATGAGCTTTGCCTTTGTTGCTGCAATAAAGAAGGGAGAAATTCCGCCAAAAAGGTTCATAACTGGAGTGATTTATTATAGAGGTGATTGGCACAGGTATGCCAGCGCCGTATTCAAGGGCGGTGATCCGGCGCCATTTGTCAATACTAGCCGTAATGTTCTTTCGTGTCGGTACGGCTGTAGTTACACCGAGGGCTTTAACATGGATATAAGTGCTGATCAGATCAAAAAATATTCCTCTGATGGCGTTCTTCAAATTCAGATTCGTGCGCAGTCGAGCAATACGGCAATAATGAGTATCCCTGTTTCGCATTTTGATGCTGTTGCTGAAGCATCTCGGTAGAGACTAGAGAGCCGCTACCGCGTCGGCACCGGCTCCGGCCCCGAATAGTCATAGAACCCGCGGCCCGATTTCTTGCCGTACCAGCCGGCCTCGACATATTTCACCAGCAGCGGTGCCGGGCGGTATTTGGGGTCGCCGGTCGCCTCCTGCATCACCTTCATGATGCTGAGCAAAGTATCGAGCCCGACGAAATCGGCGAGCGTCAGCGGCCCCATCGGGTGGTTGGCGCCGAGCTTCAGCCCGGTATCGATATCGACCACGCTGCCGACGCCATCGCCCAGCGCGAAGATCGCCTCGTTGAGCATCGGGCAGAGGATGCGGTTGACGATAAAGGCCGGGCTGTCGGCGGCGTCGATCGCGGTCTTGCCGATCTTTGCCGCAAAGCCGTGCATCGCCGCCTTGGTGGCATCTGACGTGGCGAGGCCGGGGATGATCTCCACCAGCGTCATCAGCGGAACGGGATTGAAGAAATGCAGCCCGGTGAAGCGATCCGGGCGATCCGTGGCCGCCGCCAGCCGCGTGATCGAGATCGACGAGGTGTTGGTGGCGAGCAGCGCCGCGGGCTTCAGTACCAGCCCGGCAAAGATGGTCTTTTTCACCGCCTCGTTCTCGGTCGCCGCCTCGATGACCAGGTCGGCGTCGGCGAAATCGCCATTGTCGGTGGTCAGGCGAACGCGGCCCAGCGCGCCATCGGCATCGGCCTGGGTAATGACGGCCTTGGCGACGCCGCGCCCCAGGTTCTTGGCGATCGTCGCCCGCGCCGCCTCGGCCCGCGCCATTTCGACATCGGACAGGATGACGTCATAGCCGGCCAGCGCCGCGACATGCGCGATGCCATTGCCCATCAACCCGGCGCCGATAACCCCGATCGTCTGCACGTCATTCTCCTGCAATCCGGCGCCGGTTTAGCGGCTGTGCCGCCCGCCGCAAGCCATGCTAGCCGACCTGCCGCCCGCCCACCGGCCAGTATGGCGCGCGCAGGTCCTTCTTCAGGATCTTGCCGCTCGGGTTGCGCGGCAGCACGTCGATGAAATCGATGCTTTTCGGCACCTTGTAGCCGGCGATCCGCCCGCGGGCGAAGGCGATCAGCTCTTCGGGGCTCACCTCGCCCTTGCGAACGACGATGGCCTTCACCGCTTCCCCCCAGCGCGCGTCGGGCACGCCGATGACGGCGCAATCGGCCACCGCCGGATGCTCGTGCAGGGCATTCTCCACCTCGGCCGGATAGATGTTCTCGGCGCCCGACACGATCATGTCCTTCACCCGGTCGAACAATGTCAGATAGCCATCGGCGTCGACAAAGCCGGCGTCGCCGGTCAGATACCAGCCATCCTGCAGCGCCTTGGCCGTCGCCTCCGGGTTGCGGTGATAGCCGGTCATGGTGCTGACCGACCTGATCGCGACCTCGCCGACGATGCCCGGCGCCACGTCGTTACCGTCGGCGTCGATGATGCGGATTTCATTGCCCGGAAACGGCTTGCCGCAGCCGAGCATCCGCGGATTGCCGGCCGGGTCGTGGTCGGTCGGCGGCAGGTAGACGACCGTGCCGCAGGTCTCGGTGGCGCCATAGCATTGGATGAAGCTGGCGTTGGGAAAGGCCAGCATCGATCGCCGCAAGATGTCGAGCGGGATGGGGGAGGCGCCATAGAGCAGCTCGGTCAGGCTGCCGAGATCGGCGGGCGCCGCCTCCAGATGGGCCAGGATCGCCGCCAGCACGGCGGGCACCGCGAACATCTTGGTGATGCGCCGGGTCGCGATGGCGTCGACGATTCCGGCGATGTCGGGCCGCGGCAGGATGACCATGGTGGCGCCGGCGTGCAGCGCATGCAGCGCCCAGCCGGTGCCGCCGATATGGAACAGCGGCATGGCGACCAGGCAGACATCGTCCTCGTCCCACTGGCTCCAGGCCTCGCCGGTCAGCGGCCCCTTGCCGATCGTGCCGAGCAGCGCCCGGTGCGACAGCAGCGCGCCCTTGGGAAAACCCGTCGTGCCGCTGGTATACAGCTGCAGCGCGATGTCCTCGGGATCGGCGGGGTGGCAGGCGGCGTCGGGGGCATGGCCGGCGATCCAGTCCGCGAACAGCGGCCGGCCGGCGTGAGGTGCATCGATGAGCACGATCGTCTCGACCCCGGCGGCGGCGCGGGCCTCCTCGGCGACGGCGAGGAACTGTTGCTCGCTGATCAGCAGGCCGATGCCGGCGTCAGACAGGATATAGGCGATTTCGCGCGCCACCAGCCGGGCGTTGATCGAGACCAGCACCGCGCCGATGCGGAAGCACGCGTCCATGACGATCACATAATCGGGATGGTTGAGCCCCAGCCAGCCGACCCGGTCGCCGGCGCCTACCCCCGCCGCCCGCAGCGCCGCAACGGTGCGCAGCGTGCTGTCGTGCAGGGTCTCGTAATCAATACTGCGGCCGTCGAAGACAATCGCCGGCTTGGCCGGGGCCACTCCGGCATGGGCGGCGGTCAATTCGGCCAGTGTCGCAAAGCTCATCATGGTCTCCCCGCGCCACCATGCCGCGTGCGCCCGGCTGTGGTCCACTGGCGATTGCCGCAGTGCGGGGGAGCGTCTAGAGGCTGTCCCGTCAATCCCAGCGAGAGCGATCGCGCGCCCATGAACACCCTTTACGTCGTCGTCGGCCTCATCACCATGGTGCTGCAATGGCTGATCTGGGCCCTGGTCATCTGGGCGGTGCTGTCGTGGCTGATCGCCTTCAACGTCGTCAACATGCAGAACGGTTTCGTGCGCGGCGTCGTCAACGCGCTCGACCGCTTCTTCAATCCGATGCTGCGGCCGCTGCGGCGCATCTTGCCCGACATGGGCGGCATCGACCTGGCGCCGATGGTGCTGATCCTGATCATCATGCTGATCCAGCGCGGTCTGCCGGCGATCCTCCTCGATACGGGCCTGATGTGACGCTGCCGCACGCCTGGTCGCCGGTGCCGGGCGGTGTCCGGTTGCGGGTACGGGTGACGCCGCGCGGCGGCCGCGATGCGGTCGAAGGCATCGGCGCCGACGGCGACGCGGCGCCGCACCTGAAGATTCGCGTGGCGGCGGCGCCGGTCGACGGCGACGCCAATGATGCGGTCGAAAAGCTGCTGGCGAAATGGCTGGGCGTGCCGCGCAGCAAGGTGGAGGTCGTCGGCGGCGAGACGGTACGGTTGAAGACGGTGATGATCGACGGCGACCCGGTCCAATTGCTGCACCGCTGCCAGCAGCGGGTGACGGCATGACGGTGATCATCGACGGCAAGGCCCGCGCCGCGCAACTGCGCGCCGACGTCGCGGCAGGTGTCTCCGAATTCGTCGCGGTCCGCGGCCGTGCGCCGGGCCTGACCGTGGTGCTGGTCGGCGAGGACCCGGCCAGCGCGGTCTATGTGCGGTCCAAGGGCAAGGCGACCACCGAGGCCGGCATGGTGTCGGGCGAGCACCGGTTGCCCGCGACAGTCAGCGAGGCCGAGCTGCTGGCGCTGGTCGCAGCGCTCAACGCCGATCCAGCGGTCGACGGCATATTGGTGCAGCTGCCGCTGCCCAGGCACATCGACACCGATCGCGTGCTGGCGACGATCGACCCGGCCAAGGACGTCGATGGCTTCCATCCCATCAACGCCGGGCGACTGGCGACCGGCCTCGACGCGCTGGTGCCGTGCACCCCGTCGGGCTGCCTGATGATGATCGAGGAGGCGCTTGGCGATATCACCGGCAAGGAAGCCCTGGTCATCGGCCGCTCCAACATCGTCGGCAAGCCGATGGCGGCGCTGCTGCTGGCCCGCAGCGCCACCGTGACGATCGCTCATTCGCGCACCCGCGACCTCGCCGCCCATGTCGCCCGCGCCGAAATCCTGGTCGCCGCCGTCGGCGTGGCGCATCTGGTCAAGGGCGAATGGATCCGGCCCGGCGCCTGCGTCATCGATGTCGGCATGAACCGCGTGGCAACCGGCGACGGCAAGTCGCGGCTGACCGGCGATGTCGATTACGACGGCGCGCTCGGCCGTGCCGGCTGGATCACCCCGGTGCCCGGCGGCGTCGGCCCGATGACGATCGCCTGCCTGCTCGCCAACACTTTGAAGGCGGCAAAAGCGCGATGAACGGACCCTTGTTTGCGCTGTTCGTGTCGAGCTTCGTCACGCTGTTCGTGGTGCTCGATCCGCCCGGCTGCGTGCCGATCTTTTCCAGCCTGACCAACGGCGCCAACGCCGCGCACCGGCGCGCCATGGCGTTCCGCTCGGTCGCCATCGCCGGGGCGGTGCTCGTCGCCTTTGCGCTCGGCGGCCAGGCGTTCCTGACGGCGCTCGGCATCAGCCTGTCGGCGTTCAAGATCGCGGGCGGCGTCATGGTGTTCCTGATCGCCATCGACATGGTCTTCGAAAAACGCACCGAACGCCGCGAGAATCGCGCCGAAGAGGTCATCGCGTCGGCCGCCGCCGCCGCCAAACCGATGGAGGCCGAAGACATCTCGGTCTTCCCGATGGCCATCCCGATGCTGGCCGGCCCAGGCTCGCTCGCCGCGATCATGCTGCTGGCGGCGCGCAGCCGCAGCCCCGAAGAGACGCTGGTGGTGATGGCGGCGCTACTCGCCGTCATGCTCATCACGCTGGTCTGCCTTCTGCTCGCCGGCCCGCTGATGCGCCTGATGGGTGCCAAGTTCGAAGGCGCGCTGACGCGGCTGCTCGGCGTGGTCCTGGCGGCGCTGGCCGCCCAGTTCGTCGTCGACGGCATCAAGCAGAGCTTCGGACTTTAAACGTCTGTCACCCCGGCGAAGGCCGGGGCCCATGAACCACGATCGTACCCACACGAGCGCTGCCCGCGGCAAAGCCTGTGGTCAATGGGCCCCGGCCTGCGCCGGGATGACGCCACAAGCTTACTTCCCGTCGCGCCGTCCCAGCAGCCGCAGCCGCAGCGCGTTCAGCTTGATGAACCCCGCCGCATCGCGCTGGTCATAGGCCCCGGCATCGTCCTCGAACGTCACGATCCCCGCCGAATACAGCGAATTCGGCGACTTGCGCCCGACGACGCTCGCCGATCCCTTGTACAGCTTCAGCCGCACCGTGCCGCTCACCTTGGCCTGGCTATGGTCGATCGCCGCCTGCAGCATCTCGCGCTCGGGGCTGAACCAGAATCCGTTGTACAGCAGCCCGGCGTACTTCACCGCCAGCTCGTCCTTCAGATGCGCGGCGCCGCGATCGAGGGTGATCTGCTCGATGCCGCGATGGGCGATGTGCAGGATGGTACCACCCGGCGTCTCGTACATGCCGCGCGACTTCATGCCGACAAAGCGGTTCTCGACCAGGTCGAGCCGCCCGATGCCATGGACCTTGCCCAGGTCGTTCAGCCGCGCCAGCAGCGAAGCAGGGGACAGGCCTTCGCCATCGACCGCCACCGCATCGCCGGCCTCGAAATCGACGGTGATGTATTGCGGCGTATCGGGCGCCGTTTCCGGATCGTCGGTGCGCGAATAGACATAGTCCGGCACCTCCATCCACGGGTCCTCGAGCACCTTTCCTTCCGATGACGTGTGCAGCAGATTGGCATCGGTCGAAAACGGGCTCTCGCCGCGCTTGTCCTTCGACACCGGGATCTGGTGGCTTTCGGCAAAGGCGATCAACTGCTCGCGGCTGTTGAGGTCCCATTCCCGCCACGGCGCGATGATGCGGATGTCGGGCGCCAGCGCGTAATAGCCGAGCTCGAACCGCACCTGGTCGTTGCCCTTGCCGGTGGCGCCATGGCTGACGGCATCGGCGCCGACGGCGCGGGCGATCTCGATCTGCTTCTTGGCGATCAGTGGCCGCGCGATCGAGGTGCCGAGCAGATATTGCCCCTCGTACAGCGCATTGGCGCGCATCATCGGGAAGACATAATCCTTCACGAATTCCTCGCGAAGGTCCTCGATGAAGATGTGCTCGGGCTTGACGCCCATCATCACCGCCTTGGCCCGCGCCGGCTCCAGCTCCTCGCCCTGGCCCAGGTCGGCGGTGAAGGTGACGACCTCGCAGCCATAGGTCTGCTGCAGCCATTTCAGGATCACCGAGGTGTCGAGGCCCCCCGAATAGGCAAGCACGACGCGATTGACGGGGCTGTTGGCCTTGGACACAGGGGCAGAACCTTTGCGGGGGGTGGACGCGCGGAGCTATAGCGGCGGTGTCGGGGCTTGGAAATGCCGTGGCTGCGGTCGTTTCCATCGTAGCGTCATGCTGGCGAACGCCAGCATCCACTGTGGCGCCATGGTCCGGCCAGAACCATCCGGCACGGCGTTCGGTGCAGCAGCAGTTGGGTTGGCACTTCGCACGGCGGTGGATGCCGGCGTTCGCCAGCATGACGGTCGCGCTTAAGAAGCGCGTCCCCCCTAGGTGGTGCCGATCACGTAGCTGTCGCGCACATAGCCGAAGTCGCCTTCACCCTCCCAGCTTCGACCGTCGGGAAAGCGCAGCTCGATCCCGGCCAGGTCGCCTGGGTTCGCCAGCCACATGTTGACGCCCATCATGCCGTTGCCGAACCGCGCCACCGCGGTGTCGGTCAGCGTCCAATGCGTCGTCGCGCTGCACCGCGGGCAAAAGCCGATTGCCGCCGCCGGCTCCGCCTTGTCGACCCGGTTGTACGTGCCAGAAATGCCCGTGACCTCGACTTCCGACGGATGGAAATAGCCCCAGCGCACGCCGGTCTTGCTGCACAGCGTACAGTTGCAGTCGTGGATATAGTCCGGACGCTTGGCGATCCGGATGCGGATGTCGCCGCAATGGCAGCTGAGTTCGAGCATCCGTGTCGCTAACAGAGGCACCGCCGCGCCGCCACCGCCTGCGCTTCATTGTTGCTGCGAATGCCCCTACACCCGCGCCATGCCGCTCCCCGTCGAGGACATCCTGCCCGCGCTGCGCACCGCGCTGGCCGCCAACGCGCCCGTCGCGCTGGTGGCGCCGCCGGGCGCCGGCAAGACGACCGCGGTGGCACCGGCATTGCTGGGGGAGAGCTGGGCGCAGGGCAAAAAGATCATGCTGCTGTCGCCGCGCCGCCTCGCCGCCCGCGCCGCCGCCGAGCGCATGGCGGAAATGGCCGGCGAGCCTGTCGGCCAGACCATCGGCTATCGCACCCGCATGGACAGCAAGGTGTCGGCGGCGACGCGCATCGAGGTGGTGACCGAAGGCATCTTCACCCGCATGCTGGTCGCCGATCCCGAACTGCCCGGCATCGCCGCGGTGCTGTTCGACGAAATCCACGAACGCAGCCTCGACAGCGACCTAGCCCTCGCGCTGGCGCTGGAGGTGCGCGAGGCGCTGCGTCCCGATCTGCGGCTGCTGCTGATGTCGGCGACACTCGACGGCGCCGCCTATGAGGCCATCGTGCCCGGGCTGGTGCGGCTGGAAAGCCTGGGGCGGATGTTCCCGGTCGACCTGCGCCACATCGGCCGCGACGCTGCCTTGCGTATCGAGGACGCCATGGCCTCGGCGATCCGCGGCGCGTTGTCCGATGAACCCGGCTCCATTCTCGCCTTCCTGCCGGGCGCCGCCGAGATCGAACGCACCGCCGAGCGTCTGGACGGGCGGCTCCCCGCTGATGTCGAAGTCCATCGGCTCTATGGCGCCCGCGACGGCGCCGACCAGCGCGCCGCGATCCGGCCGGCGCCGTTTGGCACCCGCAAGGTCGTGCTGGCGACATCGATCGCCGAAACCTCGATCACCATCGACGGCGTGCGGGTCGTCATCGATTCCGGCCTCGCCCGCCGCCCGCGCCACGATCGCGCCGTCGGCCTGACCCGGCTGGTCACCGAGCGGGCGTCGCAGGCCGCGGTGACCCAGCGCGCCGGGCGGGCAGGGCGGACGGCGCCCGGCGTGGCGATCCGGCTGTGGGAGGCGGGGGAGACAGCCGGCCGGCTGCGCTTCGACCCGCCGGAGATGCTGGAGAGCGATTTGACGGGCATGGTGCTGGAATGCGCGCGCTGGGGCGTCGCGGACCCCGCCGACCTGCGCTGGCTCGACCCGCCGCCGGCCGCCTCGGTGGCGGAGGCGCGGGCGCGGTTGCTGGCGATGGGCGCCATCGACGGCGACGGCCGGCCGACGCCGCATGGCGAGCGGGTGGCGGCGCTGCCGCTGCCGCCGGTGCTCGGCCATATGCTGGTGCGGGCGGCGCCGCTGGGGCTGGCGCCATTGGCGGCGCTCGTTGCCGTCGTGCTGACCGAACGCGGGCTGGGCGGTCGCGGCGCCGATCTCGACGAGCGGCTGCGGCTGCTGCGCCGCGACCGCAGCCCGCGGGCGGAGGCGGCGCGGCGGCTGGCGGACCGCTGGGCAAAGGCGGCGGGCGGGGCAGGGGCGCGCGACCTGCCCGAAGACGCCGCCGGCCAGGCGTTGGCGCTGGCCTTTCCCGATCGCGTCGCGCGGCGGCGCGGCCAGCCGGGCGCGCCATATCTGATGGCCAACGGCCGGGCGGTGGCGGTCGCGGCCGAGGATCCGCTGGCGGCGGCGGCGTGGATCGTCGTCGGTGATGCGTCGGGCTCGGCGGCCGGCGCGCGGGTGCTGCTCGGCGCGGGACTCGCGCCGGCGACCGTCGAGCGGCTGTTTGCCGATCGCATCGAGACGACGCCGGTGTTCGCCTTCGACTCCGAAACCGGCGGCGTGACGGCCGAAACCCAGCGGCGGCTGGGCGCGATCACGCTGGCGCGCTCCCCGGCGGAGCGCCCCGATCCGGCACTGGTCGCGGCGGCGCTGGTCGATGGCGTGCGGCGGCACGGCCTCGCGCTGCTGCCCTGGGGCGAGGCCGCGACGGCGCTGCGCGCGCGGGTGGCGTTCGCGCGGGGTGCCGGGATGGCCGATTTGCCCGACCTGTCGGACGCCGGGTTGCTGGCGGCTCTCGACGACTGGTTGCCGCCGCTGCTCGCCGGCAAGCGCCGCCTCGACGGCCTGTCCGACGCGCAGCTTGCCGATGCGCTGGCGTCGCTGGTCGGCTGGGCCGAAGTGCGCCGGCTCGACAGCTGTGCGCCGGCCAGGTTCGAGACGCCGGCCGGCAGCAGCCACGCCATCGATTATGCGGCCGACGGCGGCCCGGCGGTGGATGTCCGCGTGCAGGCGCTGTTCGGGCTGGCGGCACATCCGATGCTGGCCGACGGCCGGGTGCCACTGACGCTGCGGCTGACATCGCCTGCCGGGCGCCCGATCCAGGTGACCAGGGACCTGCCGCGCTTTTGGGCCGGCAGCTGGGGGGACGTCAGGAAGGACCTGCGCGGTCGCTATCCGAAGCACCCCTGGCCGGAGGGCCCGGCGGTGGCGGCGCCGACGCTGCGCGTCAAGCCTAAGGGTTAGGCCCCCTTGTCACCCCGGCGCAGGCCGGGGCCCATGAACCACGATTTTTGGCACGGATGGCGCTGTCATCGACAGAGCCGGTGGGCCATGGGTCCCGGCCTGCGCCGGGATGACAGGTTACCGCAACACCCCCGACCGCCGCTGGAACGCATGCCGCGCCACCACCTCGGTACGCCCGCTGCCATCCGCCGGCGTCGTCACCAGCGTCACCGCCGCAACATCCCCCTGCAACTGCACATGCGCAAAACCCCACACCATCCCGCGCGCAAAGATCGGGTGGTACTGCGGATTACCCCGCGCCTGATGCCCCATGAACGCCGTGTTGAGCGGCCGCTGCTTGCCCGCCGCGCCGGTGACGATCGCCGGCATCGGCGGCAGCTTTGCGCCCGGCACCGCCGTGCTGCAATCGTCGGTGGCCAGCTCCAGCGTATGCTCGTGCCCGGCGAAATACAGGTCGGCGTTGCGACACAACACCGGCAGCAGCGCCGCCCGCAGCGACCGCGACTGCTGGAACTTGCCGCCCGCCGACGACCAGAGCGGGTGATGGCCGATGACGATCTTCCACTTCGCCGTCGACGCCTTCAGTCGCTTTTCGAGGTCAGCCACCATCGCGCGTTCGGCCGGAGTCGCCGGCACCGTCCAGGGTTCCGACGCGTCATATGTCGTCGTGGCGACCTCGCTGCCGTCGTCGGCCAGCTTGTCGTCGAGCACCTTTTCGCCGGCCAGCAGCACATGGGTGTCGAGCGCGAACACCTCGACCTCGCCCGCTGCCGCCGGCGGCTGCACCGCATAGCTGATGCCGTCCATGTAGAAGGGCCGGGTCTTTTCGAGGAAGGCGACTTCGCTCAACGCGGCTTCCCGCGAGATATGCCAGTCATGGTTGCCGAGCACGGCATAAAGCCGGAAATCCGGCTGGCCCCAGCCGAAATCGCCATAGGGCGCGACGAAAATGTCCTGGAACCGCTTGGCATCGTCGCGGCCGTCGGCGCCGAGGGTCGGCCCGTCGGGGTAGATGTTGTCGCCCAGCATCACGCCGAACTGGCAGGTGGCAGTCCTACACCAGGCGGTCATCGCCTTCGCCACCGGCATCATGCCGCTCGCGGCGACCGGCACGCCGCCGACCGTGGCGATGGTGCCCGGCGTGAATTCGGCAACCGGGCGCTTTTCCTTCAGCCATTTGGCCCGCGCCGCGGCGACATATTGCGCCTCGGTCCGCGGTGCCAGGTCCTCGGGGTCGAGATAGTCGAGGCTGTAGCCATGGTCGCCAAAGGCCAGGAAGCCGATGCCCGCCGTGGCTGTCGGCCGCGTCGTGGCGCAGCCGGCGAGCAGCAGGGCGGCGGCAAAGGGAGCCAGCGTCTTCATCATCAGAAGTTTACCCGCACGCCGCCGGTATAGCGACGGCCAAAGCGTTCCCATTCGATCGTGTAGCGGCTGTCGCGGACATAGCGGCGGCCCGGCTGGTTGATCAGGTTCGAGGCGTCGAAATAGACCTCGAAATTCGGCGTCACGGCATAGCGCGCCGAAAAGTCGAGCTCGTTGTCGGTCGCCCAGAACTGGTCGCCGCCATCGGCCGCGGCGCCCAGCGTATCGAGCCAGTTGGTGCGGACCTGGTATTGCAGGCGCAGCGACAGGCCGTATTTTTCATAATAGCCGCCGACGTTGAACACCGTATCCGACGTGCCGGGCAGGCTGACCTTGCCGCCCAATGGCGTCGTCGCCTCGCTGCGGTTGAGCGTCAGGTTGGTGGTGACGCCGAAACCCCCCATCCACGCCGGCAGGCCGAGCTGTTTGGTATAGGGTTCGAGCTGCTGCTGGAACGCCGCCTCCAGGCCATAGAGATGGCCGCTGCCGCCGTTGACCAGCGTGCTCAGCGTATACTGCGACCGGTCGATGCCGCCGCTGTCGAGCGCATTGTTGCCGACCGTGCGGCTGTCGTCGAACAGCACGTCCTTCACCTTTTTGTAGAAGACGCCGATCGACACATAACCCTGCGGCTGGGTGTACCATTCGAAATAGGCGTCGACGCCATAGGCGCGTTCCGGCTTAGCAAAGGGATTGCCGCCCGAAATCGTCTGGTTGGGGTCGTTGATCACGAGGTTGGGGCGCAGCTGGTCGTAATCGGCGCGCGAGGCGCCGCTGTTGAACGACAGCCGCAGCTTCTTGGTGTCGTCGACATTGTAGTTCAGGTGGAGGCTGGGGAAGACCAGCGTGCTGGCACTGTCGACGGTCAGCAGCGTGGTCGCGCCGTTGATGGTGGCAAAGGCGGTGCCGCGGTTTCTGACATGCTCGACCCGCGCGCCGCCCAGGATGCTGCCCCAGTCGAAGCGTGTCGTCGCCATCGCATAGCCGGCGAAGACCTGCTCGCGGACCTTGTAGTAATTGGCGTCGACGGGCGTGTAGGCGGCGATGCCCTCCGCCGCCTTGACGTACTGCTCCATCTTTTCGGTGCTGAAATAGCGGAAGTCGTAGGACAGCGGGATCTTGCCGCGGAACGGGCCTTCGAGCGACCAGCCGGGGCTGAACGTCGTCGGAATACCGGCAGCGGCGAATTGCGCCGCTGTGTTGACGACCAGCTGCTTTTCGATGGCTTCCTTGGTGCGCTGGTCGAACTGGCCGCCGATGGCGATGGTGGTGTCGCCGCCGAACAGGTCCGTGTCCTTCGACAGCTGGAACTTGGCGGTATAGGCGTTGGTGGTGTCGACGGCGTCGAGCGCGGTCAGCGAACTGAGCGGCCGGGCGAAATCGTCGATATTCCGTACCGCCGCCCCGGCCTGGTAGCTCGTCGGGTTGCTGTTGGTGATGGTGCGGAACAGCTGCAGCCGGGCCAGCTGCGGATCGGTGAAATCATAGGCCACGGTCGGCCGCAGGTTGCGCGTCGACGGGCTGTCGAACCGCGCCTCGCCGGTCACCGAGCGGTCGTCCCTCGACCGCGAATAGTTGAGCCGCCAGCCGAGCTTCCAGCCGTCGCCCCATTTGTGGTCGCCGCCCAGCGTGTTGGTGAAGATGCTCTGGCGAAAGGCGCGCAGCGTGGCGCGCTGGTTGATGTCGACGCCATAGACGGTGCCGGTGAACGGCGTGTTGCCGATGCAGACATCGGCATAGCCGGTGTTCGCCGGGCGCGGGTTGGCGGTGATCGTGCACGGCGCCGCGCCGCGGTTGTTGTCGCTCTGCCGGTCGTCGAGATCGAAGATGTAGTTGTCGCGGTTCTCGTCGTCGGTGAAGGCGGTGTAGATCGACGACAGGAAGATGCGGTTGCCGGCCGACGGCTCCCAGTCGAGCCGGCCCGACACGCTGTAGTTCTTGCGCGTCAGCCGATAGAGCTTGTTCTCGGTTTCGCGGGCCCAGATGCGGTCGGCGTTGCCGGGCTGCTGGTCCTGGCTCACCGTTTCCCAATCGGTCTCGAAATTGTCGGTCAGCATGTTGCGCTGGTAGTATGACCCCGAGACGAGGACGCCGATATCGCCGGCGCCGGTGTTCCACCGGTTGGCGACGACCAGCGAGCCTTCGAACTCCTCGCGGCTGCCGAGCTCGACGAGGCCGCCGCCGGCCTTCCCCGCGACATGGAAGCCCTTGTAGTCGAGCGCCGAGCGGGTGCGGATGTCGATCTGCCCGGCGACCGTCTCGCCGGTCAGGTCGGGCGTCACCGCTTTCCGCACGATGATCTGCGACGCGATCGCCGACGGGATGCTGTCATAGCGCGAGTCGCGGCCTTCGGGGCTGATGACGTTGACCCCGTCGAACGACAATGTCGTCCAGTTGATCGGCGCGCCGCGCAGCGACAGGTAGCGTGCCTGGCCCTGGTCGCGCTGGACGGCGACGCCCGGCAGGCGGCCGGCGGCCTGGGCGATGTTCTGGTCGGGCAGGCGACCCACCGAATCCGAGGCCGCGACGCTGATCAGCGAATCGGAATTCTTCTGGATGGCGAGCGCCGCGCTTTCCGATTCGGCGATCGGCCGGCTGGCGGTGACGATGATCTCGTCGGCTTCGGCGGCCTCGATGGCAGCGATCTCGGCCGCGTTGGCGACGCCGGCGTGCAGCGCGATGCCGGCAAGCAGCACGGCGCGAACGCCATGGCGGCGTCGATTGGAAAGGCTCGTCATCTGAAATGTCCCCGGCCGCGACCCATCGCGGTGCTGGGGGCGCTGCTATGGCGCGGGGATGACGGCCCGGCGTCAGAAACGTGACGGAAATGTTATAATGCCGGTCCGCCGGCCACGCTGTCAGCCGTTCGGCGATTGCCGCCGGATGAAGCCGCGGATATCGCGCGACAGCTTGGTCAGGTCGGCATCGTGGACGTACATCATGTGTCCGGCCTGGTAATATTCGAACTCGACGCGGCCGGCCGGAAAGCCCGGACGGGTCAGCGACTGTTCGGCGCCGAAGAAAGGCGTCGCAAAGTCGTAATAGCCCTGGCCGACGAAGATCTTCATGCCGCTGTTCTCGCGCAGCGCCTTCGACAGATAGGGCGCGACATTGACATAGGTGGTGCCGTCGCGACCGGTGCCGAGTTTCCAGTCCCAGGGGCCGACGCTGCCGATGGTGACATATTGCCGGTCGGTCTTGTAGCCGAGCCCGTCGCGCGCCCAGCTGTTGATGGCGGCGGTGTAGCTGGCATCGATGCCATAGAAGCTCGGGTCGTTGTCGGGTCCTTCGCCGGCATTGTCGTAGTCGATGCCGAGATAACGCGCGTCGAGCCGGCCGACGGTCGTGCCGCGATCGCGCAGCAGCTCCTTGTAGAAACGGTCGGGGCTGACCCGCAGATTGGCGCGGTCGAGATAGGCCTCGCTGAGCCCGGTGAAGCCCGCCAGCTGGCGGCGCACGGTGGCGCGCTCCTCCGCCGTCAGCGCGTTCCCCTTGAGCAGCGCGGTGATGTACGGCCCGCGGGCAAAGGCCCGGGCTTCATCGAGGAACGGCTCAAGCGCGCCCGCCTGACCTGACGCCGCCTGCGGCAGCGCCTTGTGATACCAGGCCACCGCCGCCATCGACGGCAGGGTGACGACATATTGCATCTCGTTGCCTTCCGATACGGCCTCGGCGCCGAAATCGAGGATCGTCGAGATGAGGATGACGCCGTTGACCGCGACATCGTTGTACGCTCCGGTCAACTCGTTGATCAGCGCCGCCGAGCGGGTGGTGCCATAGCTTTCGCCGCCGATGAACTTGGGCGCGTTCCAGCGCTTGTTCTCGTTGAGCCACAGCCGGATGAAATCGTTGATCGACTTGGCATCGGCGGTGACGCCCCAGAAGGTCTTGGGATCGGTCTTGCCGAGCGCGTGCGAGAAACCGGTGCCGACCGGATCGATGAAGACGATATCGGTGACATCGAGCAGGCTGTCGGGGTTGTCGACGATCGGATAGGGCGGCGCGCCGTCGTCCTTGGCATCGGCAATCCGCACCCGCTTCGGCCCGAACGCGCCCATGTGCAGCCAGACCGAGCCGGAGCCGGGGCCGCCGTTGTAGAGGAACGTCACCGGCCGCCGGGGGTCGGCGCCATCCTTGACATAGCTTGTCGAAAAGATCGCCGCGGTCGGCTTGCCGTCCTTGTCGCGCAAATACGTCTCGCCGGTGGTGGCGGTATAGCCGACCTTGACCCCGCCGAAGCTGCCGCTGTGCCGCGTTACGGAGCGGTTGGGCGGCGGGATGGCCTCGTCGGACTTGTCCGCCCGCGGCTTGTCGGGCTTGTCGGCATCCTGGGCATAGGCCGGCAGCGCATTGAGGAGGAGCAGGGCGGCGAGCGTCGGGCGAAGGTTCATGCCCCCAGCCTTAACGTTTCGTCTCCGCCGGGCAAGGGGCATAAGGCGTCATGTCCATCGCCGGATAGCGCGCCGCGGTACCGGCCAGGGTTTCCGGCGTCCAATATTCGCTGCCCGGCGGCGGAAAGCCGAACAGGTCGCGCTGGCGCACGCTCATCGCCGCCAGCGCGGTGGTCCAGCCCGGGCGGATCGCCTGGTCGGGCCAGGCGATCTTGCCGGTCCATTGCCAGCCGCGCCGCTTGAAATCGGTCATGATGATGAAGCGCGAGGCATCCGGCGCGGCGAAGTCGGTGCCGCGATGAAAGACATCGGTGCGATAGAGGATCAGCGTGCCCGCCGCCCCGGTCAGTGCGATCTCATGCTCCACCAGCGCACCCGGCGCGAGGATCTGCGGCGTCGTCGGCAGGCGGGCGCTCACCTGTAGCGGCACCGCGCAGGTCGGCGCGCAACCCTCGTCGACATCCGACAGCAGCATGATCGTCGTCAGCTGCGGCCGATCGGGGTGCGGCACCACCAGCGTGTGGTTGCCGTAATCGCGGTGGTGCGGCTGGTCGTAATCGATCGCGCCGGCGTATTTCGCCCAGAGCTCGATCTTGTACAGGTCGATGTCGGTGCCGCCGAGAAACCGTTCCGCTGCATCGACGAGATCGGGCAGCACCGGCAGCGCGTCGAGCGCCGGATTGTTGTACGGGAACAGCTTGATGCCGGCGAACTGGCTCTTGGCCATGCGCGCCTGGGCGGCGGGATCGGCGAAATAGTCGGCCGGCGTCGGAAACACCGTCCACAGCGCGTCGCGGGCGGCGGCGAGCACGTCCGCCGGAATGAACCCCGGTACCCGCACAAAGCCCGTCTCGCGCAGCTCGTCGAGCGCGCTGTCGGGGACGCGCATCAGGCGGTCAGCCCGGCCTCGACCGCCGCCATGTAGTCGCGGCGGATCGGCAGCGTGTCGCGGCGCTTGGTCAGCTGGATCTGGACGTTCATATGGCCGTCATTGTTGAACGCCGACATCGCCGCGGCAAGGTAGAACATCCACATCCGGTAGAAACGCTCGTCGTAAAGCGCGACGATCTCGGCCTTTTTCGCCTCGCAGTGGTCGTACCAGTGGCGGATGGTATGGGCATAGTGCAGCCGCAGCACCTCGATGTCGGTGATCCACAGCCAGGCTTTCTCGACCGCCGGCACGATCTGCGACAGCGCCGGCGAATAGCCGCCGGGGAAGATGTATTTCGCCGTCCAGGGGTCGGTGGCGCCGGGGCCGTCGGCACGCGCGATCGAATGGATCAGCGCGACGCCATCGGGCTTCAGCAGCGCCTCGACGGTCTGGAAGAACTGGTTGAAATGCGGCAGGCCGACATGTTCGAACATGCCGACCGACACGATCCGGTCGAAGCTGCCGGCGTGCTGCGCGGGCAGGGCGCGATAGTCGATCAGCTCGAACTTGACCTTGTCGGCGATGCCCATCGCCGCGGCCTTGCCTTGCGCATATTTCAGCTGCTCTTCCGACAGGGTGACGCCCAGAACCTCGGCCCCCGACACCTTGTGGAGATAGCGCGCCATGCCGCCCCAGCCGCAGCCGATGTCGAGCACGCGCTGGCCGGGTTTCAGGTCGAGCTTGGCGGCGATATGCGCCAGCTTGGCCTCCTGCGCCGCATCGAGGCCGATGTCGGCGCCATCCCCAAAATAGGCGCAGCTGTATTGCCGGTGCGGATCGAGGAACAGGTCGTACAGCCGGTCGTCGAGGTCGTAATGATGCGCGACATTGCGCTTCGACCGCCGCGCGAAATTGATCTGGTCGAGCTTCGCCGCGATGCTGGCCTGGCGCCACAGCGCGAACCGCACCGGATTGTCGCGCTGCCAGCGAAGGTTCCAGGTGACGAGATCGACCAGCTGCCGCACATCGCCCTGCTCGATGACCATGCGGCCGTCCATATAGCCTTCGCCGGCGCCCATCGCCGGGTTGATGGCCACCGCCCGCGCGCTCGCGGCATCGGTGAAGCGCACCGTCACCGGCGGCTTGGCCGCGTTGGGCTTGCCATAGACGTGTCGGTTGCCCTTGTGGTCGATAACGGTCAATTCGCCGTCGCGGATCATCTTGGTGAACAAGCGGTCGAGCAGGAACATGCGTCGCTACCTATCGCGCCCTGCCGCCGCCGCCTAGTCTTTCGGTAGGGGCGTTCAGTAACCCACCAGTTCCTGCCCTGTCAGCCGCACCACATGCACCACGTTCGTCGTCCCCGGCGTGGAGAACGGGACCCCGGCGATCAGCACCAGCGGGTCGCCGCCGCGGCCGATCTTGGTGCGCAGCGCACTGCGCTTGGCCTTTTCGACCATCTCCTCGAACCCGGCGACATCGCGCGTCACCACCGCATGGACGCCCCAGACCAGCCCCATGCGCCGCGCCGTCGTCAGCCGCGGCGTCAGGCACAGCACCGGCAGCTCGGCGCGTTCGCGGGCAGCGCGCCGGGCGGTCGAGCCGCTGATCGTGAAGCAGACGATGGCCTTGGCGCCGATCGTCCGGCTGATCGCGGCTGCGGCCGATGTCATCGCATCGGCGGTGGTGCGGCCGGCAGCGGTGTCGCTGAAATGCACCCGGGCGAAATAGCCGGGGTCGGCCTCCACCTCGCGGGCGATGGCGTCCATCATCGCGACCGCCTCGACCGGAAACTTGCCGGCGGCGCTTTCGGCCGACAGCATCACCGCATCGGCGCCGTCGTAGATGGCGGTCGCCACGTCAGACACTTCGGCGCGGGTCGGCGACGGCGACACGATCATCGATTCGAGCATCTGCGTCGCCACCACCACCGGCTTGCCGAACGATCGCGCCATGGCGACGATGCGCTTCTGCGCCGGCGGCACCTGCTGCGGCGGCAGCTCCACCCCCAGGTCGCCGCGCGCCACCATGACGGCATCGGCCAGCTCCAGGATCTCGGCCAGCCGCTCCAGCGCCGCCGGCTTCTCGATCTTGGCGAGCAGCGCCGCCTTGCCGCCGATCAGCGCGCGGGCTTCGGCGACATCCTCGGGCCGCTGCACGAAGCTGAGCGCGATCCAGTCGACGTTGTGCTCCAGCGCAAAGGCCAGGTCCTGCCGGTCCTTCACCGTCAGCGCCGGCAGCGGCACCACGACATCGGGGACGTTGACGCCCTTGTTGTCGCTGATGCGCCCGCCGACCTCGACCCGGCAATCGATGGCATCGGGCGCCACCGCCGTCACCCGCAGCACCAGCTTGCCGTCGTCGACGAGCAGCCGCGCGCCGGGCGCCAGCGCCGCGAACAATTCCTTGTGGGGCAGGCCGACGCGCGTGGCATCGCCCGGCGCCGCGTGGCGATCGAGCCGGAACGCGGCGCCGTTGACCAGCTCGACGCCGCCATCGGCAAATCGGCCGACGCGCAGTTTCGGCCCCTGCAGGTCGGCGAGGATGGTCAGCGGCTTGCCGGCGCTTTTCTCGACCGCGCGAATGGCGGCGATCAGCGCGGCCTTTTCGGCCTGGGTGCCGTGGCTCATGTTGACGCGAAAGGCATCGGCGCCGGCGGCGAGCAGCGCGGCGATGGCGCTTTCGGTGTTCGATGCCGGCCCCAGCGTGGCAAGCACCTTGACCCGGCGGCCGCGCGGTTCGAGATGTCGGCTCATCAACTGTTTCCCGGTCGTTGGTCGGCGAAGCGCCCCATAGCCGCCCCGACCGGCCTTTGCCATTGGAGAACGACATGTCAGATGCCTTTGTCGACGAAGCGACGCGCGATCGCATCCAGGCCGCCGCATTCCGGCGCCTGGTCCACCACCTGCAGGCCCGCACCGATGTGCAGAATGTCGACCTGATGGGCATCGGCGGCTTCTGCCGCAACTGCCTCGGCGACTGGCTGCACGAGGCGGCGACCGAGGCCGGCGTGCCGCTGGAGCACGCCGACGCCCGCAGTCATGTTTATGGCATGCACCAGTCCGATTGGAAGAAACAGCACCAGACCGAAGCGACGCCGAAGCAGCTGGCGCGCATGGCCGGATCGCTGGAACGCAACAAGGCGGCGGGGCTTTAGCGGGTCGGCGCCGGCACCGCCCCGGCGTTGCGGAAGATCAGCCAGTTGCCGATCGCGTACATGACGATGTTGATCGCCGCGAACAGGCCCCAGTACAGCAGCGGCGGCATCGCGGCGGCGAGGCCGAAGCGCGGATTGATGGCGAACTGCGAGACCCCGGCCATCACCAGCCCGAGATAGCTGAAGCCCATGTCGATGCGGTGGCGCCGCAGCCATGATGCCGCGCCGGTCTGGCGCCAGCGGCGCATCGCCCACAGGCCCATTGCCAGCGAATACAGGCTGACAAAGGCCAGGACATGGAAGATGCCGAAGCCGAGGCGATAGGTGGTCAGCGCGCCGATATTGACCGCCAGCATCGCCGCCGCATAGGCCCAGCCGATCTGGCGGTGGCGGGTGCCGCCCTTTGGCAGGACAAGCTGCGCGACGCCGATGGACAGCGCCAGGGCTGCGGCGACGAAGTGCAGCCAGAGCATCGGTGTCAGATTGGCGAACATGGATCTCCCCGGGGTTGCGACCTTGTCGGGTCGTTTCGCCGGGGCCCGGGTCTTGCCTCAAGCGCGTTTTCGCCTAGCTTGTCGGGAATTTCGTGAACGTGACCGAAGGCAGGATCGACGCTTCGTGAATTTGCGAGTTGCCGCGAACCGGCTGCCGGCTATCGCCGCCCGCCCCCCGCTCTCGATCGGGCTTGTCGCCGTGCTGCTGTGCGTCGTCGCGACGCCGTTCGGCACCGCCGCGCTGCCGGTGGCAGAACGGGCGCTGTTCTGGGCCCTGCTGATCGGCGTCAACATCGCGAAATGGCAGCTCTGGTATCGCCACGTCGCCGGCCGGGCCGGGCCGGGCTGGCAGGCGGCCGTCCTGATGGTCGTCGCCGGCGCCATCCTGCTCAACGCCACGCTGCCGCTGGAGCTCGGCCTCGCCTTTCGCCTCGTCGGCATGGCGGTGACGGTCGCCTGGGCGCCGACCTTCGTGTCGGCAATGGCGGTATCGCTGGCCATCGGCGCCGGGATCGCCGTCGCGCTGCGGCGCGCACCGGACGTGCCGACCGGTGGCCAGGCGTCTCTCCCCGCAGCCGTGCCGGCGCCCGGCAGTCTCGCCGCGCGCGCCGGCCTGCCCGATCTGCGCCAGGTCCGCGTCGTGGTGGCCGAGGATCATTACCTGCGCTTGCGGCTGGCCGATGGCCGCACGTCGCTGGTGCTGTATCGCTTCGGCGACGCGCTGCGCGAACTGGCGGCCCTGGATGGCGAGCAGGTGCATCGCAGCACCTGGGTGGCGGCGGCGGCGGTGACCGGCGCGGTACGCGACGGCCGGCGCTGGCGGCTGGTGCTCGCCGATGGCACCACGACGCCGGTGAGTGCCTCGTTCGTCGCGGCGGCGCGGGCGCGCGGCTGGCTGGCGCGGCCGCGCGACACGGCTTGAAATGCGGGACGCGCCCGTCCACTAACGGCGCTGACCAAGGGGGTGGCCGATCGGCAGCCCCGCCAGCCACGGAGCCCCCATGAACGAGAATGTTTCCGCCGAGCAACTGCGCCTGTTCATCGAGCGGATCGAGACGCTGGAAGAAGAGAAGAAGGGCATCGCCGACGACATCAAGGACGTCTATGCCGAGGCCAAGGGCACCGGCTTCGACACCAAGACGATGAAAGCCATCGTGCGGCTGCGCAAGATGGAAGCCCAGGCCCGCCAGGAGGCCGAAGCGCTGCTCGACACCTACAAGACGGCGCTGGGCCTGGTGGATTGATCAACGGGGGAGCGGCGCGATGACGATGCACATCTACGGCAGCAAGCTGTCACCCTTCGTCATGCGCCCGGTGCTCGCCGCCCGCGCCAAGGGGCATGAGCTCGAGCCCGAGGATTTCGACGGCGGCATCAAGTCCGACGCCTATCGCGCGCTGTCGCCCATCGCCAAGATGCCGCTGCTCGTCGACGGCGATTTCGCGCTGCCCGAAAGCCAGCCGATCACCGATTACCTCGACAGGAAGCTGAGCGGCCCCGCGCTGGCGCCCGACGACCTGCAGGCCGCCGCCCGCATGCGGCTGATCGTCCGCATCGCCGACATCTATCTGGTGCCGAGCCTGACCGGCATCTTCCGCCGCGCCGCCAATCCCGAAGGCGTGCCGGCAGCCCTCGCCGGCCTTGGCGATGCGCTCGGCTATATCGAGCATTACCGCGACGCCGGCGATGAATTCGTGGTCGGCGATGCCTTCACCGTCGCCGACGCCACGCTGATCCCGCTGTTCTTCTTCCTCGACGTCTTCAACAAATCCCTGGGCACCGGGCAACTGGTCGCCGACCGCCCCGGCCTTGCCGCCTGGTGGGCGCGCGCCAAGGCGTCGGATCTCGGCAGCCGCTGCCTCGCCGAACAGTCGGCGGCGTTGAGAGCGGTGAGCTGATCGTCTCCTCCCCTCCCTGCAGGGAGGGGAGTAGTCGCCGCCATTCACCCGCGCTAAGAAGCACCAACACCTCGGGGAGCCGCCATGCAGACGCGATTGACGATCAACGGCACCGCCCAAACCCGCGAGGTCGCGCCGGCGACCCTGCTGGTCGAGTTGCTGCGCGACGAGCTGGCGCTGACCGGCACCCATATCGGCTGCGACACCAGCCAATGCGGCGCCTGCAACGTCCTCATCGACGGCCAATCGGTCAAAAGCTGCACGATCCTCGCGGTGCAGGTCGACGGCAAGGCGATCACGACGATCGAGGGGCTGGCCACCGGTGACACGCTCCACCCGATGCAGGCGGCGTTCAAGGAAGCGCATGGCCTGCAGTGCGGGTTCTGCACCCCCGGCATGGTCATCGCCGGCATCGAGATCGTCCGCCGCCACGGCCCCGACGTCGATGCGGCGACGATCGCCCATGATCTCGAGGGCAATCTCTGCCGCTGCACCGGTTACATGAACATCATCAAGGCGATTCAGGCGGGCGCTCGCGCCATGGGGGAGACAGCGCATGCGTGATTTCGAATACGCTCGCCCCGCATCGCTCGCCGATGCCGCCACGGCCTTCAGCGGCGGTGGTGAGGCCGCCTTCATCGCTGGCGGCCACACGTTGCTGCCCGCCATCAAGTCGCGGCTGCGCATGCCCGACACGCTCGTCGATCTCGCCGGCGTCGCCGGGCTGACCGGCATCAGTTCCGATGGCGACCGCCTGTGGATCGGCGCGATGACCACCCATGCCACCGTCGCCGCCGACGCCACTGTCGCGGCAAAGATCCCCGGCCTCACCGGCATGGCGAAACTCATCGGCGACCCCCAGGTCCGCAACCGCGGCACCTTGGGCGGTGTCATCGCCAACAACGACCCCGCCGCCGATTATCCCGCGGCGCTGCTGGCGCTCGATGCCATCGTCGATACCGATCGCGGCTCCCATGCCGCCGACGATTATTTCCAGGGCATGTTCGCAACGGCGCTCGCCGACGGCGAGATCGTCACCCGCGTCGGCTTCCGCGTGCCGCTGGCCTCGGCCTATGCCAAGTTCCGCCACCCGGCGTCGCGCTATGCCGTCGTCGGCGTCTATGTCGCGCGCTTTGCCGATACCGTCCGTGTCGGCGTCACCGGTGCCGGTCCCGGCGCCTTCCGCTGGCCCGCGGCCGAGGCGGCGCTGGCGGCGGATTTCAGCGCCGCGGCGGTCGCCGGCCTGACCCTTGATCCCGCCGATCTCAATTCCGACATCCATGCCGGCGCCGAATATCGCGCCCATCTGGCGGGCGTCATGCTCGCCGATGCGGTCAAGGCAGCATAGCTAAGGAGACGCCCGCGTGATCACGACGACGACCAGCAGCATCGAAGGCCGCCCGATCGCCCAATATCTCGGGCTCGTCTCGGGTGAGGCGGTGATGGGTGCCAACATCTTCCGCGACCTGTTCGCCGGCATCCGCGACATCGTCGGCGGGCGTTCGGGCGCCTATGAAAATGTCCTGCGCGGCGGCCGCGACCAGGCGCTGTCGGAACTGATCGAGGAGGCGCAGCGGCTCGGCGCCGATGCCATCGTCGGCATCGCGCTCGATTACGAAGCCATCGGCGCCAGCGATTCGATGATGATGGTGGTGGCGACCGGTACCGCGGTGAAGCTGGCCTGATCTTGCCTTTCGGCCATGGCCTGGCCTAGAGCCTCTCGCCATGGCCGGTCATTCCAAATTCAAGAACATCCAGCATCGCAAGGGCGCGCAGGACAGGAAACGCGCTGCCGCCTTTTCGAAGCTGTCGCGCGAAATCACCGTCGCCGCCAAGGCGGGGCTGCCCGACCCGGCGATGAACGCCCGGCTGCGTGCCGCCGTGCTCGCCGCCCGCGCCGGCGGCATGCCCAAAGACAATATCGAACGCTCGATCAGCAAGGCCGCCGCCAATGACGGCACCAACTACGAGGAAGTCCGCTACGAAGGCTTCGGCCCCGGCGGCGTCTCGCTGATCATCGAATCGCTGACCGACAACCGCAACCGCACCGCGACCAACGTCCGAACCGCGGTGTCGAAGAACGGCGGCAACCTGGGCGCGTCCGGCTCCGTCAGCCATGGCTTCGAACGGCTCGGCCTGATCAGCTATCCGGCCGGCGCCGGCAGCGCCGAGAAGGTTTTCGAGGCGGCACTGGAAGCCGGCGCCGAGGATGTCGAATCGTCCGAGGACGGCCACGAGATCTGGACCGCCATCGACGGCATGCACGACGTCGCCAAGGCGCTGGAAGCCGTGCTCGGCGAGGCCGAAGGCATCAAGCTCGCCTGGAAGCCTGGCACCATGGTAACCGTCGGGGAAGGCGACGCAGCCCAGCTGCTGAAGCTGATCGACGCGCTGGAGGAGGACGACGACGTCCAGACCGTGTGGGGCAATTACGATGTGCCGGAAGACGTGCTGGAAAAGCTTTGAAGCCGGCGCTGGGGGCCCTGTTGCTGGCGATGGCGGCTCCCGTGTCCGCCGCTGACGACGCGAGCGCGGTTCGCGCGGCGCGGGCGGCGTACAACGCCGCGATCCTGGCGCATGACGTGCCGGCCGTGCGCGCGGCGTTCGTCGACGGCTATGTCGGCATCGCCGGCAGCGGCGGCGAGGTCATCAGCGGCGGCGATGCGATGACGGCCTATTTCGCCGACAGCTTCCGCAATCCGCAATTCATTTCCTATGTCCGCACGCCCGATGTCGTGACCATCGCCGTTCCGGCCGAGCGCGCCATGGAACGCGGGCACTGGCTCGGCCGGTTCCGCACCGCCACCGGCGAGACCCGGCTCAGCGGCGAATATCTGGCGGTCTGGGTGCCGACGCCGACCGGCTGGCGGCTGCGCAGCGAAACCTTCGTCACGCTGGGGCGCGAAGCCGCCACCGCCGAGTGATCGTTCTCGGCCTCGATCCCGGCCTCGCCAAGACCGGCTGGGGCATCATCGAATCCACCGGCAACCGCCTCCGCCACATTGCGCACGGCACGGTGAAGACCCGCCCCACCGAGCCACTGGCGGACCGGCTGGCGGCGCTTTACGCTGGGCTGGAGGCGGTCATCGCCACCCACGCCTGCACCGCCGCCGCGATCGAGGAGGTTTTCGTCAACGCCAACCCGCAATCGACGTTGAAGCTGGGCCAGGCGCGCGGCGTCGTGCTGCTGGCGGCGGCGCGCGGCGGGCTCGAGGTTGCCGAATATGCGACCCGGCTGGTGAAAAAGGCCGTCGTCGGCACCGGCGGCGCCGACAAGGTCCAGGTCCATGCCATGGTCGAACGGCTGCTGCCGGGCACCAGAGTCACCGGCGAAGATGCCGCCGATGCGCTGGCGGTGGCGATCGCCCACGCCCATCTGGCGGCGACTGCGCGCCTGCGCGGCGTCGCATGATCGCGCGCCTGAAGGGCCTGCTCGATTCGACCGCCGCCGACGCCTGTGTCGTCGATGTGAACGGCGTCGGCTATCTGGTCAGCGCCTCGGCCAAGACATTGGGCGCGATGGGCGGCATCGGCAGCGCCGTGGTGCTGCACATCGAAACCCAGGTCCGCGAGGATGCCATCCAGCTGTTCGGCTTTCTGGGCGAGGCGGAGCGCGACAGTTTCCGCCTGCTGACGACGGTGCAGGGCGTCGGCGGCCGCGTCGCGCTGGCGATCCTGTCGGTGCTCGGCCCCGACGAGCTGGCCCACGCCATCGCTGCCGCCGACACCGCCAGCATCGCGCGCGCCAACGGCGTCGGGCCGAAACTGGCGGCGCGCATCGCCAACGAATTGAAGGGCAAGTTCGGCGCGGTCGCGCTCGGCACATCGGCACCGCTGCCGGTCGGCTCCGCGCACGGCGTTGTCGCCGATGCCCTTGCGGCGCTGGCCGGCCTCGGCTTCCGCCCGATGGACGCCAGCCGCGCGGTGGCGGAGGCGCAGGCGGAACTGGGCGAAGGCGCGGCGGTCGGTGAACTGATCCGCGTCGCGCTCAGGAAAAGCGCACGATGACCCCCGATCTCGACCCCAAGCGCAAGCCCGACGACATCGACGCCGCGCTGCGCCCGAAATCCCTCGCCGAGTTCATCGGGCAGGAGGCGTTGCGCGCCAATCTCGCCGTCTTCGTCGCCGCCGCCCGCTCGCGCGGCGAACCGCTCGACCATGTTCTCCTCCACGGCCCGCCCGGCCTCGGCAAGACGACGCTGGCGCAGATCGTCGCCCGCGAACTCGGCGTCGGCTTTCGCGCCACCTCGGGGCCGGTGATCGCCAAGGCCGGCGACCTCGCCGCGCTGCTGACCAACCTCGATCACCACGACGTGCTGTTCATCGATGAGATCCACCGCCTGTCGCCCGCCGTCGAGGAGATCCTCTATCCGGCCATGGAGGACCGCGTCCTCGACCTGATGATCGGCGAGGGGCCGTCGGCACGCTCCGTCCGCATCGACCTGCCGCATTTCACCCTGGTCGGTGCCACCACCCGCGCCGGGCTGCTGACGACGCCGCTGCGCGACCGCTTCGGCATCCCGCTGCGGCTGGTCTTCTACACCGTCGACGAGCTCGAACGCGTCGTCACCCGCGCCGCGGCACTGCTGCAGCTCGATCTGACTGCCGATGGCGCCCGCGAGATCGCCGGCCGCGCCCGCGGCACGCCGCGCATCGCCGGGCGGCTGCTGCGCCGGGTCCGTGATTTCGCCGCCGCCGCCGGCACCGCCACTGTCGACCGGACCGCCGCCGACCGTGCGCTCAACAGGCTTGAAGTCGACAAGCTCGGCCTCGACGCGATGGACCGGCGCTACCTGATGATGATCGCCGACATCTATCGCGGCGGCCCGGTGGGCATCGAGACGCTCGCCGCGGGCCTCAGCGAGGCGCGCGACACGCTGGAGGAGGTCATCGAGCCGTTCCTGATCCAGTCCGGCCTCGTCGCCCGCACGGCGCGCGGCCGTATGCTCAACGCCGGCGCCTGGAAGCATCTCGGCCTCGCGCCGCCGGCCGGAACGCCGTTGCAACTGCCGCTGCTCGATATCGATGACATGAACGACGGGTAACGATCGCGTTCAGCCCCGGCGCAGCCGACTCGCGCTAAACCGTCTTCATCGACCGCCGGAGCGGCCGAAAAGGAGGACGTCATGACGGCCAAGCTGATCACCACCACCGCACTGCTTTCGGCACTCGCGCTCGGCGTCGTCCCGGCCGCCGCAAGCGCCCAAAATCGCGACGGCTACCGCGACAACTACCGCGGCCAGGAATTCAGCCAGCGCGACCGCAGCGGCTATGGCGGCCAGTATGCGCGCCAGGGCTATTACGGCAACCAGGGCTACAACGGCGGCTACAGCGGCAACTATGTCCAGCCCGGCTACGGCGGCGGCTACAACAACGGCTATGTCCGGCAGGGTCATGGCGGCTACTACCAGCAGCGCCGTGGCTATAACGGCTACAACCAGGGTTATCGCTGCCGCAACAACAACAATACCGGCACCATCCTCGGCGCCATCGCCGGCGGCCTGATCGGCAACGGCGTCGCCGGTCGCGGCGACCGGCTGCTCGGCACCGTCATCGGCGGCGGCGCCGGTGCCCTAGTCGGCAACAGCATCGATCGCAACGGCCGCAACAATCGCGGCTGCTGAACGCAGGCGCATACGGTAGCGGCGGCGGCTTCACGGCCGCCGCCGTTCGCTATCGTGCCGGCGGCCGGCGCGCGTCGACGATCGCTTCCAGCTCCAGCATCGGCAGCTGCGAGACGGTGATCAGTCCGGTGCGCGGCCGGTCGAGATCGAGCACCAGCACGATTGCCAGCGTCACCAGCACGAAGAAGGCCCAATTGGCCATCCGGGTGACATGGCCATGGACGGCGCCGGTATAGCCCAGGATCGCCGCGACGATCAGCGTGAACATCGCCAGCATGTCCATGACCAGCAAAGGGATATGCTCGCGCGCCATCGATTCGCGGCGGGCGGCGGCATCGTCCATCCGGGTCAACGCGTCGACCAGCGCGCGCGTCGTCAGCGGCTGGTCGCCGGCGGTGTTCAACCGGTCGGCGACATTCCACAGCGACAGCCGCACGCTGCGCCCGGCGGCATCGGTCGGCCGCGTCCGGTCGGTCTGGCGGTCGCGCTGGAAATAGTCGAGCCGCCCGTCGATATAGCGGCCCAGGCTGGCCTTGACCTCGCTTTCGGTCGGCTCGCGCAGCAGCTTGGCGCGCTGCCAGACCATGCCGATGGCGGCGGCTTCCTCCACCACCAGGTCGCGGCGGCCGTCATAGCGGTTGAGCGCCACCGAAAAGGTGAAGCTGACCAGCAGTGCCAGCAGGCTGACCGCCGCCGACGCGGCATAGCCGGTCTCCCCGCCCAGCGCCCGGCGCCGGCGAAAGCGGCCGGCGACTTCGGCAACGAGACACAGCGCGAGGAACAATCCGGGCCCGATGATCTCGATGGGCAGGATGTCGATCAGGCTGTTCATGGCGCCGGCGCTTACAGGGCCGCAACGATATCGTCCATGGCGCTTGATGGCGGCGCGGTTTCCCGGCAACAGGCAGGGCATGACCAGTCCCCGCACGCTCTACCAGAAGATCTGGGACGACCACCTCGTCCGCCAGCTCGATGACGGCACTGCGCTCATCTTCATCGATCGCCATCTCATCCACGAGGTGACGACGCCCCAGGCCTTCGAAAGCCTGCGCCTGGCCGGCCGTCGCCTGCGCCGCCCCGACCTGACGCTGGCGGTGCCCGATCATAACGTCCCGACGACCGACCGCAGCCTGCCGATCCTCGACCCGATGTCGCGGGCCCAGCTGGAGGCGCTGACCCGAAACTGCGCCGATTTCGGTGTCGAGATGTTCGCCATCGACGCCCCCGAACAGGGCATCGTCCATGTCATCGGCCCCGAACAGGGCTTCACCCTGCCGGGCGTCACCCTCGTCTGCGGCGACAGCCATACCGCGACGCACGGCGCCTTCGGGGCCCTGGCCTTCGGCATCGGCACGTCGGAGGTCGAACATGTCTTCGCGACGCAGACGCTGCTGCTGCGCCAGTCGAAGACGATGGAGGTGCGCATCACCGGCACGCTCGGTTTCTCGATTTCCCCCAAGGACGTGGCGATGGCGGTCATCGCCCGGCTCGGCACCGGCGGCGGCACCGGCTATGTCCTCGAATATACCGGCGCGGTCATCGACGACATGAGCATGGAAGGCCGCATGACGGTCTGCAACATGGCGATCGAGGCCGGCGCCCGCGCCGGGCTGGTGGCGCCCGATCAAAAGACCTTCGACTATGTCATCGGCCGGCCGCGGGCGCCGACGGGCGCCGCCCTCGACGCGGCGCTGGCTTGGTGGCGGACGCTGCCGACCGACGCCGGCGCCCGCTATGACGATACGGTGATCATCGACGGCAGCAGCATCGCGCCGCTGGTCACCTGGGGCACCAGCCCGGAAGATGTCGTCGCCATCGGCGATGTCGTGCCGGCGCCCGACAGCTTCGCCGACGAAGGCAAGCGCGCCGCGGCGGCGAAAAGCCTCGATTACATGGGGCTGACCGCCGGCACGCCGATGCAGGACCTGAGTGTCGAGAACGTCTTCATCGGCAGCTGCACCAACAGCCGCATCGAGGACCTGCGCGTGGCGGCGGCGGTGGCCCGGGGCCGCAAGGTCGCCGCCCACGTCAAGCAGGCGCTGGTCGTCCCCGGCTCCGGCCTCGTCAAGCGCCAGGCCGAGGCCGAAGGGCTCGACCGCATCTTCGTCGAGGCGGGGTTCGACTGGCGTGAACCCGGCTGCTCGATGTGCCTCGGCATGAATCCCGACCAGGTGCCGGCCGGTGAGCGCTGCGCCTCCACGTCGAACCGCAACTTCGTCGGCCGCCAGGGCGTCGGTGCGCGCACGCATCTGGTCAGCCCGGCGATGGCAGCGGCGGCGGCGGTGACCGGGCGGCTGACCGATGTGCGGGAGCTGATGGGCTAGCTCTGGTTGGGAAAGCAGGCGCTGGCGCGGACCGGCATGTTCATCGCGCTGATCGGCGCGAGGAACGGCGATCGGAAGGTGTAGCTGATGTCAACCCGGACAAGATTGCCGGCGCCGTCGCAGACCGTGTTCGGCGTGATGACGATGGCCGGGGCGCCGACCGTGACATACCAGCTGGCGGCGCGGCCGCGCACATAGTTGCGGGTCAGCTCTGCGTTATAGTCGCGGCCGGTGCCGTTGCTGACCGAGCACGACACCGCGCGCAGGCCGGCGCAGCGCGCGCCGGCAATCGCCACCTGCTGCAGCGCGCCGCGCGTCCATTGCAGCCGCGCATATTCGATGACGCCGAAGATCAGCACCAGCAGCGGCAGGATCAGCATGGCGAATTCGACCATGACCGATCCGCTGCGACGGCGGTCGGGGCCGGTCGTTCGACCGCGGCTCATTCCGTCTGCACGATGTTGGTGGCGACGACGGTGCCGTTGCGTACCAGGCCATAGGTCGACAGCAGCGGCGTGAAGGTCTTGCGCGCCGTGATGCGCACGAAGCGCCCGGCGGTGCCGCCGCCGGTGCAGCTGTTGCCGCAGGTCGTGGTGATCGCCCAGTCGCTGCCGGTGGTCGGGCAATAGCACAGCGCGTTGCTGGTGGTGGCGCTGCCGTTGCTGCTGACCGTCGCCTCGCCGCTGCCGACGGCGGTGGCCGACGGGCCGTTGTTGACCGTCACCGTCGCGGTGACACCACTGGTTTGCGACGAATTCGCCACCAGCCGGGCCAGCGACGTCGACAGCGCCGGGGCCCCATCGGTGCCGACGTCATCGCTGTGGACCATGCTGTAGTTGACGCCGGAGGCAACCGCGGCGTTGAGCCGGAACCGCGTGATCAGCAGATTGCCGATATCGACGACGCCGGCGAACATCGCCAGCAGCACCGGTGCGATGATGACGAATTCGATCGCGGCGGCGCCGCGGCGATCGAGGCGGGTGGGGTGCGGCCGGCGCATCAGCCGACCAGCCGTGCGGAGAAGCCGGCCGGGGTGCCGCTGCCCTGGCTCGAGATGCAGCTGCTGCCGAGCAGCGCGCCCGCCGACACGGTGATCTGGCGGCCGACGAGCTCCAGACAGCCGCTGGCATCGCCCAGCGAGGCACCGCCGCTGAAGTTCAGCGACCCGTTGGGCATGTAGAAGACGCCGGTGACGACGGTGTTGGAGGCGCCCGAAGTGAAGGTGCCGCCCGCCGTGATCGATGCCGACTGCGGCCCGATGACGGCAAAGCCGCCGAGCGCGCCGCTGGTCGGGGCGTTGATGACGACATTGCTGTATCCCGCCGACAGGCAGAACGACTGGCCGGCGCAGTCGCCGCTGGTCGCGGTGCTGCCCGCCGCCGCGCCGATGACGAAGGTGACATTGTCGGCATAAAGGCCGATCGTCGAACCGCCGCAGCTGCTGTCGCCGCCGCCGCTGCCGCCGAAATTGACGCTGCCGGTGATGGTGTAGACGCCGGCGCCCAGCTTCATCGCGCCGGTGCCCCACAGATTGCCCTTGATGTCGTGGTTGGGTGCCGCGCCGACGATCAGGCAGCTGCCGCCGCCGGTCAGGTTCACATGGCCGCCGAATTCATAGACGTTTCCGCCGGACGACGCGTCGGCCATGATCGTGTCGGCACCACCGTCGCCGCGGAAGGCATAGCCGTCGCTGCTGGCGCCGAACCGATAGCTGTTGTTGTTGCCCGAACCGAGGTTGAGCGTCGCGCCGCCGCCGGTGCGCACGCCGCCGGGCAGGTTGAACACCGATGGCCCGGCGATCGTCGTGGTGCCCGACGACAGCGCGCAGATGCTGTAGAAGCCGCTGCCGCCGCAGGCGATCGTGCCACGGCCGATGTTGAAGGTGCCCGAGCCGAACACCGTCGTCGCGCTGCCGTTGAGGTAGAGGCCCTGGCCGATGTTGTAGGTGCCGCTGGAAAAGGTCGCGGCGCCGCTGGTACCGACGTTGACAAAGCCGCTGACATTGAGCGCGATACCGTTGAATTCGGTGCCGCCATAGCCGCCCGTGTAATTGCCGCCGATGTTGAAGGTGCCGTTGCCGAAGGTCAGCTTGGCCTGGGCGGTGATCGAGCTGTTGATGGTCAGCACGGTCGCGTTGGTGACGCCGGGGTTGAGCCGCAGCGTGCAGCCGCCGCAGATGGAGCGGATCCGCATCACGGTGTTCGAACCCGACGGGCAGATATAGTCCCAGGCGTTCGAGGTCCAATAGGCGCGGCAGCCGTTGTTGCGGGCCTGGTTGTCGACATCGGTGACGTCGCTGGCGTTATAGCCGCCCTTGAAATCGACGTCGTTGCCGTTGCCCGGGATGGTGATGGCCGGCAGCACCGGTGCCGCCATCCCCGTCGCCTGCGACAGGCGCCCGGCCGCGGCGGCGACCGCGGCGTTGCCGGCATAGGGATCGGCGACCGGGGCGCGGACCGCGGTCTGCGTGGTGCCGTCGGCCTTGCGCAGCGGCGGCTGGCCACCGCCGCAGTTGGTCGGCATCACCACGTTGGCGGCATAGGTGATGCCGTTCGACTGGACATAGGCGCCGCAGTTGGCGACGGTCAGGTTGGCGTTCGACGCGACGCCGCAATTGTTGGCGGTGATGTTGGCACCGCCCGACACGGTGACGCCGGTGCCGCCGCCGTCGATGGCAGTGATGCAGCTCGGCGGGACCGCGGCCTGGGCGACCAGCTCGGCGGTGGCGACCACCGGCACGGCGACGCGGCGCGGGCCGTAGATGGCACTGCTGAGCAGCAGCGGCGCGAACTGGGTGACGGTGACCTGGATTGCCGATCGCGACGCATTGGCGGGCGATGTCACCTGTTCGGCAAGCACGGTCGCGCTGGACAGGTTGTTGAGGTTGGCGATGCGCGTCGCGGCGGCCCGTGCCGCGGACAGGCTGTTGCCGGCGCCGTGATAGGCGATCGCCGCGGCATAGGCCGCCGAATCGGCGACACGCTGATTGCGCGTCTGGATCATCAGCGCATTGCCGTATTCGACCGCCAGGCCGGACAGGGCGACCAGCGCCGGCACCAGCAGCATGAAGACCGTGCTGATCGCTCCGCTGCGGTCGCGCCAAAGCCTTTCCAAAACTTTAACCATGTTACGTTGCCCCCGTAACATTCCTACATAACACGCTCTAAACATGCAATGTTTCAAATCAGAAATTTTGCAAGATGAACGAAATGGCAGTCCTGACGCCAATATCCGAACGGCAGCGGAATAAAATAAGTCATTGATATTGAATGAGTAAAATTCTTCTGTACAATCAGCGTGTTAACGCTTTTGCCAGCATTTGCAGGGTGCTGCAGTGCACCTAAAAATCGGAAAAATTCAGCCGCGCGCGGCCACCGGATCGAGGATCGTGTCGACGGCCGCGGGCAGCAGCCCCGGATAGTCGGTGGTGTAGTGCAGCCCCCGACTCTCGCGCCGGGCGCGCGCCGATCGCACGATCAGGTCGGCGACGGTGACGAGGTTGCGCAGTTCGATCAGGTCGGGCGTCACCCGGAAATTGCCATAATAATCGGCAACTTCCTTGCGCAGCAGCTTGACCCGATGGGCAGCGCGCTCCAGCCTCTTGTCGGTGCGCACGATACCGACATAGTCCCACATGAAGCGGCGCAGCTCGTCCCAATTGTGCGCGACGACGATTTCCTCGTCCGAATCGGTAACGCGGCTTTCGTCCCACGGCCGAATCGCCGGAAGCGCCGTGGCGTCCCAGCCGGCGGCGATGTCGTCGGCCACCGCCTGGCCGAACACCAGGCATTCGAGGATGGAATTCGACGCCAGCCGGTTGGCGCCGTGCAGCCCCGACTGCGTCACCTCGCCCGCCGCCCACAGCCCGGTTAGGTCGGTGCGGCCGGCGAGATCGACCATCACCCCGCCGCACGAATAATGCGCCGCCGGCACCACCGGGATCGGCTGGATCGTGCAGTCGATGCCGAGTTCGAGCAGCCGGGCATGGATGGTCGGGAAATGCTGGCGGACGAAATCGGCCCCCAGATGCGCGATGTCGAGCAGCACATGGTCGAGCCCCAGCCGCTTCATCTCGGCATCGATGGCCCGCGCCACGACATCGCGCGGTGCCAGTTCCAGCCGCTCGTCATAGCGGTGCATGAAACGCTCGCCCGACGGCAATTTCAGATGCCCGCCTTCGCCCCGGCACGCCTCGGTGATCAGGAAATTCTTGACCGTCGGATGGAACAGGCAGGTCGGGTGAAACTGGTTGAATTCCATGTTCGACACCCGGCAGCCGGCGCGCCAGGCCATGGCGATGCCGTCGCCGGTCGAACCGTCGGGATTGGTCGAATATTGATAGACGCGGCTCGCACCGCCGGTCGCCAGCACCACCGCCTTGCCGATAAAGCGCTGCACCTGCTTCGTGGTCGTGTCGAAGGCATAGACGCCGTGGCAGCCGCGCGGCGCAAAGCGTTCGCCCTCGACATGCGCCGCGGTGATCAGGTCGATGGCGACCATGCCCGGCACCAGCGTGATGTTGGGGTGCGCCGTCGCCGCCTTTTGCAGGGCCTGCTGCACCGCCCAGCCGGTGGCATCGTCGACATGGACGATGCGGCGGTGCGAATGGCCGCCCTCCCGCGTCAGGTGCCAGCGCTCGCTGATCGTCTCGCCCGGGTTGAACGGCACGCCCAGCGCGGCGAGCCGGTCGATGGCGGCCGACGCATGCTCGACGACGAATTCGACCGTGGCGCGGTGGTTCAGCCCGGCGCCGGCGACCATCGTGTCCTCGATATGGCTCTCGAACGTGTCGCCGGCCTCCAGCACCGCGGCGATGCCGCCCTGCGCCCAGGCCGTCGACCCGGCCGCCACATCGCCCTTGGCCAGCACAGCCACGTTGAAGCGGCCGGCCAGGTTCAGCGCCGCGGTCAGCCCGGCGGCGCCCGAACCGATGATGACGACGTCGAAGGTGCGCGCGTCGGGCGCCGGGCGCCTAGCCATGGTTGCGCGTCAGCTCCAGGAACACATCCTCCAGGTCGGCTTCCTGTGTCGACACATCGACGACGCCCAGCCCGGCGGCGGCGACCGCGGCGAGCACCTGGCCGGCGTTGCGGGTGCGCTTGTCATAGGTCAGCGTCAGCACCCGCTCACCCTTCAGCTCGGTGCGGCCGGCGAGGCTGGCTGGAACCTCGGCAAGATCGCGATCGACGGTGACGATCAGTTTCTTGTCGCCGGCGGTCGACAGCAGCACCGATGTCAGGTCGTTGGCGACGATCTCGCCGTTGTTGACGATCGCGATGCGGTCGCACAGCGCCTCGGCTTCCTCCAGGTAATGCGTCGTCAGCACGACGGTGGTGCCGGTGGCGTGGAGGGTGCGGACATAGTCCCACAGCTGCTGGCGCAGTTCGATGTCGACGCCGGCGGTCGGTTCATCGAGCACCAGCACCGGCGGGTTGTGGACCAGCGCCTTGGCGACCAGCAGCCGGCGCTTCATGCCGCCCGACAGCGTGCGCGAATAGACATGCGCCTTGTCGGCGAGGTGGACGGCTTCGAGCAGTTCCATCGACCGGCGCTCGGATTTCGGCACGCCGAACAGCCCGGCCTGCAGCTCGAGCGTCTCGAACGGCGTGAAGAAGGCGTCGAAGACCAGTTCCTGCGGCACGATCCCGATGCTGCGCTTGGCATTGCGCGGGTGGTCGTCGATGTCGAAGCCCCAGATGTCGGCCTTGCCGCCGGTCTTGTTGACGAGGCCGGCGAGGATGTTGATCATCGTCGACTTGCCGGCGCCGTTGGGGCCCAGCAGCCCGAACATGCTGCCGCGCGGAATTTCGAGGTCGATGCCCTTCAACGCCCGCTTGCCGCCGGCATAGGTCTTTTCAAGGCCGCGGATCGAAATGGCGGATTGGGTCATGCCAGCCGGATAGACCCCGGGGGCAGCAGCGGCAAGCGTGACATGGTGACGGGTGGTCGACACGAGCGCCCCCAACCGATTGGCCCGTCACCCCGGCGAAGGCCGAGGCCCATAAACCACAATCTGCGCAACCGAGGTGCCCCGCCAGCCAAGCGTTGGCCGGGAAGACGGCGAGTGGGCGCTTTCGTGCCCGAAATCGCGGTTCATGGGCCCCGGCCTCCGCCGGGGTGACAGTTTTTTAAAACCGCACCACCGCCTCGACCCCATACAGCCGCGGCAGCCCGCGGATGAACGTCGGGATCCCGAACCCCCCGCCGGTATTGCCGGCATCGAGCACATAGTCCCGGTTGCCGAGGTTCGTCGCAAAGCCGAGCAGCTGCCATTTGCCGCCGGGGTCCTGGATGCCGGCACGCAGGTTGACCAAGGTCACCGGGCCCTGCGACGTCACGGGGTTGTTCGGCAACTCGAAGAACACCCCGGAGCGATAGGTCAGTGTCGGTGTCGCGAACAGTTCGAGCGCCTCCGACAGCGGCAGCTTGACGGTGCCGCCGGCCGCCGCCTGCCATTCCGACTGCAGCCGGAAACGATCGCCCGAAAACGCCGGATAGCGCGGGTCCTCGTCGACCTTGGCACTGATATAGGCGCCATTGGCGAACAGGCTGAGGTTGCGGCCGACCTGGGCGCTGAATTCCGCCTCCACGCCATAGTTGGTGGCGCTGCCGGCGCTTTCGGTGCGGTTCGGCGCGCCGGGCGTGACGATCGTCACCTGGAAATTGTCGTATTTCAGGTAATAGGCGCCGATGCTGGCGTTGACGGCGCCGAACGCGCCCTTGATGCCGGCTTCATAGTTGGTGATCTTTTCCGCCGCGATATCGGTGCGCAGCGGCCGACCGACGCCGTTCACCCGTTGCGCGCCGAGCTGGACGACGGGCGAGCGGCGGCCCTTCGACCAGGTCATGTACAGGTTCACCTCGTCGGTGGCGCGGAACAGGATGTTGGCGCGCGGCAGAAACGCATTGTTGTTGCCGTTCGCGGTGAACGTCTGCCCGCCGGTGTCGATCTGCGGCAGCAACGGCGCGCCGCTGATCACCGAGTTGGGCGCCCGCGCGAAAAAGCCGCTGGTCCGGTCCTCGAACAGCATGCGCGCGCCGACGGTCAGTTCCAGCCGCGGCACCGGGATCCAGGTCGCATCGGCGAACACCGAGACATTGTGCATCTCCGCCGAATTCCTGAATTCCGAGCTGTAGGGGATGACGCTGGCGGCGCCGCGGGTCAGGATCGCCGTTGCCTGCGCCGCGGTCACCACGCCGACGGCGTTGATGCAGGGCAGGCCCGGCACCAGCCGCGCCGCGCATTGCAGATAGGTGCCTTCCTCGGTCGAAAACGGCACGCGCTGCGATCCGTCCTCGCGGAAGAAATTGATGCCGCCAAAGGCCCGGAAAGTGTCGCTGTCGTAATTGACGCGCGCTTCGGCGCTGAACTGCTTGCCGCGGGCATCTTCGGCGAATTCGAGGAACCAGGCCTGGGTGCCGTCGGCGTCGAAGACCTCGTTCGAATCGAACTGGCGATAGCCGGCGACGAGCGTGTAGCTGAGCGGCCCGTCGGCGTCGTAGGTCGCGGTGGCGCTGAGGTCATAGACGTTGCGGACCAGCTCGGGCTGGTCGCCGCCGAGCACCGCGGCGCTCACCGGCGAGCCGGCGACCTCGACGAAGGTGAAGGGCGAGGTGGTGCCGCCGGTCGGCGCAAAGGTGCCCGACTTGAAGGCGGTGCCCGGCGCGCGCTGGCCGTCATAGGTGCCGATGACATCGAGGCTGAAGCGGTCGGTCGGCGTGTAGCGCAGCGACAGCCGGGCGCCGTACTGGCCCTGGCCGTTGAGATCGTCGATGCGCGGACCGTTCGGCGTCTGCGATCCCGGCCGCCCGGCGATGTTCTCGACGACGCCGTCGCGCTTCTTGACGGCAAAGGCCAGGCGCGCGGCGAACACGTCGTTGCCCCAGTTGAGGAAGCCATCGACGCGGCGCTGATCGTAATTGCCATAGGCGCCGCGCAGTTCGGCCGAGATGCCGGGTTTCGGTCGGGCGGTGATGATGCTGACGGCACCGATGGCGGCGGCGGTGCCGAACAATGTCGCCTGCGGGCCCTTCACCGCCTCGATGCGCTCGAGGTCATAGAGGTCGAAATAGGAGCCGCGCGAGCGGCTGACGTCGACGCCGTTGAGATAGACGGTGACCGCCGGCGAACCCTGCGACGACCCCGAATCCGATGTGATGCCGCGGATGACAAAGCCCGGGTTGTTGGGGCTCTGCTCCTGGACGTTCAGCCCGGGCACATAGGCGGCGAGCTGGTCGAACTGGGTGATGCCGAGCTCGCGCAGCGTCCGGCCCGAATAGGCGGTGATGGTGATCGGCACGTTGGAAATGGTCTGCTCGCGCTTTTGCGCGGTGACGACGATCTCGGTGGTGTCATCGGCGGCGGCAACATCGGCGGCAATCGCATCGGCTGCGACGTCGGCGGCAAGACCGGGGGCGGCGAGCGCCAGCGTGGCAAAGGCAGTGGTGGCGAGGCAGGTGGCGCGCATGGAAATTACCCCTTGTTGCAGTGCGTCACGGCCCGTTGCAGCAAGCCCGTGACGATTGCGTTGCAGATCGCTGACAGTTCGAAGTTGCGGCGGCCTGCCGCGGCATCCCTGCGCGATCTCTGCCGCGTGACTCGCCGCCAGCGGCTTCTGCCGCGTGACTCGCCGCCACCGGCTTGGTAGGACGGCGCATGGACATCATCCCGCCGCCCGAAACCTTCGTCATCGATGCCGCGCGTGTCGCCTGTGACGGTGACGAACGCGGCGGCGACGGGCACCCGCGCGTCTGGCTGCAGATCGGCGCCGATGGCTTTGCCGATTGCAGCTATTGCGACCGGCGCTTCGTCCTTGCCGGCGGCCCGGCGGACCGGCGTTGACCCGGCGCGTTGCCGCCGCTGTCGTCGCGGCAGTGGTCCTTGTCGGCGCCGCGCCGCCGCTGCCGCCCTATGTCATCACCGTCGCCCCCGGTGGCCAGCCGCACATCCCGCTGGTCATCAAGCGCGGCAATCTCGATATCCGCCTGGCACTCAGCTTCGACACCGCGCTCGTGCTGAACGCCGAACCGGCAAAGCGCGCGGAGCTGAAGCCGTTCCCGCTGATCGGCAAGCGCACCTTCAAGAGCGCGCTGATCCCCGGCGGCGAGGCGACGTTCCGCGGCAACCTCTATGGCATCATGCCGCGCGGCCTGCCCAAATCGACGGTGCCGGCGATCTGGGTCGACAAGCCGATCGCCGCCGATGCCGATGGCGTCCTCGCCCTGTCGGCGCTGAAGACCGATCGCGTCGTCCTCGAACTCGGCCCCGTCGCGCCGGGCAGCCGGGTGCATCGGCTCAGCCGCCCCGACAAGGGCTCGGTGATGATGAAGGTCCGGCTTGGCGATGAAAAGATCTCGACGGCGCTGGAGCTGAATTCTCCCGATACGGTGATGAACGCCCGCGCCGCCGCCGCGCTGATCACTGCCGGCCTCGTCAAGCGGTCGGGGCAGGTGGGTTTCTGGCGGCCTTTCCCCGGCGTGGCGCTGCCCTTCGAACGGCTGACCCCGACGCCCGGCGCCCGCCTGCTCGACATGCCGCTGGTCCGCCCCGCGGTGCGCATCACCGAGGCCCAGGCGAAACAACTCGACGCCCAGGCCCGCGCCGGCACCAGCACCAGCGACGACGATGCCGATACGGTAACGGTGACCGCCAGCCGCAAGAAGGGCCGCGACCCGTGGATCCTGATCGGCCGCGACGTGCTGCAGCAATGCGCGCGGATCGAATTCGACCGGCCCGGAAAGACCTGGGCGCTGACCTGCGCTTTTTGAGGTCGCTCCCCGCAAGGGGAAGGGACGCAGTTGATCGCGCAATCAAGCAATTTGCGTGGAATCCCGTCGAAAATCCGCCGCAAACACCCCGCCCTATGCTGCCTGCCGCATCTCCAGCAGCGCCTCATAGCTCCCGAACAGATCGATAAAGTGCTGTTCCATCAGCCGAATCCCCGGTGCGGCCTGCAGTGTCGACGCCCTGAGCGCCGGCAATTGCGCAATCGCCGCCCCGATCGTCGTAGCGGCGCTCGCCGCATCGCCGGCCGCATAGCGCAAACCCAGCCCCGGCAAGGCCTGGTCACCGGCGCCGCCCTCGTCGGGAACCACGATCGGCAGCCCTGACGCCAGCGCCTCGGCCTGCACCATGCCGAAGGTTTCGGCGCTGGCGCCGTGCACCAGCAGGTCGGCACTGGCCAGCAACCGCGCCATTTCGTGGCGATCGCTGATCGGCGACATAAGCTGGATGTGCGGATTTTCGCCCACCGCGCGCAGCACCGCCGCCCGGCCATGGCCATCGCCGACCAGCACCAGCCCGAGCGGCCGGCTGTAACCCGCCGCCGTTGCGCCCGCGACGACCAGCGGCCAGCGTTTTTCGGGCGACAATCGCCCGATGCCGACCAGCAATGTGGCGGTTTCGGGCAGTTCGCATCGCGCCAGAAGTCGCGCCCGCAGCGCCGGATCGCGATGCGCCGGCGAAAACACCCCCGCCTCGACCCCCATCGGCACCGTCCGCACCCGCCGCAAGCCGCCCTCGGTCATGCGCTGCGTGAGGCTCGGCGAGGCACAGACGACCATGTCGAAGCCGTCGTCGAGCCGGCGCAGATGCCGCCAGAACCAGTCGAAACCGCGGTCGATGGTCTTGCGGCTGACCATCCCTTCCAGCCAGCGATAGGCCCAGGCCGACAGCGGATCGGCATGCATGATCAGCGCGCGGGGGGCCTTGCCCTGCCATTCCGCCACCGCCGTGGCGCTGCCCCAGGGTGACGACGCCTCGACGAAGTCGGGCCGGTGGGCATCCAGCGCATCATGGATGATGCCGTCATTCTCGAAATAGAAGTAGCTGCGGTCGAGCGGAAAGCGCGGCGAGGGGATGTTGACGATGCGCGCCGTCGGCCCGATCACCTCCGTCGCGGCATCGGCCCCCGGCACGATCACGGTCAGGTCATGGCCCAGCCGCGCCGCAGCGTATAATTTGTTGCGGGTATAGGTCCGGATACCGCCGCCGGTGGGCGAATAGAGCGCCGAGATGTCGACGATCTTCAACGCTGCCGCGTCCGCAGCGGGCCGAAACTCAGCAGGCCACGGCGGTAATTGAGGATGATCGGCACCGTCGTCAGGCCATTTCCGGCTACCAGCGTCGCCGACGCCGCCCTGGGCTTCGACAAACCCAGCTTGGGATTGCCCGGAAACCCGATACCGTCACTCGAAAGCGCGAACTTGTGGTTCGAATCGCGGTCGTGGAGCAGCGACAGCGTATAGGTGCCGGGCCCCGGCACGCGGATGCAGATCTGCGTCGGGCCCGTCGCCGGCACCGGCACATCGGCCCGGCGAAAGGTCTTTCCCGCCATCACCAGCAGATTGTCGTCCTGCAGGAAATCGTCGTCATTGGCCGGATACAGCTCGGCACGCAGCCGGCCGCTGCGATCCTTCATCCCGTCCGCCACCACGATCAGCGCCGGGCCGGTCTCGTTCGGCCGGCACATCCCCTCCGCCAGGCCCAGGTTCGGTGACGGCCGCACCCGCGCCGGCTCGGCCGCGCCGGCACCGGCCAGCGTCGCCGCCGCCAACAGGGCCGCCGGCCACCTCACCGGCGCCGCCAATTGGCCGCGTCGGCAGCGACCAGCGCCACGCCAAGGCCCAGGTGCGTCGCCAGGATCACGCTCGCCATCATCGTCATCAGCGCGCCGATATCGGCATCATGGCCGATCAGGAACACCGCCAGCCCGGCAAAGACGATATCCTTGTTGGGCAGCAACGGCAGCCGCGACAGCAGCATGCGCAGCGCCGACAGCAGCAGCCACCACTGGATCGACACCTCCGGCAACACCAGGTGCCAGCAGAAGGCCGTCAACGCGCCGCCGATGAAGATACGCGCCAGGTGGATGCCGGTGACGAACCACAGGTCGCGCCGCGGCAGGCTGAACAATGTCTTGCGGAACAGCAGGATCGCGCTCGACGAGGCGAGCACGAGCGCGGTCGACAACAGCAATGTCTTTGAATCCAGCCCCAGGTGCAGCGCGCCGAGCAGCGGATAGGCGATCGCCAGCATGCCGATGGTGACCGCATTGGCGGCCAGCGCCGACAGGATGGCGACATCCTTGATGGCCCCGAAGGGGGCAGACGTCATCGCCGTGCGCCGCCGTGCCCAGGTGTAAAGGTACAGTTCGCCGGCATAACCGAACAGCAGCTCATTGCCGATCAGTTTGCGCAGCAGCGCGCCCAGCCCCGAAATCGGCATTGCCCACAGCCGCCGGAAGATCAGCCAGTCGGCAAAGGGCGCCGACAGATACGATACGGCGAACACCAGCCAGAACAGCGGCGCCGTCGGCAGCAGGTCGCGAACCTCGCTGAAATCGACGCTGCGCAGCTGGACCAGCACCGCGACGAGGACCGCCAGCGAAAAGGCCGCGCCCAGCCACCATGTCCAGCCGCGCTCGCTGGTTTCGAGCGGCGCCGGATCGGACGCCGGGACGCCCAGACTGGCGCCGGCGGACAGGCTGGCATTGGCACTCAATACGGGGGCGTTCAACACGACAGGGGGGCGTCCACTGGTACGACTGCCACCCCATTACGCACCCAATATGGCATTTTCAGGGTGCCGGCGCACCGATCATCGCCGCAAACCGCGCTCCGGTGGTTGTATTTCGCATGCATCGGGCCGGCTCCCTGCGCTGAAACTGCTTCGCTAACGGGTCTGAACGCCCCACCGGCGCCGTTGGAGCCATGCCCGGACGACAGGGCAGCTCGCCGCACGGCCCGCGCTTCAGCCGTCGAGGTCGGCATAACGCGCCGCGCTGCGCCCCGGCAGCAGTCGCGCCAGCGTGGCGTCGAGGCTGTCGAGCAGCGCCGGCACGCGCGTGTCGCCCGGGTGAACCGCCACCCGCACCGTCGGCAACGGCTGCAGGCCCCGGCGCGCCAGCCCGGCAAAGAACAGCGAACTGGCGATGCGGGCCGGCGAACGGCTCGCCCAGGTGATCACCGGGCCGCGCGCCAGCACCGCGCCGTCGGCGGGGCGCCACACCTTCATGTGATCCTCGGCGAGCGCAAAGCCCTCGTCGCGCACCGCGGCCAGCGCATCGGCGCTGTACAGCCAGGCCGGCGCGATGAACCCCGCCACCGGCCGGCCGATGGCATCCTCCACCACGGCGCGCCCGCGGCGCAGGCGGGCGGTGGCCTCTTCATGGTCCAGCGCCGAAAATTCGCCCTCGCCAGCGGTCATGTGCTGGGCCCTGAAGCCCTTTGGCGCGTCATCGCGGTGCCGCCAGCCGTGCAGGAACATCTCCACCCCGGCATCGGCCCAGCCGCGCAGCCGCGCCTGGAACGCCTTGTCGGCCGCCAGCGGTGCCTGGTCCCAATGGTCGGGCACCACCAGCATGGCAAAGCGCGCCGCCTCCAGCCGGCGATCGAGCCGCTCCGCCAGCACGTCGACCTCGCGTTCGAAACGCGGCGATACGTCGTGGATGGAGGCGAGCAGGCGGCGCGGCATGGCGCCAGATTTCGGGCGCCCACCGGCTTTGTGCAAGTGTCGCGGCAAATCTGACAGTTTGCGAGGCCGCCGGCCGCCGGGCATGAAGGCCGGGTGACCGCCGTCTTTGCCCTGCCACCGCATGTGCCGCCCCCCGGTACCGCCCAGTTGCGTGCCGAAATCCGCGCCTTCATCGCTGAAAACATGCCCGCCGGCGACGCCGTGCGCCGCGCCAACAGCTGGTCGGTGGCCGATGCCGGCTTCTCGCGGGCGCTGGGCGCCGCCGGCTGGCTCGGCATGGTCTGGCCGCGGCAATGGGGCGGCCATGACCGCCCGGCCATGGACCGCTATGTGGTGCTGGAGGAACTGCTCGCCGCCGGCGCGCCGGTGGGGGCGCACTGGATCGCCGACCGCCAGACGGGGCCGCTGCTGCTGCGCTACGGCACCGACGCCCAGCGCCGGAAATACCTGCCCGGCATGGCCCGGGGGGAGGTCCATGCCTGCATCGGCCTGTCCGAACCCGGCGCCGGTTCCGATTTGGCGGCGGTTCGCTCGCGCGCCGAAAAGGTGCCGGGCGGCTGGCGCATCAACGGGCAAAAGCTGTGGACCAGCGGCGCCCACCGCGCCCATGCCATGCTTGCGCTCCTCCGCAGCGAAGCCGGCTCCGAACGCGGCGCCGGCCTCAGCCAGTTCCTGATCGACCTCGACACGCCCGGTATCACCATCCGCCCGGTCATCAACCTCACCGGCGAGCATGATTTCAACGAGGTGTTCTTCGACGACGTCATGGTCGGCGACGATGCGCTGGTCGGCGGGCAGGGCAATGGCTGGGCCCAGGTCACCGCCGAACTGGCGCTGGAACGCTCCGGCCCCGAACGGTATCTGTCGAGCCACGCCCTGCTGGTGACTCTCATCGACGCCGCCCGCGCTTCCGGCACCGAGAACGCCGCGCTGCGCGCCACCATCGGCAAGCTGATGGCGGAGCTGTGGACGCTGCGCCAGATGTCGATGGCGACCGCGGCAAAGCTCGCCGGCGGGGAGGATCCCGTCGTCGAGGCGGCGATCGTCAAGGATCTCGGCAATGATTTCGAACAGCGGCTGCCGCTGGCGGTGCAAGCGGTGCTCGATCTCGACCTCGACGGCTCGACCGAACTGGTGCGGGTGCTGAGCCATCTGCTGCAGGTATCCCCCAGCTTCTCGCTGCGCGGCGGCACCCGCGAGATATTGCGCGGCATCATCGCCCGCGGGCTGGGGCTGCGATGAGCGAGCTCAGACCCCAGGTCGTCGCCACCGCGCAGGCGCTGTTTGCGGCGGCGCCCGGCTGGCCGGCGATCGTCGCCGCCGGTTTCCCGCTGCTGCTGGTGCCGGAAAGCGCCGGCGGCTTCGGCGGTGACTGGGGCGACGCCTTTGCCGTGCTGCAGGTCGCCGGCGCCGAGGCGCTCGCCCAGCCGCTGGCGGAGGCCATGCTGGCTGCGCACCTGGTTGCCCGCGCCGGGGTGGTGGCGCCGCACGGGCTGGTCACCATCGGCAGCGGCGGCGGCACGATCCGCAGCGGCAAGTTCACCGGCCATGTCGCCGCGGTGCCCTGGGGCCGGGTCGCCGACCAGGTCGTCGCCACCGTCGAAACCGACGCTGCCGAGCCGGTGCTACTGCTGCTGCCCGCCGGCGCGGTTACGGAGGGCCTCAGCCCGGCCGGGGAACCCCGCGACCGGCTCGATTATCGCGGTGTGCCGGCGGTGCGGCTGGGGGATGCCGACCATGCGCTCTACGGCGCCTTCCTGCGCGTCGGCCAGTCGGCGGGCGCGCTGGCCGCCGCGCTCGGTCTCGCCACCACCCATGTCAACGCCCGCATCCAGTTCGGCAAGCCGCTCGCCAAGCTGCAGGCCGTCCAGCAGTCGCTGGCGGTACTCGCCGAAGAGGTCGCGGCGGTGCAGATGGCGGGTGCTGCCGCCGCAGCGGCGCTCGATCGCGGCGGCGGCGCCTACGAGATGATGGCGGCGAAGCTGCGCACCAACATGGCCATCCACCGCGGCGTCGCGCTCGCCCACCAGGTCCATGGCGCCATCGGCTTTACCCAGGATTATCCGCTGCACCGCCTGACGCGCCGCCTGATGGGCTGGCGATCGGACTTCGGCGGCGACAGCTGGGCGGAAATGCTGGGAGAACAGGCGCTGTCGGAGCCCGGGGCCGGGCTGTGGGCGGACATGGTGCGGCGCGGGGACGGATAGTTCCCTGTCACCCCGGCGAAGGCCGGGGCCCATGAACCACAAACTTTGCCACACGCGGGGTCAATCCGCGGCAACGATCGTGGGCCATGGGTCCCGGCCTTCGCCGGGATGACACGACGGTCAGAGCCCCCGCACCAGCCCCAGCACCTCCGCCGCCCGATCCCGATGGCAGATCAGCAGGTCCGGCAGCAACGGATCGGCGCGATTATAGACCAGCGGCGACCCGTCGACCCGCGACGCATGCAGCCCCGCCGCCAGCGCCACTGCCGCGGGCGCGCAATTGTCCCACTCATATTGGCCGCCGGTGTGCAGGTAGATGTCGGCCTCCCCGCGCAGCACCGCCATTGCCTTGGCACCGGCGCTGCCCATCGCCACCAGTTCGGCCCCCAGCGCCTCGGCGACGGCGATCGCCTCCTTCGCCGGCCGGGTGCGGCTGACCAGCATCCGTAACGGGCGGCTCTCGGGTTTCAGCACCGGTGGATATTGGGTGCAGAAACACGCCCCCAGCGCCGGCAAGGCCACCGCGCCCTCGCTCGCCACGCCATCGATGCTCAAGCCGACATGCACCGCCCAGTCGTCGCGGCGCTCGCCGTATTCGCGGGTGCCGTCCAGGGGGTCGACGATCCAGATGCGCCGCGACCCCAATCGCGCCGGGTCGGCGGCCTCCTCCTCGCTCAGGATCGCATCGTCCGGCCGCTCGCGACGCAGCGCGTCGAGAATAAGCCGGTTGGCGGCGCGGTCGCCTTCGTCCCCCAGCGCCTTGGCGTTGCTATCCTCATTGTCGCGCAGTGCGAGCAGCAGCTTGCCGGCTTCGGTGGCCAGGGCGCGGGCCAGGGCAGCATCGTTCAACCGATCAACCTTTCGACGATCATCCGGGCGGCGTCTTCGGCGCTCATCGCCGTCGTGTCGATGCGCAGTTCGGGGGCCTCGGGTGCCTCATAGGGGCTGTCGATGCCGGTGAAGTTCTTCAGTTCACCGGCCCGCGCCTTCCTGTACAGGCCCTTCACGTCGCGTGCCTCGGCCGCCGCCAGCGGCGTATCGACATGGATTTCCCAGAATTCACCCGGCGCCATCATGTCCCGCACCATCTGCCGTTCGGCGCGGAACGGGCTGATGAAGGCGGTGATGACGATCAGCCCGGCGTCGGTCATCAGCTTCGCCACCTCGCCGACGCGGCGGATATTCTCGATCCGGTCGGCATCGGTAAAGCCCAGGTCCTTGTTCAGGCCATGGCGGACATTGTCGCCGTCGAGCAGGAACGTGTGCCGGTTCATCCGGTGCAAGCGCTTTTCGACCAGATTGGCGATCGTCGACTTGCCGGCTCCCGACAGCCCGGTCAGCCACAGCACCGCCGCCTTCTGGTTCTTCAGCCCGGCATGCGCCTCCCGCGTCACATCGGTCGCCTGCAGGTGGATGTTCTGCGACCGGCGCAGCGCGAAATTGATCATGCCCGCCGCCACGGTGGCATTGCTCTGCCGGTCGATGAGGATGAAACCGCCCAGCTCGCGGCTGTCGACATAGGGTTCGAAGACCAAAGGCGCCGCCGTCGTCAGCGGCACGACCCCGATGGCGTTCAGTTCCAGCGTCTTGGTGGCGATATGCTCCAGCGTGTTGACGTTGATCTGGTATTTCGGCGTCTGCACCGTCGCCGCCACCGTCTGGGTGCCCAGCTTGAGCAGATAGGACCGCCCTGGCAGCAGCGCCTCGTCCGCCATCCACACCAAAGTCGCCTCGAACTGGTCGGCAACCTGGGGCGGGTCATCGGCGACGGCGATGACATTGCCCCGCGAACAATCGACCTCGTCGGCGAGCGTCAGGGTGACGGCTTCCCCTGCCACCGCATTGTCGCGATCCCCTTCGAGCGTCACGATGCGCGCGATGCTGGTCGTCCGCCCCGACGGCAGGATGCGCACCGCGTCGCCGGGTGCCACGCGGCCGCTGGCGATGGTGCCGGCAAAGCCGCGGAAATCGAGGTTGGGGCGGTTGACCCATTGCACCGGCAGGCGGAACGGCCGCGACTGGTCGGCCTCGGTGGCGACCTCGACCGCCTCCAGCCAGCCGAGCAGGGTCGGGCCCGTGTACCAGGGCGTGTTCGCCGACAGCGTCGTGATATTGTCGCCACCCAGGCCGGAGATCGGCACGGCGGCCACGTCTTCCAGCCCGATTTCGGCGGCAAAGGCCCGGTAATCGGCGACGATCGTATCGAATGCTGCCTGGTCGAAGCCGATCAGATCCATCTTGTTGACCGCCAGCACGACGTGGCGGATGCCGATCAGCTTCGCGAGGTAACTGTGCCGCCGGGTTTGCGTCAGCACGCCCTTGCGCGCATCGACCAGCACGATCGCGGCATCGGCCGTCGATGCGCCGGTGACCATATTGCGGGTATATTGCTCATGCCCCGGGCAGTCGGCGATGATGAACTTCGCCTTGTCGGTGGCGAAAAACCGGTAGGCCACATCGATGGTGATGCCCTGTTCGCGTTCGGCCGCCAGCCCGTCGACGAGCAGCGCGAAATCGATCGCCTGGCCTTGCGTGCCGACCCGCTTGCTGTCGGCCTCGAGCGCGCTCAGCTGGTCGTCAAAAATCTGCTTGGAATCGTAGAGCAGTCGGCCAATCAGCGTCGATTTTCCGTCGTCGACCGAGCCGCAGGTGATGACGCGCAGCAGCGCTTTTGCCGCCTGGCCCTTGAGATAGGCGTCGATGTCGCTGGCGATCAGCGGGTCGGGGGCAAAGCCGTCGGGCGGGGCCATCAGAAATACCCCTCCTGCTTCTTCTTCTCCATGCTCGCCGCCTGATCATGGTCAATGGCGCGGCCCTGCCGCTCCGACGTCGTCGTCAGCAGCATTTCCTGGATGACCTCGGGAAGCGTCGTCGCATTGCTTTCGACAGCGCCGCTCAGCGGGTAGCAGCCAAGCGTCCGGAACCGCACGGATTTCAGCTCCGGCACCCGCCCGTTCAGCGGAAACCGCTCGTCATCGACCATGATCAACAGACCGCCATGCTCGACGACCGGACGCGGCGCCGACAGATACAGGCCGACGATCTCGATGCCCTCCTGATGGATGTACTGCCAGATATCGAGCTCGGTCCAGTTGGAGATCGGGAACACCCGCATGCTTTCGCCGCGATTGGCGCGGGCATTGTACAGCCGCCAAAGTTCCGGCCGCTGCGCCTTGGGGTCCCAGCGGTGGTTATGGTCGCGGAAACTGAACACGCGTTCCTTGGCGCGGCTCTTTTCCTCGTCGCGCCGCGCGCCGCCAAACGCCGCGTCGAAGCCATGGTGATCGAGCGCCTGCTTCAGGCCTTGGGTCTTCCACAGGTCGGTATGGACGGCGCTGCCATGGTCGAACGGGTTGATGCCGGCGGCTTTGGCTTCCGGATTCTGCCACACCAATAGCTCCATCCCGGCATCGCGCGCCGCCTTCTCGCGCAGGCCGTACATGGCGCGAAACTTCCAGGTCGTGTCGACATGCAGCAGCGGGAAAGGCGGGGGCGCCGGATAGAAAGCCTTTTTCGCCAGGTGCAGCATCACCGCCGAATCCTTGCCGATCGAATAGAGCATCACCGGCCGCTCGGTCTCGGCGACGGTTTCGCGCAGGATATGGATGCTTTCGGCCTCGAGCCGTTGCAGATGGGTCAGCCGCACTGTCATGCCGCTGGTTGTAACAGCGGACTAGCGGAACGCGTGCGTAAAAATCTTGGGCCCGGCATGACTATTCTTCGTTCAGTCGCCGGTGAAATGCGCCGGCCGCTTGTCCAGAAATGCCGAGACAGCCTCCTTGTGATCCGCCGTTTCATGCGCCAGCGCCTGGAAGGCGGCGCTCAATTCGAGGATCTGGTCCATGCGCGCCGTCTGCGCCTCGCGCAGCAACCGCTTCGTTAACCGCAGCGCGCGGGCCGGATTGGCGGCGATCTTCTCCGCCAATGCCATCGCTTCGGGCAGCAACCGGTCGTCGGGCACCACCCGTGACACCAGGCCGATCTCCCGCGCCCGCGCCGCATCGAAGCGTTCGCCGGTGAAAAACAGCTCCGCCGCCGTCGCATAGCCGACGACCCGCGCCAGCGACCAGGCGCCGCCGTCCCCCGGCACGATGCCGACCTTGATGAAACTGCAGGCAAACAGCGCCGATTCCGCCGCGATCCGTATGTCGCACAGGCAGGCAAGATCACAGCCGAGCCCCACCGCATGGCCGTTGACCGCGGCAATTGCCGGCACTTCCAGTTCCATCATGGCGCGGGTGATGCGCTGGACGCCGCGCTTGTAGTTCGCGCGCGTACCGTCGGGCTGGTCCTGCGGGCCGATGCCGGTGCGATCCTGCATCGCCTTCAGATTGCCGCCGGCCGAGAACCCGCGGCCGGTGCCGGTCAGGATCACGCAACTGATGCCGCGATCGTCGCCCACCGCCTCGATGGCGCGCACGAAATCGTCGCAATCCTGCAGCGTGCCTATGGCATTCAGGGCATCGGGCCTGTTCATGCGCAGCACGGCAACCCGGCCAATGGTCTCGCGGAGGATGAAATCGCCCATGCTATTTCGCCGCCTTCAGATATTTGTCGAACCAGTCGATCGTCCGCTGCAGCGAGTCCGACTGGTTCTCGCGCTTGCGAAAGCCATGGCCCTCGGCCGGGTAGAACACCGTTTCCACGACATTCCCCTTGGCCTTCAGCACATCGGCAACCTCCTGCGCCTGGCCGCGAGGCACCCGGATATCGTTTTCACCCTGCAAGGTCAGCAGCGGCGCCTTGGTTGCCCGGATGAAGGTCATCGGCGATGCCGCCTCATAGACGCCCTTGAACTCGTCGGGCCGGCCCAGCAGCGACCGTTGATAGGCCTGCAGTGCGGCATCCTGGTCGCGGTACATCGTCCGCCAGTTGATGATGCCGAACAATTGCACCGCGGCGGCAAAGGCATCGGGCGCCTTGCCGATCGCCATCAGCGTCATGAAGCCGCCATAGGAGCCGCCGGTGATGCCGACGCGGGCGGCGTCCACATAGCCCGATGCCACCAGGAAATCCTTGGCGGCCAGCGTGTCCTTCAGGTCGCCGCCGCCCAGATCCTTGAAATTGGCCGCTTGAAACGCCTCGCCATAGCCGGTCGAACCACGAAAATTCGGCGCTATGACGACATAGCCGCGCGATGCCAGGGCGGCGCTGGTCCGGTTGAAACTGTCCTGCGTCTGCCCTGTCGGACCGCCATGCGGCACCACGATGGCCGGGTTGCTGCCATCCCGCTTCAGGTTGAACGGCATCGTCACAACGGCGCTGATCAACGTGCCGTCGAAGCTCTTGTATGTGACGACCTGCGATTTCGCCAGGTTGGCGGGATCGAGGCTGGCCATTGCCATCTGCGTCAGCGGGCGCGCCCGGCCCGCCGCCAGATCCGCGACCAGCAATTCGGACGGCGTATCGGCGCCGGCGTGGAGCACCAGCAGCGCCTTGCTGTCAGGCGTGAACGGCTGGACGGCGGCCGTCGCATTGAGTCCTTCGGGAAGGCCAACCGGGGTCACCGCCAGCGTCGCGACATCGACCAGCGCAAGCGAGGACCGACCATCGACATTGTCGCGCACCAGCATCCGGCGGCCGTCCGGGGACAGCGCCACGGCCTCCTGCTCCCAGGGTGTCGTTGCCAGCCAGCGCCATTTGCCGCTCGCCACGTCGAACAGGCCGGCGCGCGCCTGCCCGGTTTCGGCATTCGATGTCGCGGCGATCGTCCGGCCGTCGGCGCTGGCGCCGCTGGCGGTAATGCTCTTGCCCTTGACCGCCGACAGCAGCGTGGCCGCGCCATCGGCGACACTCACCCGCCAGACCTGTGCCTCGCTGCCACTGGTAAAGACGCGATTGGCGATCAGCGCGCGGCCGCCATCGACCCATTCGACCGGCCCCCAGCGCCATTGCGGATCCTTTTCGTCGGTCAGCAACCGCACCTTGCCCGTCGCCTTGTCGATGATGGCGAGGTTGACCTGGCCTTCGGTCTTGCGCTTGGCGCCAAAGGCCAGCCCGCCGGCGCCGGCGAGCAGCCCCTGTTCGTCGCTGTCGGGCGTGTTCGTGACATTGACGACGGCCCCGCCGCCGGTCGGCACCGCATAGATGTCGTGTAGCTCGTCGCCGCCCTTGTCCTGCCCGAAATACAGCAGCTTGCCGTCGGCCGACGCCGCCAGGTCGCCCTGGCTCTCGTCGGACTGGGTCATCTGCACCGGCCAGCTGCCGCCGGCATCGACCCGCCAGATATTCTGCCGCCCGGTAAAATTGGTGACGAGGAACAGTCGCTTGCCATCGGCGCTCCAGGTGGCCGACCCGATCGAGCGGGTCAGCACCAGGTCGGCAAGGGGAATCGGCGCCGCGGCCGCATTGGCCGAGGACACCAGTGATTTCGGGTCGGTCACCGGTCGCCGGGGTGACGGCACCGCCGCCCCCGCCGCCACCGCTGCCGCCGCCACCAGCGTCGCCGCCGCTATCGTCGTGCGTGCCATCATCCTGTCCCCTGTCGATCAGCTCTGCGTCGCCACCATGGCCGCCGCTCCTTCGCTTGCCAATCCCCGCCGATCGCGCCACCTTGGCCACAACAGGAGCCGGGAAACGGCCCATAAGCGACTGCAAAGTGTTGGGGAGAGGATGATGGCAACCGCGGCCCGCGCTGTGCCCGTTGAACGCGTCACGTCGGAACGGCTGCTGCTGTGGACGCTGCTCGTCGTCTACATCTTCAACTTCCTCGACCGCCAGATCGTCACGATCCTCGCCGAACCGATCAAGCGCGACCTCGGGCTGTCCGACACCCAGCTCGGCCTGATGACCGGCCTCGCGTTCGCGCTGTTCTATGCCCTGCTCGGCATCCCGATCGCCCGCTATGCCGACCGGCCGACGTCGAATCGTGTCGGGCTGATCTCGCTGTCGCTGGTGCTGTGGTCGGGCATGACGGCGCTGTGCGGCATGGCGCAGAACTTCACCCAGCTGCTGCTGGCCCGCGTCGGGGTCGGGGTCGGGGAGGCGGGGTGCACGCCGGCCGCCCACAGCCTGATTTCCGACATGGTGCCGCGTGAACGCCGCGCCTCGGCCATCGCCTTCTATGGCCTCGGGATTCCTATCGGCGGGCTGATCGGCATGGTGCTCGGCGGCTTCCTCGCAGACACCGTCGGCTGGCGGCAGGCTTTCCTGGTGGTCGGCCTGCCGGGGCTGCTGCTGGCGGCGTTCGTTTGGTTTGCACTGCGCGAGCCGCGCCACGGCAGCATCGCCACGGCCTTGCGCGAAGGTGCTCCCAAGGTCGAGCGCATCAGCACCCGCGCGGCCCTGGCCGAAGTCCTCGGCAGCCGTGCTTTCCTGCTGCTCGCCACCGCGGCCGGCCTCACCGCCTTCCTCAGCTATGGCAAGGGCGTCTGGGTCGCGATCCTGTTCCAGCGCACCTATGGCCTGTCGGCGGGCGAAACCGGGCTGGCTCTCGGCGTCGCGCTCGGCCTGTCGGGGGTGCTCGGCACATGGGCCGGCGGCTGGCTCGCCGATCGCTTCGGGCGGCACCATCGCCGCCACATGCTGACCGCACCGGCCATCGCCATGGCGATCGCGGCGCCGATCCTGTTCCTTGCCTACAGCGCTGCCGACTGGCGGCTGGCGCTGGCGCTGATGATCGTCACCACCGCCTTCAATGCACTCTATTATGGCCCCACCTACGCCATCGCCCAGCAGTTGGTGCGCCCCCAGGCTCGCGCCATGGCCACGGCGATCATGGTGTTCGCGCAGAACCTGATCGGCCTCGGCCTCGGCCCCCTGTTCTTTGGCATGATGTCGGATGCCTTCAAGCCGATGGCGGGCACCGAAAGCGTGCGCTGGGTGCTCTATGGCGCGGCGTGGCTCGGCCTGATCCCGGCATTCTTCTTTTGGCGGGCGTCGCTGCGACTCGCACCGGAGATGGCGGCCAAGGCCGACGATTGACCCCTGCGACGTATAATGGCACCTATCGTGTCATAAAGCGATGGGGGACATGAAGTGCACGTGCTGCGCACACCCGAGGACCGTTTCATCGGGCTGCCGGGCTATGACTTCGCGCCCCATTATGCCGACGTCGCCGATGGGGCGACAGGAAGGCCGCTCCGCATTCACTACCTCGATGAAGGCCCCGCCGATGCAGCCCCGGTGCTGCTCATGCACGGCGAGCCGAGCTGGTGCTACCTCTACCGCAATTTCATCGGGCCGCTGGTGGATGCCGGGCATCGCGTCATCGCCCCCGACCTCATCGGTTTCGGCCGGTCGGACAAGCTCGGCGCGCGGACGGATTACACCTATGAGCGCCATGTCCAGTGGATGTCGGACTGGCTGGTCGGGCTCGACCTCAACACCATAACGCTGTTCTGCCAGGATTGGGGCGGCCTCATCGGGCTGCGCCTGGTGGCGGCGTTTCCGGACCGCTTTGCCCGGCTGGTGATCGCCAACACCGGCCTGCCGACCGGCTCCGGATCATCGCCGGGCTTCGACCAATGGCTGCAGATCAGCCAGACAATCCCGAATTTCCCGGCCGGCAACATCGTCAACATGGGCACGTCCCGCGAGCTGACCGCGGCAGAGATCGCCGCCTATGACGCGCCGTTTCCCGACGAGACCTACAAGGAAGGCGCGCGGCAGTTCCCGACGCTGGTGCCGGTCACGCCCGGCCATGGCTCGGTCAGCGAAAACATCGCTGCCTGGCAGGTGCTCGAAGCCTTTGCCAAGCCGGTGCTGACCTGTTTTTCGGACAACGATCCCGTCACCAAGGGCGGCGAGGCAGCCATCATCGCGCGCATCCCCGGTGCCCGCGGGCAGGCGCACACGATCGTTCCCGGCGGTCACTTCCTCCAGGAAGACGCGGCGCCGCAACTCGCGGCGATCATCGACCAGTTCATCAAGGGGGCCTGACCGCATGCATGTCGCCAACGCCGTGATGCCCCGGCCCGAACAGGCGCAGCTGTTCTTTGCCGGCGCCGACAGCGGCCCGATGGTCATGATCAATCTGCTGAAATTCAAGGACAAGGCCGAGTATCCCGACGGTTCGGACGCGGGGCTTTCGGGGAAGGACGCCTATCTCCGCTATGGCGCCGCGGTGCAGAAATGCCTCGAGATGGTCGGCGGTCGGGCGGTATTCTCGGGCGATGTCACCGGCATCATCCTGGGCGATGTCGAGGAGCTCTGGGACATGGTGGCGCTTGCCTGGTATCCCGGCCCGCAGGCGATGCTGCAGATGGTCGGCCTGCCCGAGTACCAGGGCATCGAAGTGCATCGCTTTGCCGGTCTTGCCGGGCAGCTCAACATCCGCACCGCCCCGGGGTTGATGGCGCTATGACGATCAGCTTCGACCTGTTCTGGTCGTTCCGTTCGCCCTATTCCTATCTGCTGATGCCGCGGGTCGCCGCGCTGGTTGCCGATGGCAAGGTCGCCTGCAACGTCCGCATCGTCTACCCGATCGCGGTCCGGCAGGCGGACTTCTTCGCCAATGCCGATCCGCTGTGGGTCTTCTACCTGATGAAGGACACTTATCGCACGGCGCAGTATCTCGGCATGCCGTACCGCTGGCCCCGGCCCGATCCGGTGCTCATGGACCCGGCGACGCGGAGCTATCCCAGGGAACAGCCGCACATCCACCGGCTCAGTCATTTGGGCGTGGCAGCCGCGGAACGCGGCCGCTGCGTCGAGTTCATCACCGAAGTCAGCGCCCTGATCTGGAATGGCGCCACCGATGACTGGCACGAAGGCGACCACCTCGCCCGGGCTGCCGACCGCGCCGGACTCGACTTGGCCGAACTCGATGCCGCGATTGCCGCGGATACGGCACGCTATGTTGCCGAGATCGAGATCAATCAGGTCGACCAGCGCAAGGGTGGTCATTATGGCGTGCCCCTGATGGTTCTCGATGGCGAACCATTCTTCGGCCAGGACCGCTTCGACCAGCTCGCCTGGCGCATCGCGCAGCGAGCGGAGGGAGCGCGTTAACAGCCCTGCCTAGCCCCCGGACTGCGACGCCTGCCGGGTCTTCTCCCGCCGCCGCCAGGCCACGGCCCCGCCGACAAACAGCCCGAGCACGCCGACAACCCAGGGCATCAGGCGCAACAGGCGCGGCACCAGCAATTCATCAAGGGCATTGGCCTCGATCTGGCGCGGGGCCTGGTAGCCGGCGGGCATCGGCAGCACCTGGTCGCGCGCGGCAAAGTCGGCATAGTTGGCCTGCATCGACCGGAACACATCCGGGCGGGCAGCAGCAAGATCATGCGTCTCGCCCGGGTCGCGGACGATGTCGTACAGATGCCAGGCGCCGTCGCCATAGGGGGCGAGGTTGCGCACGAGCTTCAGATCGCCGCGAAACAGCACGGCATTGCCCGACAGTTCATAGCCGAGCGCTTCGTCGGCGGGGTGGACGCGGGTGGCGGCGCCGGTCAGCAATGGCGTTAGGTCGCGGCCCTGCATCGGTTCTACCGTGCGTCCGCCGAAACGCCCTGCCGGTGCGGCAACACCGGCAAGCGCGAGCAGGGTCGGCGCCACGTCGGTGACATGGGCAAAGCCATTGGCAACGCCGTTGCGGACCAGCGCCGGATTGCCGGGCCAGCTGATGATCAGCGGCACCCTGAGGCCACCCTCGCTGGCGGTGAACTTGTAGCCGCGCAGCGGTGACGACACCGCGCTGGCAAAGCTCGCGCCGATGGCGGTCAGGCTGCCGGGCCGGCCCTGCTGGTCGGGGTTCTGGTTGTAATAGAGCCGCGCCATCGCCGCGTTGAAGGGCTTGGCCATCGGGTCGGTCGCCTCGCCGCCGTTGTCCGACAGGAAGACGAAGACCGTATTGTCATAGGCACCAATCGCCTTCAGATGCGCGACGAGCCGGCCGATCTCCCGGTCCATCGACGTCGCCATGCCGCCATAGGCCGCCATGGCGCGGGCGCGGGCGGCACGTTCGGCGGGCGTCAGCGCCTGCCAGTCGCCGGTCGTGTCCATGGCGACCATCGCCGTTCCGGGCGGCATCACGCCCTTGGCGATGGCGCCGGCGCGGCGCTCGGCCCGCAGGCTGGTCCAGCCGGCGGCATAGCGATCCTTGTAGGCGGCGATGTCGCCGTCGGGCGCCTGTACCGGGATGTGATTGGCGAGGAAATTGATCGAGGCGAGGAACGGCTTGCCGCTGGCATTGCCGGCATCGACGTAGCGGATCATGCGGTCGACGATGAAGCGCGAGGAGTAGTAATCCTTGGGCAGGTGTGCCGGCTTGCCGTCCTCCGTCCAGGCCGCCTTGTCGTAGAGCAGCAGGTTGGGCTTTTCCTCGAAGTTGTCGGCGCCCGATTGGCCGAGGGCAAAGGCACGGTCATAGCCCATGCCGGTCGGCAGGTTGCGGGCGCGATTGCCGAGGTGCCATTTGCCGGTAAGGTAGGTGCGATAGCCGGTAGCGCGCAGCCGGTCGGCGATGGTGACGACGCGATCGTTGAGTTCGGCGCCATAGCCCGGCTTGCCGCGATGCTCGGGCGGGATGGTCTCGGGCATGTTGCCTAGCCCGGCGCGGTGGCTGCCGACCCCGGTCTGCAGCATCGCGCGGGTCGGGGCACAGCTGCCGGCGACATGGAAATTGGCGAAGCGCGTGCCCGAGGCTGCAAGTGCATCGAGGTTCGGCGTGGCGATTTCGCCACCATAGGCGCCGACGTCGGTAAAGCCCCAATCGTCGGCGACGATGAGGATGATGTTGGGGCGGGCGGGGGCGATCGGGGCGGGCACCGGAGCGGCAGCCGTCGCGAGGAACAAGGCTGCGGGAAGTGCGGCCCTGGCAGCGGACGAGCCCTTGCGCCGCGATATGGTCATGCCGTCAACGGCGCCAGGCAGCCGGCTTCCGCCAGCAGCGGCTCGAGCATCTCCCGCGCGTCCGTCGGCAGCGCCGCATAATGCCGCCGCAGTTCGGCGAGGCACTTGGCCTGATACTTGAACGTGCCCTGGGTATAGCGATGGCCCATGGCGGTGATGGTGAAGGTCTCGGCACCGGCGGCCAGCGCGGCGGCATTGGCGTCGAGGAAGGGGAAGTAAACCTCGCCGATGATGCGGAGCAGCGCCGGAACCACCGGCGCCATCACGGCGCCGGGCGCGTCCCAGTCGCCCTCGATGCCGCTCATGTCGTCGATGTGGAGCAGCCAGCGGAAGGTATAGGGATAGTCGGCGCGCAGCATCGACTCCGGCGTCGGATCGACGCCGAGTTGCGAAATCTGGCCATAGAGCCCGAATTCGGCGAGCGACGGCCGGCTGCCGAACAGGCAATGGCGTTCGGTGACATGCACCTCCAGCGCCGCCATCACGGCGCGGGTCGATGCCTCGATGAGCGGGAAGTTGGCCTCGGTGCAGCCGACGATCGCCATGCGGCCGACCTGGCGGGCGCGAAAGGCTTCGGCGGCGGCCTGCGACCGGTCGAGCCCGCCGCCCTTCATCTGGTCATAGGCCAGCCAGCGGCTCATCTGGACCTGGTCGACCTCGCGCAGCCAACGGTAGCCGAACATCGCCTTGGTCAGCCATTCGTCGGCAAAATCCTCGATCAACGCGGCGATGAAGGCGAGGGCCGGATCGGGCGGGACGATGCCGCGCTCGGCATGGCGCGTCTCGAGGTCGAGGATGACCGGCGTCGAATCATTGTGAAAGCTGCCATCGGGATATTCGAGCACCGGGATCACCGGCGCCTTCACCTTCGACCCGGCAATCGTCATCGCTTCTGGACCGTGCACCCAGGCGTGCGGCAGCCGCCGATAGCGCAGCACGGCGCGCAGCTTCATCGAATAGGGCGAGCCGAGCGCACCATAGAGCCGGTACATCAAAAGCCTCCGCTGCTGGCGAGCGCACCCATGCGTCCGGCAATGGCGTGGAACTCGGCGACGGTCTCGTCGATGATCTGCCTTGCGGTCTTCACCTCGTTGATCAGCCCGGCGGTCTGGCCGGCGAGACCGACCGCCGCCTCCATGTCGCCGCCGAAATACAGCTCGAGGATGCGCCTGAAGGTGTCGGGCGGCATTAGGCCGCTTTCGTGCATGGCTGCAGTGCGTGTCGTCTTCAGCGCCCGGATGCAGGGGCTGGCTTTCTTGTTGAGCACATAGGTGCCGGTCTCGCGGGCATCGATGATCGCTTGCTTGTAGTTGACGTGGACCGGGCTTTCGGCGGCCGACACGAAGCGGGTTCCCATCTGCACGGCCTCGGCGCCGAGCGCGAAGGCGGCTGACATGCCCTTGCCGTCGCAGATGCCGCCGGCGGCGATGAGCGGGACATCGGTAGCGCGACGAATGGCCTGGAGCAGCACCAGCGTCGAAACTTCCTCGGGGTTCTTGAAGCCGCCGCCCTCGGCGCCTTCGACAACCAGGCCGTCGATGCCGGCCTCGACGCATTTGCGCGCCGCGTCGACGGTGGGGACCGCGTGATAGACGGTAATGCCGGCCGCCTTCAGCGGGGCGAGGAACTTGGCCGGGCTGCCGGCCGATGTGGTGACGAACTTGACGCCGCTTTCGCAGATGAAGCGCAGGATGGCGTCGTCCTTCAGGAACAGGATCGGCAGGTTCACCCCGAACGGCGCGTCGGTCAGGTCCTTCATCTTCAGGATCTCGGCCTGGCAATTGGCGGTTTCACCCGACGATGTCTCGATGATGCCGAGGCCGCCGGCATTGCAGACGGCACTGGCCAGCTGCGCGCGGGCGATCCAGCCCATCGGCGCCTGGACGATCGGATAGCGGGCACCGGTGTGGGCGAGAACGCGGTTCATCAGAGCAGTTTCCTTGTGGTGATCGACGTGCTGCCGGCCGGCAGGTCAATCATCATGCCATCTTCCCCGATCGTAATCGGCCCTGAAAAATGCTTGGCCGCATCGCCGAGAAAAGCCGGATAGGCAAAGGCCAGCGGCAGTGGCGGCACGATATGGTTGAGGACGAGCGCGCCGGCGCCTGCCGCCTTTGCCGCGTCGGCGGCCTGTTCGGGGCTGGCGTGATAGTCGAGGATGTCGCGGGTGATCTGGGCGGTGTTGGCCTGGCCCGTCCTGGCCAGCGCCTCGGTCAGGATCTTGACCAGTCTGGGCTGCAGCGCCTCGTGGACGAGCAGGTCGGTGCCCCTGGCGGCGCGGACCAGCGACGGCGAGACGGCGGTGTCGCCACTGATGACGACGGAGCGGCCCTTGTAGTCGAAGCGATAGCCGACGGCCGGCTGGACGGGCGCGTGATCGACCGGGAAGGCGGTGATCCTGACGCCATCGGCATTGAGAACGACCACCGGCAGACCGGCGATGGCAAAGGGCAGGGCCGTACCACCGGCGCCCGACGGCGGCATGATCTTGGTGCCGTGATGGGCGGTGCGATAGCCATTGTCCTGGGCATAGGCGGCATTGAAGCCGGCGACGATGCGCTCGACGCCCGGGGGCCCGTGGATCGGCAACGGGCTGGTGTTCGACCGCCCCGACCAGCGCAGCAGCATCAGCGGGCCGAGGCCGTCGATATGGTCCGAATGGAAATGCGTGAGGAACAGCCCTTCTATGCGGCCGATGGGCAGGCCGAGCTGGTTCAGCTTGCGAGTGCCGCCCTCGCCGGCATCGATCGCATAGATGTGGTTGCCGGCGATGACGATGGTGCAAGGGCCGGCGCGGGTCGGATCGGGGAGCGGCGAGCCGCTGCCGCAGATGATGACATGCAGGCCGTCGGGGAGCCCGGCTGTGACGTCGCGGCCGACGCGTTCGCTGGCGATGCGGGCCAGCGCCATCTCGCCGAGCTGGCGCTGGAAGACCTTGGCGCCGACCCCTGCCACCAGCGCCAGTGCAGCGACGCCCAACGCCAGCTTGCCGATGATTCGCATGCGTCCACCCCACTTTCCACGATGATGCGCGCCAAATATGGCACTTTCAATGCCGAAATATTGCCATGCGCCGGGGAAGCGCCTAGGCTCTCTCAAAATCGGGGAGACAAGGTCGTGCGGAATGTCATGCGGGCCGTCATCGGGCTGGTCGGCCTCTTCAACGTCACGATTGGCCTCGCCTTTCTGGTCGTACCGCAAAAACTCGCTGCCGCCTTCTTCCTGTCGCCGATCGGCAGCCAGGGCATGGCGACATTGCGCGCCGATTTTCCCGGCTTCTTCATCGGCGCATCGGTGTTCGCGCTGGTCGGCGCCTGGCGCGGCGAGGCGCGGCCGCTGCTGGTACCGCTGCTGATGCTGGGCATTGCCCTGTTCGGCCGGGTGATCTCGATCCTCGTCGATGGCATGGCGCCGACTGCGATCCAGCCGATGACGGTGGAGGCGGTGATGATCGGGCTTCTGCTGCTCGCCTACCGGCGCTTTTCGGCACGCTGATTTGCCGCCATGCTCGGCGGATAGGGGACGCACATGAGAACCTGGGCCAAGGTCCTGCTCGGCACCACCGCGGCGCTGGCCGTCGGCGTCGTCGCGTCGCGCGACTATATCAAGCTGCACATGGCCGGCTGGATGGCGGGGCCGACGGCACCCAACCATGCCATCACCTGGAACCAGGGGCCCGCGACGGCACCCGCAGGCCAGCGGCCGCCCAACATCATCCTGATCATGGCCGATGATCTCGGCTACAACGACATCAGCCTGACCGGTACCGGCGCCGGCGGCGTGGCGACACCGAACATCGATGCCATCGGCCATGATGGCGTGGTGTTCAGCAACGGCTATGCCGGCAACGCCACCTGCGCACCGTCACGCGCTGCGCTGATGACCGGCCGCTATCCGACGCGCTTCGGGTATGAATTCACGCCCACCGACACGCGGTTGCCGGCCTGGTTCCCGACCAGCCTGTTCCGCCCCGACGCGATGTTCGCCCGAACCATCGCCGAGTTCCCGAGCACGTCGGAGCACAAGGCGATTTTCGACGAGGAGGCGGCTCGCCGGGCCGCGCAGCCCGGCGCCAAGGGCGTGCCTGCCAGCGAGATCACCATCGCCGAACAGCTGAAATCGCGCGGCTATCACACGCTCCACCTCGGCAAATGGCATCTCGGGGAGGCCAAGGGCATGCGGCCGGAGGACCAGGGCTTCGACGAATCACTGGGCTTCATCATCGGCGGCCAGAAGTTCCTGCCCGACGACGACCCCAACGTCGTCAATTCGAAGCAGGATTTCGACCCGATCGACAAGTTCCTGTGGGCGAACCTGCCGTTCAGCGTGCAGTACAACGGCAGCCCGCGCTTTGCGCCCGACAAGTACATGACCGATTACCTGACCGACCAGGCGGTGACGACGATCAAGGCGAACCGCAACCGGCCCTTCTTCCTGTATCTCGCCTACAACGCACCCCACACGCCGCTGCAGGCGCTGAAGGCCGATTACGACGCGCTGTCACAGATCAAGGATCATCGCCTGCGGGTCTATGCGGCGATGATCCGGTCCGTTGATCGCGGCGTCGGCCGGGTGATGGCCGAGCTGAAACGCCAGGGCCTCGACGACAACACGCTGGTCATCTTCACCTCCGACAACGGTGGCGCCAACTACATCGGCCTGCCCGACATCAACCGGCCGTATCGCGGCTGGAAGGCGACTTTCTATGAAGGCGGCACCCATGTGCCGTTCATGATGCGCTGGCCGGGACGGATCGCGCCGGGTTCGACCTATCGCGAGATGATCAGCCATTTCGATATCTATGCAACCGCCTCGGCCGCGGCCGGTGCGCCGTTGCCGCTTGATCGCCGGGTCGACGGTGTCGACGTGCTGCCTTTTGTCGAGGGCAAGGCTAGCGGCGCGCCGCACCAAGCGTTGTTCTGGCGCAGCGGGCGCTACCGTGTCGTCCGCGACGGCAACTGGAAACTTCAATCGCTCGACCTGCCGCGGCAGGACCTGCTGTACGATCTCGCGGCGGATCCGACCGAGCGGACGGATGTGGCGGCCGCGCATCCCGCCGTCGTCTCGGCGCTGCAGGCCAGGCTCAAGGCCCATGATGCGCAGCAGCAGCCGCCCGCCTGGCAATCGCTGATCCGCAGCCCGATCGCTATCGACAGGCCGCTCGGCGCCACGCCGAAACCCGGTGAACCCTATATCTATTGGTCGAATTGAAAGAAGTGTTTACTTTGGCTTCGATGAACAGCGCCATGCCTTCGACCGACGGTCGCCGTCGTCGATCCGAACAGAGTCGTGACCGTATTGTCGGCGCGATGCTGTCGCTGATCGAGGACGGCGCGATTTCGCCGAGTGCCGAGGATGTTGCAGCGCGCGCGCAGGTCGGGCTGCGCAGTGTCTTCCGGCACTTCAAGGACATGGAAAGCCTTTATGCCGAGATGACCATCCAGCTCGGGCAGTTCTACATGGCGGCGCTGGCTCCGTTCGAATCGGTCGACTGGCGGCCGCAACTGTTCGAGGCGATCGAGCGGCGGGTAGACATCTATGAACGCCTGCTGCCGTTCAAGCGCGCCGCGGACGCGCATCGCCACGAATCACCGACGATCCAGGCCTATCACGAGCGCGCCGTGACCCTGCTCAGGGCCCGGCTTCAGGCGCTGATGCCGCCACATCTCGTCGACAACGCCATCGCCTTCGAAACGCTCGACCTGATCCTGAGCCTCGATACCTGGGCGCGGCTGCGCTTCGAACAAAGGCTGCCGGCCGAGACGGCACGAACTATCATCCTCGCGCAGGTCGGCGTGCTGGTGGACTGATCGCCGGCGCGCACCTTTACGGCGCCAGTTCTAAAATGCCGCCGAAATGCTATTCTCGACAACGGACGTGCCATTTGCAGTGGCAATTCCGCAACACCATTGCAATCATTCCGGCAAATGCTGCAATGCAGCTATACAAGGCCGGCAACTCCACCCTAGGCTGTGCGGCACTGTACGGATCAATGCCCCCACGGCCCCGTTGCCATGCGAGAGGTAAGACCGACGGATGGGAGAGGAACATTCAACCCCCAAAGAGAGGGAAATGTTCCATGCGTCATATCTTCATCAGCGCGGCGATCCTTGCCGGCGCCGTGACTTCGCCCGCGCTCGCCGCCGATGAGCCCACCCCGGCGCTCAAGGTTTCGGGCAGTGTTGCCCTGGTTTCCGACTACCGCTTTCGCGGCGTGTCGCAGTCGAACAACGGCCTTGCCGTGCAGGGCGGCCTGACGCTCAACCATGAATCGGG
>NZ_JAFCUV010000002.1:396282-869112 GCF_049896705.1 Sandarakinorhabdus sp. DWP1-3-1 | reverse complement strand
TGGGACGTGTTTCGCGGCCTCGACATGGACCGGGTCAAGGCCGTCATGAAGACCCCCGCCATCGCCGACCTGCGCAACGTCTACCGCCCCGATGAAATGGCCCGCAGGGGGATCGCCTACGCCTCGATCGGGCGTTGATGCGGCGGGGGCGCGACCTAGCGGTTGCCAAGCCCGTGCAAGGCCGGTTATAGCCGCCGTCGCGCGGAGTCGTGGGTGAGCGGCTGAAACCAGTAGTTTGCTAAACTGCCGATCTGGGTAACCGGATCCGAGGGTTCGAATCCCTCCGACTCCGCCAATCATTTTCTGACCGAATAAGAGCAGCGATCTCAATGCGTTGAGCGTATCTTGATTTGGAGTCTTACCCCAAATATTACCCCCGATGATTACCCCGCGGGGCTGTTCCAAGGCCTCTAGAAGCCGGCCAATCCTCGATGCTGTTTCGGCCGCCCAGACTTACAGGCACTGGAATAGCCCGCGCCGACTCTGCGAGCAGCGCTACGTCTCAGTTGGTTGCTGAGCCTCAGGAGTGCCAAGAAGCGCGCTACTTTCTATGAAGCCGACTAGGGCATCTGACCACTTCTCTACCGTCAGCTCTGCCAATGGAAAGGATGCGTTATATCTCCCCCTACTAAGCAAAAACATGGATTGGATGCTGACCTCTCCAGTAGTTCGAACATTGATCCTCAGTTGCCTTTCCGAAGAAGACATTGCCGCCGAGAGAACGAGCGAATAGCTTGGCAGTCCGCTGGTCATCGGAGACGGTGTGATTTCATGCAGACTGAGATTTATTCCAACCGTCGAAACAGTTTCGTTGATATCCTCGATTGCAAGTACCAGAGCTTCGTAGGGTTGCCCGATCCACTGCTTCAGAATTGAAGCGATATTGTCACGCGCAAGTTGTTCTTCCCGAGATGCTGCGGCCGCCTCTGCTGACCGTCGTTCCATTTCACGCCTATGTTGCTCGACAATCGCCGCGAGCTTGTCCGTCGTCATTAGCCGCCCCCAAACATTGATTGCCAGAACGTATCACGAACACGCTAGCAGTCAATCGCCGATCCGCGTGTCGTCGCGCAACGCGTCTTTCCAAAATGCTTACATCGGCCACCCTGTGCAGGCGGCGACGGCATGAAGAACACTCCCGAGTCGACAAGAGCTAACGGCGGGCCGCCGGGTTTCCTTGGCGGACGCGGCTTAAAGCCCTAAGGTGACTATGGGGCCTGCTGGGGGAGTTATTCAGAACATGCGAATGATTGCTTGTGTGGCGGTAGCGCTGGCTTGCATGGCAGCCGCCGCGGACGCCGAAGTCGTGACGTTTGATGACGTCGAGTGCCGCCAGGAGCCTTCGCTCAAGGCTGTTCATCTGGCGACGCTGACCCGGGGCGACCGCGTGGTGGTCCTCAGCCGGCGCGATGTATGGGCTCAAGTGGAACGCCCCCAGGCGCCTTGCTGGGTTCCCGGAGCGTTCCTGCTTTCGGACAAGTTGGCGGAGGGAATGTCCATGGCTCGCCCGGACCCGACGACCCCGCCGGCGCCCTCGGCACCGTCAACAGCCATCGGAAGCTGGGCAGCGCCACCGAGCTCGCCGACGGCGTATACAGGAGGAAGGGTCAACGGGTATCCCTACACGGCACCCGTCGCTGCCTCCAGGAAAGCCCGCAAGACACGAAGCGCGCGGACGGCTTCCCGGGCCTACGCCCCCAGCAGCGCGGGCGGGAGCTGCCCCTGTGGCACCGGCGCGGTGTGCGTAGGGCCACGCGGGGGCCGCTACTGCATCACCTCCGGCGGCAACAAGCGATACGGGGTCTAGCTGGGTGGTTCAGCTAGCGTTCCGTTTAACTAGCCTCAGCGCTCCCGATTGTGAGGGGTGCGATGGCCGCGACGGCGACAGCGCCGGCCGTAATTAGGCAGTGGGGAACGCCTCGGCTCAGCGCCTCTGGAGGGCAACAGCCGGTAGTGTGGCGGCGTTATGGCGCTGGTGGTTGCACGGAGCAGCGGTAGCGCTTGCCTTTGCCGCTTGCGTCGGGACGGCGTGGATAATGGGCGCGGGGGTGTGGCTGGCCCTTGCAAGCCCGGCGGTGCTCGCTTCTGAGGGATACACGGCCGCCGGGGCATTTGCTTTCTGGTGTCGGCTCTGGTGGATTTGGGGGCCGCTTGGGGCTTCGCACTTCGCACGGCACGTTGACGTCACGTCCTTTGGGCGGTTCTGAAACAAAGCAGGGGGCCACTCCAGCCCGCCCAAACCTTCAGCCCGCCTCCTCCCGGATAGCTCGGTACACACTAGACCGGCCGATATTCAGGCGCCGGGCTATCTCCGACGGCCCCACGCCCTGCCCGTGCAGCTCCCGCACCGCGTCGCCCTCAACACTCACCGGGCGGCCCTTATAGACCCCCTTCGCCTTCGCCGCGTCGATCCCCTCCCGCTGGCGTTCCTTCCGCAGGTCGGTTTCAAACTCCGCGATGGCGGCCAGCACCCCAAGCACTAGCTTGCCCATTGGCGTGGTGGTGTCCACGGCTCCCTGTTGCAGGCAGCGGAACCCGACCCCCTTGGCGTTGAGCCGGGCAACGATCCCCTGTAGGTCCAGACTGGACCGCGCCAGCCGATCAAGCCGCGTGACGACCAGCACGTCGCCTTCTCTGACGAAGTCCAAGGCAATCTCTAGGGCCTCCCGGCCGGCAGTCGTGGTGCCGGTCCGCTTCTCCGCGAACACCTTATCGCAGCCGGCGGCCGCCAGCGCCTCTTGCTGCACGTCCAGGCTTTGGCCGGTGGACGATACCCGGGCATATCCGATCAACATTGCTCTTGCTCCCTGCTAGTCGTGATGGCGGCGCGGGCGCCCCAGGATAGCCCCAGGATAGCCCCAGGGCGCCCCATGCGGCGGCTTAGGCGCGCACCAGGGAAGCGACGCGCGCGCGGATGCGAACGGCGCGGGCGGTTTCGGCGTCGGCGCCGGGAGCCGCTGCACAGTCGTCGGCGAAGGCGGCCAACGCGGCGGGCGTACCGGTCGGGACAAGAGCGGCAATGCGAGCCCGGATGCGGAGGGCGCGGGCGGTTTCGGTGGTGACGGTCATGGTAGTCTCCCTGTTCCAATTGCCTCTAAGGCCACTGACACATATTGCCCCAGAAACCTGCCGTCAACCCTATTGGCACAACTTATTTACAGTTGCCCCTTGTGCCGCACGGGTAAACCCTTTGGCACATAGGACCGGCTGCCCGGCACCGGCTGCCCGAACCAGGCTGCCCGAACCAAGCTGCCCCGGACAGGCAGCCACGGGCTAGACCCTCCCGCCGGCATCGCGCCCGGCCGCGCCAAGGGAGAGAGAGGGCCAGCAAGGCAACCCCCCTCTCCCCCGGCTCACCGGGCGCGGCACCCCCGATGGGGGGAAGCGGGGATTTTCGTCCCTACGCCTGCCCCTTCGGAAATCTGCTGCGAAAGTAACCGGCCTCAGCCGTAGGACCAGCCCGGCTCTTTCGGCTTAGGCTGGGGGACCGGCCGGCCCTTTCCCCACGGCTTCCCATGGGGCGGGATGACAACCCGGACCCTATTCACCGCGGCGGTGTTTCACCATCGCGAGCGTCTGGGCGCGTTCGTTGATCTGGCGGTCCAGGTTGATCTGGATAGCCCGCTTTTGGGCTTCCCTCTCGACATACGCCAGCTTCGCCTTGCGCTGCTCAAAGATGACCGCTTCCTCCAGCTTGCGCTGGCGAACCAGCTCCCCCGCCGGGCCGTCGATGCGCGCGATCTCGTCCGACAGGGCGCTGATCTCGTTCGTAATCGCGACGCGGCGCGTCTCGCTCAGCATGTAAATGGGGGCGCCGGTCTCCGGGTCAAACCCGCGCTTTTCGTTCAGGTCGGCGGCAAGCTGGTCGATCTTTTGCCAGTGGTTCCGCTCCCGCATTGCCTCGGCAATCAGGTGCCGCTGGTACGGATTGGCGTCATCGGCCGGACCGCGCCAAAGCGCGCCAACCTTCGCGAGCTCGGGAACGGCCTCTGCCTCCCCGTTGTCTTCAACCCAGCCGTCAGCCTTCATCCGGTTCGCCGTGTACCGTGTCGCGGCGGCAGCCGTCAGCCGCTCGCCAGGGGCGGCAGCGCGCGGGTTCGCCACCTTCAAGGCGGCCATCGGCCCATGCGGCGCAAGTCCGTCGCGGGCGTCGCCGCCAAGGATGGAGGCGCGCAGCTCATCGGCCGTGGGAATGCCCGGAAGCTCCATCGCGTCCAGGGCGCTGTAGTCGGGGGTGTTATCGGTTGCCATGTGTCAGTCTTTCGATAGCGGCCGGCGGGTTCGCCATGGTTCGCCATGTTGCCGGCCTAGGGGTTCCCTCAGGCTTCCCTGAAGGCGTGTTGAGGCGGACCCTGAGGGAACCGCCGGGGGTGAAGGGTGCCTCTTGCGCCATGGTCCCGGCCCCCTGCCCGCCAGCATGGCGAACGGGAGAGCAAGGGACCGGGCGGCTAGGGAGCCGCGCCCTCAGAGCACTGAAACTGAGGGGGCATCACCGAGAGGGCGACGGGGCGGCTTAGCGGGCGACCCGGTCGATACGATTAAGCTTGGCGCGAACGGCGTTGACCGCGTCCGGGTCGATGCCGCCGCCGGGGGCGATGCAGGACCGCGGCACCGGGCGAAGGGCGAACAGCGGGCAATTGCCGGCTTCGCAGGCGGCGACTTGCTCGCGCCAATGGCCGGCGGCCAGGGGGTCGTAGATGCACTGGCGGCAGAAGCTGTTGATAGCCGCGCGGGGGGAGGGCTTTGTGGTAATAGCGGGTTCCTACTGGCCAGCCGGGGCGGCGGGCGTGTTCGGGGTTGCTGGGATGGCGCCAGGGCGCCGGGGGTCCGGCCTCAGGGGAGGCGGAAGGTGGACGCGGGGCGGCCGAACGGGCCTGCACGACAGCGCGTCATTAGAGAGTGAAAGTGTGGGGTCCGGCGGCGGGTGGGAGGTTGGTGCCACCCGGACCCGTTTCGGCGCTGTAGAGTCCGCTGCGGCGGCCCCAGCGCGTCATCTGCGACCTATCCGGCGGCGACCGGCCTAGCCGGGGAGCGTGGCGCCTTTGCTCGCCTCAGCGGCGGCCAGCAGCGCGACTAGCCGGACCTGAGCGGCGGCGGACGGCGGCTGTTGAACGCGGCGGCTCTCCCGGGCGGCGGCTGCCGCATTCGCCCGCTCAGTCATCGCGGCCAGGACGACCTTGGAGGCGGCATCCCGTGCGGCGGCATTCGCGGCGCGTTCGGCGGCCCGGGCTGCTTGCTTCGCAGCGGCCTCAGAGGGCGGGACCGCGACGGCGGCGACGGGGGCAGACACCGGCGGGAGGTGCTTTCTCGGCCGCGGCCCGGCCGTCCCGATCCGGGCGGCATAGCGGGCGGCGCTTCGCTCAGCTTCACAATTGCGGCACCGCCCGTCCAGGCCATCGGCGCGGGAGCTATCCCGGCCGAACATCCATAGCGGGTGAGCTTCACCGCACACTCGGCAAACCTTCCGGCCGCTCTCAGCGGGGATGGCCCGGGGCTTTGCGCGGCTGGCGACCTTGCCCGCGACCCGGCGGCGCTCATAGGCGGCCCGGTTCACCTCCACGACGCAGCCGCGACAGGTGTAGGCCAGCCCGTCGGCGCGGGTGCGATCCCGGCCGAAATCCGCCACCGGCTTGGCGACCATGCACCGGGAACAAGTCTTGGCCGGGCTGGCGTCCATGCGGGTGCGGTTCCTATCGGCTAAGCGAAAATGGGCTGGGGGCTGGGACACCCCCTCAAGAGCAAGGGTTAATTGGGCGCGGCCCCAAGAGGGTCATTTAATCCGCCCCTCAAGAGAGAGTGTTAATCGGCGGCTGCTCAAGAGCGTGGGGTAATCAGCCGTCCCCAAGAGCAGGTGTTATTGCCCCTCAAGAGCAGCATTAAATTGTGGGGCTCCTCAAGAGCACGACCTAATCGGGCATTCCCAAGAGCAACCATCAATCCGGCCGCCTCAATGCCGCCGGCGCGGACGGCCCTTCCCCGATCTGCAACGAAAGGGGCCGGGCTTGTCAGGAAGCCCGCTCAGAGTCGCCAGCGCCCCCGCTGGCACCACGAACCCCGCAACCCCCTCAACGACTCCCATAGAGTCCCCAGGGCCGCCCCAGGCCCCTTGCGGCTTCCCTTCATGTTTCCCTCAGGCAACCGCCGTGCCGTTCCCGCCTGTCGGCGGGGGCGACAATCCCCCAGGGAAGGGGGTTGAAAGTCCGGGCCCGGTTTCTACGTAAAGAACCTTAAGGTAACCTAAGGCTACCCTAGGTCTTCTTTCATGTTTCCCCCTCATCAGGATAACCTACAGGTTACCCCAAGCCATCACGGGGCCTCCCTCAGGTGAGCCTCAGGGAAGCATGAAGGGAGCTGGGGGCTTGCTGGCGAAGGGGAACCCCGCTCAGGCCTCCCCTGCCCCAGCCGGAACCAGCACCGCCTCCACTCCGCCCCGTAGGTCCGCGGCGCTGGCCTTGCCGCTGTAGGTTCCCATGGTCATCCCCAGCGCCATGCTTTCAGTATCGTGGCCGAGCAAGTCCGCCACCACCCAGGGCGACGTCCCGGCATCGCGGGAAGTCCGGGCGAACCAGCGGCGCCAGCTATGGAAGTCGACATTGGATTGCCGCTGCCCCTCCGCCCGCTCGTCAATCCCCACAGCGCGCCGATAGCGGGTGTATTCCTTCACCGCCGGCATTGACCGCTCCCGCCCCGGCCCGGTGTCGGGAAGGTCCGCAATCAGGTAATCGGCGGCCCCGCGTTCGCCCGCCAAGGCGGCAACCCTTGAGGCTAGGGCCGAATGTATCGGCACCCGCCGGGTGGCCGCTTTGGTCTTGCCCTCTCCCGGTGCAGCGTTGACCGCGAACCACCCGCCCCGGCAATCGCCGACCCTTAGCCGGCAAATCTCGTCAATCCGCATCCCCGAAAGCGCGGCAATCCAGATGATCCCCCGGAGCCGTTCGGACGCCGGACCGGACAACAGCTTGACCGCCTCGTCATCGGTGTAGGGCCGCTTGCCTGTCGCGCTCTCCCCCAGCTTGGCCCGAGCTCCCCGCTTCGGTATCTGCCCGCCCCACGGGTTGGTCTCAGCTATTCCGCGGGCCACCAGCCAACGCCAATAGCCCGACAGGAAGGAAAGGTACTTCGCCGCGGTGGCGCGCTCCCGGCCCTTCAACAGCTCGCCCGACACGAAGCGGCAGGCGACCTTCCGGTCGATAGCCTCTACCGTCGCTGCTACGCTCCCTCGCTCGCACCACTCCACCAGGGTCCGAACCGAACGGCGCACCTCATCCTGACTGCGGTCCTTGATCCCGGACTCGCCTAGGTAGGTGGCCATTGGAAGCGCCAGCGGTGTCGCCTCGCCACTGGCCACCGCATAGAATGCCTCGGCCTTTGCCGGGCCACATTCAGCCTCCACCGCGCGGGCGCGTTCCGCAACGCGGCTGGCCAGCTCCTCCCGGCCGGTTTCCCCGACGGTCGCCTCCCGGTCCGCCCGGAGGCTCATTGCCTCTACCGCTAGCGGGCGGCCCCCGCCGGCAAGCCGCGCCCGCTCGGCCTCAATCCGCGCCTTGAGCTCGTGAATAACGCCATGCTTGATCCGCTCAGCGGTGGAGGGGCTATCAGTGCCTAGCCCCTGCTTGAGGATCGTCGGGAGCCGACCCCGAACAGCTTTAGGCACCGCCACGATGACCCTAATGGAGCCCCGATGCCATTCCAGATGGGCTCCCAACGCCCGCCGAACCACCATGATATTACCCCGCCAATTCCCCAGTTTCTTACCCCGGGGTAGGCGCAATATCACAATAACTCAAGGTGCATAGCCGCTTAGGCCACGGGGCGGGGAGTGTCCCTCCGACTCCGCCAACAACCTGCCTTTTCTCGACGACCCCGCGGGGTCTGTACCCTAGTTGACGAGCTGCTGGCGCGAGACGTGAAGCCGGGCGACGAGGCCGCTACCTTGCCAATCGAGGTCGAGCTTGCCGCGCAGTTGCTGTTCGACAGCGTTGCGCAGGATGCGGCTGCCGAAGCCGCGATGATCGGGTGCGCCCGAGAGGGCGGGGCCGCCGGTTTCGGCCCAGACGATCTCGATCATGTCGTCACCGGCCGTGCTCGAGATATCGAGGGTTCCCGATGGACGCGACAACGCGCCATGTTTCAGCGAATTTGTCGCGAGCTCATGGACCACGATCGCCATTGTGGTCGCGGAGGCCTCCCCGACACCCATGCGGGGCACCGAAATCTTGATGCGCCCAGCAAAGGCGCCTCCGTCGTCATAAGGCGACAGCAGCACAGAAATCAGATCGCCGAGCAGCGCCGCCTTGCCTTCTCCACCCGGTAGCGGCCGCACCATGCTGTGCACTCGCCCCAACGCCGTCAGCCGGTGCACCAGCTGATTGGTCATGTCGGCAACCGATTCGGCCGATTTTCCGGTCATGTTGGTTAGCGCGGTCGCGATGGTGAGAAGGTTGAGCACCCGGTGGCTCATCTCGCCGGCGAGCAGTTCATTGGCTTCCTCGTTCTGCTTTCGCTGCGTGACATCGATGAACACGCCGAACTTTGAACGCTGCTTCAGACCCTCCTCCGCACCCCTGCCGCGGGACGCCACCCAGCGGATCTTGTCGCCGAGCATGATCCGGAAATCGGTTTCATACATCCCGGTGACCGACTGCGTCGCCTGAAAGGCGGCGCGGACGCGGTCGCGATCGGCCGGGTGGATGTGCAGCGACAGGTCTTCGAAGCAGACTTGGTCAGCCCGTGGCAGGCCCCAGAGCGCATAGCCGGAATCGTCCATTGCCAATTGATCGGTGTCGACGTTCCAGCACCACAGCGCCACGCTTGCGGCCTCGACCGCAAACTTCAAGTGCTCGGGCAGCCACTCTTGAGACGCCACAGCCGATCCTAACACGCAATTCGTCTGAACAAAGTTCGAGCGCGAACGCGCATATTCCAAACTTGTCCCACGGAGTCGAGACAAACCGTGGCTCCGGTCAGGCGACCGCCGCCAGCTCCGATGCCTGGTTGATCGCGCGCTTGGCGTCGAGTTCCATGGCTTCATAGGCGCCGCCGATGAGTTCGGCTTCCACCCCTGCCGCGACCAGTTCGTCGTAGAGGGCGCGCAAGGGCACCTGGCCGGCGCAGACGATGACGGTGTCGACCGCAAACAACTGCGGCTCGCCGTTGACCAGCGTGTGCAGGCCCTCGTCGTCGACGCGGAGATAGTCGACACCGCCGACCATGCGGACGCCGCGGCGTTGCAGGGTCAACTTGTGGGTCCAGCCGGTGGTCTTGCCGAGGCCCTTGCCGGGCGCGCTGGTCTTCCTTTGCAGCAACGTCACCTCGCGATCGGCGCGGGCAACCTGGGGCACGATGCCGGTGACGCCGCCGCGGGGGTGGTTGGCGAAATCGATGCCCCATTCCTTGGCGAACACCGCGATGTCCATGGCCGCCGAAGTGCCTTCATGGGTGATGAGCTCGGCGACGTCGAAGCCGATCCCGCCGGCACCCATGATGGCGACGGTCTTGCCGACCGGCACGCGGCCCATGATGACATCGACATAGCTGGCGACCTTGGGATGCTCGATGCCCTCGACTTGCGGCTGGCGCGGCGTGATGCCGGTGGCGATGACGACCTTGTCATAGCCCTGGAGCATCGCCGCATCGGCGCGGGTATCGAGTTTCAGCGCGATGCCGAGCTTTTCGATCATGCGGCTGTAATAGCGCAGGGTCTCGCTGAATTCCTCCTTGCCCGGGATGCGCGCGGCGAGGTTGAACTGGCCGCCGATGCGCGGGGCGGCATCGAACAGCGTGACCTGGTGGCCGCGCTGGGCGGCGGTGACGGCATAGGCGAGGCCGGCGGGCCCGGCGCCGACGACGGCGATGCGGCGGACGAGTGTCACCGGCGGATAGTTGAGCTCCGTTTCCCGGCAGGCGCGCGGATTGACGAGGCAGCTGGTCAGCTTGCCGCCGAACGTGTGATCGAGGCAGGCCTGGTTGCAGGCGATGCAGGTGTTGATCTCGTCCTCGCGGCCCTCGGCGGCCTTGCGCACCAGGTCGGGGTCGGCGAGCATCGGCCGCGCCATCGAGACGAGATCGGCATCGCCGCGGGCGAGGACTTCCTCGGCGACCGCGGGCATGTTGATGCGGTTGCTGGTGATGACGGGGACGCCGACCTCCTTGCGCAGGCGTCCGGTGACGCCGGCAAAGGCGGCGCGCGGCACCATGGTGGCGATTGTCGGCACCTGGGCCTCGTGCCAGCAGAAATGCGTGCTGATGATGTTGACGCCCTCGGCCTCCACCGCCTTGGCCAGGGTCACGACCTCCTCCCAGGCCATGCCACCCTCCAGCATGTCCATCGCGGCGATGCGGAAGATGACGATGAAATCGGGGCCGACGGCAGCCCGCAAGCGGCGGACGACCTCCACCGGGAAGCGCATGCGGTTTTCGAAGGGGCCGCCCCATTGATCGGTGCGCAGATTGGTCTTTTCGACCAGGAAGGCAGAGAGCAGATAGCCGGCCGAGCCGATGATCTCGACACCGTCATAGCCGGCGAGCTTGGCCATCGCGGCACACTGGGCGAAGTCCGACAGCTGTTTTTCGATGCCGTCCTCGTCGAGTTCGTTGGGCACGAACTTGCCGATGCGCGAGCGGATTGCCGAAGGGGCGACGGCATCGGGTGTCATCGCCAGCGGGCCGGTGTGGAGAATCTGCATGCAGATCTTCACTTGCCCGTCGGCGGCATGGACCGCCTCGGTGACCTTACGGTGCTCGGCGGCTTCCTCCGGGGTCGACAGCTTGCTGCCGCCGCCGCCTTCATGGTTGGGGATGATGCCGCCGGTGATGATCATGCCGACGCCGCCGCGGGCGCGTTCGGCGAAATAGGCGGCCTGGCGTTCGAAGCCGCCGGGAATGTCCTCGAGCCCGGTGTGCATGGAGCCCATCAGGATGCGGTTCTTCAGTGTCGTGAAGCCGAGGTCGAGCGGGGTGAAGACGTGGGGGTAGCGAGGGTGCGTCATCATCGGGTTCCTGTCAGCGGCCAGTGTAGAGCGGCGCGCGCTTTTCGAGAAAGGCGCGCATGCCTTCGGCAAAGTCGGCACTTTGGGCGCAGAGCGTCTGATTACGGTTTTCGATGGCCATGGCGGCTTCGAGGCTGGGGGCATCGATGGCCATGGCAAGGCCCTCCTTGGTCAGCCGCAGACCTAGTGGCGAGGCGTACAGCATGTCGGCGACATAGGTTTCGGCGGTGGCCTCCAGTGCATCATCGGCGACGACTTCGGAGACCAGCCCGGTCGCCAGCGCACGCTGGGCGTGGATGAAGCGGCCGGTGAGCATCAGTTCGGCGGCGACCGAGGCACCGACCAGGCGTGGCAGGAAATAGCTGACGCCCATGTCGCATGACGACAGGCCGATGCGGATGAAGGCGGAATTCATGCGGACGCTTTCCCCCGCGACGCGGATGTCCGACGCCAGCGCAAAGGCCAGCCCGCCGCCGCAGGCCGGGCCGTGGACCAGCGCCACGATCGGCTGCGGGCAGCGGCGCATGCGGATATAGACATCGGCGAGATGGCCCTGGAAGCCATAGCCGCCGCCGAACGGCACCGCGGCCGGATCGGCGCGCGCCGAATCCTTGATGTCGAGCCCGGCGCAGAACGCCCGGCCGGCGCCGCGCATGACGATGACGCGGCAATCGCGGTCGTCGAACTTGCGACCAAAATAATCAGCCAGCTCGCCGACCATTTCCAGCGAGATCGCGTTCATCGCCTCGGGCCGGTTGAGGGTCAGCCAGTCGGCGGCGCCGCGGCGTTCGACGGTGATGGTGCGATAGGTCATGCGATACCCCTGCGGTTACCGATGACAGGCTGGCGGGCGTCCCTCAATAACGGAACTGACAGGGTGTTCAGCCGTGCGGCGTCGTGACCATCGCGGTGTCGTCGCGCTTGGTGCGTTCGCCCATACGCTCGCCGGTGGCGCTGTAGCTGACCAGTTCGGCGATGTTGGTGGCATGGTCGCCGACGCGTTCCAGGCTTTTGGCGATGAACAGCAGGTGCGCCGATGGTGTGATGCGCTGTGGATTTTCCATCATGAAGGTGAGCAGCGACCGGAACAGGCTGGTGTAGAAATCGTCGACGAGCTGGTCGCGCTCGGCAATGGCGGCCGCCTGCACGGCATCGCGGGCGACATAGGCATCGATGGCGCCGTGGACCATCTGCGCCACCATGCGTGCCATTTCGGGCACCAGCACCATCGGCTCCATCGGCGCGTCCTTGGCCAGCACGGTGGTGCGCTTTGCGATGTTCTTGGCATAGTCGCCGATGCGTTCGAGGATGCCGCTGATCTTCAGCGCGGCAACGATCTCGCGCAGGTCGCCGGCCATCGGCGCGCGCAGCGCGATGGTCTGGATGGCGAACGCCTCGGTTTCCGCCTCCAGCGCATCAATCTCCGAATCGCCATCGACGATGGTGCGCGCCGCGGCGGCATCGTGCCGGGCCAGCGCGTCGGCGGCGGCGATGATCTGTGCCTCGCACAGCCGGCCCATGCGGACAACGAGGCCGCGCAACCGGTCGAGATCACCATCGAACGAGCTGAGCGTATGGGCGGGAAGGTCGGTCATGCTGCTGTTCCCGTCACCCGAACCGGCCGGTGACATATTCGCGGGTTTTCTGCTCGCGAGGGTTGGTGAAGATCTGCGCCGTGGCGCCGGCCTCCACGACCTGGCCGAGATACATGAAGGCGGTCTGGTCCGAACAGCGCGCCGCCTGCTGCATCGAATGGGTGACGATCAGGATGGTGAATTCGGTGCGCAGCTCGGCGATCAGCTCCTCGACCTTGGCGGTGGAGATCGGATCGAGCGCCGAGGTCGGTTCGTCGAACAGCAGCACCTGCGGGCGCACGGCGATGGTGCGCGCGATGCACAGCCGCTGCTGCTGGCCGCCCGACATGCCGAGTGCCGAGGTGTTGAGCCGATCCTTGGTCTCTTCCCAGATCGCCGCCTTGCGCAGGCTCCATTCGACGCGCTCGTCCATGGCGCCGCGCGACAGTTTTTCATGGAGGCGGAGGCCGAAGGCGATGTTTTCATAGATCGACATCGGGAACGGCGTCGGTTTCTGGAACACCATGCCGATGCGCGAGCGCAGCTCGGTCGGATCGACCTTGGGGTCGATCAGGTTGACGCCGCCCATCATCACCTCGCCGGTGGCGCGCTGGCCCGGATACAGGCTGTACATGCGGTTGATGACGCGCAGCAGGGTCGATTTCCCGCAGCCGGATGGCCCGATCAGCGCCGTCACCCGGCGTTCGGGGAAATCCAGGTTGATCGATTTCAGCGCCTGGGTCTCGCCATAGAAGAAATCGAGGTTGCGGGTGGTGATGAAGGGTTTCGACCCGTCCATCGTGTCGTGGCGCCCCACGACATCGCCGAGCGATGCGACCTGCGGACTGTCGGCGGCCATCGTCGTCTCCTAGCGTTTCCGGCCCAGGGCCAGTTGCGCGATGATGTTGATGGCGAGCACGCCCAGCGTCACCAGCAGCGCCCCGGCCCAGGCAAGCTGCACCAGGTCGTCATAGGGACTGCCGGCATATTGATAGATGGTCAGCGGCAGGCTGGCCATCGGCTTGTCGAGCGAAGTCGACCAGTTGAGGTTGCCAAGCGAGGTGAACAGCAGCGGCGCGGTTTCGCCGGCGACACGGGCCAGCGCCAGCAGGATGCCGGTCAGGATGCCCGACCCCGCGGCGCGCCAGGCGATCAGCGTGACGACCTTCCATTTCGGCGCGCCCAGGGCCGCGGCGGCCTCGCGCAGCGCGACGGGCACCAGCGACAGCATGTCCTCCGTCGTCCGCACGATCATCGGGATCGCGATGACGGCGAGCGCGATGCCGCCGGCAAAGCCCGAATAGCTGCCGGTCGTCGCCACCAGCAGCACATAGACGAACAGGCCGACGAGGATCGATGGCGCCGATAGCAGGATGTCGCTGACGAAACGGGTGACATCGCCGAGTTTCGATCCGCGCGCATATTCCGACAGATAGGTGCCGGCCATGATGCCGATCGGCACGGCGACGACCATGCCAAGCGCGACCTGGATCAGGCTGCCGACGATGGCGTTGGCAAGGCCGCCGCCTTCACCGGTCGGCGCCATCGAGGTGGTCAGCACCGACCAGTGCAGCGCCGGCAGGCCGCGGGCGACGAGGGTCCAGAGGATCGAGCCCAGCGCCAGCAGCGACAGCAGCGCGGCGGCGCCGGCGATGATTCCGGCGATGAGGTTGACGGCCTTGCGACGGGTGGCGCGGGCGCTCATCTCAATTCTCCACCCGGCGGCCGACCAGGGCGCGCGAGATCGACAGCACGATGAACGAGATCACGAACAGCGTGACACCGAGGCCGAGCAGCGCCGCCAGCTTCAGCGAGCCGCCGCCGGCTTCGTTGAATTCATTGGCGATCGTCGAGGAGATGGTCGCGCCCTGGGCGAAGATCGACGGCGACAGCCGGGTGGCATTGCCGATCACGAAGGTGACCGCCATGGTCTCCCCGAGCGCCCGGCCCAGCCCGAGCATGATCGCGCCGATGAAGGCGCGCTTGCCATATGGCAGCGCGACATGGCGGATGACCTCGAACCGCGTGGCGCCGAGGCCATAGACCGATTCCTTCAGGATCACCGGCGTCGCGCCGAGCACTTCGACGAACATCGCGGTGATCAGCGGCAGGATCATCACTGCCAGCACCAGCCCGGCGGTGAACAGGTTGTTGCCCGACCCATAGTCGAACACCTTGTTCAGCACCGGCACGTCGACGAAGAAATCGGCGACGTTGAGGACGACATGCTGGGCGATGTACGGCGCCAGGATGAAGAAGCCCCACATGCCATAGATGATCGACGGGATCGCCGCGAGCAGCTGGATGAGGATGCCGATCGGCTGGCGCAGCACCTGCGGCACGATCTCCGTCAGCGCATAGGCGACGCCCATCGCCAGCGGCACGGCGATGATCAGCGCCAGCAGCGATGTCGCCAGCGTGCCGTAGATCATCACCCCGGCGCCGTAATCGTCGGCGATCGAATCCCACACCGGATTCCAGAAGAACGCCGGCCCGAACGTCCTGAGCGCCGGCCAGGCGCCCACCAGCAGCATCAGGATGATGGCGCCGAGCAGGCCGAAGACCAGCAACCCCGACGCGGTGACGCCGCCGGCGAACAGCCGTTCCGTGCCGCGCGACGACGCCGGTCGGGCCATGACCGTCGGCGGCGCGACCGCAATCGTCCCGGCGGTCCCGGTCATCGCCGGACCTGGCGGAAGGCAGGGCAGGTGAGCGCCAACAGGGCCATGGCCATGCTCCCGCTATTTGACCGCGTCGACGCCCTGGATGCCGGCCCAGCTCGCCTTGGCCTGGGCAACGGCAACGTCGGGCAGCGGGATATAGCCAAGCTGGTCGGCGACGGCATCGCCGTTGCTGAACGCCCAGTCGAAGAACGCCAGCACGGCGCGCGCCTTGGCCGGGTCGGCCGGCTTGGCGGGAACCAGGATATAGGTGGCACTGACGATCGGCCAGGTCTTGGCGCCGGGCAGCGCCAGCATGTCGGCGACGCCGTTCTTGGCGGTGCCCCAGTCCGCCTGCGCCGCGGCGGCGGCAAAGGTCGCCGGGCTTGCCTCGACATAGGCGCCATCGGCATTGGCCAGCTGCGTCATCGTCAGCTTGTTGGCGGCGGCGTAATTATATTCGACATAGCCGATGCCGCCGACGGTGTTCTTCACGTTCGCGGCGACGCCGTCATTGCCCTTGCCGCCCTGCCCGGCCGGCCAGCTGAGCGCCTTGCCGGCGCCGAGCGTCCAGTTCGGCGCGGTCTTCTTCATGTAGTTGGTGAAGATCGCCGTGGTACCCGACGAATCCGACCGATAGACCGGCGCCACCGGGATCGGGCGCAGTTGCAGCCCCGGATTGACGGCGGCGATCGCCGGATCGTTCCAGCGGCTGATCTTGCCCATGTAAATGTCGGCGATCAGCGCCGGGGTCAGGCGCAGCGTGTTGTCGGCGACGCCGGGGATGTTGACGATCATCACCTCGGACCCGATCACGGCCGGAAATTGCACCAGGCCGTTGGCGACGACGTCTTCCGGTTTCATCGGATCGTCGGTGGCGCCGAAATCGACGGTCCGCGCCTTGATCTGGGTCTGGCCGCCGCCCGATCCGATCGCCTGGTAATTGAGCGAGGCGCCGGTCGCCGCCGCATAGGCCGACCCCCATTTGCCGTAAAGCGGCGCCGGAAAGGTCGCGCCGGCCCCGGTAATATCGGCCTTGCCTGCCCCGCCGTCAGCGCCGCCGGCCTTGACGGTCGATGTGGCGGTATCGCCGCCGCAGGACGCGGTCATGACGATGATGACGCTGCCCAGTGCCAGCGGCATCATGCGCTTCAGGATAGTCATCGGGTACTCCTCGCCGTTAACGCGAGCTTGCATCCGCCCGTCGCGGTGCTCGTTCGCAGCCTTGTGTGACAGTTGGATGACATAGCCGGAACTAATCGCCGTGCAACCGGGCGGCAAGGTGCCAACCGATGGTCATGCGGCGGCTTTCAAACGAAAAAACGGCTTGCCGCGGCGAACCGGGCAACGCCGCGGTGACGGCAAGCGGCAACGCCGGTGGCCGGCCGAATCGGGTCCGGCACCATCGGCTGTCGCCGGGGTGCGGCGGCAGTGCCCCTGCCCCTCGGCCGCGCTTCGGCTAAGGTGCCGGCAATGCATGCCCCTGCCCTCCCCCGCGCCGTTCTCGCACTGTCCGACCTCGCCAAGTCGGTGCCGGGCGGCCGCCGCCTGTTTTCGGGACTCGACCTCGACGTCGCGCCGGGCGAAATCATCGCCATCATGGGCGAATCGGGGATCGGCAAGTCGACCCTGCTCAACCTGATTGCCGGGCTCGACACCAGCGACGCCGGGTCTATCGCGATTGCCGGCACCGATCTCGCCGGGCTCGACGACGATGGCCGCACGGTGCTGCGCCGCGACCATATCGGCTTCGTCTTCCAGGCCTTTCACATCCTGCCGCACCTGACGCTGGCGCAGAACATCGCGCTGCCGCTGGTGCTTGGCCATGCGGCGGGCCCGTCGGCGCTGGCGGCGGCGACGGCGATGCTGGCAAAGGTGGGCCTCGACGGCCGCGGCAACGACTATCCGGCGCAGTTGTCGGGCGGCGAATTGCAGCGCATTGCCATCGCCCGCGCGCTCGTCCACCGGCCCGCGCTGATCCTGGCCGACGAACCGACCGGCAACCTCGACCCGGAAACCGCCGAGCGCATCCTGGCGCTGCTGCTGTCGGAGGCGCGCGCCTCGGGCGCCGCGGCGGTGATCGTCACGCACAGCGATCGCGCCGCCGCCGTTGCCGACCGGGTGCTGGTGCTCGGCGCCTCGGGCCTGGTACCCCGCGCCGATGGTTAGCCTCGGCTTGCCGGCCACGCCGGCGCGCTGGATGGTCGTCGGCGAATGGCGGGCGCATCCGGCGCGGCTGGTCGTCGGCATCCTCGCCATCGCAGTGGGGGTGGCGCTGGGCTTTGCCGTGCACCTGGTCAACCGGACGGCGCTGGCCAGCTTCGATCGCGCCATTCGCAGCGTCAACGGCGCCGCCGACCTGCAGGTCCATTCGGCGACCCCGGCCGGCTTTGCCGAGGGCCTGTACCCGCGGCTGGCGCGGATCGACGGCATCGCCGCGGCGAGCCCGGTCGTGGAGCTCGCCGCCACCACCGGCACGCTGACCATGCCGGGCCGCAAGGGCGACGGCAGCCGACTGACATTATTGGGCCTCGACGTGCTGCGCGCGGCGACGGTGACGCCAAGCCTGGTCGGCATGCCGGTTAGCGGCGGCCCCGGCCGCGATTCGGCCTTCGACCCGCAAGCCATCTTCATGTCGCGCGCCGCGCTGCAGGCCATGCAGCGCCGCATCGGCGACAGCGTGACGATCGCCGCCGCCGGCCGGGCGCAGCACTTCACCATCGCCGGCGTCATGCCGGGCGCCGGCGACGACCAGGCGCTGGCGGTGATCGACATCGCCGATGCGCAGTGGCGCTTCGGGCAATTGGGCCGGTTGCAGCGCATCGACCTGCGGCTGGCGGCGGGCGCCGACCGTGACGCCGTCGCGCGCCGGGTGGCCGCGGCGCTGCCCGCGGATGCCGAGCTCGGCTCGCCCGATACCAATGCCCAGCGCAGCGACAGCCTGTCGCGCGCCTATCGCGTCAACCTCGAGATGCTGGCGATGGTGGCGCTGCTGACCGGCGGTTTCCTCGTCTATTCGGCGCAATCGCTGTCGGTGGCACGGCGGCAGCCACAATTCGCGCTGCTGCGCGTGCTCGGCCTGCGGCGGCGCGCGCTGACGGCGCAGATCGTCATCGAGGGCGCGCTGCTCGGGCTGGTCGGCGCGGCGCTGGGCATTGCGCTCGGTTATGGACTCGCCGATCTCGCGGTCACGAAACTCGGCGGCGATCTTGGCGGCGGCTATTTCCGCGACGGCGCGGACCGGCTCGATTTCGTGCCGCTGGCGGCGCTGGTTTTCGGCGGCATCGGCATTGCCGTCGCCGTGGCGAGCAGCCTGGTACCGGCGCTGGTCGCGGCGCGGGCGCGGCCGGCGGTGGCGCTGAAGACCGCGGGCGACGCCGGCGACCCGCGCGCCGTGCCGCTGGCCTGGCCGGGGCTGCTGCTGCTCGGGCTCGGCGGCCTCGCCGCGCTGGCGCCGCCGATCGGCGGGTTGCCGCTGCTCGGTTATGCGGCGATGGCGCTGCTGCTGGCCGGCGGCATCGCCATCATGCCGCGATTGGCGCGCACGCTGCTGGCGCCGCTGCAGCGCCTGTCGCTGCCGCCGGCGCTCGACCTGGCCGTCAAGCGGCTGTGGGGCGCGCCCGGCCAGGCGGCGGTGGCGTTGTGCGGGATCGTCGCCTCGACGGCGCTGATGGTGGCGATGGCGGTGATGGTCAGCAGCTTCCGCGGCTCGGTCGATGCCTGGCTGGTGCAGATCCTGCCGTCGGATATTTATCTACATCTGGAGGGCGCCGAAGCCGGCGGCCTCGATGCCGCGGCCCAGGCGCGGCTGGCGGCGAGCCCGGGGGTCGCGTCGGCGCGGTTCGTCCGGCAGTTGCCAATACGGCTGGCGCCCGACAAGCCTGCGGTGATCCTGTCGGCACAGGCCGATCCCGCCGCCAGCCTGGCGATGATCGGACCGACGGTGCCGGTGCCGGCCGGCGCGACGCCGGTGTGGGTGTCCGAACCGATGGGCTGGCTTTATGGCCTGAAACCCGGCGACCGCTTCGCGCTGCCGCTCGGCGGCGCGTCGCGGCCGGTGGTCGTCGCCGGGGTGTGGCGCGACTATGCCCGGCAGTTCGGCGCCATTGCCATGCGCGACCGGGATTATGCCCTGGCGACCGGCGACCGCACGATGACCGAGGCGGCCATCGACGTGGCGCCCGGCACCGATGTGGCGGGCGTCATCAAGGCGTTGCGAGCGCAACTGCCTGCCGGGGTTTCGGGCCAGGCGATGTTCGGTGAACCACGGCAGATGCGGGTGCTGGCGCTGCGCATCTTCGACCGCAGTTTCGCCATTACCTATGCGCTGGAGGTGATCGCCATCGTCATCGGGCTGATCGGCGTCGCCGCGACATTTTCGGCGCAGACGTTGGCGCGGGTGCGTGAATTCGGCATGCTGCGCCACATCGGCGTGCGGCGGCGCCAGGTCATGGCGATGCTGGCGGCGGAAGGCGCGCTGCTGGGCGTCGTCGGGGTCGTCGCCGGGCTGGGGCTGGGCGTGGTGATGAGCCAGGTGCTGATCCATGTCGTCAACCCGCAGTCGTTCCACTGGACGATGGACACACGGCTGCCCTGGGGCCTGTTCGCGGGGCTGGCGGTGACGCTCGTCGGCGCGGCGGCCGGCACGGCGGTGCTGTCGGGCCGGCAGGCGCTGTCGTCCGATGCGGTGCGGGCCGTGCGGGACGACTGGTGATGAAGTGGCTGCTCGCCCTGTTGCTGCTGGCGGCGGCGCCCGTCGATTATGCCCCAGTGCGGCCGGGCGTGCCGATCGTGTTCCCGCGCGACCATGGCGCCCACCCCGATTTCCGCACCGAATGGTGGTATGTCACCGGCTGGCTGAAGCTGCCGGACGGCACGCAGCGCGGTTTCCAGGTGACGTTCTTCCGCACCCGGCCGCCGGTCGATCCTGCCAATCCCAGCGCCTTTGCGCCGCGCCAGGTCCTGTTCGCCCATGCCGCGCTGTCGAACCCGGCCCGCGCCCGGTTGCGCCATGACCAGCGCATCGCCCGGGCGGGGTTCGGGCTGGCGGAGGCGGCGACGACCGACACCGATGTCCGCATCGATGACTGGATGATGCGGCGGGGTGCCGACGGCGTGCTCCGCACCCAGGTGCAGGGCGACGGCTATGCGCTCGACCTGGCGCTGGCGCCGACCCAGCCGCCGCTGCTGCAAGGCCAAGGCGGTTTCAGCCGCAAGGGTCCGGCGCCGGGCGACGCCAGCCATTACTATAGCGTGCCGCACCTGAAGGTCGGCGGGACGCTGGTCGAGGACGGCCGGCGGGTGACGGTGTCGGGAACGGCCTGGCTCGATCGCGAATGGTCATCGTCCTATCTGAACCCGAATGCCGTCGGCTGGGACTGGATGGGGCTGAACATGGATGACGGCGGTGCGCTGACGCTGTTCCGCATCCGCGACAAGGCCGGGCGACAGGTCTGGGCCGGCGGTTCCTATCGCGGCGCCGACGGGCGGTCGACGGCGCTGGCGCCGGCGGATGTGCGCTTCACGTCGGCCCGGCGCTGGCGGTCGCCGCACACGGGCGCGACCTATCCGGTGGCACCTGTGGTTACAGTCATGCTGCGCGGTAAGCCCTTGATCGTGACGGTATCGCCAATGTTCGACGACCAGGAGCTCGACAGCCGGCGCGGCGGCGGCCCAGTCTATTGGGAAGGGGCGGTGACGGTACCGGGCGGGCGCGGCTATCTCGAGATGACAGGCTATCAGGCGGCGTTGAAAATGTGACCTGGTGGGACGACTTGCGACGCCAGCGCCTTTCCGCCACGGTCGCGAAATGAGCCGTGACGACCATGAACCTGCCCTTTGGACACCGCCGCTGGCACCGGCGGTGCCGCGCAGCCTGTGCACCGATTGCGGCATCTCGCGCAGCAGCACGCCCGGCGATTGCGGCACCGCCTGCCAGTTCATCAAGCCTGACTACGCCGCGCTTGAAACGCGCGTCCACGGCCGTCCGCGTGACCTTGCCAAACCCGACGAGCTGTTCTTCGGGCCGTTCCAGCACATGGTCCGGGCGTCGCTGAAACCGGCGATTCCCGGGGCGCAATGGACCGGCATCACCACGCGCATTGCCGAGAAACTGCTCGAAGGCGGCGCCGTCACCGCGGTGTTGACCATGGCACCCGACGCGGAGGACAAATGGAAGCCGGTGCCGGTGATCGTCACCCGCGCGGAAGGCATGGCGCAGGTGCGCGGCATGCGCATGGGCTATGCGCCGCTGCTGGCGCTGCTCGAACCCGTCCGCGCCGCTGGCCACACCCGCATCGCCGTGATCGGCATTCCCTGCCAGGTCCATGCCCTGCGCGCGCTGGAAACAAAGCTGGGCCTGGAAGCGCTCTACGTCATCGGCACGCCGTGTTCGGACAATACGACAACCGCCAATTTCCACGAGTTCCTGGCGTTGCTGTCTGACCAGCCGGAAACGATCACCTATCTCGAATTTCGCGCCGATTATCATGTCGAGCTGCGTTTCGACGATGGCCGCACCAAGGCGGTGCCGTTCCTGATGCTGCCGCTGTCCGACCTGCGCCCCGATTTCTTCCCGCTGACCTGCCGCACCTGTGTCGACTACACCAACAGCCTCGCCGATGTGACCGTTGGTTACATGGCCGGATCGGGTGAACAATGGCTGGTCGTCCGCAATGCGCGCGGCGCCGAGCTGGTGGCGCTGCTCGGCGACGAGTTGAAGACCGCGGCACCTGCCGACAGCGGCAATCGCGTCGGGCCGGTCAAGGGCTTCCTCGCCAATACCGAACGCGCCGCCGGCGGCCTGCCGCTGCGCCGGATGCCGAAGTGGCTGCGGCCGGTCGTCGGCTGGCTGATGCCGCGGGTCGGCCCCAAGGGGCTGGAGTTCGGCCGCGCCCGCGTCGAGATGAAGGCCGTCGAGACTATCCTCCACCTGCGCCGCGAAAAGCCGCGGCGCATGAAGACCATGATCCCACCGCATGTCTGGACGCTGGTGGCGCCCTATGGGCTAACGCCGGGGCCGGGGGAAAGCGAGTGGGATCGCGGGTTCACGCCAGGCCGGTCAGCTTCGCGGTCAGGTCCCACAGCCGTGCGGCACGGCCCTGGTCGTTGGCCTTGGCGCTGAGCGGCTGACTAAACGCTTCGCGACCGGCGCGCTGGCGGTTGCCCCAGCTCCAATGGACGCCGGAAGCGGTGAAGGCGGGGTCGGCGACGACCTGCGCCACCCGCTCGCCCGACAGCGGCTGGCTGACATAGCCCTTGGTGATGTTCTTCTGGAACCAGGGGAAGATCTTGCGGAACAGCGGCGGCGCATGGCGGAACAGCGGCGTTTCGGCGACGCAGCCGGGGTAGAGCGTCGCGAACACGATGCCGGTGTCGGCATGGAAGCGACGGTGCAGTTCCCGGCTCATGATCATCGTGCAGAGCTTTGAATCCTTGTAGGCCTTGCCGGGCTTGAAAGGCTTGCCGTCGATCATCGCGACCGGCGCGCGGAAACCCGCCGCCAGCCCCTCCAGGTCGCCGAGGTCAGCCGGCGCCGGGATCGGCACCTTGCCGCCGAACTCTTCGGAATTGGCGGTGACGGTGCCCAGCGTGACCAGCCGCGGCGCCGCCGCCTGTTCGAGCCGGGGCATCAGCAGGTTGGCGAGCAGGAAATGCCCGAAATAATTGGTCGCGACGCTGATCTCATAGCCTTCGGGAGACCGCAGCGGCGCGGTGAGGCGGGGCAGGTAGACCGCGGCGTTGCAGACCAGCGCATCGAGTGGCCGGCCGGTGGCGCCGAATGCGGCGACAAAGGCGCGGACGCTGGCCAGGTCGCCGAGGTCGATCGGCATGATGGTCCGCGACGTGGCCGGGATGCCGGTTGCAACGGCGGCAGCCTCGGCCTTGGCAAGGTCCCGGCAGGCCATGACGACGTGCCAGCCGCGGTCGGCAAGGGCCTTTGCCGACCACAGGCCAACGCCCGACGAGGCGCCGGTAATGATGACGACGGGCACGGTTCTGGCGTCCATGGGGCCCTGCGGGACGGTTGCGAAACGGGCGGTCTGCATGGCGCAACGCCCATCCCGCCGCAACCCCGGCTTGACGCCGTCGCCGGTGACGGGAACGGTGGCGTGATGACCCAACCGGCTGCCTTTCTTGCCCGCATGGACCCACCCCGGACGCCCCTGTTGGTGGTCAGGCGATCGGCGCTGCTCCACAATCTGGCGACGATGCAGGCGGCCTGCGATGCCGCCGGAGTGCGGCTGCGGGCGCATGGCAAGATGCACAAATGCACCGCACTCGCCCGGCTGCAGGTCGCCGGCGGCGCGGTCGGCCTGTGCTGCCAGACCGTCGGCGAGGCGGAAACCTATGCCGCCGCAGGCATAGCCGATGTGATGGTAACGGCGCCGGTGCCGCCCTGGGGCTGGGCGAGGCTCGCCGCCATCGCCGGTGCAAGGGTATCGGCGGTGGTCGATTCGGCAGCGCAGGTGGCGCTGGCGGCCGGCAGCGGGCTTGTGCTGTTCGTCGATGTCGACCCCGGCACGCACCGCGCCGGCGTGGCGCCCGACGATGCGCTGGCGCTGGCGCAGGTGATCGCCGCCACCGATGGCGTGAGCTTTGGCGGCATCCAGGCCTATGCCGGCCATGTCCAGCACATGCCACCTGCCGCCCGCATTGCCGCCAATGCCGCGCTGGCGACGCGTCTGCAGGCGCTGGTTGCCGAATTCGGCCTCGCTGGGCTGCCGCCGCCGCAGGTCACCGGCGGCGGCACCGGTACCCACGCGCTCGACCTGGAAGCCGGGGTGTTCACCGAGATCCAGGCCGGTAGCTATGCGCTGATGGATGTCGATTACGACGAGGCCGGCGCCACCGACGGTGACTGGCCGTTCCGCCCCGCGCTGTTCCTCGCCGCGACCGTCGTTTCGGCACGGCACAAGGCGCTGGTGACGTGCGACGCCGGTCTGAAGGCGCTCTATACCGACGGGCCGCCGCCGCGCGTCGTCGCCGGTGCGGCAGCAGGAAGCCGCTGGCGATCACTGGGCGACGAGCATGGCGCCATCATCCACCCGGCCAGCCTGGAGGCGCTGCGCACCGGCAGCGGCGATGTGATTGCCGCCATCGATGCGAGCGGCGACTGGCACGCCGATGCGCCGGCGGAAGGCGCGCTGGTCTGGCTGCAGCCCGGCCATGTCGACCCGACCATCGCGCTCCACGATGCGCTGTTCGTCGCCGACGAGGACGGCACACTGGAACGCTGGGCCATCGACGCGCGGCGTGCCGCATGAGCGGCTGGAAGCTCGGCATCATCGGCGGGTCGGGGCTCTACGCCCTCGACGCGCTGGAAAATCCCGAATGGGTGACGGTGGCAAGCCCCTGGGGTGAACCCTCGGACGCTGTGCTGACCGGCAGCCTGGCCGGCGTCGACCTGGCCTTCCTGCCGCGCCACGGCCGCGGCCATCGCGTGCCGCCGCACCGGCTCAACGCGCGGGCCAACATCGACGTGCTCAAACGCCTCGGCTGCACCGACGTGCTGGCGGTGTCGGCGGTCGGATCGCTGCGGCAGGACCTGGCGCCCGGGCATTTCGTCGCCGTCGACCAGTTCATCGATCGCACCAAGGGCCGGCCGTCGACCTTTTTCGAAGCCGGCATGGTCGCGCATGTGCCGATGGCCGATCCGGTGTGCGCTCGCCTGACCGGGTTCGCCACCACCGCGGCGCGCGCTGCAGGGGCTATCATCCATACCGGCGCCACCTATCTCGCCATGGAGGGCCCGCAGTTTTCGACCCGCGCCGAAAGCCGGCTGTACCAGGGCTGGGGCTGCGACGTCATCGGCATGACGGCAATGCCCGAGGCGAAACTGGCGCGGGAGGCGGAGCTGCCCTACGCGCTGCTGGCGATGGTCACCGACTATGATTGCTGGCACGACGGCGGGGACGTCGATGTCGCCGAGATCATCCGCGTCATGCACGCCAATGCGGCTGTCGCCCGCGACACGGTTACGGCCCTGGTCCGCGCACTGCCCGCCACCCGCCCGGCGTCGCCGATCGACACGGTGCTCGACACCGCGCTGATTACCGCGCCCGACGCGCGCGATCCCGGGCTGCTGGGTCGGCTCGATGCCATCATGGCGCGCGTTCGCGGCGGATGACGTCAGCGAGGGGGGTGACAGCGCAGCCGGCCCGGTTGCCGCGGTCGACGCTGTCGGCCGGCAGCGGCCGCCGCATTGCCATCGTCTTTGCGCTGGTGCTGCTGATGGCATGCGCCGTGCCGTACCTGGTGGCGATCGGAGGATTGCCCGACAATCTGTCGCTGGCTGTGGCGAGCGGCTTCGACCAGCGGACCGCCGTACTGGGGATCACCGGCATGCTGGCGCTGGCGAGCCTGTGGGCTGCGCGCCGGCCGATCGCTGCGACCCTGCAGGTACCCGACGACAACGTGAGCGGGTATCCGGGGCTCGACACGGCGTTTTCGCTGACCGTTGCGGCGTTGCTGGCGGTCGCTGTCCTGCTCTATCTGAACGGCGACGATCGCTACAACGAGATCTGGTACTTCACCGATCGCCACAGCCTGATGGCGCTCGGCAGGGTCCCGTATCGTGACTTCATGTTCAACTATGGCCCGCTGCTGGCCTGGGTGCCGCATGCCGTCGACCGCGCGCTGCCGGGGGACTGGCTGCGGGCCTATGTCATCGCCGACGCGGGTTTCCTGCTGCTGTCGCTGATCCTGGTCCGGCATCTGGTCGGCGCGATGCCGGTGCCGGACCGGACGCGCGGCCCGGTCTTCCTGGCGCTGGGACTGTTCTGGCTGCCGCTGAGCTATGCCTCGGGCCTGCACTATTCGGGCATCAGGTTCGTCGTGCCGGTGGTGCTGGTGTTCGACATGGCGCGGCTGCGCGGCGCGGGGCCGGGCCGGCTGTGCTGGCAGCCGCTCGGCGCGACGCTGATTGCCGCGGCGCTCAGCTTCGAGGTCGCGATCGTCATGGCGGTGACGAGCCTTGGCGTGCTGGCGTTCCTCGCGGCTGCCGAACGGCGACGGGCGCCGCTGGCCGCGCTGCTGGTCGTGGCGGCCGTGCTGGCGGCGCTGGTGGCGCTGTTGCCGGCGGCATTCGTGGTACCGCTGACGGCCAATTTTTCCGGCCGCGAGTTTCCGCTGGTGCCCGGCGTCTTCCTGCTGTTCGTCGTGTTCAGCCTGAGCGTCGCGGCGCTGTGCGGCCTGCCGCCGCTGCTTCGCGCCGCCTGGACCGGGCGGCTGGTGCAGGCCGATGGCGATCTGGGCCTGTGCCTCGTCGCCGTGTTCGCCCTGCTGATGGTGCCCGGCGGCTTCGGGCGCGCGGATTTCGTCCATATGTTCGCCTATGGCTTCGGCGCCGTCGTCGTCACCTTGGCCTGGGCGGCCAACGGCAGCCGGCTGCGGCTGCTGGTCTATGGCGCGATCGCCATCGAGCTGGTGGCCTATAACCATTTCCTGTTCTTCAAGCCGTTGCTCGGCGACCTGTCGCGCGGCGGGCTGGCGCGCCTGCTCGGCGCCGATACCCCGTCGCCGGCGGCGGCGCGCGCTCTTGCTGCCGCCTCGACAGGCCAGACCGTCGCCGCGGATCGCCTGGCCGCCTATCCGGGCCTGTATGATCCATTTTTCGTCGCGCTGCCGTCCCCACAGGTCGAGCTGGGCTATTACACCGGCACCGCCGACGTGCTGGGCCCGGCCGCAATCGCCCGCAAGACCGCCGAGCTGAACCGCAGCCGCCACTATCTGCTGCCGGCAACCGTCGCCCTGCGGAGCAGCCCCACCGCCGCGCTGGCCTATGAACGACGCGTGTTCGGCTATCTGCTCGCCTGGCCGTTGCCGCTGCCGTTTCGTCCGCCCGACAGTGCGGGCGCGCTGGCCGCCTTCATCGCAGCAGCCGTCGATGGCTGCCGGCCGGTCGGGCGGATCGATGATGTCGTCATCTGTGCCAGGGTCGCGAGCGAACCTGCGGCAAGGCGCAGGTTGCAGCCGGCGCCGAAACACTCGACTGGGGCCCGATGAAGCAGCGCCAGATCCTTACCGCCCGCGGCCCGGTGGCTGCCCTCGAATGGAATGAGGCGGGGCCCGGCGCGCCGTTGCTGCATTTCGCCCATGCCACCGGCATGAACGCCCGGCTGTATGCGCGCCTGCTGGCGCCACTGGCGGGGCGTTATCGCATCATTGCCAGCGATGCCCGCGGCCATGGCCGCACCGCGGCGTTGCGGCCGGGCGAGATGCCCGGCGACAAGGTCGTGTGGGACGATTTCGCATGCGACCTGCTGGCGATCACCGACGCCGTCGATCCCGAAGCGCCCTGGCTGCTGGCCGGGCATTCGATGGGCGGCACGACGTCGCTGCTGGCGGCGGTGGCGCGGCCCGACCGGGTTGCCGGGCTGGTGCTGCTCGATCCGCCGTTCATTCCCTTTGCGCTGGCGCGCGAGGCGCGGGCGAGCGGGGCGGCCATCCTCAATCCGATGGCCGACCAGGCCGGCCGGCGGCGGGCGGACTTTCCCGATGTGGCGACGGCGCGCGCCGCCTGGCACGGGCGCGGGGTTTTCCGGGGCTGGGCCGATGCCGATCTCGACGCCTATCTTGCCGATGGCCTGCTGCCGGCGGGGGGTGGCGTCACCCTCGCCTGTGCGCCGGCGTGGGAGGCGGCGACGTTTCGCGGCGTCACGCTAGGCTTTGAGCAGGCGCTGCAGTCCCTTGGCCGGCCGTTCGCGTTGATCGCCGGGGAACAGGGATCGACGGTGCCGCCGGCGGAGTTCGCCATCATTGCCGCGCATCCGCGCTGCGTCCACGCCGAGCGGCTGGGCGGCACCAGCCATTTCGTGCCGCTGCAGCGGCCCGACGCGGTGGCGGCGGCGATCGACGCGGTGGCTGCGGCAGGCTGACACCGGTTCCAATCGGCTGCCGGTGCGTTATTACGGCGACGATATCGACAGGAATGACCATCATGCGCCACCCGATGCTGCTTGCCCCGCTGCTGCTGCCCGCCCTGCTGCTCGCCGGCTGCGGTGACAAGGCCGACCTGCCAGTCACCGCCGGCCAGGGCGTCAATCCGACGCTGCCGGCACCGAAGAAGACGCTGCTGCCGACGGTGAAGACCGCCGATGTCGTCGGCTGGGGCAAGGTGCAGCCGACACCGGCGGCCGGGCTGGCCGTCGGGGCCTTTGCCACCGGGCTCGACCATCCGCGCTGGCTCTACACGCTGCCCAACGGTGATGTGCTAGTTGCCGAGACCAACGGCCCCGAGCGGCCCGAGGAAGACGCCGGCCTGAAGGGCTGGATCCAGAAGCTGGTGATGTCGAGCGCCGGCGCCGGGGTGAAGTCGCCGGACCGCATCACGCTGCTGCGCGATGCCGATGGTGATGGTGTTGCGGAGACGAAGGGCGTGTTCATCGCCGGGCTGCATTCACCGTTCGGCATGACGCTGGTCGGCGACACGCTGTACGTCGCCGAAGCCGACAAGCTGACCCGCTTTCCCTATGTCGCCGGCGCGGCGCAGATCACCGTGCCGGGCACCAAGGTCGCAGACCTGCCGGGCGGACCGCGCAACCATCACTGGACCAAGAATGTCATCGCCTCGGCCGACGGCAAGACGCTCTATGTGGCGGTCGGCTCCAACTCCAATGTCGCCGAAAACGGCCTGGCGGCGGAAAAGGATCGCGCTGCCATCCTCGCCGTCGATGCCGCGACCGGCGCATCGCGGGTCTATGCGACCGGGCTGCGCAACCCTGTCGGCCTCGCCTGGAACCCGGTAACCGGCGACCTGTGGACTGCCGTCAACGAGCGCGACGAGATAGGATCGGACCTCGTTCCCGACTATATGACCAGCGTGAAGCCCGGCGCCCATTATGGCTGGCCGTGGAGCTGGTACGGCAACCATGTCGATGAGCGGGTGAAGCCGGCCAATCCGGCCATGGTGGCACGAGCGATCGCCCCCGATTATGCACTCGGCCCGCACACGGCGAGCCTGGGCCTGGCCTTTGCCGCACCGGCGCAGGCGCTGGGCGCCGGCTATGCCGGCGGCGCCTTTGTCGGCCAGCATGGCTCGTGGAACCGCAATCCGCCGTCGGGCTACAAGGTGGTGTTCGTCGCCTTCGACGCCGCGGGCAAGCCGAAGGGCCTGCCGCGCGACGTGCTGACCGGGTTCCTCGACGGCGAGGGCAAGGCCCGCGGGCGGCCGGTGGGCGTCGCCTTCGACAAGGGCGGCGCGCTGCTGGTCGCCGATGATGTCGGCAATGCCATCTGGCGCGTCAAGGCAGCGCAGACGGTGGCTTTGCGCTAGGGGGTGACGCATCGGCGCGGCGGGCGTATTCGAGGGGCACAGGAGTCCCGTCATGAACGTCCATCAACCGATCACCCCCGACACTCAGCATATGGCACCGAAATGGCCGTCGTTCGACTGGCAGGACCCGCTGCTGCTGTCGGCGCAGCTGACCGATGAGGAGCGCATGATCCGCGATGGCGCGCGGGCATTCTGTGAAGCCGAGCTGGTGTCGGCGGTCAAGGAAGCCAACCGCCACGAGCGTTTCGACCCCGGCCTGATGAAGAAGTTCGGCAGCGCCGGGCTGCTCGGCCCGACGATCGAGGGCTATGGCTGCGCCGGCACCTCCTATGTCGCCTATGGGCTGATCGCCCGCGAGGTCGAGCGCGTCGATTCCGCGTACCGTTCGGCGATGAGCGTGCAGTCGAGCCTCGTGATGTACCCGATCTGGGCCTACGGCAGCGAGGCGCAGCGCGAGAAATACCTGCCAGGCCTCGCCTCGGGTGAGCTGATCGGCTGCTTCGGCCTGACCGAACCCGATGCCGGTTCCGACCCCGGCGGCATGAAGACCCGCGCCAAAGCGGTTCCCGGCGGCTATGTCCTCAACGGTGCCAAGATGTGGATCACCAATTCGCCGCTGGCGGATGTCGCCGTCATCTGGGCCAAGTGCGACGATGACCGCATCCGCGGCTTTGTCGTCGAGCGGGGCGATGTCGGTTTCTCGACCCCCAAGATCGAGGGCAAGTTCTCCCTCCGCGCCGGCGTCACCGGAGAGATCGTGCTCGCCGATGTCCATCTGCCCGCCGACCGCATGCTCGCCGGCGTCGATGGCCTGGCCGGGCCGTTCGGCTGCCTCAACAATGCCCGCTATGGCATCGGCTGGGGCGCGATGGGCGCGGCAGAGTTTTGCTGGCACGCGGCGCGGCAGTATACGCTCGATCGCAAGCAGTTCGGCCGGCCGCTGGCGGCGACCCAGCTGGTGCAGAAAAAGCTCGCCGACATGCAGACCGAAATCACGCTCGGCCTGTGCACGGCGCTCGCCGCCGGCCGCCTGATGGACGCCCACCAGCTGGCCCCCGAGGCGATCAGCCTGCTCAAGCGCAACAACTGCGGCAAGGCGCTGGCCATCGCCCGTGAGGCCCGTGACATGCACGGCGGCAACGGCATTTCCGACGAATATGGTGTCATCCGCCACGTGATGAACCTGGAGGCGGTCAACACCTATGAGGGCACCCACGACGTCCATGCGCTGATCCTCGGCCGTGCGCAGACGGGAATTCAAGCTTTCTTCTGATTATGGTATCAGGCGTCGGCGGCGCGGGGGCGCGACCGCGACGCGAGGGGGCCGATGACCAATTTCAACGACGTGCGGGCAGGTGCGGCGAGCGCGGTCGCCATCGGGGTCATCGACGATGTCGGCTTCGGCTCGGCCGTCGCGCGGCTGTCGCTCAACATCATGGACACGCTGCAGGCGGAAACCGACCTGACCAAGCAGCGGTCCGGCAGCATCGGCAGCCATGTCAAGGTTCGCGTCGGGTCGCGCTGGCTGCTCGGCAGCGTCCGCGACATGCGGCGCGACCTCGCCGACAAGATGACGGTTGTCGTCACCATCGACTTCCTCGGCGAAGGCGACGCCGCCGGCGGCCGCAGCTTCGACAATTTTCGTCGCGGCGTGACGGCCTATCCGCGCTCCGGCGATCCAGTCATCGCCGCCGTGCGCGACGACCTTGCCGCCGTGTTCGCCACCGACCAGCGCCCGCATGTCGAGATCGGCACCGTCTATCCGACCACCGATGTGAAGGCCGCGCTGTTCATCGATGCCCTGTTGTCGCGCCATTTCGCCATCGTCGGTTCGACCGGCACCGGCAAGTCGACCGCCACCGCGCTGATCCTGCACCGCATTGTCGCGGCGGCACCACGCGGCCATATCGTCATGCTCGATCCGCATGGCGAATATGCCAAGGCCTTTGCCGCCACCGGTGTCATCTTCAACGTCGACAATCTCGAAATGCCTTATTGGCTGATGAACTTCGAGGAAACCTGCGAGGTCTTCGTCACCGGCGAAGGCGCCCAGCGCGAGGGCGAGAAGGACATCCTCGCCAAATGCCTGCTCGCCGCCCGGGCGCGCAACCCGGTCGCCGCCGGCCTGGCGAACCTGACCGTCGACAGCCCCGTGCCCTATGCCATCGGCGACCTGCTGGGGGAACTTCAACAGCAGATGGGCATGCTGGCGCAGGCCGACGAACTGCCCAAATACCTCCGGCTGAAGCGCAAGATCGAGGATATCCTCCAGGATTCACGCTATAATTTCATGTTCAGCCGCAAGCTGTCGAACGATACGATGGCGACGTTCCTGTCGCGCATCCTGCGACTCGACGGCGATGGCAAGCCGATCTCGATCATCGACCTGTCGGGCGTGCCGTCGGAAGTCGTCAGCGTCGTCGTCGCGCTGCTGTCGCGCATCGTCTTCGATTTCGCGATCTGGACCGACAAGGCCAAGCGCCGTCCGATCCTGCTCGTCTGCGAGGAAGCCCATCGTTATGTTCCGTCGAAGGAAATCGCCGCGGGCAGCGCCGTCCGCCAGATCCTCGAGCGCATCGCCAAGGAAGGCCGCAAATACGGCGTGTCGCTGGGCCTGGTGACCCAGCGCCCGTCCGACGTCGCCGAAGGCACGCTGGCGCAGTGCGGCACCATCATCGCCATGCGGCTGAACAATGCCCGCGACCAGGAATGGGTGCAGGCGGCAATGCCCGAAGGCGCGCGCGGCTTTCTCGATACCATCCCCGCGCTGCGCAACCGCGAGGCGGTGGTCTGCGGCGAAGGGGTCGCGGTGCCGGTGCGCCTGAGCTTCGACAATCTCGCCGAGAGTCGCTGCCCGTCGTCGGACGATCCGTCGTTCAGCCGTCGCTGGGCCAATGACGGCGACACCGCCATCGAGCTCGACCGCATCATTCGCGACTGGCGCAGCCAGACGACCGCGGACCCGGGGCCGGTGCTGCTGCGGCCGGTCTCGGCGCTGCTGCAGGGCTGAGGGGCAACGTCGGTCACGCCGGCGAAGGAGTCAAACCTTGCGCAGGGCCGGATCGAGGCTGCGCCAGTCGCGGGTGACGAAGGTCTCCTGGATCGCCGTCCGCGTTTCCAGCTGGCCGTTCCTGATCCAGTGCCAGGTGCGGCAGCGGTTCTGGCCGTCGTCCGAAATCTGGATCATCTCGTAGAGGTACAGCGACGGGTCGCCGGTGCGCTGCCAATACAGCATCATCGTGCGGCCCTCATGGTCCTGCGGCACTTCCCAGGCCGACCCGATGATCAGGTCGTTGTCCCACCAGATCCGCTTGTCGCGATAGGTCGCCGGGAAATCGCGCACATCAACCCGGCCATCGGGCCAGGTGTAATAGTTGGTCTGGTGATAGGGATGCACCGGATCGTCGCTGAACCGGCAGAACAGCCGCGACGTGTGCCGGTCGACCTCGACCCCGGCGGCGTTGAAATAGGTGTAGCTGCCGTCCCAGACGCCCTCGTGGCGGGCGAGCAGCGGCATGTCGTCGAGAATTCCCATTGTCAGTCTCCGATCAGGGCGAGAAGTTCGGGTACATGCCGCGCCCGCAAGGCCGCCAGGGCCCGGCGGTGCAGGCGGTGCGGTGCCAGCTCGGCGGGGTCGAAGCGCCGGGCATGGGCGGCGCCGGCGGCATCCCAGGGCGAAAAGCAGACCTCGGCGCGTGCCAGCGACCAGGCGCGCGCGAGGTGACTGCCGTGGCGGTCGGGGGTGAGGTCGGGCCAGCCGCCGTGCCGCAGCGACGGCGCCGGATCATGAGTCAGGCCGAGCCGGTTGGCGAGCATCGCCGCAAGCCGCGCCGAGGCGCCCTGCCCCTCGACCCGCGTCACCGGCCAGCGCGCCGCGGCGGCGACGAGGATGTCGACGACGTTGTCGAGCGCGATCGGCGGATCGGCGAGCGCGTCGCTGAGGCCATGGCCGGGCAGGTCGAGCGCCAGCGTGCCGGGCCGGACGACGAGTTCGGCGGCACCGCCCGGGGCGTGCAGCAGCAGCGTTTCGGCGTCGGGATCGCCGAGCCAGTGCAGTTGGCCGAAGCCCGCAACACCGACAAAGCCTTCGTCATCGGGGGCGGCCGGCGACGCGCTGCCCGGCGCCGGGTGGCGAAGCAGCCAGCCGCGCGCCGCCGTCTCCACCTCCGCATCGGTCGCCAGCTTATGCGCCTGCCAGCCCGTCGGCAACGCGCCCAGCCGGTCGATATGCGCCTGCAGCGGGTCGCCGTTGCGGCCCATGACCATCACCGGCGGCGTCGGCGCGCCCGGCGCCGGCAGGTCGCGCGGCGCCTGCAGCATGGCGGCATAGCCGGGGCCATAACTGGTGCCAGCCGCCATGACGTCCAGCACCGTCGCATGGACGACTTGGGGATTGTCATGCGCCATCGGCAGGCGGTGTGCATCGTCGGCGGCGTACCAGGGGAAGAACCAGCTCTGCTCGCGGATGCGGTGCCACAGCCAGGCCAGATGCTCGCCATAGGCGGTCGGTGCGAAGGGCGGTGTGTAGTTGCTGCCGAAATCGGCGCGCTCCGCGTCGGTCCAGACGGCATAGCCGTTGGCGGCGATGGCGCTGAAGCGCTGCGGCGCGCGCTTTGCCGCGGTGATCAGCGTGATCGCGCCGCTGTGCGTGCCATAGGCGCCGGCACTGCCGAGGCCGAGCGCATCCATGAACGCCAGCACCGCGTCGGCGAAATCATCGACATGCGGCTGCGCCATCGGCAGCGCCATCGATTCGCCAAAGCCCGGCGTGTCGGGGGCTAAGCAGGTGAAATCGGCCGCCCAGTCGTCGAGCAGGTGCTGATACTCGGCTGACGAGCGCGGGCTCTGGTGGATCAGCAGCACCGGCGGGCCCGACCCGGCACGCCGATAATGCACCCGCCGCCGGCTGCCATCGGCGTTGCGCACATCGACGACATGCCGCCTGGCGGTCATTGCGCCTCGATCAGCTCGATCAGCTCGCCCGCCGCACCGCGAACCACGGCACTGCGACGACCGGCATAGAGCGCGCCGTCATGGCGAGCCGGTGTGGCGAGGAACGGCGCCGTGACGGCATCGAGGCTGGCGGTGATGAAGCTGACCATCGCATTGCCCGGCGGCAGTTCCCCCGGTGGACCGGCGCGGGGCGTCGCGGCGGCGGGATACTGGTCGATCTCGCAGGCCGGCATGCGGCCGGTGCGGGTCATCGTCATGGCGGTAATGGTGTCGTCGGGCAGGCCGAAGCTGGCATTGATGACGCTGTACGGGATCGACCAGGTTTCGCCGATGGTGAAGCCCAGTGCGTCGCGGTGGAAGGCCAGCGCCGCCTCGCGATCGGGCGCGGCGAGGATGGCGATAAACATGTGGTCGACGGCTGCCGTCGTCATCGGCAGGTCGAGTTCCGCCATGCCCGCCTTCAGCACCTGGTTGAGGTACAGCACCTCGCCGTTGCGCCCGGTGACCTGGAACGGGATGAAATTGTCGAACCCGGGCACCAGCTTGGGCGCGCCGATGACGGTGAAGCCGCTGTCCTGCACGGCCGCGAATAGCGCATCGCAATCGGCGACGGTGTGTTCATAGGCGGCCCAGCCATGGCTGCGCAGCGGGCGATAGCCGGGGGTCGGCGTCGATTCGACGAGGCGGAGAAAGCCCGGCCGGGCATCGGCATGGCGCAACAGCGCACCGCGCCGGCCGGCGAGCGCCGGCGCCCCCCAGGCGGCGGCGAGACCAGCGGCGACCGGGCCTTCCTCGATGACCGACAGGCCCAGCACGCCGGTATAGTCCGCCAGCGTCGCATCATAGTCGGCAGCGGCGATGGTGCCGCACTTGATGCGGCCGGGCGTATCGAAGTCGTTGCTCACCCGGACAGTTTGTCCGGACAACTTTGCCGGCGCAAGAGGGGCCGGCGACTTTAGGGCTTCACCCCGCGCTGCGGCACGACGAAGCGCCCTGTCACCCGGCCAGGCGTCGCGCCCGGCGTCGCCGCCGTGCCGCCGGTGCGCCCGTCGAAACTGGTCTGGCCCGATACCAGGTTGAGCACCAGCCGTTGTCCGTTCAGGCGCGAACCGCCGCGGTCGAGCGTGACATTGCCGACCAGCGTGACGATCTTGCCGTTGACGTCGTAGATGCCGGTATTGCCGGTCGCCGTCTCGCTGGGGCTAATCAACCGCACGTTGCCGCGGGCATCGAGCCGCTGCATCTCGGGTGAACCGGTCGAGCGGGTGTAGAGCACCTTCACGCTGTCGGCCTTCAGCGTCATGCGGCCCTGCTTGATGACGACCGCGCCCGAAAACACCGCCTGGTTGTCGGCATCCTGGATCTCGATCCGCGCCGCATCGACATCGATCGGGGCGCCGGTGTCGAGGCCCTTCAGCGCCGATGTCTGGGCGGCCAAGGGTGCGGCGAGCAGGGCAAGGAACAGGACTGCGGATTTCATTGCGCTCATCTGCCCCTGCGACCATGAATCTGCAAGTGAACGCCGCCGTCGAGAACCAGGCGCCGGCCCTGGATATCGCCGCTCATCCGCGCTGCGTTGAAGTGGCCGATCGGCATTTCGCCGCTTACCGGCGCCACTGTCGAGACCTTGCGGCTGTTGAGATCGATGTCGACGGTCGACGAATCGAGGCTGTAGCCATTGGCCGAATCGAGCCGCACCGGGCCGTTGATCTGCAACCGGTCGGCATCGAGGAAATAGCGACCGGACGGCGCCACCACCGTCGCCGGGCCATCGGCCATGGCCAGCCGCGCCGTCAGCCGCTTCAATTCGACGATCGGCACCGCGCTGCTGCGCTGCACGGCACCGGCGGCGCTGATGTTGAAGGCCTCGCCCTTGGCCGTTTCGCCGCGATAGACCGCCTTGTCGACGCGCAGCCGCTCCTGCGCCATCGCGACCTTCTGCTTGTCGAGAAGGAAACTGAATTCCTGAACCTTGGCCAGCGGCCAGATGACGATCGCGGCAAGAACGATGAAGGCGAGCGCCGGCAACAGCCACTTGAGCAGCCCGAACAGCGTGTCGCGGCCGCTGCCGGGCAGCGCCGCGCGCTGGCGACGCGTCAGCGCCGGTGATGCTGCCACCGCGGCCGCCATCACATGTGCGCGAAAATGTCGGTTTCGTCCCAGCCGGCGAGATCGAGATCGGCGCGGGTCGGCAGGAAATCGAAACAGGCCTGTGCCATGGCGGTCCGCCCCTCTCGTGCCAGGCGTTCGACGAGCACGGCATGAGCGCGGTGCAGGAAGCGAACGTCGGAAGCTGCATAATCCTTCTGCGCTTCCGTCAGTTCCGCGGCGCCCCAGTCCGATGACTGCTGCGCCTTGGAGATGTCGACGCCGACGGTTTCGCGCAGCACATCCTTGAGACCGTGGCGATCGGTATAGGTGCGGACCAGCTTCGACGCGATCTTGGTGCAGAACACCGGCGTCGCGTCGACGCCGAGGTAATGCTTGATGACCGCGAGATCGAAGCGCGCGAAGTGGAACAGCTTCACCCGCGCCGGGTCGGCAAGCACCGATTTCAGAACCGGGGCGTCATACTGGCCCTTGGTGAAGCGCACCAGATGCTCGTCGCCGCGGCCATCGGCGAGTTGCAGCAGGCACAGACGGTCGCGGTGCGGGTGCAGGCCCATGGTTTCGCTGTCGACGGCGATCGGGCCGGGGGCGAAGACGTCGTGCGGCAGGTCGCCTTCGTGAAGATGGATGGTCATGCCATGGGCCTAGCAGGCCGGCGTTGGGCTGTCATCCATGGCGGACATTGCGCCCGGCGCGCTGTTGGTCGCGAAGCGACCCCGGCTGGGCGCGGCTTGACACCTCATTGGGAGCCTTTGCCGGGCCTGCGGGTATGGTCTCCATGCCAGCGTCACACTGCTGGACGTAGATGTTTTCGTACAGAGTTGTTCAGGAGTAGAAGCGATGAAGATGCTCATTGGCGGCCTTGCCGCCGCATTCATGGCGACCGCGGCTCTGGCCCAGACGCCCCCCGCCGACCCGATGGCCGGCAGTCCGTCGACGACGACCGGGCCCACCAATCCCTCGACCAGCCCGATGACTCCGGGGTCGCCCTCGTCGACAATGACGCCGACCGACCCCGCGACGGGCGCGCCCGCCGATTCGATGTCGAGCGCCGGCACGGCCAATACCACGGCCGCGATGGCGCCGAGCCTGACCAAGAAGAATGGCAAGTGGTGGAATGGCGACCGCCGGGCGACCAAGGACGAGATCGCGCAGTACCAGCGCGCCAATCCGCAGTAACGAACGGTTACCCGAAACGGGTCGCAGAAGGGGTCGCAGCCAAGGCTGCGGCCCCTTTTCGTTGGCCGATGTTGCGCTATGGTTCCGGCATGGCCATTGCCGACCTGTCCGACATCGATCACATCGAGGCATTGCTGCAGGCCTCGGCCCGCGCCGGCGCCGCGATGAGCTATTCCGAAATCCTGCTGGCGCTCGGCCATCGCTTCACGCGTCCCAAGATGCGGGCGCTGTGCAACGTGCTCGACGTGGTCGACCGACGCGCTGCGGCGGCGGGACAGCCCGAGCTGGCCGTGCTGGTGGTGCGGGAGGGCGACGGCCTGCCGGGCCAGGGCTGGTGGGTCGGGCGCGATGCGCCGGTGGACAGCTGGACCGGAGCAGCGGCCCGGGCGCTGGTTGCCCAAATCCAGCAGCGGGCGTTCGACTATTGGGGCAAGGCGCCCGCTTAGCTCAGATCAGCCCCTGGGCCCGCATGCTGACATGGCCGCCGCGGCCGATGATGACATGGTCGTGGACGGCGAGGCCCAGGTGCCGCCCGGCCTCGATCACCGCCTTCGTCATCACGATATCGTCGCGCGACGGTTGCGGATCGCCCGACGGATGGTTGTGGACCAGCACCACGCCCGACGCGGCGAGTTCCAACGCGCGCTTGACGATCTCGCGCGGATAGACCGGGGCGGCGTTGACGGTGCCCTGCCCCATCGCCTCGTCACGGATCATCACGTTGCGGTTGTTGAGATAGATGACCCGGAACTCTTCGGTGACGCGATGCGCCATGGCGGCGTGGAGATAGTCGGTCAGCGCCTGCCAGCCGCTGAGCACCGGCCGGTCGAGCGCCGCGGTGCGCAGCGAGCGTAGCGATACCGCCTCGACGAACTTCAGCGCCGCGATGGCGCCGTCGCCGAGCCCGTCGATGCGGCGAAGTTCGAGCGGCGTCGCGGCGAGCAGCACGGGCAGGCTGCCGAATTCGGCAAGCAGTTGCTTGGCCAGCGGCTTGGTATCGCGGCGCGGGATGGCGAGGCCGAGCAGATATTCGAGCAGTTCGTAATCATGGAAGCCGTCGCCACCGCCGGCGAGCAGCCGGGCGCGCAGCCGTTCGCGATGTCCGGCCGAATCCCCTGCGCTGTCGCTCACCTCGTCCCCACCGCTTGCCCCTGGCCCCGAAGCCCGGCAGTTTGCGGCGCTTCGCCGCCGCAAGCAACTGCGCCGGTCGTTCGGGGAGGTTCGCAATGCTCGGCATCGTCGTCGTGCTGATGGTCGGGGCGAATGTCGCCATCGGCGCGTGGCTGGGGCTGCAATATCTGAAAAAGGCGCCGCGCCAGCGCGTGCTGGTGGGGTTTCACCTGATCCTCGGCCTGTCGATGCTGGAGGTGCTGGCGGCGATGCTGCGCGGCACGCCCGACGGGGCGGTGGTCAGCGCGCGGACATTGGCAATCGCCGCGGCCGGGCTGATCGCCGCGGCGGTGCTGTCGGGGCTGGTGGCGCCGCTGGTCGGCCAGGCGAGGCCCAAGGTCATCGGGCCGTCGCTGGCGGTCCATGCGGGGATTGCGACGACGGCATTCGTGACGCTGCTGGCCTGGGCGGTAACCGCCTACAGCGCGTAGGGCGGCGCCGTCAGCCCGGTCGGCGAGGCGGTAAAGATCTCGTTGCCGGTCTCGGTGATGCCGATCGAATGCTCGAACTGGGCGGACAGCGAACGGTCGCGGGTCACCGCCGTCCAGCCGTCATCGAGCAGCTTCACCGCCGGGCCGCCGAGGTTGATCATCGGCTCGATGGTGAAGAACATCCCGGGGCGGAGCAGGACGCCGCGGCCGGGCTTGCCGAGATGGACGACATTCGGTGCATCGTGGAACACCCGGCCGAGCCCGTGGCCGCAGAAGTCGCGGACGACCGACATGCGCTGCTTTTCGGCATGGCTCTGGATGGCATGGCCGACATCGCCGAGGGTATTGCCGGGTTTTGCCATCTCGATGCCGCGCATCAGGCATTCACAGGTGACCTCGACGAGCTTTTTCGCCTTCAGCGGCACGTCGCCGACGAGGTACATGCGGCTGGTGTCGCCGTGCCAGCCATCGACGACGACCGTCACGTCGATGTTGACGATGTCGCCGTCCTTGAGCTTCCGCGCCGACGGGATGCCGTGGCAGACGACATGGTTGACGCTGATGCAGAGGCTGTGGCTGTAGCCGCGATAGAAGATCGTCGCCGAATTCGCCCCCGCCGCCCGCACGAAATCATAGGCCAGCCGATCGAGATCGAGCGTCACCGCATCAGGCACGACATGCGGCGTCAGCATGTCGAGCACCTGCGCCGCCAGCAGGCCGGCCTTGCGCATGCCCGCGAACGCCGCCGGCGTGTGCAGGCGGATGGTGCCCTCCGACGAATCGGCGACGGTTTCGTAATCGAGTGTGGCGGCTTCGGTCATGATGCGGGACAGATAGGCGCTGGTAGCGGTCAAGTCCATGTTGCGGAGTGTCGCCCCCTTCCCGCGCGCTACCGGCTGGGCTAACGCGGGATGATGACCAGCACCCCCGACGCCGATCGCATCTGGACTGCCGCCCTCCTCGTCATCGGTGACGAAATCCTGTCCGGGCGTACCCAGGATGCCAACATCGCCTATCTCGCCAAATGGCTGGGGGTGCAGGGCATCCGGTTGCGCGAAGTCCGCGTCGTCGCCGATGTGATGGACGACATCGGCGAGGCGGTGAACGCGCTGCGCACCAGATACGACTATCTGTTCACCACCGGCGGCATCGGGCCGACGCACGACGACATCACCGTCGATGCCATCGCCGCGGCGCTGGGCGTGCCGGTCATCGTCCACCCCGACGCGCGGGCAATCCTGTCGGGCTATTATGGCGACAAGCTGACGGACGCGCGCCTGCGCATGGCAAGAACCCCGCAAGGGGCAAGCCTGATCGAGAACCCGCGCACCAAGGCGCCCGGCATCCGGGTCGGCAACATCTTCATCATGGCCGGCGTGCCGATGATCACCCAGGGCATGCTGGCGGCGCTGGACGGCCAGTTGCAGGGCGGCGCCCCGGTGCAATCGCGCACCGTTGCCGCCTGGACGCAGGAAAGCGCCGCGGCGGCGACGCTGGCGGCGGTCGAAAAGGCGCATCCCGGCGCCCAGATCGGCAGCTATCCGTTCTGGCGCGAGGGCAAGACCGGAGCGAACTTCGTCATCCGCGCCACCGACACGGCGCTACTGGCGGATGTCGCGGCGGCGCTGATGGACGGGCTGAAGGCGGCCGGCATCGAGCCGGTGGACGGCGAACTGTAGCGCGGAGTCGCTTCGACGCTGTCACTTGTGTAAAGCGAATGCCAAAAATCGGGTTATTCGGAGCCAAAATGTCGATAGTCCGCTGGATTCTGCTGACGGCGCTGGCCGTGGCCTTCCTGCTGCTCGCCGTCGCCAACTGGACGCCGGTGCCGTTCCGATTGCCCGACGGCACGATGATCTTCATCCGCCTGCCGCTGCTGCTCGCCATCGCCTTTGTCGCGGGCTGGCTGCCGACATGGCTGTGGCATCTCGGCAGCAAGGCGACGCTGACCCGCAAGCTGGCCAAGTCCGGTAATGGCGAGGTGCGGACGTCGCCGCTGCCCTCGCAGGCCCAGCCGACCATCGTGCCGCCGGCGGGCGCGTGAGCCACAACCCGGTTTTCGTCGCCATCGACACGCCGCGGGTCGAGGACGCCGCCGCGCTGGTCGGCCGGCTGCTGCCCCATGTCGGCGGGGTCAAGCTGGGGCTGGAGTTCTTTTGCGCCAACGGTCCGGCCGGGGTGGCGATGATCGCGCAGCTGGGCCTGCCGGTGTTCCTCGATCTGAAGCTGCACGACATACCCAATACCGTCGCCGGGGCGCTGCGGTCGCTCGCCGGCCTGGCGCCTGCCATCGTCACCGTCCATGCCACCGGCGGCCCTGCCATGCTGGCGGCGGCGCGGGCGGCGGCACCGGCAGCGACGAAAGTCGTCGCGGTGACGGTGCTGACCAGTCTCGACGACGAGGACCTGGCGGCTGCGGGCGTCGCCGGCGGCGCAGCGGCGCAGGTGCTGCGGCTGGCGGGGGTGGTGCGCGGCGCCGGCCTCGATGGTGTCGTCGCAAGTCCGCACGAGACCGCGGCGGTGCGCGCCGCCTGGCCCGAAGCGACGATCGTGGTGCCCGGGGTGCGGCCGGCGGGCAGCGCCATCGGCGACCAGAAGCGGGTGATGACGCCGCGCCAGGCGCTGGACGCGGGTGCAAGCGTGCTGGTGATCGGGCGGCCGATTACCGGCGCGGATGACCCGGCGGCGGCGGCGGCGGCGATCGTGCGGGAATTGGTGTGATTAGTTCTGTCACCCCGGCGCAGGCCGGGGCCCAAGAATCACACATTTGCCAACCCGAGCAGCCATGTGCCGACAATAGTGGGCCATGGGCCCCGGCCTTCGCCGGGGTGACAGTCAAGCGATGACCGAAATCAAGTTCTGTGGCCTGTCGACGCCCGACAGTGTCGATGCCGCCATCGGGGCCGGGGCGCGCTGGCTGGGATTCGTCTTCTATCCGGCCAGCCCACGCCACCTGACACCGGAGCGCGCCGCCGGGCTGATCGCGCGGGTGCCGCCGGGGATCGGGCGGGTGGCAGTGCTCGTCGATGCCGATGATGCGGCGATCGATGCCGTCCTTGATGCGGGAATCGACACGCTGCAGCTCCACGGCAACGAAACGCCGGACCGCATCGCCACGCTGAAATCGCGCACCGGCAAGGCGGTGTGGCGCGCGACGGGCGTCAAGACGCGCGCCGATATCAGTGCCGCCATCAAGGCCGCCGGGCCCGCTGACCGGTTGCTCCTCGATGCAAAGGCCCCTAGTGATTCAGCGATTCCGGGCGGCAATGGCGTGGCCTTCGACTGGCGGTTGCTGCAGGGAATGGCGATGCCCCTGCCCTGGGGGCTGGGTGGCGGCTTGAACGCCGCGAATGTCGGGGCGGCGCTGGCGGCGGTACGGCCGGCGTTCGTGGATGTATCATCGGGAATAGAGGATCGACCGGGCGTGAAATCGCTGTTGAAGATAACCCAGTTCGCCGCCGCGGTGCGCCGGCCGTGAACATCGCCACGCCCTCGCTGCGCGCCGGCCCCGACGCCAATGGCCATTTCGGCGCCTTTGGCGGTCGCTATGTCGCCGAAACGCTGATGCCGCTGATCCTCGACCTGGAGCGCGCCTATGTCGCCGCCAAGGCGGACCCGGCGTTCAAGGCCGAATTCGACGATCTGCTGACCCATTATGTCGGCCGGCCGAGCCCGATGTATTTCGCCGAGAGCCTGACCAGGCATTTGGGCGGCGCGAAGATCTACCTCAAGCGCGACGAGCTGAACCACACCGGCGCGCACAAGATCAACAATTGCATCGGGCAGATTTTGCTCGCCAAGCGCATGGGCAAGACGCGGATCATCGCCGAGACCGGCGCCGGCCAGCACGGCGTCGCCACCGCCACCGTCGCCGCCCGCTTCGGCCTGCCGTGCGTCATCTACATGGGCGCCCGTGATATCGAGCGGCAGGCGCCCAACGTGTTCCGCATGAAGCTGCTGGGCGCCGAGGTCCGCGCCGTCGAAAGCGGCAGCCGGACGCTTAAGGACGCGATGAACGAGGCGCTGCGGGACTGGGTGACCAACGTCCACGACACCTTCTACATCATCGGTACTGCTGCCGGGCCGCACCCGTACCCGGAGCTGGTGCGCGATTTCCAGAGCGTCATCGGGACCGAGGCACGCGCGCAGATGCTCGAGGCCGAAGGCCGGCTGCCCGATATGCTGGTCGCGGCGATCGGTGGCGGCTCGAACGCCATCGGGCTGTTTCACCCGTTCCTCGACGACGCGTCGGTGAAGATGATCGGCGTCGAGGCGTCGGGCCATGGCCTCACCTCAGGTGCCCATGCCGCGTCGTTGGCGGGGGGGCGCGCCGGCGTCCTCCACGGCAACAAGACCATGCTGTTGCAGGACGAGGACGGCCAGATCGCCGAGGCGCATTCGATCTCGGCGGGGCTCGACTATCCCGGCATCGGGCCGGAGCACGCCTGGCTGCACGCCATCGGCCGCGTCGAATATCAGTCGGCCACCGATGACGAGGCGATGGCGGCGTTCCAGCTGCTGTGCCGCACCGAAGGCATCATTCCGGCGCTGGAACCGGCGCATGCGCTTGCCGCCGTCGCACGGATCGCGCCGACGCTGGCGGCCGACCAGCTGGTGGTGATGAATCTGTGCGGGCGCGGGGACAAGGACATCTTCACCGTGGCGGACGCGCTCGGGGTGACGTTGTGACCGACCGCCTCTCTACCCGTTTCGCCGCCTGCGTCGCCGAGCACCGGGCCGCGCTCGTCACCTTCGTCACCGCCGGTGACCCTGACCTCACGACCTCCGCCGCCATCCTGCGCGCGCTGGTCGCCAATGGCGCCGATATCGTCGAGCTGGGCATGCCGTTCACCGATCCGATGGCCGATGGCGCGGCGATCCAGCTCGGCAATATCCGCAGCCTGACCAGCGGCACGCGGCTGCGCGACCTGCTCGCCATGGTCGCCGATTTCCGCCGCGAGGATGATGCGACGCCGATCATCCTGATGGGCTATTTCAACCCGATCCTGGCCTATGGACCGGCGCGGTTCGCTGCCCATGCGCGGGCAGCCGGCCTCGACGGCACGATCGTCGTCGACCTGCCGCCCGAGGAAGCCACCGAGCTGGTGCCCGACCTGACGGCGCACGGCCTGCACCTGATCCGCCTGGCCACCCCCACCACCGACGCGGCGCGGCTGCCGCGCGTGCTCGATGGCGCCTCGGGCTTCCTCTATTATGTCGCCGTTGCCGGTGTCACCGGTGCCAATGCCGCCACCGCCACCGATGTCGCCGAGGCCGTCGCCCGGTTGAAGCGTTCGACCGACCTGCCGATTGCGGTCGGTTTCGGCGTCCGCACGCCGGAACAGGCCGCCGCCATTGCCGTCACCGCCGATGCCGTCGTTGTCGGATCGGCGATCGTCGACACCATCGGCGCCGCGGCGGCGGAGCGCGCCAATGACATTCCGGCCCGGGTCGGCGCCCTGGTTGCCGGCCTTGCCACCGCCGTCCGCGCCGCCCGCAAACAGGAAATCGCCGCATGAGCTGGTTGACCCGTACCCGCCAACAGTTGACCGGATTCATGTCGCGGCGCGAAACGCCCGACAATCTGTGGACCAAGTGCCGCAACTGCGGCGCCATGGTCTATACCAAGGAATTCGAGGAAAACCTGTCGGTCTGCCCGCGCTGCGACCATCACGAGCGCATCGGGCCCAAGCTGCGCTTCGCCCAGATTTTCGACGGCGAATACGCCACCGTCGCGGTCGCCAAGGTCGCCGAGGATCCGCTGAAATTCCGCGACCAGAAGCGTTATGTCGACCGGCTGCGCGCCGCCAAGGCCGCCACCGGCGAGCCCGAGGCGATGACGGTCGGCGACGGCCAGATCGGCGGCGTCCGCGCCGTCGTCGCCATCCAGAATTTCGCCTTCATGGGCGGATCGATGGGCATGGGCGTGGGAGAGGCCTTCCTGGCCGGGGCCCGGGCCGCCGTGGCGGCGGGCGTTCCCTTTGTCGTCTTCACCGCCGCCGGCGGCGCGCGCATGCAGGAAGGCATCCTCAGCCTGATGCAGATGCCGCGCACCACCGTGGGCATCGCCGAACTGAAGGAGGCACGGCTGCCCTATGTCGTCGTGCTGACCGATCCGACGACCGGCGGCGTCACCGCCAGCTATGCGATGCTTGGCGACGTCCAGATCGCCGAACCCAATGCGCTGATCGGTTTCGCCGGCCAGCGGGTCATCGAGCAGACCATCCGCGAGAAGCTGCCCGAAGGCTTCCAGCGCGCCGAATATCTGCTTGCCCATGGCATGCTCGACATGGTCGTGCATCGCCGCGAGCTGAAGGACACGCTGGCCAGGCTGCTCGCCCTGCTGACCGCGCGCCGCATCACCGAACCCGCCTGATGGCGAAGAACGTGCGATGGGTCGCCTGATGGCGACGACGGGGGCGATGATGCCGCGGGCGCGGTCCGACGATCCGGTGCTCGATGCCCTGCTCGGCGCCGCCTATGCGCTGCACCCGGCCGAAATCGACCTGACGCTCGACCGGCTGACCCGGCTGCTGTCCCGCCTCGGCAATCCGCACAGGAAGCTGCCGCCAGTGTTCCATGTCGCCGGCACCAACGGCAAGGGTTCCACCGTCGCCTTCCTGCGCGCCTGCGTCGAGGCGTCGGGCAAGCGCGTCCATGTCTATACCTCGCCGCACCTGATCCGTTTCAACGAGCGTATCCGGGTTTCCGGCCAGCTGATCACCAACGATGCGCTCGCCGAGCTGCTGCGCGAGATCCTGGCGAAGAACGGCGGCCAGCCGATCACCTTTTTCGAACTGACGACGGCGCTGGCCTTCCTCGCCTTTTCGCGCGAACCCGCCGATGCCGCGATCATCGAGGTCGGGCTGGGCGGCCGCATGGACGCGACCAACGTCATCGAAGCGCCGCTGGTCACCGGCATCGCGCAGTTGGGTCTCGATCACCAGCAATGGCTCGGCGACACCATCCTCGATATCGCCCGCGAAAAGGCCGGCATCGCCAAGCGGGGCGTGCCTCTCGTTGTTTCGCGCTATCCCAAGGCGGTGACGGCGCGCATCGCCGAAGTCGCCGGCGTCGCCGGGGCGGGCTTGCGCATCCGCGGCGATGACTGGGACGCTGCCTTGTACGAAGGCGCGCTGCACTATCGCGACGGCCAGGGCCGGGTGACGCTGCCACTGCCACGGCTGCCCGGCGCGCACCAGCTCGACAATGCAGCGCTCGCCGTTGCGATGCTGCGGGCGCAGACGGCGGTGCCGGTCAGCGACGGGGCGCTGCGGGCCGGCATGGGTTGGGCCGATTGGCCGGCGCGGCTGCAACGGCTGGACGCCGGGCCGCTGACGGCGCAACTGCCCGACGGCAGCGAGTTATGGGTCGATGGCGGCCACAACCCCGCCGCCGGGCGGGCGTTGGCGGACAATTTCAGCAAGTCGGGCAGCGCTGCTACGACCGGCCTGCCGCTCCACATCGTGCTCGGCATGTTGTCGGCCAAGGATGCCGCCGGTTTCATCAAGCCCTTTGCCGGCCGCGTCGCCCATGTCTGGACGGTACCGATCGACGACCATGCCGCGCATAGTCCTGCCGATCTCGCCGACATCGTGGCGGATGCGGGCCTCGCGGCGACGCCGTGCGCGTCGGTGGTCGACGCGCTTGCCGCGATCCGGGCGGCAGCGGGGCCGCCGCCGCTGGTATTGGTAACGGGGTCGCTGTACCTGGCCGGCGCCGTGCTCGCCGAAAACGGCCAGACTGCGGGATAGCAAGACCACGAAAAGAAGTGCCGGCGCACGCCCAGACGGGGGGGGTGCATGAACGTGCGCCGGTCGATCGGCGCGGTGGCGAACGGGGGGTCCCGCAACCGCGCCGAAGAGTCGCGCTAGGCTGTGACGAGCGGCATGCGCCGCCGCCGCAGGACAGCGCCCGTCAGGCCGAAGCCTGCGATGAGCATGGCCCAGCTGCCCGGCTCGGGAACGCCGGGAATGACGACCTGCCCGCGGATGCCGAAGCGCAGGTTGTCGATGGCGAAACCGGCCGGTTCGGAGCCGACGAGATCGAGGAACACGCCGGCGATCTGCGGCGTGCCGTCGGCCGCGACCAGGCCGAGGAACTCGATGCCGGTGCCGAGGTTGCTGACGGTGCCGAGCAGGTTCCCGTTGCGGTCGAAGGCGGTTATGCCGGTGCTGCCGATGGCGTTGAAGAAGCCGCCATCGAAACCGACGCCGACCTGATCGGTGTCGAACAGCACGGCGATCGGGCCATTGAAGGTCGGTGAGCCCGACAGGACCGGCGAGGTCGGATTGGCACCGTCGCCGGTGATGAAGGTTACCGGCGACGCGAGGTCGAGCGACAGCGGTCCGGTGGGGTTGCCGACGACACAGGCGCTGGCCGCAGCACCCGGGCAATCGACGCCGGGCGTGGCGCTGAGCGACTGGCCGGTGAAGAAGCCGGCGAAGCTGACATTGGGCGACCCGGCTCCGCCGCCGTAACTGGCGGGCGTATAGACCGGGTTCTCGGTCCCGCCGGCAAATTCGCTGAAGGTGATGACCCCCGAGCCGGCAATGAAGTCGTCGGCGTCGACACGAACGATTGCGGCCTGGGCAGCACTTGCCAGAAACGCAGCCGACACGGCCAATGCCAAAACAACACGTTGAGCAACCATAACACGCATCCTCACTTGTTACGCTGCCGAGCTATATTTGGCTTTCGGCAACAAATGAGCGACCTATCGGTATCAATGCAAAATTTGGGCCAATCCGTCGGGACAGGTCAAACAACTGAAATTCAAGACTTGAGGATTTAGGCCGTCGCAACGGATGTAAAATATTTCGACAGTATTTAGTTAACCCGGCGTAATGGGCCAACTGCTGGCGATGCGCCGACTACCGCCGCCCGCCACGCCGGACGCCGCTGGGCACGCGCGATTGCCCGGCGCGGCGACCGGTGCGGACCCGATCACGCCGGAACGGCTGCTGGCCTTCGCCGAGCGGCAGCTCGAAGCGCAGCGCGCCGGTAATCGGATTGGCTTCCGCCAGGCGCAACTCCAGCCGCATCCCGGCGGTGTAGCGGGTGCCGGTCTCGATGCCTTCGAGGACGCGCGTCGCATCGTCATAGACGAAGCGTTCGTCGCCCAGCGTCGATACCGGCACCAGGCCATCGCCGCCCAGGCCCACCACCTGGGCGAAGAAGCCGAACTTGGCGACGCCGGTGATACGGGTCGGCAGCACCTCCCCCACCCGCGTCGACAGGAAGGCGGCGACATAACGATCGGTGGTGTCGCGTTCGGCCTCCATGGCGCGGCGCTCGGTCATGCTGACATGGTCGGCGGTCTTGCCCATCGCGGCGGCATCGCCCTCCCCCAGCCCGCCGTCGCCGAGCTTGTAGGCGCTCACCAGCGCGCGGTGGACGACAAGGTCGGCATAGCGGCGGATCGGCGAGGTGAAATGCGCGTAGCTGCCCAGCGACAGGCCGAAATGGCCCTTGTTCTCGGGACTGTAGTAGGCCTGGGTCTGGGTGCGCAGGATCTGCTCCATGACCTGTTCGCTGTATTCCTCACCCTTTACCCGCTCGATCAGGCGGTTGAAGGTGGCGGGCTTGATGACCTGGCCCATGGCGAAGTTCTGGCCGAAGGTTTCCATATAGTCCTTCAACGCGATCAGCTTTTCGCGGCCCGGCGCTTCATGATCGCGGTACATGCACGGCGATTTCTTCACCTCCAGCGCCTTGGCGGCGGCGACATTGGCGGCGATCATGAAATCCTCGATCAACCGGTGCGCCGTCAGGTGCTCGCGCAGCTCGATGGCGGCGATGCGGCCCTCCGCATCGAGGCTGACGCGGCGTTCGGGCAGGTCGAGCGCCAGCGGCTCGCGGGCGTCACGAGCCCTGGCGAGCGCGCCCCAGGCGGCCCATAGGTCGTTGAGGATAGCGAGATAGTCGCCCGACTGGCTGTCGATGCTGGCCTGGGCTTCCTCATAGGCGATGTTGGTGACGCAGCGGATGACGGCGCGGGTGAAGTGCTGGCGCAAGACCTTGCCTTGCGGATCGATGTGCAGGTGGCAGGCAAGCACGCCGCGGTCCTGTGCCTCGACCAGCGAGCAGACGTCGGCCGACAGGGTTTCGGGCAGCATGGGGACGACACGGTCGGGAAAATAGACGCTGTTGCCGCGCTGGCGGGCCGAACGGTCGAGGCTGGTGCCCGGGCGGACGTAGAAGCTGACATCGGCGATGGCGACGATGGCGTTGAAATGCCCCTCGTTGTCGGGGTCCGGTGCCGCCCAGACGGCATCGTCATGGTCGCGGGCATCGGCCGGATCGATGGTCAGGAACGGCAGTGCACGCAGGTCCTCGCGCTCGCCGAGCGGTTGCCGGGCGACGGTTTCGGCCTGTTCGAGGGTGATCTCGTCGAAACGGTGCGGGATGCCCTTGGCGTGGATGGCGATCAGCGAGAAGGATCGCGGCGCGAACGGGTCGCCGAGCACCTCCACGACGCGGGCATATTGGCGCGGCGGGCGGCCGCCGGGTTCGGCGAGCACGAGGTCGCCGGGGGCGGCATCGCCGATTTCGGACACGGCCAGGTCGCTGCGGGCGCGCTTGTCGACGGGAACGAGGCGGTAGCCGAGTGCTTCCTTGCGCAAAATGCCGAGGACGAACTCCTCGGTCTTGGCCAGCGCCTTCATCGGGAAGGCACCATAACCGCTGCCCTGTTCCTCGATGCGGGCCAGCAAGCGGTCGCCGACCCCGAAGGCGGCGCGCTTGCGGGCCTCGATCAGCCGGATGCGCGGCGGCGGCGTCGGCTGGTCCCAGCGGTCGGGAATGGCGATCGGGCCCTCGTCGCCGGCCTCGATGATGCGGATAACGGTGACTTTCGGCAGGCCGCCACCCTTGTGCAGCGTCCGTCCGGGGCCCTGTTCGAGCTCGCCGGCGTCCTGCATTTCCTTGAGCAGGCCCTTCAGCGCGATCTTGTCCTGGGCGTGGAGGCCGAAGGCGCGGGCGATTTCACGCTTGCCGACGCTGGCCGGCTGGCTGCGAATGAAGTCGAGAATGGCCTGGCGGGTGGGCAGGCCGGGGTGCGGTGGTGGCGGGCGACGGGGCATTGGCGGACCATGGGGGGCGCGTGCGGCCGGCGCAAGGCTGGCACGACTCGCCGGGCGGTTAGCGCGAGGCGACCTGCACGCTCGGCTGGGCGGTTTCGCAACGCGCGGCAATCACCGGCCAGTCGACATTGTTCTGCTGGGGCAGCTGCTGCGCCATGGCGGCATTGCAGGCGGCGACGCTGGCATAGGTCGCCGGCAAGGTACCGACGCGCTGGCAGGCCTCGCCATCGTCGGCGCAACCCAGCAAAACCATCACGATCGCACCCGTAAGCATTGCTCGCCCTTTCGTTACCGATATGAACGTGCGGGGTGAGGCATCGGTTCCGATTGCACCGTGGCACCGGCGTCGCCACATTGGCGCGATGCAATCCATGGCCCACAACACGGCGGCGCCGCAGGGCAAGGCCGATTTCGGCACGCTCCGCCGCTTTCTCCCCTATCTCTGGCCGAGGGCGGAGCCGGCGCTGCGGGCGCGGGTGGTCATCGCCATGCTGCTGGTGCTGCTGGCCAAGTCGACATCCCTGGTGATGCCGTTCGCCTTCAAGGGCGCCATCGACCGCATGGCGGCCGGGGTTCCCGACGGTATCCAGATCGCGGTCGCGCTGGTCGCGGCCTATTCGCTGGCGCGGTTCGGCGGGGTGTTGTTCGACAATCTGCGCAATGCGATCTTCGAACGGGTCGGCCAGACCGCGGCGCGGCGGCTTTCGCAGGACGTCTTCGCCCATATCCATCGGCTCAGCTTGCGATTCCACCTCGAACGCCGCACCGGATCGCTGACCCGCGTCGTCGAACGCGGTACCAAGAGCATCGACACGATGCTGTATTTCATCCTGTTCAACATCTTCCCGACGGTGTTCGAGCTGACCGCGGTATGCGTGATCTTCTGGATCAAGCTGGGCCCGCTGATGGTCGGCGCCGTGCTGGTGATGGTCGTCGCCTATATCTGGTACACGCAAAAGGTCACCGACTGGCGGTCGAAGCTGCGCCGCGAGATGGTCGACAGCGACAACAAGGCGGTGGCGCGGGCGGTCGACTCGCTGCTCAACTATGAGACGGTGAAATATTTCAATGCGGAGGCCCACGAGAACCGCAACTATGGCCTCGCCATCAAGCGCTATACCGATGCCGCGACCAAGAACGAGGTGTCGCTGGCCTGGCTGAACATCGGCCAGTCGGTCATCACCAACCTGATGATGGCCGGCGCCATGGGCTATACCGTGTGGGGCTGGCACCAGGGGCGCTTCACCGTCGGTGACGTGGTGCTGGTCAATACCCTGCTGGCGCAGCTGTTCCGGCCGCTCGACATGCTCGGCATGGTCTATCGCGAGATCAAGCAGGGCCTGATCGACATGGAGGCGATGTTCGGGCTGATCGATACGCCGCAGGAAATTGCCGATGTTCCCGATGCGCCGGCGCTGGTGGTGACGGGCGGCCATGTGCGGTTTTCGCATGTCGAGTTCGGCTATGACGCGCGGCGGCAGATCCTCCACGACGTGTCGTTCGAGATTCCGCCGGGGCACAAGCTGGCCGTGGTCGGCCATTCGGGGGCCGGCAAGTCGACGTTGAGCCGGATCCTGTACCGTTTCTACGACATCCAGTCGGGTGCGGTGACCATCGACGGGCAGAATATCGCCGAGGTGACCCAGGATTCGCTGCGCCGGTCGATCGGGATCGTGCCGCAGGATACCGTGCTGTTCAACGACAGCATAGGCTACAACATCGCCTATGGCCGGCCCGGCGCCAGCCAGGACGAGATCGAGGCGGCGGCGCGGGGGGCGGCGATCCATGATTTCATCCTGTCGCTGCCCGATGGCTATGCGACGCAGGTGGGGGAACGCGGCCTGAAACTGTCGGGCGGGGAGAAGCAGCGGGTGGCGATCGCCCGCACCATCCTGAAGGATCCGGCGATATTGATCCTCGACGAGGCGACGAGTGCGCTGGATTCAGCGACGGAGGCGGACATCCAGTCGGCCTTGGGGACGGTTTCGCAGAGCCGGACGACGCTGGTCATCGCGCATCGGCTGTCGACGATCACCGACGCCGAGGAGATATTGGTGATGTCGGCCGGGCGAATCGTCGAGCGCGGGCGCCACGAGGCGCTGCTGCAGGCTGGCGGGGCCTATGCCGAGATGTGGACGCTGCAGCAGGCCGAGGCCGCGGAGGAGCAGGCGCTGGCGGCAGAGTAGGGCAAAGGCGTTGTCGTCATCCCTGCAGGTGGGGATGACGGGTTGGTTGGGGCGGCCTATCCCTCCGCCGCGATGCTGCGGATCGCCTTTTCGAAGGCCGCCACCGGTTGTCCGCCGCTGATCAGATACTTGCCGTCGATGATGATCGCCGGCACCGCGGTGATGCCCTGTTCGCGCCAATGGCGTTCGTCGCGGCGGACATCGTCGATATAGCGACCGGTTTCGAGCACTTCGCGCGCGGTTTCGGGGTCGAGGCCGGCGGCTTGTGCGGCGTCGACCAGCACCTGCGGATCCGAAAGGTCGCGACCTTCGCTGAAATGGATGGTGAACAGCGCCATTTTCAGTTCGGCCTGGTGCCCCTCTTCCCCCGCCCAGTGCAGCAGGCGGTGGCAGTCGAAGGTGTTCCAGATGCGGCTGTCGGGGCCGGTGTTCATGGCGAAACCCAGATTTTCGGCGGTGCTGCGGATGAGATCGCGGGTGCCGCGCGAGCGTTCGGGGTCGGCGCCGTATTTCTGGGCGATATGTTCGGCGACATTCTGGCCGGCGCGGGGCATTTCGGGGTTGAGTTCGAACGGCTGGAAGTGGATTTCCGGGGTGACGACGTCGTTCGCATTGGCCAGCGCCTGCTCGAGCGCCTTGAGGCCGATGACGCACCAGGGGCAGACGACATCGGAGACGAAGTCGATGCGCATGGGTTTGGGCATGGGTTGAGACTCGTGATGTTGCCGGCGCAGTATCGCGCGCCCTGTCCGTCGTGTCATCCCGGCGCAGGCCGGGACCCATGGCCCACCGGCTGTTGGTACCCGGGTGGCCACGGCCGGTGGTTCATGGGCCCCGGCCTGCGCCGGGGTGACAGTCGCTAGAGGTGCGCCTTACACCGCGTCGTTGGCGCCGCCGAAGCGCGCCGCATAGCGGCTGGTGATGCGATCGACCGGCATCACGACGAAAACATCGACGGTGTTGAACTGCCGGTCGACGAAACCGCCGTCGCCGACCATGGCGCCGACGCGCAGATAGCCCTTGATAAGCGGCGGCAGCGCGCGGGCGGCGAGGCGCGGGTCGATCATCGCGGCCGGCAGGCGGTCCATCGGCACGTGATTGCTGTCGTGGGCGCGGGCGCGGAGTTCCGGCGGGGCCAGGTGATGGTGATAAAGATACGACAATTCAGCACTATGCAGTAGCGGATCGGCGCCGTGGAGCGAGGCGCAGCCGAACATGTGGCCGATGCGATGCGCCTGCAGATAGGCGGCGATGCCGCGCCACAGCAGCGTGATGGTGGCATTGTTGCGCCAGGCCGGGGCAACGCAGCTGCGGCCGAGCTCGAGCAATTGCCCGTTTTCGCTTGAGTGCGCGATCAAGCGGGAAAGGTCGTATTCCGCGCCGGAATAGAAGCCGCGGTGCCGTTCCGCCACGTCCTGGCGCAGCAGGCGATAGGTGCCGACGACATGCGGGCGGCCATCGGGGCCATGGTCGACGACGAGAAGATGGTCGCAGACCGCGTCATAATCATCGATGTCGCGGCGCTGCCGGGCCATGGCGGCGGTCGGGGTCGCGCCCATTTCGTCGTAGAAGATCTGGTAGCGCAGCGCCTGGGCGGCGGCGATTTCCTCGTCCGACACCGCCAGCCGGACGTCGAGCTGGCCGACGCGGTGGATGCAGGGGGCGAGCCGATGGGCGGTGACGGCCGTCGGGCGGCTGAGAGCAAGACCCATGAGATACTCCACACGCGCCGGGCTGCGCGTCGCGCCGACCCTTAGCGCCGAAATATTACAGGCGGGATCATGCGGGACGCAACGCCGGCGGCAGCGCATCGTCGACCAGCCCGGCGCGCATCATGTAGAGGAAGATCAGGATGCCGGGCAGCGCCAGCACCGTCGTCAGCAGGTAGAAATCGACATAACCCATCGCCTCGATCAGCCCGCCGGCGGTCGACGCGCTGAACGTCCGCCCGACGACCGACGCCGCCGCCGACACCAGCGCGAATTGCGTCGCGGTGAAGCGATGGTCGCAAAGCGCGGCGAAATAGGCACCGACGGCGACGCCGCCGAACCCGCTGCTGAAATTTTCGAACGCGATGACGGTCGCCATCACGGCATTGGAATGCCCGGCCATGGCCAGCACGGCAAAGCCCAGGTTCGACACCGCCATCAGCACGAGGCTGGCCAGCACCGCCGCCTTCATGCCCATCGCCTTGTAGAGCAGCCCGCCGACGAAGATGCCGACCAGCAGCGCGACAAAGCCGATGCCGACGTCATAGCCGGCGATCTCGTCCTTGCTGAAGCCCAGGTCGGCGAACAGCAGGCGGAGCGACAGGTTGGCGACGGTATCGCCGATCTTGTGGAACAGGATGAACAGCAACGTCAGCCCGGCACCCTGGCGCCGCAGGAAATCGCCGAGCGGCGCCACCACGGCATCCTTGACGGCCGCCCAGCCGCGCTTGGCGGCGCCGACGATCGGCTGGCGCGCCGGTTCGCCGAGCAGCAGTGCCGCCGCCAGCGCCGGCAGGACGAACAGCGTCGCCGTCACATAGGCGGCCGACCAGCCGACGCGGCCGGCGAGCACCAGCACGGTCGAGGCGGCGAGCGCATTGCCGAGCCGCCAGCCATATTGGGTCATGCCCGACCCGGTGCCGAGCTGTTCGGGTGTCAGGTTCTCGATGCGATAGGCATCGATGACGATGTCGAAGCTGGCGCCGGCAAAGCCGACCGCGACCGCCGCCGCGACGACCATGCCGATGTCGACAACCGGATCGGCGACGCCCAGCCAGCTGACCGCCGCCATGACGCCCAGCGCCGTCACCAGCAGCCAGGCGCGACGGTGGCCGACAAGCCGCGCCAGCACCGGCAGCCGCCAGCGATCGATGACCGGTGCCCACAGCAGCTTCAGATTGTACATCAGCAGCGCCAGCGCAAAGGCCGTCACCGTCTTTTTCTCGATGCCGCTTTCCGCAAGCCGCGTCGTCAGCGTGGCGGCGATCATCGCGATCGGGAATCCCGACGCCATGCCGAGTAGCAGGCAGCCGACGGGCCCGGTTTCGAAATAGGGGCGGATCCACCCGGGAAGCGAATTGCGCCAGTCGGCGGCGGCAAGCTGATCGGTCATGCCATCCTTGTAACCGCCGCGCCGAGCCTGTCACGCCCGGTCTCGACGTCGGCCTCGGGGGCATTGTCGGATGCCATCGCCGGCAGCGTGATCCGGGTGACCGTGCCGCCTTCGGCGGCGGTGGCGATGGTGCCGCCGATCTGGCGCACCAGGCCGTCGACGATGCGTATGCCGAGGCCGCTGCTCTGCGACAGGGCAAAGCCATCGGGCAGGCCGACGCCATTGTCGCGGATGACGAACATCACCGCGCCATCGGCGCCGGTTTCGCTGGTGATGGTGATGCGGCCATGATCCCGCCCGGCAAAACCGTGCTTCAGCGAATTGGTGACGGTTTCGGCGACCACGAGCGACAGCGGCAGCAGCTGCGGCAGCGCGATCTGCAGATCGGGGACGTCGACCCGAACCTGGATGTGCGCCATGCCGGTCAGGCCGACGAGTTCATCGCACATCGCCTGAAGATGGCCGCCGAGCGCGCGATTGGCGGCGGCGGGATCATAGAGGCGGCGGTGCACGCGGCTCATCGTCCCGATGCGCTGCACGGCCTCGTCGAAGGCGCTCGCGACGCTGGCCGGCTCCGCGGCGATGCGGCGTTTCTGCAGCCGCAGCAGCCCCGAGATGAAGGCCATGTTGTTGGCGACGCGGTGCTGCAGCTCGGCAAACAGGCTCAATTGCTGGTCATAGAGCCGCGCCGTCAGCCGCCGTTCCTCCGACAGGCGATCGAGCGCGTCCTGCATGATGGCGATGAGCGTGATGTCGATGCCGGCGACGCCGACGAAGAACAGCAGCGGCATCACCGTGCCGTCGACGATCCGGAACGAATAATAGGGCGCGATCAGCACGAACCAGGCCGACAGCAGCGACAGCACCGTCGTCAGGATGCCCGGGCCGACGCCGGCCAGGTAGCTGATGATGATGATCGCCGGAAAGAACGTCAGGAACGGAAAGCCGGCCGGAAAGGCGTCGCCGACCAGGATACGGATACCCAGTGCCAGCACCACCGATGCGACGGCGAGGACATAGCCGACCGGGCGGCCGCGCAGCATGCCCGCCGTCAGCCTGCCGTCGGGGCCGGGATCCTTGGAAAGGTTCATAGGGTGGCGGTTCCGGCGGAAGGAACGGTCGCGCCAGGCGCAATCCGGACAGCGATGGGGATGGACTCCGGCCCCGCAGGGTCGGTCGGTCTTGATCCCCACGAATGCAGCATATGCGCCATTGTAATGCGCCCTTCGCCGATGTGAAGCCTCGTTCGGTTCGGCAACGCGCCGGGCCGGTCCCGATCGTCGGCAGTTTGCCGCGGGGCCAAAACGGCGTAGCATGGCGGCATGGACCTGCACGTCCCCTTCCGTCGGCCGACCCCCGGCCAGCTCGCCCTGGCACGATCGATCCCGGCGGCGGCGCAGCGCCCGGCGCCGGCGCGAACGACGACCCTGCCGGCCAGCGTCTATACGTGCCCCGATCGCTTTGCCCGCGAGCAGGACCGGCTGTTCCGCGTCCATCCGGTGATCCTGGGGCCGTCGGCGCTGCTGCCCGGGCCGAACACCAGCATCACCCATGACGGCTTCGGCATCCCCCTGCTGATCGCCCGTGACGGCAAGGGCGTGGCGCGGGTGTTCCTCAACGTCTGCCGGCATCGCGGCACGCGGCTGGTGGAGGGCTGCGCGCTGGCGCATGGCCCGGCGCTGGTCTGCCCCTATCACGCCTGGACCTATGCGCTGGACGGCCGGCTCAAGGGCCTGCCGCGCGCCGAGACCTTCCCGGGCCTCGACAAGGCAGAACGTGGCCTCGTCGAGATGCCCAGCGTCGAGGCCGGCGGGCTGATCTGGGCCGGGCTCGACCGCAGCCGCAGCTATGATTTCGGGCTCGCCCAGGGCCCGCTGGCGGCCGATTTCGACGCGCTCGATTTCGGCGGCCAGCATCTCTATGCCCGCGCCAGCCACGATGTCGCCGCCAACTGGAAACTGATCGTCGACGCCTTCAGCGAAAGCTACCACGTCGTCCGCCTGCACGCGGCGACGATCGCGCCCTATTTCCAGGATGGGGTCACCAGCGGCGACGAGATCGGCCCGCACAGCCGGTCGCTGGTGGCGCGGCTGTCGGCGCTGGAGGGTGATGTCGACGTGGACAGCATGGCGGAGCTGCGCCGCACCATGACCTTTGCCTATACGCTGGTGCCGGCGACGATCGTCGTCGCGTCGCCCGACTATATCAACATCATGACGCTGATGCCGCGGGCGGTCGATCGGACGATCGTCGAGGATTTCATGCTGATCCCCGAACCGCCGGCGACGCCCAAGGCCGAGGCGCACTGGGCAAAAAGCTGGAAATTGCTCGACCAGGGCGTGTTCGGCGCGGAGGATTTCCGCGCCGCCGCGCTCGGCCAGCAGGGGCTGGCGTCGGGGGCGGTCGACCATGTGCTGCTCGGCGGGTTGGAGCAGGGCGTGAAGCGGTTTCACGATGTCGTGGAGCGGTTGATCGGTTAGGCGTCGCCGGTCCGTCGCGCCACGCGAATATTGTCACCCCCCCGACGCGATTCCATGCGAAACGATCCGCCATCCGGCGCGTTCATAGCGCAGGTGCCAACCAGGAGTTTTGCGTGCGCGTTCAGGTCCAGTCCCGTCTTGCCTATGATTTCCCTGAACCCACTGAAACCATTGCCGCGATTCTTGCCGCCCATGCGCCGGGGCAGATCGTCGAGAGCGAAACCCTGTCCCTGTCGGACGGTATCAGGCTCGCCGAATCGACCGATCCCGTCAGCGGCGCCCGGTTGCTGCGCGGGCCGCTCAATGGCCGGGTGACGCTCGAATACCGCGCCGTCGTCCGCATCGCGCCGCGGCTGGAGCTGCCGCCGACCCTGCAGGTGGCGCCCTGGTCGCAGCTGCCGGTCGCCGTGCTGCCCTATCTGCTGCCCAGCCGCTATTGCCCGGTCGACCAGTTCCTGCGCTTTGCGGCGCGCGAATTCGGCCATCTGCAGCCGGGCGGGGCGCGGGCGCTGGCCATCCTCGACTGGCTGCACGTCAACCTCGACTATGTCCATGGCGTGTCGACCGGCACCACCAGCGCCGCCGATACCTTCATCGATCGCGCCGGCGTCTGCCGCGATTTCACCCATCTCGGGCTGACGCTGTGCCGCGCCGCCGGGATTCCGGCGCGCGCCGTCGCCGCCTATGCGCTGGCGCTCGACCCGCCCGATTTCCATGCCGTGTTCGAGGTCTTCCTCGACGGCGGCTGGTGGCTGGTCGATCCGACCCGGCTGGCACCGATCGGCGGCATGGTCCGCATCGCCCATGGCCGCGACGCCGCCGACATCGCCTTCCTGACCACCGCCGGCATGGTCACCCAGACCGAGATGTGCGTCACCGTCACCGATCTCGACGTGAAGCCACCCCTTGATAAAGCGTCCCAGCATCCTAACACAGTGGAGGAAGCGGCAGTGACCTGCTAAGGATGGCAGACCTGCGAAAAGGGACGAAGATGGCTGGCAAACCGACGATGACTGCAACCGAACCGGCAATTACGCTGGAGGCGCCGGCACCGGTCGCCGCAATCGCCCCGGCCAAGGCCGCCGGGCTGGTACCGCTGAAGACCGAACAGGTCAGTGAACTGGAGGCCCGCGTCGACAGCTATATCGACAAGTTGCTTGCCCAGGATGCGTCGAGCCCCGAGTTCGGCAAGGAGATCGACAAGCTGGCCAATCTCGGCGCCACGGAGATCGCGTCGGCGGCCGGGCAATCCAATCGCTTCCTCGACCGCCCGGTGCGCGCGATGGACAAGGAAAGCGGCATCGGCGCCGACCTGACCGCGCTGCGCGCCACCATCGAGGACCTCGACCCGTCGCGGCGCGGCGACATGACGACCAAGAAAAAGCTGTTCGGGCTGATCCCGTTCGGCGGCAACAAGCTGCGCGGCTATTTCGACAGCTACAAGTCGGCGCAGACGCATATCTCGGCGATCCTCGGCCGGTTGAAGGACGGCAAGGACGAGCTGCTGCACGACAATGCCGCGATCGACCAGGAGCGGGCGAATTTGTGGAACGCCATGGGCAAGCTGGAGCAGATGGTCCATGTCTCCAAGACGCTGGATTCCCGCCTGGAAGTGAAGGCGCAGGAGCTCGACTACAGCGACCCCGCCAAGGCTAAGGCGATCCGCGAATCGGCACTGTTCCATGTCCGCCAGCGCACCACCGACCTGCTGACGCAACAGGCGGTCAGCGTGCAGGGCTATCTGGCGCTCGACCTTGTGAAGAAGAACAATATCGAGCTGGTGAAGGGCGTCGACCGCGCCAGCACCACGACCGTCGCCGCGCTGCGCACCGCCGTGACGGTGGCCGAGGCGATGACCAACCAGAAGATGGTGCTCGAACAGATCGGTGCGCTGAACACCACCACCGCCAACATGATCGATTCGACGGGCGAATTGCTGAAGACCAACACCGCCGCCATTCACAGCCAGGCCGCGAGCAGCACCATCCCGATCGAGACGCTGCAGCGCGCCTTCCAGAACGTCTACCAGACCATGGACGCCATCGACACGTTCAAGCTGCAGGCGCTCGAATCGATGAAGACGACGGTCAACACGCTGACGACGGAAGTCGAGAAGAGCCGCGGCTACATCGCGCGCGCCGAAGGCGCCAACCAGGCCAAGCTGGAGAACAGCGCGTCGCCGTTCGAGGCGCTGAGCTAAGGTGGCGGACCCCGGCGAGATCATCGCGCGCAACGAGGAACGGCTGGCGCGGCTGTCGGCCGGCGAGGCGGCGCAGCGCGTACGTGCCCGTCGGCGCCAGCGCACCGCGGAACGGTTCGGCCGGCGGGTGAAACGGGCCACGTTGACCGCGGCGCTGATCATCGTGTCGCTGATCACCTGGGGCCTGATCAGCGGCGGCATCGGCACAACGGTGCTGATCCTCGCCATCCTGTTCGGCAGCATGGCGGTGATGGCGGCGGCGATTTCGGTCGGCGAGCCGCCCGAGCCGCGCAACCTGACCGACGCCCCGGCGGCGGCACTGCCCGCCGTCACCGAGCGCTGGCTCGACCGCCGGCGCAACGACCTGCCGCGCCTGGCGGCACCGCAGGTCGACGCCATCGCCGCCAAGCTGGCGACGCTGGAGGGCCAGCTGGCGCAGGTCGGCCCGGCCGACCCGGTGGCGCAGGACCTGTCGCGGCTGCTCGGCAAGCATCTGCCCGAGCTCGTCGAACGCTACACCCGCATCCCCGCCGACCAGCGCGCCCGCACGATCGACAGCGACGGGCGGACGATCGAGACCACGCTGATCGAGGGGTTGAAGGTCGTCGAGGCCGAACTGGGCCGGGCGTCGGACGAGCTGGCATCGGCGGACCGCGATGCGCTGCTGGTTCAGGGGAAATTCCTCGAGAACCGCTACCAGGGGGATGCGCTGCCGCCGGCGTGAGGCTTTCGGGCCCCTGGCCCCGTCAGTTCGGCAGCACCCTTTCCAGCACCCCGGCATAGATGTCGGCGAGCGCGGCGAGGTCTGCGACCGCGACGCTCTCGTCGGTCTTGTGCATCGTCGCGCCGGGCAGGCCGAATTCGACCACCGGGCACAGCCGCCGGATGAAGCGCGCGTCGGACGTGCCGCCGCTGGTCGACAATTCGGGGACCAGGCCGGTCACCGCCGTCACCGCCGCGGCGATATCGGCGGAAAAGGCGCCGGGTTCGGTCAGGAAGGCTTCACCCGAGATCTTCACCACCACATCGGCGGCCGGCGCATGGGCGGCGACGGTGGCGCGAATCCAGGCCTCGAGCGCCGCGCCGCTATGGCCGTCGTTGAAGCGGATGTTGAGCCGGGCATGGGCCTGGGCCGGGATCATGTTGGTCGCCGGATTGCCGACGGCGATGTCGGTGACTTCGAGGTTCGACGCGTCGAACCAGTCGGTGCCATGGTCGAGGCCGCGCGATTTCAGCTCGGCAAGGATGGCGACCAGACGGGTGACCGGATTGTCGGCGCGGTGCGGATAGGCGACATGGCCCTGGGCGCCGTTGACGGTGATCCAGGCGTTGAGCGAGCCACGGCGGCCGACCTTGATCATGTCGCCGAGCCGCTGGGCCGAGGTCGGTTCGCCGACGAGGCAGAGGTCGGGGACGAGGCCGGTATCCTCCAGCCAGTCGAGCATCTTCACCGTGCCCCAGGTCGCCGGCCCCTCCTCGTCGCCGGTGATGACCAGCGACAGGCGGCCGGTGAAGCCGCGCGCGACATGACGGCCGGCGGCGGTGACGAAGGCGGCGATGGCACCCTTCATGTCGTTGGCGCCGCGCCCGACCAGCCGGCCGTCGGCGACATGGCCGGCGAAGGGGTCGACGCTCCAGCCCGTCGCATCGCCCACCGGCACGACATCGGTATGGCCGGCAAAGGCGAAATGCGGGTGGCCGCTGCCGATGGTGGCGAACAGATTGTCGACAGGGCCATCGGGGGCATCGCCGAAGCGCAGGCGATGGACGGTGAAGCCGAGGCCCGCCAGCGCCGCCGCCAGCACGTCCTGTGCGCCGGCGTCGGCGGGGGTCACGCTGGCGCAGCGGATCAGCGCGTGCGCCAGCGCCAGGGTGTCCGGCGCAATCGTATCGGTCACTGCCCGCCGATCTTGGCGTAATAGTCGCCGATGCGCTTGGCGTTGACGCCGAGATCGCCCTTGCCCACGCGCGATTTCGACCGCACGTCGATGCGGGTGCCGGCGTCGGCGGGGGTCAGGCGCACGACGATATCGTCGTGGAAACCCCACCACGGCACGGTGTCGGTCGCCTCGATGCGGCCGCTGGCGGCGTCGCTGGCGATGATCGCCCAACCCATCGCCCTGGCGGCGCCGAGCGCCTTGTCGAAGGCGGCGTCGGGGGCATCAGTGACGGTCAGCGCCTGCAGCCGTGGATAGCCGGCCGCCTGCAGCGCGGCAAAGCTGGGGTCATAGGCCAGCGGCGCGGTGCCGGGGCCGCGCATCGCGGCGGTGATCGCCTCGAACGCCGGCGGGTTGGCGGTATCGGTGGTAATGTCGTTGATCGGCGGCACGCGGCGGCCCTCAGCGACGATCGCCGCCGGGATGACGATGGCGGCAAGGCCGGCGGCGGCCGCCAGCACCGTCAGCACATTGCCGCGGCGGCGGACCAGCATGACCAGGCAGAAGATGCCGCCCAGCCCGGCGAGCAATGCCGCCAGGACGAACAGGCCGAGGCCCGCCTGCCAGCCGAGCACGCCGAACTTGATGAACGGCCCGGCCAGCAGCACCAGCGCCGCCGCCACGATCGTCGCCCGGGCGATGCCGCGGGTCCATTTGCCGGTCGCCATCGTCATTTGCCCCCGCTGCGTGGTGCCTTTGGCGCGTTCGGCGCAAAGGTCGCGCCGAAATAATCGCCCTGGTACCAGCGCGGCCGGTCGGCACCGTCGGCGATCTGGCGGGCGATGAGGTAGTTGACGCGGGCGAACTTGGCGCCGGCGGCCCAGTCGATCGGCAGCTTCATGTCGTCGCTGGGCTGGTGATAGTCGGTCCTGAGGAAGCTTTCCCAGATCTTGTCGCCGCCATTGCCGAAGCCGGTGGCGAGCATGATCGCCGGCACGCCGCGCTTGACGAAGGCATAGTGATCCGACCGCACGAAGATGGTTTCGGCGGGCATCGGGTCGGGCGACAGGCTGACGCCGGCGGCCTTGACCGCGTCGGCAATGACCGGGCCCATCGTCGTGTGGTCGCCGCCAAAGGCGATGACATCGGAGAAATTGTAGAGCAGCAGCGGCATGTCGAGATCGACGGCGGCGACGATCCTTTCGGCCGGGATGCCCGGATCGGCGGCAAAGCCCTCGGCGCCGAGCAGGCCCTTTTCTTCCGCCGTATTGGCGACGAACAGCATCGACCGCTTCGGCGCGCCACTGGTCTGGAAGGCGCGCGCCACCTCCAGCATCACCGCGACGCCGGCGGCATTGTCGAGCGCGCCGTTGTTGATCTTGTCGCCCTTCTTGTCGGCCGAGGTGCCGATATGGTCGAGGTGGGCCATCAGCACGACATGTTCGGCGGCCAGCGCCGGGTCGCTGCCGGGCAGGCGCCCGACGACCTGGGGGCTGGTGATGCGCGACTCGGTCGATCGCGATTCGATGCGGGCGCTGGTGGCGAGGGCAAAGCCCCTGGGCCGGCCGCCCATCGTGTCGGCGAGCGCCAGCACGGCGGCGAGCGATTGTTTTGCGCCGGCAAAGATGCGTTCCGCGGCCGCCGGGCTGGCCATGGCGCGGCCACGCAAGGCGGCGCCGTCGTCGAACGGCTTGCCGTCGGACTGCAGCCAGGTCAGGTCGGGTTCGTTGGCGGTTTCGAGCCGGCGCGCCCAGCCGTACTGACGGATGCCGCGCAGCGTGTTGACCGCGATGACGCCGACGGCGCCGCGCGCCACCGCCATCGCCGATTTCTGCCGCGCCAGATGCGCCAGCACCTCGTTGGGCGGGCCGTTGGGGATGCCGTTGAGCATGACGACGATCTTGCCGCGGACATCGAGGCCCTTGTAGTCGTCGAAGCCCTGTTTCGGCGCGTCGATGCCGAAGCCGACGAAGACCAAAGGCGCGGTAACCTCGCCGGTCGGGTGGGCGAGCAGCGGATAGACGATGGTTTCGCCGCCATGGGCGAAATCCGCCGGGGCACCGCCGCCGGTGATGGTGACCTTGCCCGAGGCGAGCCGCGCGGCGGGGAAGGTCAGGGGCGTATACCAGCCGTTCCTGCCGGCGGGCTGCAACCCGGCCTTGGCGAATTCGGCGGCGACGAAGGCAGCGGCGATCTCGTGGCCGCGGCTGCCGGTGTCGCGACCTTCGAGCAGGTCATCGGCCATGAAGCCGACATCGGCCTTCAGCCGGTCGGCGGAGAACTGCGGCTCGGCCGCCATGGCCGGGACCGCGGCCAGCAAGATGGCGGCAGCGCAAAGCAAGGATCGCATCAAGGTCTCCGGTTTCGTTGCGGCGGACGCTAATGCGTCGCAGCGGGACGTCAAGTTACGCCGGCACGCCGCCCGGCACGGGGTAGAGGTCGTAGCGCAGCGTTTCCAGATGCGCGTCGGCGTTCCATTCCTGCAGCCAGGGGTGCGCCAGCATCGCATCGACATAGGCGCGCGCCGTCGGCGATACGGCCAGGTGATAGTGATGGATGCGATACACCACCGGCGCGAACATGATGTCGGCGGCGCCGAACGGCCCGAACAGCCAGGGCAGGTCGGTATCGCTGCCGAAGCGTTCCCGCGCGTCGGTCCACAGCGCGTCGATGCGGGCGACATCGGCCTTGACCGCGTCGCTCGCCTCGAAATCCGGAAACGCCGACTGCAGGTTCATCGGGCAGGCCTGGCGCAGCGCCGGGAAGCCCGAGTGCATTTCCGCCGTCATCGCATAGGCCAGCGCCCGTGCCGGCCATTCGCGCGGCCAGTAGCGATCATGGCCGCCCTTGTCCGACAGCCACAGGATGATCGCCATGCTGTCCCATACGGGCGTCGTGCCGTCGATGAGCAGCGGCACCTTGCCCGAGGGCAGGTCCTTTTTCGCCTCGCCACCCTGCCATTCGGGCGTGTCCATCTCGCGGCATTCGACGGCGAAGGGCAGCCCCGACTGTTTCGCCGCCAGCCAGCCGCGCAGCGACCAGGACGACAGGGTGCGGGTTCCGATGATGAGTTTCATGGGGGTGCGGCCTCCTTGGTTGCGGAGGGTGTATAGGCGCAGCGGCGCAAAGGGAACCGTCGTGGGCTGGAGCAAGTGTGGGCCGGGGTCTTTTGCGGCGACATGGATCGACCCCCACCCGCTCGGCCGCGCCGAGTCGCCTACCCCCTGAGGGGGAGGAGGGTTAGCGCTCTGCCGCCGTCAGCACCGCGGCCCGGAGTTCGGGGATGCCCCGGCCGGTTTCGGCGGAGGTGGCGAGGACCTCCGGGTAGGCGGCGACATGGGTTTTCGCGATCGCCTCGACGCCGGCGAGCGTTGCCACCAGCGCGGTCGGCTTGATCTTGTCGGCTTTGGTCAGCACCAGCTGGTAGCTGACGGCGGCCTGGTCGAGCATGGTCATGATCTCCTGGTCGACGGCCTTCAGCCCGTGCCGGGCGTCGACCAGCACCAGCACCCGTTTCAAGACGGCGCGGCCGCGCAGATAGTCGAAGATCAGCCGTTTCCAGCGCGCCACCAGGTCCTTGGGTGCCTCGGCATAGCCATAGCCTGGCATGTCGACGAGGCGGAACACCCGCGGTTCGCCGACATCGAAGAAGTTGAGCTCCTGCGTCCGGCCCGGCGTGTTCGACGCGCGCGCCAACCCCTGCCGCCCGGTCAGCGCATTGAGCAGCGACGACTTGCCGACGTTGGAGCGGCCGGCAAAGGCGATTTCCGACACGTCGGGGTCGGGGAGGTACTGCAGCGCCGGCGCCGACAGGCGGAACTCCACCGGCCCGGTGAAGCGCCGGCGCGCGTCCTCGATCAGCCAGTCGCGCGCCTTGGCGGCGGCGACGGGGTCGAGCTCGGTATCGCTCACTTGACGGCCCTGGGGGGCGTCTTCTTCGGCCCCACCGTCTTGGCCGTCGGCGTCACCGTGATCGGTTCGGGCGGCGTCGCCGGCATCGGGAACTTCTTCAGCATCCACCATTGCTGCCCGATCGAGATGATGTTGTTCGTCGTCCAATAGAGCTGCAGCCCGGCGGCGAACGGCGCCATGATGAACATGAACATCCACGGCATGATGGCGAACACCTGCTTCTGCACGGGGTCCATCGGCGTCGGGTTCATCTTCTGCTGCAGCCACATGGTGACGCCGAGCAGGATCGGCAGCACGCCCAGCGCAATCATCGCCGGCGGCTGCCAGTCGATGGCGCCGAACAGGTTGAGCGGGGTCAGCGGATCGGGCGCCGACAGGTCGCGCAGCCACAGCACGAACGGCTGGTGGCGCATCTCGATCGACACCATCAGCGTCTTGTAGAGGGCATAGAAGATCGGGATCTGCAGCACCAGCGGCAGGCAGCCGGCGATCGGGTTGACCTTTTCGGTCTTGTAAAGGTTCATCACCTCCTGCTGCTGGCGGACCTTGTCGTCCTTGTAGCGTTCCTGGATCGCCTTCATCTTGGGCCCGACGATCCGCATCTTGGCCATGGATTCATATTGCTTGTTGGCGATCGGGAACAAGGCGGCGCGGACGATGATGGTCAGCCCGATGATGGCCAGGCCGAAATTGTTGGTCAGCTTGAACAGCCAGTCGAGCAGGTGGAAGATCGGCTGGGCGATGATGATGAACCAGCCCCAGCTGACCGCCAGGTCGAAATGCGGGATGTTCAGCGAGGTCATGTAGCTGTCGAGGAGATTGATCTCCTTGGCGCCGGCAAAGAAGCGCGCGGTGGTTTCGACCATGCGGCCCGGCGCGACCGTGACGCCGCCGCCGAGATAGTCGGCCTGGTACTGATCGCCGGACGCCGCGGCAAAGCGGGTTTCGATACGCTGCTTCTGGTCGGGAACGAGCGCCGCCAGCCAGTATTTGTCGGTAAAGCCGATCCAGCCGCCGGTGCTGGCAAAGCGCTTGGCGCCATCGTCGCGCAGCGTTTCATAGTTGAGCTCGCGATCGTGCAGCGTGCCGTCGATGACGCCGACCGGGCCGACATGGAGGTTGTAGCTGTTGGCGTCGGGCCCGGTGCCGAGACGGGAGACCAGCCCCCAGGGCTGCACCGTCAGCGGCGTTGCGCCGAGGTTGCGCACCCGCTGCCGGACGGTGAACATGAAGTCCTTGTCGACGGCGACCACCTGTTCGAACACGGCGCCGGTCGGCGATGTCCAGTTGAGCGTCACCGGCGCCTCCGGCGTCAGCCGCGGCGCGCTCGCCGTCCACAGCGCATCGGCCGGGGGCGCGCCGGCGCCGGTCCAGCCGAACTGGCCGAAATAGGCATCCTTGCTGCCGCTCGGGCTGAGCAGGCGCACCGGCGGCGACGCCTTGTCGATGGTCTCGCGATAGGTCGGCAGCACCAGATCGTCGAAACGGGCGCCGCGCAGGTTGATGGAGCCCTGCAGGCGCGGCGTGACGATGACGAGGCGGGGCGAGGCGCCGAGCACGCGGCCGCGGTCGGCGACCGTTGCCGCGGCGGCGATGCCGGGCACGGCACCGCCGGCTGCTGTCGTTGCGACGGGTGCGATCTCCGGCGTCACAGTCGTGCTCGCCGTCACCGCCGGCCGCACGACCTTGGGCTGCGGGAAATAGCGGTCGCTGATGAGGGTCCAGCCGAGCAGCACGAGGGCCGACAGGACGACGGCCATGACCATGTTGCGGGTGTCTTGGTTCACGAAGGCTCTTCTTTGAATCGAGGCGGCGACGCCGGGCTTGCCGGGCCTATACCCGGAAAATCCGCAAAGTGTTAGGGGACCGGGTCATGGCCAGAGCCGCCCCAGGGATGGCAGCGGCAGATGCGCCGCAGCGCCAGCCAGCCACCCTTAACGACGCCATGCCTGCCCAGCGCCTCCACGGCATAATGCGAGCAGGTCGGGGTGAAGCGGCACGACGGCGGCAGCAGCGGGGAAAGGAAACGCTGGTAACCCCGGATCGGCACGATCAGTATGCCTGCGAGGCTCATCGCGCCGCCTTGGCCAGCGCCTTTTCGAGCTCGGCGTGCAGCGTGGCGAAATCGCGCTCGATGCCGGCTTCGCGGCCGATCAGGATATGATCGGCGCCGTCGATGCCGGCCTTGGGCAAAAGGTCGCGGGCGAGCGCGCGCAGCCGGCGCTTCATGCGGTTGCGAACCACCGCGTTGCCGATCTTCTTGGTGACGGTAAAGCCGGCGCGAGTCGCCCCGCCCGGCTCGTTTTGCTGCACCAGCAGGATGAAACCGGGTGTGACCACCCGCCGCCCTTTGTTGGCGGCAAGGAAATCGCGCCGTTGCCGGATGATTTCCATTCGCTATCGCAGTCGCGGTACCGGCCCGCGCCCCCGCCCGGCAACCCACTCAGGATAGTCCCGTTGGGTGGCCGGGCGGGGGCGCGGGCCGGTACCGCAGCCCAGCAAATTACGCAGACAGCTTCTTGCGGCCCTGCGCGCGGCGGTTGCGGATGACGTTGCGGCCACCGACGGTCGCCATGCGGGCGCGGAAGCCGTGGCGACGGGCGCGGACGAGCTTCGAAGGCTGATAGGTACGCTTCATGTTCAGTTCCAGCTGGCAGAGTTCGGACAGGGGGCCACGCGCGGCCCGAAATTCAAGAGGCGGCGCATAGGGGGAGTTGGGTCAGGAGTCAATCCGGCCGAAGAATCCTATGCCTTGCCCTTGGGCGTTGCGGCCCCGGTGAACGTCACCTTGGCGCCCTTGACCACCGCGGCGCCCAGTTCCTGCGCGTCCCAGTTGGTCAGGCGCACGCAGCCGTGGCTGGCGACCTTGCCGACAAGGCTGGGATCGGGGGCACCGTGGATGCCATAGGTATCACGGGTGAGGTCGATCCAGGTCGATCCGACCGGGTTGTTGGGGCCCGGCGGCACGGTCAGCTTGGCCCGCTTGGCACCTTTCGTCTTGAAGGTCAGCCGGCTCGAATCGAAGGTATAGCTCGGCCGCGGCGCGACGACGCGCACCGCCCAGACACCCGACGGCGCCGGCCGCTCGCTGCTGCCGACCGTCGCCGGATAGGCGGCGATCACCGTGCCGGCGGCATTGAGCGCGCGCAATTCGCCGATCGCCTTGTCGACGATGATCGACGCCACCGGTGCCAGCGGCGGGCGGGCGGTGTCGGCGATCAGGATCACGGTGCCGGCCTTCGTGAGGTCGGCGCCGGGGTTGAGCGTCTTGACCAGCGTCTCGTGCATGTGCGCCCGCTCGGCCAGGGCCTCCAGCGGTGAGGTCCAGGTCATCGTCTTGCGCTTCGACATCTGGATATAGTCGCCCGGCGTCACCGGATCGGCGAACGGCCCGGCGACGTCGTCGGCGGTGATCGTGTAGGTGCGCATGACCGCCGTGTTGTCGGCACCGACCAGCGCGTCCCAGGTTTTCTGATCGAGCGCGCCGGTGACGGCCATGCCCTGCGCACCCTGGAAGGCGCGGATCGCCAGCCGCATGTTGTCGCCGGCCTGGCCATCGATGACGCCGGGCGAGAAATGCCGGCGGTCGAGCAGCACCTGCGCCCGGGTCAGCACGCGCAGGCGAACCTGGGCATCTTCCGAAACCGCGAAATCCTGGCCGTTGATGGCCGTCGCCATCGGCGTTGCCTGGCCGTCGACGGGGGCCGGGACGGGCCTGGCAGCCTTGGGTGCCGCCTGGGGTGCAGCTTGGGGCGCCGATTGCGCGTTGGCCCCCGCCGATGCCATCGTCAGGGCCAGCGCAACGACGAGAGACGATTGCGACATGAATATTGTGCGATTTGAAACCATATCGGCAAAAGCCGCCAACCGTGGGGAAGTTCCGTTGCGGGTGTATATCTTTCTGGTCGCCTTCGCCGTGCCGGGCGCTGCTGCCCACGCCGCCGATTGCAGCGCCGGGCCGGCGGCGTCCGCCACCGCCAATGCCACGAGCATCGAGACCCTGGCCTTTGCCCCGTTCCACCGGCCCGAAATCGGCTGGGCGACCTATGCGCCCCACATTGCCGTCACCATCGGCAGCGCCTGCCCGTTCGTCTCGCCGGGCTTTGCCGCGGCGCTGGCGCGCTGGCAGGCGGCGCACAAGCTGCCGGCGACCGGCGTCGTCGATGTGGAGAGCTTTGCCGCGATGAACGGCGGCTGGACGCTGGCGCGCCCGTTCGTCCGCGCCACCCGCGACGGAGCCTGCCCGGAGCCGCCGGGCCCCGAGGCGCTGGCCACCGTCGCGCCGGGCGAAAGCTATGGCGGCAAGACGATCCAGCTGCGCCGCGATGCGCTCGACGCCTGGCGCGCCATGGTCACCGCGGCGCGCCGGGCGGTGCCGGCGGCAACCGCGAAGTCCGACTGGCTGCGCATCTATTCGGGCTTTCGCGCGCCGATCGACGATGATCTGCGCTGCGCCATCGAGAACAACTGCAGCGGGGTCGCCCGCGCCACCTGCTCGGCGCACCGCACCGGCACCGCCATCGATGCCTATGTCGGCCACGCCCCCGGCCTGCCGCCCGATTCGAGCGACGCTGCCAACCGCCGCGCCATGAGCCGCACCGCCGCCTATCGCTGGCTGGTCGCCAACGCCCGGCGCTTTGGCTTTGCCAACTATGTGTTCGAGCCCTGGCACTGGGAATATGTCGGACCGGCGCGCGCGCCGGGGACGCGGACGACCATAACGCGCACCACCGTCACCCGCACCACCTCGACTCGGCCGCCGGCGCGCGGCATGACGCCGGAATGATATCCCCGCTCGCCCGCCCCTTCCCCACCCTGCCCGCCATCGGCGGCGTCCGCATCGGCACCGCCACCGCGGGCTACAAGGCCTGGGTCCGCGCCGATGTCACGCTGGTCGAATTCAGCCCCGGCACCGCCGTTGCCGGCGTGCTGACCCGGTCGCGCTGTCCCTCGCCCGAGGTCGAGCTGTGCCGCGCCCGGCTGCCCGGCGGCCGTGCCCGCGGGCTGGTGGTGAACGCCGGCAACAGCAATGCCTTCACGGGGCTCACCGGCCGCGAGGCCGCTGCCGCCCAGACGGCGGCCGCGGCGACGCTGCTCGGCTGCGCGGCGGACGCGGTGTTCGCGGCGTCGACCGGCGTCATCGGCGTGCCGCTGCCGCGGGACAAGGCCGTCGCCGGGGTCCATGCCGCCCATGCCGTGCTGGGCCGCGCCGATTTCGAGGCGGCAACGGTCGCCATCGGCACCACCGACACCTTTCCCAAGGCGGCGACCACAGCGGCGATGATCGGCGAGACCCGGGTGACGCTTACGGGCATCATCAAGGGTTCGGGCATGATCGCACCCGACATGGCGACGATGCTCGGCTTCATCTTCACCGATGCGGCGGTCGCGCCGGCGTTCCTGCAGGACGTCCTGTCCGCCGCCAATGCGCGGACATTCTCGTGCATCACCGTCGATGGCGACACCTCCACCTCCGACACCGTGCTGGCCTTTGCCACCGGTGCCGCCGGGCACCCGGAGCTGACCGGCTGGGACAGCCCCGGCGCCGATGCCTTTGCCGCGGCGCTGGCCGACCTGTGCCGCCAGCTGGCGCAACTGGTCGTCCGCGACGGCGAGGGCGCGACCAAGTTCATCGCCATCACTGTCACCGGCGCCGAGGACGATCGTGCCGCGCATGTGATCGCGATGAGCATCGCCAATTCGCCGCTGGTGAAGACCGCGATCGCCGGCGGCGACGCGAATTGGGGCCGCGTCGTGATGGCGGTCGGCAAGGCCGGCGAGCGCGCCGAGCGCGACCTGCTGTCGATCCGTTTCGGCACCACCGAAGTCGCCGCCGGCGGCGCCGTGGTGCCGGGCTATGACGAGGCGCCGGTCGCCGCGCACCTGGCCGGCGAGGATGTGAGCATCGCGGTCGACATGGGCCTGGCGGATGGCCGCGCCACCGTGTGGACCTGCGACCTGACCCATGGCTACATCAGCATCAACGCCGATTATCGCAGCTGACCGACCGACGCCCGCCGGTCGAGGCCGGTAAGGGCGCCGGAGGCCACGGCCTCCTTCACATGGTCGATGAAGGCGCGCAGTTTCGGCGACATCTGGGCGTGGCCGGGATAGTGGAGGAACAGCCCGGGGCTGGTCGGCGCATAGGCATCGAGCACGCTTTCGAGCCGGCCGTCGGCCAGCTGGGCGACGACGAGCGGCTCGCTGATCTGGGCGAGGCCGAGCCCGCGTTCGGCAAGCGCCACCGCGACGAGATTGTCGTTGACGATGACCCGGCCGCGGCTCGCCACCTCGATGCTGCGCGTGCCGTCGGTCAGTCGCCAGGGCAGCAGCAGCCCCGAGCTGCTGATCCGCTGGCGCACGCAACTGTGCACCTTGAGGTCGGCCGGGACCTGCGGACGGCCATGGTCGCGGAAATAATCGGGGGCGCCGACAACGATGAAGCGGAACGGCGCGGACAGGCGGACGCTGATCATGTCGGCCTCCAGCAACTCGCCGATGCGGATGCCGGCATCATGGCCGCTGGCGGCCAGGTCGATGATCGCATCCTCGCCGATGATGTCGACATCGACATCGGGATAGCGCCGGCAGAAATCGGCGATGATCGGCTCGATGAGCACGGGCACGACGGCGCGCGGCATGTTCAGCCGCAGCAACCCGGTCGGGCGCTCGCCCAGGTTGCGGGCACTGTCCCAGCCGGCGACCAGCCCGGCCCAGGCCGGCGCCGCGCCGGCGTGGAACAGCGCGCCGGCCTCGGTCAGGCCAACGGCGCGGGTGGTGCGGATGAACAGCGGCACGCCGATCCGCGCCTCGAGCTGGCGCACCGCCTGGCTGACGGCGGACGGCGACACGCCGAGATCATCGGCGGCGCCGCGGAACGATTGCCGCGCCGCCACGCGGAGAAAGGCCTCCACGCCGTCGAGCAGGTTCCTCGGGATTGTGTAGTCAGGCTTCATGCACCGCCAACTATTGAAGTGATTATCTTTGGTCTGAGTGTCACTTAAAACAGCGGCATCGGCAAGGCACATCCTGCCCCGCCGAAACGCAAAGGACCCGAACCATGATCCGCCGCCTCAACATCGATCACATGACCCTGATCACCCTGGCGATGTTCGCCGCCATGCCGTTCATGGCCGCGACCCCGGCCGCCGCCGCCACCGCCGACTGCGAAGCGCGGTTCGAGACGGTTCGCGTCGAAGCCGCCACCGCCGAGCCCAAGGCCGCGGCCAAGGCGCTGCGCACCGCCCGGGTGGCGGTGAAGATCTGCGCCGAAGGCAATCATGTCGAGGCCGCCCGCAAGTTCGACGTGGCGCAGCAGCAGCTCGGCGACAAGCTGCAGGTCGCGGCGCGGAACTGATCCGCGTGTTCTGCCTGTCGGGCCGGGACTAGCGCCCGACGAGGACGCAGCCGCGGCCCGACCACAGCAGCGTGCCGCTGGCCGCGACGGCGACACGCAGGCCCGGATCGCACGATCCGACCAGCGGCCGGGCGGCGGCGGCGGCGACCGTCGCCAGTTGTTCGATCCGCCGGCCCGCGCGCGCCGCGCGCAGGATTTCGAAGCGCAGGACGGGCGCGTAATGCGCCGGGCCGGCCGCCAGCGCGACGCCGCCGTCGACGACCGCCAGCGCGGCCCCGGGCCGCAGGCGCGCCGACGCCGCCGTCAGATCGTCGAAAGCACGCGGCGGCGTCAGCGGCACCCAGGGTCGCACATAGCGGACGCGGACGGCATTGGCGGCGAGGCCGACGGGCAGGACGGCGTACAGCGACACCAGCAGCGCCGGCGTAATCCGGTACGCCGCCGATGCCCGATGGCGCCACACGGCAAAACCGGCGAGCGCAAGGCCGAGCGCCAGCCACGGATAGGCCGGCATCGCGTACCAGAAATATTTGGTCGCCGCCGACGAATAGACGGTGACGATGACCGCCACCTGCAGCACGGCAAGCCCGCCCAGCCGGCGCAGGCGCCCCGGCGGCAGCAGCAGCAGCGCGACGAGCAGCGGCGCCAGCATGCCGATCGGCTGCCGGGCGATCGAGCCGACATAGTAAAGCGGCCCGAACTCTGGCCCCAGGACATTGTTGTAGCGGCCGTGGAGCTCGTTGCCGGCGACCGCGGCGAGATAGGCCGGGTCGAGCGCACTGCGCAGCAGGTAGAAGCCGCCGCCGAGCGCGATTCCGATCACCACCGCCAGCGCATGGTCGGGCCAGTTGCGGATCAGGCGGCGCGGTGTCGGCACGATGGCGAATAGCGCGATGCCGACGCCGGGTACCAGGCCGGCGACACCCTTGGTCAGGATGGCGAGGCCGATGGCGAGGCCGGCCAGCACGGCGACACCGGGACGCCGCCGATCGCTGTCGAGCAGGGTGAACAGCGCAAGGCCATAGCCGGTGGTGAACAGCGTCAGCAGCGCATCGTAGTCGCCGGTCTGGCCGCCGTGATAACCGTAGAAGCCTTGCGCCGAAGCGAGGATGACGCCGGCGGCGATGCCCGTCCACCGCGACCGCGTCGTGCGTGCCGTGAACCACGCCAGCAGCACGACGGTGGCCGCCATGGCCAGCGCCGACGGCAGGCGCAGCGCGAAATAGCTGGGGCCGAGCAGCTGCATGGCGGTCGCCATCAGGTTGACCATCAGGGGTGGCTTGGTATTCCACAGGTCGGGGACGAAGCCATAGGTCGGGACCAGCCGGTTGCCGTTCGCCAGCATTTCGATGGCGTTGACCGCCAGTCGCGATTCGTCCCAGGTGTTGAGGTCGAGCCAGATGATGTCCGCAAGTACGAAAGCAAACAGTGCCACCAGTGACAGAACCGGGACCAGCATAGGCCGCAGCCGCGGCAATACGCCGGGCACCGTCATCGCGACGCTATGTTGATCGACCCCCATCGAGTCAAAAGTTAACGCAAGCTTTCACTTTGTTGCGGCGCTGTTAGGACCATTTTCGATGCGGCGAACGAGAACTGCCACCAATTCGGACATCGATCCTGGCCATCCGTCGGCCGGGCGGCTGGTCATCGCCGTGCTGGCGGCGGCGGTCATCGCCAATCTCGTCCGCGGCTTCCTGCATCTCGGTACCGAAAGCTTCATTCTCGACGAGCTGTTCACGGCCTGGGTCATCGGCCCTGGCGGCGACGCCGGTGCGATGTTCGGGCGTGCCCTCGCCGATACCCATCCGCCACTCTATTACACGCTGCTGTTCGGCTATGCGGAGCTTGCCGGGCGGTCGGAGGCGGCGTTGCGCAGCCTCAGCGCCATCATCGGCGTCGCCACCATGCTACTGTTCTGGCTCGGCACCCGGCGCTGGTTCTCACCCGCCGCGCGGCTGTTCGCCATGGTGCTCGCCACGGGTTCCGAATATTGGCTGTACCAGATGCAGACGGCGCGATCCTATGCGCTGCTGTTCCTGCTGGCGACGGCGCTGCTGGTGCTGGCGCTGGCGCTGTTCGCCGCCGAAGAGGATGGCGACACCCGCCGGGCGCGACGCTGCTTTGCCGCGCTGGTGGGCATCAGCCTGGTCGCCGGCTTCACGCACTTTTACGGCATGCTGACCGCCATCGCGGTGTTCGGCACATTGTTCTACGGCCTGCCGCGCTGGCGCTGGCCGGCGCTGGCGGTGGCGGTGGGCCTCGCCGGCGTGCTGCTCGCCTATGTCGTGCTGGTGATGCGGCCGTCGACCGAGTTCGCCACCACCGGCAGCTGGATCCTCAACACGCCGGCCTGGTATTACGCCCAGTCACGCATCGCCCTGGCGCGGCCGCTGTGGCCCGGCGCCGTGCTGGCGCTGGTCGTGCTCGCGGGACTGGCATTGTGGCGGCGGCCGCGGCTGGCCGGTCTGTGGCCACAACGGTTCGAGCCGCGGCTGATCACCGTCACCGTACCGGTGTTGCTGGCGCTGGCGGCGGTCGCCTCCTCGCTGCTCGTCTCGCCGAGCTTCACGGCGCGCAACATCCTTGTCGCGCTGCCTTTTGCCTGGGGGGCGGCGGCGCTGCTGTTCGACAGCGCCCGCATCGGCGACCGGCGGCGGCTGGCGCTGTTCGCCACCCTGTTCGCCGCGACCGCGTTGTGGAACCAGTGGCAGCCGCGGCCGCCGATGAAGACGCCGTTCCGCCAGAGCGCGCGCTGGCTGGCAACCGAGAGTGGCTGCGCCGGGCGTACCCTGCCGGTGCTCGTCGACGCGCCGATCTTCCGCACCCCGGCGATCGCCGCGCGCCAGGCCGAGGCCGACTATGGCCATTATCTGGGCGACGCGATCGACGTCCGCGGCTTCGCCCTCGCCGATGTGCTGGCGCGGCGCCCGGTGCCGGCCAGCGGCTGCCGCGTCATCGCCTGGGGGGCACATTACGTTACGCGCGCCAATGTCGGCGCGGTGGCGACGGCGCTGGCGGCGACCCAGGGCGGCACGGTGACGACGCTGACCTTTGGCGACCGCGCGCCGGCCTATGTGTTCCTGTCGGCGCCGTGACGGGACCGCGCCTTGTCGGGCGGCGGCGCGGCTGTTAGTCAGGCGCCGATTGGTCCGGTGTCACGGCGCCATGGACGGGAGTTGAGCGATGGACCGGGCCGAATTCGATCAGTTCGCTGACGAATATCTGTCGCAGCACCGCAACAACATCGCGGTGACCGGCGAAGACCCCGAATTCTTTGCCGAATACAAGATCGCCGTGGTTAGGAAGCTGCTCGATGCCGCCGCCGTCGTGCCGCGCCGGATCGTCGATTTCGGATCGGGCATCGGTGCGTCCATGCCGTTCTTCGGCAAATATTTCCCGTCGGCCGCGCTGACCTGTGCCGATGCCTCGCCGCGCAGCCTGGAACTGGCGGCGGCGCGTTTCCCCGACGGCGCCTTTGCCGAAGTCGCCGACAATCGCGTGCCCGCCGCCGACGGCAGCTTCGACCTGGCGTTCTCGGCCTGCGTCTTTCACCACATCGACCATGCCGAGCATGTCCATTGGCTCGGCGAGCTCAACCGTGTCACCGCACCCGGCGGCCGGCTCGCCATCTTCGAGCATAATCCGTACAATCCGCTGACGGTGCGCGCCGTCAACACCTGCCCGTTCGACATCAATGCCCGGCTGATCCGCGCGTCGAACCTCGTCAAGGCGGCAAAGGCGGCCGGCTGGAAGTCGCCGGAAATCCGCTATCACATCTTTTTCCCGCGGGCGCTGGCGGCGCTGCGCGGGTTGGAGCCGAGCCTGTCCTGGCTGCCGCTGGGCGGCCAATATTCGTTGCTGGCGCACAAATAGCCGATGCGCTTCGTGCGTTTCCTGATCGTCGGGGTGCTCAACAGCGCGGTCGGGCTGGCGCTGATCTATGCGGCGATGGCGCTGGGCGCCGATTATCGCGTCGCCAATGCCATCGGCTATGCCGGCGGCATCCTGATTTCCTTCGTCGTCAACCGCGGCTGGACCTTTGCGCACGATGGCGACTGGCGCGCCAGCTTCGCGCGCTGGCTGGTCGTCGTCGGCGTCGCCTATGCGGCGCAGTTCGCGGCTGTCGTCTGGCTGCACGGCCTGGGGGTCGACGCCCGCATCGCCCAGGCGCTCGGCGTGCCGATCTATACCGTGCTGGCGTTCCTCGGCGCCCGGCGCTTTGCCTTTCCCGACCGGGCTGCCGGATGAGCCTGCGCCCGCCGCCGAGTCTCGGCCTGGTCCTGCCCTGCTACAACGAGGCCGAGGTGCTGCCCGAAACGGCGCGGCAGCTGGCGGTGCTGCTCGATGCGTTGCAGGCCGAGGGGCGCATCGCCTCGGCGCGGGTCTATTTCGTCGATGATGGCTCGCGCGATGCGACCTGGTCGCTGATCGAGGACGTGGCCCGCGCCGACCCGCGCTTTTCGGGGCTGAAGCTGTCGCGCAACCGCGGCCACCAGAATGCGCTGATGGCCGGGCTGGCGACGGCGCGGCAGGATGCGGTCATCAGCCTCGATGCCGATCTGCAGGACGATCCGAACGTCATCGGTGCCATGGTCGACGCCTATCGCGGCGGCGCCGAGATCGTGCTCGGCGTGCGCAACGACCGGACTAGCGACAGCGTGTTCAAGCGGTCGACGGCGCGCGGCTATTACCGGTTCCTCCACGGGCTGGGCGTCGACATCGTTGCCGACCATGCCGATTACCGGTTGATGAGCGCCCGGGCGCTGCAGGCGCTGGCCGGCTATACCGAGGTCAACCTTTTCCTGCGCGCACTGGTGCCGCAATTGGGCTTCAGCGTCGCCACCGTGCCCTATCGCCGGGCCGAACGCTTTGCGGGGGAATCGAAATATCCGCTCCGGAAGATGCTCGGTTTTGCCTTCGAAGGGGTGACGTCGTTCTCGACGCGGCCGCTGCGGCTGATCACCATGATCGGCATCGCGGTGTCGAGCGTGTCGTTCTTCCTGGCGCTGTGGGCGCTGGTCACCGCGGTGTTCATGCGCTCGACGGTGCCGGGCTGGGCGTCCACCGTGGTGCCGATCTACTTCATCTGCGGGGTGCAATTGCTCTGCGTCGGCATCATCGGCGAATATGTCGGCAAGATCTATCTGGAGACCAAGCGCCGGCCGCGCTTCATCGTCGATCGCAACCTCGACGATGGCCCCGGGGCATGACGCGGCTCGAACGCTGGCTGGCGGCGCGCGAGACGCTGGCGCTGTGGAGCATCCTGGTTGTCGGCTTCGTCTTCCGCCTCGGCTGGCTGTTCCTGCGGCCGGAGGAGCGGCTGCGCCCGCATGAATCCGAAATGTGGCGCGTCGCGGTCGCCTTTGCCCGGACCGGCACGCTCGCCGACGCCTATCGCCCGGGCAGCGGCATCAGCAGCCATGTCGGGCCGTTCAACACCATCCTCGCCGGAATGGTCTATCGCGTCTTCGGCGTCGGCACGCTGCCGTCCGAGCTGATCATGGCGGTCGGCGCGGCGGCGGTGGCGGCGGCGCTGTTCTGGGCGCTGTACCGGGTCGCCGCGGAGCTGGGCATTCCCATCGTGCCGCGGCTGGCGGCGCTCGCCTTCCTCAGCCTGCTGCCGCTGAATTTCTATTTCGAGGTCGTCGACTTCCGCATCCGCGAGGCGGCGTTCGGCGCGATGATCGCCGCGGTCGGCCTGTTGTGGCTGCTGCGCATCGACAAGGCCTGCGCCGCCGGCGTGCCGCTGACGATGCGGTGGCTGGCGATATTCGCGCTGCTCGCCGCCTTTGCCTTCCTGATCAATCCCGGCCTGTCGCTGGGGCTGTATGCCGGCATCGCGATCGTCGCGCTGCGCCACTTGGCCGTGCGCGACTGGCTGCCCGGCGTCGCTGTCGGCCTGGCTGCGCTGGTCGTCATCAACGGCGCCTGGGTGATCCGCAACTGGGAGGTCTATCACCGCATCATGCCGTCGCGCGGCAATTTCGGGCTGGAACTGGCCATCGGCAACCACCCGGCCGCGGTCACCCCCGCCGATGCCCGCGCCGTGTTCAATGCGCGGATGCAGGCGATCCATCCGGCGTTCGGCGCCGGGGCGCTGGCCCGGCTGAAGAGCTATCCCAGCGACGTCGCCTATTTCGACGTCGTCGGCGCCGAGGCCAAGGCCTGGATCGCCGACCACCCCGGCGATTTCGCGCGGCTGTCGCTGCGCCATCTGCGCGAGCTGTATTTCCCGCCGGCCTGGCAATGGAACCTTTATGCCGACAGCCCGGCGCGCGGCGTCGTCGTCAAGCAGGCGCTGAAATGGGCGATCGCCGCGCTCGGGCTGGCGATGCTGCTCGTCGGGCTGTTCGAACGGCCGCGGCAATGGCTGTTCGTCGCCTTTGCGCTGGCCTTTCCGACGGCGCTCTACATGATCGTGCAGCCGACATTGCGCTATCGCTATGTGCTGGAGGGGCTGCTGGTGTTTCTCGCCGCCGCACTGGTCTGGCGCCTGGTGTCGGTGCTGGTCACGCGGCTTGCGCCGGCGCGGGCGGCGTGACATCGCATCATCCCATGTTGCGTATCGCCGTCATCATCCCCTGCTATAACGAGGAAGCGGCGATCGCCCGGACGGTGACGGATTTCCGCGCCGCGCTGCCCGATGCCGAGGTCTATGTCTATGACAACAACTCGTCGGACCGCACCCGCGAGGTTGCCGCCGCCGCCGGTGCCGTCGTCAGGACCGAACGTCAGCAGGGCAAAGGCGCCGTCGTCCGCCGCATGTTTGCCGATATCGATGCCGATATCTATGTGATGACCGACGGCGATGCGACCTATGAGGCCGCCGCCGCGCCGCGCCTGGTGCAATTGCTCATCGACGAGCGGCTCGACATGGTCGTGGGTGCCCGGCAGACCGACGCCGACGCCGCCTATCGCCGTGGCCACCAGTTCGGCAACAAGCTGCTGACCGGGCTGCTGACGCGGATGTTCGGCCGCTCGTTCAGCGATATCCTGACCGGTTACCGGGTATTTTCGCGGCGTTTCGTCAAGAGCTTCCCGATCCTCACCGCCGGCTTCGAGATCGAGACCGAGATCAGCGCCCATGCGCTCGAACTCGCCATGCCGACCGCCGAATTGCCGACAGCCTATGGCGCCCGGCCCGAAGGATCGGTGTCAAAGCTGAACACCTATGCCGATGGCTGGCGCATCCTCAACACCATGGTGACGATGTACCGCGCCGAGCGGCCGGTGATCTTTTTCGGCATCATCGCCGGGCTGCTGCTGGCGGCGGCGGTGATCCTCGCGGTGCCGCTGGTGACGACCTATCTGGCGACCGGGCTGGTGCCGCGCTTCCCGACGGCGATCCTTGTCACCGGCATCGTCATCGTCGCGGTGCTGGCGTTCTTTGCCGGGCTGATCCTCGACACGGTGACGCGCGGCCGGCGCGAGATGAAGCGCCTGGTCTATCTGCAGCAGCCGGCCCCCGGTGACCCGGCGCCGCGCTGAACGAAGGCGATATCCCGATGACCCCGATCCTTCACCATTACGCCGCCTCGCCCTTTGCCGAGCTGGTGCGCGTCGGTTTCGGCGTGAAGGCCATGGCCTGGCAATCGGTCATCGTATCGAACATCCTGCCCAAGCCCGGCCAGGCCGAGCTGACCGGCGGCTATGTCCGCACGCCGGTGCTGCAGATCGGCGCCGACATCTATTGCGACACCGCCGCCATCCTGCCGGCGCTGGAGGGGCTGCAGCCCGACCCCAGCTTTTACCCGGCGCCGCTGGGCACGCTGCACAAGGTCATCGCCAGCTGGGCCGGCGGGCCGCAGTTCATGGCGCACGTCGGCGCGGCGATGGGGTCGATGCCGGCCGGCGCGATGGGGGAAGGCTTCATCGAAGACCGCAAGCGGCGCTTCGGCCTCGACATGGCGCAGCTCGGCAAGGCGACGCCGCACCTGACTGCACAGGCAATGACGGCGGCGTGCTGGCTCGACGCGACGTTGTCGGATGGCCGGGCCTTTGTCGGCGGCGACGCGCCGGGCCATGCCGACCTCGCCCTTTACGCCAACATCTGGTTCGTCCGCGCCATTCCCTTTGCCCGGGACGCTGCCGACGGCATGTTCGCGCTGCCGGCGCTGGCCGCCTGGTTCGCGCGCGTCGAAGCCATCGGCCATGGCACGCGCACCGAGATTTCCGAAGACGACGCCATTGCGATCGCGGCGGCGGCCGAACCGATGCCGGTCAGTGGCCGGATCGATGCGCCGTTCACGGCGGGCCAGACTGTGCTGGTCAAGACCGATGGCTCGGGCGACCCGCCGGTGGCCGGGCGACTGGCACGGCTCGACCCGACGGGCATCGTCGTGCTGCGCGAAGGCGCCCAGTGCGGCACGGTCGCGGTGCATTTCCCGCGGCTGGGGCAGATGGTGCTGCCGGGTTAGCGCGGGGGCGAAGCTGGCATTCTAGACCTGCTACCCCGGCGTAGGCCGGGGTGACGGTGTCGAGAGTGTGCGCCCTTGCGGGCAAGGCAACCATCACGCTGCCTGCGCGACGCCCTGGCAGCACGCAGGCCGCCCGCCTGTCAGCCCAGTTCGCCCTCGAGCCAGCTCTTCAGCTGCGATTTCGGCGCGGCGCCGACCTTGGTGGCCACCGGTGCGCCGTTCTTGAACAGGATCATCGTCGGGATACCGCGCACGCCATAGCGGGTCGGCGCATCGGGATTGTCGTCGATGTTCAGCTTGACGATCTCGACGCCATCGAGTTCGGCGTTGATCTCCTCCAGCGCCGGGCCGATCTGGCGGCAGGGGCCGCACCATTCGGCCCAGAAATCGACGAGCACCGGCTTGTCGGCGCTGATGACATCGGCGTGGAAGCTGGCGTCGGTGATCTGCTTGGCGGCCATTGGGGAATCCTCTTCTATTCCGGTGAAATAGGCGCGGCGTCGGCGCCGTTCAACACAACATCGCCTTGGGGCGCGTGAAGCGCAACCATCGCATCGGGCAATTCGATCAGCGCCGGGCCTTCGGTATAGAGCAGCGCGGCGCGCACCGGCTTGCCCGGGAACACCCGCTGCAGCGCCGCGACATAGGCCGCCATCTGCTTCAGATGGTAAGGTTCGACCGCTTGTGCATCGGCCGGCACGCGGCGGCCGGTCTTGAAATCGACGACCAGCACATCATCGCCGATGACCAGCCGGTCGACGGTGCCGGCGATGACGGTGCCGCCGACAACCGCGGCGATCGGCGCCTCGGCCAGCGCGTCGGCGGCGAACACCGGGGCAAAGCGCGGATCGGCCATGATGCCGAGCACGGTGCCGGTCAGCTCGGCAGCGTCGAGTTCGGGCACGCTCATCCGGCACCAGGCTTCGCCGGCCATGCGGCGGCGATCGGCGGCGATTTCGGGCAGGCGTTCGAACAATGCGTGCAGCGCCTGGCCGCGGCGGGCGGCGGCGCGCGCCGCGGGTCCGGTCGGCGGCGCGGCGACATCGTCGGCGGCGATGGCCGACGGCGACAATGGCCGCGGCGGGCGGGCCTCCTGCGGTGCCGGCGCCACGGCCCAGTCGGGCAGGCTGCGGGCGTCGTCGGGGGTGATGACAGGCGTCACCGTCATGCGCGGTGCCGGGCGCCCCCGGGCATGGACCAGCGACGGCCCGTCCCAGGGGTCGAGATCGTCCTCGGTGGCGCCCAGCGTCTCCATCGCCGCCTTGATGTGGTGGTACCAGCTGTCCTCGGACGGCTCGGTCTGCTTGCCCGACAGCGCGCCGCCGACATACAGCAGGTCCTCCGCCCGGGTCAGCGCGACGTAGAGCAGCCGGCAATGCTCGCGCTCGGCGTCCTCGTCTTGCGCGTCGACGGCCGCGGCGAGCCGGCCGGTCAGATTCTTCCGGTCGGCGAGGAACACCGGCAGCGGCGGGCCGCGATCAAAGCTCATCATGACAGGCGCCTCGCGTTCCTTGCGGCGCGGCTTGCAGGTATCGGCGAGGATGACGACGGGCGCCTGCAGCCCCTTGGCGCCATGGACGGTCATCAGCCGCACCGCATCCAGCGGCGCATCGGGATCGCGCTTGATGTCGATGTCGTCGGCCTCCACCCAGGCGAGAAAGCCCTGCAGCGACGGCGCATTGGCGCTTTCGAAGGCCAGCGCCTGGTCGAGCACGGCGTCAATGGCGTCGCGCGCCTCCTCCCCCAGCCGTGCCAGCAGTTTCTGCCGTCCCTGCAGCGGCCCGGAAAGGATGCGTTCGAAAAATTCATAGGGCGCGGTGAAATCGGCGAGGCCGAGCACCTGGCCCAGCCATTCGGCGGCGGCGACCACCTGCGGATCGGCGCTGTCGCGAACCCGGTCCCACAGCGGCCCGGTGCGGCCATCGGCGAGCGCGAACAGTCGGTCATGGTCGAGCGCGACAAAGGGCGAGACCAGCAGCGTCGCCAGCGTCAGGTCGTCGCCCGGCTGCAGCGCGAAGCGGGCCAGCGCCAGCAGGTCGGCGACGGCGAGCGGATCGGTCAGCTTCAGCCGGTCGACACCGGCCACCGGCACGTCATGTTCGTGAAGCGCGGCAACGAGCGCGCCTGAAAAGGCGCTGCGGCTGCGCACCAGCACCAGGATATCCTGTGGGCCGACAGGCTTGCCGGTCGACGGCACCAGCATCGGCGCTGCCGGATCGAGCCAGCCGGCGATGGCGGCGGCGACATTGTGCGCCATGGTGATTTCCGCCTTCGGCGCCGGGCCGGACTCATCGTCGTCACCCTCCTCGTCGCCGGCCGGCAGCACCGGCGGCCACAGCGTCACGCGCCCGGCCTGGTTCTCGCGGTGCGGCTTGTGCGGCAGCACGCCGGCGCTGTCGAACGCCTCGGCCCCCAGCGTTTCGATAACGCCGTCGACGACATCGAGGACGGCGGCGACCGAGCGGAAATTGATGCTGAGGTCGACGATTTCCAGCATGTCGCCGGCGTCGGTGGCGAGGAGGCCGAAATCGTCGCGCTTGTCGCGGTAGACGGTCGGGTCGGCGCCCTGGAAGCCGAAGATCGATTGCTTGTAGTCGCCGACGACGAACAGCGTCCGCCGCGTGTCGCGGGCGCCGACGCCGGCAAAAAATTCGCCGATCAGCGCACGGACGATCTCCCATTGCCGCGAATTGGTGTCCTGCGCCTCATCGACCAGCACATGGTCGATGCGCTGGTCGAGCTTGTAGCGCACCCAGTCGGCGGCACCCGGGGCCAGCAGCAGGCGCTGGGCGGCGACGATCATGTCGTCGTAATCGACGACGCCTAGCCGCGCCTTGGCGACCTGCCAGTCCGCCGCCAGCCGTTTCCCGACGCGCAGGTGGCGGGCGGCATGGGCAGCGGCGGCATAGAGGCGCTGTTCGGCGCGGATGGCGATCAATTGGATTGCGAACTCAGTGTAGAAATCGTCAGCCCATGGGTCGCGGAGTGCCGCTTCCTTGCCCGGCATCTTGTCGCGAACGGTCTCCTTCTGGGTGAGGAATACATCGACCAGCGTATCGAGCGACGCGACCTTGTCGGTAGAACCCAGCCAAGCGAGCAACGAGACGAGCTTTGTAGTGGCGTTCTTGTGCCCATGCTCCATTGCGCCGGCCAGCCGGACCAGCCCGGCCATGTCGAAGCCCGCGACATGCGCCGCCAGCGCCGCCGCGCCATCGCCATCGGTCGGCAGGCCGAAACCCCTTCGCAGCATCGGCTCCATGCCCGGCGTCGCCAAACCGGCAAGCGCCTCGCCATGGCCCATCAGGCGGGCGGCAACCGCGCCCATGCGCTGTTCGCCGCCGGCGATGCTGATCTCGGCAAGGTCGGCGAGGAACGCGTCGTCGCCGTCGCGTGCCGCCGCTTCGATGGCCTCCGCCAGCAGCCGCCGGCGCAGCGCCATGCCGCCGCGATCGTCGAGGGTCGCAAAGCCCGGCGCCACCCCCGATTCGACCGGGAAGCCGGCGATCAGCCCCTGGGCAAAGGCGTGGATGGTCTGCACCGCCAGCCCGGCCGGGGCATCGAGCACCTGGGCGAACAACCGCCGGGCGCGGGCGACGGTGGCGTCGTCGGTGGCGGCACCGAGCGCGGCCAGGTCGCTCGCCAGCCCGTCGGCGTCGCAGCGCGCCCAGCGCGCCAGCCGGTCGAGGACGCGCTTCTGCATCTCGGCGGCGGCGAGTTTCGTAAAGGTCAGGCACAGGATCGCGTGCGGCGGCGTGCCGAGCAGCAGCAGGCGCAGCACCCGCGCCGACAGCACCTGGGTCTTGCCGGTGCCCGCCGACGCCGCGACCCAGGCGTGCAGGTCCGGCGTCGCGCCCAGCGCCTGTTCGCGTTTCAATGGCAGCAGTGCCTTGACGGGGCCGCTCATCGCCGCCGCCTCGGCCGGTCCTGCCATTCACGGACGCGCGCCAGATGGTCGAAATCGGTCCAGCCCATGCCGGGCACCACCTTGGGCCGGAAGGGGGTTTCGGCGAGCAGCAGCTCGGTCGTCAGCCGCTCGGCACCGTCCAGCACGAAGTCCTTGAACTGTTCGGCCGACATCGGCGGCTTGCCCTTCAGCGGGTCGACGATCTTGCCCGGGTCCTTGCCGCCCGACAGCTTCCAATAGGCGACCTCCTGCGGGTGACCCTTCACGACGCGGGTGCCGTCTTTCGTCCCCAGCCAGCCGCCGGCCGCCATCGCCAGCAGCAACCCCAGCTGGCTGGCAAAGCCGCCCTTCACCTCGGCGGCGGTCGGGGTCCGCCCGGTCTTGTAGTCGATGACGGCGAGGCCGTTGTCGTCGTGGCGGTCGATGCGATCGGCGCGACCCTTCAGCTCGATGCCGTTGGGCAGCGGCATGGTGCCGGCCGCCTCCGCCGCCGCCGGATACCAGCCCTCCGCCTCCCGCGCATGGACGGCAACGCCGGCCCAGAGCAGTCCGCGCCGGGCGCGCGGCGCCCACAGCGCGCGCAGCAGCGGGAACTGCTTCCCCTCCGCATCAAGCATCGCATCGGCGAGGCGTTCCAGCCGTTCGAGGCTGCCGCCGCCGCTCTTGATCCAGTCCTCCATGACGTCGTGGATGCGGTTGCCGCGCGTCGCCGCGGTCGGATCCTGGTCGAGCGGATCGAGCGGCTGCAGCCCGAGCATGCGCCGCGCATAAAAGGCGAAGGGATCACCCCTCAGCGTATCGACCTCGGTGACGCTGAGGCGGTGCGGGCGCCGGGCCAGCGGCGGGTTGGGCGCCGGCGCCTCGATGCGGGTGCGGACGCCGCGACTGTCGAGCCGGCGCGCCAGCAGCAGAAGGCGATCGTCGGCAGCGATTTCGGCAAAGGCGGTGAGCCGCAGCCAGAAGCGCGAGGCGACCAGCGGCGCGCTGGCGTCGCGGCGGGCGCGGGTCAGCAACACCTGCGCGGCGCCGAGCGCGCCGGTGAAATCCTGCGCCGCCAGGCCGATGGAGCGCGCCAGCCCGGGCAGGCCGAGCCGGTTGCGGATCGCCGGCGCCAGCCACGGGTCTGGCGACGGCCGGCCGGGCCAGGTGCCTTCGTTGAGGCCGCCGAGAATCATCAGGTCGGCGCGCTGCAACCGCGCCTCCAATGGCCCCAGGATGGCAAGGCGCGGATGGCCGCCATAGGCCGGGCGGACGGCGATGTCGGACAGCAGCGCGGCGACCAGTGCCGGGGCATCGTCGACCGGGAAGCGCCCGAAGCTGGCGCCGCCGCTTTCCAGCGCCTCCACCAAAGTCGCCAGCGCGCGCCCGTCGGTGCCCGCCCACAGCCGGTCGCCGCACAGCGCGTCGCCGACCTGGCGCAAGGCGCCGGCGAGCAGCGGCAGGTCGATCTCCGCCCGGTCGGCCAGCACCGCCAGCGGTTCAAGTTGCGTCGCCGCATCCTCCCACCAGGCGTTCAGCGCCGGGGCATCGTCGCGGCGGGTGTCGGCGAGCCAGCGGTCGAGCTGTTCCCCGATCGCCTCCAGCCCCGGCGGCGGCCGCACGCCGCGCACCGCCCGGTCGAGCAGTCGCACCGACCGCAGCCAGGGCAATCGCGGGTCGCCACTGTGGACCAGCGGGTGTTTCAGCACAGCCAGCAGTGCGACGGGGGCAAAGCCCTGCGCCATCGCCTCCACCAGCGCCAGCGCCAGCGCGCCGGGCGGGGTGATGCGCAGCGGCGTGCCGGCCGAATCATCGACCATCATGCCCCAGCGCCGGCAATGCGCCGCCACGCGCCGGGCGAGGCCGCGATCCGGGGTGACGAGCGCTGCGGTCTTGCCGGGCGTCGCCAGCGCCTCGCGCAGCGCAAGCGCGATGACCTGGGCTTCCTCCGCCGGCGTCGCCGCCTCGACGGCGCGGACAGTTTCGAAACCCGTGGTGGCGGTGCCGCCTGACCAGCCGTCGCCGGCATCGGCGGGTGCCATCGCCGCCATCACCTGGGGGGTGCGTGCCGCCGGCCCATCATTGCCGCTGGCGACACCCCAGTCGCGGACATCGGCGCGTTCCAGCGCCAGCCGCGCCAGCAGCGCCTTCAGCGCATATTGCGGATGCTCCTCGCTCTCCCGACCCTCATCGCCGGTGGCGCGGCAGCGGATCGCCGCCCAACGATCCTCGGCCGCCTCGGACAGGTCCATGTCGAGGCCGGGCAACACGATCATTCCGGCAGGCAGGCGCAGCACCGCGGCCAGCAGGCGCACCAGCGGCGGCGAGCTGCCGGTGACACCGGCGGCGACGACTAGCCCCGTGGGCGGCGTCGTGGCCCAGCGCGCCACCAGCGCATCGATCATCGCCGCGACGCGCGTGCCGCCATCGCTGCCGCCCACGGCATCGCGCGCCGGCGGCCAGTGGGTGATGACAAGATCGAGGAAGGCCAGGGTTTCCTGCCAATGGGTCGCCAGATCGGCATCCTCGACGACGGTGCGCAGCCGCTCGGGATCGATTTCCTCGGACAGCAGCGCGTCGAGCGTCTCGCACAGCGCATCGCCGAGGCGCAGCGCCTCCACCGCGCTGCGACCGATCTCGCGGCCGCCGGGCATGGCGCGGACGAGGCGCGCCAGCTCCAGCCGCCGCTGCAGCGGCGGCACCGCAGGCGCGATCGGGGTCTCGCCGCTGGCGAAGCGATCGAAGCTGTCGTCGCCGATGTCGCCAACCGGCGTCATGCGCGGCAACAATATGCCGCCATCCCCCGACAGGCGCACGAACGCATCGGTCAGCGCGCGGGCGGCCCGGCGGTTGGGGAGCAGCACATGGGTGCGGGCCAGCGCCAGCGGATCACCGGCGCAACGTGTCAGCAACCCCCGGGCCAGCGCGTCGACGAACGCGACGTGCGGGGGAATGGCAAAGATTTCAGGCTGTCGCAAGCAGCCCTTCCGTCTCGCCGACGCTGGCCGGCGTGCCGACATGGAACCACAGGCCCTGGTGGACGGCGCCGTACAGGCGATCCTGGGCCAGCGCCTTGTTCCAGGCGCGCCACACCGAGAAGGGCTCGGCGGGTTCGCCGTCGAAGAGGTGCTTCGCGATCAGCTGGATGCCCGAATAGACGAAGGGCGCGATGCGGAATTCGCCGCGCGGGCTGACGACGCCGGCCGGATCGAGATGGAAATCGCCGCGGCCGTCATAGCCGGTGGCGCGCGCCAGCGGCACCAGCAGCAGCAGCGCGTCCATCGCCGCCGGGTCCCAGCGCTGCGCCAGCAGGCGCAGCGTGTCGGCCGAACCGTCGATCCACATGTTGTCGGCGTTGATGACGAAGAACGGATCGGCATCGATCAGCGGCAGCGCCTTGACGACGCCGCCACCGGTTTCGAGCAGTTGCGCGCGCTCATCGGAGACGCGGATCGACAGCGGCCCTGGGCGAGCAGCGACCGCGGCGTCGATCTGGTCGGCGAAATAATGGGCGTTGACGACGGCCTGGGGAATGCCCGCCGCCTCCACCCGGTCGAGGGCGCGATCGAGCAGCGTGCGGCCGGCGACCTCCACCAGCGGCTTGGGCCGGGTCGCGGTCAGCGGTCGCATGCGCTTGCCGAGGCCGGCGGCCAGCACCATCGCGCTGCCCGGCATGGCGACATCGATGCGCGGGCGGATCGCCAAAGGAATCCTGGGCGGAACCCGCGTCGTCATGCGGCCACCTGGACACCATGGCGCGCCGACGGCGGCACATGGGCGGCGAACCACTCGGCGACCGGAACCAGCGCCGGACGTGACAGGTTGCGCGTCACCAGTTCCCACAGCCGCGGGTGGAAGGCGGGATAACCGGCCTTGCCGTCGCGCACGTACAGCCGGGTGAAGACGCCGAGGATCTTGATGTTCCGCTGGGCGCCGAGAATGTCATAGGCGGTGCGAAAGGCGGCTTCGTCGAGTTCCGGTCGCGCCGCGAGATAGCGGTCGAGCATCGCGGCCTCCAGTTCCGGCGACACGATGCGGCGAATGTCCTGCAGCAGCGAGGCCAGGTCATAGGCCGGGTGGCCAGCGAGCGCATCCTGGTAATCGAGCAGCCCCAGGCCACGCAGGCCGGGCCGGTCGATGACCATCAGGTTATCGGCGTGATAGTCGCGCAGTGTCAGCACGCGCGGGCCGGCGAGCACCGCCGGCCACAGCGATGCCCAGGCATCGTCATAGCCAGGCGCTTCACCCTCCTCGACGGCGGGCAGATACCAGTCCGGAAACAGCCGCGCCTCGCGCAGCAGTTCGGCCTCGTCATAGGGCGCCACGTCGACGGCGGGGTGGCGGTGCAGCGCGGCGAGGATATCGACCGCGGTTTCATAGACGGCGCGTTCGCGCGCCGGCGCGCGCGCCAGCAGCGGCGCGGCACGGTCGTCGCCGAAATCCTCAAGCAGGATCAGGCCCTGGTCGAGGTCGGTAGCGATGGGCTGGGGCGCCGAAAAGCCCAACGTGTCGAGCTGCTTGCCGATGGCGAGGAAGGGCCGCGAATCCTCCTTGTCGGGCGGGGCGTCCATCAGCACGGCGGTGCCGCCATCGGCGCCATGGACGCGGAAATAGCGCCGGAACGAGGCATCGCCGGCGAGCGGCGCGATGCGCGCACCGCCCCAGCCGTGCCGGGCCAGGAAGGCCGGTGCGGTTTCGGGCGGGATCATCTTGGGAGGGGTGGTGGCCACCGGCCCTCCCAAGCCTTGGGGGCGTTCCAAGTCAAGTGGCGAACAGCATCACCGCTGCCCGAAATGTGCAGCCGCAGCGCCTCGGCAGGCAGTCGGGCGCCCAGCCGCTCGGGCCATTCGATGACCAGCGCCGCATCGGTTTCGAACAGCCCGAGCGCGTCCGCATCGTCCGGGCCGTCGAGCCGGTACAGGTCGACATGCCAGACCGGCACCCGCACATCGGGTGGATCATAGCTTTGGACGAGCGTGTAGGTCGGTGACGGCACCTCCCCCGGCCAGCCGAGCGCCGCGATCAGCGCGCGGGCAAAGGTGGTTTTTCCGGCGCCGAGGTCACCGGAGAGCGCGACGACGTCGCCGGGGCGGAGCGCCTCCGCACATGAAAACGCCAGCGCGGCCATGGCGGCCTCGCTGGCGATGATCATTTCGGCATTGCTGGACATCCGCCCCGCCTATCTCGGCGGCGGGGCCGAGACAACTCAGTAGCGATAGTGATCCGGCTTGAACGGGCCGGTGGTGGGCACGCCGATGTAGCCGGCCTGCTTTTCGCTGAGCTTGGTCAGCTTCACGCCGAGCTTTTCGAGGTGGAGCATCGCGACCTTTTCGTCGAGATGCTTGGGCAGGACATAGACTTCGTTCTTGTAGTTCTCGCCCTTGGTCCACAGCTCGATCTGGGCCAGCACCTGGTTGGTGAAGCTGGCCGACATCACGAACGACGGGTGGCCGGTGGCGCAGCCGAGATTCACCAGGCGGCCCTTGGCGAGGACGATGATCTGGTTGCCGTCGGGGAATTCGACGATGTCGGTGCCCGGCTTCACTTCGGTCCATTTGTAGTTCGACAGCGCCGAAATCTGGATCTCGCTGTCGAAGTGCCCGATGTTGCAGACGATGGCATTGGGCTTCATGTGCATCATGTGCTCGGCGGTGATCACATCGGCGTTGCCGGTAGCCGTGCAGAAGATGTCGGCGCGGCTCACGGCGTCCTCCATGGTGACGACTTCAAAGCCCTCCATCGCCGCCTGCAGCGCGCAGATCGGGTCGATTTCGGTGACCATGACGCGGGCGCCGCCGTTGCGGAGCGACTGGGCGCTGCCCTTGCCGACATCGCCGAAGCCGGCGACGCAGGCGACCTTGCCGGCCAGCATGACATCGGTGGCGCGGCGGATGGCGTCGACCAGCGATTCCTTGCAGCCGTACAGGTTGTCGAACTTCGACTTGGTGACGCTGTCGTTGACGTTGATCGCCGGGAACGGCAGTTCGCCCTTCTTGGCGATCTCGTACAGGCGGTGGACGCCCGTGGTGGTTTCTTCCGAAACGCCCTTCAGATTCTTGACGGTGTCGGTCAGATAGCCGGGGCGCGCCTTGATGAACGCCTTGAGCGCGCGCTGGAATTCGACTTCTTCCTCGTTTTCCGGCTCGCCGAGCTGGTGGCCGGCCTCGAGCTTGGCGCCCCACAGCGCGAACATGGTGGCGTCGCCGCCGTCGTCGAGGATGATGTTGGCGGTCTCGTCACCCCAGTCGAAGATGCGGCCGACATAATCCCAATAGTCGGCCAGGCTCTCGCCCTTGATGGCGAAAACCGGGATGTTCGACGCGGCGATCGCGGCGGCGGCATGATCCTGCGTCGAAAAGATGTTGCAGGTCGCCCAGCGCACGTCGGCGCCCAATGCGGTCAGCGTTTCGATCAGCACGGCGGTCTGGATCGTCATGTGCAGCGAGCCGGTGATGCGCGCGCCCTTCAGCGGCTGCGACGCGCCGAATTCCGAACGCAGGGCCATCAGGCCGGGCATTTCGGTTTCGGCGATCTGGATCTCGCGGCGGCCGAAACCGGCAAGCGCCAGGTCGGCGACGACATAATCGTTGAAATCGGTCTTGGTCTGGGTGGCCACGGCGCACATCCTGTCGATGGGGGGAGTGGCCGTGACATAGGCGGCGGCACCCGCCGGGGCAAGCATAAAGATATCTTTATATGATTGCGGCGGCTTTGGCCGGATCATCTTGGCGGCTTTGGCCGGCGGGGACGGGGGGCGCCCCGCCGGCCATGGGGCTCAGGCCGCGGCGGTTCGCTGCCGACGCCGCGAACTGACCCCGACCAGGACCATGCCGACGAGCAGCATCGCCCAGGTTTCAGGCTCCGGGACGGCTGCGATCGTGACATCGTCGATTGCCGGGCCAAAGGCGGTGCTGGTGCCGCTCGCAAAGGCCAGGTTCGACGTCGTGTCGAAGGCCGTGAAGCGATAGCTGAAACGTTGCCACAGCATGGTGGCGCGGCTGTTGGCGGCACCGACAGGATATGTAAAGTTCGCCGGGATGCCGTCGGAGACCGACACGATCGCCGACTTTGTCCCCAGGCCGCCATCGGGATTGCCGGACAGCGAGAAGTACACCTTGTAGTCGCGGCCAGCCTCGGTCGCGATCGTTTGCGACACGCTGCCCGGGCCACCGCCCGACAGGTCGACCGAGCGCGTGCCGGCAGCGGCCTGCCAATAGGTGCCGATGTAATCGACGCCTGCGCCGCCGACCGTCCAGCCGGCGATTGTGAAGGTATTGCCCGTGGCGACCGTGCGGAAACCGCCGGGCGCGATCTCTTGCCCGGTTTCGAAACTGCCGTTGGTGATCGTTACCGCCGATGCCGACGTCGCGACACAGCAGGCCAGGATTGCCGAAAGAAACGTCTTCATGCTCGCCCTCCGCTGGCTGCCGGGGCCCGGCAGCACGCCATATCGCCCGCGGCGATATCGACACCGGACAGTAACAAACCCGGGTCGGCAGGGCATCGGCGCATAAGTTTAGACGAATCCGGGACATGGAACCCTCCTTTCGGGTGCCACGACTGCCAAACGGACGGGGGGCAGCCAGTCGCGATTACAAAATCGACGAAAATCGGATATTTGGAGTTGGGGCCGCATGCGATGCGGCAAGGCACGGGAGGGGACCTGATATCATGGACATCAACAACTGGTGGGTGACCGCCGTGCCGATCGTGACCGCGGTGGGCCTCAAGATCATCGGTGCCATCGTCCTGTACATGGTCGGCCGCTGGCTGATCTCCTTTGCGGTCAGCCTGATGTCGCGGGTGCTGACAGCGCGCAACTTCGATCCGACACTGCAGCGTTACCTGGCCAACATCGTCGGCGTGCTGCTCAACATTGTCCTCGTCGTCGCCATCCTGGGTTATTTCGGCGTCGAGACCACCAGCTTTGCGGCGCTGCTTGCCGGTGTCGGCCTCGCCATCGGGGCGGCCTGGTCGGGGCTGCTCGGCAATTTCGCCGCCGGCGCCTTTCTGATCATCTTCCGCCCCTACAAGGTCGGCGATTATGTCGTCGCCGGCGGGGTGGAGGGCACGGTGACAGAAATCGGCCTGTTCAACACCGTCATCACCAGCCCCGACAATGTCGTCACCATCGTCGGCAACGGCAAGGTTTCGGGCGACACCATCAAGAACTTCAGCGCCCATAACTACCGCCGGGTGGATCGCACGGCGCAGCTCGCCTTCGGCGTCGATCCGCTCGATGCCATTGCCCGGCTGAAACCGCTGCTTGCCGGTATCCCCAATGTGGTCACCGAGCCGGCCCCCGATGTGGAGATCATCGATTTCAACGAGCGCGGCACGCTGCTCGCGGTGCGGCCCTATTGCCATACCAGCCATTACTGGCAGGTCACTTTCGACACCAACAAGCTGATCGCCGCGACGTTCGGCGCCGCCGGTTTCCCGCCGCCGTTCACCGTGGAGCGCCGGACGCTGGGCGAGGATGGCGCGCCGGCGGCATAGGGGTACGGCCCCGGGCTTCCCTTGCGGCGCGAACATCGTAAGGTGCGCGCCGCACATCCCTGCCCTTTGGAGCCCCATGCGTATCCCCCATGTTGTCGCTGCTGCCATGGTCACCTTGACGCCGGGGGTCGCCGCCGCCGCACCGCCTGCCACCGCCGGGCCCTACCCCGTCACCGCCACCGTCGCGCAGAGCGATGTGCTGCATGGGCAGACGGTGAAGGACCCGTATCGCTGGCTGGAAAACGACGTCCGTACCGATCCCAGGGTGGCGGACTGGGTGGCGGCGCAGAACCAGGTGACCGATGCCTATCTGGCGACGCTGCCCGGGCGCGACGCGATCAAGGCGCGGCTGACGCAATTGTGGAATTACGAGCGCTTCGGCATCCCTCGCCTGCGGGGCACGCGGCAGTTCTACACGCGCAATTCGGGCCTGCAGAACCAGGCCGTGCTGTATGTGGTCGAGGGCGATGCGGCGCCCAAGGTGCTGGTCGACCCCAATCCCTGGTCCAAGGACGGCGCCACGGCGCTGGCGGAATGGGAGCCATCCAACGACGGCAGGTATCTGCTCTATGGCGTTCAGGACGGCGGCACCGACTGGCGGACGCTGAAGGTTCGCGATGTCACCACCGGCCAGGACCTGCCCGACAGCATCGAATGGGCGAAATCGACGGCACTGGCGTGGCGGCACGACGGCTCGGGCTTCTTCTATTCGCGTTTTCCGGCGCCCGCCGATGGCCAGAAATATCAGTCGGTCAGCCTCAACCAGCAGCTGTTCTTCCATAAACTGGGCACGCCGCAGAGCGCCGATACGCTGGTGTTCGCGACGCCGGAGCACCCCAAGCGCGGCCATTATGGCCAGGTCACCGACGACGGCCGCTGGTTGCTGATCGTCTCGTCGGAGGGCACCGACGACCGGTATGAGGTGCATATCGCCGACCTGGCCAAGGGCGAGGCACCGCGCACCCTGGTCAAGGGGCTGGAGCATAGCTGGGATCTCGCCGGCAGCGACGGCCAGACGCTGTATTTCGTCACCGACAAGGACGCCCCGCGCTATCGCCTCGTCGCCATGGACGCGCTTTCGGGCGCGCTGACCGAGGTGGTGCGGGAGGGCAAGGACACCATCACCGGCGCGGCATTGGTCGGCGATCGCTTCGTCGTCGAGACGCTCGCCGACGCCAAATCGGCCGACCTGCTTTACGAACGCTCCGGCAAGCTGGTCGGCGCGGTGCCGCTGCCGGGCATCGGTACGGCCGCGGGCTTTGAAAGCGGCACCAGCCCGGTGACCTATTTCAGCTATTCGAGCTTTGCGACGCCGGGTTCGATCTGGTCCTATGACAGCCGCACCAACCAGGCGACGCAGGTGCGCGCCGCCAAGGTGGCGTTCTATCCCGACGACTACGTCGTGAAACAGGTGTTCTTTAACTCGAAGGACGGCACGAAAGTGCCGATGTTCGTCAGCCACCGGAAGGATCTCGACCCCAAGCAGCCGCATCCGACGCTGCTGTACGGCTATGGCGGCTTCAACATCTCGCTGACGCCCGGGTTTTCGCCGCGCTGGCTCGGCTGGATGGACATGGGCGGGGTGTTCGTGTCGGCGAATCTGCGCGGCGGCGGCGAATATGGCGCCGCCTGGCACGATGCCGGCCGGCTCGCGAACAAGCAGAATGTGTTCGACGACTTCATCGCGGCGGGCGAGGCGCTGGTGAAATCGGGCGTCACCACGCCGCAGATGCTGGCGATCAACGGCGGTTCCAACGGCGGTTTGCTGGTCGGCGCCGTCGTCAACCAGCGGCCGGACCTGTTCGCCGCGGCGCTGCCGGCGGTTGGCGTGATGGACATGCTGCGCTTCAACCGCTTCACCGCCGGGCGCTATTGGGTCGACGACTATGGCGACCCGGGCAAGGCGGCGGATTTCAAGGTGCAGTATGGCTATTCGCCGTATCACAATATCACGTCGGGCAAGGCCTATCCGCCGATTTTGGTCAGCACCGCGGACACCGACGACCGCGTCGTGCCGGGCCACAGCTTCAAATACACCGCGGCGCTGCAGGCGGCGGATGTCGGCGACAAGCCGCATCTGATCACCATCGAGACGCGCGCCGGCCATGGCAGCGGCAAACCGACCGACAAGCAGATCGCCGAAACCGCCGATGCCTGGGCCTTTGCCGGGTACTGGACCGGCCTAACTCGTAAATAGGCCCCGCAAGTAAGGACCAAGATGCACCGCCCGATCACGTTCCTCGCAGCCCTGGCAATCCCCGTCATGACCGCCGCCGCCCCGATTATCTACCCGCCGACCGCCACCGTGCCGCAGGCCGACACCAGCTTCGGCACGGTGGTGCAGGACCCGTACCGCTGGCTGGAGGGTGACGTGCGCACCCAAAAGCCGGTCGCCGACTGGGTGGCGGCGCAAAACCGGGTGACGCAAGCCTATCTGGCGACGCTGCCCGGCCGCGACGCCATCAAGGCGCGGCTGACGCAATTGTTCGATTACGAGCGGGTGACCTTGCCCGAAGCGCGCGGCAACCGGGTGTTTTTTCGCAAAAACTCGGGTTTGCAGAACCAGTCGGTGCTGATGGTGCAGGACGGCAACGCCCCGCCGCGGCCGCTGATCGACCCCAATACATGGGCCAGGGACGGCGCCACGGCGCTCGCCGAATGGAGCGCGTCGGAGGATGGCAGCAAGGTCGCCTATGCCATCCAGGACGGCGGCAGCGACTGGCGCACCATCAAGGTGCTCGATGTCGCCAGCGGGACGGTGCTTTCGGACGATCTCGACTGGGTGAAGTTCTCGAAAATCGCCTGGAAGGGCGACAACAGCGGCTTCTTTTACAGCCGCCACCCGGCGACGCCCAAGGGAAAGGACTTTGTTTCAGCGGTTTATGACCATGAAGTCCATTTCCACCGCATCGGCACGCCGCAGTCCGAGGACGTGCTGGTATACACGTCATCGCCGGCAAAACGCGGCTATTACAACGAAGCGGAGACGAGTTCCGACGGAAACTGGTTGATCGTGCGATCAAGCACGGGCAGCGACGATACCTACGAGATCCGCGTGCAGAAGCTCGCCGATCCCGCAGCGAAGCTCACCACTTTGGTGTCCGATCGCAAGTTCGACTGGCGCTTCGCCGGCGCCAGCGGCACGACGCTCTACTTCGTCACCAACGCCGGGGCGCCGCGCTATCGCGTCGTGGCATTCGACAATGCAAGCGGCAGCCCCCGCGAGGTGGTGCCGGAAGGCCAGGCCACCCTCACCGGCGCCAGCATCATCGGTGACCGGCTGGTCGTCGCCACCCTGCAGGACGCGCGATCGGTGGTGCGGCGCTACACGCTGACGGGCAAGGCCGATGGCGAGATCGCTCTGCCCGGCCTCGGCACTGCCGCCGGCTTCGAGGCGGTGCCCGGCACGACGACGACCTATTACAGCTTCACCAGCTACAATGTGCCGACGACGCTCTATCGCTATGACGCCGCGACCAACACCAGCACGGTGTTCAGCGCGCCGAAAGTGGCGTTCAACCCCGCCGATTTCGTCGTCGAGCAGAAGTTCTTCACGTCGAAGGACGGCACCAGGGTGCCGATGTTCGTGGCGCACAAGAAGGGCCTGAAGACCCCGGCGCCGACGCTGATGTACGGCTATGGCGGTTTCAACATCAACGTGCTGCCGGCGTTCCAGGTCGATGCGCTGGCCTGGATGGAGATGGGCGGCATCTATGCCGAGGTGACGCTGCGCGGCGGCGGCGAATATGGCGCCGCCTGGCACGACGCCGGACGCCGGCTGAACAAGCAGAATGTCTTCGATGATTTCATCGCCGGCGGCGAATATCTGATCAAGTCGGGGCTGACCCCCAGGGGTGGCCTCGCCATCCAGGGCGGTTCCAACGGTGGGCTATTGGTGGGCGCCGTCGTCAATCAGCGGCCCGACCTGTTCGCCGCGGCGCTGCCGGCGGTCGGCGTCATGGACATGCTGCGCTTCCCGCTGTTCACCGAAGGCCGGACCTGGACCGACGACTACGGCGACCCGGCCGACGAGGCGCAGTTCAAGAACCTGCTCGGCTATTCGCCCTATCACAACATCAAGAGCGGCAAGGACTATCCGGCGATCCTGGCGACGACGGCGGACACCGATGATCGGGTGGTGCCCGGGCATAGTTTCAAATATGCGGCGGCGCTGCAGGCGGCGCAGATCGGCGACAAGCCGCACCTGATCCGCATCGAGACCCGCGCCGGCCATGGCAGCGGCAAGCCGACATCGAAGCAGATCGAGGAGACGGCGGACCTGTGGAGCTTCATCGGCTATTGGACCGGGTTGACGCGGAAGTAGCCGGGGATCCCAACGCTGCCCGTCACCCCGGCGTAGGCCGGGGTGACGGGCTTGATCGACGAGGGCGCTCTACTCCTCCGCGAAACTCCGGCCCGGGCCGACCTTCTTCACCCGCAGCCGCACATTGGCCGACTCCGCCGTTGCGGCGGCGCTGTCGTTGCGGGCGTGGACGCTGATCGTCTGGCCGATATCGTGGCAGAACAGGTTCGGCGAATTGCCGACGTCATGGGCATCGTCGACCCTGATGGTCAGCACGACAAAGCCCGGCAGCGCCGGATCGGGGGCGCTGCCGATGATGGTGCCCGAGATTTCGGCGTGATTTTCGATGATCTGGACCATTGCCTGCTCCATCATGGGTCGCCCGCCAGCAGCCGCGCCAGCGCCCACGACATCGGCTGGCCGGCCATCTCCTCGAAATAACTATACGCCGGCGACGGGTTGACCTCAAAGCAATACCAGTCGCCGTCGGGCGTGCGCTTCAGGTCGATGCCCGCCATGGCGAGGCCGAGCGATTTCGTCAGCGCGACGCAGCGGGCGGCGATGTCGGGCGGCAGCTCGGTCGGCATCATTTCGGTGTCCCGGCCCTGCCGGTCGGCATAGCGATAGTCGATGGCGTCGGACGTGATGGCGCTGGCGAACACCTCCTCGCCGACGACATGGGTGCGGATGTCGGTGCCCGGCACCAGCGCCTGGAACTGGGTCGGCAGGCGGGCGACGGCGGACAGGTCGGTGCCCGGCCGAAGCTCCTGCACGATCGAGCGTACCGCCGAGATCGATTTGTAGACGACGCGGCCGTGCTCGGCCTGGAAGGCACGGATGGCGTCGGGCTCGTTGCTGACCAATGTGGGCGGGGTCTTCAGGCCATGAGCGGTGATCAATTGCGCCTGGCCGGGCTTCGACATGTTGCTGCCCATCGCCGACGGCCGGTTGACGACGGTGCCGGGGAACACCTCGAGCAGGTCGTCGAACAGGCCGCACATCGCCGTGGCGCGGGCCAGCGCCGCCGGATCGGGCGGGGTGCGGCCGCGGGCACGGTGCTCGGGCAGCACGCCGACATCGGCCATGCGGGCGTAGATGCCGGTGATGGCGCCGAGGTCGATCGGCGAGCCGCCGAGCGCGATGGCGCCCGAAAGGCCGCCGGCGCCCCATTCGAGGCGCAGCTGGCAATGGGCGGCGTGGCGCTGGTTGAAGACGATGTGCGGTAGCCTGAGCGTTTCCGCGGCGGCGATGGCGAGCGCGATCGGCGCCTCCGACGGGATGCCGGCGAACAGGATCATGCGGCGCGGGCCGCGATGAGCGCGGCCAGGGCATGCAGCGGTGCGCCGTCGGTGACCAGCGGCGCCGGGTCGGCGGCGACGAAGCGCCAGGGGCCGGAACCGGCCTGCGCCAGTGTCAGCGCCAGGACCGGCGTGCTGCGCGCCGCCGACAGCGCCAGGCAGGCGGCGCGGGTGGCGGCACCGGGGTCGATGGCGCCATGGACGGCATCGCCGATGACGAGCAGATCGCAGGTGGCGGTGACGGCGGCGGCATAGCCCGTCGGCGGGTCGGCAAGGCCGGGCGGCATCGGCGCGACCAGCCCGGCCTGGGCGACCGCGCCGCGCGGCGCCGGAAGCAGCCGCGGGCTGGTCGTGGCGCCGGCGGGGTGGACGCCGAGCCCCGCCGCGGCGGCCGCCGCCTGCCACAGCCAGGGTCGATCGGCGGGGCCGCAGAGGTCGCTGCCGGACGGCGCGCCGACGACGCGGCGGCCCAGCGCGCTCAGCCAGCTGACCAGCAGCGCCAGCCATTCGGCCTGGCCATAGCCGCGGTCGACCGCCGACCAGCCGCGAAAGGCCAGCGCCTGCACCGGGCCCAGCCGGTTGAACACCACATCGGGCGCCCCGATGGCGATGCCGTCGCTGTCGACCTGCGTCGTCACGCTGCCGTCGGCGGCGAGCCGGTGCTGCCAGCGCGCCGCCGCCAGGCCGGTGATGTCGCGGCGGACGACCTGGCAGCCGCCGCGCCGATCCAGCGCGGCGGCGACGGCATTGGCGGTCGGGTCGAGCCGGTGGCCGAGGACCAGCGCCAGCATGGCGGGTCCCGCGGCGCGCTCAGCCGTGCCCGCTGTCGAACAGGCGCTTGGCCTGGCCCGATCCGGCGGCCATGGCGGCGTTCAGCCCGCTGGCATCGTCCTCCGCCGACAGTGCACCTTCGCTGAGATCGGGGCGGAGCTCGCTGCCGATGAAGGGCCCGCCCTGCTGGCCGTGGCCGTCGTTGCCGCCGACAGCCGCCTCCAGCGCGGCGATGCGGGCGAGCAGTTCGCCGACGACACCCTGGCCCGGATTGCCGCCGCCAAGGCCGCCGCCCAGGCCGCCACCCAAGCCGCCGGGCCGGCCCTCGCTGAACTTGCCGTCGCCCAGCTTGTTGTCGGACAGCTTGTTCTCGATCAGGCCCTTGTCGGGCAGCCGCTTCTCGTTGAGCTGCTTCTCGATTTCCTTGAATTCCTTTATTTCCTTGATCTCCTTGAACTCCTTGCCTTCCTTCTCCTTGAATTCCTTGCCTTCCTTGAAATCCTTGGTCAGCTCCTTGCGGATTTCCTTGTCCTTGATGACGTCCTTCTTCAGTTCCTTGGCGGTCGCCTTGCCGCATTTGACCTGCAGCGTCGCCGTCATCGTCGCCGCCGATGCCGAAATGCCGGTCACCGCCACGCAGGTCGTGGCACCGGCATAGGATTTCGAATTGGGTGTCGACGTGGCGTTGAACGCCGTGTTGTTGGCGGTGCCCGGCCAGCAGTCGCCGCCATCGCCGCGATTGTGGTTGAGCTCCAGGTCGCGCTTGCCGTCGGCCTGCATCAGCGCGACCCAATAATGGTTCTCGTCGCGGTTGTTGGTCATGTTTTCGTCGACATGCCAGATCAGCAGGCCCGAGGCCGGGATGGAGCCGTCGAACGGCCCGGTCTTCTGGCGGTTCTCGACGAGGAAATATTCCTTGCCCGGGGCGCCGTCCTTCCACATCCGGTAGACGGTGTGGCTGGTCTTCACATCGGGGATCGAGATGGTGGCATTGGTCGTCCGGTTGTCGATCGTCACCCAGCCCTGGTTGGCCTTGCACCAGGCGCTGGGATGGGTCGGCGCGTCGCCGCCGCCGCCCCAGCTGCCGCTGGCCATCAGGCACCAGTTGCCGATGCCTTCGGAGCTGTTGTCGGTGTCGTAAAGGTCGGGAAAGCCGAACAGCAGGTGGCCGAGCTCGTGGGCGCAGACGCCGATCTTGCAGTCTTCGGGCACGGTCAGATAGGCGAACACCTTGGTGGCATCGACGGTCTGGGCGCCGCCTTCGACGACCCACTTGTGCGACCAGATATCGCCGGGGTTGCTGTTGGTCTCCGCGCCGGTGCCGGCATGGACGACGATGAAGGCATCGACGAAGCCGTTGCCGTCATTGTCATAGGGGGTGAAATTGACCGTCGGGTTGGCGGCGTTGAGCGCATGGCGCGCCATCGTCTGGGCGTTCGGCGAGGCTGCGCCAAGGCCCGAGGCACCGTTGGCATATTCCGACAGCTTCTTCGGCAGGCGGAACGGGCCGACGACATCGCCCTGGATGTCGACAAGGCCGTTGGTGACCTCCTTGAAATAATCGCGGACGCTTTTCTTGGGGCCGCCCAGCTTGAAGAACAGGTCGCGGAAATGGGCCTGGGTGGCGGTCATCGGCTTGTCGCTGAAATCGGCGAGGACGACGATGACGCGCAGCGTGCCGTGCAGCGGCGCCCGGTCGGCGGCGGCCGACTTGATGACGCTGGGCGAGGTGCCGAGCGGAAACTCCTCGGGCGGGAAGATGACGCCGTCGTTGAGGCCGAGCGCCCGCGGCTCTGCCATGCGGAATGAAAAACCCTCGTTGTTGCCTAGGCTTTCCTGCGCCGCCTTCAACGCTTCGTTGAAGCGTTCGCGCGCGTCGGGCGCCATCGAGACGGCGCAACGGTGGCCGTCGTCGCTCTCGCGGGCGGCGGCGAAGATCTTGAGGGTGTTCTCGAGAAAGGTCTGATCGGTCACGGCAATTCTCCCCAGGAAGAAACTGTGGCGCGACTCGTTTTCTTTTCAGGCTAGGACCGGGGACGGGTGCGAGTCAATGTCGCATCCGTTACATTTTCCGCATATATTGCCATGATACTTGCAATTTTGTTAAGATCTAGGATGTCCGGCACATTTTTACTGTCAACCCGGCAAAGGCGGGGGCCCATGAACTGCAAATTTCGTCAAGGATGGACCAGCGCTGTCTCGGTGGCTTCAAAGCTGGCGGTGTATTGGCCCCGGCCTGCGCCGGGGTGACGGCTGGTGGGCACCGATAATTTGTCCGGACAGATTGCGCCGCGCGCCGTTATTGCCATGATAGCCGCAGGAGGATCGCTATCATGACCCGTCTCGTCACCCATGACCTTGCCGTGCGGCCGACGCGCGACGAGCTTGCCGCCCAGGATTTCACCTCGTCGCTGCGCGGCCATGTCCTCAACCACATGGCGGCGACGATGAAGGCGCGGTTCGAGACCGAGATCGCGCCGCGGTTGCCGGAACCGCCCGCCGATGGTCGCGCCGTCCATGCCGCGATCCGGCCCGACCCCTATTTCCGTTTTTATTCGGCGCTGCGCGTCGGCGCGCAGGAAATGGTTTGGGCCAGCGTCAATGCCGCCGTCGATCGCGATGCACCGCGGCTGGCGGAAACCGCGCGGGCGCTGGCGGCGACGGGTGGCGGCCAGCTGACGCTCGATCCGACACTTCAGGTGCCGCGCAACGTCGCGGCGATCGATGTCCACCACATGCCCGGCAGCTATGCCGCCGAAGCCGGCGCCGACGACCTGACTGCCGGCGCCACCTATGAAAATGGCCTGTCGGTGTTCTCGTTCGGGCTGATGGGCCGGAACCTCGACGATATCGGGGAATCGAGCGCCTTCTGGCTGCGCCATCGCCACCCCGAATTCGCACCCGCGGCCATTCTCGATCTCGGCTGTTCGGTCGGTCACCAGACGCTGCCGTGGAAGCGCGCCTATCCGGATGCCCATGTCACCGGCATCGATGTCGCGGCGCCGTGCCTGCGCTATGCCCATGGCCGGGCGCAGTCGCTGGGCGTCGACGCGGATTTCGTCCAGGCCAATGCGACGGCGCTGCCGTGGCCCGATGCCAGCTTCGACCTCGTCTATTCCTCGATGTTCCTCCACGAATTGCCGCTGAAGGACATCAAGGCGGTGTTCGCCGAGATCCGCCGCGTGCTGAAGCCGGGCGGGCTGATGCTGCATTACGAGCTGCCGCCCAACAACCAGCTGTCGGCGTACGACGGCTTCTATCTCGACTGGGACTGCTGGTACAACAACGAGCCCTATTACAAGGGCTATCGCGACCAGGACCCGGCGACACTGTGTGCGGAGGCCGGTTTCGCCCCCGACGGTTATTTCCAGACCGTGGTGCCGTCGCTGGCCTGGTATGGCGAGGCGGCGGTGGCCGCGGCGCTGCAGGGCCCGGCGCAGATCGGCGGCAACACCGGGCGGCTGGCCGATGGCGTGCAGTGGTTCGTCTATGGCAGCTGGGCGTGAGCGAGGCGCGCGGTACCAGGCCGCAACTGTTCGACGATCCGGCGATCGACGCGCTGGTCAAGATGCTGCTCGAACTCGCCAGCGAGACTTGGGTCACCCGCGCGCGCCTGGCTGCGCTGGAGGCAAAGCTGGGTCCGGTCGAGGATTATGTGCTGCCGCCGGAAATCGAGGCGCGACTTGCGGCCGATCGCGATGCCTTTGTGCGCAAACTGTTCGGCGTACTCGAGCGCTAGTCGTTGCGTTCGTGCATCGAGTATCGGCAACTAGTGATGCTCCCGATATGAAATCGATAGCGATACGGGAAGATCGATCATTGCGATAATACAATGACAACGCATTCCGGGATTTGAAGAGAATTGTTAAATCAATTAAGCGGCCTGATGAATCCGATTGCCATCAGCCACATGGCGTATATTATTTAGGTCATTGCGTGTACAGTTCCGTACACTCACCTAACGACCACATGGAGCGGGGGCAGTTACTCCTTGTGGTCGGGTAGACGGGGGATCTGACGATGGAACATCTGAGCATCTGGGCGGGCGTCATTCAGGTCAACCGTCAATACGGCCGGCAGGCGCTGGAGATCGCGTCGATGCGCTGCGAAACGCTGCTCGCCGAACAGGACCATGAGGGCTATGCGATCTGGCGGCAGATCCATGAAAAGTTGTCGATGCTCGGCCAGCCCGGGCCGACGCCACCGTCGATTCACTAGGCTCGCTTCGCTGATCGTCATGCTGGCCAGCGCCAGCATCCCCGGTCGGGCAAAGGACCAACAGGGGAACGATGGGTCACCCCGGCGTAGGCCGGGGCCCATGGACCACGATCTTCGGCGCGCCGGTGCTCAGATTGCCAAATCTGTGGTTCATGGGCCCCGGCCTACGCCGGGGTGACAACGAATTAAGGCCGCCGCAAGCCGCCGGTTCAGCCCAGCAATTCCTGCACTGCCGCGGCAACCCGCGCATCACCGGCCGCGATCACCCGGCCATCGCTGCCGCCGCCGTCACTGTCGCGGCGCAGCGCCTTCCCGGCCCAGTCGGTCATCACGCCGCCGGCGCCGGTGACGACGGGCACCAGCGCCGCCCAGTCATGGACCTTCAGCCAGGATTCGACGACCAGGTCGAGATGGCCCGAGGCGACCAGGCCGTAATTGTGGCAGTCGCCGCCGTACAGGCTGTCGGCGACGGCAGCGCGCAGGGCATCGACCCGCGCCAGGTCGGCAGCGTCGAACAGGAACGGCCCGGTGGTGCCGAGTCGCGCCGCATCCAGGCTGTCGCAGTCGCGAACATGGGCGCGGCGGCCGTTGAGGGTGGTCGGTTGGTCGCGGCCGCCGATCCAGCGATCACCGATGATGCACTGGTCGATCAGCCCGAGCACCGGCACGCCGTCCTCCATCAGCGCGATCAGCGTGCCGAACAGCGGCCGCCCGGCGACGAAGGCGCGCGTGCCGTCGATGGGATCGAGCACCCAGACGCGCGACCGGTCGGCCCGGTCGTCGCCATATTCCTCGCCGATGACCCCGTCGTCGGGGCGGTGTTCGGCGAGCAAGGCGCGGATGGCGGCCTCCGCCTCGCGATCGGCGATGGTGACCGGGGAAAAGTCTTCCTTGGTCTCGACGAGGAAAGGCCGGCGGAACCAGGGCCGGATCGCAGCGCCGGCCGCGTCGGCGAGGATATGGGCAAGGGCGATGTCGTCGGGGGTCACGAGAAAACCACCCCTTTAAGTGGGAGGAAAAAATTACCCTTCACAACCCCAGTTCCTTCAGGATCGCAGCCCGATCCGCATCCAGCGCCGGCGCGGCGGCGCGGACTGTCGGGTCGGCATGGCCCGACAGCTTGACCGGGTTACCGGCCGCCAGCAGCGGCGTGCCATCGGGAAACGCCGTCTCGATGACCATGTTCCGCGCCCGCACCTGCGGATAGGCCAGCGCCTGGGCGACGTCGTGGAGGGGGCCGCAGGGGACGCCGGCGGCCTCGAGCTTCGCCAGCCAGTGCGCCGGCGGGGCGCCGGCCAGCCGCGCCTCCAACAGTTCGGCGAGCGCCTCGGCATGGTCGGTGCGCGACGCGTTGCTGGCAAAGCGCGGATCCGACAGCAGCGCCGGCAGCTCCAGCGCCGCGGCCAGCGCGCCGAACAGCGCGTCGTTGCCGGCGGCGATCACCACATGCCCGCCTTCGCAGGCATAGGCGGCGAACGGCGTGATACTCGGGTGGCGGGCGCCCAATGGCCCCGGCGCGACGCCACTGACGGCATAGCGCGCCACGGCATTTTCGAGGATGGCGATCTGGCCGTCGAGCATGGCGACATCGACGAACTGGCCCTGCCCTGTCCGCGCCCGATCGTGCAGCGCGCTCAATATCCCGATGACCGTGAACAACCCCGCGGTGATGTCGCCGACCGACGTGCCGACGCGGGTCGGCTTGCCGCCGGGCCAGCCGGTGACGCTCATGATGCCGCCCATCGCCTGGACGACCATGTCGTACGCCGCCTTGTGCGCATCGGGGCCGGTCTGGCCGAAGCCGCTGGCGGCGGCATAGATCAGCCGCGGGTGGCGGGCGTGCAGCACGTCCCAGCCCAGCCCGAGCCGCGCCATCGCGCCGGGGCGGTAGTTTTCGACGAGCACATCGGCGCGGGCGAGCAGCGCATCGAAGATCACCCGGTCGCCGGCGTCCTTCAGGTCGAGCGCGATCGATTGCTTGCCGCGGTTGATGCTGGCGAAATAGGCGCTCTGGTCGCCCCCCGAATCGCTCGACCTGAAAGGGCCGATGTGGCGGCTGTCGTCGCCGAGGCCGGGCCGTTCGACCTTCACCACCCGGGCGCCCAGGTCGGCCATCACCATCGTCGCATAGGGGCCGGCGAGCACCCGCGACAGATCGACGATCAGCAGGTCGTCGAGCGGGCCGGGCATATTGGTCATCGGACAAGCGATAGCCGCTGGCTTGCGTCCCGCCAACCGGGCTAGGTTCGCGGCATGGCAAAAGGCAGCATCCGCGTCGGCATCGGTGGCTGGGATTTCGATCCCTGGCGCGGCACCTTCTATCCCGATGGGCTGGCCAAGACGAAGCAGCTCGACCATGCCGCCCGCCACCTGACCGCCATCGAGGTCAATGCGACCTTCTACAGCCGGCAGAAGCCGGCGACCTTTGCCAAATGGGCGGCGGCGGTGCCCGACGGCTTCAAGTTCAGCCTCAAGGCCTCGCGCTATTCGGTCGCGCGCAAGAAACTGGCGGAGGGCGAGGCATCGATCGCGACCTTCCTCGACCAAGGCTTTACCGAGCTTGGCGACCGGCTGGGGCCGATATTGTGGCAGTTCGCGGCAACCAAGGTGTTCGATCCCGACGACATCGCCGCGTTCCTGCAATTGCTTCCGGCGACCAAGGACGGGCTCCCCCTGCGCCACGCGCTGGAGCCGCGGCACGAGAGCTTTCGGGATCCGGCGTTCCTGGCGCTGGCCAAGGCGGCCAATGCCGCGGTGGTGTTCGCCGATGCCGAAGATTATCCCTGTATCGACGCCGACACCGCCGATTTCCGCTACGCCCGGCTGCAGCGCGCCGTCGAGGATTGCGCGACGGGCTATGACGACAAGGCGCTCGACGACTGGGCAAGGGCAGCGCGCGGCTGGGCAAAGGCCGGCGACGCCTATGTGTTTTTCATCTCGGGGGCCAAGGTGCGCAATCCGGCCGCGGCAACGGCGCTGATCGCGCGGCTGGGTTGACCGCCGGTGTGTACGTCGGCACCGCGGCCTGGGCCGTGCCGCGGCCGCTTGCCGACCGCTTCCCGGCCGAAGGCAGCCAGCTCGAACGCTATGCCGCCCGGCTCGGTGCCGCCGAGATCAACTCGTCCTTCTATCGCCCGCATCGGCGGCAGACCTATAAACGCTGGGCGGCGAGCGTGCCGGAGGCGTTCCGATTTGCGGTGAAGCTGCCCAAGGCGATCTCGCATGCGCCTTCGCTCGCCGGCCACGATGCAGCGATCACGGCCTTTGCCGAACAGGTGACGGGCCTCGGCGACAAGCTCGGGGCGCTGCTCGTGCAGTTTGCGCCGCGCCGCGCCTTCGCTGCCGACGCCGATGCGCTGTTCGACCGGCTTGCCACCCTGCCCTGCCCAATCGCCTGCGAGCCGCGCCACGCCAGCTGGTTCACGCCCGATGTCGACGCCTGGCTGGCGGCACGGCGCATTGCCCGCGTCGCCGCCGATCCCGCCCGGGTGCCCGGCGCCGACGTGCCCGGCGGCTGGCCGGGCCTGCGCTATTTCCGGCTGCACGGATCGCCGCAGATCTACCGGTCCGACTATGACGATGCGGCGCTGGCGGCGTGGCAGGCGGCGGTCGCCGTGGCCGCTGCCGGCGCCCCGACCTGGTGCATCTTCGACAACACCACGGCCTATGCCGCCACCGGCAATGCCCTTTCGCTCGCGGCGGCCCTCGCTATCAAATAGCGGCTTTCAGGCCCGGCCCGTCTTGTGCCACGGTGGTTGCACTTTCTTTCAGGGGTTCGGCACATGACATTTCGCACTCTGGCGCTGGCCGCGCTGCTGGCCAGTTCGGCCATGGTTTCCGCCCAGGTTTCGCCGCAACACGCCGCCCGCGAAAAGACCTTCGATGCCAGCATCAGCAGTGCCGATCAGATGGCCTGGCTGAAGCAGATGGCGTCCGCCCCCAACCATGTCGGCGCGCCGCACAACAAGGCCAATGCCGAGTTCATCCTCGCCCGGTTCAAGGCCTGGGGCTGGGATGCGAAGATCGAGGAGTTCGAGGTGCTGTACCCGACGCCGATCTCGACCACGCTCGAACTGCTCGGCGGGACGCCGGTGACGCTGGGCGGCCAGGAGCCCGGAATTCTGGAGGACAGCACCAGCAACAATCTCGCCGGCGCGCTGCCGCCGTACGTGGCCTTCCAGGGTGACGGCGATGTCACCGCCGATGTCGTTTATGTGAACTATGGCCTGCCCGCCGATTATGCGGCGCTGGCGCGGCGCGGCATCTCGGTGAAGGGAAAGATCGTCCTCGCCCGCTACGGCGGCGGCTGGCGCGGGCTGAAACCCAAACTGGCGCAGGAACAGGGTGCCGCCGGCTGCCTCATCTATTCCGATCCGGCCAACGACGGCTATGCCACCGCCGCCACCTATCCCGATGGCGGCGCGCGGCCGCCGGCCGGGGTGCAGCGCGGCTCGGTCGCCGACATGACGACCTATCCGGGTGATCCGACGACGCCGGGCTATGGCTCGGTGAAGGGCGCCAGGCATCTGGCCCGCAAGGATGCAGTGACGATCCTGAAGATCCCGACGTTGCCGATCTCCTATGCCGATGCGACGAAGATCTTTGCCCGGATGGGTGGCCCGATCGTGCCCGATGGCTTTCGCGGCGCGCTGCCGATCACCTATCGCACCGGCGGCGATGGCAAGGTGCGGCTGCGCCTGGCGGTCAAGTCCGACTGGTCGCTGAAGCCGCTGTACAATGTCATCGCCACGATGAAGGGCAAGGACCGCCCCGACGAATGGGTGGTGCGCGGCAACCACCATGACGGCTGGGTGTTCGGCGCCGCCGATCCGCTGTCGGGCGATGTCGCCATGCTGTCCGAAGCCAAGGCGTTGGGCGAACTCGCCAAGACCGGCTGGCGGCCGTCGCGGACCATCGTCTATGCCAGCTGGGACGGCGAGGAGCCGATGCTGCTGGGCAGCACCGAATGGGCCGAGACGCACATGGCCGAGCTGCAGAAAAAGGCGGTCATCTACATCAACACCGACGGCAACGGCCGCGGCTTCCTGGGGGCAGAGGGAAGCCACCAGTACCAGCATCTGGTCAATCAGGTTGCCGGCGACGTCACCGATCCGCAGACCGGCGCCAGCGTGCTCGACCGCGGCCGGGCCAAGGTTCGCGCCGACGCATTCGACGGCGGGCGCACCGATGAAAACGACCTGAAGGCGGCGGAGGCCGGGGGCGACCTGCCGCTGGGGCCGCTCGGATCGGGCTCCGATTATTCGTCGTTCCTGCAGCATCTCGGCGTGCCGTCGCTCAACCTGGGGTTCGGTGGCGAAGGGGAATCGAACGGGTCGTACCATTCGATCTACGACAGCTATGACCATTTCGTCCGCTTCGACGATCCGGGGCTGGTCTATGGCGCGGTGCTGTCGAAGGTTGTCGGCCGGGTGGTGCTGCGCATCGCCGATGCCGACACGCCGCCGGTGCGCTTCGGCGACCTCGCCACCACGGTGCGGAGCTATCTGGGCGAGGTGAAGACGCTGGTCGATACCCGGCGCAAGCAGGACGACAAGCGCGCCGCGCTGCTCGGCGGCAATGCCTTCACGCTGGCAAGCGACCCCAAGGCGCCTGTCGCGGCCCCCCTGCCCGAGGCCCCGACCCCGGTCATCGAGCTGGCGGCGCTTGAAAATGCCGTCGGCAAGCTGGAGGCGAGCGCCAAGGCCTATGATGCCGCCTATGCGGCGAAGGGGGCGGCGCTCGATACGGCCAAGCGCGCCCGGCTGAACGCCGCGCTGATGGGCATCGACCAGGCGCTGCTGATCCCCGAAGGCCTGCCCGGCCGCGACTGGTACAGGCATTCGCTCTACGCCCCCGGCCGCTTCACCGGCTATGGCGCCAAGACACTGCCGGGGGTGCGCGAAGCGGTGGAGGAGCGGCGGTTTGCCGATGCGAACCTGTATGCAAGCCGAACTGCCGCGGCGATCGAGCGGCTCGCGGCGCGGCTGGACGCGGCGGCGAAGATCATCGGGTGAAGCTCCTCGCCTCGCTGACCTCGCCCTATGCCCGCAAGCTCAGGGTGCTGGCGCATGAACTGGCGCTGCCGGTGACGCTGGTGGAGACGGCGCCGATGGAGGATGGGCCTGCGCTGCTGGCGGCCAATCCGCTCGGCAAGGTGCCGGTGCTGGTGCTCGACGACGGCAGCAGCATCGTCGATTCGCGGGTCATTGCGGCGTATCTGCTGGCGCAGGCACCGGGCCAGACACTGCTGGCGACGGCCGGTCCGGCGCATTGGCACGGCCTGACGACCGAGGCGATTGCCGACGGCATCCTCGATGCGGCGATCAACCTGCGCTTCAACGCAGGCCAGGGGGTGACCGAAGGCGCCTGGCCCGACCGCCAGCGCCGCGCCATCGCCCGGGCGCTGGCGGCGCTGGCCGGGCGGATCGGCGCCGAGCCCGGCTATCCCGAAATCTGCATCGTCATCGCCTGCGAATATCTCGATCTGCGGTTTCCGGACATCGACTGGCGGGCGCATGGCGCGTTGCGGGGGCTGCAGGCGGCGCTCACCGACCGGTCATCGCTCGCGGCGACGCGGCCGCCGCAGGCATAGCCCGCGCGATTAAGAAGCGTGATGATGGATATTAGCGGACATTGCCAATCATCCTCCACCCGCCCAACCTGCGGCCATGCATTCCAAAACCGTTCCGCCGCTGTCCTTGATCGTTGGCAGTTCGCTAACCGCCGTCGTGGCGTGTGAGTTCGACTGGGCCTTCGATTTCACGGGCGGCTTTAACATTGTAGCCGAGAGCAGCCACTGGCGGCTTCGTCGCGAACACAGGGTCATCATCACCGACGAAGATCATGGGCAGATTTTTGGGCACAAGGCGCCTGTGGATGCCGGGGCGGTCGTTCGGGGACAGCTCCAAGAGGCGGCGATCACAGGTGCCGAGCTTTCGATTGTATCGGATCTTTTGCCGTCGTTCGCCGGCGGCTGCGTCCTTGAACTACTCGTTAGCTCGAGCGGCTATGAAAACTGGCATGTATATGGCCATGACAGTTCCCATACCTGTGCGACAGGGGGTGGTGAGGTCTGCCAGTTGGGATGAATGTCGCAACTGGGCGAAAGCGACCCTTCCTCCCCCTCCCCCCACCGCCGCAGGCGGTAGAGTGGGAGGGTTGGGGTGGGGGTCGTCTTGCCGGCAGGTCTGCTCGTTGCTTTCACGACCCCCACCCCGACCCTCCCCACTCTATGTCCGCTACGCTCACATGGGGGGAGGGAGCAGACGGACCGCCACCCGCCTGAGCCGTCGCGCCCGCGCGGCAGCCGCACGGCGCCGGCCGGAGCGGCAACCCAAGGGTGGCGGCTGTCCTCCAAGACCGCGCCGCAATGGCAGCGGGCGGCGGTCATGCCGGCACGGGCCGGAATGCCAGCCACGCGACCAGGACGAGCGGCAGCAAGCCGACCAGATCGGCAATGGCGATCGTGCGCAACGCCGGCGGCCGTCCGGCCTGGGCATAAAGCACCAGAAAACCCACCATGCTGATCGCTGTCGCGACAGCAGCGAGGCGCCTGACAGCCGGATCGGCAATCGCCCAGCAACAGATCACCACGACAACGAGAAACAGCGCAGCGCGATGGTGAAGCAGCAGGAAACCGCTACCGCCCGGCGCCACACCGTAAAGCCGGGTGATCATCGCCGGCCGCAGCAGGGCCAGCGCCGGCAGCGCGTGGATCGCCGCCAGCAGCAGTCAGGCGAGACGTTCCAGCATCAGGCCTTCAATTCCCGCGCCAGCGCCTTCCTTGTCTTGTCGCCATAGGGCGGCTTGAAACCCGCCAGCCCGGCGAGGTCGATCTTGGGCTGGGTGTAGATCGCCTTGGCGTGGCTGAATTCCTTGAAGCCGTCATGGCCGTGGTACGACCCCATGCCGGCGTTGCCGATGCCGCCGAAGGGCAGTTCCTCCGCCGAGACATGGAAGATCACGTCGTTCACCGTCACACCGCCCGAGATGGTGCGATCGAGCACGCGGCGCTGTTCGGCATCGTCCTGGCCGAACCAGTAGAGGCCGAGCGGCCGGTCGCGGCGGTTGACCTCGTCGATGGCGCCATCGGTGGTCGCATAAGTGCGGATCGGCAGCAGCGGCCCGAAGATTTCCTCCTGCATCACCGTCATCTCGTCGGTCGGGTTGCGGATCAGGTGCAGCGGCATCTTGTTGGTGTTCGCCCGCGAAAAGTCCTCGTTGGCCGGGTTGATCACCTCGATGGTGGCGCCCTTGGCGCGGGCGTCCTCGACATGGGCCTCCAGTCGCTCGCGGTGGCGCGCGCCGAGCACCGAGGTATAGTCGGGGTTCGCCAGCAGCGTCGGGTACATTTTCGCGGTCGCGGCCTTCAGCCCTTCGACGACGGCGCCCTCGCTCTCCTCCGGCACCAGCAGGTAATCCGGCGCCAGGCAGATCTGGCCGGCGTTCATCATCTTGCCCATGGTGATGCGTTCGGTGGCGACGCCGATGTCGGCGCTGCGGCTGATGATGGTCGGCGACTTGCCGCCGAGCTCGAGCGTCAACGGCACCAGGTTCTTCGCCGCCGCCATCATGACATGGCGCGCGATGCCGGTGCCGCCGGTGAAAACCAGGTGATCGAAGGGCAGTTCCGAAAACGCCTTGCCGGCCTCCGCCCCGCCGGTGATGACGGCGATCTCGGTGGCGTCGAAGGCGGCCTCCAGTATTTCCTTCATCAATTGCGACGTGACGGGGGTGAACTCGCTCGGCTTGATCATCGCGCGGTTGCCCGCCGCCAACACGCCGGCGAGCGGCGCGAAGGTCAGGTTCACCGGGAAGTTCCAGGGGCTGATGATGCCGATGACGCCCTTGGGCTGGAATTCGACCCGGGCGCGGGCGCCGAGCAGCTTCATCGGGAAATCCAATGGCCGGCTTTCGGGCTTCATCCAGGCATCGAGATGCTTGATCGCGTGCTTCAGCGGCTTGACCGAACCCATGATGTCGGTGACCAGCGACATCTCGTTGGACCGATGGCCGAAATCTTCGGACAACGCCGCGACCAGCCGGTCTTTGTTGTCGAGCACCACGGCGAGGGCGCGTTGCAGACGCGCCTTGCGGGTGGCGGCGGTGACCGGCAGCTCGGCGGTGAAGGCGGCGCGCTGGCGGTGCAGGATGTCGAGCATGGCCGCGGCGTCACGGGCGTCCCAGGCGGTGGTGGCAGTGCTGGCCATGTCGTTGTCCCCATCGTGTTCGGCGTGCAGATTTGAGCGCACCTTAGATGTTGTTGCGGCGCCTTAGAAGCGTTTCGTGGGTAGCGGCGGTGGGGACAGGTCTGTCACCGGATACCGAAAAGTGCTAGGCTGCGAACCCGGCCAGCAGCGCCGCGGCGCCGACGCCGGCGAGGTGCAGGGTCCGCTCCCGGCCGCCGCCATAGCCGTCGATGGCGAGGATGCCGAGGCCGTGGGAGAAGCTCCACAGGCTGTGGGCGGCAGCCTCGGGGGAGACCGACAGCGGGCCGAGCGCGGCGATGAGTTCGGCGAGCTTGGCGGCGGGCAGCGCGGCGGCGGCGGCGAGGCCCGGATGGGCGGCGCGGTCGGCGAGCTCGGGGCCCTTCATCAGGCGATAGAGCTCGGGATTGTCGAGGATGAAGCCGACATAGGCGCGGGTGCCGGCGACCAGCGCCTCAGCAGCGTCAGCGCCGGTGCCGGCCAGTGCCGCCAGCTTTACGGTGTACAGCCGCTCGAAACCGCGTTGCGCGACGGCGGCGACCAGCGCGGCGCGATCGGCAAAGTGGTGATAGGGCGCCATCGGACTGACGCCGGCGGCACGGGCAACGGCGCGCAGGGTCAACGCCGCGGCGCCTTCGGCCTCCACCAGCGCCAGCGCCGCATCGACAAGGGTGCTGCCGAGGTCGCCATGGTGATAGCGGGCGGTACTGGCCATGGGGCGATGTTAGCTTGACCAAGGCCGGCAAGGCAAATTATACGGTGTAAACTTACACTGTACAGATTGGGGCCGGCGATGACGGTGATCGTGATGACCGGGGCGACGACCGGGATCGGCGCAGCGGCGGTGGCGCATTTCGGCGATGCCCGGCTGATCGTCGGCGCGCGTGGTGGGCAGGTGCCGGGGGCGACGATGCTGCCGCTCGATCTCGCCAGCCTGGCCAGCGTGCGCGGCTTTGCCGAGGCGGTGGTTGCGGCGCTGGACGGGGCGCGTATCGATGCGCTGGTGCTCAACGCCGGTGGCCAGCGGCCCGACGTGGCGGCGCGATCGGCGGACGGGCATGAGCTGACCTTTGCCGTCAATCACCTCGCCCATTATTTGCTGGCGCGGCTGCTGCTGCCGCAGCTGGCGCCGGGCGCGCGCATCGTCATCACCAGCAGCGGCACCCATGATCCCGCCGAAAGGACGCCGGTGCCACCGCCCCGCCATGCCGATGCGGCGTGGCTCGCCAACCCCGACGCCGACCCGCACCGCGACGCCGGCGCCACGACCGCGGGCATGCGCGCCTATTCGGCGTCGAAACTGTGCAATTTGATGACGGCGCGCAGCCTGGCCGCCCTGCCCGAGGCGGCCGCCAATGGCTGGATCGTGACCGCCTATGATCCGGGGCTGACGCCGGGAACCGGGCTGGTGCGCCACCAGATGTGGCCGGTGCGGGCGCTGGTCTGGCCGCTGCTGCCGCTGCTGGTGCGGTTCCGGCCCGGCATGAACAGCCTGGCCGATGCCGGCGCCGGGCTGGCGGTGCTGACGACGACCGCGCTGCCGCCGGCGGGCCGGGTCTATGCGTCGCTGCGCAAGGGCGTGCTGACCTGGCCGGAGCCATCGGTGCTGGCGCGCGACGATGCGGCGGCGGCGAAGCTGTGGGCCGACAGCGCGGCGCTGGTGGGCCTTATTTCCCCACCGGCACCGAGGGCCATTTGATGCCGAGCTGTTCCAGATAGGTCCCGTATTTCGCCGGGTCGTAGTAGAATTTGGCCATCGCCGGCCGAAACTCCGCCATCTTGTCGGCGTTGATCTGGATCTGCGGCTTGTCGGTTGCCGACAGCACCGGCTGATATTTCTGGTCCTTGGTCTGGACGTCCTTGAAGTACGCTCGGGCGGCTTTCAGCAATTCCGGCTTCATCAGCAGGTCAACGAGCGTCATCGCCTCGACCTTGGCGCCGGCGATGATGCCCTTGTGGGCGATCGGCGTTGCCATCGCGATGGCATTGGCCCAGTTGTGGCCCGGCAGGCCCGGGATATTGGCCGGATAGCGGATGGTGATCGTTGGCATGATCCAGCTGATGTCGCCGATGTCGTCGCTGCCGCCGCTTTCGGGCTTTTCCTTGGGCGGCTTCATGCCCTCGATCTTCGTCGCCAGCCCGTCCTGCTTGTCGGACTTGATCGACAACTGGACGGCGCGGGCGAGCGTTTGGTCGGCGGCGTCCCATATCGGCAGGCCGACGGCGGCGATGTTGGCGGCGGCGGCCTCGGCCATCGGCTTGTTGAAATGCTGCGGGGCGGCGGTGCCGATGATGTCGCGGTCGACGGTCGTGTCGGTCATCATCGCCGCGGCGTCGGCCATCTTGTTGCCGATGGCGAAATTGGCGGCGATCCGGTCAAAGCTCTGTTCGCGGAAGAAATACCAGACGCTGGCTTCCGACGGCACGACATTGGGCTGGTCGCCGCCGTCGGTGATGACATAGTGCGATCGCTGTTCGGGGCGCAGATGCTCGCGGCGGAAATTCCAGCCGACGTTCATCAACTCGACGGCATCCAAGGCACTGCGGCCGACCCAGGGCTTGCCGGCGCTGTGCGCGGACGAGCCATGGAAGCGATAGCGGACCGAGACATTGCCGGTGCCGTCGGGCTGGCCATAGCCGACCGACAGATTGTCCGCGACATGGGTGAAGATCGTCGCGTCGACGCCGGCAAAGACCTTGTCGCGGACCATGTACGCCTTGCCGGCGACGAGTTCCTCGGCGACGCCGGGCCACAGCACCAGCGTGCCGGCGATCTTGTGCTTCGCCATCAGGTCCTTCAGCGCCAGCGCCGCGACGATGTTAAGCGCCTGGCCGCTGTTGTGGCCCTCGCCATGGCCGGGGGCGCCGGGCACGATCGGGTCGCGGGTGGGGACGCCGGGTTTCTGCGACGCCTTGGGGATGCAGTCGATGTCGCTGCCCAGCGCGATGACCGGGCCCCCGGTGCCTTGCGTCCATTTCGCCGTCCAGCCGGTCGGCAGCCCGGCGACGCCGCGGGTGACGGTGAAGCCGGCTTTTTCGAGCACATCGGTCAGATATTTTGACGTCTCGACCTCCTGGAAGGCCAGTTCGCCGAAGCTGAACACCATGTCGTTGATGACCTGGGCCTGCTTGGCCCGCGCGGCGACGCCGGCGACGGCCTCGGCCTTCAGCGCGGCGATGCGGGGGTCGTCGGCGGCGAGGGCCGGGGCCGCCAAAAAGGTGCCCGCCAGCGCGGCGGCGATTGCAGTGCGTGTCATCGATCGGCCCCTTGTTTTCGCGGCCAGCCTAGCAGCGGGGGAACCGCCTGCAAGTGTGTGATTGCGGGGGGCTGGCGCGGGGCGGCATCTTGGGCTTTCATGGCGCACAAGCAAAAATCACAAGCCCGGGGACCGATCGATGACGCTGCCTGCCGATTTTCCAGCGATGAGCATTGCCCAGGCCCATGCGCTGCTGACGGCGCCGGGATCGGTGCTGGAGATGGAGACGGTGACCATCCGCGGCCGGCCGACGCGGACCTGGAAGAATGCGCCGCCGACGCTGCGCGACGTGTTCCTGGCCGGGCGGGCGCATGGCGACAAGATCTTCATCGTCCATGAGGATGAACGGGTCAGCTTCGACGCGTTCGGCCGCGCCGTGCTGCGGCTGGCGGCGCAGCTGGTCGCCGATGGCGTGCAGAAGGGCGACCGTGTCGCCATCGTCATGCGCAACCTGCCCGAATGGCCGGTGGCGTTCTTTGCCGCGACGCTGACCGGTGCCATCGTCACGCCGCTCAACGCCTGGTGGACCGGCGGCGAGCTGGAATACGGCCTGTCCGACAGCGGCACCAAGGTGCTGCTCTGCGACAACGAGCGGCTGGCGCGCATCGCGCCGCATCTGCCCGAGCTGCCCGAAATCGAGCGCATCTATGTGACGCGCAGCACCGAGGAACCGATGGGCGACCCGCGCGAGGTGCAGCTGGAATCGATCATCGGCCACCCGAACAGCTGGGCGAGCATCGCCGATCGCGCGCTGCCGGTGGCCGAGATCGGCCCGGAGGACGACGCGACGATCTTCTACACCAGCGGCACCACCGGCAAGCCCAAGGGCGCGCTCGGCACGCATCGCAACATCGTTTCCAACATCATGGCATCGGGCTTTGCCGCGGCACGGTCCTATCTGCGCCGGGGCGAGATGCCGCCGGCGCCGGACCCGCAGGCGCCGCAGAAGGCGACATTGCTCAGCGTGCCGTTCTTCCACGCCACCGGCTGCCATGCCGTGCTGTCGCCGTCGCTGTTCGCCGGCGCGAAGCTCGTGCTGATGCGCAAATGGGACGTCGTCGAGGCGATGGGCCTGATCGAACGCGAGCGCATCACCGGCTGCGGAGGCGTGCCGACCATCGCCTGGCAGATCATCGAGCATCCCGAGCGCGGCAAATACGACCTGTCGAGCCTGGAGACCGTCAGCTATGGCGGCGCGCCGTCGGCGCCCGAGCTCGTCCGCCAGATCAAGAAGGTGTTCGGCAAGGCCCAGCCCGGCAACGGCTGGGGCATGACCGAGACCAGCGCCACCTTCACCAGCCATGTCGGCGAGGATTATGAACTTCGCCCCGACAGCTGCGGCCCGGCGTGCGCGGTCTGCGACCTGCAGGTCCGCGACCCCGACGGCAAGGTGCTGGCACCGGGCGAAGTGGGCGAACTCTATGGCTTCGGCCCCAATGTCGTGAAGGAGTATTGGCGCAAGCCCGAGGCGACGGCGGCGACCTTCATCGACGGCTGGGTCCGCACCGGCGACCTGGCGCGCATCGACGAGGAAGGCTTTTGCTTCATCATCGACCGCGCCAAGGACATGCTTATCCGCGGCGGCGAGAACATCTATTGCGTCGAGGTCGAGAACGCCCTGTACGAGCACCCGGCGATCATGGACGCGGCGCTGGTCGGCCGGCCGCACAAGACATTGGGCGAGGAACCGGTGGCGTTCGTTACGCTGAAGCCCGGCGCCGAGGCCGGGGAGGATGAACTGCGCAGTTTCGTGGCCGCCCGGCTGGCGGCGTTCAAGGTGCCGGTGGCGGTGACATTCTCCAACGAGCCGCTGGTGCGCAACGCCAATGGCAAGATATTGAAGACCGAGTTGAAGAAGCTGGTTGGCGCATAACAACGCGTTGCCGGCGGCGCCCACCGGCCGATGTTTGCCAAGGCGCGGCCGCCTGCTGTATGGCGACGGGCCGCGCTCTGGACGCCCGGCAGGAACAGTGCATGGCCAATGACACCGACGGTCGCCTCGACGCCCCGATCGACGCGGCAGCAATTGCCGGCGTGATGGAGGAGGACCGCTTCAAGCAGTTCCTCGACAATATTCCCGTCGCCGTCGCCGTTTCCGAGCTGAAGCCGTCGGAAGTCGTCACCTATGCCAATCTGGAGTTCCAGCGGCTGACCGGCCGCAACGCGTCGGACATCACCGGCAAGAGCTGGCGCGCGCTGCCGGGCATGGCGACCGACGACGGCGACGAGCGACTGCTGCGCGACGCGGTGCAGGACGATTCGGAATATATCGGCGTGTTCACCATCGCTCGCGAGGACGACAGCATCGATGTCGATGTCTGGTCGAACACCATCGAGAACGAGGACGGCGAGCCGATCTATCGCCTGGTCGCGATGAGCCGGGCGCTGCAAGAGGAAGGCGACGCGCGCAGCGCCGCCGCTGTCGCATTGCGGGAAAAGGAAATCCTGCTGAAAGAGCTGCAGCACCGGGTCAAGAACAACCTGCAGATGATCACCTCCCTGATCCGCATGGAGGCGCGCAACGTTGCCGGCGACGAACAGGCCGAGGGCTTTGCCCGGCTGGCCGGCCGCATCAATGCGCTGGCGACCCTGTACGACGCGCTCTCGCGCGACGAGAGCGACAACCAGGTCGATCTCGGCGCCTATCTCGGGCAGATCGCGGCGGCGGTGATGCAGGCCCATGCCGTGGAGGGCATCCGGCTCGACACCCGGATCGACACCTGGCCGGTGTCGGTCAACGTCGCCATGCCGGCGGGGCTGGTCGTCAACGAGGTGCTGACCAACGCGCTGAAGCACGGCTTTGCCGGCCGCGACCGCGGCGTGATCCGGCTGGAGAGCCTGATCGACGACGACGGCTGCCACATCACCGTCGCCGATGACGGCGTCGGCCTTCCCGACGGCGCAAAGTGGCCGCAGCCGGGCCGCCTCAGCGCCATCATCGTGCAGTCGCTGAAACAGAATGCCGGCGCCCGTATTTCGGTCGAGACCGACCCCGGCAAGGGGGTTGCGGTGACCATCTCCTTTGCGAGGCCGACGCCTGCACGCGCCGCCGCCTGAACCGGGCCGTTCGTTAACCGGCGGGAACCCCCTGCCTGTCCAGTGGTTGTGGCACCTGCACAACGACAAGGACATCATCATGGGCAAGGGCTGTATTCTCTGGGCGATCGGGATCCCCTTGCCGATCATCATCCTGCTGTATCTGTTCAACGTGCTTTAGGGTCCCGGCTTCTCCCGTCGATGCTGGTTTTGTCTATACCCTCCGTGGTCGCCTTGCGTAGTGGTGCCAACGAATCCGCAACCGGCTCTATTGGCGACTCGGCTCGCATCCCCTGACGCCTTGCGGCGGCCAATGCGCCGCGCTAACCCCTGCCGATGAAGCGTCCCGCCACCGCCGCCGACCCGGCCGAACTCGCGGCCTTCCTCGTCGCCAACCCGGGTATCGCCTTCCTCGACGTCTATTACACCAACCTCGCCGGCGTGCCGCGCGGCAAACGGCTGCGCGCGCACGAATTTCTGTCCGCGTTCGAGACCGGGCGCTACCTGCCGGGATCGGTGCTGGTCGTCGATATCACCGGGCTCGACGTCGAGGAATCGGGGATGGTGTGGGAGGATGGCGACGCCGACCGTGTCGCCTGGCCGGTGCCGGGCACGCTGACGCCGGCGCGCTGGCTGGGTGACGACAGCGCCGAAGTCATGCTCGCCATGCACGAGACCGATGGCCGCGCCTGCGACCTCGATCCGCGCCGGGTGCTCGCCAATGTCATCGATCGCTTCACCGCCGACGGGCTGACCCCGGTGTTGGCCTGCGAGCTGGAATTCTACCTCGTCGATGCGCGACGGACGCCGGACGGCGGCATCAGCGTGGCCGCCGGCGCCGACGGCCGGGTGCCGGCGCACCGCCAGGTCTATGGCCTCGACAGCGCCGATCTCGATGGCGATTACCTGCGCGCGCTGTGGGCGGCGTGCGATGCGCTGGGGCTGCCGACCGGCGCCGCGATCGGCGAATATGCGGCAGGGCAATATGAGGTGACGCTGGCGCACAAGCCCGATGCGCTGGCCGCCGCCGACGACGCGGTGCGCTTCAAGCGGGCGGCCAAGGGCGTGGCCGACACGCGCGGGCGAACGGCGACGTTCATGGCCAAGCCCTTTGCCGAGCTGTCGGGTTCCGGGCTGCACATCCATGTCTCGGTCAACGACGAGCGCGGCCGCAACATCTTTGCCGATACTCGTCCGCAGGGATCGGTGGCGCTGGGCCATGCCATCGGCGGCTGCGCCAATCTGATGCCGTCGAGCATCGCCGTGTTCGCGCCCAACGCCAACAGCTATCGCCGCTTTCGGCCCAACAGCTATGCCCCGGTACGCGCCGGCTGGGGCGTCAACAATCGCACTGTGCCGCTACGCGTCCCCATCGGGCCACCGGCGTCGCGGCATCTCGAGCATCGCCTGTCGGGCGCCGACGCCAATCCGTATCTGGCGGTCGCCGCGGTGCTGGCCGGCGTCCATCACGGGCTGACGCACGCCATCGACCCGGGCCCGGCGGTGACCGGCGACGGCTATGCCACCGGCGAGCGGCTGCCGACCGACTGGTCGCACGCGCTGGCGCTGTTCGAGGGTTCGCGCTTGCTCAGCGATTACTGGGGCGGCCGCGCGGCGGAAATGTTCGCGACGGTGAAGCGGGTGGAGCAGGAACGCTACAACAGCGTCGTCACGCCGCTGGACTATGATTGGGTGCTGCGTTCGGCGTGAGCTTCCGGTAAGGGCGGTGAAACTCCACGAAAGCCGCGCCATGAAATTCTTTGCCGACACCGCCGATACCGCCGAAATCGAATCGCTGGCAGCGACCGGGCTGTTGGATGGCGTCACCACCAACCCGTCGTTGATCGCCAAGTCGGGCCGCAATTTCCTGGAGGTGATCCGCGAGATCGCCGCGCTGACGCCGGGCCCGGTGTCGGCCGAAGTCGTCGCCAGCACCGCCGCCGACATGCTGCGCGAGGCCGAGGTGCTGAAGAAACTGGGCGACAATATCTGCATCAAGCTGCCGCTGACGCTGGATGGGCTGAAGGCGTGCAAGGCGCTGAGCGACGAAGGCACGATGACCAATGTCACCCTGTGCTTTTCGGCCAACCAGGCGCTGCTGGCGGCCAAGGCGGGGGCGACCTTCATCTCGCCGTTCGTCGGCCGTCTCGACGATGTCGGTTACGACGGCATGCAGCTCATCGAAGACATCAAGATGATCTATGACAATTATGCCTTCGAAACCGAGATCCTGGTCGCCAGCGTGCGGCATCCGGTCCACGTCCTGCAGGCGGCAAAGCTGGGTGCCGATGTCGCGACGATGCCGCCGGCGGTGATCCGCGCGCTGGCCAGCCACCCGCTGACCGACAAGGGCCTCGCGGCGTTCACGGCGGATTGGGCGAAGACCGGGCAGAGCATCCTCTGAGCGCACCCGCCAGCCTTTCCGCCCTTACTCGCCTCTGGCTCGCCAGCCTCGAAAATGCCCGGCGACTGTCGCCCCACACCGTCCGAGCCTATGCGGCGACGCTGGAGCGTTTCGATGACTTCCTCGTGCCCCACATCGGCGGCACCGCCACGCCCGCCGCTCTCGCCGCGCTGACGCTCGCCGATTTCCGCGCCTTTCTCAGCCAGCGGCGCGGCGATGGGCTCGCCAACGTCTCGGTGGCGCGCGAGGTGTCGGCGCTGAAGACCTTCTTCGCCTGGGCCCGCCGCCACCACGGCATCACCTGCGACGGCATCGCCGGGCTGAAGTCGCCCAAGGTGCCGCGCCGGGTGCCGCGGCCGGTGTCGCCCGCCGATGCCGCCGGGCTGATCGCCGCGGTCGGCGACGATGCCCGCCGACCCTGGACAGCGGCGCGCGACACGGCGGTGCTGCTGCTGCTGTACGGCGCCGGCCTGCGTATCGCCGAGGCGCTGTCGCTGTCGGGCGCGGTGCTGCCGCTGGGCAACACGATCACCGTTACCGGCAAGCGCAACAAGACCCGCGCGGTGCCGCTGCTGCCAGTCGTTGCCGAGGCGATCATGGCGTATGTCGCGCTGGCGCCGTGGCCGCCCGACCGCGAGGCGCCGCTGTTTCGCGGTATCCGCGGCGGGCCATTGGATCCCGGCATCGTGCGCAGCGCCATTCGCGCCGCCCGCCCGGCGCTGGGCCTGCCCGATACCGCGACCCCGCACGCGCTGCGCCACAGTTTCGCGACGCATTTGCTGGCCCGCGGCGCCGACCTGCGATCGATCCAGGAACTGCTCGGCCACGCCAGCCTGTCGTCGACGCAGATCTATACGGCGATCGATGCGGCGCAGCTGCTCGATGTGTACCGCAACGCCCATCCGCGGGCGTGATCCGGGGCGGTCAGGCCGATATGTCGGGCGCGAACAGCGTGGCCATTTCAAGCCGGCCCTCGGCCGACAGTTGCAGATGCAGGGTCGCATCCCCGACCGGATATTTGAGCCAGCGCGGTATCGGGCGTTTCAGCACGGCGCTCATGCCGCCGCCGCCGCTGCTGGCCGGGGGCCCGAGCTTTGCCACGATATCAGCCTCGGCATCGCCCAGCGCGATCCCGCCCGGCAGGTCGCCCTTGAAGCCGGCATAGCCTTCATGGCCTTCGCCATGCAGGTGAAAGGCCGAAACATGGAGTTCCTGCGCGTCGGCGACCTCCTGTGCAGGAATCAACCATGGCGCTTCCTTAAACACCGCCTCGACACCATCGACCTTGTATTCCAGCGAGCCATAATATTCGTCGCGCGTTATCCTGGCGATGTCGGTGCCGAAATAGTCCTGCACGACAACATCGTTGACCGATCGGCGCAGCACGCTCGCCATGTCGCCGATAGTGAATTCAGGCACCGTCAATTGCCTCCTGCGGCTCTGCGTATCGCGGCTGCTGCTGCTTCGGCGGCCGCCCGATCGGCAGAGCTTGCACCATTAATCATCGCCTGTGAATCGCGCAAAGCTGCGGCACCCGGATTTGCTGCATCCGCCCTGATCCGGGCGACGGTATTCCTGCCGCCGAATGTCGGGCTTTGGGTTCGATGCCAGTTTTCGGGGACGGCAACCACCATGCCTTCGTCGCGAACCAGCGCACGCTCGGCTGCCGTCAGCGGACGGCCGAGTTCCGCCTCGGCGCGCGCCAGGTTCGACGCACTCGACGGCTGGTGGTCGAGATCGAGCCGGTCGCCCGTCAGGGACCGCTGGCGCAGCTCGCGATAGGTGCCGACTTCATAGGGCGCTACGCCACCTTGTGCCGCTGCGCCCGCCGCGGGGCGGTTCGCGGCCGCCTGCGTACGATCGTTGAGATAGCGATCGTTTCGCGACGCCTGCCGATTGGTCGCCGCAGGTTCCGACGCCCCCCGCCCGCCGCCACTCGACTGGCCACCGCCACCCCCGGTGTTCCGTTCCCTGATGATCCGCCGCGCCAGCCAGGCCATGAAGACCGCACCCCCCAGGCCGACGAACGCCTTGGCATATTGTTCCCCGGCACGGTCGAGATCGGCGTCGGACTTGGCGTCGATCACCGCCAGGGTCGTGGTGACCAGCAGGCCCAGCGCCTCGATGCCGGCGCTGCCGGCGAGGTAGAAAACCATGATCAGCATCGCACTGTCGAACACCGCCGCCGACAGCGGATTGGTGTTTGCCAGCGCGCCGGCGATGATGAAGGCAGCCATGACCTTCAGATTGTCGAGAGTGAACAGCTGCAGGAACGCGTTGGCGAGTTCCGGCCCCATGTACTTCGCCGATCGCTGCAGCCCCGCCGTGACCTTGTCCGTCATGTCCATCGCGGCGACGGCGGCATCCAGTTGCTGCGCCGGGGTCAGCGTGATGCCCGGCGGCGATTTGGCGAAGGCCGCGCGGCCCGTCGGCGCCGGCGGCACCGTCACCGTCGCCACCGCATCGTCCATTGCCAGCACCAGCAGGCGACGGCTGGCCACGGCGCGCCGGACGACCTGCATCAGCTGGTGGTCGTCGAGCCCGCGGATGTTGCTGCCGAGGTCGCTGCGGCCGGGCCAGGTGCGGATCCGCGCCAGGGCGCCGTCGTCGCGCGCCAGCATCGCCAGCGCCGCCCGCTGGCCGAGATCGGCAACGCGCTGCACGGCCGCCGGAAAGCTGGCGGTGCGGCCGAGGATGAGCCGGCCGCGCGCCGTGCGAATGACCAGATGTCCCGAGATCGCCGCCCCCTGTGCCCTGCCCGGCATTCTGACATCATTTCGGGGCGATTCGCCACCGGCGGTCAGACCTGGCTGGCGGCAACCACCTCGTCGGCGCGGGCGAACCAGGTGCCGGGCTGCGCCGCCAGCCAGGCAATCAACCCCGCGATGGCGTCGATGCGATAGGGGAGCGCGCTGATATAAGGGGTCAGGTGGATGGGCAGCATGCGGCCGCCGTGGCGGTCGACCTCGCCATCGAGCCACAAATACGCGTCGCGCAATTGTTCGGCATAGCTGTCGGCGGATTGCTGGCAGGTGGCGATGACCTGGCGATCGCTGAGTTCATGGTTGAGCGGCAGGTTGACGATCGACCCGGCCGGCGTCGTCATCCGATAAGGCAACTCGTCGTTGACCCAGTCCATGCAATAGTCGAGCCCGGCCGCCGCCAGCAATCGCGGCGTGTTCCAGCTTTGCGAGCGGGCGATCGACAGCCAGCCGGTGGGGCGCTGGCCGGTGACGGCGTGAAGGCCGGCGAGGCTGTCGGCGATCAGCGCGCGTTCGTCGGCCTCCGCCAGCCCCGTCGCGATAGTGCCGTTCATGTCGGTCGAATGGGCGATCACCTCGTGGCCGGCGGCGACGATGCTGCGCGCCAGATCGGGAAAGCGTTCGGCCCAGCGGCTGTTCATCGCAAAGCTCGCGTGGGCGCCGACCGCCGCCAGCGCCTCGACCAGCCGCGGCACGCCCAATCGCGAGCCGTAATCACGCGCGGTGAAGTGCCGGTAGTCGGGAAACGCCGTCTGCATGTGGCCGGGGGCGCGGAACGGCGCGTCGACGGGCGTCAGCGGGAAGAATTCGCAGGAGATGACGATGACGACGGCGACGCGCTTGCCATCGGGCCAGGAGATCGGCGGCCGCTCGGCGATGTTCGACCAGGGGTAGAGGTCGTGGTCCATGCCGCGGCCACGGCGGGGATATTCGAGATAGGACGGATCGAGGCTCATATCTGCCCGCGATACGCATCGGCGATGGCCCCGGCCGTGGTGATCCAGGCGCGGCCATCGCCGGCGATATGCTCGAGCACGCGTTCGAACGGCCCGATGCGGTGCGGCTGGCCGATGAGATAGCTGTGCAGCGGGATGCACATGACGGTGCCGCTGGCTTCCCCCTCCCGCGCCAGCCGATCGTACTGGCGGATCAGCGCGTCGGCGTAATCGCGGGGACCCATGTTGTAGATGAAGAAACCATAGTGGTCGTTGACCTCCAGGCTGTAAGGCATCGAGATCAGGTCGCCGGTCGCCGTGCAGACCCGGCCGGGGCGATCGTCGTGGTACAGGTCGCAGGTATAATCGAGGCCATAGTCGGCGATCAGATCCATGGTGCGGACGGTGTGGGTCAGCGCCGGCGCCAGCCAGCCGCGGATGCGCTGCCCGGTGGCGCGCTCGACCGTGGCGATGCTGTCCTCGATGATGGCGCGTTCCTGGGCCTCGTCCATGTCATAGGCGTAGCGGGTGTTGTAGATGCCGTGGCTGAAGAATTCCCAGCCGCGCGCCACGCCATCGGCAACGACATCCGGGATATGGTCGCACAGCGCCACCGACAGGCTGACACTGCCCGGAAATCCGTGCCGCGACATGGCATCGGCCATCCGCCAATGGCCGACGCGATTGGCATGGTCGCGGTGGCTGTAGCCGACGACATCGGGGTGCGGCCGCGCCCAGCTTTTCCGCCGCGGATGCGCCGGCGGGTCGAGCTCGTAGTATTCGAGGTTCGGCGCCACCCAGACCGCACAGGTCTTGCCACCGGGCCAGCGCAGCGGCGGGGTGGGGGCATCGGGGGCGTAAAGGCCGGGATCTTGAGGCGCTGCGGACATTTGTCCGGACAATAGCGGCTCGGCGCGGCCTGGGGAGGGTGTTTTCGCGGCTCCCCGACCCGCAAAATCAGGCGAGGACGTCGCGGGGGCCGCGGCGGCGCAGGTTGATGCCGACCATGGCCATGCCGGCGATCAGCATCGCCCAGGTCGTCGGCTCCGGCACCGTGCCGACCGCCAGCCCCGGCTCCGGCATGATGGCGGCGGTGTTGCCGGACGGTCCCGGTTGTCCGGCATCGACAGCAGGTGCCTCGATGGCTGCGGGTGCCTCGGCGGGCGGCACGAAGACGACGGCTTCGCCGCCGGACAGGGCGACCGAGTCGAACCCCGATGCTGCTGCGGACGCGGGTCCGAAGCCGAGGCCGTCGGACATCGGCGGGGATGCAATGCCGCCGGCCGTGGCCCAGGGATCGGCGGGTTGCAGGCTGCGCAGCGCCGCCGCCGCAGCCAGTGCCGCGGCATCGCTGTCGGTGCTGCCGACACCGGCCAGCGGTTCGATGCTGCCGGCATCGACGATGCCGTCGAACGGCGCGGCGCCGCCACGGCCCGACACGGGCAGATGGGCGGGCTGCAGCTTGATGACCAGCGGGCGGACATCGCCGGCCTCTGCCATCGATGAAAAGTGCACCGCGTCCGGCGCCGCGCGGCGCGCCGTCGGCGCAGCGGCACCGAGGCGGGCGGCGGTGTTGAACGCAGCGCCGTCGCCGCGCGCCGTGGCCGGGCCAAAGGCCTGAAACAGCGAAAGGCTGGCGCCGACGATGGCGACGGCAAGGGCAGGCTTGGTGAGGGCGGTCTTCATCGGCGTTCTCCCGGACGGTTCATCCAGGGTCACGGCCGGTCCTCATTAAGGTTAACAGCGGGCCGGAAAAATAATTCGGGCGGCCGGTTAACCTTGGCGCCGGGCGAACCAGTCGTCGACCTCCGACACCGCCACGACATCGGCATATTTCAGCTGGAGATCGGTGAGGTTGGCCCAGTGATAGCTGGCCAGCTTGTCGGCGGTGGTTTCGATCGGGACGATGGTGCGATAGCCGCGCGACAGCGCATCGACGGCGGTGGCGCGCACGCAGCCCGAGGTGCTGCCGCCGGTCACGATCACGGTATCGACGCGGTGCCAGACCAGCAGCGATTGCAGCGGGGTTTCGAAGAACGCCGACGGCATGCGCTTGGTGAACTGGGTGTCGCCGGGGTGGATGTCGCAGCGCTCGTCATAGGCATGGCGGTCGCTGCCGTACTTGATGTTCTGCAGGCTGTCGGGCGTGTCGGTGCGGGTGCCCCAGACGCCGGCGTCGCCGGCATCATCGGCATAGCCGACGCGGCTCCACACCACCGGCAGGCCAGCGGCGCGGGCAAGGCCGGAGATGCGGTTGACATGCTCGATCTGGCGCGGGTCGGTCTCGTACGCCGTCTTGTAGCGGTCGATGCGGGTATAGGCGTTCTGGAAATCGACGTTGACGATGGCCAGCCGGTCACCAAAGCCGAAGCGCGCCCGTGCCGGATTGGCCATGACATCGTCGAAGACCTGGCGCGCGGTGCGGCCGTCGTCGTGCATGCGGGTGCCGATGATGTCGGGCATGGGCGCGTCTCCTGTGGCGCCGGGCATAAATCGCCGGCGGCGGCTTGTCATCCCGCGTGCCCCCATCTTGCCAACCGGGCCGATCCCGCGCCAGCATGGGGCTTGTCCTTCCCCGAGGCGTCATGAAGCCCCTCCTCCTCGCCCTCTGCCTCCTCGCCCAGGCCCCGGCCGCCGCGCGTGGCCCCGACACCGGCACCATCGCCGGCGCGGCCTATCGCATCGACACGCCCGACCGCTGGAACGGCGATCTCGTAATCATCTTCCACGGCTATGAAGTCCCCGGCGAGCCGCGCGGCCCGCTGAAACTGTCCGCGCTCGGCCAGGCGCTGTTCGACCGCGGTTATGCCGTCCTGCAGAGCGGTTATGCCGAACAGGGCTGGGCCGTCGCCGGGGCCATTGCCGACACACGCCGCGCCCGCCGCAGCTTCGTCGCCGCGCATGGCAAGCCGGGCCGCGTCTATGCGCTCGGCGGGTCGTTCGGCGGCCATGTCGCGCTCGCGTCGGCAGAGCGGGGCGATCGCTATACCGGGGTGCTGAGCTATTGCGGCGCCAACGTGCCGACGGCGACGATGTTCGGCCAGGCGTTCGGCCTGCTGGTCGGTTTCGACACGCTGTTTCCGGATGTGCTGCGCCTGGGGCCGGGTCGGCTTGCCGATGCGGCAGCACCGGCGATGCTCGACGATCCGACGATGGACCGGGTCGTCGCGGCGCTGGCAGGCGATCCCGCCAAGGCGCAGCTGCTGGCTGACAAGGCCGAGCTGCATGTCGAGGACGTCGCCGGCACGCTGTGGCTTTATCATGCGGCGCTGCGCGACATCACCGCCCGCGCCGGCGGCTTCCCGCTCGACAATCGGGGCGTGGTCTATGCCGGCTATGGCGACGATGCGGCGTTCAACCGGGCGGTGCATCGCTATCGCGGTGCCCCGGCGGCGATCAAGCGGCTGGCGCGCGACTTTGCGCTGACCGGCCGTATCACCCAGCCGGTCATGGCAATCGCCAACGCCTATGACGACGTCATCCCGGCGTCGTTCACGCCCGTCTATGCCGGGCTGGCGGCGAGGGCCGGGCAGGCACAGCATTTCGTGCAGTTGCCGCCGGTCGGATCGGGACATTGCCGGTTCCAGCCCGCGCAGCTGGTGGCCGCGTTCGGACGGCTGACGGATTGGGCGGAACGCGGTCTGCGGCCGTAGCGGGTCGACGCTTCAGCCCCTGAACCACCCCGGCGCCGGCGCTGTAGGTGACCGTGCCGCCGGGATTGCCTCGCGCAGCTTGCCGGCAAAGGCACGCAGGCAGACTTCGCTCTCCCCCAGCGGCCCTTGGGTGTAGGAGGCCGACGCCATGCCGGCCTGGACCCGCGTGACCAGCGCCGTATCCTCGGCATTGACCAGCCGGTTGATGCGCCAGTTGAGATAGCGCGCCGCCTTCATTTCGCGGCGGTCGTCGGGCAGCGCATAGCTGATCTCGCGGATCATCGTCTCGGTGGCGGATATCGGCAGGAATTGCATGAAATCGACCTGGTCAGGATAGATATCGAAGGCGACATTGGGCCAGAGCTTGAAATACAGCCAGCGATCCTGCGCGGCATCGCCCAGATGGTCGGCGCGCGGGCGCAGGCGGCGATAGGCGCGTTCCGACCAGCTGCCGCTGCCCGGGCCGATGTCGCCCCACATCCTGTCGACATGGGCGCCGGCCTCGATGCCATAACTGTTGCCGAACAGTCGCTTCAGCCCGGGATGAGCGACCGGGATGTGCAGGCCGTCGCTGTAATTGTCGGCGATGATCTTCCAGTTGCACGCGCGCGGCCGCAGTGTCACCCGGCCGAGCGGGCGCACGTCGGCGAAGCGATGGGGCTGCACCTCGGGCAGATGATCCTGCATCATCGTGGCCACAGACGGCCCGCGGTTCTCCAGCCGCACGAAGACGAAGCCCTGCCAGATTTCGAGCGCGACCGGCGCCAGGCCATGATCCTCCAGCCGCAGCCCCGGATAGTCGCTTCGCCCGGGCAGCGCGGTCAGCCGGCCGTCGCGGCCATAGGTCCAGGCGTGATAGGGGCAGACGAGTTTCGACACGCAGCCCGAGGCGCCATCGACCAGCCGCGCGCCGCGGTGGCGGCAGACGTTGGTGAAGGCGCGGATTTCACTGTCGTCGCCGCGGATGACGATGATCGATTCGCCGAGGAATTCGAGCGTGTGCCAGTTGCCCGGCGCGGCGATGTCGCTGACATGGCAGACCACCTGCCAGGCGGCGCGCAGCACCAGCGCCCGTTCGGCGGCGAAGAATTCGGGGTCGCGATAGGTCCAGGCCGGCAGGCTGAGGCCGGCGTCCGGGTCGGCTGCGGGAACGGATCGCAGCCGGGCGGTCACCTGGCCAGTTCCGTCAGCAGCACCCGCCAGTGCACCAGCGCCGGGGCGATGGCGGCGACCGGGATGCGTTCGTTGAGGCCATGGGCGAAAGCGTCGCTTTCCTTCATGAACAGCCCGCTGACGCCATAGGACGGGATGCCGAGCGCGCGATAATAGACGCTGTCGGACGCGCCGGCGTCCATTGCCGGGGTCGGGGCAATGCCGGGATGGGCGGCTGCCACCGCCTTGGCCACGGCGGCGGTCACATCGGGGCGCAGCGGCGATGCCGGCGTGCTGACCCATTCCTGCCCGATCGCTACCTTCACCAGAGGATCGGCAACCGCCCGTTCGAGATCGGCGCGGACGCTGGCCACGGTCACGCCCGGAAAGATGCGGCAATTGACGGTAAGCACCGCCTTTTGCGGCAGCGCGTTGGGGGCATGGCCGCCGCTGACCATCGTCGGCACGCAGGTCGTGCCGATCTGGCCGACGCTGCCCGAATCGGCGCGCAGTACGGCGATGGCGGCGGCATCCTGGGGGTTGGCGACAAAGGCGCGCATGGCATCGCCCAGCTTGCCCGGCGTTTCCCGGGCGGCGGCGACCAGCGAGGCGCGGGTGATCTCGTTGATCTGCGCCGGGAACCGATAGGCGGCGATGCGCGCCGTCGCCGCCGCCAGCGTGGCGATGGCGTTGGTCGCCGTCGGCCGGCTGCTGTGGCCGCCGGGATCGACGACGGTCAGCTGATAATCGGCATAGGTCTTTTCGGCCGCGGACAGCGAATAGCCGACGGGCTTGCCGGCCGCGTCGAGGCCGCCGCCGCCGCCGTCGCTGTTGAGCAGGATCTCGACGCCGGCCGCCTTGGCCTGCTTGGCTTGCAGGTCGGCGGTGACGCCTTCGGTCTCCTCGTCGCCCGACAGGAACAGGTGGATGTCGCGGCCCGGCTCGAAGCCTTCGGTCTTCAGCGCGACCAGGGTCGCCACCACCATCGACACGTCGAACTTGTTGTCGCCGGCGCCGCGGCCAAAGACATAGCCGCCCTCCTCCACCGCGGTGAACGGATTGCGGATCCAGTCCTTGGGGTCGGCCTCGACCACGTCCATATGGCCGGCAACGGCGATCGGCGGCTTTTTCCCGCTGCCCTTCCAGACCAGATGCAGGTTGGCGGTTTCGCCCACCGGCTCGATGGCGATGTCGCTTGCCGGAAAGCCGCCGTCGACGAGGGTGGTCTTCAAGAAGGCGGCATAGGCCGGGACCTTGCCGCGGCCCTTGACGGTGTCGAAGGCGACGCCCTTTTTCAGCAGGCCCCTGGCAAAATCGGCGTCGCCGGGGGCCGCAGCCGCCGATGTGGCGAGAAGGATGGACAGCGCCGCAGCGAATATTTTCATGGGGGACGACTCTAGACGAGTTGCAAGCGCCGTCAAACGCCGCCACCGCACCGAGCCGGCGCGACGGCGCTAGGGTCGCGCCTCGAGCACCATGTTGAACGGACCCTCCGTTGCCCGGCGGACGCGGGTGAAGCCGGCGTCGGACAGCAGCGCCGACAGCCGGGCCTCCCCGGCCTGGGCGCCCAGTGCCTCGCCGACTTCCTGCGCCAGCGATGTCGGCACGCAGATCATCGTCGAGGCATTGTAGTAGAGCCGGCTGACCGGGTTGCCGATATTCGCGCCCGGCGTGTCGGCGGCGATGGGTTCGACCAGCATCCAGCGGCCATCGGGCTTCAGCAGCGTGCGGATATGCGCCGCGCAGCCGCGCGGATCACCCATGTCGTGCAGGCAGTCGAACATCGTCACCAGGTCGAAATCGCCATCGGCAATGTCCTTGGCAGCGACGGTTTCGAAGCGCACCCGGTCGGCGAGGCCATGCGCCGCGGCATGGGCATTAGCCTGCTCGATCGAGGGGCCATGAAAATCATAGCCGATGAAGTGACTCTCGGGAAACGCCCGCGCCATCAGCAGCGTCGAAAAACCGACACCGCAGCCGATATCGGCGACGCGGACGCCGCGTTCCAGCGCCGGCACGATGTCATCCAAGGCCGGCAGCCAGGACTGGACGATGTCGTTGACATAGCCCGGCCGGAAAAACGCCCCCACCGCGCAGAACAGGCAGCCGGCGCTGTCGCCCCAGGCGACGCCTTCGCCGGTGCGGAACGCCGCCTCCACCTTGTCCTGCCCATCGACCATGGCGGCGGCGAGATCGAAGGCGCCGGCGAGATAAACCGGGCTGTCCTCGTTGACGAAGACCATCGCCCGTTCGGGCGACAGGCTGAAACGCTGCGCCGCGGCGTCATGGGCGATATAGCCGTTGGCGGCCTGTGCCATCGCCCATTCCCGCACATAGCGTTCGGCAAGGCCGGTACGCTGCGCCAGTTCAGTCGAGGTCAGCCCATCCGCCGCGCGCAGCGCCTTGAACAGGCCGAGCCGATAGCCGATGCGGACCGTCGGCACGCTGAAGGCGCCGCCGAGATCACCGAGCATCTTGCCAATCAGCGCATTGAGCACGTCGCCATCGAGTTCGGCCATGTCGCCACCTCGTCGCTGCTGCGGCCACCACGGCGTCGATCGCCGGTGCCGGGTGCGTGATTATGCGCCCGCAGCGGCCCCGATGGCAAATCGTCGACTAGATCCCCGCATACCATTCATAGCCGCGGTCTTCCCAATAGCCGCCCTTGCCGCTGCCATAGCCGGCGAGCGACGACACCACGTCGATGCCCATCACATATTTGGCCTGCTTGTAGCCGAGCTGGCGTTCGATCCGCATTCTGACCGGGGCGCCATGGCCGACGCTCAGAGGCGCGCCGTTCATGCTGTGCGCCAATATGGTCTGCGGGTGGAAGGCGTCGACCAGGTCGGTGCTCTCGTAATAGATGGACTTCGACTGGGCGCCGCCCTTCGACACCTCCCCGCCGTAATTGTCGGCGCAGCGGAAGACGACATAGCGGGCATCGGTCCGCATGCCGGCGGCCTTCAGCAACAGGCCGAGCGGCACGCCGGTCCATTGCCCGATGGCGCTCCAGCCTTCGACGCAATCGTGGCGGGTGATCTGGGTCCGCGTCGGCAGCCGGCGCAGTTCGTCGAGGCCGAGTGTCATCGGATTGGCGACAAGGCCGGTGATCGCCAGCCGCCAGTTGGCGAAATTTTCCGCCTTGTGCCGCTGGTAATCGGCCTCCATCGGCTCGCGCGTGCCGTTGACCTTGAACACCGGCGACAGGTCGGCCGCGCTGAATTCGGGCGCCAGCGCGTCGCGGCCGACCAGCCGCTGCCAGCGCAGCGAGGCGGCTTCGGCCGACTGCACGATCGTTTTCAGCTTGCCGGGGGAGGCGAGCTGGTCGCAGCCGGCCAGCAAAAGCCCGCTGCCGGCGGTGAACAGCCCGCGCCGCGACATGCCGCTCATTTCGCCACCTCCGGATCGACGCGGAACTTGCCGGTGATCATCGACCTGATCTCGTTGTACGGCCCGGCCAGCACGACCATCAGCAGGTGGACGACGGTGAACAGGACGATGAAATTGGCGATGATCCAGTGGAAGGATCGCGCCGATTGCCGCCCGCCGAACAGGTCGAGCAGCCAGGGCCAGGCGGCGTTCATCGCCGGCGACATGGTGAGGCCGGTCAGGATGATGCCCGGCACCAGCACGACGACGACGCCGACATAGGCGAGCTTCTGGAGGATGTGATAGCGCTTGGCGTCCTCCCCCCTGGGGAATTTCAGCCGGGCGTGCTGGACGATGTCATGGCCGATGTTGCGCGGCGACAGCTCGGCGAGCCGGGGCAGCAGGTCGCGGCGCAGGTGGCCGCTGGCGAGGCTGTAGCCGAGATAGAGCAGCCCATTGAGGATCAGCAGCCAGGCGAAGAAGAAGTGGAAATTGCGCGCCGTGGCGAGGTCGCGATAGCTGGGAAATGTCGCCCAGGACGGATAGGGGATCGCCTGCGGCCGGCCATCGGCGCCGGTCGAGACGCCGAGCACGCCCGTCGTTCGGATGGTGATCCCGCTGATACGGACAAAGCCCTGCGGCTGCGTACCGCCGGTGGCACCGATCTCCAGCCAGCGGCGCTCGCTGTCGCTGTTGGCGCCATATTTGCCCCAGTAGAGGCTGGGATGGGCGTTGAAGATGTTGAGCCCGGTACCGATCAGGAAGACGATGGCGAGCGCGTTGATCCAGTGGGTGACGCGCACCGCCAGCGCGTGGCGGTGGAACAGATAGGGCGCCGCCGGCACCGGTTCGTCTGTCGCTGCAATACTGGCCATCACTGTCCCCTCGACATCCGCGCTTATACGGTGGCGACGGCCGACAGGTTACAGGCGAAGTGAATCCGACGCGCGTCGCCAGTGTCGCAACATGAAATTCCGGCAGGGTTGCAGGTCGCGCGGCGCGTCGGCTTCGCTTTCGGGCGCGCAACCGTTAAGCCCGGGCAGCCATCGATCGACAAGGAAGCCTTCATGCTGCGCGTCTTCACCCCTGCCGGGGCCGGACTGCTGACCGAAATCGCCGCCGCCGATGCGAACCTGCCGGCCGGCACGGTGTGGATCGACATGCTGAACCCGAGCCGCGACGAGGAACTGTTCATCGAACGGGCGACCGGCATCGACGTGCCGACCCGCGAGGAAATGGACGAGATCGAGACCTCCAGCCGGCTCTATACCGAACGCGGCGCCATCTACATGACCGTGGTGCTGGCCACCGGCATCATGAAGGAAAATGCCGAGACCAGCGCCGTCAGCTTCATCCTGACGCCGGCGCACCTGATCACCCTGCGTTATGTGGAGGCGCTGTCGTTCGATCGCTTTGCCAGCCAGTCGGAACGCATGCCGGCGCTGTGCGAATCGGCGCCGATGGCGCTTGTCCACCTGCTCGATGCCGTGGTCGACCGGCTGGCGGACAGCATCGAGCATGTCGGCAAGGACGTCGACGCGATCTCGCGCCAGGCGTTCAAGCGCGTCCGTACCAGGGAACAGCAGCGCATCTCCAACCTGGCGCTGCAATCGCTGCTGCTGCGCCTGGGTTCGGCGCAGGACGCCCTGTCGAAAGCGCGGGAGTCGGCGGCCAGCCTGTCGCGCGCGCTCGGCTATCTGGCCTTTACGGTGCCGCGGCAGGCCGAGCTGGGGCCGCACATCAAGAGCCTGACGCGCGACGTCGCATCACTGACCGACCATGCCGGCTATATGGCGAGCACCATCACTTTCCTGCTCGATGCGGCGCTGGGGCTGATCTCGATCGAGCAGAACGCCGTGCTGAAGATCTTTTCGGTCAGTGCGATTGTCTTCATGCCGCCGACGCTGGTCGCCGGCATCTATGGCATGAACTTCGTCCATATGCCCGAGCTGCAATGGCAGCTCGGCTATCCCTGGGCGCTGGTGCTGATGCTGTTGTCGGCGGTGCTGCCGTATTTGTTCTTCCGCTGGCGCGGCTGGCTCTAAGGCTTGTCGAGGGCACAGCCATATTCGGGATCGAAGGTCGCGATGCGGCTGGCGAGCAGCGGCACGCTGGCGGTGACGCGGCGCTTTTCGATGTCGTCGGCGATGCGCACGATCTCCGTGCCGGGTTCGCGGTCGGTGAGGCAGCTCGGCATGTCGCGATTGCCGACATAACGGCACGAGCAGACGACATGGGCGATATAGCCCGCGGCGAGGTCGGCGCGCTTGCCGGTGGTGCTGTATTTCAGCCCGAGCCAGGCGCCGGCGACGAGGCACAGGACCAGCGGCAACCAGAACCACCAGCGCCGCAGCAGCCGCGCCTTGCCGCCATCGGGGACCGCCGTGCTTGCGTTCATGTGGCGCCCCCTTCTAACGTTGCAGCATGCCGGGGAAACGAGACGCCATCAGCGCCATGCGATCAAGCCTGTTTCTGGGCGCTGTCGCCGTGGCGGTGTCGATCGGCGTCGCGCTGGCGGTGCCGGCGGACGCCGCGGTACCGGCACCCGCTGCGCCGACGGCGGTGCCGACGGCCCTTGCGGACGCCTTTTTCACCGATCCCCGCCTCTCCGAAACCCGCGCGCTGATCGTCATGCAGGACGGCAAGCGCATCTATGAACGCTATGCGCCCGGATATGGCCCCGGCAATCGCTTCGTCAGCTGGTCGATGGCGAAGTCGCTGACGGCGACGATCATCGGGGAACTGGTCGCCGACGGCAGGCTGGAGCTCGACAGCCCGGCGCCGGTGCCGGCCTGGCACCAGACGCCGAACGACCCGCGCGCGGCGATCACATTGCGCCAGCTGCTGCACATGTCGTCGGGGTTGAAGCATATCGAATCCGACCCGCCCGAATTGGCCGACACCAATCGCGCGCTGTTCGCCGACAAGAGCGGCGACATCGTCGCCCATGCGCTGTCGGCCCCGCTGGAGTCCAAACCCGGCACCAAGTACCAGTATTCGACGCTGACGACGCATATCCTCGCCGATATCGCCGTCCGCACGCTGGCGCCGACGGCAAAGACCCCTGCCGAGCGCCGCGCCGCGACGCGCCGGTTCATCATCGATCGGCTGTCGGGCCCGGCCGGCATGCCGTCGCTGCTGTGCGAATATGATCCGGCGGGCACACTGCTCGGCGGCTCGCTGTGCCACGCCTCGGCACGCGACTGGGCGAATTTCGGGCAATTGTACCTCGATAACGGCATGGTCGCCGGCCGCCAGGTGGTGGCGCCGGACTGGGTGCGCTTCGTGCGGACACCGGCGCCCACCGATGGCGGCTATGGCGGGCATTTCTGGCTCAACCGGCCGCGCCCGGCGGGCAGCGCGGCGGCGCTGTTCCCGGCGGCCGGGCCGCCCGATGCCTATGCGGCGATCGGGCACCTTGGCCAATATGTCATCATCGTGCCGTCGCGGCGGCTGGTCGTCGTCCGCCTCGGCAAGACGCAGGACGACCGGCTGGCACCGCTGCGCACGGCGCTCGGTCGGCTGGTCAACGGCGTTCCGGCACCCGCACCGTGAGCGCACCCGATTACCGCATCGTCGACATCAAGCTGGATGAACGCACCATCCTGTGGCGCAACGCCGATATCGAGCAGGAACGCCGCGTCGCCATCTTCGACCTGCTCGAAGGCAATGTCTTCCAGCCGGTCGGGCTGGAGGCGCATGGCAACCACGGGCCGTACAAAGTCATGCTCGGGGTCGAGGAGGGCCGGCTGACCGTCGCCATCAATGGTGCCGACGACAGCGAGCTGGAGGCGTTCGTGCTGCCGCTGGCGCCTTTTCGCCGGACGGTGCGCGACTATTTCGCCATCTGCGACAGCTATTACCAAGCGATCCGCCAGGCGACGCCGCAGCAGATCGAAACCATCGACATGGCCCGGCGCGCCATCCACAACGACGCCGCCGAGGCGTTGAAAGAGCGGCTGGAGCCCAAGGTCATCGTCGATTTCGATACCGCGCGGCGGCTGTTCACGCTGATCTGCGTGCTCCACATCAGGGGTTGAACAGCCATTCGGCGATGTCCTCGGCGTCGCGTTCGGTCCGCAGCAGAATGCGGACCTCGTTGCCGCCGTTGGGCTCGTCGAGCAGCCGTTCGGCGAATTTGGCCCGTGCCTTGTCGGCAAGATCGGGGTCGGCGCGCAACGCCGGCTGGCGCAGGTAGAACAACAGGCTGTTCTGGTTGACGACGACGGCGAAGGGCTGGTTGCCGTCGGGCTGGCGAATCTGCAGTTCGCGGATCGCACCCTTGGGCCGCGGGATGACCTGGTAGCCGACACGCAGAGCCCCCATGACGATCGCCAGATAGGCGCGGCGCAGATCGCGCGAGCCGCAATGATCGAGATTGGCGAGATGTTCGTCGGTTTCGCTATACAGCAACGAATCGGTCATCGCTTTTCCCCCCCCCCACAATGTTTAACAGTTCATAAACGAGGTCGCCCCCGATGTCAGTCCTGTCCGACCGCTGGATTCGTGAACAAGCCGTAACAACCGGCATGATCGAACCTTTTGTCGAGCGCCAGCAGCGCGGCGGCTGCATCAGCTATGGCCTGTCGTCCTATGGCTATGACGCGAGGGTGGCCGACGAGTTCAAGATTTTTACGAATGTCGATTCGGCGATCGTCGACCCCAAGGATTTCAAGGCCAACAGCTTCGTCGACCGGAAGACCGACTGCTGCATCATCCCGCCGAACAGCTTTGCGCTGGCGCGGACGGTCGAATATTTCCGCATCCCGCGCGACGTGCTGGTCATCTGCCTGGGCAAATCGACCTATGCGCGCTGCGGCATCATCGTCAACGTGACGCCGCTGGAGCCGGGCTGGGAAGGCCATGTCACACTGGAATTTTCGAACACGACGCCGTTGCCGGCCAAGGTCTATGCCAATGAAGGCGCCTGCCAGTTCCTGTTCCTGAAAGGCAACGAGCCCTGTGAGGTCAGCTATGCCGATCGCGCCGGCAAATACATGGGGCAGCGCGGCGTGACCCTGCCCAAGCTGTAGATTGGTCGCGGGCGGCACCATCCCGGCGCTGCAATCGCTGCGCGGCATCGCGGCGCTGGTGGTGCTGCTGCATCATGCGTCCTTCGTCTTCGCGACGTCGCCGTGGCTTCGCGGCGCGCTGGAGACGGCGCTGAATGCCCATGCTGCGGTGGTGCTGTTCTTCGTCCTCAGCGGCTTCGTGCTGTGCCGCTCGCTGGCCGCGCGGCCGCTGACACCGACGGCAACCGCGCGCTTCTGGTGGCGGCGGGCCTGGCGCATATATCCGGCGGTCTTTGTCGCGGTGATGCTGGCGGCCGCCGTGCTGGCGCTGCTGGCGGGGGCACCGACCCCCCATGCGTCGGCGTGGTATATGGCGATGCTGGCACCCGCGCAGCCTGATCCGTCAGGGATCGCGTTGAACCTCGCGGTCCTGAAGACGACGCTGGTGCCGCCTTTATGGTCGGTGCGGGTGGAACTGATGATGTCGCTGCTGATGCCGCTGGTCTGGCTGGTGGCGCGCGGGCGGCTGCTGTGGCCGCTGCTGGCGTTGGCGGCGGCGCTCTGCCTGGGGCTCGGCGACCGCCACGCCGTGCTGGCCAACGGCCTGGCCTTTGCATTTGGCGCGGCGCTGGCGCGCAACGATGCGCCGGTGCCGGGCCCCGTGCCCGCGATCGCGGCGACGATCGTCCTGCTGCTGTTCCGCCGCCTCGACCCGGCCTGGCGGTTCGAGATGGATTTCGGCGCCGTCGTGCCGACCCTGGTCGAAAGCCTCGCCGCCGCGGTCATCGTCGGCCATCTCGCGCGCGCCGAGCCGCCGCGCTGGTTGGTGGCGGCACCGCTGGTCGGGCTCGGCGACATTTCGTACAGCCTTTATGTGCTGCACTTTCCGATCCTTGTCGCGCTGGCGACGCTGCCGCTGTTCGCCGGCCTCGCCCCCGACCCGGCGGCCCTGCTGCTGATGGCGCTGACGCTGGCGGCGACGCTGCCGTTGGCGATGCTGTCGTACAGCTGGATCGAGCGGCCCGGCATCGCGATCGGTCGGGGTCGCCATGCCGGTTGAAACCCGCAACGGGCTGGTCGCCGGCTTTTTCGCCTATCTGTTCTGGGGCCTGATGCCGCTGTACCTGCGGCTGCTCGTCGGCCTGCCGGCGGCCGACGTGCTGGCGCATCGCATCTGCTGGTCGGTGCTGGTCGCCGCCGCCGTCGTCGCCATCAGCCGCGGCGGCGGGCGGCTGCGGGCGGCGCTGGCCCGGCCGCGGCTGCTGCTGCTGCTGACCGCCAGCGCCATCTGCATCGCCGCCAACTGGCTGGTCTATACCTGGGCCATCCTCAACGGCCATGTCCTCGACACGAGTCTCGGCTATTTCATCAATCCGCTGATCAGCGTCGTGTTCGGCGTCGCCCTGCTCGGCGAGCGGCTGACCGTGCTGCAATGGCTCGCTGTCGGCTGTGCGCTGGCCGGCGTGCTGGTGCTGACCATCGCGCACGGCGACCTGCCGCTGGTCAGCCTGGCGCTGGCGCTGTCGTTCGCGCTCTACGGCCTCATCCGCAAGCAGGCCGCCGTCGATGCGATCACCGGCCTGTTCGTCGAAACCGCCGTGCTGGCACCGCTGGCGCTCGGCTGGCTGCTGACTCGGCCCAGCGGCGGTCTCGACCTGCCGCCGGCGACCGTCGGCGTGCTGGCGGCGGGCGGCCTCGCCTCGGTGTTGCCGCTGATGCTGTTCGGCTTTGCCGCGCGCCGGCTGAAGCTGTCGACCATCGGCCTGATGCAGTATCTGGCGCCGACGATGGTGTTCCTGCTGGCGGTGTTCCTGTTCGGCGAAACGCTCGACCCGTGGCGGCTGGTGGCCTTCGGCTGCATCTGGCTGGGTCTTGCCATCTACAGCGCGTCGCTGCTCCGCCCGGCGCCGCTTTCCATCGTGCGGGACACTCGCTAGACCCGAAACATGGATCAGATCGTCATTCGCGGTGGCCGCCCGCTCAAAGGCCGCATTCCCATCTCCGGCGCCAAGAATGCCGCCTTGACGCTGATGCCCTGCGCGCTGCTGACCGACGAGCCGCTGACGCTGCGCAACCTGCCGCGCCTCGCCGATATCGATACTTTCGGCCACCTGCTCAACAACCATGGCGTGTCGACGACGATCGAGGGCACCCATCCGGAGGAGTTCGGCCGGGTGATGACGCTGCGCGCCAACCGTATCACCTCGACGGTCGCGCCCTATGATATCGTCAGGAAGATGCGCGCCTCCATCCTGGTGCTGGGCCCTCTGCTGGCCCGCGCCGAGGAGGCGACGGTGTCGCTGCCCGGCGGCTGCGCCATCGGCAACCGGCCGATCGACCTCCACCTGAAGGCGCTCGAGCATCTCGGCGCCGAAATCGAGCTCGCCGCCGGCTATGTGAAGGCGACTGCAAAAGGGGGCCTGCCCGGTGGCCGCTATGTCTTCCCGCTGGTCAGTGTCGGCGCCACCGAAAATGCCGTGATGGCAGCCGTCCTCGCCCGCGGGCCGTCGATCCTCGAAAATGTCGCCCGCGAGCCCGAGATCGTCGACCTGTGCAACTGCCTCGTCGCGATGGGCGCACAGATCGACGGGATCGGCACCGAGACCCTGCGTATCGAAGGCGTGCGCGACCTGCACGGCGCCACCTATGCTGTCATGCCAGATCGCATCGAGGCCGGCAGCTATGCCTGTGCCGCGGCGATCACCGGCGGCGAGGTCGAACTCGTCGGCGTGTCGGAATCGGTGCTCGGCTCGACGCTCGAATCGCTGCGCGAGGCCGGCGTCGAGATCACCCCGACCAAGGGCGGCCTGTCGGTGAAGCGCCTCAACGGTCTCCACGGCGTCAACATCTCGACATCGCCCTACCCCGGCTTCCCGACCGACATGCAGGCGCAGTTCATGGCGATGCTGACGGTCGCCGACGGCGCCTCGTTGCTGACCGAGACGATCTTTGAAAATCGCTTCATGCACGTGCCCGAATTGGCGCGCATGGGCGCCGATGTGACGGTGCGCGGGCGTTCGGCCGTGGTGCGCGGCGTCGGCGCGCTGCACGGTGCCCAGGTCATGGCGACCGACCTGCGCGCTTCGATGAGCCTGGTGCTTGCCGGGCTGGCGGCATCGGGCGAAACCACCGTCAGCCGTGTCTATCACCTCGACCGCGGCTATGAGCGGCTGGAGGAAAAGCTGTCGGCGGTGGGCGCCGATATCGAGCGCATCTCCGACGGTTGATGCGCGTAAGACCCGGCATGTCCCTTCCCGACGAACGTTTGACCCTGCTCGGCCAGGATGCCGGCGACCTGCCGGCGCTGTCGGCACTGCTGCAGGATGCGACGGTACGGGTGCCCGATGTCGGGTTCGACCGCCGGTCGCGGCGGCTGGCGATCATCCTCAACCGCTATCGCTGGGAAGCCGGCGGCGGCAGCCGGGTGCGGGCGGCGCTGCGGCTGGAGACGGTGACCGCGGTGCATCGGCAGCATTGGCCGGCGACGACGGACGCGGTGCTCGACCTGCTGGCGCTGACGCAGGACGGCGATTTCCTGGTGCTGACCTTTGCCGGCGGGGCGGCACTGCGCGCCCGGGTGGAGGTCGTCGAAGTCGTGCTCGAGGATATCGATGCGCCTTGGGCGACGACCCGCCGGCCACAGCACGCGCCATAGAAAATCCCCCGGCATCGCTGCCGGGGGTTCGTCGATCACTGTTGCGTCGTGACCGTGGTGGTCGTCTTCGTCGCCGGCTTCTGCGTCGTCTTGCGATAGGTCTTCTTCGTCTGCGTCACCGCGGCGGGCGCTGCCACCGTCGCTGCGCTGGCGACGGTCGTCGTCGTTGTGGTGGTCGGCGGCGTTGGGGCGACGACGGGAGGGGCGACGACGGGGGCCTGCATCGCCATGTCGGCGCGGGCATTGGCCAATGCGGCCTGCTCGGCAGCGGCGGCGGCCGACTGCTGGGCCGCAGCGGCGGCGGCTTCGGCATTGCCGACGGCAGCGCTGGCGGTGGCAGCCTTGTTGTTATTGGTCATCGCGATGGCCTGGTCGGCGAGGATCGCCGCCTGGTTGGCAGCGGCGACCGATTCCTCCTTCTTGCCCTTCGACAGCAGATATTCGGCGTCGTTCAGCGTCGCCTTGGCGCGGGTCTGCAGGCCGAGCGCCTCACCCGAGGCGCCGATCGAATCGCCGGCCGAAATCTTGCCGCGCGCTTCGGCGATGGCCTTTTGCGCATTGTCCTTCTGGCCGGCATGGGCGACGCCCGGCAGGGCCAGGGCGAGCGTGGCCGAGATGGCGATGCCGCGCATGATCTGATTGATAGAACGCATGGAATGTTCCTTCCGTAACCGTATTGGTCGCGGCAGAAACAATTGCCCGGCGGTGCTGGTTCCGCCGGGCGTTCACACAAACCTTACAGTTTGACCAGCATCTTGCCGGTATTGCCGCCCGAAAACAGGCCGGCAAAGGCATCGGGCGCCTTGTCGACGCCGTCCATAACCGTCTGCTCCCAGGCGAGCTTTCCGTCGGCGATCCAGCCCATCATGTCCTTCAGGAACTGCGGGCGCAGCGCGGCGAATTCGGTGACGATGAAGCCGCGGATGCGCAGCGACTTGCCGACGACCTGGATGATGTTGCGCGGGCCGGGGGTCGGCTCGGTGTCGTTGTAGCTGGCGATCATGCCGCATTCGGCGAAGCGGGCGCCGGGGCGTGCCATTTCGATGGCGACTTCCAGATGCTCGCCGCCGACATTGTCGAAATAGACGTCGATGCCCTTGGGCACCGCGGCGCGGACCGCATCGAGCAGGTTGCCGCAGGTCTTGTAGTTGATGGCATGGTCGACGCCGTGCGCGCGCAGCCAGTCGCACTTGGCATCGCTGCCGGCGGTGGCGACGACGGTGCAACCCTTGATCTTCGCCACCTGGGCGACGACCGAGCCGACGGCGCCGGCGCCGCCCGAGACGAACACCGTGTCGCCTTCCTTGGGCTGGCCGATCTCGAGCAGCCCGGCATAGCCCGTCAGCCCGGGCATGCCGAGGACGCCGAGGAACGCCTCGTCGGGAACATTGGCGACGCGCGGCAGCCGCTCCAGCGTCGATGCCGGCGCAGTGAAGGCCTCGCGCCAGCCGAAGAACGACGACACCAGGTCGCCCTTGGCAAAGCCTTCGGCATTGGATTCGACGACTTCGCCGAGCGCACCGCCCTGCAGGACTTCACCGACCTGGAACGGCGGTACATAGCTGGGGCGGTCGTACATGCGGCCGCGCATGTAGGGATCGACCGACATCCAGGTGTTGCGGACGGTGACTTCGCCGGGACCGGGCGCCTTCACATCGACGGTCGCGACCTCGAAATTGGCGGCGGCGGGCGTGCCGACGGGGCGCGACACGAGGCGGATTTCGCGGGACTGGGTCATGCTGAGGCTCCTTGGCGCCGATCTGGCTGCGAGCCGGGTCTAGCCCGACCGCCGGGGCGCGTCACCCCACCGCAACGTCAGGCTTCCTCCATCGGGATTTCGCCGAGCGCCACCGGATCGAAGTTCAGCCGGCTGCGGATCACCCGGTCCGAACCGGCGGTGGCATCGTCGCTGCACAGCTGCAGGTCGAGCCGTTCGGCATCGCGGCGTCGGAATTCGGCCTCGATGGCGTCGATGACCCCGATCGGGGTGCCAAGTGTCGCCAGCGCCTCGCGGCCCATGTGGACGCCGCTGTCGAAGGTTTCGCGCACCACGGTTTCCACCCCGGCGCGGCGCAACGCCAGCAGATGCGTGCGGTCATAGGCACGGGCGAGGATCGGCAATTCCGGCCATTGGTTGCGGATCGGTCCCAAAGTCACTTCGGGATCCCAGGCGCCATCGATGGCAAAGACCAGCAGGCCGGCCTGGTCGATGCCCGAGGCGCGCAGGATATCGATGCGCCGGCCGTCGCCGAAATAGACCTTGGCGCCAAAGCGCTGCGACACCTCGATCAGCTCCGAATCGAGATCGATCGCCGTCACCTCGATGCCGCGAGCGCGCAGCATCTGGCCGATGACCTGCCCGAACCGCCCCGAACCGACGATGACGGCGCGGCCATCGACGCCATCGCCGTGCAGCGCGGTCTCGGGGCCGGCGGGCTGGTCGACAGTGCCCGCCGGCGGCTGCAACCGCGAGGCGAGCAGGACCAGCACCGGCGTCAGCGCCATCGACACGGTGACAACCGCGCCGAACAGTTGCGCGGCCGCATTGGTGATCAGCAGGCCGCGCTGGGCCTCGGCGAACAGCACGAAACCGAACTCGCCGCCCTGGCTGAGCAGCAGGCCCATCTGAAAGGCGCGGGTCGCGCCGGTGCCGAAGCCGATCGCCAGCGCAAAGACGATCAGCGTCTTCAGCGCCATCACGCCGACGACCAGCGCCAGCACCAGGGCCCATTGGTCGCGCACGATGGCGAGGTCGAGCGACATGCCGATGGCCATGAAGAACAGCCCGAGCAGCAGCCCGCGGAACGGCTCGATATCGGCCTCCAGCGCATGGCGATACGGCGATTCGGCGAGCATGACGCCGGCGACGAAAGCGCCGAGCGCCATCGACAGGCCGAGAGACGCCATCAGCAGCGCACTGCCGAGCACCGACAGCAGCGCCGCAGCCACGAACGCCTCGCGCGCGCCCAGCGTCCCGATGATGCGAAACACCCAGGGCAGCACGAAGCGCCCGACGACGATCAGGAAGACCAGCGCCGCCACCGTCATCGTCGCCAGCTGCCAGCCCGGCGGGGCGTCGGGATCGGGCACCCGGCTGAGCGCCGCGACGATCGTCAGCAGCGGCACGATGGCCAGATCCTGGAACAGCAGCACCGAAAAGCTGCGTTCGCCAAAGGCCGTACCGGTGATGTTGCGTTCGTTGAGCAGCTGCATGACCAGCGCCGTCGACGACAGGCCGAGAGGCAGGCCGACGACGAGCGCCGCCTGCCACGACAGGCTGGTCAGCAGCATGATCAACCCGGTCAGCGCCAGCCCGCACAGGATGACCTGGGCGGCGCCGAGGCCGAAAATGTCACGCCGCAGCGCCCATAATCGCGACGGTTGCAGCTCCAGCCCGATGACGAACAGCAGCAGGACGATGCCGAATTCGGCGAACTGCAGCACGCGTTCGGGCTCGGTCACCAGCCCGAGCAGTGACGGCCCGATGATGATGCCGGCGGCAAGGTAGCCGAGCACGGCGCCGAGCCGCGCGCGGATGAACAAGGGCACGAGCACGACGCTGGCGCCGAGGTAGACGACCGCTTCGGGCAGCAGCGCCGGGACGTGCGGCGATGCCACCTAGGCTGTAACCGGGGCGGCAACGCGCGCCGCGGCGATCGCGGCGTCGAAGGCCAGCAGGATCGACGGATGCCGGGCGCGGTGCGGTCGCGCCGGGGCAAAGACGTCGAGGCCGGGCCATGCGGGCGGCGCGTCGCGGCGGCCGGCGAGCCAGTCGGCAAGTTCGGCGCGGGCGCCGTCGAGCGCGGCCAGGTCCTTGCCGACGATCTCCGCGCCCACCAGCGTCGCCGCGGCCTGGCCGAGCGCGCAGGCGCGGACCTCCTGGCCATGGCGGGCGACGCGGCCGGCGGTATCGAGGTCGATGTCGGCGGTGACCTTGCTGCCGCACACCGGCGACACCTTGGTGGCGGTCCCTTGCGGGTCGTTCAACCGCGCCGCACCGGCGGTATCGGCGGCAAGGCGCAGGATGCGGCTGTTGTAGAGCGTTTCCGACATGCCACCGATATAGGGCCTGGCGCGCCGGCTGGCGAGGGTGTCAGCCGCCGTCGCCGAACAGATCGCTGCGATAGGCGGGCTTGACGAGCGACTTGACCGCATCGGGCCATGGCAGGGTGATGAGGTACGAGCCCTCGGCATAGGAGCCGGCGACATAGGGGCCGAGCAGGACGCGCAGTTGCGCGGCGCGGGTGCCGAATTCCCCCCAGGGAACGATCGGCTGCTCCGCCAGCTTGGGGCAGCTCGCGTCGGGGCCGGCGCTGCCGATGCGGCGCTTCTGCTCCTCGGCCAGCGCGCGGCAGAACTGCGGCTCGATCAACCGTCGGGCGCGCGGCCAGTCGGTGAACAGCGCGTCGATCGGGATCGCCCGCCGCGCCTGCTTGTCCCAGATCCTTGCCATGTAACCGGTGTTGCCGTGCGCGCCGCCGGTATAGGCATAGGTCATCCCCGCCAGCGCCAGCAGCCGCGGCGTGTCGGCGGCGAGCGACCAGTCGGTGACGAAATCATAGGGCCGGAAGGGAAAGCCGTCCTTCCTGGCGCCGGCGGCATCGTTCGCCGCATCGGCGCGGGCCTTGGCGGCATCCTTCAGTGCGGTCGCGCGCAGCTGCTGGAGCAGCGCCGGCTGGGTCGCGGCCTCCGGGGCTGCCCGCCACCGCCAGCCGAGATTGGGCGACACCTGGCGGATCAAGAGGTCCGATGCCGGGATGGAGCGTGGGGCAGCCCGCGGCGCTGCCAGCACCGGCGTGGCAAGCAAGACGGCAGCAAGCAGGCAACGCACGAGCATCGAAAACCCCCCGGATATCGCTGTACAATACATGGCCGCGAGGGCGGGCGATATCCCTCCGGCAGATGAGGCTATGTGCGCCGCCAGGTCGTGCCGCCGGGGCCGTCCTCCAGCACGATGCCCGCAGCGGCGAGCTCGTCGCGGATGCGATCGGATTCGGCGAAGTTTCTGGCGGCGCGGGCGGCGGTGCGGGCGGCCACCTGCGCATCGATGCCGGCGTCGACTGCCTGCGACCGCGGCATGCGAAAGCCGAGCAGCGCCAGCGAACCGGCGAGCCCGGCAAAGTCGCCATCCCTGTCGAGCGCCGCCAGCGCTGCCATTGCCGCCGGCGTGTTCAGGTCGTCGGCCAGCGCCGCGACCACGCTGGGGTGGGCGTCGGCCTCGCGACCGGCAACGTCCGTGTCGAGGCGTCGCTGCCAGCGCTCCCATGTCGCGCGGCTCCGCGCCAGCAGCGCCTCGGTCCATTCCAGCGGCTGCCGGTAATGCGCGCTGAGCAGCGCCAGGCGCAGCACCTCGCCATGCCAGCCCTGCGCCAGCAAGTCGTCCACCCCCATCACGTTGCCGAGCGATTTCGACATCTTGTCGCTGCCGCCCATGTTGAGAAAGCCGTTGTGCATCCAGATCCGCGCCAGCGGCGCACCGTCATGGGCGCAGGCGGATTGCGCCAGCTCGTTCTCGTGATGCGGAAAGATCAGGTCCTGGCCGCCGCCGTGGATGTCGATGGTCGTGCCCAAGGCTTCGGAGATCATCGCCGAGCATTCGATGTGCCAGCCGGGGCGGCCGCGACCCCAGGGCGAGTCCCAGCCGGGCTGGTCGTCGCTCGACGGCTTCCACAGCACGAAATCGGCCGGCGACTGCTTGTACGGCGCGATCTCGACCCGCGCGCCGGCGATCATCTCGTCGAGCGGCCGCCGCGACAGTGCGCCATAGCCGGCAAAGCTCGGCACGTCGAACAGCACATGGCCCTCGGCCACATAGGCATGGCCCTTGGCGACCAGCGTCTGCATCATCGCGATCATCGCCGGGATGCTGGTCGTCGCGTGCGGGGCGATGTCGGGCGGCTCTACGCCGAGCGCACCCATGTCGGCGAGGTACCAGTCTTCGGTGCGGCTGGTGATCTCGCCGATCGGCACGCCTGTCGATGCGCTTTCGGCGATGATGCGGTCGTCGATATCGGTGATGTTGCGGGCGTACAGCACATGATCGGCGCCATATTCGTGGCGCAACAGCCGGCGCAGCACGTCGAACACCACCGCCGGCCGCGCATTGCCGATATGGGCGCGCGAATAGACCGTCGGCCCGCAGACATACATCGTCACCCGGGCCGGATCGGCCGGGACGAGCACGTCCTTCTGCCGCGTCAGCGTATTGTACAGGCGGATCGGCATCAGATCGGCGTCGACGGGGTCGACTTTTCCTGCTGGTCGAGCAGCCGGTCGAGCGCGCTGCGGTCCGCCGGCGCATAGCCGGAGCCGTCGCGACGCAGGCCGGCATGCGGATCGTCGATCGCCGCGGTATCAGGGGCGACGCGGCGATGTTCCTCGACGAAATCGACAAGCGCCTTCGATACCATCGCCAGCGTCGGCGCCGTCTGTGCCTTGGCCAGCCAGTCGGGCGACGGTTCACCCGGGTCGATGGTGTCGAAGGTGAGGTTGACGAGGAGGAAGACCAGCGCCGCCGCCAGCACGCCCTTGGCGGCGCCGAAGCCGAGGCCGAGCACGCGGTCCACAGGCCCGACCACCGACGCCCTGGTACTCCGCGACAGCCGGCCGCCGAGGACGCGGACGAGTATGAAGGCGCCGAGGAACAGCACCACCAGCGTCAGGATGGCAGCGCCCGATTCGGTGCTGACCATGCCCAGCGCGATGGCCTTTGCCGGGGTATAGAAAAACCGCACTGCCATGATGCCGGCCGCCCAGGCCAGCAGCGAGACCATCTCGCCGACAAAACCGCGCGCCAGCCCGGCCAGCGCCGCCAGCACGACGAGGATAAGAACGATGATGTCGAAGCTGGTCAGCGCATCCATTATGCTCGCGCCTTAGCCGACATTGTCCCGCCGCTCAAAGAAGTTCCGAACGCCGCCCGGCGCGGTCATTCCGGCGCCAGCCGGTCGACCAGCGCCGCCAGCGTCGGCAGCGCCTCGACCCGCAACGCGCCGCTCGCCGTACCCTTGGGGGCAAAGGCCGAGCGGAAACCGAGTTTCGCCGCTTCCTTCAGGCGCAATGTCGCCAGCCCGGCGGGGCGCAGTTCACCCGACAGCGCCACCTCGCCAAAGGCCACGCAGTCGCCGGGCACCGCCCGATCGGTCAGCGCCGAGATCAGCGCCGCGGCGACGGCCAGGTCGGCGGCCGGATCCGACACCTTCAGCCCGCCGGCGACGTTCAGATAGACCTCGTGGTTGCCGAACCCGAGCCCGCAGCGCGCCTCCAGCACCGCCAGCAGCATCGACAGCCGGCCCGAATCCCAGCCGACGACGGCGCGGCGCGGCGTCGCGCCCGACGGCAGGCGCACGACCAGCGCCTGGATTTCGCACAGCACCGGGCGCGTGCCCTCCATGGCCGGGAAGACGACGGCCCCGGTGACGGCGCTGTCGCGATCGGTCAGGAACAGCGACGACGGGTTGGTGACCTCTTCCAGCCCCTCGGCGCCCATGGCGAACACGCCGATCTCGTCGGTGCCGCCGAACCGGTTCTTGACCGGCCGCAGGATGCGATACTGATGGCTGCGCTCGCCTTCGAAATAGAGCACGGTGTCGACCATGTGCTCGAGCACCCGCGGCCCTGCCAGCTGGCCGTCCTTGGTGACATGGCCGACGAGGATCAGCGCGGTGCCGGTGGTCTTGGCATAGCGGATCAGCTCCTGCGCGCTCGCCCGCACCTGGCTGACGGTGCCGGGCGCACCCTCCAGCGTGTCGCTGTGCATGGTCTGGATCGAATCGATGACGAGCAGCGCCGGCGGCTTGCCGGCGGAAAGCGTCGTCAGGATGTCGCGGACATTGGTTTCGCTGGCGAGTTGCACATCGGCGCGCGCCAGCCCGAGCCGGCGGGCACGCAGCCGGACCTGGTCGGCGGCTTCTTCCCCCGACACATAGGCGACGGCATGGCCATCGCGCGCCATGCGGCCGGCGGCCTGCAGCAGCAGCGTCGACTTGCCGATGCCCGGGTCGCCGCCGATCAGGATGACGCTGCCTGGCACCAGCCCGCCGCTGCCTGCCGCCGGCCCGCCGACGGTGCCCCCGAGCGCGCGATCGAGCTCCCCGATGCCGGTCGACAGCCGGTCGGGCAGCGCGACATCATCGGCCAGCGACGCCATTTCGAACTTGCGCCCGCCGCCCGCCAGGGAATGCTTGGCGGCAAAGGGCGTCGCTGCGGGTGTCGCCTCGGCCTGGATGGTGTTCCAGCTCGAACAATCGCCGCACTGGCCCTGCCAGCGGCTGTTGACGGCACCGCAGGACTGGCAGACGTAACGGGTGGCGGCGCGGGCCATGGCGGCTCCGTAACGGGGAACAAGGCAGGAACATAGAGCGGGCTTGCCGGCGCCGCAAGCCTTGACGCCGCCGCTTGACGCCCTGTCGCGACGCGCCCGATAAGCCGCTCGGCTTTTGGGGTGAAACAGCGATGCGGATTTGGCACACGGCACTGGCGCTGTTCATCGGCGGGCCAGCGCTCGCTGCGCCGTCGGCGCTGGCAGCCGATATCGCCAAATGGCGCGACAGCCATGCTGAGGCCGTCGTTACCCAGCTTGCCGACATGATCGCCATCGACAGCGTCGCCGCCAGCCCGGCGGGCCTGCAGCGCCAGGCGGACATGCTGGTCGCGGCCCTGGCGGCGCGCGGGTTCAAGGCGCAACTGCTCGACGGCAAGGGCGGCCCGCCCGTCGTGTTCGGCGCGCTCGCCACCCCGGGCGCGCGCCGCACCGTGGTCTTCTATGCCCATTACGATGGCCAGCCGGTGGTGGCGGCGCAATGGGCGACGCCGCCGTTCGATCCGGTGATGCGCGACGCGGCCGGCAAGAGCGTCGCCTGGCGCGGTGCGAAGCTCGATCCCGAATGGCGGCTGTACGGCCGCGGCGCCGGCGACGACAAGGCGGCGATCGCGGCTTTTCTCGCCGGCTTCGATGCCGTCAGGGCAAGCGGGCGCAAGCCGAGCGTCAACATCAAGGTCGTCTGGGAGGGCGAGGAGGAGGCCGGCTCACCGCACCTCGAATCGGTGCTGGCGGGCAACAGGGCGCTGCTGGCGGGCGACCTGTGGCTGATCGGCGACGGCCCGGTCCACCAGTCGCGGCGGCCGCTGGTCAGCTTTGGCGCCCGCGGTGTGATGGGTCTGGAAATGACGATCTATGGCCCGGGGCGCGCGCTGCACGACGGCCATTACGGCAATTGGGCGCCGAACCCGGCGGCGATGGCGGCCAATCTGGTGGCCGCCATGCGCGACGACGACGGCAATATCCTGATCCCCGGCTTCGCCGACGATGTGCGGCCGCTGTCTGCCGCCGAAGCCGCGGCCATCGCGGCGCTGCCGCCGGTCGAGGCCGAGCTGAAGCGCAGTCTGGCGCTGGGCCGCAGCGAGGGCAAGGACGGCCTGACGCTGAGCACCATGCGCCCGGCGCTGAACGTCCGCGGCCTCGGCGCCGGCCAGACCGGCGCGGCCGCGGCCAACGCCATCCCGACGCAGGCGGTCGTCTCGCTGGATTTCCGGCTGGTGCCCGGCCAGACGCCGGTCGGCGTGCGCCGCAAGGTCGAAACCTTCCTCACCGCCCGCGGCTGGACGATCACCGATCGCGAGCCCGATTCCGCGGCGCGGGCGGCCAGCCATCGCCTCGTCCGCCTCGGCTGGGAAATGGGCTATCCGGCGCTGCGTGCCGACATGACGACGCCCGTCGCCCGGGCCGTCATCGCGGCGGCGCAATCGGCCACCGCGGCGCCCGTCGGCGTGTTGCCGATGATGGGCGGCAGCGTGCCATTGCACATGTTCGACACGGTGTTCGGTGCGCCGATCATTGGGCTGCCGATCGCCAACCACGACAACAACCAGCATGCCGCCAATGAAAACCTGCGGCTGCAGAACCTGTGGGACGGGATCGGCGCCTATGCGGCGATCATCGGCGGGCTCGACTGGTAACCTAGCTTTTGCCCGGCGGCAGCAGCAGCTGGCTGCCCTTGCTGCGCACCGCCGACGCGATGGCGCCGCCCAGGAATGACAGCATGCCGGGCAAGGCAAAGCTGACCCGCACGAGACTGTCCTCGACATCGATGGTGGCGGTGACGCCCTGCCCCATCGCGGTCAGGTCGATGACCAGCTGGTCCTCCACCGGCCAGCGCGTCTCCAGCGCGGCGACTCCGCCGGGGATATGGCGGCCAAGGTCGCCGACATTGTCGCGCAGGCGCTGCCTTGCGACGGCGCGGCCGAGATTGTGCGGAATGTCGACGGTGGTGATGGCCATCATGCCGATATGGGGGTGCCTTCGCCGTCGGCAATCCCCGCGGTACGCAACACCGCCGCACTGCTGCCGCTATCGAATGCGACGAGAGCCACCTGTGATGAAGAGGGAGGGGGGACGATGCGCGAAAAGGAACTCCGCCTCGCCCTCGTCTGCTACGGCGGCGTCAGCCTCGCGGTCTACATGCATGGCATGACCAAGGAGGTGTGGAAGCTCGCCCGCGCCTCCATGCGCCGCCGCGCCGTCAGCGCCGACCTGCCGCCGGCCGATGATTCGGAAGGCGTGTACCTCGCGCTGCTGGAGGAACTGGCGCCGAAGCTCGACCTGCGCATCCTTGTCGACATCGTCGCCGGCGCCTCGGCCGGCGGCATCAACGGCATCCTGCTCGCCCAGGCGATCTCGCAGGGGCACGACATGGAGCCGCTGCGCGACCTGTGGCTCGCCGGCGCCGACAGCGACAAACTGCTCGAACCCGAAGGTGCCTCCACCCGCTTTTCGAAATGGTGGGCGTCGCCGCTGGTCTGGTGGGCGCAGGGCAAGGGCCTGGTCATGGACGACCTGCAGGAGCCCGGCGCACGCACCGAAGTTTCGGCGAAACTGTCGCGACTGATGCGGTCGCGGTGGTTCACGCCGCCATTCTCGGGCGAGATCTTCACCGCCCTGCTGCACGATGCGCTGGTCGCCATGGCGGCCGGTACGCGGACGCCGCCGCTGATCCCGCCGCTGCAGCCGCTCGACCTGTTCGTCACCGTCACCGACTACCATGGCGCGCCGGAAAAACTGCGGCTGCACTCCCCGCCGGTCATCATCGAAAACGAGCATCGCCTGGTCATCGGCTTTACCGACGAAGGCCCCGGGGCCGACGGCCAGCGCCATCTCGCCGAACTGCCCGAACTGGTGTTTGCGGCGCGGGCCACGGCGTCGTTCCCGGGTGCCTTTCCGCCGGCGCGGGTCGGTGAAGTCGATCGCGTCATCGCCGCGCGCGGCACCGCCTGGCCGGGGCGCGCGCTGTTTCTGGCGCGCATCTTCCCCGGTCGTGCCACCCCCGACACGGCGACGCTGATCGACGGCGCGGTGCTCAACAGCCGGCCGTTCGGTCCGGCGATCGAGGCGCTGGCCCGCCGCCCGGCGCACCGCGAGGTCGATCGCCGCTTCGTCTATGTCGATCCGAAACCCGGCATGCACGGCGACCAGCCGCTCGATTCGCCGGTCCTGCCGGGGTTTTTCGCCACCGTGCTGCGCAGCCTCGCCGATATTCCGCGCCAGCAGCCGATCAACGACAATCTCGCCGCCATCGATGCACTGTCGGCGCGGGTTCGCCGGCTGCGCTATGTCGTCGACGGCATGACGCCGGAGGTCGACGCCGCGATCGAGCGTGCCGCGGGGCTGCGCGTCTTCATGTTCAAGCCGACGCGCGAACGCCTCGCCGACTGGCGATCGCGCGCCCAGAGCCAGGCGGCGCGCGAGGCCGGCTATGCCTATGCCGCCTATGGCCAGCTGAAGATGGCGCAGATCGTCGAGGCCCAGGCAGTCCGGCTGGCGATGCTCGGCGGCGTTGCGCTCGAAGCGGTGCGCAGTGCCGTCTGGCGCCATGTCCGTACGCTGGGCCTCGACGATCCGGCGCAGGCCATGGCCCGCGGCGGTGCCGGCTCGGATTATGTCGCCTTCCTGCGCAATTTCGACCTGGAGTTCCGGGTGCGGCGGCTGCGCTTCATGATCCGCCGCGTCAACACGCTGGCCGGCACGACGTCCGACGATGCGGCGCGGCAGGCGCTCGAAATCGTCAAGACCGGGCTCTACGCCATACTGAACCCGCATCTGAAGCGCCGGCAGTCGACGTTTTTCGGCCCCGACATGCGTGCCGCGGCGGCTGCGGTGATCGAGGATCCGGCGGCGGCGCTGGCGGCATTGGCGCAGGCGCTCGACCTCCGCACGCTCGATGGCGACAGCGACGAGGCGCTGGTCGACCTGTTCGCGCGGCCCTGGCCGCGCGAGCTGCGGCGGCCGCTGCTCAGCAGCTATCTGGGGTTTCCGTTCTTCGACATCGCGATGCTGCCGCTGTTGCAGGGCGACGGCATCGACGAGTTCGACGAGATCAAGGTCGACCGATTGTCACCCGAGGACGCGCTGTCGCTGCGCGCCGCCGGCGGGGGCACGCTGAAGGGCTCGCAGTTCAACGCCTTCGGAGCGTTTTTCAGCCGCGCCTATCGCGAGCATGATTATCTGTGGGGCCGGCTGCACGGCGCCGAGCGGATGATCGACATCGTCTGTTCGGCGCTGCCCGATGGCGCCATGCTGTCGCCCGAACGGCTGCGCGCACTGAAGTACCGGGCCTTTGCCGCGATCGTCACCGCCGAACGGCCGTTCCTGGGCGAAGTCAGCCCGCTGCTCGACGCGCTCGACGCGGCGATCGCCGACGGCTGAGCCGGCGCTCCCGAGTCAGGCCGCGATGGCGCGCAGGCGGCGGCGCTGGGCCGCGCCGACCATCCCGAAGCCGGCGACCATCAGGAACCAGCTCGCCGGCTCCGGCACCGTGCTGCCGGCGCCATCGGAGACGGGGTCGCTGATGGCAAAGCCGCCGTCACCGGCGATGTTGGCGCCGGCGCCGTGGAAATTGCCGACCGCAGCGCTGCCGCGAATGATGCCGCCGTTCTGGGTGAGCGTTGCCAGCGGCGCCAGCAGCGAGGCGCCGAGATCGATGCCGCCGAAACCCAGCGTCGCCGCATCGACGAAATTGAACACCACGTCGGCGACCGCGTAATTGCCGCGATCGAAACTGAAATGGTCGCCGAAATTGCTGCCGACGACGTTGATGATCGCCAGCGATCCGGTGGCGCCGACGAGCCGCAGCGCATAGACGCTCTCGAGCTCGGCCGTCGTCAGCGTGAAGACATCGGTGCCGATGGTCGTTGCGCCCGACAGGGTGCCGGCACCGTAGAGGCTGGCGAAGCTGCCGGTCGCCGCCAGCGCGCCATAACTGCTGGACAGGTCGAGCAGGCCATTGCCGATTGCCCCGAAGTCGACCGTACCGCCCTGTGCAAAGCTGCCGCCCGGAGTCTTCGCCTGGGTGTACTGGCCACTGCCGTTGGTGCCGCCGTAAACGACATTGCCATGGCGGAGCGTCGAGTTGTCATAGGCGATGTTGCCGCCGACGACGACGACGTCGCTGCCGTTGCGGTCCGCCGTCAGACGCGTGCCGATGGCGGTCGAATTGATCACGGCGTTGCCGGCGACCGCGACGCCGGTGCCATAGTTCGAGCCGCCGGCATCGGTGTAGTCGCCGAGCGTGAACACCGAATAATCGATCCGCGTTGCGGCGGCGGCGGGAACGGCGGCCGCGACGAGGACGAGCGCGGTCGCGAACTGGCGGAAGGACATGGAAATTCCTGAGATCGGGTGAGGCCGGCATCGCACGCGGCTGGGGGCAGACGCGTCCATGGGGGTTGGGGCGTTTGCACGCCACGATGCCTTGCCAGTCGTCTAACGACAGGCTCGTTTTTACACAATAGTAATAATTTGCAATTGGCAGAATAAAGTGTGATTTCAGCGGCTAAACAACCCTATATGAACGGTCGCGCAATTTTATTGCGTCACCAGCATCAAGAGATCTGCAATTTCTTTGTTCACCGCCAGTGCGGTAGTCGTTCCGATCAGCCGGTAACGCCCGGCCGCCGCTGGATGCGCTGCAGGCGCAGGTAGTGAACGATGATCGCCATGCCGGCGACCGTCGGTAGCGCCCAGAGCACCGGGTTGAAGGCGTGCGCCGGCAGCAGCTCGACCAGCCCCACCGACAGGAAGGCCGTGTAGGCGGCGATGCCCGTCGCCACCATCGCCTTCAGATGTTCGGGGATATAGTCGCCGCGCGCCGGATCGGGCCGGAACATATAGGCCAGGTAGGTCAGCGTGGTGCCGAAGCCCAGCACCGACACCCCGACCATCAGCGGCTGTCGCAGCATGACGCCCTGGACAGCGCAATTGACCGCGGCGACCAGCACCGCGACCTGGAGCGTCACCATCGTCCAGTGCCGATTGGCGGCATGGTCACGCTTGTTGGCGACCATCTTGAGGCCATAGCGCGTCATGCTTATCGTCAGCAGCGCCAGATAGATCATCATCCAGCCGAACAGCCCGCGATACAGCGCCTCGTCGGTCAGTCCCGGGTGCATCGCCAGCGGCCAGCGCAGCGACAGCAACCCCATGCCCAGCGCCATATAGCCGGCGGCGTAGATGGCGGCAGTAAAGGCGGCGCCCCAGCGGCGATGGGCAGGCCCGCCCTTGCGCGTTGCCACGGCGCCCCAGAAACTCGCCAGCGCCACGATGCCCGCCCCGACATGGACGGCCAGTACCAGGGTGAACAACCACGGCATGAGCTGCGAAAAATCCCCCCCCGCGAAATTGTCGTGACATTGTGCCAACGACCGATGCTCTGCAAGGCCTTGGGGACCCAGGATGACGCGCGCCGTGACCGCCGGACTTGCCTATTTCGTCGCGGTGTTTGCCATCGGCTTCGCACTCGGCGCGCTGCGGGTCGACATTGTTGCGCCACGCCTCGGCGCGCTGGCGGCAGTGATGCTGGAGGTGCCGGTCATGCTGGCGCTGGCGTGGCCGATCTGCGGTGCCCTCATCCGCCGCCATCGGGTCCCGCATGGCCTCGCCCCGCGACTGGCGATGGGCGCGACGGCGTTCGGCATCCTGATGCTGGCCGAAACGGTGCTCGGGGCCATGCTGTTCGGCCAGGACCTGGCGACGCAGGCGGCGCATCTCGGGACCGCCGCGGGCCTGGCGGGGCTGGCCGGGCAAGTGCTGTTCGCGGCGCTTCCGTTGCTGCATCGCGGATAGTTTCGCCGGCGTTTCTGCCTGCGTCGACGGCCGGCCCGGCCGCGTAGCTGCAAGGCGGGGCGGCACAACGACACAAAGGACCTTGTGATGCGCATTTCCCTTGCCTGCGCCGCGCTGGCGCTGGCCACCCCGACGGTCGCCTCCGCCGCCGTCGTGACCGTCGCCACCAATCAGGATTTTTCGGCGGCGCCGTTCAACTATGATTTCGGCGGCGGCAACACGATCAGCTTCTCGATCGTCGATCCGGGGTCCTTCGCCTTCGATCCGGCCGGCGTCGCGACGGGCGGCACGACGCAGGTGCTCAGCCTCGGCGCGCCGTTCTTCAATCCGCCGCGGCCGACATCGTTCTTCACCGATCGTGGCGGCAGCATCGGCGCCGACAGCCTGGGCGTGTTCGCCGGCTATGCGACGCCGGCGGCGATCCCCTTCTCCATCGTGCGCGGCATCATCGGGCTGCGCTTCGACCTCGGCAACGGCTATCAGTACGGCATCGCCGACCTCGCCGGCGGTCAGCTGTTCGGCATCCGCTATGAAACCGTGCCCGGCGCATCGATCGCCATCGGTGCCATCAGCGCCGCCGCAGTCCCCGAGCCGGCAAGCTGGGCGCTGCTCGTCGCCGGCTTCGGCCTCAGCGGTGCTGCCTTGCGCAGACGGCGCGCGGCTCTCGCCTGACGCCTTAGCGCCGCCCCCACCAGGCCAAAGCCGGCGAGCAGCATGGCCCAGCTCGCCGGCTCAGGTGCCGACAGCGCCGTGGGCACCGCCAGGGCGGCCAGCGACGAGCGCTGGCCGCCGAGCCGGAAGATGCGGCCGTCATAGGCGACGATGTACAGGTTGCGGTTGCCGTCCTCGCCGAACGACGCGATGTTGACCGGGCCGAACGGGGCGAACAGGCTGGTCAGGTCCTGCAGGTCACTGCCATCCTGGTTGATCGACCACAGCTTGCCCGACACGAAGTCACCGAAGACATAGCGATCGTCGAGCCCGACAAGGCCGCGAAAGCCGCGAAAGACATAGCCGCCGGTGATCGACTGGCCGAGGCTGCGGCCATAGCTGAACACCGGCGCCGTCGTGCCGGCGGGAATCGCATCGCCGACACCGGGTGTCGGCAGATTGCCCTCCAGCGGCCGCCAGCCAAAGTTTTGCCCTGCGGTGCCGGCAGCGATGCGGTCGACTTCCTCGAACGCACTCTGGCCGACGTCGCCGATCCAGATGTTGCCCGTCGTCCGGTCGATCGAGGCGCGATAGGGATTGCGCAGGCCATAGGCGTAGACCTCGGTGCCGAACGGGTTGCCAACCGGGACTGCATAGTTGCGCAAGGGGTCGGCGGGGTAGGCGTCGCGCCCGACATCGATGCGCAGGATCTTGCCGAGCAGCGAAGCCTTGTTCTGGGCATTGTTGCGCGGATCGTTGGCCGAGCCGCCGTCGCCGAACGCGACGTAAAGATTCTTGTCGGCGCCGAAGCCGATCCAGCCGCCGTTATGGTTGTCGAACGGCTGTTCGACGCGCAGCACGACTTGCGGCGCTTCGATGCGCACGCGCGGATCGGTATAGCGCCGGATCTCGCTGACCAGCCGCCCATTCACCCGCGCCGTTACGTTGACATAGAAACGCCCGTTGCTGCGCGGATCGAAGGCAAAGCCGAGCAGGCCCTTTTCGCCGCCCGTGACGATGTCGGGCACGGTGAAGAACGTCCGCTTGACCTTGGTGCTGCGGTCCTGCGCGATGATGCGGCCGCCCTGTTCGGCAATATAGACGGTATTGCCGCCGCCGGTAAGGAACACCGGCTGGTCATAGCCACTGTCGAACAGCGACAGGTTGAGCGCGGTGGCCGGCGTCGCGACGGCGAGAAGCGACGGCAGGGCGAATCGAATGGCGGCGGACAACCGGACGAGCGTCATGGCCTGAACCTTTCTCACGCGCCCCCAGCCGCTTGAAACTACACGCTCCAGGTTGATAAATGGTACGCTGTCGTGCCGTGGCACGGCCATGTTGCCCTGCAACATTTTCGACCGCTGCCTTGCAACATTCGTGGCCTCGTGCTAGCCGCCGCCGCGTCTGAAGGGCCACAAGCCCTCGATATTCTATTGCCGCAACCTCTTGTCGCTGGACCCTGTCCGTTGGAACCAACATCTGCAATCGCCGCGGCCAGTGTGGCGCTGGGCCTGTCGGGTCGTTATGCGACGGCGCTGTTCGACCTTGCGGTCGACGGCAAGGCACTGGAGACGGTGTCGGCGAGCCTCACCACGCTGAAGGATGCGCTCGGCCATTCCGATGACCTGAAGACGCTGACCACCAGCCCGATGGTCAGCCGCAAGGCCGCTGCCGCCGGCATCGCCGGTGTGGCCGGCTCGCTCGGTCTCGACAAGCTGACGACGTCGTTCCTCGGCGTGCTGGCGCAGAACCGCCGCCTTGGTTCGCTGCCGCATGTCATCCGCGACTTCCAGGCGCTCGCCGCCGCCCGTCGCGGCGAAATCACCGCCCGCGTCACCGCGGCGCACCCGCTCACCGCCGAGCAGCAGCAGGCACTGAGCGCAAAATTGAAGGCCGGGATGGGGCGCGACGTCGCGCTCGACATCACGGTCGACCCCGCCATCCTCGGCGGCCTTGTCGTCCGCGTCGGTTCGCGGATGATCGATTCCTCGTTGAAGACCCGGCTCGATTCGCTCGGCCAGGCACTGAAGGGTTCAAATTAAGATGGATATCAACGCCGCCGAAATTTCGCGGGTCATCAAGGACCAGATCGCCAATTTCGGCAACGACGCCGAAGTCAGCGAAGTCGGCCAGGTGCTGTCGGTCGGTGACGGTATCGCCCGCGTCCATGGCCTCGACAATGTCCAGGCCGGCGAGATGGTCGAATTTCCCGGCGGCATCAAGGGCATGGCGCTTAACCTCGAGGCCGATAACGTCGGCATCGTCATCTTCGGCAGCGACAGCGGCATCAAGGAAGGCGACACCGTCAAGCGCACCGGCACCATCGTCGACGTGCCGGTCGGCAAGGGCCTTCTCGGCCGCGTCGTCGATGGCCTCGGCAACCCGATCGACGGCAAGGGCCCGCTGGTCGACGTGACCCGCAGCCGCGTCGAGGTGAAGGCGCCGGGCATCATCCCGCGCAAGTCGGTCAACGAGCCGATGCAGACCGGCCTCAAGGCGCTCGATGCGCTCGTCCCCGTCGGCCGCGGCCAGCGCGAGCTGATCATCGGCGACCGCCAGACCGGCAAGACCGCCGTCGCCATCGACACCTTCATCAATCAGAAGGCGATCAACGCCGCTGCCACCGACGATTCGAAGAAGCTGTTCTGCATCTATGTCGCCGTCGGCCAGAAGCGTTCGACCGTCGCCCAGATCGTCCGCGCACTCGAAGAGAATGGCGCGATGGAATATTCGATCGTCGTTGCTGCAACGGCTTCCGAGCCCGCGCCGCTGCAGTTCCTGGCGCCCTACACCGGCTGCACGATGGGCGAATATTTCCGCGACAACGGCATGCACGCCGTCATCGTCTATGACGACCTGACCAAGCAGGCGGTCGCCTATCGCCAGATGTCGCTGCTGCTGCGCCGCCCGCCGGGCCGCGAAGCCTATCCCGGCGACGTGTTCTATCTCCACTCGCGCCTGCTCGAGCGTGCGGCCAAGATGAACGACGCCAACGGCAATGGCTCGCTGACGGCGCTGCCGATCATCGAGACCCAGGCCGGCGACGTGTCGGCGTACATCCCGACCAACGTCATCTCGATCACCGACGGCCAGATCTTCCTCGAAACCGAACTGTTCTTCCAGGGCATCCGCCCGGCGATCAACGTTGGCCTGTCGGTCAGCCGCGTCGGCTCGGCCGCGCAAACCAAGGCGATGAAGAAGGTTGCCGGCACCATCAAGCTGGAGCTGGCCCAGTATCGCGAGATGGCGGCGTTCGCCCAGTTCGGTTCGGACCTCGACGCCTCGACGCAGCGGCTCCTCAACCGCGGCGCCCGGCTGACGGAACTGCTCAAGCAGGGCCAGTACAAGCCGATGCCGTTCGAGGAGCAGGTGGTTTCGATCTTCGCCGGCGTCAATGGCTTCATCGATACCGTGCCGGCCAAGGACGTGACCCGTTTCGAACAGTCGCTGCTCGCGCATGTCCGTGCCGATCATGCCGGCATTCTCGACAGCATCCGCACCTCCAAGGACCTGTCGGCCGATACGACCGCCAGCCTGAAGGATGTCGTCGGCAAGTTCGCCAAGACGTTCGCGTAACCTGCTTCTGTCGTCATCCCGGGCTTGACCCGGGACCCAGCTTTCTTGCTGGCGCCGACAGAGGAAAACTGGGTCCCGGGTCAAGCCCGGGATGACAGAAGGACAAGATGGCAAGCCTCAAAGCCCTGAAGAACCGCATCACCTCGGTGAAGTCGACGCAGAAGATCACCAAGGCGATGAAGATGGTCGCCGCGGCGAAGCTGCGCCGAGCGCAGGAAGCCGCCGAGGCCGCGCGCCCCTATTCGGAGCGCATGGCCGCCGTGATGGCGTCGCTGGGCAGCCGGGTTACCGTCGGCCCCGAATCGCCGCGCCTGCTCGCCGGCACCGGCAAGGACCAGGTGCACCTCCTCGTCATCGCCTCGTCGGAGCGCGGCCTTGCCGGTGGTTTCAACACCAACATCGCGCGACTGGCGCGCAAGACGATGGAAACGCTCCTCGCCGAGGGCAAGACCGTCAAGCTGCTGTTCGTCGGCAAGAAGGCGCGCGCGCCCTTCATGCGGACCCACAAGGAGCTGATCATCGGCTATATCGACCAGAGCCACATCAAGAACGCCGCCTTTGCCGATGCCAAGGCGATCGCCGACGACATCACGTCGCGGTTCGAGGCCGGCGAGTTCGACGTTGCCCACCTGTTCTTCGCCCGTTTCCGTTCGGCGCTCGTCCAGGAACCGACCGAGATCCAGCTGATCCCCGCCGCGCTGCCGACCGTGGCCGCCGTGGAGGCCAAGCCGAGCGATGCCGCGCCGGCCTCGATCGAATACGAGCCCGACGAGGAAGCCATCCTCGCCGAGCTGCTGCCGCGCAACCTCGCCGTCCAGGTGTTCCGCGCATTGCTCGAGAACGCAGCGTCTGAGCAAGGCAGCCGCATGACCGCGATGGACAATGCGACCCGCAACGCCGGCGAGATGATCAAGAAACTCACCATCACCTATAACCGCACGAGACAGGCCGCGATCACCAAGGAATTGATCGAGATCATCTCGGGCGCCGAAGCGCTTTAAGGAGCACGCCACATGGCCAATACCACCAACAACATCGGCCGCGTATCGCAGGTCATCGGCGCCGTCGTCGACGTGCATTTCGATACCGACCTGCCGGCCATCCTGTCGGCGCTGGAGACGAAGGTCGGCGGCAATCGCCTGGTCCTCGAAGTTGCCCAGCATCTCGGTGAAAACACCGTCCGCACCATTGCCATGGACGCCACCGACGGTCTCGTCCGCGGCCAGGAAGTCGTCGACACCGGCTCGCAGATCCGCGTTCCCGTCGGCCCGGCGACGCTCGGCCGCATTCTCAACGTCATCGGCGAGCCGATCGACGATCGCGGTCCGGTCAATGCCGAAACCACCATGCCGATCCATGCCGAGGCACCGCTGTTCATCGACCAGTCGACCGAAAGCTCGATCCTCGTCACCGGCATCAAGGTCATCGACCTGATCGCCCCCTATGCCAAGGGCGGCAAGATCGGGCTGTTCGGCGGCGCCGGTGTCGGCAAGACCGTGCTGATCCAGGAGCTGATCAACAACATCGCCAAGGGCCATGGCGGCACCAGCGTGTTCGCCGGCGTCGGTGAGCGCACCCGCGAAGGCAACGACCTTTACCACGAGTTCCTCGAAGCCGGCGTCATCGCGTCGGACGCCGAAGGCAACCCGATCTCGGAAGGCTCCAAGGTCGCGCTGGTCTTCGGCCAGATGAACGAGCCCCCCGGCGCCCGCGCCCGCGTCGCCCTGTCCGGCCTCACCAACGCCGAATATTTCCGCGATGTCGAAGGCCAGGACGTGCTGTTCTTCGTCGACAACATCTTCCGCTTCACCCAGGCCGGTTCGGAAGTGTCGGCGCTGCTCGGTCGCATCCCGTCGGCGGTGGGCTATCAGCCGACGCTCGCCACCGACATGGGCGCGCTCCAGGAGCGTATCACCTCGACCAACAAGGGTTCGATCACGTCCGTTCAGGCGATCTACGTGCCTGCCGACGATCTCACCGACCCGGCGCCGGCGACCTCGTTCGCCCACCTTGACGCCACGACGACGCTCAGCCGCTCGATTGCCGAACTCGGCATCTACCCGGCCGTCGACCCGCTCGATTCGACCAGCCGCGTGCTGGAGCCGCGCACCGTCGGCGAAGAGCATTACAACGTCGCGCGTTCGGTCCAGGAAGTGCTGCAGAAGTACAAGTCGCTGCAGGACATCATCGCCATTCTGGGCATGGACGAGCTGTCGGAAGAGGACAAGCTGGTCGTGTCGCGCGCCCGCAAGATCCAGCGCTTCCTGTCGCAGCCCTTCCACGTCGCCGAAATCTTCACCGGCACGCCGGGCGTCTTCGTGAAGGTCGAGGACACCATCAAGGGCTTCAAGGCCATCGTCGCCGGCGAATACGACCACCTGCCCGAAGCCGCCTTCTACCTCGTCGGCACCATCGAGGACGCCGTCGCCAAGGCCCAGAAGCTGGCCGCCGAAGCCGCGTAACAACCTCCCCTCCCTTTCAAGGGAGGGGCCGGGGGAGGGTGAGTCCCGCCCCCAGGACACCCACCCCCAACCCCTCCCTTGAAAGGGAGGGGGGAAGAAGCAGAAAATGGCCGATCTTTTCCACTTCGAACTCGTCTCGCCGGAACGCCGGCTGGTGTCCGGCACCGCGGCCATGGTCGTCGTGCCGGGGTCCGAAGGCGACTTCGGCGTGCTGCCCGGCCATGCCCCGCTGATGAGCACCATCCGCCCCGGCGCCATCGCCATCTACGAGGCCGATTCGAACACGCTGACCCGCCGCATCTTCGTCGACGGCGGCTTTGCCGAGGTCAACGACCAGGGCCTGACCATTCTCGCCGAGGCCGCAATCCCGGTCGGCGATATCGACCCGGCCGAGGTCGCGACGCAGCTCGCCGCGGCGCGCGCCGCCAATGACGAAAAGGCCGTCGAGCGACTGGAAGCCATGCAGGCCGCAGTCGTCAACTGATCACCTGACACACTGGGCAGGTAGCGCCTGCCCACCACCGGCCGACAATGCTCCGCAACCAGCGGAGACGGTCGCCATGCCCAATACCATCGAGCTTGTCGCCGAGGGCCCGCTGTTGTGGGTGCGCCTGAACCGCCCCGACGCGATGAACGCCTATACCAACGAGATGGGCGCCGAGCTGACGGCCGCCTTCGACGCCGCCGACGCCGATGACGCCATCCGCGTCGTCATCCTGACCGCCCGCGGCCGGGTGTTCTGCGCCGGTGCCGATGTCTCGGCCGGCGCCGGCAGCTTCGACACCGACGCTGGCGCCGGCGCCGGCAACTTCGGCAGCGGCGATGGCCGTGACAGTGATTTCGTCCGCGCCATGATGAACTGCCGCAAGCCCTCCGTCGTGGCCTTCAACGGCTCGGCCGCCGGCGTCGGGCTGACGCTGACCCTGCCTTGCGACATCCGCATCGCCGCCGACACCGCGAAATTCGGCTTTGTCTTTGCCCGCCGCGGCCTGGTGCCGGAGGCCGGCTCCGCCTGGTTCCTGCCGCAGCTCGTCGGGCTGCCCCAGGCGCTGAAATGGTGCCTGACCGGCAGCCTGTTTCCGGCCAGCGAAGCCCTTGCCAAGGGGCTGGTCAGCGAGGTCTGCGCGGCCGATGCGCTGGAGGATCGCGCCCGGGCGCTGGCGCTGGAGATCGCCGAGAACTGCGCCCCGGTGTCGCTGGCACTGACCCGGCGCATGCTGTGGCAGTTCGGCCCGCAGGCCGACCCGCGCGGCGCGCTGGCGGTCGATGCCGCGATCAACATCGCCCGCGGCAAGACCGGCGATGTCCATGAAGGCGTGACGGCCTTCCTCGAAAAGCGCCCGCCGCAGTTCCCCGGCACCCTCGCCGACGACATGCCGGCCACCGACTGGTGGGTCAGTGCATCTCCTCGCCGCCACTGACGTTGATCGCCTCGCCGGTGACATAGACGGCGTCCGCCGACGCCAGCCAGGCGCAGGCCGCCGCCGTGTCGCTGGCCAGCCCCGGCCGACCGAGCGGGTTCTTCGCCCGCATGTTGGCGAGATAGGCCTCGACCGAATCGAAGCCCAGAAGCCGCGAGAAATATTCGTTCTGCGCGGCGCCCAGCCCGGTGGTGACATGGTTGGGGCAGACGGCGTTGACGGTGATGCGGTGCGGGCCGAGCTCGACGGCGTTCGACCGCGTCAGCCCGACCATGCCGTGTTTCGACGCGACATACGCCGCCATGTGCGGAAAGCCCGACTTCGCCGCCTGGCTGGCGATGTTGATGACGCGCCCGGCAATGCCGTCGTCGCCCGGCCCTTGCGCGATGAACTGGCGCGCCGCCGCGCGGCTGCACAGGAACGCGCCCTTCAGATTGACATCGAGCACCCGGTCCCAGTCGTTGCCCGACGTGTCGAGCAGCGGCTTCATGACGAAACCGATGCCGGCATTGTTGACCAGCATGTCGATGCGTCCGAACGCCGCCACCGTCGCCGCGACCAGCGCCTCGCACTGCCCCTCGTCGGCGACATCGCACGGCTGCCACAGCACCTTGCCGCCGCGCGTCTCCAGATCGGCGACGACCTCGCCCGCATCGGTGGACGACGCCAGCCCCGCACCGCCGGACCCGATGTCGGACACGACGCAGGTCGCGCCCTCATCGGCGAAGCGCTGCAAGATGGCCTGGCCAAGCCCCCTGGGCCGCCCCGACCCGGTAGCGACGACGACCTTCCCCCCGAAGCGCATCAGCCCTCCATCATCAGTTCGGTCGTCATGAACACGGCATTGTCGGCAAAGTTCGCCAGCTCGGCGCCGAGCTGGCTGACGAGGTCGCCCGCGCAGTCCTTCTGGAACTCGTCCATATGGGTGATGTCGAGGATCTCGACATATTGGTAGGGCGGCGCGCTGTCGGCAAACAACAGGCCGGTGGTGCGATAGACGTTGAAATCCTTGACCGAAACCAGCGACCGCACGCCGGGCATGTCGCTTTTCGCGGCCCATTCCTCATAGTCGGCGGCAGCGACACCGGGCTTCAGATTGAACAGGGCGATGATGCGCATGATGGTCCTTTCAGGCGAAATCGGCAGGGAAACGATAGGCGGCGAGGATCGTATCAAGCCGCGCGGCAAGCGCCAGCAGCGATGATTCCGACCCCGCGCGGCCGATGAGTTGCACCGCCACCGGCAGCCCGGCCGCGTCGACGCCGGCAGGCAGCGACAGCGCCGGCAGCCCGGCAATGTTGGCGATGGCGGTGAAATCGGCCTGGGTGTTCGGCGTCCGGCCATGGGCGAAGGCGGCCTGCGGCGTCGTCGGCAGCAGCACGACATCATGGCTGGTAAGGACGCGGTGCAGCGTTTCGGCGGCGTGCGCCATGGCGGCCTCTCCCGCGGCAACCGTTGCGGCCGGCGCGGTCGTGCCGAAATCCATCGCCGCGTCGAAATGCTTGCTGGTGTCGCCGCTGCGGCGTTCCGCGGCGAAGGTCTCTGCCGCCTCCCGTGCCGATTCGATGAAGCCGCCCAGCCGCGTGCCGGCCAGGTCGAGCCCCGGCGTGTCGACAGTTTCGACCACCAGCCCCAGCCCGCGCAGCGCCATCATCGCCGCCGTACAGGCGGCGCGGACGGCGGGCTCCATCTCGTGAGCATCGACGCTCGACAGCATTGCCACCCGGCCCATGGGCGCTGCAGCGGTGCCCGGGGACAGCGCCGCGAACACCGCGCCGAGATCGGCGACCGACCGCGCCAGCGGGCCGATCGAATCGAGCCGGCGGCACAGGAATACCAGCCCGTCGTCGGGCAGCAGGCCGTTGGTCGGCTTCAGGCCATAGACGCCGTTGTACGCCGCCGGGATGCGGATCGATCCCAGCGTGTCGGTGCCCAGCGCCGCGGCGCACAGCCCGCCGGCGACGGCAGCGCCCGACCCGCCGCTTGATCCGCCCGGCGTGCGACCGGCGCCGTGCGGGTTTTCGGTGCGGCCGAACGCCGGGTTGTCGGTGGTCGCGCCCAGTGCCGCCTCGTGCATGTTGAGCTGGCCGATGATGACGGCGCCGGCATCGCGCAGCAGGCGCACGACGGCAGCATCGCTGGTCGCGATGGCGTCGCGGCGCCCCTCCACCCCGGCAGTGGTCGGCCAGCCATCGACATCGATATTGGCCTTGATGCCGATCGGCACGCCTTCCAGCGGTCGCGCCTCGCCGCGGTCGATCAGCGCTGCCGACCAGGCCGCATCGACCCGGGCGCGATCGGCATCGACATGGGTGAAGGCCCGCAAGCGCGGGTCCAGCCGGGCGATGCGATCGAGGTAATGTTCGGTCACCGCCACGGCATCGGCGGCGCGCAGCTCGGCGATCGACAGGCGGTGGATTGCGATTTCAGCCATTGTCAGCGCCCTTCATCGACAATCCGATCTGCCGGCATTGCGGCCCGGGGGCACGATGGTCAAACGTCACCGCCATCATATCGTTGCCGCCACCCCGCTCAGCAGGGTCAGCGAATCGAGCGTCGGCGATGGACCAGCCGCCAAGCCCCGCGCGAATGCCAGCTTTTCGGCATGGGCGGCCGGCGTCAGCGCGTTGGCGGGGCTGCCGAGCGTCGCCGGCACGGTGACATCCCGCCGGCTGCCGTCCGTCAGCGTCAGGGTGAACGCCTGCGGCGCCAGGGCATTGGGGTCGGGATTGCCGTCGACCACCACCGTCAGCCGCGCGCCGAGCGCCCGCAGCGCCGGATCGGCAAAGCTGTCGGGCGTGAAGCGACGCGGATCGATGCGGCCATCGGTCAGCATCAGCGCCACCAGGAACGGCAGGCACAGGCGCGCATAGGCGGTCGTCATGTCGTCGACCCAGGGCCGCCCGACCAGCCGGGCGATCAGCGGCGGCACCCGTGCCTCGATGGCGGTGATATCGCCGGCCAGCACGCTCAACGTCGCATGGCTGGCGCGGCCCGAGGGCCAGGGCTTGATGCTGACCTCCGTCGTCCGCCAGACAATGCCCAGCGTCGCCATCGCCACCGCCGGGTCGCCGTCGTCGAACAACGGAAAATAGCCGAAGGGGCCGACCAGCGCATCGTGCGGCCCGGCCAGGCCGATGCCGACCAGGTCGACGGCGGTGATCGCCGCGCGCGCCGCCGCGGCCACCTGCAACGGCAGCGCCAGCGAGCCTTCGACATGCGCCTGCATCGTGCCGGCGCACTGGGCATGGGCAAGGCCGAGGACATCGGCAAAGCGTACCGGCGGCACGCCGGCAATGCGCGCACAGGCCAGCGCTGCGCCGATCAGCCCGGCCGTAGCGGGGCGAAAGAAGCGCAACGGCCCGGTTGCCGCCACGCCCAGCGCGCAGGCGATTTCCACCCCCACGACCAGCGCCGCCAGCGCGTCCTCCCGCTCCACCGCGCGGCCATGGCACGCCGACAGCAGCGCCGCGGTGACGACGCTCATGGCGTGGACGACGGCCGGTTCGTGCACCGCATCCCATTCGAGGCAGTGTATCTGGTACCCGTTGACGAAGGCTGCGCCCGCCGCGGACAGGCAGGCGGTGCGGCCCAGGATCGGCACGACGCCGCTGCCCCAGCCCCGGGCCGCCGCCAGCACCGCATCGGCGCCCGGCGCCGTCGATCCGGCGGCGCCCACCGCCAGCGTATCGTCGAGCAGCATCAGCGCCGCGGCGCGCACCGCGGGCGGCAACTGGATCGGGCCCGCGGCGAATGCCAGCAGATCGGTGGTCGCGGTCATGCCGGTGGTATCATCCGGTCGGGCGACGAAGGCATGTGCGGCAAACTGCGATTCCCGTGCGGCGATGGATCGGGCCGCTGCGCCGGCCCGGATTGTCCGGACATGTTGCGGAGTCGGTGGCCATCAATCAAGGTGGCAGCGCAGCAGCAAAGGAACCGCGTGACGCTTGATACTTCCCCGGCCGGGCCGCGCTACCTGCAGGTGGCCGACGATTTGCGCGCCGCCATCGCCGCCGGCCATTTCGCCGAAGGCGCCCAGCTGCCGACCGAAAGTGCCCTGTGCGATCGTCACGGCGTGTCCCGGTTCACCGTCCGCGAGGCGCTGCGCCGGCTGCAGGACGAAGGCCTGATCCGGCGCCGGCGCGGGTCCGGCACCATCGTCGACACCGTCGGCAGCGTGCTGCGCCAGCCGATGTCGGACGTTGCCGAGCTGCTGCAATATGCAGCCGACAGCGAATTCACCTTCGAACGCCGCGGCACGGTGACGCTGTCGAACGCCCAGGCGACCGATTTTGCCATGCCGGTGGGCAGCCGCTGGGTGCTGCTGTCGGGGATCCGCCGCCTGACGTCTGGCGGCGTCGCGCTTGCGGTCGTCGATGTCCACGTCAATCCCGCGCTGGAGCCCCATGTCGCGGGCCTGCAGCCCGGGCGACAAACGCTGTTCGCCCAACTTGGCACCGCTGCCGGCTTTCGCATCGGACGCGTCGACCAGGATATTCGCGCGCTTGCCGCCGGCAGCCGCGAGGCCGCCGCGCTCGGCATCGCCCGGCGTGCGCCGCTGTTGCGCATCGTCCGCAGCTATCGCGACGACAGCGGGCGGGTGGTGCTGTTCTCGGTCTCGTCGCACCCGGGCGACCGCTTCACCTATTCGATGCACATCGACCAGGCCTGACCGTCCTTTTGCGTTCCGTCGACGGCGGAAACACCGTAAGCAGGCGCAAAGCTGTTGGAGAGCAAGGCAATGCGGGCGAAGATGACCCTGGTACTGGCCCCGGTCCTGGCGACCGTCATGGCCATGTCGGCGGGCGGGCTTTCGGCACAGCCGACGGCTTCGGTGCAGGCCAGTCCGGCGCCGACCACGCCTATCGAGCCGGCGGCGACAACGACGATCATCGGCGCACCGGATGCGCCGGTGCGCAGCACGTTGAAGCCGACACCCGGCGCCGGCGACGGCACGCGTCCGCGGCAGCGGCTGGTGACGGTGTTCGGCACCGAGGAATGCCCAAAGCCGACGTCGGCGGACGAGATCGTCGTCTGCGCGCGCCTGCCCGATTCCGAAATCTACCGCATTCCGAAACAGCTGCGCGCCGCCAACAACGCGCGTGTCAGCCCATTCCAGGCCAACCGCAACCTGTTGCTCGGCGACTCCAGCGGCGGCGCCGGCGGTGCGATCGGCAGCTGCTCGGTCATCGGCGGCAGCGGCTTTGTCGGTTGCACGAAGAACGACGTCGATGCCTGGGCGCGGGATCGTACCACGCGCATGGGCGCCACCGAAGAGGTACCGCCGCAATAAGGCAAGGGCGCCACCCGGGGTCGGGTGGCGCCCTGGCCGTTGCCGTGCCAGCCGGTCAGCGCAGCGGCTTGATCGTCGCCGGCCGCGCCGGCTGGGCCGGATCGAACTTCACCGCGACGGTCTCGCCGCTGTTGCCCGGGAAATTGGCAAAGATCGCCGTCACGAGATTTGGTACCAGCTTTGTCAAATTGTTCGACGTGCTGATGGTTTCGGCACGACCTTCGAACACGCTGGCCTTGTCGGCGGTGCGGACGATCTTCATCGCCAGCTGGCTGTTGTACTGCGTCACGGAATAAACCTCGGGGCCCCAGCCACCGCCCCAGCCACCACCGCCCCAACCGCCGAAGCCGCCGCCCCAATAGGGGTTCCAGCCCCAGCCGCCGAAGCGGCCATAACCGCCGCCCCAACCGCCCCAGCCGCCACCCCAGCCGCCGCCCCAACCGCCATAGCCGAAACCCGGACGGGTCTGGACCTTTTCACGCGGCGGGCCGACATTGTAATCGAGCTGCACGGCCAGGCTGGCCTGGGCCGGGCTTGCCGCCTCGACGAAGCCGTTGGCAAGCAGGCGCTGGCGCACCAGATTGGCATAGGTGGCGAATTCGAGCCCACCGGCCTTGTCCGGATCGCGCGATTCGATGACGAAGCTCTGCCCCGACGGGGGCGGCAGCTGCGAGAACCGCGCAACGCGCGCCTCGAATGTCGGTGCGCAGCCGGCGACGAGCGCCAGCGCGGCTATTGGCAATATGGCCTTGCGCGCAAGACCGCGTCGGAACATGGACATCGCGAACCCTTTTGAATTATCTACGCAATAGGTGGGATGTAGGTTGCACCGTTTCAAGTTAATCGCGTGTGAACTCGGCCAGCGCCGGCTGCGGCAGATCAGCCACTGAAGCCGACGGCGCGATGCACCGCCGCCAGCACCGGCTCTGCGATGGCCCTGGCCCGTACCGCACCCTGCGCCAGAACGACGTCGATCGCCGTCGTGTCGCGGCGCAAGTCGTTGAATCGGGCAGTGATCGGCGCCAGTACCGCGACGGCGGCATCGGCGAGCGCCGGCTTGAAGGCGCCAAAGCCCTGGCCGCCATATTGCGCCAGCACTGCGGCGACGCTGCTGTCGGTCAGCGCCGCCATGATGCCGACCAGATTGGCCGCCTCCGCGCGTCCCGCCAGCCCCGCGACCTCACTCGGCAGGACCTCTGCATCGGTACGCGCGCGCTTGATCTTCTGGGCGATGGTGTCGGCGTCATCGGTCATGTTGACGCGGCTGGCGTCGCTGGGATCGGACTTCGACATCTTGGCGTTGCCGTCGCGCAGCGACATGACCCGCGTCGCCGGCCCCTGGATCACCGGTTCGGGCAGCGGAAACAGCTCGACACTCATGTCGGTGTTGAACTTCTGGGCGATATCGCGCGCCAGTTCCAGATGCTGTTTCTGGTCGTCGCCGACGGGAACATGGGTCGCCTGATAGGCCAGGATGTCGGCGGCCTGCAGCACCGGATAGGTGAACAGCCCGACGCTCGCGCCCTCGCGGTCTTTGCCCGACTTTTCCTTGAATTGCGTCATGCGGTTCAACCAACCCATGCGCGCCGTGCACATCAGCACCCAGGCCAATTCCGCGTGCACCCGCACTTGGCTTTGCGGGAACAGGATCGACCGCGCCGGATCGATGCCGCTGGCCAGCAGCGCCGCGGTCATGTCGCGAATGCCGGCGCGCAGCGTCGCCGGGTCCTGCGCCACGGTGATGGCGTGCAGGTCGACGACGCAATAGATGCATTCATGGGCATCCTGCATCGTCACCCAGTTGCGGATGGCGCCGAGGTAATTGCCGAGATGCAGGTTGCCCGTTGGCTGGATGCCGGAAAAAACACGGCTCATGTGCGGCCTTTTCGTGAAAACTGGGCCCGAAGCTCGGCAACGGTGAAGATGCGCAGGGCCCGCGCCGCGGCAAGATAAGCGATGCCGCCGGTGCCGAGCAACACCGCCAGGCTGGCGATGCGGGTAACGAGATTGCCGCCCAGCCACGGCGCCAGCACGATGCCGAGGCCGATGAGGACGGCGACCATCACCAGCGTCGCCGCCAGCAGCCGCGGTAGCGTGCGCCGCAGCCGCGCATCGACCTGGAAATGCCCGCGATGGCGCAGCACCGCCCAAAGCGCGATGGCGTTGACCCAGGCCGCCGCCGCCGTCGACAGCGCGATGCCGACATGGCCGAAACGCCAGATCAGCAGCAAGTTGCCGGCGAGGTTGACCAGCATCGAGGCGACGGCGATGCGCACCGGCATCTTCGTGTCCTGCCGGGCGTAAAACCCCGGGGTCAGGACCTTGATCAGCACATAGGCTGGCAGCCCGAGCGAAAAGGCCGCGAGCGCATCGGCGGTGGCGCGGGTGTCGGCGGGGGTAAAGCGGCCGTGTTCGAGCAGCGTGCGGATGATCGGATCGGCCGACACCGTCAGCGCCGCCGCCGCCGGCAGGGTGAGCAGCAGCACGAGTTCGATGGCGCGGTTCTGGGTGTGCGCGGCGGCGTCGGTGTTGCCGCCGCCCAGTTGCCGCGACAGCGCCGGCAGCAAAGCCGTGCCGACGCCGATGCCGATCAGGCCGAGCGGCAACTGGTTGAGGCGATCGGCATAGTAGAGAAAGCTGACCGCCCCTTCCGGCAGGAAGCGCGCCGCCAGCGCTGTCGAGATCAACAGGTTGAACTGCACGGCGCCGGCGCCCAGCGCCGCCGGGCCGATGATGCGCAGCAGCTGGCGGACCTTCTCGCCGAGCCGGGGCGTCCGCAGCCGCAGTCGGATATCGGCCCGCAGGCACGACCACAGCAGCCAGGCGAATTGCAGGATGCCGGCAATGGTGACGCAGGCCGCCTGCACTCGCGCGCTTTCCACGTCGTCGGCACCGTGAAACAGCAGCAGCCCGGCGATCAGCGCCAGGTTGAGCAGGATCGGCGCCGCGGCGTTGACCCAGAAGCGCCCGATCGAATTGAGAATGCCGCCCATCAACGAGACGAGACTGATCAGCAGCAGATAGGGAAAGGTCAGCCGGGTGAAATCGACGGCGAGCGCAAATTTTTGCGGGCTGGCGTCGGGAAATCCGCCGGTCAGTGCCCAGACGATCGGCCCGGCGGCGATGACCATCACCATGGTGAAGATCACCAGCGCCGGCAGCAGCACCGCCAGCACATCCTCGGCAAAGCGCTTGGCATTGGTCATGTCGCCGGCGTCGGCGCCGACCTGGCGGTTGAACATCGGCACGAAGGCAGCGGAGAACGCGCCTTCGGCGAACAGCGCCCGGAACAGATTGGGCAGGCGAAAGGCGATCAGAAAGGCATCGGCGGCCATGCCGGCACCGATATAGCGCGCCATCAGCACGTCGCGGACAAAGCCGGCGATGCGGCTGACGAGGGTCAGGCCGCCGATCGTCGCGGTGGCTTTGACCAGGTTCAACGTGCAGTGGCCCGGAGCGCAGCGCGCCGAGAGGCGCAAGCGCGGCCGGCGGGGCGGCAGAGACCTCTGCCGAACCCGTCCCCCGCACTTGGCGACGTCACGACGCGGCTTTGCCGCGGCGCTTTGCGAATATCAGCTCAGGCATTCCCGACCTGCGCCCCTTGGGCACCCTGCTGCTGCGCCATGTAAAGCGAAGCAAAGTCGATCGGGTCGAGCATCAGCGGCGGGAAACCGCCGTCGCGGACCGAATCGGCGATGATGCGGCGGGCGAACGGAAAGATGATCCGCGGCGCCTCGATGATCAGGAACGGCTCGAGCGCTTCCTCGGGCACATTGGCAAGGCCGAAGAGGCCAGCGTAGAGCAGGTCGACGACGAACGCGACGGTGTCGCCGGTCATCGCCTTGGCGCTGATCTTCAGCTCGACTTCATAGACATTGTCGCCGCCGCGCTTGGCGTTGACGCTGACGTTGACGTCGATGCGCGGCTGTTCGGTCGACTGCAGCGACGACGGCGCGTTCGGATTTTCGAACGACAGGTCCTTGACGTACTGGGTCAGGATCGAAACCTGCGGCAGCTCCTGCATGCCGGCGTCGAAGCCGTTCTCGGTCGGCAGAGTGTTGTCGTCAGCCATGGCTGGTTCCTTAGACGCAAAGGGAAAGGGAAAAGCGCGGGCTGGCTAACATCGCGTCAGCGCCCGCGCAATCCGGATCAATCCTCGCCGTCGAAGCTTTCGACCGGGCCCGAATCCTGGCCCTTGGCACTGGTATCGCGATCGACGAACTCGACGATGGCCATCGGCGTCGCATCCGAACGGCGGATGCCGGCCTTGATGATGCGGACATAACCGCCCTGGCGGTCGGCGTAGCGGCTGGCCAGCGTATCGAACAGCTTGATCAGCTGCTCGTCGTCACCTAGGCGGGCATGCGCCAGCCGGCGGTTCGACAGGCCGCCGTGCTTGGCGAGCGTGATCAGCTTTTCCATGTACGGGCGGATCTCGCGCGCCTTGGGCAGCGTCGTCTTGATCTGCTCATGCTTGACGAGGCTGGCGGCCATGTTGCGGAACATCGCCAGGCGATGGCTGGTCGTGCGACCGAGCTTGCGATGGGCGTTACCGTGACGCATGTTTTTCACTCCGTTCGATAGGGGGCCGTGTCAGGTACCCCGGATCAGGCTGATGACAGGGCCAGCCAAACACCCCTTCTTCTGCATCGCGCCGCGGCAAAGCCGCGTCGTGACGTCGGACGAGTTCGGCGGAGGTCTCCGCCGCCTCGCCGGCCGAGCTTGCGCAAGTCCGCGTCTAACGCTTCGCGTTAGCCGCGGGCCGCGCTGCTCAGAATTCCTGCTCGAGCTTCTTGGCCATCTCTTCGATATTCTCCGGCGGCCAGCCCGAGATTTCCATGCCCAAACGCAGGCCCATGTGGCCGAGCACTTCCTTGATCTCGTTGAGCGACTTGCGGCCGAAGTTCGGCGTGCGCAGCATCTCGCTCTCGGTCTTCTGGACCAGATCGCCGATGTAGATGATGTTGTCGTTCTTCAGGCAGTTGGCCGAACGCACCGACAGTTCCAGCTCATCGACCTTCTTCAGCAGGAAGCGGTTGATGACGGTGTTGTCGTCGACTTCGATCGGGCCGCCGGTGGCGACCGGGGCGGGCGCCGCGGCGACGCTGTCCTCGAAATTGACGAACAACTGCAGCTGGTCCTGGAGGATCTTGGCGGCATAGGCCAGCGCATCGTCCGGGGTCACGGTGCCGTCTGTTTCGACCTGGATGGTCAGCTTGTCGTAATCGAGCTCCTGCCCGACGCGGGTATTGTCGACCTTGTAGCTGACCTGGCGCACCGGCGAATACAGCGCATCGACCGGCACCAGGCCGATCGGCGCATCGGCCGGGCGGTTGGCGCTGGCGGGGACATAGCCCTTGCCGGCCTCGACGGTCAGTTCCATGTTCAGCGTGGCGCCGTCATCCAACGTGCAGATGACCAGATCCTTGTTGAGGACCTCCATGTCGCCGGTGACGTTGATCTGGCCGGCGGTGACTTCGCCCGGGCCGGTCGCCGTCAAATGCACACGCTTGGGCTGATCGCCCTGCATGCGGATGGCGACCTGCTTGATGTTGAGCACGATGTCGGTCACGTCTTCGCGAACGCCGGTCAGCGACGAGAATTCGTGCAGCACACCGTCGATCTTGATGGCGGTCACGGCTGCACCCTGCAGCGACGACAGCAGCACGCGGCGCAGGGCATTGCCGAGCGTCAGGCCGAAACCGCGCTCCAGCGGCTCGGCGACGAAGCTGCCCTTGCGGCGACTGTCGGCGCTCGGCCGGGCCTCGAGCCGATTCGGCTTCTTCAGTTCGGTCCAGTTCTTGGCGATCACTGCCACAGGCTCACCTCATCATTGGAAAGGGGCGGATCGTCACCCGCCCGTCCCCGTCATTAAAAATTGTGCAAATCCGCGCCACGGGGAGAGGCGCGGCCGAAACCGCCAGGGTCAGACCCGGCGACGCTTCGGCGGACGCACGCCGTTGTGCGGGATCGGCGTCACGTCACGGATCGCAGTGATCTGGAAACCCACGGCCTGCAGGGCGCGCAAGGCGCTTTCGCGACCCGAACCCGGGCCGCGCACTTCGACTTCCAGCGTCCGGACGCCATGTTCGGCGGCCTTCTTGCCGGCGTCCTCGGCGGCCATCTGCGCCGCGAACGGCGTCGACTTGCGGCTGCCCTTGAAACCCATGGTCCCGGCCGACGACCAGGCAATCGCATTGCCCTGGGCATCGGTAATGGTGATCATGGTGTTGTTGAAACTGGCGTTCACATGGGCAACGCCCGACGTGATGTTCTTGCGCTCGCGGCGCTTGATGCGTGCAACTTCGCGTGCCATCGAAAAATCCTAATCCGTATCGTCGATCTGGGAGAAAAAGCGTAAGGCCCCGGGGCCTTACTTCTTCTTGCCGGCGATCGGCTTAGCCTTACCCTTGCGGGTACGCGCGTTGGTGTGGGTGCGCTGGCCGCGAACGGGCAGGCCGCGACGGTGACGCAGGCCGCGATAGCAGGCGAGGTCCATCAGGCGCTTGATGTTCATCGCCGTCTGGCGGCGAAGATCACCCTCGACCGTGATTTCCTTGTCGATCTTTTCGCGAATCGACAGGACTTCCGAATCGGTCAGGTCCTGGACGCGGCGTTCGACCGGGAAGCCCAGTTCGTCGGCGATGCGCTTGGCGGTGGTACGGCCGATGCCGTGGATGTAGGTCAGCGCGATCTCAACGCGCTTGTTGGTCGGGATGTTAACACCCGCAATACGTGCCACAGATTATTTCCTTCCAAGCTCCACAGGGTGCGCTGGGCAGGCACCCCATCTCAAAGCAAGAACCGGACGGCCGGAACGGCCGCCGGGTCAGTGATCCGGTCAATCGGAAAAGGGCTGCTAGCCGGGGAGAGCGGCAGAGTCAAGGGCGAAGCACCGCGAGCGCGCGTGCCGCGCGCCGACAGGCGCAAGCCCGGCCGGCGAGGCGGCCGGCAACACCGGCCGAACCCGTCCGACGTCAGCATGGGCTTTGCCCATGCCCTGCCCTTCAACCGCTACTGCGGCACCCGCCTTCAGCGATCCAGCACCGCATCGATACTTGCCGCCACCGCATCCATGTCCGCCATCCCGTCGACCCGGTCGACCAGCCCGCGCGCCTCGTAATGCGGCAGGATCGGCGCGGTCTTGGCGCGATATTCACCCATGCGGGTCCGCACCGTATCGGCGTTGTCGTCGGGCCGGCGCTTGAACTGCGTCGATCCACACATGTCGCAGACGCCTTCGACGCGGGGCTGCTTGTGGCGGTCGTGATAACCCTCACCGCACTGGGCGCAGGTGAAGCGCCCGGTGATGCGATCGACCAGCGCGTCCTCGTCGACCTCGAGCTCGATGACGTGATCGAGGTGCAGGCCCTTGTCGGCCAGCATCGCATCGAGCGCCAGCGCCTGGACATCGGTGCGCGGATAGCCATCGAGAATGAAGCCCCGCCGGGCATCGTCATGGTCGAGCCGTTCCGACAGGATGCCGTTGACGATATCGTCGGACACCAGCCCGCCCGATTCCATTACCGACCTGGCCTGCAGGCCGACGGGTGTTCCAGCAGCGACGGCGGCCCGGAGCATGTCTCCGGTAGAAAGCTGGACAAGTCCCCGTTCTTTGACGAGTCGGCTTGCCTGGGTCCCCTTCCCCGCGCCGGGCGGACCCAGCAAGATCAAATTCAACGGCGCGCTCCCCCACGGAGTTTGGATTTCTTTATCAGACCCTCATATTGATGCGCGAGCAAGTGGCTCTGGATCTGCGCGACCGTATCCATGGTCACATTGACGACGATCAGCAGCGACGTGCCGCCCAGCGCCAGGCCGGTGCCGAGCCGCGCCGACAGGAATTCGGGCAGCAGGCAGATGATGGTCAGATAGGCGGCGCCGACGACGGTGATGCGGGTCAGCACGAAATCGAGATACTCCGACGTCCGCACGCCCGGCCGGATGCCGGGGATGAAGCCGCCGTATTTCTTCAGATTCTCCGCCGTCTCCTCGGGATTGAAGACGATGGCGGTGTAGAAGAACGCAAAGAAGATGATGCCGGCGGCGTACAGCAACATGTACAGCGGCGCGCCGTGCTGCAGCGCCGTCGTGACGGTCAGCAGCCATTCCGGCCCGCTGCCGCCCTGCGCCGCGAACTGCGCGATGGTCAGCGGCATCAGCAGCAGCGACGAGGCGAAGATCGGCGGGATGACGCCGGCGGTGTTGAGCTTCAGCGGCAGGTGCGAGCTGTCGCCCTGAAAGGTGCGGGTGCCGACCTGGCGCTTGGGATACTGGATCAGGATCCGCCGCTGGGCGCGCTCCATCAGGCAGATGAAGGCGACGGTGAGCAGCGCGATCAGGCCGACCAGCACCACGGCGACGGGTGACAGGGCGCCGGTGCGGCTCTGTTCGAACAGCTGGCCGATGGCGGTCGGCAGATGGGCGACGATGCCGGCCATGATGATCAGCGAGATACCATTGCCGATGCCGCGGCTGGTGATCTGCTCACCCAGCCACATCAGGAACATGGTGCCGCCGATCAGCGTGATGACGGTGGTGGCGCGGAAGAAATAGCCGGGGTCGATGACCGCCGACACGCCCTGGCCGGCCCCCCAGCTTTCGAGGCCGACGGCGATGCCATAGCCCTGGATCGCGGTCAGGAACACGGTGCCGTAGCGGGTGTACTGGTTCAGCGTCTTGCGGCCGGTGTCGCCTTCCTTCTTCAGGGCCATGAAGCTCGGCACCAGCGAGGTCAGCAGCTGCACGATGATCGACGCCGTGATGTACGGCGTGACGCCGAGCGCGATCAGCGACATGCGCTCGAGCGCGCCGCCCGAGAACATGTTGAAGAAGTCGAGGACACCACCCTGGGTCTGGCTGAACAACGAGTTCAGCGCCGTCGGGTCGATGCCGGGCAACGGCACGAACGAAACGAGGCGGAACACGACCAGCGCGCCGAGCGTGAACCACAGCCGCTTCTTGAGCTCGGTGGCCTTGGAGAAATTCGCGAAGCTGAGGTTCGCGGCCATGCTTTCGGCGGCTGACGCCATAGTCCTACCCGATCTTCAAGCCGGCGACCTGCCGGGGCTGAAACGGCGAAACGCCGCGCAAGGCCGTTAGATAGGCAATGCGCGGCGTTTCTACCATGTGTCTTTTTCCGCCGATGCGGGGCTGCTTTATTTGGCAGCCTTGAGCGCCGCAGCCTTGGCTTCGCGGGCGACGGCGCGGGCCGCCTTCTGCTCGTCACGGCTCAGCGGCTCGGGCTTGGGCGCCGGCAGTTCGACGCTGCCACCGGCGGCTTCGACAGCGGCCTTGGCGGCGGCGCTGGCGCCGGCAACCTTGAGGTTGACCTTGGCGGTCAGCGCGCCCTTGGCAAGCAGGCGGACACCGTCACGGGCGTGCGTCAACACCTTGGCATCGAGCAGAGCCTGGGTGTCGATGACCTTGGCGGTGTCGAGCCGGCCGGCGTCGATCATCAGCTGCAGCGTGCCGAGGTTGATCTCGGCATAGTCCTTGCGGAAGATGTTGTTGAAGCCACGCTTCGGCAGCCGCATGTGCAGCGGCATCTGGCCGCCTTCGAAGCCCTTGATCGACACGCCCGAGCGCGACTTCTGGCCCTTCTGGCCGCGGCCTGCGGTCTTGCCGACGCCGGAGCCGATACCGCGGCCGACGCGGACGCGGCTCTTGCGGGCACCGGGATTGTCGTGGAGGTCGTTGAGTTTGGTCATGGAATGCACTCGCTTTCGCTTTGGGCGCGCAGGGATGGAAATGCCGTCCCGGTTGCCCAGGACGGCAGGGAGATCAGGCCGCTTCGACCTTAAGCATGTGCGCCACCTTGGCGATCATGCCGCGGACCGACGGCGTGTCCTCGAGGACGCGCGACCGATGCATCTTGTTGAGGCCCAGGCCGACGAGCGTCGCCTCCTGGTCCGGCGCACGGCGGATCGGCGAACCGATCTGCGTGACCTTTACCTTGGTCACGGTCGGGGCGACGGGCGCCTCGGTCTTGGGGGCTTTGGCCATCCTATGCGTCCTTATGCGACCGCTTCGGCTTCAGCTTCGGCGACACGCGCCGAAACGTCACCACGGCGCGCCATCAGATCGGCAATCTTCTTGCCGCGCCGCTGCGCCACCGACTTGGGGCTGGTCTGTTCACTGAGCGACGCGAAGGTCGCGCGGATCATGTTGTACGGGTTGTTGGTGCCGACCGACTTGGTCACCACATCGGCAACGCCGAGCGCTTCGAAGACGGCGCGCATCGGGCCGCCGGCGATGATGCCGGTGCCCTGGGCGGCCGAGCGGACATAGACCTTGCCGGCGCCGAAATGGCCGTAGCCATCATGGTGCAGGGTACGGCCGTCACGCAGCGGCACGCGGATCATCGCCTTCTTGGCAGCAGCGGTCGCCTTCTGGATGGCTTCCGGCACTTCGCGTGCCTTGCCATGGCCGAAACCGACCCGGCCCTTGGCATCGCCGACGACGACGAGCGCTGCAAAGCCGAAACGCTTGCCGCCCTTCACCGTCTTCGAGACGCGGTTGATGTGAACCAGCTTTTCGACCAGTTCCTCGCCGCCGGCCTCGACCGGGTTGTTGCCGTCACGACGACCGCGACCGCGATCGCGATCATTGCCGCCGCCCGGGCCGCGACCACGACCGCCGCCGGGACCACCGGGGCCGCCGCGACCGCGACGTTCGCCACCAGGACCGCCACCAGGGGCGCCGCCACCGGGAGCACCGGCGTTCTGAATTTCGTCAGCCATTGCTTAAAACTCCAATCCGCCTTCGCGGGCACCATCGGCCAGCGACTTGACGCGGCCGTGGAAGATGAAACCGCCACGATCGAAGACGACCGCCGAAACGCCGGCAGCCTTGGCCCGCTCGGCGAGGCGCTTGCCCACGGCCGCTGCGGCATCCTTGGTCGCGCCGGTGACGTCGCGGACATCCTTTTCCAGCGTCGAGGCCGCGGCCACCGTCACGCCGCGGGCATCGTCGATGACCTGGGCATAGATGTGCTGCGACGTGCGATGGATCGACAGCCGCGGACGCGCGCCGCTCTTGGCACGCAGGGCGGTGCGAACGCGCCGACGGCGCTGATCGAAAAGCGAAAGCTTGGCCATTACTTCTTCTTCCCTTCCTTGCGGAAGATAACCTCGCCGCGGTACTTGATGCCCTTGCCCTTGTAGGGCTCCGGCTTGCGCCAGCGGCGAATCTCGGCAGCAACCTGCCCGACACGCTGCTTGTCGTTGCCGGTGATCTCGACCGTCGTCTGGTCGGGCGTCTTGATCGTGATGCCTTCCGGGATCGCGAAATCGACATCATGGCTGTAGCCGAGCTGCAGCTTCAGGTTGGAACCCTGGACCGAGGCACGATAGCCGACGCCGGTGATTTCCAGCACCTTGGTGAAGCCCGTCGAAACGCCGGTCACCAGGTTCGAAACCAGCGTGCGCTGCATGCCCCAGAAGGCACGGGCGCGCTTGGTCTCGTTGGCCGGGTTAACGCCGATCTCGGCATCGCTGATGTCATAGGCGATGTCGTCCGACATCGGCATGGTCAGGACGCCCTTGGGCCCCTTTACCGACAGGATGCGGTCTTCGATGCTGGCGGTGACTCCGGCCGGAACCGGCACCGCCTTCTTTCCGATGCGCGACATGGCTTAAAACACCTGGCAGAGGACTTCGCCGCCGGCATTCTGCTCACGCGCTTCCGCGTCGGACAGAACACCCTTTGGCGTCGAAACGATGACGATGCCGAGGCCATTGCGGACCCGCGGCAGTTCGGTGGCGCCCGAATAGACGCGGCGACCGGGCTTCGAGACACGGGCGATGTGCTGGATCGCCGGCTTGCCTTCGAAATACTTCAGGTCGATGCGCAGCGCGGCGGCGGCTGTGCCGCCATCGGCTTCGGAATAGCCACGGATATAGCCTTCGCGCTGCAGCACGTCGAGGACGCGGGCACGCAGCTTGGAGGCCGGGGTGAGGATCGAATCCTTCTTGGCCTGCTGGCCATTGCGGATTCGGGTGAGCATATCACCAAGGGGGTCGGTCATCGACATTCAGATGTTCCTACCAGCTCGACTTGGTCACGCCGGGAATCAGGCCCTTGTTGGCCAGTTCGCGGAGCATGATGCGCGAGAGCTTGAACTTGCGATAATAGGCGCGGCTGCGGCCGGTGAGCTCGCAACGGTTGCGAACCCGCGTCGGATTGGCGTTGCGCGGCAGTTCCGCCATTTTCAGGCGGGCCATCAGGCGCTCGGCATCGTCGCGGCTTTCATCGTTGGCGATGGCCTTCAGCACGGCGAACTTGCCGGCATACTTCACCACCAGCGCCTTGCGATGCTCGTTCTTGTTGATCGAGGAGAGCTTAGCCATGCGTCAGGCCGCCTTCTTGTCTTCGGTGAGGCCGATGAACGGGAAACCGAACGCCTTCAGCAGCGCGCGGGCCTCGTCGTCGGTCTTCGCCGTCGTGGTAACGATCACATCCATGCCGCGGACACTGTCGATCCGGTCATAGTTGATTTCGGGAAAGATGATCTGTTCCTTCAGGCCCATGGCGTAGTTGCCACGACCGTCGAAGGACTTGGGGTTCAGCCCGCGGAAATCGCGAACGCGCGGCAGGGCCACGGTGATCAGGCGATCCAGGAACTCGTACATCTTCTCGCGGCGCAGGGTGACCTTGCAACCGATGGGCATGCCTTCGCGAAGCTTGAAGGTCGCGACCGACTTCTTGGCCTTGGTGATGACGGGCTTCTGGCCCGCGATCAGCGCCATTTCCTCGGCGGCCTTGTCGACTTTTTTCTTGTCCTGCGTGGCTTCGCCGACACCCATGTTGATGACGATCTTGTCGATCTTGGGAACCTGCATCAGGTTCTTGTAACCGAACTGCTCGATCATCTGGGCGCGGACCTTGTCCACGTACAGTTGCTGCATCCTGGTCAGATTTGCTGCATCAGCCATCGATCAACTCTCCCGACCGCTTGGCGACACGCACCTTGCGACCATCTTCCAGAACCTTGAAACCGACACGGGTCGGCTTTCCGGTTTTCGGGTCCTCGATCGCAACCTTGGAGATGTGGAGGGGCGCTTCGATGCGCTCCAGCCCACCCTGGGGGTTGGTCTGCGAGGGTTTCTTGTGGCGGGTCATCATGTTGACACCGCCAACGATGACCTTGCCTTCCTTGGGCATCGCCTTGGTGACTTCACCATGCTTGCCCTTGTCCTTGCCGGACAGAATGACGACCTTGTCGCCCTTCTTGATCTTCGCGGCGCTCATTACAGCACCTCCGGCGCAAGGCTGATGATCTTCATGTGACCAGACGCGCGCAGCTCGCGCACCACCGGCCCGAAGATACGGGTGCCGATCGGCTCCTCGTTCTTGTTGATCAGCACGGCGGCGTTGCCGTCGAAACGGATGACCGAGCCATCGGCGCGCCGGATGTCCTTGGCAGTACGAACGACGACGGCGCGATGCACGTCACCCTTCTTTACCTTGCCCTTGGGCTGCGCTTCCTTGACCGACACGACAATGACATCGCCGACGCCGGCGAACCGACGCTTCGATCCGCCCAGCACCTTGATGCACATCACCCGCTTGGCACCGCTGTTGTCAGCGACGTCCAGGTTCGTCTGCATCTGGATCATGTGTTCGATCCTTCACTCAAATTGCGAGAAGCGGTCATCAGCCGACCTTCTCCAGAACTTTCCAGGTCTTCAGCTTGGAAATCGGGGCACATTCCTCGATCCGCACCGTGTCGCCGGCCTTGATGACATTGCCCTCGTCATGGGCATGATATTTCTTCGAACGACGGATGATCTTGCCGTAGACCGGGTGCGCAACCTTGCGCTCGATCAGGACGACGATCGTCTTGTCACCCTTGTCGGACACGACCGTGCCCTGGAGGACGCGTTTCGGCATAACTCAGGCTCCCTGCGCCGGCGCGGCGGGCTTGCGGCCCGCCTGCAGCGTCTTGATGCGCGCGATGGTGCGGCGCACCTCACGAATACGGCCCGGCTTTTCCAGCTGGCCGGTGGCCGCCTGGAAACGCAGGTTGAACTGCTCGCGCTTCAGCTCGCCAAGAGCCGTCGCGAGCTGATCGTCGGTCTGGACCATCAGGTCCGAATGCTTTGTCTGTGCCATCTTATTAACCCTGCGCCTCGACGGCTTCGCCCAGGCGGACGACCATCTTGACCTTGATCGGCAGCTTGGCTGCCGCACGCTCGAAGGCACCGGCCGCGACATCGTGCGGAACGCCATCGAGTTCGAACATGATCCGGCCCGGCTTGACACGCGCCACCCAGAATTCCGGGTTGCCCTTGCCCTTGCCCATGCGGACTTCGGCGGGCTTCGACGTGACCGGCACGTCCGGGAAGATGCGGATCCACAACCGGCCGGCGCGCTTGATGTGGCGCGAGATGGCACGGCGGGCGGCCTCGATCTGGCGCGCGGTGATCCGCTCGGGTTCCATCGCCTTCAGGCCGAAGGAGCCGAAGTTCAGCGCAGTGCCGCCCTTGGCGTCGCCATGGATGCGACCCTTGAACTGCTTGCGAAACTTGGAGCGCTTTGGTTGCAACATTTCAAATACCTCAGCGAGCCGGACGCACGCCGGAGGTCTGCGATTCCATCATCAGACGGTCCTGCGCCATCGGGTCATGCCCCAGGATCTCGCCCTTGAAGATCCAGACCTTGATACCGCAGACGCCATAGGCGGTGTGCGCCTGGGCTTCCGCGTAATCGACATTGCCGCGCAGCGTGTGCAGCGGCACCCGGCCCTCGCGATACCATTCGGTGCGCGCGATTTCCGCGCCGCCGAGACGGCCCGAGCAGGTGATCTTGATGCCTTCGGCGCCGAGACGCAGCGCCGACTGCACGGCGCGCTTCATGGCGCGACGGAAAGCGATACGGCGCTCGAGCTGGTCGGCGACGCCCTGGGCGACGAGCTTGGAATCGACTTCCGGCTTGCGGATCTCGACGATGTTCAGCGACACGTCGCTGCGGGTCATGCCGGCGATCTGCTTGCGCAGCTTCTCGATGTCCGCACCCTTTTTGCCGATGATGACACCCGGGCGGGCGGCATAGATCGACACGCGGGCGAGCTTGGCCGGCCGTTCGATGACGACCTTGGAGATGGCGGCCTGGGCGTGGTTCTTGACGATGAACTCACGGATGCGCAGGTCCTCAAGCAGCAGACGACCATAGTCGTCGCCCTTGGCGAACCACCGGCTGTCCCAGGTACGGTTGATCTGCAGGCGCAGACCGATCGGGGAGGTTTTGTGACCCATTATGCGTTCTCCGCCGCATCGTCGCCCATTTCGCGCACGACGACGCGAAGGCGGCTGAACGGCTTTTCGATGCGGGCGGCGCGGCCACGGGCACGCGGGGTGAAGCGCTTCATCACCAGTGCCTTGCCGACGCTGGCTTCCTTGACGACGAGAGCATCGACATCGAGGTTGTGGTTGTTCTCGGCATTGGCGACGGCGGACGCCAGCACCTTGCGCACGTCGACAGCCATCGCCTTCGTTGAAAACGACAGGATGTTCAGCGCCTCGCCGACCTTGCGGCCGCGGATGAGGCCGGCCACCAGGTTCAGCTTGTAGGCCGAGCCACGGATCGAGGTCGCGACGGCAAGCGCCTCGCGATCACCGACGCGGCGGGGGGATTTCGGCTTCGACATCAGCGCTTGCCCTTCTTGTCGGCAGCGTGGCCGGGGAAGTTGCGCGTCGGCGCGAATTCACCCAGCTTCATGCCCACCATGTCCTCGTTGACCGAGACCGGGATGAACTTCTTGCCATTGTAGACATTGAAGGTGAGGCCGACGAACTGCGGCAGGATCGTCGAACGGCGCGACCAGGTCTTGATCGGACCCCGCCCACCGCCGCCAGCCTGCGCGGCTTCGGCCTTCTTCAGAACGTTCAGATCCACAAAGGGACCCTTCCAGACGGAACGGCTCATCTGGCCTTACCTCTTCTTCTTGGCGTGACGCGAACGGATGATCATCCGGTCGGTCGACTTGTTCGAACGCGTCTTGGCGCCCTTGGTCGGCTTGCCCCATGGCGTGACCGGGTGACGGCCGCCCGAGGTCCGGCCTTCACCACCACCATGCGGGTGGTCGACCGGGTTCTTGGCGACGCCGCGCGTCAGCGGGCGGTGGCCCAGCCAGCGGTTGCGACCGGCCTTGCCCAGGTTCTGGTTGCTGTTGTCCGGGTTCGACACGGCACCGACCGTGGCCATGCAATCCGAACGCACATAACGCTGCTCGCCCGAATTGAGGCGGATGATGACCATGCCGCGGTCGCGACCGACGACCTGGACGAAGGTGCCGGCGGCGCGCGCCAGCTGGCCACCCTTGCCGGGCTTCAGCTCGACATTATGGACAATGGTGCCGACCGGCATCGAGCCGATTTCCATGGCGTTGCCCGGCTTCACGTCGACCTTCTTGCCGGCGGTGACGACATCGCCGACCGCGAGACGCTGCGGGGCGATAATGTACTGCTGGTTGCCGTCGGGGTACTTCACCAGGGCGATGAAGGCGGAGCGGTTGGGATCATATTCGAGACGCTCGACCGTCGCGACGACATCCCACGTGCGACGCTTGAAGTCGACCATGCGATACAGCTGCTTGTGACCGCCGGCGATGCCGCGCGCGGTCGCATGGCCCATGTTGTTGCGGCCACCCGACTTGCGCAGACCTTCGGTCAGCTGCTTGAGCGGACGACCCTTGAACAGGCCCGAGCGGTCGACGAGCACAAGACCGCGGCGGCCCGGGCTCGTCGGATTGAAACTCTTCAATGCCATCGGATCAGATCCCCGTGGTCACATCGATACGGTCGCCGTCGGCGAGCGTGACGATGGCCTTCTTCTCGTCGCTGCGACGATATTCCTTGCCCTTCCAGCGCTTGGTCTTGCCCTTCTGGATGAGCGTGTTCACGCTGAGCACCTTGACCGAGAACAGCGCCTCGATGGCGGCCTTGATCTCGGGCTTGGAAGCACCATTGGCGACCTTGAACACAACCTGGTTGTATTCGCTGACCAGCGTCGACTTTTCGGTGATCACCGGCTTCACCACGATATCGTAGTGCTTCAGGTCGATCGGCTTGGTGGTGTCTGGCTTAGCCATTGACCCGGGCCTCCAGTGCCGTGACGGCAGCGCGGGTCAGGACCAGCGTGTCGTGATTGAGAATGTCATAGACGTTGGCGCCGATCGCCGGCAGCACGTCGATGTGCGGAACGTTGCTGGTCGCCTGGCGGAAGCCCGTGTTGACTTCGGCACCGTCGATGAACAGGCCCGACGTGATGCCGAGGCCGGCCATGACCGTCAGGAACGCCTTGGTCTTGGCTTCACCGATGGTGAAGTCCTCGAGAACGATCAGCTTGCCTTCGGCGGCCTTGACCGACAGCGCGGTCGCGAGGCCGAGGGTGCGGATCTTCTTGTTGAGACCGGGATTGAAGTCACGGACGCGGGGACCATGGGCCTTGCCGCCGCCGATGAACTGCGGCGCGGCGCGGTTGCCGTGGCGGGCGGTACCGCCGCCCTTCTGGTTGCCGAGCTTCTTGCCGGTGCGCTTCACGTCCGAACGCTCGCGGGCCCCACGCGCGGTGGCGCGGCGCTTTTCGAGCTGCCAGGTGACGACGCGATGCAGGATATCGAGCCGCGGTTCCTTGCCGAAAACGGCATCCGACAGTTCGATCTCGCCGGCATCAACCGCGGCCAGGGTTTTGACCTGAACCTTCATGTGCCTCAGGCCTCCGTGTTTTCGGTGGTGTCGTCAGCCGCGGTCTCGACGACCTGCGGGGCGACATCATCATTGGCAACTGCCGACATCTTCAGCGACGCCGGATAGGGCGCATCGGCGTGACGCGCGACCTTGACCGCGTCCTTGATCAGCAGCCAGCCGCCCTTCGAACCCGGCACCGAGCCGTGGACGAACAGAAGACCGCGCTCGACGTCGGTCGATACGATTTCGAGGTTCTGCTGGGTGCGCTGCTTGTCACCCATGTGGCCGGCCATCTTCTTGCCCTTGAAGACCTTGCCCGGATCCTGGCGCTGACCGGTCGAACCCAGCGAACGGTGCGAGACCGAGACGCCGTGGGTGGCGCGCAAACCGCCGAAGCCCCAGCGCTTCATGCCGCCCTGGAAGCCCTTGCCCTGCGTGACGCCGGTGACGTCGACGAGCTGGCCGGCGACGAAATGGTCGGCCGACAGGGTGGCACCGGTTTCCAGCAGCGCGTCTTCCGACACGCGGAATTCGGCGACCTTGGCCTTGGGCTCGACTTCGGCCTTGCCGAAATGGCCGCGCTCCGGCTTCGTGGTGTTCTTGGCTTTCTTGGTGCCGGCGCCCAGCTGGACAGCGACATAACCGTCGGTGTCGGTGGTGCGGACAGAAATAACCTGATTGTTCTCGAGAGCGAGGACCGTGACCGGCACATGCCGACCATCATCGCGGAAAATCCGCGTCATCCCCATCTTCTTCGCGATCACGCCTGTGCGCATGACCAATTCCTTTCTCATCAGAGGCCCCGACCCTTATGGGTGGGGGCTTGCCGGCCCGATGGTGGGCCAAAGTTCGCTCCGCGTATTTTGGTTCGGCTTACTTGCCGAGCTTGATTTCCACGTCGACACCGGCAGCGAGGTCGAGCTTCATCAGCGCGTCCACCGTCTGCGGGGTGGGATCAACGATATCGAGAAGACGCTTGTAGGTCCGGACTTCGAACTGCTCGCGGCTCTTCTTGTCGACGTGCGGCGAGCGGTTCACGGTGAACTTCTCGAAACGCGTCGGCAGCGGGATCGGGCCACGGATGGCAGCACCGGTGCGCTTCGCCGTGTCGGCGATCTCGCCCGTCGCCATGTCGAGGACACGGTGGTCGAAAGCCTTCAGGCGGATGCGGATGTTCTGCGTGTCCATGGAACTTCTACGATCACTCTATTCAAAAGTTCAAGACCGGCACTGCCCGCAATCGCGGCGGGATGCACCGGTCAGAAAATCGATGGCTTTGGAAAATCGACAGGCTCGACGAATCGGGCCGCTCCCCAAAGGAAGCGGCCCTATAGCCTTACTTTATGATGTTCGCAACCACGCCGGCGCCGACGGTACGGCCGCCTTCACGAATGGCGAAGCGCAGGCCCTGGTCCATGGCGATCGGAGCGATCAGCTTGACCTTCAGCTGGACGTTGTCGCCCGGCATGACCATCTCGGTGCCTTCCGGCAGCTCGACGGTACCGGTGACGTCGGTCGTGCGGAAATAGAACTGCGGGCGATAGTTGGCAAAGAACGGCGTGTGACGGCCACCCTCGTCCTTCGACAGCACGTAAACCTCGGCCGAGAACTCGGTGTGCGGCTTGATCGAGCCCGGCTTGCAGAGCACCTGGCCGCGCTCGACGTCTTCACGGCCGACGCCGCGGAGCAGCGCGCCGATGTTGTCGCCGGCCTGGCCCTGGTCGAGCAGCTTGCGGAACATTTCGACGCCGGTGCACACCGTCTTGCGGGTGTCCTTGATGCCGACGATCTCGATTTCTTCACCAACCTTGACGATGCCCGATTCGACACGGCCGGTGACGACGGTGCCACGACCCGAGATCGAGAACACGTCCTCGATCGGCATCAGGAACGGACGATCGAGCGGACGCTCCGGCTGCGGGATGTAATCATCGACGGTCTTCATCAGCGCCAGCACGGCGTCATGGCCGATGTCGTCGCGCTTGCCATCGAGGGCGCACACGGCCGAACCCTGGGTGATGGGGATGTCATCGCCCGGGAAGTCGTACTTCGAGAGCAGCTCGCGGATTTCCATCTCGACGAGCTCGAGGATCTCGGCGTCGTCGACGAGGTCGACCTTGTTCATGAAGACGACCATGGCGGGCACGCCGACCTGCTTGGCGAGCAGGATGTGCTCGCGGGTCTGCGGCATCGGGCCATCGGTGGCCGACACGACGAGGATCGCGCCGTCCATCTGGGCGGCACCGGTGATCATGTTCTTCACATAATCGGCGTGGCCCGGGCAATCGACGTGGGCGTAGTGGCGGGCGGCGGTCTCGTACTCGACGTGCGCCGTCGAGATGGTGATGCCGCGCTCACGCTCTTCCGGCGCCTTGTCGATGTTGGCGTAGGACGTGAAGGTGGCGCCGCCGGTTTCGGCCAGCACCTTGGTGATGGCAGCCGTCAGCGAGGTCTTGCCATGGTCGACGTGACCGATGGTGCCGATGTTGCAGTGCGGCTTGTTCCGCTCGAATTTTGCCTTACCCATGGCCGTAAACCTCTTTCTCGTGAATTCTGTTTCGTTTTTCGTGATCGCCTATGGCCGAATCAGCGCCACCGGAAGGGGCGCTGACTAGCGGTACACAGGAATAAATCAAGCCAGTTTCAGCTTGATCTCCTCGGCCACGTTCGAGGGTACTTCCTCGTAATGGCTGAACTGCATCGTGTACTGCGCCCGGCCCTGGCTCATCGAGCGCAGCTGGTTCACGTACCCGAACATGTTCGCGAGCGGCACCTGGGCCTCGATGACCTGGGCATTGCCGCGCGTATCGGTGCCCTGGATCTGGCCCCGGCGCGAATTGAGATCGCCGATGACGTCGCCCAGATAATCTTCCGGGGTAACGACCTCGACCTTCATCACCGGCTCGAGCAGCTTGATGCCGGCCTTGGTGGCGGCTTCGCGCATGCCACCGCGACCGGTGATCTCGAACGCCAGCGCCGACGAATCGACGTCGTGATAGGCGCCGTCGTACAGCGTCGCGACGAAATCGATGATCGGGAAGCCGATCAGCGAGCCCGAGGCCGCAACTTCGCGGATCCCCTTCTCGACCGACGGGATATATTCCTTGGGAATATTGCCGCCCTTGACGTCATCCTTGAAGATGATGCCCGAACCACGCTCGCCGGGTTCGACCGAGAACTTGATGCGGCCGAACTGGCCGGAGCCGCCCGACTGCTTCTTGTGGGTATAGTCGACATCGACCTTGCGGGCGAGCGATTCACGATAGGCAACCTGCGGCGCGCCGACATTGGCCTCGACCTTGAACTCGCGGCGCATGCGGTCGACGAGGATCTCGAGATGGAGCTCGCCCATGCCCTTGATGATGGTCTGGCCCGATTCCATGTCCGAGGTGACGCGGAACGACGGATCTTCCTGTGCCAGGCGATTGAGCGCGATGCCCATCTTTTCCTGGTCGGCCTTGGTCTTGGGCTCGACGGCGACTTCGATGACGGGGTCCGGGAACTCCATGCGCTCGAGGATGATCGGCTTCAGCGGCGCGCACAGCGTGTCGCCCGTCGTGACGTCCTTGAGGCCGACCAAGGCGACGATGTCGCCGGCATAGGCTTCCTTGATGTCCTCGCGGTTGTTGGCATGCATCAGCAGCATGCGGCCGATCTTCTCGCGCTTGTCCTTGACCGAGTTCATCACCGTCGAGGCGGCTTCCATCTTGCCCGAATAGATGCGGGCAAAGGTCAGCGTGCCGACGAACGGATCGGTCATGATCTTGAAGGCCAGCGCCGAGAACGGCGCGTCGTCCGACGCTTCGCGGATCTCGTCCTCGTCCTTCAGGTTGATGCCGTGCATCGGCGGAATGTCGAGCGGGCTCGGCAGATAGTCGACAACGGCGTCGAGCAGCGGCTGCACGCCCTTGTTCTTGAACGCCGAACCGCACAGCACGGGAACGAACGCGAACGCCAGCGTGCCCTTGCGGATCAGCGCCTTCAGCTCGGCGGTCGTCGGCTCGGTGCCTTCGAGGTACGATTCCATCAGGGCATCGTCCTGCTCGACGGCCATCTCGATCAGTTCCGAGCGGGCGACGGCGGCGGCATCCTTCAGGTCATCGGGAATGTCCTTGTATTCGAACTTGGCGCCCAGCGATTCCTCCAGCCAGACGATGGCGCGGTTCTCGACGAGATCGACGAGGCCGATGAAATCACCCTCGAGGCCGATCGGCAGGTACAGGACGGCCGGGCGGGCGCCCAGGCGATCCTTGATCATCTGCACGCAGCGATCGAAATTGGCGCCGGTGCGGTCAAGCTTGTTGACGAAGCACATGCGCGGCACCTTGTACTTGTCCGCCTGGCGCCACACGGTTTCCGACTGCGGCTCGACACCGGCCACGCCATCGAAGCACGCGACGGCGCCATCGAGCACGCGCAGCGAGCGTTCGACCTCGATGGTGAAGTCGACGTGGCCCGGGGTATCGATGATGTTGATGCGGTGGTCGTTCCAGAAGCACGTCGTCGCGGCCGACGTGATGGTGATGCCGCGCTCCTGCTCCTGCTCCATCCAGTCCATCGTGGCAGTGCCTTCGTGCACTTCGCCGATCTTGTACGACTTGCCGGTGTAATAGAGAATCCGCTCGGTCGTCGTGGTTTTCCCGGCGTCGATATGCGCCATGATCCCGATGTTGCGGTACATGTTGAGCGGGGTTGTGCGAGCCATGATTCTTCTACCAGCGAGAGGTCTGCGGTACCGCCGTCACCAGCGGTACCGTGATATGGGGTGCTACCAGCGATAGTGCGAGAAGGCGCGGTTGGCTTCGGCCATCCGGTGCGAATCTTCACGCTTCTTGACGGCGGCGCCGCGGTTGTTGGCGGCATCGAGCAGCTCGCCCGACAACCTTTGAGCCATCGTGTGCTCGCTGCGCTTGCGGGCAGCGGCGATCAGCCAGCGAATGGCGAGCGCCTGCGAACGCTCCGGGCGCACTTCGACAGGCACCTGATAGGTGGCACCGCCGACGCGGCGCGAGCGCACTTCGATGCCCGGGCGGACATTGGCGAGCGCATCGTGGAAGACGCCGACGGGTTCGCGGCGGCTCTTGGCCTCGATGGTTTCCAGTGCCGAATAGACGATCTGTTCGGCGACGGACTTCTTGCCCTCGTACATGACGAGGTTCATGAATTTGCTCAGCACGACATCACCGAAACGGGGGTCGGGCAGGATTTCGCGCTTTTCTGGGCGACGACGACGGGCCATTTTCTAATCCTTCTTACTTGGGACGCTTGGCGCCGTACTTCGACCGGCTCTGCTTGCGGTTCTTGACACCCTGGGTGTCGAGCACGCCGCGCAGAACGTGGTAGCGCACACCGGGCAAATCCTTGACGCGGCCGCCGCGAATCAGGACCACCGAGTGCTCCTGAAGGTTGTGGCCCTCGCCGGGGATGTAGCCGATGACTTCGAAGCCATTGGTAAGACGGATCTTGGCAACCTTGCGAAGTGCCGAGTTCGGCTTCTTCGGGGTCGTCGTGTAGACGCGGGTGCAAACACCACGCTTCTGCGGGCAGGCCTCCATGGCCGGCACCTTGTTGCGGGCCTTCTGCGGCTCGCGACCCTTGCGGATCAACTGGTTGATAGTCGGCATCGTGTCTTTGTCATCCTGCTGTTCGGTGGCTTGCGCCACCTACTCCAGGTCCGAACCGCCCTTACGGCATAAGCGCGCTTGGCACCCCTGACGGAGAGCCTCACGCGCGCGGCGCAGCCTGTTGTTTCATTTCGCGTCCACACGCCGGAATCGAGGCTTGCCTGATTTCGGCCCATATACGGGAGCGCGGCCTATAGGCTTGGAGGCCCTGCCCGTCAATTGGATTCACGGGGGCCGGCGTCTCCGCCTGTCGTCCTAACCTCCTACGGCGTCGATCACCAGCCGCCGTGTTCTGACCTTGCGGCCATCCGCAGTAGCCGTCGGCGCCAATCCACCGATAACGCAAAGATCGATGCGCGACGCCGGGGGCTTTGTGATCTCGGCGCCCCGCACTGGCTCGCACTTCGTGATCTCGCCCGTTTCGAGCGTCTGGAATTCGGCTTCTGCGATGACATTGCGGACAGCGAACCCAGTATCGAAATAGTGGCTTGCTTCCGGCAACTGGACCGTCCGGATTTCCGCCCAACGCAACCCTCGCGTTGGTCGGTCGAGGAATCCGAAAAAGACGCCCGCATTACCTTGGCGATCGCATTTCTTGTGGACGTCATCGGGCATCATTGCGTTGGGCATCATAGGCTTGACGATGCACTGCGTTACCCGGCCGAGCCGATCGAACTCGACGCGTACCACGTGCCCGGCGTTGGGCGATGGCGGGCTTCCTGCAAGTGTGAAGTTCACCGGCCCGTCGAAACTGCCGTCGACGGCATTGCCATCGGCGTCGCGCGCTGGCTGGAACCGGGCTCGCCGGCTCGCTGCATCACAGGCAACGCTGTCGAGACGGGGCGACCATGTTCCCTGCAGGATCGTGCAGCCTTTGACACGGCCCTTGCTATCCACTGCGAGGCGGTACCAGACGGTGCCCGCCATCCCGGCCCTGCGCGCTGTGTCGGAATAGTCCCCATCGCTGAACCACATCGTTCCGGCGATCGGAACCGGTGCCACGACTGCGGCCGCCATCATCAACGCCAGCATCACGTCCCCCGAAGTGCGAGGGTCGAAACTATGCCGCTACAGCACCCCGTGGCAATGCTTGAACTTCTTGCCCGAACCGCACGGGCAGACGGCATTGCGCGACACCACCCGGTGCCATTCGGCCAGATCCTCCGGGTCGACGTCGGTCAGTTCCGCGGTCGCCGCCATGACGCCGGTCAGCGCGCCGGCCGGCAGGCTGCCAAAGGCGTCGGTGCGGGCAAAGCCGCGGCTGCCAAAGGCGTCGTTTTCGCCGGTCAGCGGGTCGATGTGGGTGGTGACAAAGCTCGGCATTGCCGGCTGCGCCAGCGCAGGTGAATCCATCTGGAACTGGGCGTGCGACAGCATCCGCGTCACATCCTCGCGGACGATGACCAGCATGCGCTCGAACAGCGCGAACGCTTCGGACTTGTATTCGTTGAGCGGTGTCTTCTGCGCATAGGCGCGCAGGTGGATAACCTGGCGCAGCGCATCCAGCGTCGCCAGATGCTCCTTCCAGTGATGGTCGAGCGCCTGGAGGAGGAAGTTCTTCTCGATCTCCACCCAGTTGCCCGGCGGCAGTTGGGCGGCCTTGGCCGCCATCTGCGCGTCGGCGGCGGCGATCAGCCGATCGACGACGATTTCCGGGTCGATCGCGGCTTCCTGCGGCCAGTCGCGCACCGGCAGGTCGAGCGCCAGCGTGTTCTGGACGGCGGCCTCGAGCCCCTCGACATCCCATTGCTCGGGATAGCTGTTGGCCGGGCAATGCTCGGCGACGATGGCGTTGATCGTCTCGTGACGCATGTCGACGACGACGTCGCCGACGGTCTCGCTGTCCATGATGTCGGCGCGCTGTTCGTAAACGACCTTGCGCTGGTCGTTCATCACATCGTCGTATTGCAGCAACTGCTTGCGCACGTCGTAGTTGCGCGCCTCGACCTTCTTCTGCGCCGTCTCGATGGCCTTGGAGATCCAGGGGTGAACGATCGCCTCCCCCTCTTCAAGGCTGTTGTTCATCATGCGGCTCAGCATCGTCTGCTGGCCGAAGATGCGCAGCAGGTCGTCGTCGAGCGACAGGTAGAAGCGACTGAGCCCCGGATCGCCCTGGCGGCCCGAGCGGCCGCGCAGCTGGTTGTCGATGCGGCGGCTCTCATGGCGCTCGGTGCCGAGCACGAACAGCCCGCCGGCGTCGCGCACGGCCTGGCGCTCGGTTTCCACCTCTTGGCGGATGCGGGCAACGGCGGCATCGCGCTCCGGCCCCGGCTCCATCTCGGACAGTTCGCGTTCGACCCGCGCCTCGAAATTGCCGCCGAGCTGGATGTCGGTGCCGCGGCCAGCCATGTTGGTGGCGATGGTGACGGCGCCGAGCCGCCCGGCCTGTTCGACGATATGGGCTTCCTGTTCGTGGAAGCGGGCGTTCAGCACGACATGCTTGACGCCTTCCGTCTTCAGGAACTCGCTCAGCATCTCGCTCTTTTCGATCGATACCGTGCCGACGAGGATCGGCTGGTTGCGCGCCGATGACTCGCGGATAGTCTTGACGATCGCCCTGAATTTCTGGTCGGAATCCTTGTAGAATTCGTCGTCGACGTCCTCGCGCAGCACCGGCTTGTTGGTCGGAATCTCGACGACATTCAGCTTGTAGATGTCGAAGAATTCCGACGCCTCGGTCGCCGCCGTGCCGGTCATGCCGCCCAGCTTGGGATACATGCGGAAATAGTTCTGGAAGGTGATCGAGGCCAGCGTCTGGTTCTCGGGCTGGATCTGGACGCCTTCCTTGGCTTCGACAGCCTGGTGGAGGCCATCGGACCAGCGCCGGCCATCCATCATGCGGCCGGTGAATTCGTCGATGATGATCACCTTGTCGTTGCGCACGATGTAATCGGTGTCGCGGCGATAGATGACATTGGCGCGCAGCGCCTGGTTCAGGTGATGGACGACCTGGGTATTCTCGAAATCATAAAGGTTCTCGCCTTCGAGCAGCCCCATGTCGGCGAGCGCGCGCTCGGCCTTTTCGGTGCCGTCCTCGGTGAGGATCACCGAGCGCTGCTTCTCGTCGATCTCGTAATCCTCGGCCGACAGTGTCTTCACCATCGTGTCGACAGACATGTAGAGCTCGCTCTTGTCGTCGGTCGGGCCCGAGATGATCAGCGGCGTCCGCGCCTCGTCGATCAGCACCGAATCGACCTCGTCGACGACGGCATAATGGAACGGCCGCTGCACCATCTGCTCGCGGCTGTACTTCATGTTGTCGCGCAGGAAATCGAAGCCGAATTCGTTGTTGGTGCCATAGGTGATGTCGGCCGCATAGGCTTCGCGCCGGGTATTGTCGTCGATGTTGGGGACGATGACGCCGACGCTGAGCCCGAGGAACTTGTAGACCTGGCCCATCCAGCCGGCGTCGCGCGCGGCGAGATAATCGTTGACGGTGACGACATGGACGCCCTTGCCGGCCAGCGCGTTCAGGTAGACGGCAAGCGTCGCCACCAGCGTCTTGCCTTCGCCGGTCCGCATCTCGGCGATCTCGCCGCGGTGGAGGACGATGCCGCCGACCAGCTGCACGTCGTAATGGCGCTGGCCGAGCGTGCGCCTGGCGGCCTCGCGCACCGTCGCAAAGGCTTCGGGCAGCACATCGTCGAGCGTCTTGCCGGCGGCGAGCTCGGCCTTCAGCTTGTCGGTCTGGGCGCGCAACTGGTCGTCGGTCAGCGCCGAGATGGTCGGCTCAAGGGCATTGATCCGCCCCACCACCGTGCCGAGCGACTTGACGTAGCGGTCGTTGCTTGAACCGAAAAGCCGCTTGGCGATACCGCCGAATCCGAGCATGAAAATCCTAACGCGCAGGCGACCGGCGGCCGCAAAAGGGGCCGCGCATGTCGAACCGCAGCGATGTAGGGGCGACGACCGCTTTCGTCAATTCGGCCACCGGCAACCATGCAGCCACACCAACGATTGCAGGTCGCTGTGATTTTATGACGCGATGCCGCAGCGGCGTGCTACACCGGATGTTGCAGGAAGTCGGTTCCAGTCAGGTGGCGGGATGGGGGCTGCGGTCGATCCCGGTCAATGGTTTGCAAGTTGTAACCCTCCGGCTGCTTTGCGAAGGGCTTAACCATGGCTCCTGACGAATTCGCGGTCATCGTTCCCGAAGTCGCGCTGACACTGGTAAGCGCCGTCATCGGGTCGTCGACATCGCCGCTGATCCTGCTTGACGGCGAGTTGCGCGTTGTTCTCGCCAGCACTTCATTCGGGCGGTGCTTCGACCTGTCGCCCGGCGACATCATCGGCCACAACATCTTTGCACTGGGCCACGGCGAATGGGACGTGCCGCGTCTGCGGTCGCTGCTGTCCGCCACACTGTCGGGCGCCGAGATCACCCCCGCCTATGAAATCGATCTCGACCTGCCGAAGCGCGGCCGGCGGCGGCTGGTCATCAATGCCAGCAAGCTGGCCTATGACGGCAGCCCCACCCGTACCCGCGTTCTGGTCGCGATCGCCGATGTCACCGATGCCCGCATCGCGACCCGGGCCAACGAAAGGCTGCTGCAGGAAAAGGCGGTGCTGGTGCGCGAAATCCAGCACCGCGTCGCCAACAGCCTGCAAATCATCGCCAGCGTGCTGATGCAAAGCGCCCGCAAGGTCGGCTCTGAAGACGCCAGGGTGCACCTGAAGGACGCCCATAGCCGCGTGCTGGCCATCGCCGAGCTGCAGCGCAAGCTGGCCGAATCGGAGAATGACGAGGTCCACATCGGCCCCTATCTGAAACAGCTTTGCCAGAGCCTCGGCGCCTCGATGATCGACGATCACGACCGGATTTCGCTGACATCGACCGCCGATGACAGCCTGGTGCCCGCCAATATTTCGGTCAGCATCGGGCTTGTTGTCACCGAACTGGTGATCAATTCGCTGAAGCACGCGTTTCCCGACAAGCGTCAGGGCAAGGTCACCGTGGCCTATTGTGCCGCGGGCAATGCCTGGACGTTGACGGTGACCGACGATGGCATCGGCATGGACGGGGAGGCCGATACGTCGCCCGGCCTCGGCACCAGCATCGTCACCGCCCTCGCCCGCCACCTCAATGCCGAAATCGCCGTGAGCGACGGCGCGCCGGGAACCATCGTGACCGTTACCCATGCCGAAGGGGCGGAGGCCGTAGCCGACGAAGAACCGGTCTAGGCGGGTCGGCGGCGGGTCAGCGGCGATCCAGCGGCGGGGGCAACGGCCCCAGCGGCGGCGTCGCCGGCTTGCGTTTCGATTTGCGCCGCAGGCCGAAATTGACCGCCTTTTGCACCCGCGGATAGCGGCGGGTGTAGCGGACATAGCGCCGCCGCGCCCAGGCCGAATTGCGCAGCACCAGCGCCAGGCCAAAGGCAAAGACGAAGATACCGAGCGGTCCCGGTGTCGGAATGCCGATGATCGGCGCCACCAGCATCAGGAAGGCGCCGAGCATCAGCTGGAACACCCGGAAGGGTTCGCTTCTGATCAGCACATCAAGAAAGGCCGGGCGTTTCACGTCGCAGGCTCTAGGTGTCAGTTGTGGCACAGACAAGGCAGTGACAGGGCACTGAAAAGCCATCGTGAACAATTGCCCATGCGCCGGCGATGCGACATAACCGCAGTGGGGTCGCAACGAATTTCGTGAAAACAGGGGCAGCTATGGTCGCGCATGTCGGAACGGTGGCGTTCCTCGGGCTCGAGGCGCGCCGGGTCGACGTGCAGGTGCAGATGTCGTCGGGTGCGGCCGGCTTCCTGACCGTCGGCCTGCCCGACAAGGCGGTTAAGGAAAGCCGCGAGCGGGTGCAGGCGACGCTGCACGCCATCGGCCTGTCGCTGCCGCCGCGCCGCATCGTCGTCAACCTGTCGCCGGCCGACCTGCCCAAGGAAGGCTCCCACTATGACCTGCCGATCGCGCTGGGACTGCTTGTCGCCATGGGTGTCATCGCGCCCGATGCGCTCGATGGCTTCCTCGTCGTCGGTGAACTCGGCCTCGATGGCGCGCTGGCGCCGGTGCCGGGCGTGCTGCTGGCGGCACTGCATGCCGCCGAAAACGAGCTCGGCCTGATCTGCCCGGCCAGCCAGGGCGGCGAAGCAGCCTGGGCCGGCGAGGTCGATGTCGTCGCGGCGCCCGACCTGCTGTCGCTGCTCAACCATCTGAAAGGCACGCAACTGCTGTCGCCGCCGCAGCGCAGCCTCGCCGATCTGGTCCGCACCGGCCCCGACATGGCCGAGATCAAGGGCCAGGGAACCGCCAAGCGCGCCGTGGAGATCGCCGCCGCCGGGGGCCATAACCTCCTAACGTTGTGCACGTCCAGACCCAGCACGTTGCGTCAGAATGAACTCGACATTTTGGCAGAGTGCCGGCGGCGTTATGGGGCTACACCATCTATAGCGCCGCTCGCGGCCCTAATGCGCGGATTAAAGGCTGGAGGCGATTATGGCCGATGACATGGCGCCGGCGGGCAAGCGCAACCCGCCATGGACGCGCGATGAACTGGTCCTTGCCCTGGATATGTACGTGCGGCACGGCGGGAAGCCGCTGCCCCCTACACACCCTGAGGTGCGGGAGTTGTCAGGATGGCTAGCCGCACTCGCGCAGGGCGGCGGCTCCGCCACGTTCCGAAACGCAAACGGCGTGGCTATGAAGCTGATGAACTTCCGGGCACTCGATCCGGCCTATGTCAGCAGCGGAGGCGTCGGGCTTAGTCAGACCGGGCGGGGCGATAAGGCCGTATGGGCGGAGTTTGCAGGCCGCGCGCAGGCGCTTGCCGTGGAGGCCGGCTCGATTCGGTCTAGGAGCGCCCCTGAGGCGCCTGGGGAGCCGCTTATTGACTACCCTGCCGGTCTGTCGGCGCCTGAGGGCAAGGCGGAGTTTCGAACGCACCTGGTTCGAGAACGGAACGCCACACTCGTTGCCAAGCGCAAGCAAATGGCGCTGGCGGCTAATGGCCGGCTGGCGTGTGAAGCATGCGACTTCGACTTTGCGGAGCGATACGGGGAGCGCGGCTTGGGGTTTATAGAGGCCCACCACGTCAAGCCGGTGCACGCCATGCAGGCCGGCGAAGTGACGAAGGTGGAGGACCTGGCGCTGTTGTGCGCGAACTGCCACCGCATGGTTCACAGCGCGAAGCCGTGGCTGACGCTCGCGGCGCTCAGTGAGATAGTCCGCGGCAAATTGAAGGGGGTAAATGATGGAACGCAAGCTGTGGTTTGACGCTGTTGTCGGATTGGGAGGGATTGCCGGGATCACGTCGGTTCTGGGTGGAGTCTTTTGGCTGGGGAAACTCGACACGCGGCTCGACGTGCTTGAAAAAGCGATCAAACAGTCCGCCGCCGAGAGTAGAACTCTCGACCCGATAAGGCTTCGATGCGCCGCGCTCGCTCAGCAGGCAGCAACCTTCGACACTACACCCACGGCGCGGACACCAAACGAGATCAAAGACGTAATGACCAATCTAGGTTGTCGGGAGATAGCGGCGAAGTAGAGCGGCATTAGTCATCGACACGGGGCTCGACAGCACTAAAATGTACGTTGGAACCAAACAACGAAAAAAGCGCCACGCGATAGTGGCTCAGGCCGCGCGTACAGTCCTTACTGACGCATACGCGGCCTTAGCTGAATTAGAGGCTGTGTCAGCACACGAGCAGCCCCAATTGTTTAGACTTCGCTGGATAGCTTGCCTCGCGGTGCTTAGGGCGGTGGGGCACGTATTGCATAAGGTGGATGGCAAGCGGCAGGCCGAACTTTTTAAAGCCGCCAACGCCGCTATGGCGCGCTGGAAACAAACCCCGATTGATCATCTAATATTTCACAATTTTGTCGATGGACAACGCAACAGCGCCGTTAAAGAATACAGGTTTGCGTATTCGGAGAAGGGCCCAGAAACGTTGCCAATGCTGATCGGCGGGCAGGTTCTTCAGCCCATTGAGGCTGTGCAACAAGCATTGGACTGGTGGCGCAAAGAGTTAGATCGGGTTGAGGAGGAGGCTTACGCAATCCGAAAAACCGCCAACATCGCGGCCGACTTTGCACGACAACAGGCAAATGCCGTTAGAAGGAAAGCCGCCGCATCAAATTTTGCACCGACGAAGGATGCCAGCGGCCGCCCCGAGGAGTCTTGATTTCCCGCGCGGTTAACTCTCGCGCGATCCCGTCCAAAGACGTAACCCCGGCCGCCATTATGTCCTTTAGGACTAGCGCCAAGTCCTCCGCAAAAGCGTCCGCACGGGCGCCGATAGCTTCCAAGCTGGCAACGTTGCCCTTGCCCGCCCGTTTCAGGGCGGCGGCGCCGTTGGGATTGCCGAGCCGCACGCCGCGCGCCTTGGCGGCCTGTAGCGCCTCCCGGGTCCGCTTTGCGGTCGCCTTGCGCTCCGCCTGGGCGACGGCCGCCATGATATGCACTGTCAACTCGTTCGCCTCCGGCATGTCGGCTGCCACGAACTGCACGCCGCTGTCATGTAGGCTCGCAAGGAACGCGACGTTGCGGGACAGCCGGTCCAACTTGGCGATGACAAGCGTTGCCCCTGTCACCTTTGCCCGGTGGAGGGCGGCGGCTAGCTGCGGCCGGTCATCCCGCTTGCCGCTTTCGACCTCGGTGTAGGAGGCGATGACGCGCGCCCCACGGGACGCCGCGAAGGCTTCAATGGCCGCCTGCTGGGCTTCTAGTCCGAGCCCGGAGCGCCCCTGAGCGGCGGTGGATACGCGGTGATAGGCGACGATCCGCATGACAATCTCCCTTGCAAAACAACAGCCGGTGCCGGGCGTGCGCATTCGATAGCGGGCCTCCGGCAGGTGCCCGCTGCGCCTTGTACAGAATGGCGCAACGGACGTTAGGCCGTTATGTATGGCGCCCTGGTGCTCTGTCAAGCAGGCACTCAGAGCCGCGGGGCATGGTCGCCCAAGGGTCCCTGCGAGGCGCCAACTGTCGGCAAATGCCGGCGATTGACAGCCGCAGACAGTCGGCAGATACCGACACAAGGCATTGAGGAACATAGATTTTCTTGACACGCAGGCCCGCCGGCCCGATATTCCACCCTGCCCTCCGGGGCGCTCTTTCTCATCGCTGGAAACTAGGAGACACACATGCTCGACGTGTATCTGTTCGGCTTGGGCCTTGAAATCGGCCGGGGCCTCTCGTTCGTCCGCCTTACGGCTGGCGACCCCTCCAAGCCGCGCTGGCAAGCCGGCTGGGATAATCCCCACGCGATCCTGCCCGGCGGCTTCTACGCCGGCCGGAACGGCTAACAGGAACGACAGGGACGGCGCGGCGACACCACCGCCGCCGCTGAGGCTTCACCACCGCCGCGAAGGGACGCGCCCCGGCACATTGTCGGGGCGCCTTTCCCCCGGCCTTGGAGCGCCCTATCGACGCCGCAAAGGCGCACCCTTGGAGCGGCGCGACGCTAGAGGTCGGCGACCCCGCAGGGGGTAAATGGGGCAACGGCTTGTACGTAAGGGCGCTCGGAAATGTGCGCCAAAAAATCGGCCTGCCCCTTGAAATACAGACCGGCGCCATCAAAGACACGATGAGGGAGACAAAGAGGGAAACTATCAGTGCCCTATGGAGTGTCTTTAAGGGTGTATGGATAGAGTGCTAGTAGGGATGTAGAAGTAGGAGTGTACCATAAGACACTCATTAGACTCTCCATGGAGCCCCTGTAGGCCCATAGACCTCCATGGAGCGCCCTAATGAGTGCGCTTGGACTAGTCACGTTCTAGCCCTCCCCTCTATCCACTGTTGCCATTCTGCGGCGCAGCCGCTCAGAAGGCCCCTGAGCGCGTATACACGCCTCTGCCCTACCAACCGTCCAGTAGACGCCGTATCGGCGCTCTGAGGGGCCTCCAGACTCGATCTAGAGGCATTCTATGATACATAGTCTCATGCCATTGCCGTGGGGCGGCCTCAGCAGCGCCTTGCAACGCTGTTCAGGACGCCCCACGGCTGGCCGGTGAGTTACTGCTCGGCTAGGCCCAGACGTCCACGTCTAGCCCAGCCAATCGGGCTAGGTGTTCATCGAGGCGTGCTGCCGCCGCGGTCAGATTGCTGGCGCCCGTCGCTGCAAGCCACTCTGCAACGGCGGCCCTTTCGTGCGGCATCAGCGGCAGCCGCGCCTTTGCCCGGTGTCGCCGCGCTACCGGGTCGGGAGGATCGAACATCACCATGGGTGCGGTCCTGAAGGGTGGCGCCGTGCTAGTGTAGGCGGCGGCTTTCGAGCGATCAGCTGGCGGCCTTGGCCGATCAGGGAGCCGGCAAGGCGGTGCGCCTGCGGGGCCGTGAGGCGGTCGCGTAGCAGAGCGTTGTTGAAGTAGTCCCGCGCCCTGGCCGGTATGGCGCCGGCCAAGGCAGCGAAGGGGAACCGGCTAGCGGCGAGAGCGGCCAAGTCCATCACAGACGACGCGGCCGGCGAGCGTTGATCTCGCGGGCGCGCTCCTCTATCTGAAGCTGGCGGGCGCGCTCTTGGGCAGCCTTTTCAAGTTCCACGCCTTCAACGGTTTTCTGCCGCTCGGCATAGTCGGCGGCTATCGCCTGCCTCACCCTGCGGACGGCATCCAGCCGGCGGCCGGTGTATTCGAAGTTCTTGGCCTGTATCTCCGCCGACAGCTTGGCGCGTTCCAGTTCAGGCAGGACGTACCGCGGGCGCCCTTGAAGGTCATAGCCGGTGATGGCGTCGCGGCGGGCCGTAAGGGCCTCCGTTTCATCCAGAAGCCGCACGGCAGTCTGTCGAACGTCATATAGCGCCCCGTGCAGCAGAGATGACTGCTCAGGCGGCCCAGCATTGAAGCGTGCGCGCTTCACCATACGGTGCGCCGTCTCATCAATGATTGCCTGCTCGGCTTCCGCGTTGCCGTTGGCGCCGGCCGCGTTAATGGCCTTGTCTGCGGCTTCTCGCCATTCAGGCGGCAGCGCAGAGCGCGGCATGTTACGTGGGCGGCGATCCCCGCCCGGCAGCGGGTCAAAGTTGATCGGGTCCGACAGCATCGTGTCAACAAGTGCGAAGATTTGCGCGCCGCTGACGGTCGCCGGGTCGATAGAGCCGCGCGGCGCGTCCGCCCAATACTCCGCCGGCAAAGGCGCGTCGGGGGCCGCACGGACGCCTAGAACGGCGCTCCGCAGAGTGTCATTGAGGGCCTGTTGGGGCGCGACGGCGGGGGCCGGGGTGTCGCTTGGGGCGGCTTCAGGAGCGCCCTGGGGGTTGCTTTCAAGGTCCGTTGTCACGGGCTTGCTTTCATATGCCGGAGGTTGGGTAGTCGGCCCGGCACGCTCCGACGACGTGACAGGGCAGCGGCCGGCGCGTGTCATCGCGTCGATCCGGGGTTAATCGGGCTTTCGGAAAGGGTGCCGCCCCCAGCCCATGACAAAAACCGGGGGCGGCGATGGCGAGCGGCAGAGACGCGCTCAAGCCTCGGGCGCGTGAAAGCGGGCGCGCTCGATCTGGGGTAGAGGTCGGGGCCTCCGACGCCGGCCCGCCCTGCGCTAGTCGTTAGACAGGCAACAGGGCAGGCCCGCGATGCGGGGTCTCACCTAATCTCAGGAAAGTTTGGGGCGGTCAGGGCGGTCCCCGAACGCAGACGGACGCGCTCAGAGCATACGGAGGGGAAATCCCATACGTAGGGCGAATAGGCATACGACGGAGGAACCGCTGGATCAGCATACGCTGCGCGTGTTGATGCATATATCGTGGAAATAGCTGCGGCCCGAGTTACCGCGGCGCGGTGCCTACGATGTCATACGGGGAGCGAATTGCGCCTTTAGCATACGTCGGCTAAATTGTTGGCGCCAGCATACCCCGCCCAAATTGCGCGCTTGGCATACACGCGCCGATTTGCACGCGTCAGCATACGGGGACCGAATTGCCGCCAACAGCATACGTCACGCGAATTGCTTAGCCGCATACGATGTCCAAACAGCACTTCGGCTGCTGTCAACGCTCACACGGTGGGGAAATGACGGCGCCGATGTGTGTGCGCCAGAACACAGCTAAAAATCGCAGCACAAAAAAGTTGCACGATGTGCAACACGCCTAGTTGCACCAGGTAACACGGTAAGCGTACAATCTACGGACCGGAGACGGCATTGAGTCGGCCCCTTGTGGAAGGGGGCCGCGGCCTGGACGCCTACCGTCTCCGGTCCTTCGGCGGTTTGGAAATCGCCGATTGCCCTTCATACAACCCCGTTATCGCCTTCGGTAGTGCCGAAGCACACGTTATCCCCGGTTTAGTTCTATCCTGCGGAGACGCATGTCAGATAAGGCGCTGCAAATAAAAGGTTTCCTGCGCATTAAGCGGGCCCTTTCTTTTTTCGATCAAGTTAACTTGGCTGTGGATAACTCGGGCTCTCTGCCGAGATTCGGCGCTCAGCGACCTAATCAGCCAGTGGCTTAATCTGGTAGAGCGTGTGCAAACGCTGATTCGATGCCGCTCAAAACCAGCCTAAATCGCGTCAGGATGACTCAGAATGCTGTCAAGAGGGCCTCTCAGGTATCAACCCCGCGGACGCCCTCAATCGTCGCTCTACGGCCGTCCTAACGCGCCTTAGCTACCCAGCCGCAGCAACTGCCGTTCGCCGCCCGGCCTGCCGCTTCGGCCACTGATAGGCATACTGGATGACCGTTTCCCCACCCTGCCGCCACGCGAGCACCAGCCGGCTGTCGCGGTAGTCGACAACAGCCGCCTCCATTAGCACTCGGAGCGCTGCATTGATGGCAGGCCGATCAGGACCGGCCGCGCCTCTGCCGGCCGTCAGCAGCCGCACCAGCGGCCCCACGCGGGCCTGTATCAGCCCGCCGTCGACAACGCCGCGCTCCCTGTCTAGCGCGGCAAGTTCGGCCGTAAGACGGTCTAGGTCCGCCTCCATGTCCGCGAGTTTCTTGGCGCCTGTCCGTGACGGGGCGGCTACCAGGGCGTCCGCAAGGTCGCTGGCAAGCTGTCGGGTGCCGTCTATCTCCGCCGCTAACCGGTCCCGCCGGCCGTCCAGGGCCTCCCCGCGGCCGCCCGCTGGAACGTCTTGGAGGGCCTCGGGCCCGTCATTGAGCAACGCGGCCTCAACCGCCGCTAGGTCCACAGAGACGTACTGACAGCCGGCTCCCGCCTTCGCGCGTGTACAGACTAGCTTGGGCTTGCCGGCCTTGGCCGCCCTCCCCTTGTAGACACGGGTCATAGCATCCCCGCAGATTGGACAGCGCGCCAGCCCGGCGAGCATGTTAGCGACGACAGGGGCGACCCCACGGCCTCTAGGGGCAGCGTGCTTGCCGTCCTTAATGGCTCGCACGGCCTGCCAATCGGCCTCCGACACGACAGCCGGGAAGGCGCCCGACACGGGAGCCTCTAGAACGCGGCGCTTGCGGCCGTCGACGTATTCGATCCGGCCCGGGACAAGCTGCCCGATGACAGCGGGATTGCGGAGCACCTTGGCCACCGTGGAGCGGTGCCAGCGGGCGCCGCGCTCCAATACCGGAGCGCCCTCGGCGTTCAGGGTCTCGGCAATCTTGTGCTCTCCCATGCCGGCGAGCGTGAGCGCGAAAATGCGCGCCACGGCCGCGGCCTTCGGCCCGTCCGGCTCCCAGCCCGCCGGAGTAAGTTGCAGCCACGAAGGCGCCCGGCGGCTATACAGGCCGCCTCCGCCCTCCGCCGCACGCTTGCGCTTTTGCTCCCAAGCCGCAGCTACGCGGCGCCCCTTAGTCTTGCTTTCCTCATGGGCTCTTAAGGCGACCATGTAGGATATAATGAAGGCGGTAGGGTCGTTATCGAGCCGCTCTAGGGTGTACCGCTGGCCGTCGCTTAGGGTCACGATGTCCACGCCAGCCTCGATAATCTCCTCGACGATCCGCTGAGCGCGTCGGGGGACCATGCGGCTAATCCGGTCCAGGCTTTCAACAAGCAGAACCGATCCGGGCTCTACTAGCCCCTGCCGAATGGCGTACAGAAACGCCCCTAGCCCGCGATCTTCCTCAACGTTCAGACCGCGGTAGGCGGACACTCCCATATCTCGAAGGTCCAGGCGCTCGTCTAAAGTCATCCCGCGTGCGGCTGCCCACGCCGCCGCGGCCTCGGTCTGCCGTCTAAAGCTGTCGCCTTTCGCCTGCTCAGGTGACGAAAATCGCGTGTAAGAATAGACCGACGGCATAAGCGGAATTTGCATGTTGGACGCCTCCAGTTCAACGGGTCGCAACGTGCAATACCTGCTGATGTCCGGCCCGCCTGGCTCGGGCAAGTCGCTGCTCGCCGCCGCCCTGCCCGGCATCCTGCCCGAACTGACCCCGGCCGAGGCGCTGGAGGTCTCGATGGTCGCATCGATGGCCGGCGAGCTCGAAGGCGGGCGCCTCGTGCGCACCCGGCCGTTCCGCAGTCCGCATCACAGCGCCTCGATGCCGGCGCTGGTCGGCGGCGGCGCCAAGGCGCGGCCCGGCGAGGTCAGCCTGGCGCACTTGGGCGTGCTGTTCCTCGACGAGCTGCCCGAATTCCAGCGCGGCGTCCTCGATTCGCTGCGGCAACCGCTGGAAACCGGCACGGTCATGGTGGCGCGGGCGGCGGCGCATGTGTCCTATCCGGCGCGGGTGCAGCTGATCGCGGCGATGAACCCCTGCCGCTGCGGGCATCTCGGCGATGCGGCGCAGGCCTGTTCGCGGGCGCCCAGATGCGCCGTCGATTACCAGGCGCGGCTGTCGGGGCCGCTGCTCGATCGCATCGACCTGCATGTCGACGTGCCGGCGGTCAGCGCCGCCGATCTCAGCCTGCCGCCGCCGTCCGAAACCTCGGCGATCGTCGCCGCCCGCGTCGCCGCGGCCCGCGCCATCCAGACCGCGCGCTATGCCGGCGCCGCGGCGCGCACCAATGCCGAGGCCGACGGCAAGGTGCTGGAAGCCGCGGCGACGCCCGACGCCGCCGGCGCCAAGCTCCTCGCCCAGGCCGCCGACACGCTGCGGCTGTCGGCGCGCGGCTATCACCGGGTGCTGCGCGTGGCGCGCACGCTCGCCGATCTCGCCGGGGCGGAACAGGTGACGCGGCTGCATATCGCCGAGGCGCTGAGCTATCGTCGGCGAGCGCCAGTCAACTAACCCGGCCAACTGAATTGCGCTGCAGGCGACGCAACGATAACGGTAACGGCACGTTTTAAGCCCGAGCCGAAGGAGAACGTCTATGGGTATCTACAGTTTCATCAAGGACAAGCTGGGCATCGGCGGCCCCGATCCCGACGCGATCAAGGCGCAGGTCGCCAAGCTGGGCCTGAACGTGCAGAACCTGGGCGTGACGGTGGCCGATGGCGTCGCGACGGTGACCGGCCTCGCCGCCAACCGTGCCGAAGCGTCGAAGATCGTCATGGCGGTCGGCAACAACGACGGCATCCAGAAGGTCGACAACCAGATGCGCGTGCCGCTGTCGTCGATCACGCCGGCTGCCGGCGCGACCCCCGCCGCCGCCAACACCGACGACGACCATGCCGACGAGGATGCGGTGGTATTCTATCCGGTGGAAAAGGGCGACACGCTGTCGGGCATCGCCAAGCGCCTGTACGGCGACGCTAGCCTCTACCCGCGCATCTTCGAGGCCAACAAGCCGATGCTCAGCGACCCGGACAAGATCTATCCGGGCCAGGTCCTGCGCGTACCGCCGCTCTGATCGCGGCACCGATCGGTTGAACGGGGCGGTGCCTTGGCGGGCGCCGCCTTTTTCATGCCGGCGCTATGGTCTCGACCGGTTCCGTGCCGGTATCCCATTTCGCGATCACCGCCGTCGCCACCGCATTGCCGATGACGTTGGTGGCGCTGCGGCCCATGTCGAGGAAATGGTCGACAGCGAGGATCAGCAGCAGCCCGGCCTCCGGGATGTTGAAATAGGGCAAGGTCGCCGCGATGACCACCAGGCTGGCGCGCGGCACCCCGGCGATACCCTTCGATGTGATCATCAACAGCCCGAGCATGAAGATTTCCTGCCCCAGCGTCAGGTCGATGCCATAGGCCTGGGCGATGAAGATGCTGGCAAAGGCGCAGTACATCATCGAGCCGTCGAGATTGAACGAATAGCCCAGCGGCAGCACGAAGCTGGCGATGCGGTTGGGAATGCCGAAGCGTTCCAGCGACTCCAGCATCTTGGGGTACGCCGCCTCCGACGATGCGGTGGCAAAGGTGATCAGGAACGGCTCGCGGATGTCGCGCACCAGTCGCAGGATGTTGGGCAGGCCGATGACCGCGGCACCGGCGCCGAGCAGGACCAGCCACAGGATCGCCAGCGCCAGGTAGAAGCCGCCGATGAACTTCCCGAAGACGATGAGGATGCCCAGCCCCTCCACCGCGATCGCCGAGGCAACGGCGGCGAACACCGCGAACGGCGCCACCTTCATCACATAGCCGGTCACCGTCAGCATCAGGTGCATCAGCGCCTCCAGCCCGCGGGTGATCGGCTTGCCGGCGTCGCCGATGGCGATCAGCCCGACGCCGGCGAACAGCGAGAAGACGACGATCTGCAGCACCTCGTTGGTGGCCATCGCCTCGAAGATCGACTTGGGGAAGATGTGGAGAATGAACTCCTTGAGGTCGAATGCCTTTTTGGCCAGCCCCGTCGCCGCGTCGGCGGGCGGCAGGGTCAGCCCGACGCCGACGCCCGGCGCCAGCAGATTGACCATCAATATGCCCAGCGACAGCGATACCACCGAGGCGGTGATGAACCAGGCGAGCGTGCGCCCGAAGGTGCGCCCGACGGCGCCGCCGCTGCCCATGTGCGCGACACCGACCACGAGCGTCGACAGCACCAGCGGGGCGATGATCATCTTGATCAGCTGCAGGAAGACGCCGGTGACCACGCTGAAATAATAGGCCGCGTCCTTGGCCTGTTCGGCGTTCACCGAGATGTTGATCACATAGCCGGTGGCGACACCGGTCACCAGCGCGACGAGGATATAGCGGGTCAGGCGGTTGCTGTTCATCGGCCGCCACGCTTCCGGCGGCGGCGGGTTGCGGTCAAGTCATTTTGCACGCGCGCTACCCCTCCCAGCGCAGCCCGAGCCACAGCGTGCGCGGCTGGCCGCGATCGATGATGCCGTCGGCGCTGAGGCCCGACACGACCTCGGCATCGCCGATGTTCTCGGCGCGCGCCTCCACCGACAGGCCGCCGAGCAGCCGCAGCCGGGCGCCGGCATCGACCGTCGTCACCGCCGGCAGGCGGCGCAGATTCTGGTCGTCGTCGAATTGCGCGCCGGAATGGCGCAGCGTGACGTTGCCGCGCAGCCGATCGCCGGTCCAGGCGAGCGTGCCCGAGGCGCTGAACTGCGGCGTCACCGCCGGGCGCAAGCCGTCGAGACCCGCCGACAGGCCGGAGGCGCGGACGCGCGGATCGGCCCAGGCGGCGGACGCGACCGCGCTCCAGCGGCCGAACTCGACACCGGCGTCGGCCTCGATACCATGCACCACCACCGCATCGAGATTGAGCCGCTGGCGGAAGGCGCCGCCGGCGGCGACGAAGCCGACCTGCGGGAAGGTGCCCGGCCCACGCCCCAGCGTGACGTTGGAAATCGCCCCCGACAGTTCATTGGCATAGGCGGTCACCGACAGATGCGCCGCCGGCAGCGGCCGCCAATCGAACCCGGCCTCGACACCCCGCGCGCGCTCCAGGTCGAGCGCCGGATTGGCCGCGGTCGCATCGGCACCGACGCGGAACGGGCGGTAGAGCTCGTTCGGCGTCGGCAGCCGGAAGCCTGTGTAGATGGCGGCACGCAGCGCCAGCACCGGCGCCACCTTCCATACCGCGCCGCCGCGCGCCGTGCCGCGCCAGCCGTCGCGGCCCGGTGCCGGCAGGTCGAGCGTCATCGCCCCGGTGGCGCTGTCGATCTCGCGCAGCCGGCCGGCCTCGATGGTCCAGCGATCGGCGCGGGCGCCGCCGGTCAGCGTCAGCGTGTCGGTCAGCGACCAACTGTCCTCCACATAAAAGCCGATCGTCGAGGTCGCGCCGCCGGCCTCGCGCAGCCGGGTGAAGCTGCCGGCCACAAGGCGAAATCGTTCCTTGCTGGTGCCGTCACCACGCCGCGCATCGACGCCGATCTCGAGATTGTGCGCGCTGCCGACCGGCGGCCGTACGGCAAACTTGCCGCCGATCCCCGTCGCCGGGGTGCGATACTGGTCGAGCGTCGGCGTCGCTGTGGCCCGGCCCGGCCCGATGCTGGCGAACTGTGCCGCGAAATCCCGCGTCTGGACATAGGCCAGCGCCTCCACACCCCAACGCCCGCGGTGGATCACCCGCACGCTGGCATCGACGCCGCGGCTGGTCGAGCCGGCCAGCGCCAGCCCGCGAAAACGCACATCGTCGAAGGCCCGCGCCGCGACCTGCACCTCGCTGGCGTCGCCCATCGGCATCACCGCGCGCAGCGACGCCCCCCAGCTGCGATAGCGCGCCGGAATGTCGACCGGCCCGGCCTGGCCCTCCGGCAGCAGCACATAGCCGTCGCCGCGATCATAGCGGCCGCCGGCGGTAACGAAGCCGCCACCCAGCCGCGCCGTGACGCTGCCGCTCGCCGCCCAGCTGTCGCGCGAGCCACCGGCCAGCGCCAGCGACACCGGCGGCAGCACATCGGGCCCGCCGCTCTGCAGCTCCAGCGTGCCCGCCACCGCGCCGGCGCCGAACGCCCCCGCCCCGCCGCCGCGGGTCACCCGGATGCTCGCCAACGTCGCCGGGTCGATGGCGCTCCACGGGATATAGCCGGCGAACGGATCGGCCAGCGGCACGCCGTCGAGCAGCACCAGCGCCCGCGACGCGGCATTGCCGCCGAGCGCGCGCAGCGTGACGCCCTGCGATGTCGGGTTGGCGGCGCGGCTGTCGCTGCGACGGAAGGCGGCGAGGCCGGCGACATCCTTCAGCGCATCCTCGACGCGGCCGGAGGCGGTGCCGGCGACCCGCGCCCGGTCGATGGTGACGGTCGAATAGGCGGCGGCGCCCGGCGCCGTCGGCAGGGCGGTGCCGGTAACGACGATCTCGGCGGCGGGCGGGGGCAGGTCCATCGCGCCGTCATGGCGGCGCCGCGTGCCGGCGGCAAGACCACTGGCGGCCGCACCGGCGCTCGGCTACCGAGACGGCAATCAGCTGGAAGGCCCCGACATGACCGAAGCCGTCATCGTTTCCACCGCACGCACGCCGATCGGCCGCGCCTACAAGGGCGCGCTCAACGATACCGAAGGCCCGTTGCTGGCGGCACATGTCATCCGCGCAGCGCTGTCGCGCGCCGGCGTCGACGGCGCCGAGGTCGAGGACGTTCTGCTCGGCAGCGCCCATCCCGAAGGCGCCACCGGCAACAATGTCGCCCGCGTCGCGGCGCTGGCGGCGGGCCTACCGGTCGGCGTGTCGGGCACCACCATCGACCGCAAATGCGCGTCGGGGCTGCAGACCATCGCCTTTGCCGCCCAGCGGCTGCGCGCCGGCGAGGACGGCATCTACGTCGCCGGCGGCCTTGATTCGGTATCGCTGGTGCTGCCCAACAAGAACCTCGTCCGCTACCGGTCGGACGGCATCGCCGAGACCATGCCGGCGCTGTACTGGCCGATGATCGAGACGGCCGATTACGTGGCGACCAAATACGGCGTCAGCCGCGAGGCCCAGGACGAATATTCCCTCGAAAGCCAGCGCCGCACCGCTGCCGGGCAAGAAGCCGGTCGCTTCGATGCCGAAATCGTGCCGATCGCCGCGACAAAGCGGGTGACGGCCAAGGACGGCACCGAGAGCCTGGAACTGGCGACGCTCGTCAAGGACGAAGGCAACCGCCCCGACACCCAGCTCGCCGGCCTCGCCGCGCTGAAGACGGTGCGCGAGGGCGGATTCATCACCGCCGGCAACGCCAGCCAGTTGTCGGACGGCGCCAGCGTCTGCGTCGTCATGTCGGATGCGGAAGCGGCGCGGCGCGGGCTGGAGCCGCTGGGCGTCTTCCGCGGCTTTGCCGTCGCCGGCTGCAGCCCGGAGGAAATGGGCATCGGCCCGGTGTTCGCGGTGCCCAAGCTGCTGGCGCGGCATGGGCTGACAGTCGCCGACATCGACCTGTGGGAACTGAACGAGGCCTTCGCGGTGCAGGTCCTCTATTGCCGCGACAAACTCGGCATCGATCCCGAACGGATCAACGTCGACGGCGGCGCCATCTCGATCGGTCATCCCTTCGGCATGTCGGGTTCACGGCTGACCGGCCATGCGCTGATCGAGGGCCGGCGGCGCGGCGCCAAGCGCGTCGTCGTGACGATGTGCGTCGGCGGCGGGATGGGGGCGGCGGCGCTGTTCGAGGTCTGACCCTACTTCCCCCCTCCCTGAAAGGGAGGGGTCGGGGGTGGGTGCGTCCTGCAGTGCCGTGCTGCCGGCAAAAGAACCAACCCCCGAGCAGACTTGACATTTATCACCGATTTGGTTATAACCGCGACCGTTTCGCTCTTTGACATCGTGAGCATCAGAGGAAATCTTCACGCGAAGATATATCTTGGCGCGGCCAGAGCCGCAAAGTGAGTGACTTTCGAGACTTTTGGAGGATTTGGTAGTGATGGCCTCGGGAGTTCCGTCCGCTTTCGCCCCAATAGCGGTCAACAGCAATTGGCGTTAGATTGGAGTGATGAAGGCTTTTCCATCATCCGTGGCCGCAACTTGTGCGATGCTGCTCGTTGGATGTTCAGTCGAGATCAAACCCGAAAATCCCATTGCCCGAGTGGCTTCGTTGCCAGAAATTCAGAATGACGCCCATGCCTCAGCAACCAATCCCGATGGTGCAGGAGTGTGGGTGCTACTCACCGCCCTAATCACCAAAGAAGATGTTGAGCGCGTATCTCGCTCAGAGGTGTATCCTCATGTTTACATTGTCGAATGTGCGACCGGCAGGGACACCAACGTGGGAACAGAGCCCCGGCTGGAGGGGACCGATTTCGCGAACGCCAATAATGTCAAAGCGCTCGTCAAAGCGCACCCAACCAAGTTAACTTATCAGATGCAAAGTCTCATCTTTGCTCGCAAGGGGGACTTTCGGATGCCGCAGTGTTTGCAGTTTCGGGGCGGCAGCTACCTTGGCCAGAAGATCACTGAGAAGCGGAATCCTATCCGCACCAGTGGCCAGCTGCCCTAGGACCGCTTTCCACCCCATATCAGCCAGGGCCGCGGCAAAGCCGCGGCTCACGTCGGACGCGTTCGCCGGGCCTGATGCCCGGCGCCCCGCCGTCCGGTCTTGCGCCTGTCGGCGCGCTGCGACTAGATCTCGACCTGGCTTCCCAACTCCACCACCCGGTTCGTCGGCAGCTTGAAGAAATCCATCGCGCTTTCCGCGTTGCGCATCATCCAGCTGAACAGATGCTCGCGCCACAGCGCCATGCCGGGCCGGTCGCTGGCCAGCAGCGTCTGCCGCGACAGGAAGAAGCTGGTTTCCATCATCTTCAGCTTCGGCCCACAATTCTCGACCTTCTTCAGCACCGCCGGAATGTCGATTTCCTGCATGAAGCCATAGCGGATGAACAGCCGATAGAAATTGCTGCCCAGGTCGACGACGCCGATGCGGTCCTCGTCCGACACATAGGGCACTTCCTCGATCATCACGGTCAGGATCATGATGCGATCGTGCAGCACCTTGTTGTGCTTGAGGTTATGCAGCAGCGCCGGCGGCACGCCCTTGGGCGATGTCGTCATGAATACCGCGGTGCCCGGCACCCGGGTGGCGGCGCCGGCGGCGGACTTGATGAACACCTCCATCGGCATGGCGCTTTCGCGCAGCCGTTCCTGCATCAGCGAACGCCCCTTGGCCCAGGTCGTCAGGAAGGTGAAGGTGATCGCGCCGACGAGCAGCGGGAACCAGCCGCCATCGGGAATCTTGGTCATGTTCGACGCCAGATAGGCGGCATCGATGACCAGGAACACGCCGACAAAGCCATAGGCCAGCCAGCGATTCCATTTCCACACCGTCAGCACCAGTACCGCCATCATGCAGGTGGTGATGAACATGTTGCCGGTGACGGCTATGCCATAGGCCGAGGCCAGGTTCGACGACGACCGGAAGCTGAGCACCAGCAGCACGACCATGCCGAGCAGGCCCCAGTTGACCAGCGGGATGTAGATCTGCCCCGCCGCCGATGCCGAGGTATGGGTGATCTTCACCCGCGGCAGGAAGCCGAGCTGCACCGCCTGCTGCACGACCGAAAAGGCGCCCGAAATCACCGCCTGGCTGGCGATGATCGTCGCCATCGTCGCCAGCCCGACGAGCGGCAGCCGCGCCCAGTCGGGCACCATCAGGAAGAACGGGTTGGCGATCTTGTCAGGCGAAGCCAGCACCAGCGCCGACTGGCCGAAATAGTTGAGCAGCAACGCCGGCATGACGAAATACAGCCAGGAGACCTGGATGGGCTTCCTGCCGAAATGCCCCATGTCGGCATAGAGCGCTTCCGCCCCCGTCACCGACAGCACCACCGAGCCGAGCGCGAGAAAGCCCAGCCCCGGATTGTCGAGAAAGAAGCGCACCGCCCAGATCGGGTTGACCGCCTGCAGGATCGACGGGTTCTGCACCAGCTGGAACAGGCCCATGATGGCGATGACGACGAAATAGACCAGCATGATCGGCGCGAACAACGCCCCGACCTTGGCGGAGCCGCGCGCCTGCAGCAGGAACAGGCCGATCAGGATGCCGACCGAGATCGGCAGCACCAGCCGCTCGAAACCGCTGCTGACGACGGTCAGCCCCTCGACCGCCGACAGCACCGAGATCGCCGGGGTGATGATGCAGTCGCCGATGAACAGCGCCGTCGCCAGCACCCCGAGCAGGCCCAGGTAACGCGTCCGCTTGGCGCTGTGCGTCGACAGGCGGGAGATCATCGCCAGCAGGGAAAGACTCCCGCCTTCGCCGCGATTGTCGGCACGCAGGATGACGAGGATGTATTTCACCGTGACGATCAGCGTCATCGTCCAGAAGACGAGGCTCATCACGCCGAAGACGTGCAGCTGGTCCACCGCCAGCTTGTGATGGCCGGTAAAGGTTTCCTTCAGCGCATAGAGCGGGCTGGTCCCGATGTCGCCGAACACCACGCCGATGGCGCCCACGGCGAGCCGCGCCGTGCCCTGCGGGGCATGGCCATGATCGTCGGCAGTGGTCGCAGGCGTCGCGGCTGTCGCGCTCGACATTGTGCACAAAGTCCCGAAGGGAAGCGGGCGGCGCGGTAGCACAGCCATGACGGGCCCGCAATGCGACGGCTGACCCCGGCCCTGTCGGCCGGTCATGTGCGCCGGCCGCAACGGAACGGCCCGGCGGGGCACCTGTTCCATCCCGGGGCGACCGGCTATGGTCGCGCCATCGCGAGTTTGGAGAAGTTTGATGCGCGTCGGCGTACCCAAGGAAATCAAGGTTCATGAATATCGGGTCGGCCTGACCCCGCCATCGGTGGCGGAGCTGACGGCGCGCGGTCACCAGGTCATCGTCGAGACCGGCGCCGGCGGCGGCATCGACTTCACCGATGGCGACTATATCGCGGCCGGCGCGACCATCGCCCCGGACGCACCGTCGGTGTTCAGCGCCGCCGAGATGATCGTCAAGGTCAAGGAGCCGCAGCTGCACGAATGCGCCTGGCTGCGCCCCGAACAGACGCTGTTCACCTACCTCCACCTCGCCGCCGACAAGCCCCAGGCCGAAGCGCTGATGGCGAGCGGAGCCACCTGCATCGCCTATGAAACCGTCACCGACCGGCACGGCGGCCTGCCGCTGCTGCGCCCGATGTCGGAAGTTGCCGGCCGCATGTCGGTGCAGGTCGGCGCACACTATCTCGAAAAAGAACAGGGAGGCCGCGGCATCCTGCTCGGCGGCGTGCCGGGCGTCGCGCCGGGCCGCGTGGCCATCCTCGGCGGCGGCGTCTCCGGCCTCAATGCCGCGCAGATGGCGGTCGGCATGCGCGCCGATGTCACCATCTACGACATCTCGACGGCGCGGCTGGCGGAGATCGACGAAATCTTCGAAGGCCGGGTGAAGACGGCGTTCTCGTCGCGCGCCGCTATCGCCGCCGCCATTGCCCGTGCCCATGTCGTCATCGGCGCGGTGCTGATCCCCGGCGCCGCGGCGCCCAAGCTGGTCAGCCGCGACATGCTGAAGCTGATGAAGCGTGGCAGCGTCCTCGTCGACATCGCCATCGACCAGGGCGGCTGTTTCGAAACCAGCCGGGCGACCACCCATGCCGACCCGGTCTATGTCGTCGACGGCATCATCCATTACTGCGTCGCCAACATGCCCGGCGCCGTCGCCCGCACCTCGACCTTTGCGCTGAACAACGCGACGCTGCCCTTCGTGCTGCGCCTCGCCGACATGGGCGCCGCCGCGGCAATGGCGGCGGATCCGCACCTCGCCGAAGGCCTCAACGTCGCCGGCGGCCGCATCCGCCACCAGGCTGTCGCCGACGCGCTGCAGCTGCCGATGGCCGCATAGCATGGCCTTTCGCATCGGTTTCCTGCTGTATCCCAACGTCACCCAGCTCGACATGACCGGGCCGGCGCAGGTGCTCAGCCGGATGCCCGGCGCCAGCGTCGATTATGTCTGGCACAACCTCGATCCGGTGATGAGCGACTGCCGGCTGGCGCTGGTGCCGACGCAGACGCTGGCCGATGCGGGCCAGTTCGACATGGTCTGCGTGCCCGGCGGTTATGGCTGCACCGCCGTCATGCACGATGCGGCGGCGCTCGACTGGCTGCGGGTGCAGGCCGGGGCTGCACGGCTGATGACCAGCGTCTGCACCGGCTCGCTGATCCTCGCCGCCGCCGGATTGCTGGACGGCTATCGCGCCGGCTGCCACTGGGCCTGGGGGCATAGCCTTCCCAGCTTCGGCGCAACCTGGGTACCCGATCGCACTGTCGTCGACCGCGACCGCATCACCGCGGGCGGCGTCACCGCCGGCATCGACTTCGCCTTTCGGGTCATCGCCGAGCTGCATGGCCAGGACGTGTCCGACGCGGTGCGGCTGGCGCTGGAATATGATCCGGAGGCGGGCCCCGGCGGCACCCCGGCATCCGCGCGGCCGGAAATCCTGGCCATGGTCCAGGCCGCGATGGCCGGCCGCTTGGGAGAGCGGCAGGCGGAGATCGACGCCGCCGCAGCGGCCTTGAACGCTGATTCAGTTCGATGAACAAATTTTCATAAACGACGCATCTATGGCCGTGACTCCCGCGTAGCTGCCCAGCGGGGGCAGCAACGGAAAGGGACCCATAGATGATGCCGAAACTTCAATCGAGATCAGCAGTACTGCGACTTGCCGGCCTCGCCATCGCCAGCATGGCGCCGGCATCGGAAGCGCTTGCCGAGCGTATCTATGGCCTTGCCGGCGGCAGCGTCATCACCTTCGATTCATCGGCGCCCGGGACCATCACCTCGACGCGGACCATCACCGGCGTCGCAGCTGGCGACACGCTCGTCGGCCTCGACCTGCGCCCGGCGACCGGCGTGCTCTACAGCGTCGGCACCAGCGGCAACCTGTACACGCTGACGCGTGCCGCCGGCGGCACCTATGCGGCGACCAGCGTCGGCGTCATCGCACCGACGCCGACCGGCACCAGCTTCGGCATCGATTTCAATCCCGTCCCCGACCGGCTGCGGCTGATCAGCGACACCAACCAGAACCTGCGCATCAATCCGGCCAATGGCGCCACGCTGGTCGACGGGTCGATCACGCTCAATGGCAGCCCGAACGTCGACATCATGGCATCGGCCTATACCAACAACCGCGCCGGCGCGACGACGACCATGCTCTATGGCCTCGACGCCCTGTCCGACAGCCTGTTGCTGTCGACCAATGCCAATGCCGGCACCTATGTCGGCGTCGGCCCCCTGGGCTTTTCGTTCAGCGTCGGCGATCGCGTCGCCTTCGACATTTCCGGGCAGACCCGGAACGCCTTCTTTTCGATCGGCGACAACTTCTACAGCGTCAACCTGTCGACCGGCGCCGGGACCTTCATCGGCGGCGTCGGCGGCGGCGGGCTGACCGGCTTCACCGCCGGTGCGGTTCCGGAGCCCGCCAGCTGGGCGATGCTGATCGCCGGCTTCGGCCTTGTTGGTGGTGCCATGCGCCGCCGCGCAGCAACGGCGCTGACCGCCTGATCGGATGCGACCGGCGGCATGCCGCCGGTCGCATCACCCCAGCCGGGCGGCGACGGCCTTCAGTTCCTCGACAAAACGCGCCCGTTCGGCCGCCGCCTGGGTCGGGTCCTCGATGCGCAGCAGATAGCTCGGGTGGATGGTGATCCACAGCTCCGATCCGTCGGGCTGCGCGATCGGTGCACCGCGCACCTTGGAAATCGTTACCGCCTTGCCGGTCAGCCCGCGCGCCGCGGTAGCGCCCAGCGCGACGACGATGCGCGGCTTCAGCGCGGCGCGCTCGGCATCGAGCCACCAGCGACAGGCGGTGATCTCGCCGGTATCAGGCTTCGCATGGATGCGGCGCTTGCCGCGCGGCTCGAACTTGAAATGCTTGACCGCGTTGGAGACATAGGCCCGGGCGCGGTCGATGCCGGCCTCCGCCAGCGCCGCATCGAGCACCTGCCCCGCCGGCCCGACGAACGGCCGGCCGGCCAGATCCTCCTGGTCGCCGGGCTGTTCGCCGACCAGCATCAGCGCCGCATCGGCCGGACCCTCGCCGAACACCACCTGCGTCGCCGGTCGCCACAGGTCGCAGCGCTGGCAGGCGCTGGCTTCGGCGCGAAGGCCCTCCAGGCTGCCGGTCGGCCGCACGCCGCCATCATCGAGCATGGTCCGCGTTCGCTTCGCCGCCCCGGCGATCAGGTCGGGGATCAATTCGGCCTCCGGCAGGTTCTTCCAGTATTTCTTCGGCATCTCGCTCGTCATCGCATCGATCTTCAGCCGCGCCGGGTTGAAGATGCTGGCATAATAGGTTTTCCACGTCGCCTCGATCGGGTCGCCATCGGGCGCCTCCGCCTTGGTCACGCCGGGGCTGAACGACGCCGTCTCGCCATCCCAGTGCAGGCACAGCTCCGGCGTCAGGATCGAAAAGCGCATCGTCGTGAAGCGGCGGGTGAAAAAGCCGGCGTTGTAGCGCACGATATGATGTTCGGGCTCGAACCAGGCGGCATAATGTTCGCCGCTGTCGTCGGGCACCTCGCGGAAACGCACGAAGGCGCGCATCTTGTGGACGTCGCGACCGACCGCCTTGGCCATCTCGTCGAGCCGGCGGACGCGAGGGTCGGCGCTGTCCTCGAGCAGTTTCGGCCGCGCCTGCAGCGCCACGAGAATGTCGTGGAGCAGCGCAAACCGCTGCGGGTCGCTGTGGCAGATGACGCGGCGGGCCAGGTCGGGAAACGCCTTGGGCACGCGCAGTTCGGCGCCGCCGGCGGGCGGGGCATCGCCGCCGAACAGGTCGCCGTCGCCACCCGCGACGCGCCAGGTCACCGCGGCCGGCGGCGTGTCGGCGGCGATCAGCGCGCGGGCGGCGCCGCGGAAGCCTTCAAAATCATCGGGGGCGGACAGGGTTATGCTGGTCATGTCGTGCCACAACGCCGCCCGGGCGACGGTCGTTTCACCCGAACAGTTCGAGCTGCGCCCGCGCCGGCTTGACCAACGTCGCGCGCAGGTCGCCGCGCTCCGCCAGCGCCACCGGGCGCCAGTCGGCAGCGATCAGCCAGGGCCGCAACTTCTCGATGCCACGCGTCAGCCGCCCGACATCGTCGAGCCGCAGCGCCCGCTGCCGCCGCACCCGCAATATGGCGTTGACCGTCTTCACCCCCAGCCCCGGCACGCGCAGCAGCATCTCGCGCGGCGCGCGGTTAATATCGACCGGAAACTGGCCCCGGTTCTTCAATGCCCAGGCCGTCTTGGGGTCGATATCGAGCGGCAAATTGCCGGCGTCGGTCGCATCCTGCACCTCACCGACGCCGAAACCGTAAAACCGCATCAGCCAGTCGGCCTGGTACAGCCGGTGCTCGCGGATCAGCGGCGGCGACACCAGCGGCAGCACAGCGCTGGCATCGGGGATCGGCGAAAAGGCACTGTAATAGACGCGGCGCATCTGGAACCGGCCATAGAGCGACTGCGCCGTGCCCATGATGGCGCTGTCGTCGGCCCCGTCGGCGCCGACGATCATCTGGGTCGACTGACCGGCCGGCGCGAACTTCGGCGCCGAACGATAATGCTTCCGCGCATCCTTGTTGTCGTCGATGGCGGTCTTCAGCCCGGTCATCGCGCCCCGGATGCGGATGCCGTTCTTTTCGGGCGCCAGCTTCGCCAGGCCCGATTCCGTCGGCAGCTCGATATTGATCGACAGCCGATCGGCATAAAGCCCTGCCTGTTCGAGCAGCTCCGGATCGGCGTCGGGGATGGTCTTCAGATGGATATAGCCGCGGAAATCATGCTCCTCGCGCAGCGTTTTCGCCACCCGCACCAGCTGGTCCATCGTATAGTCCGATGTGCCGATGATGCCCGACGACAGGAACAGCCCCTCGATGTAATTGCGCCGGTAAAAGGCCAGCGTCAGCTTCACCACCTCGTCGACGGTGAAGCGCGCCCGCCGCACGTTCGACGAGCGCCGGTTGATGCAGTAATGGCAATCGAAGATGCAGCTGTTGGTCAGCAGGATCTTCAGCAGCGAGATGCAGCGGCCATCGGGGGCATAGCTGTGGCAGATGCCCATGCCTTCAGTGCTGCCGATGCCCTTGCTGCCCACCGACGAGCGCTTCGACGTGCCGGACGATGCGCAGGACGCATCGTATTTCGCCGCATCCGCAAGGATCGCCAGCTTTTCGCGGGTGTCGAGATGCGCCATGCGTTCACACTATGTTCTGTGCCGCCGGCATGCAATCGCCGCGGTGTCGCAGGCGGATCAGGATTCCTCAGGCGGCGAGCGACCAGCGCAGCAGCGACGCGACGCCCTTCGCCCCCGCCCGTACCGCCGGCCGCCGCCACGCCGGCGCGTCGAGGCCGTGCAGCGCCCGCGCCCAGGGCGGCATCAGGTCGATGCCGGCAGCCATGACGAGTTGCATTGCCGGTGCCGCGCCGGCGACCGGTGGCGGCGCCGCCAGCAGCACATCGGCGATGGCGCGGCTGCGATCATCGGCGCGCAGTTGCGGGCGCACACCCTGCAGGTAACGCGCCACTGCGCCGCGGCTTTCGGGCACCTCCGTTGCCCCCAGCCGCCGCGCGACGATGGCCGTCTCGGCGAAATAGCGGTCCTGCATCGCCCCCGATGCCCAGGGATCGCAATAGCGGACATAGGCGCGCACGAAGGCATCGGCGCCGGCGACATGCACCCAGGTCAGCGTTGCCGGGTCATTGGCGTGATAGGGCGCGCCGTCGGGCAGCACGCCGGTGACGCGATCATGGATGCGCCGCACCCTGTCGATGATCGTATCGGCCTGTTCGGTGGTACCGAACGTCGTCGCTCGCACGAACTGCGCGGTGCGGCGCAGGCGGCCGGTCATGTCTGCACGGAAATTGCTGTGGTCCCACACCCCGGCCGCCGCCGCCGGATGCAGCATCTGCATCAGCAGCGCGGTGCCGCCGCCGATCATCATCGCCGCGAAATCGCTGTGGATGCGCCACGCCGCGCCCTTGTACGGCAGCAGCCCCGCATCGCCCGGCCCGCGCGCCATGCCATCGCCGGCGCGCGACCCCACCATGTCATGGACTTGCGCGGCGATGGCATTGCGAAGCGGCATGGGGCCCAAGATAAGGTCCCGGTCCCGCTTGCTCAACCGAACAGCCAGCTGCCGAGCATACGCTGGAACGGAAAGGTGAAGAACCCGGCGATCAGCAGCGCGCCGATGACCATGCCGCGCACGCTGGCTTCATGGCGCATCACCTCGTGCCGGCGGGCGCGGACCGCGATCAGCGGCACCTGCAGCAGCACCCACACCGACAATATGTGGATGAAGGAGAAATCGCCGGTGAACACCCCCATATTGCCCGGGCGCCCGCCGGTATTGAAGAACAGGCTGGTCACCGCCGTCAGCAGCATCGCGCCGACCCAGACATAGCCGAGCGTGCGGTGCGACATCGTGCCCTTGCGGCGCAGCAGCATCATGGGCGTCAGCGCCGTCGCGGCAAGGATCGTCGCCAGGTGGACCCAGACCAGCGGTGGCACCCGATCCCATTGCGCCTGTCCGCGCAGCACCGCGATGACCGCGGCGGCCAGCAGCATCAGGCTGGCGATGGCGAGCAGCCGGTTGGGCAGCAACCGGTCGAGGAGGCCGCCGCGCCCCTGTGCAATCGTGCCGCCCATCACGTTCCCCGCCGCTACCGCGCCGGCCAATCTGGCACGGCTCGCGACGGATTGCGACGGCGACGATTGGAACCTTGCACCGGCCATTCCATTTAACGTCGGTAACGACAGGATGGAGACAGGATATGGCAGTCGTCGGACGCTTGGTAACGACATTGGCCGGACAGGCACTGGCCCGGACCTTTGCCGGTGCCTCGGCGGGGCCGGCGGGTGCCGTGATCGGCTTTGCACTGCCGATGGTGGCGCGCCGTCTGGGGCCGCTCGGCATGGCCGGCATGGCCGTCGGCGCCTGGGCGATCAACCGCTACATGCAGAAGCCGACGCCGCCGGCACCGGTGGTCCGCCAGCCCATCGTCACGCCGCCGCCGATTCCGATGGTCGTGTCAGACTAGATCGCAGCCTAGATCATCAACGGCCGCTCGTTGCTCGCATCATAGATGCGGGCATCGATCGACCTGACGGCGCCCTTCACGGCCGCGTTGAACGCCGCCATGTGCGGCTGGTTGAAATGCTCGCGGAGCGCCGCCTCATTCTCCCAGCGCTCGACGATCGAGCAAATGCCGTCCTCGCGACTTTCGATTGCCATCGAATAGCCGAGGCAGCCCGATTCCTCCCACGTCGACTTCATCATGGCGTCGAGCGCGGGCTGGAGTTCATCGAGCCGCGCCGGATCGAATTCGGCGCGCGCGATCACGATAATCATGAGATGTCCCCCCCGTTGCGGGTTCAGCCTTTGGCCTTGGCGACGCTGACCAGCGCCGGGCGCAGCAGCCGGTCCTTGATGATGTAGCCGGCCTGGAGTTCGTCGACGATGGCACCGGGCTCGTGCCTCTCGTGCTCGACCTCGATCATCGCCTGATGGCGATTGGGGTCAAGCTTCTGGCCGGCGGTCTCCACCTTGCTGATGCCGTGGCGGCCAAAGATCGCCTGCAACTCGCGCTCGGTCGCCTCGATGCCGGCGCGGACCTGGTCGACAGCCCCGGACTCGCCGGCGGCCGGCAAGGCCGCGACGGCACGGCGCAGATTGTCGGCCACCGCCAGCAGATCGCGGGCAAAGCCGGTCATCGCATAGGCCGCGGTATCGGCCTTGTCGCGCTCCAGCCGGCGCCGGGTATTCTCGGTCTCGGCGGCCTGGCGCAGCAGGCGGTCCTTCAGATCGGCGATTTCCTTGTCGCGGGCGAGAAGCTCCTCGGCGTAGTTGACCTCGATCTTGACCTCGGTTTCTGGGGCCTGCGTCTCGTCCTGCTCCTGTTCGGGAGCGTCATTCACATCGTTCATGCTACCAGCCTGCTGAGGGTTCGTGCGGTGTAATCCACCATGGGTATGACACGCGCATAGTTCAACCGCGTCGGGCCGATAACCCCCACCACGCCGACAACGCGCCCGCCCGGGCCGCGATAGGGGGCGGCGATGACGCTGGAGCCCGAAAGCGAGAACAATTGCGATTCGGCGCCGATGAAGATCTTGGTCGCCTCCGCCCCGCGTGCCAGTTCGAGCAGGCGGACCAGTTCCTCCTTGTCCTCGAGATCGTCGAGCAAATGGCGTACGCGCTCCAGATCGACGCTCGATTCGACAAGGTTGGCCTGGCCGCGGACGATCAGCACCGGCCGCGCCGCGCCGTCCGACGACCAGGCCGCCAGCCCCGTCGCCACCGCGCTCGCCGTCATCATGTCGAGCGCGGCGCGATCGGCGGCGACCTCGGCATTCAGCCGGTCGGTGGCCTCGGCCAGCGTCAGCCCGGCCAGCCGCGCATTGATGTAATTGGCCGCCGCCTCCAGCGCCGTCGGCGGCACGCCATCGGGCAGCGTCACCAGCCGGTTCTCGACGCTACCGTCGACGCCGACCAGGATCGCCATCGCCCGGCCCGGCGCCAGCGGCACGAAATTGATCTGGCGAATCACCATCTCGGTCTTGGCGACCAGCACCAGCCCGGCGCATTGCGACAGGCCCGACAGCACCGCCGTCGTCCGCGCCAGCGCATCCTCGATGGCGCCGCCGGTCAGCCCTCCCTCGATCGCGGCGCGCTCCACCTCCGACGGCTCGCTGGCCTGCATCATGCCGTCGACGAACATGCGCAGCCCGAGCTGGGTCGGCAGCCGCCCGGCGGAGGTGTGCGGCGCGGCCAGCAGGCCGAGTTCCTCCAGGTCCTGCATGGTGTTGCGGATCGACGCCGGCGACAGGCCGAGCGCGCCCAGCTTCGACAGCGTCCGCGAGCCCACGGGCGCTCCGGTCGTCAGGTAGGAATCGACGATCTGGCGGAAGACCTCGCGAGCGCGGTCGTTCAGCTCGGCCACGGTTGGAGATTGCATGGCGGGAATGTAGGGCCGTGTACCGAAAATGCCTACCCCTGTCCGGCAGGCGGGAGAGGGGTTCCCTTTGCACGGTCGGACCGCTACCCCCTCCCCACACATTCAAAGGACCTGCCCATGCGCCCTTCCGGCCGCGCCCCCGACCAGATGCGCACCATCGAGATGATCCCCGGCTTTTCGGCGCATGCCGAAGGCTCGTGCCTGGTCAAGTTCGGTGACACCCATGTCCTCGTCACCGCCAGCGTCGAGGAACGCCTGCCGCCGTGGCTGCGCGGCAAGGGCTCGGGCTGGGTGACGGCCGAATACGGCATGCTGCCCCGCGCCACCCACACCCGCGGCAGCCGCGAGGCCGCCAAAGGCAAGCAGTCGGGCCGCACCCAGGAAATCCAGCGCCTGATCGGGCGCAGCCTGCGCGCCGTCACCGACATGAAGGCGCTCGGCGAACGCCAGATCACCCTCGATTGCGACGTCATCCAAGCTGATGGCGGCACCCGCACCGCCAGCATCTCCGGCGCCTGGGTGGCGCTGCGCCTCGCCGTCGACGGCATCATGGCGGCCAACCCCGGCATGGCCGACCCGCTGGCGACACAGGTCGCGGCGATCAGCTGCGGCGTCCATGACGGCCAGCCGGTGCTCGACCTCGACTATATCGAGGACAGCGGCGCCGGCACCGACGCCAATTTCGTGCTGACCAGCAGCGGCGGCATGGTCGAAGTCCAGGCCACCGCCGAGGGGGCGCCCTTCGACGAGGAAACCATGCTCCGCCTGCTCCGTCTCGCCCGCATCGGCTGCAACGAGGTCTTCGCCGCCCAGCTGAAGGCGGTCGGCCGGTGAGCCCGCGCCAGCTCGAACCCGGACGCCTGGTGCTTGCGACGCACAATCCCGGCAAGGTCGTCGAGCTGGCCGAACTGCTCGGGCCGCACGGCCTGCAGGTTGTCTCCGCCGGCGACCTTGGCCTGCCCGAGCCCGAAGAGACCGGCACGACCTTCGTCGCCAATGCCGAACTCAAGGCCCTGGCGGCGGCCAGGGCCTCGGGCCTCCCGGCGATCGCCGATGATTCGGGGCTGTGCGTCGATGCGCTCGGCGGCGCCCCCGGCATCTATTCGGCGCGCTGGGCCGGGCGGGACAAGGATTTCATGGTCGCCATGAAGCGGGTCCGCGACGCGCTTGACCTGGAGGGCCCGCGCACCGCGCACTTCATTTGCGCGCTCAGCCTCGCCTGGCCCGACGGCCACACCGAAAGCGTCGAAGGCCGCGTCGACGGCACGCTGACCTGGCCGCCGCGCGGCAGCAACGGCTTCGGCTATGACCCGATGTTCGTCATGGACGGCAAGGAACGCAGCTACGGCGAGATCAGCCGCGCCGAAAAGGAAGCCGACAACCACCGGGCGCGGGCCTTCCGCCTGCTGATGCCGCTGCTGCCGCCCTGGCAATGACGGCGCCGATCGCGCTCTACGTCCACTGGCCGTTCTGCGTCACCAAATGCCCCTATTGCGACTTCAACAGCCATGTCCGCGCCACCGTCGACGACGCCGCCTGGTGCGCCGCGCTGCTCGCCGACCTGGCGCATGAGGCACAGCGTTTGCCCGGCCGCCGCCTCGCCAGCATCTTCTTCGGCGGCGGCACCCCGTCGCTGATGCCGCCCGCCACCGTCGCCGCGATCATCGATGCGGCGACGACCCACTGGCCGGCGACCGACGCCATCGAGATCACGCTGGAGGCCAATCCGTCATCGGTCGAGGCCGCCCGCTTTGCCGGCTTCGCCGCCGCCGGTGTCAACCGGCTCAGCCTCGGCCTGCAGGCGCTCGACGATGCCGACCTGAAGGCGCTGGGCCGCCCGCACGACCTGGCACAGGGGCTGGCGGCCCTCGACGTCGCGCAGCGGCATTTCGGCCGCGTCAGCTTCGACCTGATCTACGACCGTCCCGGCATGACCACCGAAAGCTGGCACGCCGAATTGACCCGCGCGCTCGCCTTCGGCACCGATCATCTGTCGCTCTACCAGCTGACCATCGAGGCCGGCACCCGCTTCGCCGCGCTCCAGGCCAAGGGCCAGCTGGTGCTGCCCGACACCGATACCTCCGCCGACCTGTTCGAGATGACCCGGGCGCTGACCGCGGCCGCCGGCATTCCGGCCTATGAGGTCTCCAACCACGCCCGCCCCGGCAGCGAGAGCCGTCACAACATCGTCTACTGGACCTATGGCGATTACGCCGGCATCGGCCCCGGCGCCCATGGCCGGCGCATGGGGGTGGCCACCGAGCGCCTGAAAAAGCCGGAAGCCTGGCTCGCCGCCGTCACCGCCCAGGGCCATGGCATGGCCAGCGAAGTCCTGCTGGCGCCCGCCGACCGCGCCACCGAGGCGCTGGTGATGGGGCTGCGGCTCGGCGCCGGCATCGACGCGGCGAACTTCCGGGCACGCACCGGCCTCGACCTCGCCGCCGTGCTGCGCCCCGATCGGGTCGCGCGCATCGCAGCGCAGGGCTTGCTGGAGCACGACGCCCTGGGCCTGCGCCTGACGCCGGCCGGGCAGCCATTCGTCGATGCGGTGCTGAAGGAAATCGCCGCCTGAAGCCGCGACGGCGTCAGGAAACCTTGCCCTCGACCTTCCGCATCGCCCCGGCCACCTCCGGCGGCATGTACTTCTCGTCGTGCTTGGCCAGCACGGTTTCGGCGGTGAACACCCCCGACGCGGGATCGATATGGCCTTCAGCGATCACGCCCTGCCCCTCGCGAAACAGGTCGGGCAGGATGCCGGTATAGGTCACCTGCCGGGTCTCGACATTGTCGGTGACGACAAAGCGCACCGTCTCGCCGGTCTTCACCAGCGAACCCTTTTCGACCATGCCGCCCAGCCGGATCGCCTCGACCGGCGCCGCCTTGCCGGCCAGGTCCGAGGGGGCATAAAAATAGGTCGCCTTGTCGCCGAGCGTCGAAAACGCCAGAGCACCGGCGCCACCCAGTGCCACCAGCGCGCCCAGCACCAGGTACAGCCGCTGGGTCTTTGCCTTCAGCTTCATTTGCGCTTCAAATCCTCCGCACGCTTTTCGGCGGCGCGCATCGACGTCCAGCTCCAGACCAGCAGCGCGATCATGCCGCCGACGGTCAGGATATAGGACGGCCAGATGTAGGACGCCCAGAGGTCGGGCCGACTCATCATGCAATCGCCTCCGCCATGCGCCGCGACCGCGCCTCGACCCGTTGCTCGGCGATCAGCGCCCGCATTCGCATCAGCACGATGGCGGCGAACAACAGGGTGAAACCGGCCGTCGACACCAGCAGCGGGGTCAATATCTCCGGCGCCATCGCCGATTTGCCGGCGAGCACGTTGATGCTCGAGCCCTGGTGCAGCGTGTTCCACCATTCGACCGAATATTTGATGATCGGCAGGTTGATGGCGCCGACCAGCGCCAGGATGGCGGCGCCCCGGCGCTCCCCGCCGCGCTCCGCCTCGGACGCCGACAGCGCCAGGTAGCCGAGATAGAGGAACAGCAGCACCAGTTGCGACGTCAGCCGCGCATCCCAGACCCAATAGGTGCCCCAGGTCGGCTTGCCCCACAGCGACCCCGACATCAGGCAGATGGCGGTAAAGGCCGCGCCGGCCGGCGCGATGGCCCGCGCCGCGATCGTCGCCAGCGGGTGCCGCCAGATCAGCGCGGTGGCCGACGCGATCGCCAGGCCGAAATAGCCGGCGGAGCCGAGCCAGGCGGCCGGCACATGGACGTACATGATGCGCACGCTCTCGCCCTGCTGGTAATCGGGTGGGCTGGCGAACAGGCCGATGTAAAGGCCCATGACCGCCAGGATAAGCCCCGGCACCAGGGTCAGCGGCAAGGCCCAGCGGGCAATGCGCAAAAAGCGGGCGGGATTGGCAAAGCGATGCATGCTGGCCCGGCTATAAGCCAGCCGCGGTGTCGCGCAAAGCGGCAAGATGGCCGCAAGTGCTTGCCCGCCGGCGCTGCCGCGTGGAAGGGTGGCACCGCAATCGGCAGGGAGACGGGCGCTGCGCGGCATCGATCTGAGCAGCTGGCAGGCGATCCTGACCAGCATCGTCGGCCTGGCGCTGTTCGCGCTGATCGGCGTCGGTATCCGGCTGGTGGCGATGTTCACCATCCAGCAGCGGCGGGAACGCCAGAACCGCCAGATCAACGAGCGGCTGAAGGTGCTGATCGCCGCCTACAAGGTGCTCGGCGGCTCGTTCACCGGCAATCTTACCGTCGATCCGACGCATCTGGGCGAGCTGCGCCGCCGGGCATCCGCGGAGGGCACGGCCGCGCTCGACCTGTCGGAAACCGCCGTCGCCGGCTCCGACCGGGCCCGGCGCATCCGCGACGCGGTGGAGGCGGCGCTGTCGGACATCATCCTGCTCGGCACCGACGAACAGGTGCGGCTGGCGAGCGCCGCGGCGGCGGAACTGGTCGCCGGGCGGCCGGTGCATGTCGCCGAACTGGTGGTGTCGCTGCGCGATTTCGTGCGGGAGGCGCTCGACCTGGGGGCGATCAGTGACGCGGTCCCGGCGCAGGGCCCGGCGCGACCGGCGGCGGGCGGTGGTCGTGGCGGCGCGGGCGGTGAGCGCGGCGGCGGCGGCGGGCGTGGGGGTGGCGGTGGCGGCGGTGGTGGCATGGGTGGTGGAATGGGTGGTGGAATGGGCGGCGGCGGGATCGACAGCGACGCGCCAATCGGTGCGAAGCCCTAGACCGGCAGCGTGCCCGTCACGCTGGCGAACGCCAGAATTCACCGTGCTGCGATTGCCGGCTATCGGGGCTGAGGAAGCGGCCGGGGTGGGGCTTTTTCGGGAAGGGCGCGGGCAAAGCCCGCGCTGGCGTCAGACGGGTTCGGCCGGCAATGCCGGCCGCCCCGCTGGCCGGGTCAGGCGCGAGTCGCGCCGCAGGCCAGAAATCGCTGTGCAATTTCGTGTCCTGCTGCGCGCCGCGCTGCGGCTTATCGCGGCGCTATGACCATCAGCATCTGCCGGCCTTCCATCTTCGGCGTCTGCTCGACCTTGGCATATTCCGCCGAATCGTCGCGCACCCTTTCCAGCAACGCCAGCCCGAGCTCACCATGCGACAGCTCGCGACCGCGGAAGCGCAGGGTCAGCTTCACCTTGTCGCCTTCCTCGATGAAGCGATGGACCGCCTTCATCTTGGTCTCGTAATCATGGTCGTCGATGTTCGGACGCATCTTGATCTCCTTGATCTCCTGCGTCTTCTGGTTCTTGCGCGCGGCGGCGGCCTTTTTCTGCGCCTCGTACTTGAACTTGCCGACATCGAGGATCTTGCAGACCGGCGGATCGGCACCGGGGGACACCTCGACGAGGTTCAGCCCGACTTCGTGCGCGGTGGCGATGGCTTCCTTGGTGTACAGGACACCCAGATTTTCCCCATCCTGGTCGATGACGCGGACCTTGGGAACGGTGATGAATTCGTCATAACGCGGGCCGTTCATCGGCGCGGGGGCGTTCATCATGCGGCGTGGGGGCGGTGGTATGGCAGCTTCTCCTGTCGTGTATCGCCGCTATGTAACCCCGATTGCCGTCATCCGAAAGGGACAGGCCCGCAATTGCGGTCGAAAATCACGGCCCTGACGCAAAAGAGGCACAGCAACCCCGCAATTGGCAGGTTGCGTTTCGGCGCATCGCCGGCCCATCGTCATGCAACAAGGGGTGACGACGATGCAACGACTTGCGATGCTCTGGGTGCTGGTGCTGACGCTCGTCGGGGTCACCCCGGCCTTCGCCGCCGATTTCACCCTGCCGCAGGCCATGGCCTTTCCCTTTGCCAGCGATCTCGTCCGCGACCGCGCCGGCAAGCGTATCGCCTGGGTGCGCATCGACGCCGGCGTGCGCAATATTTGGGTCGCCGATGCGCCGGGCTTCAACCCCCGCCAGGTGACGCAGTTCACCCAGGACGACGGCCAGGAACTGACCCAGCTGGTGCTGTCCCCCGATGGCAACACGCTGGTGTTCGTGCGCGGCGGCGACCATGATTCGAACTGGCCGGCGGCGGGCAACCTGCAGCCCAACCCCGGCTCGCCCCTCTCCGAGCCCAAGGTAACGCTGTGGCGCGCCGGCCTCGCACCCGGCTCCAGGGCCGCAAAGATCACCGAAGGCGACGCCCCGGCGCTGTCGGCGCGCGGCGAACTCGCCTTCCTGCGCGACGGCCAGGTCTGGACGGCGCGGCTGAAGGTGACCGGCGACGCCAATGATGTCCGCCGCCTGTTCTTCGATCGCGGCAAGAACGGTCGCCTCAGATGGTCGCCCGACGGCAGCAAGCTGGCCTTTGTATCGAACCGCGGCGACCACAGCTTCATCGGCATCCATGCCGGCGCCGACGCGCCGCTGGCCTGGCTGGCCCCGTCGACGGGGCTGGACAGCGACCCGGTGTGGTCGCCCGACGGCACCCGGCTGGCCTTCACCCGCCGGCCGGGCCGCGGCGGTGCCCCCGAATCGCTGCTGCGCGAGACACCGGCACCCTGGGCGATCTGGACCGCCGATGTCGCCACCGGCGCGGGCCGGCAGGTCTGGGCGAGCAGCAAGACCCTCCACGGCAGCTATCCCGATGTCACCGGCGGGGCGAACCTGCACTGGGCGGCGGACGATCGCCTGGCCTTCCTGTCGGTCGAAACCAACTGGCAGAACCTGTATTCGGTGCCGGCAGCGGGCGGCGCGGCGACGCCGCTGACCCCCGGCGCCTTCATGGTGGAGCACATCGCGCTCAGTCCGGATGGCAAGGCGCTGATCTATTCGGCGAACGCCGGCACGACGGCCGACGACGACGCCCGCCGCCATGTCTTCCGCGTGCCCGTCACCGGCGGTCCACCGCAACCGCTGACCGCCGGGGAGAGCCTCGAATGGACCCCCGTCGGCCTCGCCGATGGGGTGGCGTGGATCGGCGCCACGGCGAAACTGCCGCCGCAGGTCGGCGTCACCATGGCCGGAACGTCGCGCGTGCTGGCCGGGCAGGCGGTGCCGGCGGGCTTTGCCGGGGCCGATTTCGTCGTGCCGCGGAAGGTCACCTTCACCGCCGCCGATGGAGTCGTGGTGCATGGCCAGTTGTTCGATGCCGGCGGCACGGCGAAAAAGCCCGGCCTCATCTACGTTCATGGCGGCCCGCCGCGCCAGATGCTGCTCGGTTTCTCGTACATGCGCTATTACGCCAACAATTATGCGATGAACCAGTATCTCGCCTCACGGGGTTTTGCCGTGCTTTCGGTCAATTACCGGCTCGGCATCGGCTATGGCTGGGACTTCCAGCACCCCGACAAGGGTGGCGCGACGGGCAGCTCGGAATACAAGGACGTCGTCGCCGGCGCGAAATTCCTGCAGCGGCAGGACAATGTCGACCCGGCGCGCATCGGCATCTGGGGCGGATCATACGGCGGCCTGCTGACGGCGCTGGCGCTGGCGCGCGATTCGAACCTGTTCAAGGCGGGCGTCGACATCCATGGCGTCCACGATTGGTCGGCCTACCTGGGCGAATTCCTGCCGGCGCCGACGCGTTTCGAACAGGGCGACCGCGCGCTGGCGCTGGAAACCGCGTTCAAATCGTCGCCGGTCGCCGATGTCGCGACCTGGAAATCGCCGGTGCTGTTCATCCACGGCGACGATGATCGCAACGTCCGGGTCGGCCAGACCATCGATCTGGTGCGCCGCCTCGATGAAAAGGGCGACGTAGCCTATGAGGAACTGATCATTCCCGACGAGATCCACGACTTTCTGCAGCACAGGAACTGGGTGAAAGTGGGCGCTGCAACGGCAGATTTCCTTGAACGCTCACTCAAGCCGTAACGCACGTTTTTCGTCGGCTTTCAGTCGATCCCCGGCACTTTCCGCCGCCATGATGGCGTGCGAGTTGATGGCGTGCGAGTTGATGGCGTGCGCCAGCATGACGTCTAAATTCACGCTGTTGCGAGGGGTCTAGCGCTTCTTTCCCCGCGTCATCGGGTCGGGCTTGCGCGGTTTCTGCCACCCCGCCGGCCGCTCGGGCCGGGGGTGCTGGGTACCGATCCCCATCGCGCCGGGCACCTGGGCATGGATTTCCGACGGGTCATAGTCGAGCGCGCGCAGCTCATCGCGCAATTTAGCCGCGCGTTCAAAAGCGCCGGCGGCGGCAGCCGCGCGCATTTCGGCTTCCAGCCTGTCCCGGGTCGTTGCCATTTGCGTACCTTTCCGCCCTGACAACGCCCGAAACGGCGACCCGCCTCAGGCGGTACGCAGGTCCGGCGGGGTCGCCTCCGCCTGCAGCAGCGCCACCGCCTCGGCGAGCGGCATCACCCGCTGCTCGCCGCCGGCGAGATTGCGCAGCGCGACGGTGCCTTCCTCCGCCTCCCGCCGCCCGACGACGACCATGTACGAGGCCTTTTGCAGCGAATGCTCGCGCACCTTCAGGTTGATCTTTTCGTTGCGAAGATCGGTTTCGCTGCGGATGCCGGCCTTCTGCAACGCCTCGGTGACGTGCTGGGCATAGTCGTCGGCGTCGGAAACGATCGTCGCCACCACCGCCTGCACCGGCGCCAGCCAGGTCGGGAAGCGCCCGGCATAATGCTCGATCAATATCCCGATGAAACGTTCATAGCTGCCGAGGATGGCCCGGTGCAGCATCACCGGCCGGTGGCGCGCACCGTCCTCGGCGACATAACTGGCGTCGAGCCGCTCCGGCAGCACCGTATCGGTCTGGATCGTGCCCACCTGCCACGTCCGGCCGATGGCATCGGTCAGGTGGAATTCGAGCTTGGGCGCATAGAAAGCCCCCTCGCCGGGCAGTTCTTCCCAGCCCCAGTCGGCGTTGTCGCGGCCCGTCGCCTTGACGGCATCGCGCATCGACTGTTCCGACCAGTCCCACATTTCATCCGTGCCGAAGCGCTTGTCGGGCCGCAACGCCAGCTTGATGGCATAGTCGGTGAAGCCCAGGTCCTTGTAGACCACGTCGAGAAGGTCGCAGAAGCGCGCGATTTCGCCGACGATCTGGTCTTCCCGGCAGAAGATATGGGCATCGTCCTGGGTGAATTGGCGCACCCGCATCAACCCGTGCAGCGCGCCATGCGGCTCGTTCCGGTGGCAGCAGCCCATCTCGGCCAGCCGCAGCGGCAGGTCGCGATACGACTTGATGCCCTGGCGGAAGATCAGCACATGCGCCGGGCAGTTCATCGGCTTCAGCGCCATCCACTGCGCCTGGTCCGAAACCACCGGGCCGTCATCCTCGGTGTTGGGCACTTCGTCGGGAATGACGAACATGTTCTCGCGATATTTGCCCCAATGGCCCGATTGTTCCCACTGCCGGGCGTCCATGATCTGCGGAGTTTTCACTTCCCTGTAGCCCGCAGCATCGAGCCGCCGACGCATATAGGCCTCCAGCGCGCGATAGATGACGAAGCCGCGCGGGTGCCAGAAGACGCTGCCGTGCGCCTCCTCCTGCAGGTGGAACAGGTCCATTTCGCGGCCCAGCTTGCGGTGGTCGCGCTTGGCGGCCTCCTCCAGCCGCAACAGATGCGCGTCGAGCTGCTTCCTGTTCAGCCAGCCGGTGCCGTAGATCCGGCTCAGCATCGCGTTGTTCTGGTCGCCGCGCCAATAGGCGCCCGACACCCGCGTCAGCTTGAAGGCACTCGGATCGAGCTTGCCCGTCGACGGCAGGTGCGGCCCGCGGCACATGTCGAGCCAGGCATCCTGCTGGTTGCCGGCGCGATAGACCGTCAATGGCTCGTCGCCCGACAGCGCTTCGGCCCATTCCGCCTTGAACGTCTCGCCATGCGCGTTGAAGTGCGCGATCAGCTTTTCACGGTCCCAGACCTCGCGCACCAGCGGCTCGTTGCGGGCGATGATGGCCCGCATCTCGGCCTCGATCGCCGGCAGGTCCTCTTCGGTGAAGGGGCCACGCTCGGGCGACGGCGCGAAATCATAGTAGAAACCGTCGTCGGTCGACGGGCCAAAGGTGATCTGCGTGCCGGGAAACAGCTTTTGCACCGCCTCCGCCAGCACATGCGCATAGTCGTGGCGGGCGAGTTCGAGCGCATCGGCCTCGTCCTTCGCCGTCACCAGCGCCAGTTTCGCATCATGGGTGATCGGCCGCATCAGGTCGACGAGCTCGCCATCGACCCGCGCCGCCAGCGCCGCCTTCAGCAACCCGGGCCCGATGCTCGCCGCCACGTCCGCGCCGGTGGTCCCGGTCGCCACGGAGCGCACGGAGCCATCGGGAAGCGTGAGGTTGATGAGGTCGGACATCGGGGTAAACAGCCTGTCGGCGTCGGGATTGACGCGCCGCCACCTGCGACAAGGCAGGCGGCGAAGTCAATGAAAGTTGCGCCGGATGCCCCCGGACTTGCCGCCCCGGTGCCCGTCATGGCATCATCGAAGGCGGGCGCGGCAGCGGGGGCAGCATGGCCAGGACAAAGGGTTTGCCGCTGCGCGGGGTTTTGCACAGCGGCGGCAAGACCAGCCATGTGCTGGTAACACCGCACGGCGACCGGCTGGTCGTCCATGGCACCGATGACATCACCGGAATCCCGCTGAAACGCATCCGCCGCGACGGCGATACGGTTCTGCGCCGCGCCGACAAGGCCGACTGGCGCGTGGTGCTGAGCGATGTTCCACCCGACAGCTGGCCGACCAGCCTGCCGCGACAGGGCGTCTCGCGCGTGGCGCAGCGCGTGGTGCTGGCGATCCTCGCGCTGCTGGGCCTCGCCGCCGGTATCGCCTGGCTCAACCGGGAACGCATCGTCGTGGCCGCGGCACCGCTGATCCCGCACAGCGTCACCGCGCCGATGGGCCGCGACTATCTCGCCACCATGGGTCGCCCCTGCGACGGCGGGGAGGGCAGTGCGGCGCTGGCCCGGCTGACGGCGCGGCTGCTGCCGGCGCGCGGCATGCCCGAACCGGTCACCGTCAGCGTCGTCGCCAACCCCGAAGTCAACGCCGTGGCGCTGCCGGGCGGCTATGTCGTCCTCTACAGCGGGCTGCTCGACCAGGCGAAATCGCCCGACGAGGTCGCCGCCGTGCTCGCCCACGAGATCGAACATGTCGCCTGGCAGCACGCCAACCAGGCGATCCTGCGCGCCAGCGGCCCCGCCGTGATCGCCCGCACGCTGGGCAGCGATGCCGGCAAGCTCGCCGACCTGACGGTGCTGAAGGAAGGCGATGCCGCGGCGGAGGCGCAGGCCGATACCGGCGCCGTGGCGCTGCTGCAGGCCGCCAAGGTGTCGACCGGCAGCGTGGTCGACTTCTTCAAGCGCCAGATCGCCGCCGGCGTCGATGGCGGCGGGTTTGGCGACACCCACCCGGCCAACGCCGCCCGCGCCGCGCTGTATGACAAGGCCTCGACCTGGTGGGCGTCACCGGCGCTGGAGGATGCCGACTGGCGGGCGCTGCAGGCGATCTGCCGGACGTAACAATGCTGTCACCCCGGCGCAGGCCGGGGCCCATAACCCACAAGCTTGGCAGTACGAGCACCTACGCGCCGACGATCGTGGTTTATGGGCCCCGACCTTCGCCGGGGTGACAGTTTCAATCCCAACCCCAGCCCTACCGCTCCACCGCCCGGGTATACAAATGCCAGGTCGCATAGCCGAGCAGCGGCAGCGCCACCATCAACCCGACGAACAACGGCAGCGCGGCCAGTACCAGGATACCGGCGACGCGCAGGCCCCAGCCGATCATCACGCCGGGATTGCGCCGGAATGCGGCGACAGAGGTCGCCACCGCAGCAGTCGCATCGCCGCCGCGGCGGTCGACGACCATCGGGAAGCTGAAGGCGGCGACCGCCAGGGTCAGCGTGGCGATCACGGCACCGACCAGGTTGCCGACGATGATCATCGTCCAGCCCTGGCTGGTGCCGAACAGGTCGCGCACGAAGGCCTCGGGCGTCGGCGGCGCCAGCGTGCCCAGCGTCGCGCCGTACAGCGCATGCGCCGCGCCCATCCAGCCGAGAAACAGGATCGCCAGCATCCCCGTCAGCGCCATCATCGGCAACCGGGCCGGGCCCTTGATGGGGTCGAGGAAGTGCCACCAGCTCGAATCCTCGCCACTCTCGCGGCGCCGGGCGAGCTCGTAGAACCCTGCCGCGGCGAGCGGGCCGACCAGCGCAAAGCCGCCGACCAGCGGGAAGACCAGCGGGAACAGCGCCTGGTTGAAGGCAAACCAGGCCGCCAGCAGGCCCACGGCCGCATAGATGAAGGGCAGCAGGATGAGGTCGCCGCGCTTGGCCTTGAAATCGTCCCAGCCGGACCGCAGCGCCCAGTCGAGATCGGCGCTGCCGAGCGGTCGAACCGGCGCCGCAGCGCCCGGTGACGTCGTCATGGTGTTCATCGCGCGTCTCCGGCGTTGAAGGTCCCCGCCCGGCCAGCTTAGGCAATTGCCGCCGTGGCGCAACCGCTTTGCGCAAGCGGCGCCGCGGCGCTATCCGTTGGGCATGGCTCCCGATTTTCTCGATCATGGCGGCGCGCGGCTGGCGTATCGCCACCATTCCGGCACCGGGCCGCTGGTCGTTTTCCTGCCCGGCTACATGTCCGACATGACGGGGTCCAAGGCCGCGGCGATCGCCGACTGGGCCGCCGCGCACGGCCGGGCCATGCTGCGGCTCGACTATTCGGGCTGCGGCGCCAGCGGTGGCGACTTTCTCGACGGCAGCATCGGCCGCTGGGTCGGCGATGCAAGGGCCGTCATCGACCATGTTGCCCCTGCCGGCCGGGTGCTGCTGGTCGGCAGCTCGATGGGCGGCTGGGTGGCGCTGCGCCTCGGGCTGGCGCTCGGCGGCCGGCTGGCGGGCCTTGTCGGCATCGCCGCGGCGCCGGATTTCACCGATTGGGGGCTCGCCATCACCGCCGCCGACCATGCCGACATGGCGGCGCGGGGCTGGTTCACCCGGCCGAGCGACTATGATCCCGCTGGCTATCGCTATTCGCGGGCGCTGATCGAGGACGCCCCGGCGCAAATGTTGATGGGCGGCGCCATCGCCATCACCGCACCGGTGCGCCTGCTGCATGGCCAGTGCGACGATGCGGTGCCATGGGCACTGTCGCTCGACATCGCGGAGCGGCTGCGTTCCGACGATGTTCAGGTGACCCTGGTCAAGGACGGCGATCACCGCCTGTCGCGGCCGCAGGATCTTGCCCTGCTGCTGCGCATCGCCGCGGATCTTGCCGAGGGAACGCCATGAAGTTCATCGCCGTCCTGCTGCTGTGCGCCGCCGGCCCCGCCATCGCCGCGCCGATGGCCAGCGACCGCAGCCGCTACAACGCCTGCCTGGCGCAGGTGAAGGCCGATCCCGGCCGCGCCATCGCCATCGCCCAGGGCTGGCGGATCGAGAATGGCGGGGTGCCGGCGCTGCACTGCCAGGCGCTGGCGGAGGCGGCGCGCCGCGACTGGCCGGCGGCGCTGAAGAGCTTCGAACGTGCCGCCAGGGCCTCCGAACAGGCGGCGGACGGCCAGGCCGGCACGATCTGGGGCCAGGCCGGGGCGACGGCGATGCTCGCCGGGCAGCCGGCGGCGGCGCTGGTCTATATCGATACGGCGATCCCGTTGGCCGGCGGCGGCGCCGCGGAAGCGCAGCTGCGCGTCGATCGCGCCGAGGCGCTGGTCGACCTGAAGCGCGACAAGGAGGCCGTCGCCGATCTCGAAACCGCGGTCAAACTCGATCCCAGGGTCGAATGGGGCTGGCTGCTGAAGGCGACGCTGGCGCGGCGCATGGGCGACTTCAAGACCGCCGAAGCGGCGATCCTGGAGGCCGCCGAACAGACGCCGGACAGCGCCGAGGTGCAGTTCGAGGCCGGCAACATCGCCGCGGCGCAGGGCAACGCCGAACTGGCGCGCACCGCCTGGGCCGCAGCCGTGGCCGTCGACCCCGAATCCACCGCCGGCAAGGCCGCACAGGCGGCGCTGACGGGCGGTTGAAAGCCTGTTAGACGGCAGCACATGGCCCGTTCCGACTTCCGCTTTTCCTTCCCCAAGCGCGTGCGCTTTGCCGAGGTCGATGCCCAGGCGGTGGTGTTCAACCCGCGTTATCTCGAATATTTCGACATCGGCCTCGTCGAATACTGGCGCGCCGCCGGGCTGTATTCCGGCCCCGGGCTGGCAGGCGGGCCCGAGGCGCATGTGGTGAAGGCGGTGGTCGAATATCGCGCGCCAATCCTGATCGACGAACTGATCGCCATCTGTGTGCGTTGCAGCCGCATCGGCACTACGTCGATGACCGTGCAGTTCGAGATCCACGGCGGAGACGGCGAGGACCTGCGCGCCACCGGCGAGGAAGTCCATGTCGTCGTCGCCGAGGCGCGCGGTCGGCCGAGCCCGGTGCCCGCCGATGTCATCGCCCGGTTCGAGGCGTATGAAGGCCGCAGTTTGAGGAGCCCCGCATGAAGTATCTCCACACCATGATCCGCGTCACCGATGTCCCGGCGACGCTGAATTTTTTCGAACTTCTGGGCCTGAAGGAGGTCCGCCGCTTCGACAACGAGGCCGGGCGCTTCACGCTGATCTTCCTGGCGGCCCCCGGCGACGAGGAAGCGCAGGTCGAGCTGACCCATAATTGGGACGAAGGCGGCTACACCGGCGGCCGCAATTTCGGTCATCTCGCCTATGCCGTCGACGATATCTATGCCTCGTGCCAGCGGCTGATGGACGGCGGCGTCACCATCAACCGGCCGCCGCGCGACGGCCATATGGCGTTCGTGAAATCGCCCGACGGCATCTCGGTCGAGCTGCTGCAGGCCAATGGCCGCAAGGAGCCGGCGGAACCCTGGGCGTCGATGCCGAACACCGGGAGCTGGTGATGACGGCCGACATCATGATCCGGCACGAGGACGCGGTGGTGTCGGGCGCCGCAGCGACGGGCGTGGTTGCGACAGGAGCGGCAGCCACGGGTGCCGCAGCAACCGGGGCAGCGGCCACCGGCGCCCTGGCGATCGGTGCAACAGCGGTCGGCGCCCTCGCCGTGGGGGCCGTGGCCATCGGCGCGCTGGCGATCGGCAGGCTGACGGTGCGGCGGCTCCGCGTGCGGCGCGGGCATTTCGACGAGCTTTCGATCGGCACGCTGCGCGTCGACCGCATCATCGTGGACGGAAAGGTGCTGTCATGACCCTCGAAGTCGTCCAGATCCCCGTGCTTTCCGACAATTACGTCTATCTGGCGCGTGATGCGGCGAGCGGCGAGACCGCGGTTATCGACCCGGCGGTGGCCGAACCGGTGCTGGCCGCGGCAGCCGAGCGCGGCTGGACGATCACCCAGATCCTCAACACGCACTGGCACCCCGATCATGTCGGCGGCAATGCGGCGATCGTCGCGGCGACCGGCGCCAAGGTCACCGGGCCCAAGGGCGAAGCGGCCAGGATTCCGCACATCGGCCGGGCCGTCGGCGAGGGCGATACCGTCACGGTCGGGGCGTCCACGGCGCGGGTTCTCGACGTCGGCGCGCATACGGCCGGCCATATCGCCTATGTTTTCGACGACGACGCCGTGCTATTCCCGGGCGACACGCTGTTCGCGCTGGGCTGCGGCCGACTGTTCGAGGGCACGCCCGCCGACATGTTCACCGCGCTGGGCAAGCTGATGGCGCTGCCCGATGCCACGCAGGTGTTCTGTGCCCATGAGTACACGCAGAGCAACGCGCGCTTTGCCGTGACGGCCGAACCCGACAATGCGGCGCTGGCAGCGCGTGTCATCGAGATCGATGCCCGCCGCGCCCGCAACCTGCCGACGGTGCCCTCCAGCATCGGCGAGGAACGCGCCACCAACCCCTTCGTCCGCGCCGGCAGCATCGCCGAACTGGGCGCGCGCCGGGCGGCAAAGGACAGCTTCAAGGCCTGAATTGCCGATCGGCGCAGCCCCCATTTGGGGGTGATTGTGGAAAGAAATATCCGCGTTTACGTTTCCGGAATGAAGGCCAGCGCTGCCGCATTCCTCGATCGTTTCCGGCGTGCCGATCGCGACGACACGCTGCTGCACCTGCTCGCCGATGATTTCGACGGGCTGGCGGCGGCGATGGACGAGGCGCCGGCCGACCTGCTGGCCGCTGCCGATGCCGCGGCGGCTGCCGCCGGGCCCCCGGTCGATATCTTTGCCGACAGCTTTGCCTCTGCGGCGTGCGATCGCAACGGCACCGTCGTCGTCGCCGATCCGCGCTTCCTCGAATGGCTCGGCGGCCCCGACCCGCTTGCCGCCGTCGTGCGCAGCTGCAGCGATGCCCGGCCCAGCGTGTCGACCATCGCCGACGATCGCAGCGGCCGTCCGGTGGCCGTCGCCGCGGCACCCCTCGCCGCCGCCCGCGGCTGGCCGTTGGCGCCGGCGGTCCGTGCCGCGCTCGACGGCGGCGCCGGGCAATTCGCCATCGTCGCCTTCCGTCCCGATGTCAGCGCCTGGGACCAGGCGGCGCGGGCGCATGGCCTGTCGCCGCAGGAAACGCGGCTCGCCGCCGCGCTCGCCCGGCGCGGCGACCTGCAACTTGCGGCGGGGGAGACCGGGGTTGCCTATGAAACAGCGCGCAAGCTCGTCGCCAGTGCCATGCGCAAGGCTGGGGCCCCGCGGCAGACGGACCTGGTCCGCCGCATCCTGGCGGCGGCGGCGGGTGGCGTGCGCCCTCCCGAAGGCGGCACCCGGCTGTTTGCCGAGCTGTTCGGCCTGTCGGTGCGCCAGGCCGAACTGGCCCGGGCGATCGCCCATGGCGCGACCCGCGACAGTGCCGCCGATACGCTGGGCATCTCGCGCCATGGCGGCAAGGCCGATCTGAAAGTGGTTTTCCAGGCCTGCGGGGTCGCCAACGCCGTCGATCTGGCGCGAATCGTTGCCGAAGTCGACGCGTTGAGCGGCCTCGCCCATGCCTGCAGCGTGGAGATCGAGCCGCGCGGCGCCGATACCGAGCCGTTGCGGCTGATCGCGCGCCGTTGGGCCGCGGGGCGGATCGCGGTCACCGACCATGGCCCGGCGCGTGGCCGCCCGCTGCTGGTGTTCCACACCACCGTCGGCGGTCGCCACCAGCCACGCCGCCTGGTGGCGGCGCTGCAGCGGGCGGGCTGGCGGCCCATCTGTTTCGACCGTCCGGGCTTCGGCCTGTCCGACATGGCCGGGACCGAGCCGTTTGCCGCCGGCGCCGCCGATGCCGTCGATATCCTCGACACGCTCGAAATCGACGCCGTGACCATCCTTGCCCGCGGCGGTACTGCACCGCTGACCACGGCGGCGCGCCTCGGCAGCCGTGTCAGGGGCGGGCTGCTGATCGGGCCGGAACCGCCTGTCGCCATCGATGGCCGCCATGTCGGCATGATGGGCCGCGGCAAGGCACTGTTCTACGGCAACGCCGCGCTGGCGACGGCCTTTGCCCGCATCCTGTCGCGCCGCACCTCGTCGGCGCAAATCGCCCGCATGCAGCGGCAGAGCGTCGCCGGCAGTGCGATCGACGAGGCAGCGATCGACGATCCGGAGTATCTGGCCGACATCGTCCGTGCCTCGCGGCAGGCGGCGCTGGGCATGCGCGGCTTCCTGGCCGAGGTGCAGTCGCACGGCACCGGCACGCAGCCGCCGGTCCTGGCCGACGGCAGCGGCTGGGTCGTGCTGGCCGGCGCCAACGACCCGCTGTACGATTACCAAGACACCGCCGATTTCTGGCGCGGGGTGATGCCGGGGGTCGAGATCAGGATCGTGCCGGACGGCGGGCGCTGGCTGCACCTGACCCATGTCGACGCCGTTGTCGCAGCCTTGGCGAGCGTTGCCCGGCGGTGGTAGAGACCGGGTGCGGGGCCGGGAGAGACGCATGACACGCCATTATCACCTGCTCGCCACCCTCGCGCTCGCCGCTGTTGCTGTTCCGGCCGCGGCGGCCGAACCGCCGGCCGGCAAGACCTGCATCGGCAACCGCGAGATCAAGGAAAAGCGGATGGCCGCCGACACCGGCTATTTTGTCCGCACCGCCGCCGGCTGGTGGCACAACCAGACCAGTTGCCCGGCCTTTGGCCAGGCGCGATCGCTGATCACCCGGTCGTACAATGATCGCCAGTGCCGCGGCGATGTCGTCGATGTCTTCGATCCGTTCAGCCGCATCACCTTCGGCAGCTGCCCGCTCGGTGCCTGGGAAAAGGTCGCGGGCCCGCCGCCGAAGGGGAAGTGAGCCGCCGCTAACGCGCCGCGTGCCGCGCCTCGATGGCGTCCCAGATCAGCGCCGGGGTGTCGGTGCCGTTGAAACGGTCGATGGCGACGATGCCGGTGGGCGACGTGACGTTGATCTCGGTCAGATAGCCGGCAATGACGTCGATGCCGACGAAGACCAGCCCGCGCGCTTTCAGCTCGGGGCCGATGATGGCGCAGATCTCGGCCTCGCGCGCGGTCAGTTGGGTCGCGTGGGCGGCGCCGCCGGCGGCCAGGTTGGACCGGATTTCGCCCGATTTCGGCAGCCGGTTGATCGCCCCGGTGGCGACGCCGTCGACGAGCACGATGCGCTTGTCGCCCTCGCTGACCTGCGGCAGGAACGCCTGCACCATGAACGGCTCGTTCCAGACAGTGCCGAACAGTTCGACCAGCGCCGGCAGGTTGCCGTCGCTCTTGTCGATCAGGAACACCGCGGCGCCGGCATTGCCATAGAGCGGCTTCACCACCACGGCGCCGTGGCGGCCCCGGAATTCCATCGCCTCGGCAAGCGAGCGGGTGACCAGCGTCGGCGGCATCAGGTCGGGATAGCGCAGCACAAACAACTTTTCGGGCGCGTTGCGCACCTCGGCGGGGTCGTTGACCACCAGGGTCTCGCCCTGGATCATCTCGAGCAGGTGGGTGGCGGTGATATAGCCCATGTCGAACGGCGGGTCCTGCCGCATCAGCACGACATCGCTGTCATGGCCGAGATCGAGGGTCGCCGCCTCGCCGCCCCAGGCAAAGTGATCGCCGGCTTCACGCTGCACGGTCAGCGGCCGCGCCCGGGCGCGTACCCGGCCCTGTTCCGCCGATAGCGCGGTGGCGAGATAGTGATGCAGCGTGTGGCCGCGCCGCTGCGCCTCCAGCATCAGCGCAAAGGTCGAATCGCCGTTGATGTTGACGGCTTCGATCGGGTCCATCTGGACGGCGACGCGGAGGGACATGGCTGGGGTTCCGATCTGGCGGGTGACGGACAGCCCCTAGCAACTTTCGTCAGCGCCGCGAAGGCGGCGCCGGCGGCCGCGTCAGCTGTCGGACCGCGCCAGGGCCGCCAGCGCGGCCTGGATACGGCGCGCCATCGCGGTATCGTGCGTCGTTTCCAGCATCGCCGTCAGGCTGCCGCGCGCCGCCTTGTTGGCGCCGACGAGCTGTTCCAGCCGCGCCCGTTCCCACCACAGGGTCGACAGCCGCGGGGCGATCATCGTCATGCGCTCATAAAGGCGCAACGCCCGCTTGGTATCGCCACTGCTGCGCGCCCGGCTGGCCTGGTTGGTGATCAGCCGGATCAGCAGCTGGCGATTGGTCATCGGGTCGAAACGTGCCGACGCCGGTTCACCGCCGCCGTGGCGCGCGATTTCCATGGCGCGTTCGCGCGAAATGCCCATGCCATGGTCGAACGGGTCGATCAGCGCCGCATCGACGCCGCCGGTAACCTCGACGATGACATGGCCCGGCAGGTTCAGCGCCTCGGCCCCCCAGCCGACCCGGCGCGCCAGGGCGACATACAGGATCGACAGCGCCACCGGCAGGCCGCGGCCGCGCTCGACGACGGCGATCAGGTCGGCATTGAGCGGGTTGTCATAATCCTCGCTGGCGCCGGTCAGCCCGGCTTCCCCCGCGATCAGCCCCGACAGGCGGCGTGCCCGGCCGCTGCCCGAAACCGGCTGGGTGTCGCGCTGCAGCGCGATCGCCCAGCCACTGACCAGGCGGCGCAGACGGGCTGGATCGGCCTCGGGACGGTCGCAGCGCGCGATGGCGATGCTGGCCTCCACCAGGTCGATGTCAACGTCGTCGAGCAAGCCCAGTTCGTTCAATTCCATCGCTCACCCCTCTCGAGTGACGGCGATCATGTGCACCGGAAGTGCCCATGGCCGCACCAGTACGGCATCGATCCGCGAGGAGGTGCAACGCCCTGCATAACGCGGAGCCAGCACACGCGACGCGGCCTCGATCCGCCGCAAGGCCGCAGGATGCAATGCAAACAATGCGGTGTCGAGTGTCGCGCGCGCCTTGACCTCGACAAAAACCAGCGTTGTGCCCTTGCTGGCAACAAGATCGACCTCCCCCAGCGGCGTGCGGGCCCGACGGGCAAGTATTCGGTAACCTTTGGCGCGAAGGTACCAGGCGGCAAGCGATTCGGCGCGCCGGCCCTTCTTGTCGTTTTTCCGCCGCGAATCGGTATCAGGACGCGGCATTGTCACGCTTCAGCGCCAACGCACGTGAATAGACCTGGGCCCGCGGCAACCCCGTCGCCGCGCTGACCGCGGCGACCGCGCTTTTGACGCTGGCATCGGCCAGCGCCGCCAGCAGGGCCGCATCGAGCGTCGCCGCATCGGCCGGAGGTGATTCGCCAGGCGGCGCGATGGTGATGACGATCTCGCCGCGGGGCGCTGCCTCGGCATAGCGGGCGGCGAGTTCCGACAGGCTGCCGGCAACCGATTCCTCGAAACGCTTGGTCAGTTCCCGGCCGATCACCGCCGGCCGGTCGCCGAGCCCTTGTGCCAGCGCGGCGAGGCTGGCGGCAAGACGCGGTCCCGATTCATACAGCACCAGCGTCGCCTTGATGCCGGCCAGTTCGGCGATGGCGGTGGCGCGCGCGCCGGCCTTGGCGGGCAGGAAGCCGGCGAACAGGAATCGATCGGTCGGCAGGCCCGACAGCGTCAGCGCCGCCACCGCGGCGCAGGGGCCGGGGATGGTGACGAGATTGACCCCGGCGGCGCGGGCATCGCGGACGAGCTTGTAGCCAGGGTCGGAAATCAGCGGGGTGCCGGCGTCCGAGACCAGCGCCACCGGCTCGCGCAGCGCCCGGGCAACCAGGTTCTGGCGCACCTTGTCGTCGCTGTGATCATGATAGGCGAGCATCGGCACCCGCGCACCGATATGGTGGAGCAGCTTGGCAGTCACCCGCGAATCCTCGGCCGCGATCAGCGCCACGCCGGCGAGAACGGCAGCGGCGCGCGGCGACAGATCACCAAGATTGCCGATTGGCGTCGCGACGATGTAAAGGCCGGGCCCTAGCGCCGGCGCAAGATCCGGCGAAATACGGTTTTCTGGGTGAAGAGGTTGCACATGCGTATCCTGATGCGAACGGCGGCGAATAGGCAAGCGCCGCGGCTGCTGGCGCTGGTCGTGGCGCTGGGGCTGACCGCCTGCGTCGCGCCGGAGCGCCGGGTGGCCACCGCGCCGCCGCCGATCGCCGTGCCTGTGGCCCCCGCGCCGGCGCCGCTGGTCGAGGCGCAGCAGAACCGCGTCGCGCTGCTGGTGCCGCTGACCGGATCGAATGCGCCGGTCGGCCAATCGATCGCCAATGCCGCCAACATGGCGCTGCTCGATGTCGGCGACAAACGCGTCAACCTGCGCGTCTATGACACCACGCCGGGTGCCGCGGCGGCCGCGCAGCGCGCACTGGCCGATGGCGCGCGCCTGTTCCTTGGCCCGCTGCTCGCCGGCGATGTCCGCGCCGTGCAGGCCGTCGCGGCCACCGCCGGCGTGCCGGTCATCAGCTTTTCCAACGATTCGAGCCTCGCCGGTGGTGACGTCTACGTCCTGGGCTTCCAGCCGGGCCAGTCGATCGCCCGCACCATCGCCTATGCCAAAGGCCGCGGCATCGATCGCTTTGCGGCGCTGGTACCCGCCGGCGTCTATGGCCAGCGCGCCCAGACCGCGTTCGTGCGGGCCGTCGATGCGGTCGGCGGCCGTTCGACGGCCGTGGTCAGCTATACCCGCGACCCGACCCGGATGGCGGCAGCGGCGCGCAGCGTCACCAACTATGATGCGCGCATCAAGGCGGGCGGCGGCACCGCCAGCATCCGCCCCGACGGCAGCGTGGCGGCGGTGACCGGCGCACTTGCACCGGTACCGTTCCAGGCGCTGCTGATCGCCGATTCGGGCAGCGCCGCGGCGCAGTTCCTGCCGGCACTGGCCAAGTTCGGCGCCGCCCCCGGCACTGTCATCCTGCTCGGCACCGAATTGTGGAACAACGAGCCTGGCCTAGCCCGTGCCGCGGCGCTGCGCGGGGCGCTGTTCGCCTCCGTGCCCGACGAGCGCTTCCGCCGGCTCGCCGAACGGTATCGCGCCAAATTCGGCAGCAGCCCGTCGCGGCTGGCAAGCTTTGGCTATGATTCGATCCTGCTGGTGAACAATATCGCCGGCAACTGGCCGCTGGGCGCGCCGTTCCCGCGCGGGCAATTGACGACGCGCGATGGCTTTGCCGGCATCGACGGCGCGTTCCGCTTCACGCCGGGCAATATCGCCGAACGCTCGCTGGAAGTGCAGCAGATCGGCAATGGCGCGATCACGACGGTGGCGCCGGCGGCGCGGGGGTTTGCGAACTAGTAGCGCGGGCGGGACGCCTGGGGAGCGCGGGCAAAGCCCGCGCTGACGTCAGACGCGTTCGGCCAGCGTGGCTGTCCGCCGCGCTGGCGCCTGTCGGCGCGTAACAGGTGATTGCTGCGCAATCAGCCCGTTACGCGCCGCGGCGCTGCGCTTAGAACTTCGTGCGGACCGTGATGCCGTAGGTGCGGGGTTCGGCCGGGAAGGTGATGAACAGCTGGTTGGCGGTAGCGGACAGGCCCGTTGCAACGGCGCGGAAGGTGCCACTACCCTGGAGCGGTGCGTCGGCGGCGACCTGCTGGTAGAGCTCGTCGAACAGGTTCTGCGCCCACAGTTCGATGCCCCAGCGCTTGTCCTTGCCATAAAGGCCAATGCGCGCATTGGCGACGATGAAGCCGGGCTGGATCTTTTCGAAATCGAGATCCGAGCCGGTGTTCAGCGCCGAGGTGTAGCGGAAGTCGAAGTACAACAGGGCCGACAGCGACTCGTTGATCTGCGGCGTCCAGGCGGCGCTGCCGGTGACGACATATTCCGACGAGTTGGACAGGGTGCGGCCCGGCAGCTGGAACAGCGTCGGCGCCAGCGACACGCCGTTGAGGCCGGTCAGCTGCTTGGCGTAACTGGCATCGGTATAGGTGGCGCCGGTCGTCAACGTGAAATCGGGGAACGGGAAGAAGAAGGCTTCGATTTCGAGGCCTTTCGACACCAGGCCGGCCTTTTTCTTGCCGGCGCAGGTCGAGTTGCCGGCGATCAGGTCGCGGTCGCGGCCGCCCAGGTCGTCGCCGCAGCCACCGATGTTGGTGACCTCGAAATTGACGCCGTTGAAGGTGTTGAGCTGGAAGTCGTCGAACTTCTGGTAGAAGGCGGCAACGTTGAGCTTGAACGCCTGCAGGTCGAGCTTGGCGCCCAGCTCGAACGAATTGACGATTTCCGGCGCGAACTGCAGGTTGAACGCCGAGGGCGCCGTCGCATTCAGCGCCGAGGTGTCGAGGTTGAAACCACCGGCCTTGTAGCCGCGCGAGTAGCTGCCATAGACGAGCAGGTCGTCGATCGGCTTTACCGACAGCACGGCCGTCCCGGTGAATTCGTCTTCCTTGCGCACCGTGCCCGGGTCGCCGACGTTGAAGCCCGGACCCGGCGTGTTGTTGATGACGCAGGCGACCGACGTCACCGTCGGGCGCAGCGCCGCGAGCGGGCCGAGATTGCCGGTGAAGCGGCGCAGCGCCCCGCAGAAATTGTTGCTGGACTGGAAGACGCCTTCCAGTTCCTTCTTTTCATTGGTGTAGCGCAGGCCAAGGGTCAGCGAGATCTTGTCCGGAACGATGTTGACGACGTTGTGGGTGAAGAAGGCATAGTTGGTGCTCTTCTGCTTGAAATAGCCGCCCTGGACGATGCCGGTGTTGTTGAGCAGGCTCTGCCCCGTCGGGGTCACATAACCGATGGCATTGGCGAAGGTCTGCAGCAAATTGGGGCTGAATGCCGCGAACTGGGTGTTGTAATAACGTTCGAAATCATTGCCATAAACGAGATTATCGTCGGTGCGCAGCGTCTCGCTGGAAAAATAGGCGCCGACGAGGTAGTCGAGCCGGTCACCCAGCGCATTGCCCTGCAACCGGACTTCCTGGCTGAAGGTCTGGAACTTGCGATTGGCATCGTCGCGGCGAAGGATGTCGAGATTGTTGAAATCGGCATCCTGGGCAGACTTGTTCTTGAACTGGCGATAGCCGGTGATCGAGGTCAGCTTGGCGCCGCCGAGATCCCAGTTGAGTTCACCCGACACGCCCCAGTCGCGGGTGCGCTGGTCATAGCTGGCACCCGGCGTCACCGAGGTCGCATAGGCATATTTGGTGCCGTCGGTCGGCACCGCGAACCTGCCGCCGAGCCCGGTCATCAGGGTGCGGATGCTGTTCGGCGAGAACACGACATTGCCGGCGGCATCGCGCGACAGGTTCTGCGTCGGCGCGATGATGGCGGCGGCGCAGCATTCCTCGTTCTTCTGATTATAGTCGCCGATCAGCCTGATCGAGATATCGTCGGTCGGCTTCAGCAGCAGTTGGCCGCGGACGAGGAAACGGTCGCGATTGTTGATGTCGCGGCCCGAGATGATGTCTTCGACGAAGCCGTCGCGCTTGTTGAAGACGCCGTCGATGCGGAATGCCGCCTTGTCGCCCAGGATCGGCCCGGTCAGGCTGCCCATCAGGCGGATGTTGTTGTAATTGCCATAAGTGGCTTCGGCCATGCCACCGGGTTCGAACTGCGGCAGCGCCGTGGTGATGCTGATGAGGCCCGCCGAGGCGTTGCGGCCGAACAACGTGCCCTGCGGCCCACGCAGCACCTCGATGCGGTCGATGGGGCCGAGATCGGTGAGGCCGACGCCGGTGCGCGAGCGATAGACGCCATCGATGAACACCGCGACCGAGGATTCGAGTCCGGGGTTTTCGCCGACGGTGCCGACGCCGCGGATACGCGCCGCGCCGTTCGATTCATTGGTGGCGGACGAGACCAGCAGCGACGGCGCGAGCTGGTTGAGCTGGCGAATGTCGGTACCGCCCGAATTCTGCAGCTGTTCGGCGCTGACCGCGCTGACCGCGATCGGCACGTCGGACAGCACCTGGTTGCGCCGGGTCGCCGTGACAACGATCTCGTTGTTGTTTTCGGCTGCCGCCGTCTGTTGCGCCTGGGCAACCGCCGGGATTGCGATGGGCAACACGAACGCCGCAACGGACGCCAGCCAAATGCTCTTCATGCGATCTCCCCAAGCGAAACAGGTTTGCCCTGCGAATAATTAGAGCTTCGATAGATCATTGCGATTTGGCCGCCAATGGAGGCCGCATCCGAAACGGAAAATATTGCAATGCGGTGTGGCAAGCGAACAACACACGGGCCGCCCGTACGCGCGCTTGCCGCCGCCGCGACGGACCGCCATGGTGCCGCGAAATCGCACGACATATCCTTGGGGAGACACGAGAATGAACCGCTTGTCAGGCAAGATCGCGCTGATCACCGGCGCCGCGCAGGGCCTGGGTGCCGCCATGGCGGCCAAGTTCGTCGAAGAGGGCGCCCGGGTGGTGCTGACCGACATCAATGCCGCCGGCGCCGCCGAACAGGCCGCCCAGATCGGCGCGGCGGCGCGCAGCATCGGCCATGACGTGACCAGCCCGGAGGAATGGGAGGCCGCGATCGCCTTTGCCGAAGCGGAATTCGGCGGCATCCATATCCTCGTCAACAATGCCGGCATCTCGGCGGGCACGACGGTCGAGGCCACCAGCTTCGAAGACTGGCGCCGGGTCCATGCCATCGATCTCGACAGCGTGTTCTTCGGCTGCAAGTTGGCGCTGCCGCTGATGGCGCGCACCGTGCACGCGACCGGCGTGCGCGGCTCGATCGTCAACATCTCGTCGATCGCCGGGGTCATCGCCGGCCATAACAGCGCCGCCTACAACAGCGCCAAGGCCGCCGTCCGCCACCTGACCAAATCGGTGGCGCTGCACTGCGCCAAGCAGCGCTATGGCATCACCTGCAATTCGATCCACCCGGTGTTCATCGACACCCCGATCCTCGACGGCATCACCAGCCGCTTCGGCCGCGAGGAGGGGCTGGCCAAGCTCGGCCGGCAAATCCCGCTCGGCGCCGTTGGCGAGCCCGATGACATCGCCTGGGCGGCGGTCTATCTGGCGTCGGACGAGGCCAAGATGGTGACAGGCCACGGCCTGTATGTCGATGGCGGCATTTCGGCGATGTAAGCAAAAGGGCCGGCGGGTGCCCCACCAGCCCTTTGTCATTCGCGGCGACAGGATCGCCTTATTCGTAGTCGGGCCCGAGGTTCTGGTTGCGCGGCGGTTGGGCGGCGGTGATGCGCAGCGCCTCGGCAGAGGCCGACAGCGAGCCGATGGCGTCGGGGGTATCGTCCTCGTTGGCGACGACGCGCTGCATCGAGCTGACGAGGGCTTCCTTCAGGTCGGCCGGCTTGATCAGCTCGTCGGCGATCTCGCGCAGCGCGACGACCGGGTTCTTGTCGCGGTCGCGATCGACGGTGATCTCGGCACCCGACGAGATGGCGCGGGCGCGGGTGGCGGCGAGCAGCACCAGGTCGAACCGGTTGGGGATCTTGTCGACGCAATCTTCGACTGTAACGCGTGCCATGGGGCCGGACTTTCCGATTTTCGGGAAGCGCGGCGTGTGGCGGAGGGGGGCCTGAAAGTCAAGCAGGACTTGACCTTGCGTCGCCCTTCGTCTAACCGCCGCCGCTTCGCAATTGGCCCTGCACCCCCGGTGAAGCAGTGGCCGCGTCCGGCATCATGGCCGGGCGGTGCGAGGCCGGGGTTCGGATCCACTGCCGGGTCCGCATCAGCAAATCGAAAGCGAATCGATGTCGAAGCGTCATAACAGCAAGTACAAGCTTGACCGCCGCATGGGCGAGAACATCTGGGGCCGCCCCAAGTCGCCGGTCAACAAGCGCGAATATGGCCCCGGCCAGCACGGCCAGCGCCGCAAGAGCAAGATTTCGGACTTCGGCATCCAGCTGAAGGCCAAGCAGAAGCTCAAGGGCTATTACGGCGATGTGACGGAAAAGCAGTTCCGTGCCACCTATGCTGCCGCCGTGCAGATGAAGGGCGACACCTCGCAGAATCTCATCGGGCTGCTCGAGCAACGTCTCGACATGGTCGTCTACCGCGCCAAGTTCGCGCCGACGATCTTTGCCGCGCGCCAGATCGTCAACCACGGCCATATCCTGGTCAACGGCCGCCGCTGCAACATCGCATCGGCCAAGGTGAAGCCGGGCGACACGGTCGAACTGGGCGCCAAGGCCAAGGAAATGGCGCTGGTCATGGAAGCCCAGGGCCTGACCGAGCGCGACGTTCCCGAGTATGTTTCGGTCGAAGGCCCCAAGGCCACCTATGTCCGCGTGCCGACGCTGGACGAGGTGCCCTATGCGGTGAAGATGGAACCGAACCTGGTCGTCGAGTTCTACTCGCGCTAAGCGACGATCCACCGACGATACGGAAAAGCCCGGGCCCAGCGCCCGGGCTTTTTCGTTTCCACGGCCCGGCATTGCGCCTGCGTCACGACAGCGGCGCGCTCCCCTTGCCGCTTCGCGCATCCGCTGCTACGACTATAGTGAACAGTGGCTTGGCCGCTGTCTTTCCCGGGCCTTCGTCCTGTTGCCAGCCATGGTGACGTTTGGCGAAGTCGTCCGCGAACAATGCTACCCGGCCGGGGTCGAGGCCGGGCGACTTCTAGGGGCCGGATGATCGAGACGCCAAAAAATCCAGTCGAGGCCGCCCATCGGGCGGACGCGGCATGGACAGCGTCGCGCGCAGGCCTGTCATTCATCCATTCATCAATGCCATCATTCGCACGGGACGCCGCATCGCGCGCACCCGGCACCACCGTTATGCGCCGCGCGCGCCCGTTACCGGGCGGCCGTAGCGCCATGGAGCACCACAATGTCACTACGCATGCTGATCGACGCCCGCCACCCGGAGGAGACCCGGGTCGCCGTCGTCAATGGCCAACGCATCGAGGAATTTGATTTCGAGGCTGCCGACCGGAAGCAGCTGAAGGGCAATATCTACCTCGCCAAGGTCACCAGGGTCGAACCGTCGCTGCAGGCGGCCTTCGTCGAATATGGTGGCAATCGCCACGGCTTCCTGGCCTTTTCGGAAATTCATCCCGATTATTACCAGATCCCGCGCGAGGATCGCGAGGCGCTGCTGCGCGAGGAAGCCGAATACGCTGCCGACCATGACGACCATCATGAGGAGGAACTCGACGAGAACGGCGAACCGCGGGAGCCTTCGGCCGAGGAAGTCGCCGAAACCGGCGGCCAGCACGACGAGCCGACCGACGCGCTGCGCCGCAAGCGCCAGTCGCTGCGCCGCCGCTACAAGATCCAGGAGGTCATCCGCCGCCGCCAGGTGCTGCTGATCCAGGTCGTCAAGGAAGAGCGCGGCTCCAAGGGCGCGGCGCTGACCACCTATCTGAGCCTTGCCGGCCGCTATTGCGTGCTGATGCCCAACACCGCGCACGGCGGCGGCATTTCGCGCAAGATCTCGAACCTGGCCGATCGCAAGCGGCTGAAGACGATCATGGCCGAGCTGAAGCTGCCGCAGGGCATGGGCGCCATCGTGCGCACCGCCGGGCTGAAGCGCAGCGCCGACGATATCCGCCGCGATTTCGACTATCTGACCCGCCTGTGGGACGAGATTCGCGAAAAGACCCTGTCGAGCTCGGCACCGGCACTGATCCACCAGGATTCGGACCTGATCAAGCGCGCCATCCGCGACATCTATCATCGCGATATCGAGCAGGTGCTGGTCGAAGGCCCCGAGGGCTTTGCCGACGCGTCGCGCTTCATGTCGATGCTGATGCCCGGGCACACGCCCAAGGTCGTCGAATATTCCGACAATGTGCCGCTGTTCCAGCGCTTCGGTGTCGAACAGCAGCTGGAGGGCATGTACCAGCCCGTCGTCCAGCTGAAATCCGGCGGCTACATCGTCATCAACCCGACCGAGGCCCTGGTGTCGATCGACATCAACTCCGGCCGATCGACACGCGAATACGGCATCGAGGAAACCGCCACCAAGACCAACCTGGAAGCCGCCGAGGAAATCGGCCGCCAGCTGCGGCTGCGCGACATGGCGGGCCTGGTGGTGATCGATTTCATCGACATGGAGGTTTCCGCCAACAACCGCCGCGTCGAAAAGGCGATGAAGGACGCGCTGCGCAACGACCGCGCCCGCATCCAGATCGGCCGCATCTCGGCCTTCGGGCTGATGGAAATGAGCCGCCAGCGCCTGCGCACCGGCATCCTGGAGGCCAGCACCCACATCTGCCCGATGTGCGAAGGCACCGGCATGGTGCGCTCCGTCGCGTCCGCCGCCCTCGCCGCGCTGCGCGCGCTGGAGGCGGAGGCCCTGCGCGGCCGCGCCAGCGAGTTCACGCTGCGCGCCGGCGACGAGGTGGCCGTCTATATCCTCAACCGCAAGCGCATCGAGCTGGCCGAGCTGGAGGAACTGTACGGCGTCACCATCGTCACCGTGCCCGACGAAGCGCTGATCGGCCCGAATTTCGCCATCGATGCCGGCGGTCCGCCGCCGACCAAGAAGGTCGAGATGCGCGCGCTGCCGGCGCCGGTGCGGATCGAGGACGATCCCGATGACCGCGATGATCGCGACGACGGCGACGCCGAGGACGGCGAGGAGCGGTCCGAGCGCAGCGGGCGTGGGGAACGCAGCGGAGGCGACCGCAACGAGCGCGGCAAGCGCCGCCGCCGGCGCGGTGGCCGCGATCGCGATGGCCGTGACGAAGCCGAGACCGAGACTGTTGCGCCCGTCGAAGCCGCCGAATCCGGCGACGAGATCGACGACACGCCGGTTGTCGCCCGCGACGGTGAAACCCCCGACGAGACCGAGGCCCGCGGCAGCCGCGAGCGCGGCGATCGCAAGCGCCGCCGCCGCGGCCGTCGCGGCAAGCGCGATGGCACGCCGCGCGAGGTGGCGACCGACGTCGCCGCCGATGCCGCGTCCGATACCATGGTCGAGACGCCGATCGCGGACATGACGCATGCCGATGCAGTGCCGGACAAGCCCAAGCGTTCGCGCCGCCGCAAGGCCGATGTCGAGGGCGTTCCCGACATGGTTGCCGAGCCGGTCGCCGAGCCGGAAGCGGTTGCCGTGGCAGAGGCCCCCGAGCCCGCGGCCGAACCCAAGGCAAAGGGCCCGCGCAAGCGTCCGAGCAAGGCCAAGGCCACCGCATCGCCGGCTGCACCCGAAGTCGTGGCCGAGCCGGTTGCTGCCGAGCCGGTCGTGGCCGACGCCCCGGCCAAGCCCAGACGCGGTCGCGGCAAGGCCAAGCCCGACGTTGCCGTGGCGGAGCCGGAAGCCGAAGCTGTCGCTGCCGAGCCCGTGGTCGCCAAGGCCGCGAAGCCGGCCGGCCGTGGCCGCGCCGTTGCCAAGCCGGCCACGACTGCCGAAATAGAAGCGCCGGCCGCTGCTGAAGAGCCTGCGGTACCGGCCGCCGATGCCGCGCCGGTGGTGCCGCGCAAGGGCTGGTGGCAGCGCACCTTCGGCTGATGTGATCACCGGGCGGCGGCCCTGCGTCGCCGTCCGGAATCGCGTTCGGCTCAAATCTCCACCGCTGCCATGGGGAACCCCTGCTTTTGCGGGCAAAAGAAAGCGTTGGGGCCTGGCATCTGGCGCCGGGGGGCATCGACGGCCTAAGTCCCCGATCATGAATGTTACGGAAAATCCGGTCGCAAGCGGCCATGTCGTGCTCGTCGGTGCCGGGCCGGGCGCCGCCGACCTGCTGACGCTGCGCGCCGCCCGCGCCATCGCTGCCGCCGATGTCATCGTCCATGATGGCCTGGTCGGCGCCGATGTCATGGCGATGGTGCCCGCCGGCGCCCGGCTGGTCTCGGTCGCCAAGCGCCGCGATCGCCACACCATGCAGCAGGCCGATATCGGCGCGCTGCTCGTCGCCGAGGCGCAGGCCGGCCATTTTGTCGTGCGGCTGAAAGGCGGCGACCCGTTCATCTTCGGCCGCGGCGGCGAGGAGGTCGAGGCCTGCAACGTCGCCGGGGTCAGCGTCGAGGTGATTCCCGGCGTGTCCTCCGCGCTAGGCGCCGCCGCGGCTGCGCAGATGCCGCTGACGCACCGCGACCATGCCTCCATCGTCAGCTTCGTCGCCGGCGAATGCCGCGGGCTGGCCGAACAAAACTGGGTCGGGCTGGCCGGCAAGGGCCGCACCCTCGTCATCTACATGGGCGTCACCGGATCGGAGCGCATCGCCGAAAAGCTGATGGGCGATGGCCTGGCGCCGGACACTCCCATTGCGATCGTCGAGCGCGCCACCCTGCCCGACATGCGCGTGCTGCGCAGCCTGCTCGCCGACCTCGGCGGCACCGTCGCACGCGAGGCGGTCAAGTCCCCTGCCCTCATCGTCGTCGGCGATGTCGCCACGCTCGGCACCGATACCGTTACCGAAATTGCAAAGGCCCAACCATGCCCCGTGTCCTGACCGCCAACCGGCTCGAAACCGGCGATGTCCTGTGGTGGGACGGCTGCGACTGGAGCACCAGGATCAGCGACGCCGTCGAGATCGGTCCGGAAGGCGAGGCGCTGGTCGCCGATCTCGTCTCCGCCGAGCGGGTCAACGACCCGGCGCTGATCGATGTCACCGGCAGCACGGGCAACTGGCTGCCCACCACCACCCGCGAGCGCGTGCGCGCCTCCGGCCCCAGCGTTCGCGCCGATCTAGCGCGCGGCAGCCTTTCCACGGAAGTCATCTGATGTACAAGTACGACCAATATGACCAGGCTATCGTCGACGCGCGTGTCGCCGAGTTCAAGGACCAGGTCGGCCGCCGTTTGCGCAACGAGATCACTGAGGACCAGTTCAAGCCGCTGCGGCTGATGAATGGCCTCTATCTGCAGCTGCACGCCTATATGCTGCGCGTCGCCATCCCATATGGCACGCTGTCGGGCACCCAGATGCGGATGCTGGCGCATATCGCCCGCAAGTACGACCGCGACTATGGCCATTTCACCACGCGCCAGAATATCCAGTACAACTGGATCAAGCTGGAACAGTTTTCGGACCTGCTCGACGACCTGTCGAAGGTCGAGATGCATGCCTTCCAGACCAGCGGCAACTGTATCCGCAACATCAGTTCCGACCAGTTCGCCGGCGCCGCCGCGGACGAGGTCGCGGACCCGCGGCCTTATGCCGAGCTGCTGCGCCAATGGTCGACGCTGCACCCGGAGTTTTCGTTCCTGCCGCGCAAGTTCAAGATCGCCGTCATCGCCAGCGACACCGACCGCGCCGCCATCCAGCTGCACGATATCGGCCTGCAGCTGTACCGCAATGACGCGGGCGAGCTTGGTTTCCGTGTCTATGTCGGCGGCGGCATGGGCCGCACCCCGATCATCGGCAAGGTGGTGCGGGAATGGATCCCGGTCAGCCAGTTCCTCAGCTATTCGGAAGCGATCCTGCGCGTCTACAACCGCTTCGGCCGCCGCGACAACATCTACAAGGCGCGCATCAAGATCCTGGTCAACGAGCTCGGCATCGAGGAGTTCACCCGCCAGGTGGAGGCGGAATGGGCGGTACTGGAGCCGCTCGGCCTCGACGCGCCCAAGGCCGAATATGACCGGATCATCGCGCAGTTCGCCGAGCCGGAGTATGACGCCGGCGCCCCCGACACGCTCGACCTGTCGGACCCCGACTTCAAGCTGTGGGTTGACCAGAATGTCCACGCCCACAAGCAGCCGGGCTACGCCATCGCGACGATCAGCCTGAAGCCCAAGCGCGGCATTCCGGGCGATGCCTCGTCGGCGCAGATGGACGTGATCGCCGACCTCGCCGAGCGCTATGCCCATGACGAGATCCGGGTGACGCACAGCCAGAACCTGGTGCTTGCCCATGTCCGCAAGGCCGATCTTTATGCGGTCTGGCAGGCGCTCGATGCCGTCGATCTCGCGACGCCGAACCTCGACCAGGTCACCGACATCATCGTGTGCCCCGGCATGGACTATTGCACGCTGGCCAACGCGCGATCCATTCCGATCGCCCAGAAGATCGCCGCCAAGTTCGAGGACGATGCCGCCGAGCAGCGCGACATCGGCGAACTGAAAATCAAGATTTCGGGTTGCATCAACGGCTGCGGCCACCATCACGCCGGCCACATCGGCATCCTGGGCGTCGATAAGAAGGGCGAGGAGGCCTATCAGCTCCTGCTCGGTGGCTCCGGCGCCGAAGACGCGTCGCTGGCCAAGATCCTGGGGCCCGGCTTCGACGAAAATGGCATCGTCGCGGCGGTCGACAAGCTGATCGCATTTTACCGCACCGCGCGCAGCACGCCTGACGAGCGCTTTCTCGACACTTACCGCCGTCTTGGGCCGGCACCGTTCAAGGACGCCGTTTATGGATAACCAGGACCAGCAAGCAGTCGGCGGCGCCGCCCCGCCGCCGCTCGACGATGCGCCGGCGCTGCTGCGCTGGCGGAGCGATGCGCCCGATGACGGCCCGATCGCGCCGCTGGCCGATTTCCTCGCCGGCGGCAATTTTGCGGCGGTGCGGATCGATCCGGGCGAGGATGCGCGGGACCTGGTGCCGCATCTCGGCCGGCTGAAGCTGGTCGAGGTGGCATTCCCCAAGTTCCGCGACGGCCGCGGTTATTCCTCGGCACGCATCCTGCGGGAAGCCGGCTTCACCGGCGAAATCCGGGCGGCGGGCGATATACTGGTCGACCAGATCGAGTTCATGCGGCGCGTCGGTTTCGACAGCTTTGCGCCCGACAAGCCGCTCGACCCCGAGGTCGTGCAGGCGACGCTCGATCGTTATCCGTACGTTTATCAGAAGGCCGCGGACTCCAAGCCGCCGGTCTGGGCCTTGCGGCATGGCTAACAGCGCGCTTGCGCGCGCGGGGGCCAAGCCTGCGCGCGTCATCGACAGCATCACGACGGCGCCGCCGTTCACGGCTGCCGACGTCGCGCGACTGACGGCGAAATATGCCGGGGTGAGCACCGCCGACATGCTCGCCGACCTGCTGGTCGGGGAACTCCACGGCCGCGTCGCTGCGGTGTCGTCGTTCGGCAGCGAATCGGCGGTGCTGCTCGACCTGGTGGCGGCGGTCGACAAGGACGTGCCGGTCATCTTCATCAACACGCAGAAGATTTTCGGCGAGACGCTCGCCTATCGTGACACGCTTGCCGAGCAGTTGGGCTTCACCGACCTGCGCGTCTATCGACCCGATCCGCGGCTGCTGGCGGCGAAGGACGCGACGTCGCTACGCTGGAGCTATGACCCCGACGGCTGCTGCGACCTGCGGAAGGTCGAGCCGCTGCGCCGCGCGCTGGCGCCGTTCGACGCCTGGATTTCGGGCCGCAAGGGTTTCCAGGCCGGCCGCGGCGCGCTGCCGCGGTTCGAGATCGACGAGGGGCGGCTGAAGGTCAACCCGCTTGCCGACTGGGCCAAGGCGGCGATCGACGCGGCCTTCGAGGCCCGCAAGCTGCCGCGGCATCCGCTGGAGGCGCAGGGCTATCCCAGTGTCGGCTGTGTGCCGTGCACATCGCAGGTGCAGCCTGGCGAAGACCCGCGCGCCGGCCGCTGGCGCGGGTGGGACAAGAGCGAGTGCGGGATCCACGATCCGGTCTTTTAGGCATGGTGCCGCGCGCGCAGCGCGCCGACAGGCGCAAGACCGGGCTGCGGGGCGGCTGGCGCTTTGCCAGCCGAACCCGTCTGACTTAGGGCGCGGCTTTGCCGCGACCGGGTTAAAGCTCAGGCACCCCGCACGCCGCCAGCCACGCATCCACCGCATCATAATCCACCGGCGGCCGCGTCGCATCCGCTGCATCCCCGCGCGGCACAAAGATCACCATCCCCTGCCGCGCCCGCGTCAGCAGCACGCGATAGGCGTTGCGGACATAGTCGGCACGGCCGAGCACATCGGCCTCGCCGTGAATGGCGTTCCAGCGCGTGCCGCGGAACTCGCGCGCCTCCCAGCCGGCGCCGCGACGCAGGTTGAGGTCCCAGGCGACGCAGGTCCAGTCGAGTTCCAGCCCCTGCACGGCGAATTCGGTCGCGGCATCCTCCAGGCTGTTCGACGAGCGCACATCCTCGGTCGGGTTGAGGAACCAGTTGCAGACGTCGATGTCGGCCTTGACGTACAGGCCTTCGGGCTTCAACCGCAGCGCGTTCGATGACGCGAGCAGGCCGGCGCGTTCGCCGGCGCGACGCTGCGCGCGCAGCCAGGCGCGGGCGGCCGCGAGGTCGCGGGTGCGCAGGATCGGAAAGGTGTCGGTCGCCGGCCGCAGTGCCGCGGCGGCGCCACCGTCTTCCCCCAGCAGCGCCGCGACATAGCCCGAGACCACTTCGGCCCGAAAAGAGCGCACCGATACCGCCAGGTGCAGCGCCGGATCAGGCGCCGCCACCCGATGCGCCAGATGCCACCGGAGCCCGGCATCGAGGCCCGAGCCCTCCGCCAGCAGATGCGGCGGCAGATGCACCTGCCAGTGCGGCAGTTCGGCCTGCAGCGCGCGTACCCATTCGGCGATGCCGGCCTCGCCGCGATTGATCTCCTGTCCCTCGCCGATCAGGCAGACGACGACGCACCAGTCCGGCCGGCGATCCATCACCGATAGCAGGAACGCCGGCTCCGACTGGTCGAAGCCCGCCTGGCCGCGCTTCTTGCGCATGAAATCGGCGGTCATTGCCTGGTTCCAGGCGCGCTGGGCCTCGTCGAAGACGACGACATGTTCCGATGGCACCTGGTCGGCTGCAATGTATTCGTCGCGGAAATGGTGGACATTCTGCACGAACTTGTCGGGGGAACGCTCGGCCAGATGGCGGGCATCGCCGGGCACCGGCCGGCCCCTGCGCGCCCGCACGTCGCGTTTCAGCGCCTCGCGCAGCACATCCACCAGGGGTCCGTTGCCCGACAGGAAGGTCGCATCCTCGCCGATGTCGCGCGCCATCCGCCCGCACGCAATGTTGAGCCCGGCCAGCGTCTTGCCGGCCCCGGGCACGCCGGTAACGAAGCAGATCGCCTTGCCGCCAGTCGCCTTCATGTCGGCGACGACGGCTTCGATCGCCGCGGCGGTCAGCGTCAGATTCTCGGCGCCGGCCTCGGAGCGGGAAATCTCGGTCACGTCATGGCCGCGGTACAGCGCTTCGGCCGCCTCGATGATGCTCGGCGTCGGGCGGTAGCTGCCAGCGGCCCAGGCGACGGCATCGAACGCCGCCGCATCGCCCGCCGCGACCATGCGGCGGATGGTCGGCAGCACGTCGCCGGGTGCCAGCCGCACCGGGCTGTGGACGCGATCGGGTGCATAGAAGCCGAAATCGAGCTGCTGCGGCGGTGCCTCGGTCGCGATCAGCAGCGGCACGATCGCCTTGTCATGGCTGGTGACGTGGAAGTTCTTCAGGTCGAGCGCATAGCCATGGACCTGTTCGATGGCATGGCGCGGGAAGTCCCGCTCGCCGACCTTGTATTCGAGGACGAAGACCAGCCCGCCGGCGACGATCACCGCATCGGCACGGCGCCCCATGCGGGGAATGGCAAATTCGAGGAAGATGTGCGCATCGGGCAGTTCGGCGGCCAGCGCCTGCAACTGGGCGATCTCGATCAGCCAGGCGCCCTTCTGCGCCGCCTCGACCGGAAAGTTCAACGCAGCGGCCATCGCCCCGAAGATGGCGAGCGGATCGGCGGCGGCAAAGGCTGCACCCCGTGCATCATAATAAGCTCGCCCCATGCGACCTGGTGCCAGGTCTGATCACGCGCGACAAGCACGGTCGACAGTTGACGGCCAATCCGGACAATGGCGGTCACCCGCCGCCGGTATCCACCAGATCCTCGACGAACAGCGCCATCAGCGCGACCTGGGAATTGACGCCGGCCTTGGCATAGACGCTGGCGAGCTGGGCGCGAACCGTGCCTGTGGCGGTGGACCTCAGCGACGCGATCTGTGCGATGTCACAGCCTTTCAGCGCGAACAGGGCGACATCGGCTTCGGCAGCCGTGAGATGCCATTCGGCAAAGCGCAGGCAGACAAGGTCGGCAAGAGCGCCACGGGCGGTCGCCACGGCGGCCGAGTCGCGGTGCACGCGCATGACCAGCCAGCGGAGCTGGACGGCGCCGAACACCACGCCGGCGAGCAGCGCCACAGCGGCGGCGGTCTCGACCGCCAGATGGGATCCGAAGCCGGCGCGCGCATCGCCGGCGACGTCGACAAGGAAGAAGATCGTTGCCAGCAGTTGCAGGACCACGACGACAGCCGTCATCATGGTCCTGCGCTCGAGCGTGCGCTGCCGATCGATCATGCGGCAGGCTTACTGCCGCGTCGGCAACATCGCCATGACGATCTGGCGTCCGCTGCGCCGCGTCTCGAAGACCACGCCGGCGATATGCAGCAGGATAAGGGCATAGAGAATGTTGACGGCGGTCTCGTGCAACTCTTCGGCGACACCCTTGCGCTCCCTGCCAGCGCCATGCCGCCCGTCGTCGTCATCGTCGTCGGCTTCCGAGACAGTCGCATCGGTAGGCACGGCACGCTCCCCCGTCACAGCGGCGGTACTGGGCAGCGGCGGCAGGCCCGACATGGCGATGCCGCTGCCGATGACGACAGCCAGCGTCGCCCAGATGGCGTAGACCATCAGCGCGCCGAGCGGATTATGCGAGCGATGCTCCGACCGCTGGCCGGCGGCGATATCGCGGATGTGCGCCAGCGCGCGCCGCGGGCTGGGCGGAAAGGCGCCGAACCGCGCCGACGCCGGACCGACCAACCCCCAAAGCAGCCGCAGCGCCAGCACAGCCGCCAAGCCATAGCCGACCCGGACATGCACGCCCGAGCCTACCTCCACCAGCAGCGCATTGGCAACGATCGCTGCCGCCATGGACCAGTGGGTCAGCCGGACGACGGGATCCCATCGACGCGCCGGGATCGGGGTTACGGTGATGGACATGCTCTGCTCCTCTGCCGTGGTGACAGAGAGGTGCAGGGCCGGATCGGATGGCGCCATTGCCGAACCGCTTAAGCGCGGCGCCATAAGCACGCGTTTAGCGGCGGCGCGGGGCTCAGGCGGCCTTGGGTGCGCTTTCCATCACGCTGGCATCGACGTGATCGGCGAACTGCGCAAAATTGGCGATGAACATGCCAACCAGCGCCTTGGCCTTGGCGTCATAGGCGTCCTTATCGGCCCAGGTGTCGCGCGGGTTGAGGATCTTGCTGTCAACACCCGGCACCGCGACGGGGACCTGGAAGCCGAAATTGGGATCGGTGCGGAACTCACCGGTCTTCAGCGTGCCGTCGAGCGCGGCGTTGAGCAGCGCGCGCGTCGCCTTGATCGGCATGCGCGACCCCGTTCCGCCGGTGCCGGCGCCGCCGCCGGTCCAGCCGGTGTTGACCAGCCAGACATCGACGCCGCCCCGGGCAATGCGTTCCTTCAGCAGATTGCCATAGACCGACGGATGGCGCGGCATGAACGGCGCGCCGAAACAGGTGCTGAACGTCGCATCGGGCTCGGTCACGCCGATCTCGGTACCGGCGACGCGGGCGGTATAGCCCGACAGGAAATGGTACATCGCCTGGTCGGGCGTCAGCTTCGCGATCGGCGGCAGGATGCCGAAGGCATCGGCGGTCAGCATGATGACATTGTCGGGCACGGGCCCAAGATTGTCGTCCGAAGCATTGGGGATGAAATCGATCGGGTAGGACGCGCGGCTGTTTTCGGCGAGGCTGTTGTCGTCGAGGTCGATTTCGCGCGTCACGGGATCGATGACGACATTTTCGAGCACGGTGCCGAAACGCTGGGTCGTGGCATAGATTTCGGGCTCGGCCTCGGCCGACAGGCGGATGACCTTGGCGTAGCAGCCGCCTTCGAAGTTGAAGACCGCGGTATCCGACCAGCCATGTTCATCGTCGCCGATGAGCGTGCGGCTGGCATCGGCGCTGAGCGTCGTCTTGCCGGTACCGCTGAGGCCGAAGAACACCGCCGTGTCGCCCTTGGGGCCGATGTTGGCCGAGCAATGCATGGGCATCACGCCCTTCATCGGCAGCAGATAGTTGAGGATCGAGAACACGCTCTTCTTCATCTCGCCGGCATAGGCGGTGCCGCCGATGAGGATGGTCTTGCCCTCGAAATCCACCGCCACGATGGTTTCGCTGCGGCAGCCGTGGCGGGCGGCATCGGCCTTGAAACTCGGCAGGTCGATGATCGTGTATTCGGGCAGGAAATCGGCCAGTTGGCCTGCGTCGGGCCGCACCAGCAGCGTGCGGATGAACAGGCTGTGCCAGGCCTTTTCGGTGATGACGCGGACCTTGACGCGATGTTCGGGCTGCGAGCCGCCGAACAGGTCCTGGACGAACAGGTGATCCTTTGTCGCCAGCGCGGCGGCAAAATCGGCCTTTACGGCGGCGAACTGTTCGGGCGTGATCGACTTGTTCTTGTCCCACCAGATCACATCTTCGGTGACCGCGTCACGAACGATGAACTTGTCATTGGCGCTGCGACCGGTGTGCTTGCCGGTTTCGACGACGAAGGCACCGTCCTTCGACAACAGGCCCTCGCCACGCGTTACCGCCAGCTCGATCAGCGGCGCGGTGCCGAGGTTCCAATGCTGCTCGGCCGCGGTGGGATAACCCTGGGCGTCGAGGCCATGGTTCGAAACGATCGATGATGGCACGCGCCAATCCTTCCTTTACGCCGGCAGCCAGCGGCCGCCGGGACGATGATGGCCGACGTTGCGACCGCGATCTCCCCGTAACGGGCGCATAGCGAACGCATGCGTCTTCGTCAAAAGCCCATGCGTCGATCGCGCGTGAAAAGCTGGCCCCGAGGCGCTTGAGTTGGCGCACGTCTTGCCATCGGGCGCGGCAGGCGCGACAACGCGCGCGATGTCCGGCAACGCCCCCACCATCGCGCTGGTTGATGACGACCGCAATATCCTCACTTCGGTGTCGATCGCCTTGCAGGCGGAGGGCTTCACGGTGCGCATGTATTCGGACGGCGATACCGCGCTCAAGGCGCTGCTCGACAATCCGCCCGACCTCGCCGTGCTCGACATCAAGATGCCGCGCATGGACGGAATGGAGGTGCTGCGCCGGCTGCGCGAGAAATCCGAGGTGCCGGTAATCTTCCTGACGTCGAAGGACACCGAGATCGACGAGGCGCTGGGCCTTGCCATGGGGGCCGACGATTACATCGGCAAGCCGTTCAGCCAGCGCCTGCTGATCGAGCGCATCCGCGCCGTGCTGCGCCGCGCCGCCAACCGCCGGGCGCCGCCCGAGGCGGTCGGCGACGAACCCGCCGCCGAACCGATCGTGCGCGGCCGGCTGACGATGGATCCGGCGCGCCACCGCGTCACCTGGGATGCCGGCGAGGGCCGCCGCGGCGATGTCGCGCTGACCGTCACCGAGTTCATGATCCTCGAAACGCTCGCCAGCCGGCCCGGATTCGTCAAGTCGCGCGACCAGCTGATGGATGCAGCCTACCAGGACGACGTCTATGTCGATGATCGGACCATCGATTCCCACATCAAGCGGTTACGCAAGAAATTCCGCGCCGTCGATCATGACTTCAAGGGGATAGAGACGCTCTACGGTGTCGGTTATCGCTTCAACGAGGATTAGTCCGGCACCATTGGAGGTGCAGGAATGGCGCCGGGGCCTGGGCTTCGGTTCGCTGCGCGCGCGCATCTTTGCGGTCAACGTGTTTGCCGTCATCGTGCTGGCGCTGATGCTGCTTTACATCGATTCGGTGCGATCGCGGCTGATCGAGGAGCGCCGGACCGAGCTGGCGCGCCAGGCCGTTACCATCGCCGGGTTCGCCGCCGACCTGCCCGCCACTATCCTGCCCGGCGCCATCGCCCGGCGCAGCTTTGCCCGCGGCACGCGGCTGCGGCTCTACGGTGCCGATGGCCGGCTGGTCGCCGATAACTGGCAGCGAGCCGCCACCACCCGCTTCGTGCTCGATGACCCGGCGACACAAAGCTGGCGGCGCCGGTCGGCACGCTTCATCGACCGCGCGCTCGAGGATATCGCCGCCTTCAAGCCGATCGCGACCTATCGCGAAGCGCAGCCCGATACCGTCGCGCAATGGGACGAAGCCATGGCGGCGCGGCGTGACGGCCAGGCTGCGACCAGCCTGCGCCGCGCCGAGGACGGCTATTTCATCGTCAGCGCCGCCGCGCCGGTGACAGGCGGCGCCGCGGCAGGGGCCATCGTCCATGTCACCGACAGCGCCGCCGACCTGACACGCATCCTGCGGGCGGAGCGGCTGACGTCGTTCTGGCTGCTGCTCGGCATCACCGCGCTGACGCTCACGCTGTCGTCCTATCTCGCCCGCACCATCGTCCGGCCGCTGCGCATGCTGGCCATCGCCGCCCACCGCGTCCGGCTGGGGCGCAGCCGCGAAGTCATCGTGCCGCGCCTGCCCGACCGCCGCGACGAGATCGGCGCGCTGGCGCGGGCATTGTCCGACATGTCGATCGCGCTCAGGAACCGGATCGACGCGACCGAGGCCTTTGCCGCCGATGTCGCGCATGAACTGAAGAACCCGCTGGCGTCGCTGCGCAGCGCCGTCGACACGCTCGATCAGGTCGAACAGCCCGAACTGCGCCAGCGGCTGCTGGCGGTGATCCGCGACGATGTCGGCCGCATCGACCGGCTCATCACCGACATTTCCGATGCCAGCCGGCTCGATGCCGAGCTGTCGCGCACCGGTTTCGAGCCCGTCGATGCCGGCGCGCTGGCGCAGGGCCTCGTCGCCGCCTATCGCACCGCCAGCCTGCCGCCGGGCCTCGACATCGCGTATCTGCCGCCGGCCGCCGGCGCCGCCAAGGTGCTCGGCGATCCGGCGCGGCTGGCGCAGGTACTGCGCAACCTGATCGACAACGCCATCTCCTTCTCGCCCGTACCCGGCCTCGTCGTGGTGGCCGCCGAAACCGGCCGCGGCCGGGTGCGGCTGCGGGTCGAGGACGAAGGCCCCGGCGTGCCGGCGGAAAACCGCGCCGATGTGTTCAAGCGATTCTATTCGCAGCGACCCGAGGCGGAGGATTTCGGCCGCCATTCGGGGCTGGGCCTTTCCATCGCCAGCGCCATCGTCGACGCGCACGGCGGCAGCATGGCTGTCGAGGACCGGGCGCAGGGCGGCGCGGTCTTTGTCGTCGACCTGCCGGCCGAATGATTCCGGACACGATCCACGCCACCGCGGTTGCGCTCGATGGCGAGGCAGTATTGCTGCTGGGGCCGTCGGGCGCCGGCAAGTCGGACCTGGCGCTGCGGCTGATAGATCGCGGCTGGCGGCTGGTCGCCGATGACCGGGTCGTGCTGACCGTTGTCGGCGGCCGGCTGGTGGCGAGCGTGCCGCCGGTGCTGGCCGGACAGATGGAGGTGCGCGGTCTCGGCATCGTGATGGAAGAGACCGCAGCGGCGCCGGTGGCGCTGGCGCTCGACCTGGCGGTGCCGCCCGACCGGCTGCCCGAGCCGGCTTCTGGCGCGTGGCACGGCATCGCGATTCCGCTGTTCGCCTTCGATGCGTTCGCCGAATCGGCACCGCTGAAGGCGGAGCGGGCTTTGCGCGCGGCGCTCGCCACCCTAAATAACAGGCCCGTGGCCGACCATATCCCTCCCGAAGCGACTCGCGCCGCGCCGCCGATGCTGATCATCAGCGGCATGTCGGGGGCGGGCAAGGCGACGGCGCTGAAGGCGCTGGAGGACTTGGATTACGAAGCGGTCGACAATCTGCCGCTCGGCCTCGTCGATACGCTGCTCGCCTCGGCAGAGGGCGGCGAAGGGCCGCCGAGGCCGGTCGCCTTTGGCATCGACACCCGCACCAGGGCCTTCGACGCCCAGGCACTGGTCGACCGGCTGCGCGTGCTGCGCGGCGAAGGCGTCGACATCCGGCTCGTCTATATCGACTGCAGTGACGACGAACTGGCACGGCGCTTTTCGGAAACCCGGCGCCGCCACCCGCTGGCGCTCGACCGCCCGTTTGCAGATGGCGTCGCGCTGGAACGCGAGCTGACCGCGCCGCTGAAACGCTGGGCCGACCTTGTCATGGATACCACCGGCCTGTCGGTGACCGACCTGCGCCGCCGCATCGCCGACCGGCTGGGACGCGGCGACCAGAGCCAGCTGACGGTGACAATCCAGTCGTTCGGCTTTGCCCACGGCCTGCCGCGCAACGCCGACCTGGTGTTCGACATGCGTTTCCTCGCCAACCCGCATTGGGAGCCGGAATTGCGGCCGTTGACCGGCGAGGACCCCACCGTTGCAGCCTATGTGGCAGGCGATCCGGCCTATGAACCGGCGGTTGCGCGCATCGCCGACCTGCTGGCGACACTGATCCCGGGCTATGGCCGGGAAGGCAAGGCCTACCTGACCATCGCCATCGGCTGCACCGGCGGCCGCCACCGCAGCGTTGCAGTATCGCGCGAGTTGCAGCGCCGGCTGGCAGAGACCGGGCACCCGGCGTTGCTCGTCCATCGCGACGTCGGCAAGCAGGGCAATGATGCGGCGATATTGACAGCGGCCCCCACATCGCGCGACGGGGGCGCCACATGATCGGACTGGTTCTCGTCACCCATGGCCATCTGGCCGCCGAATTCCTCGCTGCGACAGAACATGTCGTCGGTCGGCAGGAGCGTGTGGAGGCGATCTGCATTGCCGCCGACGACGACATGGAGATCCGCCGCGGTGACATCGCCGCCGCCATCGCGCGCTGCGACGCCGGCCAGGGCGTCATCATGCTGACCGACATGTTCGGCGGCACGCCGTCGAACCTTGCCATTTCGCTGATGGGCCCGGGCATCGAAGTCATCGCCGGGGTCAATTTGCCGATGCTGATCAAGCTCGCCAGTGTCAGGAAGACGATGAAGGTCGCCGCCGCCGTCGATGCTGCCCAGGAGGCGGGGCGGAAATACATCGCGGTCGCGTCGAAGATGCTGGGCGAAGCGGCTTGAGCGAAGCGGCTCCGGGGACCGTCGGCCCGGTAACCGTGCCGATCACCAACAAGCGCGGCCTGCACGCCCGGGCCAGCGCCAAGTTCGTCACCCTGGCCAGCGGCTTCGATGCCGATGTAACGGTGACGCACGATGGCGCCAGCGTGACCGGCACGTCGATCATGGGGCTGATGATGCTGGCCGCCGGCATGGGCGATTCGATCGAGATTTCGGCGACCGGCCCCGAGGCGGAGGCGGCGGTCGCCAAGCTGGCGGGGCTGGTGCTCGACAAGTTCGGCGAGGACTGACCCTTCACTGCTCCTCTCTCGCCAGCGGGAGGGGAGCAAGGAGATTTGATGACCCGCGCCCTCTTCCTCGCCCTTGTCCTCGCCGCCCCGGCAACGGCCGCACCGGATGCCGCGACGAAAGCCTGGTGGCAGACGACCACCGCGCTATCGGACGACAGCATGGAGGGCCGCGATACCGGTAGCCCCGGCCACGCCCGCGCCGTTGCGATGATCACGGCGCGGTTCAAGGCGGCGAAGCTGCAGCCGGCCGGCGAGAACGGCGGCTGGACCCAGACCCTGACCCTGCACGAGTGGAAGATCGAGCCCAACGGCACCCGTATCGCCATCGTCCAGCCGGGCAGGACGGTGCCGCTGAAGTTCCTCCACGACATCAGCCTGCGCGCCGGACCCGGCCTGCCGGCGACGATCGACGCCGCCATGGTGTTCGGCGGCTATTGTTCGCCTGCGGAACTGGGCGAGACGGTCCGGGGCATGGTCGCGGTGTGCTTCGGCAACCGCCGGGCCGGGCTGCCGTCGGCGCCTGCGCGCAGCGCCGCCGCGACTGCCGCCGGTGCCATCGCCATCGTCACCGTCGACGATCGTGAATTTGCCGTGGAGCCACCACGCTGGCCCGACGCCTATGCCCGCACCATCGTCGCCACCGACCTGCCGGCGCCGGTGGCGGCGATACCGCAGTTCCGGCTGAACGCCGCATCCTTCGCCGCGCTGATCGACGGCAGCGGCCATCTGGCATCGGCGGTGCTGACCGATGGCGGGCTGTCGCGGCCACTGGAGAGCTTTGCGCTGCCGGGGCGCTTCACCGCGACGATCAAGAGATCGGAACGCGACCTCACCAGCGACAATGTGCTGGCGCTGCTGCCGGGCACCGACCCAGCGCTAGCCGCGCAGATCGTCGTCGTGTCGGCGCACAGCGACGGCTATGGCCGCGGCGAGGCTGTCGGCGGCGACGACCTGTACAATGGCAGTTTCGACGATGCCGCCTATGTGGCGACGCTGATCCAGTTGGCCGACGCCCGACGCGGCAAGGGCTTTCGCCGGCCGGTGCTGTTCGCGGTGTTCACCGGCGAGGAAAAGGGCCTGCTCGGCGGGCGGTGGTTCGTGCGGCATCCGACGGTGCCCAAGGCGTCGCTGGCGGCCAACATCAACCTCGACGGCCTGCGTCCGCTGTTTCCGCTGCGCCGGCTGACGATGCTGGGCATGGCCGAATCGACGCTCGCCGAAACGGTACGGGCAGTTGCGGCGCCGATGAAAATCGCGATCCAGGGTGACCCCGAGCCGGAGCGCGGCATGAACGGTCGCACCGACCATGCGGCGTTCCTCGCCGCCGGCATCCCGGCGACGGCGTTCATCTTCGGCTATGCGCCGCGCACGCCGGAGGAGGCGATTTACCGCCACTGGGTCAACACCCGCTACCATCGCCCGCAGGATGACCCGGCACAGCCTTATGACGCCAAGGCTGCGGCGGATTTCAACCGGTTCTTCGGGGCGCTGACGGCGGCGGTGGCGGACGGAGCAGCGCCGCCGCGGATGACACCGAAGGAGCCGTAAGAACAACCCGTCATCCCCGCGCAGGCGGGGATGACGGTAGCGGGCGTTATTTGCCCGGGTGATATTCCCGCTGCACATGGCCCTTCAAATCCTCCGGCGTGAAATACACCGTGCGGAAATCATGCCGCCGATAGCGATCGACCTGATCGGCGAAATGCGGCGATCCGGGATCGCCGCTCTCCCCGCCGGCGGAGATCGCCAGGGCCTTTACCTGCGGGCCGAACTCCACCACCGCGACAAAGCTGTTGCCATAGGTGCCGTACCAGCGGTTGGTGCCCGGCTTGGGGCCCGACCCGAACGACGCCAGCGCGCCCCATTGCGCCGACCCGAGGCCGATCGGCGTGCTCGGCGCCTTGTCGTCGAAGGGCTGGACAAGATCGCCGCTCAGCCGCTGGAAGCGGTTGATCTCGCCCCAGGGAATGTCCCATTTGCCGAACTGGCGGGTCAGCCGCGCCACGGCTTCGGACAGGGCGGCGATGCGATCGGCATCGGTCGGCACCTTTGTCAGATAGGGCACCACCGGTTCGTCATCGCTCTTGGCCGCTTCCCCGAAGCGGTTGACGAGCGCGTCGCCCCAGAACACCGCCAGCGCCGTTGGCACCGACGCCTCGCCGGTGCGATGGTCCCAGCCCCGTAGCGCCGCGATCGGCCCGGCGAGCGCCGCGCGCCGCGGGTCGGCGGCGGGCAGGCGGTCATACGCCCCGACCAGTGTCGGCACGAGATCGGCAAACGCCGGCAGCCACGGATCATAGGCCGCCTCGAGCAGGCTGGCCGCGGTGAACTTGGGCGTGGCTTCGAGCACGCGGATGGCGTGCGGCGTGCGCGGGTTGGCACCGATCTGCGCCATATAGGCAGGGAAGTCGGCCTGTCGGGGGCTGTCGGCGCCGGCAGCGTGCCACGGCGCATCGTTGACGTTCATCACCCAGCCGTTCTTCGGCGTCAGCACCGTCGGCAATTGCGCCAGCGGCGTTTCGCCTTGCCATGCGGTCGCCGGGTCGCTGCCGTCGACGGGCTTCGAATAATCGAAGCGCGGGTCGCGTTTCGGCACGAACTGCGGATAGAGGAAGGCGATCTCGCCCTTGCGATCGGCGAGGAGCGTGTTGTTCGACGAATTGGCGCGCAGCTCGCCGACCTTCATGTAGCCGGCGATGTCCTTGGCCCGGGTGCGCAGCCAGCTTTGCTGGAGCGCCGCCACCGGCTTGTCCATCAGCGATACGCTGATCCATTTACCATTCTCGCTGCGCACCACAGGGCCGTGGAGCGTGCGCCAGGTGGTGAAACTGCGCGTCTTCATCGTGCCGTCGGCGCCGCGATAGGGTACGGCGATGGTCTTTACCGTCACCGGCTTCCAGGCGTTGCCGAACTTGTATTCGATGCGCCCGCCCACGGTGCGGGTGGTCTCGGCGAATTCGTCGACGACATCTGCGACGCTCGTCGGGTGCATCCAGCCGATATCGGCGTTGAAGCCCTGGTAGGTGAAGAACTGGCCCCAGGTCGAGGCGCCATAGACGTTGAGGCCGGTGTCGCTGCTGACCTGTGCTTCCGACCGGAAGAAGAAGCTGGTGTGCGGGTTGATCAGCAGCAGGGCATGGCCATTGGCACTGTGCGACGGCGCGATGGCAATGCCGTTGGAGCCAAGCGGTTCGGGGACCACCCTGCCCGTTTCGACATCGTTCAGCGCCAGCGGCGTGCCGTTGTAGAAGCTCTCGAGCCGGCCGAGTGACACGCCGGCGATGTCGCCGCCGATGCTACCCTCGCTGAACGCCAGCGCCATCCAGGGTTCGAAGCGCGTGATGACGCGCGGCTTCACCGCCGGATGCCGGTGGAGGTAGAAGTTGAGGCCATCGGCCCAGGCGACCATCAGCGATTTCAGCCATTGCGGGCTGGCGACGTACTGGCGCTTCAGGTCGGCGGGATCGATGAACAGCTTCATCCGCAGGTCCTGCCAGATCGCCCTTTCGCCCTCGGCCTCGGCCAGGCGGCCTTGCGCGTTGATGAAATTGGTTTCGACGCGCGGGAAATCATCTTCTGCCTGGGCATAGATCATGCCGAACACGGCATCGGCGTCGGACCGGCCATGGACATGGGCGATGCCCCAGTCGTCGCGGGTGATCGTCACCCGCGCCGCCTGCGCCTGCCAGCGCGCGACGTCATCGGCGGCCAGCGCCGGGGTGGAGACGAGGAGCGCGAGGAGCAGGGTTTTCATGAGTCAGGGCTATCGGGCAGCGAGCCTTCAGGCAAGCGCCGGTCGTTTCAGGACCAGCACGCCGATCAGGCTCGCCGCGGCCGCCGCCGCCAGATAGGCGCCGACCCAGCCCAGTCCGCCGCGTTCGGCGAGCGCCGCTGCCAGGACCGGGGCGAGGCCACCGCCGAGGATGCCCCCCATGTTGAACGCCATCGACGCGCCGGTATAGCGCACCCGCGCCGGAAACAGCCCGGGCAGCCAGGCACCCAGTGGCCCGTAGACAAAACCCATGACGAACAACGCCAGCGACAGGAAAACACCGACGAGCAGCAGGGAGCCACTGCCCAGCAACGGTGCCAACAGGCCACCGACGCCGATCGCGGCGATACAGCCGGCCGCCAGCACGGTGCGCGGGGAGAAGCGGTCGGACAGCCAGCCCGACAGCAGGATGCCGAGCGCCAGGAACAGGATGGCGACGAGCTGGACGCCGAGGAAGGTTTCCCGCGCATAGCCGAGTTTCGTCGTGCCATAGCCGAGCGCAAACGCCGTCGACAGGTAGAACAGCGCGAAGCAGACGATGACGCCGAGCATGCCGCCGAGCGTTGCGCGCCAGTGCAGCCGCAACAGCTCGGCGATCGGCACCGCCGGCGGTGGGCCCTGGGTGGCGAGGGCGACAAAGGCCGGAGTCTCGGTGAGTTTCAGCCGCACCCACAGGCCGACACCGACCAGCAGCGCGCTGGCCAGGAACGGCAAGCGCCAGCCCCATTCGCGGAATTCCGCCTCGGGCAGCCAGAGCCCCAGCAGCAGGAAGAGACCGTTTGCCGCAATGAAGCCGACCGGCGCCCCCAGTTGCGGGAACATGCCATAGCGGGCGCGCCAGCCCGGCGGGGCATTTTCCACCGCCAGCAGCGCCGCGCCGCCCCATTCACCGCCGAGCCCGAAACCCTGGCCGAAGCGCAGCAGGCAGAGCAGCACCGGGGCGAGCCAGCCGATCATCGCGTACGACGGCAGGAAAGCGATGAGGAAGGTGCTGCCGCCCATCAGCAGCAGCGACGCCACCAGCGTCGACTTGCGGCCGATGCGATCGCCGTAATGGCCGAAGACCAGCGCCCCGATCGGCCGCGCGATAAAGGCGACGGCAAAGCTGGCATAGGCCGACAAGAGCTGCGCCGACGGATTGTCGGACGGGAAGAACAGCGGCCCGAACACCAGGCTGGCGGCAGTCGCATAGATGTAGAAATCGTAGAATTCGACCGCGGTGCCGACGAGGCTGGCGCCGAGCACGCGGCGAGTCGACGGCGCGGCGGTGGTGGTTGTCCCCATGAAGGTGCGGTGGCGGTTGCCGGCGGAGCGGTCAAGCTTCCTCCCCTGCAGGAGGCAGGACAGGTTACGCCGCCGCGCGCCCCATCGGCACCGGGAACCGCAGCAGCCGGTCACCTTCCGCCACGAAGGCAAGCGCCGGGCCGCCCAATGCCGCGCCGATGGCGGGATCGGTGACCGACAGCCCGCCGGTAAAGGCGCCATAGGCCGGCAGGATCATCTTCGTTGCCGACACGGCGAAGCAACGGCGGACGATGCGGCGGCCGCGGATGTGGATGGCGACCTTGGGGTGGAAATGGCCCGACAGCTCGGGTTCGGGGGCGCCCGGCACGGCCTCGTGGCGCAAGGTCAGCGCGCCGATGCGGGCCTCCACCATCACCCGACCGCCGAGCGCACCGGCGGCATCGTCATCGTGGTTGCCGGTGATCCAAAGCCAGTCGAGATTCTGCGTCAGCAGGCGCAGCGCGGCACGCGGGCGATCGGGCAGCCGCGCCGGGCCGCCGGCATCGTGGAACGAATCGCCCAGGCAGAAGACGCGGTTGGCGCCGGTCAACTCCAGCGCATCGATCAGGCAGGCGAGCGTATCGGCGCTGTCGTGCGGCGGCAGGAAGCGGCCACGCCGGGCAAAGGCGCTGCCTTTCTCGAAATGCAGGTCGGCGACCAGCAGCGCCTGCTGCGCCGGCCAGTGCAGGCCGCCACAGGCCAGCGGCACCAGCGTTTCGCCAGCGAACGAAAGGGAAACAGACATTGCTGCCGCTATGCCCGCAAAGCCCGGCCGTCGGCAAGATCAGAACGCTGTCGTTGCCCCCGCTGCGTCGATTCCCGCCGGATGGTCGGCCAGCAGCCGCCGCGCCACCGGACGCAGCACCAGGGCCAGCACGACACCGGCACCGGCGATGGCGGCGTTGAGCCACCAGAATCGCGCCGGCCCCAGCGGCTCGTAGAATCGACCCAGCCAGCCGAGCACGACATTGGCGATGCCGACCGACATCAGCATCAGGCTCATCATCGTCGTGGTGACCGCAGCCGGGGCAAAGCGCGAGACGAAGCTGTTGCTCGGCGGATCATACCAGGCATAGGCAAGATCGATCAGCACGAAGAACAGCAGCACCATCAGGATTGGCACCGGCGCCGGCCCGGCAACCTCGGTGCCGAGCGCCAGCAGCGTATAGGCCAGTGCCACCAGCCCGCCCGAAATCACGATCTTGCCATAGGAATCGGGCTCGCGCCGGCGCGCCGCCAGCCAGCGCCACACCGCGACCGACAGCGCCACGCCGACGATGGTCATCAGCCCGTCGAAGGTGAACAGCCAGGTCACCGGAACGTCGAGTCCGTATATCTCGCGATCGACATGGTCGGCAGCCCAGAGAATGAGCACGTTGTAGGCCTGGTACGACGCGGTGTTGATCGGAATCGTGGCGATGATCATCAGCAGGATGGCTACGATGGCGCGCCAGCCACCGCGATCGATCGCCGGCGCTGGATCGGCGGCATCGCGGCGCGGCCGCCGGCGATCGGGCGGCAGGTGGCGGGTGCCGGCCATGTAGAACCCCAGGCCGATGACCATGCCGAAGGCAGCGATGCCGAAGCCATAGTGATAGCCGTAGATTTCCCCGACGGTGCCGCAGACCAGCGGCGCGAGGAAGGCGCCGACGTTGAGCGCGACCAGAAAAATGCTGAAGGCGCGGCTGCAGCGCGCGTCGCCGCGAGGATAGAGTTCGCCGACCTGCGCATACATGTTGCCCTTGAGAAAACCGGCGCCGAGCACCAGGCTGAGCAGCGCGAACAGGAAGGTTGCCTCCAGCCCCATCAGCAGATGGCCCGCCGCCACCAGCAGTAGCCCCGCCATGACCGTGCGCCGCTGGCCGAGGACCCTGTCGCCGAGCCAGGCCCCGAGCAGTGGCGTCAGGTTCACCAGCCCGACGTAGAGCCCGAAAATCTGCGCCGACAGCGCAATGCGGGTCAGCGGGCCGACCACCGCCTCAAGCCCGGCGCGAAAGCCGGCAAAGCCGATGACCTGTTCGACATGGCCGGGCAGCAGCAGTTCGTTGACCATATAGAGGCCGAGCAGTGCCTGCATGCCGTAGAAGGAAAAGCGTTCCCAGACCTGGGTCAGTGCAAGGTAGAAAAGCCCGCGCGGATGGCCGAAAAATGCTGTGTCGTTCTGAAACGCTGGCATCGGGCCCCCTCGACGATACCGGACCGTGGCAGCACGCCCGCCGCCCCGCAAGCGGCAGAATGCCCCGGCCATGCCGCTATCGAACATGCCGCGTTCGCTGTTGACCTCAGTCGAGCCGCATCGCCTCCGCCGCCAGCGCATCGGCTTCGATCAGCAGCGCCGAATCGGCAGCGCCGGCGACGCGCTCGCGGCCGGCCTCCAGCAGTACCGGCACCGCCAGCGGCGACACCCGCGGCAGCGTCACATGCACCATGTTGGCCTGCGCCAGGTCGAGCAGCGCCCCCAGCCGGGCGATATCGGTCAGTTTCGACCGTGCATCCGACCAGGCGGCGCCGAGCAGCAGGTGATCGGGCTCGTGGCGGCGCAGCACGTCGTAGATGAGATCCGATGACACGCTCATCTGCTTGCCGGTCTTGAACTGGCCGGGCAGCGCGCGATCGATGAGGCCGCCGATGATCGCCACCTCGCGAAAGGCGCGGCGCAGGAACGGCGACGCCGCCATCCAGTCGGCGAGTTCCTCCTCGAACACATCGGGGCTGAACAATGGGCGCGGGTCGGTGACCTCGCGCAGCGACCAGACTGCGACGACGTAGTCGCTGCCGACGAACCCCAGCGGCTGCAACCCCGCCGCCTCCATGCGCTGGGTGAGCAGCATGCCAAGGGTCTGGTGGGCATGGCGGCCGGCAAAGCCATAGGCGACCATGTACCAGCGACCGTCGCGCTCGAAGGTTTCGACGAGCAGGTCGTCGATGCCGGGCAGGCGCGACCGGCGCTGCTGGATGTCCAGCCATTCATGGACATCACCCGGCATCTCGCCCCAGCGTTCCGGCGCATTGAACAGCCCGCGCACCCGCGCCGCCAGATTGGTGCTGAGCGGCATGCGGCCGCCAACGTAAGTCGGCACGCGCGGGTCGCCGCGGCCCAGCCGCACGAAGATGTCGGGGCCGTCGAAGCCGGTCACCTCCAGCGTCTGGCCGGCGAACATGAAGCTGTCGCCGACGCGCAACTGCCCGCCGAACCATTCCTCGACCTGGCCGAAGCGCCGCCCGCCGCCCCGACCGCCGGCCCGGCCATAAACGACGTTCATCGTCACCGCCTCGACGATGGTGCCGCTGTTCAGCCGGTGCTGCAACGCCAGCCGCGGATGGCTCAGCCGCCAGCGGCCGTCCTTGTTCTGCTTCAACCGCTGGTAGCGATCATAGGCGCGCAGCGAATAGCCGCCGGTGGCGACAAAGCTGATCGTCGCGTCGAAACGCGCCCGCGTCAGCCCGGCATAGGGCGCGGCGCTGCGCACCTCGGCATAGAGTTCGTCGGGGTCGAAGGGCTCGGCCGCCGCGACGCCGACGATATGCTGGGCGAGCACGTCGATACCGCCGGGCCGGAACAGGTCCTGGTCGAGCTCGTGCTCGCGCACCGCATCCTGGGCGGCGAGCGATTCCAGATATTCGAAGCGGTTGCCCGGCACGATGATGGCGTGGCTGGCCTCGTCCATGCGGTGGTTGGCGCGGCCGGTGCGCTGCAGCAGCCGCGACGAGCCCTTGGGCGCGCCCATCTGGATGACGAGATCGACATCGCCCCAGTCGATGCCGAGGTCGAGGCTGGCGGTAGCGACGATGGCGCGCAGCTTGCCGTTCGACATTGCCGCCTCGACCTTCCTTCGCGCCTCCACCGACAGCGAGCCATGGTGGATGCCGATCGGCAGGGCCTGGTCATTTTCCGCCCACAGGTCGCGGAACACCAGTTCGGCGACCGCGCGGGTGTTGACGAAGACGATCGCGAGTTTCGCCGCCTCCAGCCGCCGCATGACCGCCCGCGCCGCCCAGCGGCCGTTGTGCCCGGCCCAGGGAATGCGGTCCTCGATGACAAGGATCTCCACCACCGGATCGGCGCCGGGGTCGCCGGTGACCAGCGTCACCGCCGCCGCATCGGCATCGGGGGCGAGCCAGCCCTGATAGGCCTCCGGGTCGGCGATGGTGGCGCTCAGCCCGACACGGCGCATGCCGGGCGCGATCGCCTGCAGGCGCGATAGCGCGAGCGCCAGCTGGTCGCCGCGCTTCGTCGTCGCAAAGGCGTGGATTTCGTCGACGATGACGGTCTCGACGCCGGCCAGCATCGTCGCCGCATCGGGATAGGAGATCAGCAGCGCCAGCGATTCCGGCGTCGTCAGCAGGATATGCGGCGGCCGCTCGCGCTGGCGCTTCTTGCGGTCCGACGGGGTGTCGCCGGTGCGCGTCTCGACCCGGATATCGAGACCGATTTCCCCGACCGGCGTCAGCAGATTGCGCTGCACGTCGGTCGCCAGCGCCTTCAGCGGCGAGACGTAAATGGTGTGAAGGCCATCGCGCGGGTTCTCGGCAAGATCGGCCAAGGTCGACAGGAACCCCGCCAGCGTCTTCCCCGCGCCAGTCGGCGCCACCAGCAGCGCATGGCGCCCGGCGCGCGCGGCGGCGACCATCTCCAGCTGGTGCCGACGCGGCGCCCAGCCGCGGGCCGCGAACCAGTCGGCGATGGGGGTGGGGAGGCTCACGACGCCGATATAGGGCGGTCGGCGGCAAAGTGCACCGGGCGCAGGAACTCCCGCTTCCGGCACCCGTTAGCCTGCCGCAAACGACAGGAGTACCACCATGGAACGCACGATTTCGCATTTCACGATCAACCGCGAAGACGAAAATTACATCCTGCATTTCGAGGACGACAACGGCGAAACGGTCGAGCTGACCGCCAGCTTCGACCAGCTCGACCTGATCGCCGAGGCGATCGACACGGCGCTCGACCAGGACGAGGAAGCCGAGCTGGGCGAGGATGACGAGGAGGAGGCCGAAGTCGCCGAAGACACCGAGGAATAGCGCGTCCCGGCCGGCGCATCGCCAGGGCGCGCCGGCCGCCGCCACAGGAGCAAGGAGACGCGCGATGGACGACAACCGTATCTGGGAATTCGAGGAAAGCCTGTGGGTCGGCGATGCCGAGCATTATCACGAGCTGATCGACGAGGCGTGTGTGATGGTGCTGCCGCAGTCACCGCATGTGATGACCGGGGCGCAGGCCATCGAGGCGGTGGCGCACACGCCGCGCTGGTCGAAAGTGACGTTCAGCGATCAGCAGGTGGTGCGGCCGCAGGAAGGCCTGATCACCATCGCCTACAAGGCCGAGGCAAAGCGCGACGGCGCATCGGGCTATACCGCCTGGTGCACCACGACGATGCGGCGGCTCGAACATGATGTCTGGCGCGTCGTACAGCACCAGCAGACGCCGCCGCTGGCAGCAGCGTAAGCGTCAGTCCTTGGCGCGCTCGACGTAGCTCGAATCCTCGGTGTTGATGACGATGCGGGTGCCGACCTCGATGTGCGGCGGCACCAGCACGCGGGCGCCGTTCTCCATGGTCGCGGGCTTGTAGCTCGACGACGCGGTCTGGCCCTTGACCACTGGCTCGGTGGCCATGATCGTCATGGTGACCCGCGGCGGCAGCGTAATCGACACCGGGTTGCCATCGAACATCAGCAGAGCGCACTCGGCGTTTTCCTGCAGCCAGACGACATCGTCGCCGATCATCGCCGCCTTCACGGCAACCTGGTCGTAGTTCTCGTTGTTGATGAAGATGTAATTGTCGCCTTCGTTATAGAGGTAGTTGTGGCTGACCTCCTCCACGAACGCGCGTTCCAGGCCTTCACCGGTCTTCACCGTGATGACGGTCTTCACGCCGTCGGAGATGCGGCGCATTTCGACTGTCGTCGTCGGCGTGCCCTTGCCGGGGCGGAAGCTGTCGGCCTTGAGGACGACATACAGCCCGCCATCATGTTCGAGCACATTGCCCTTGCGGACGTTGCTGGCGATAACCTTGACCATATTCGAGCCCCTGCGGCGGGATTTGTCCCGTAAACTTGCGCTCCTAGCGACGAAGCGGCCAAAGGCCAAGTTTATCGTAACCAAAGGCGTATCGATGACCCCCTATTGGGACCGCGACCGGCATGCCGACCGGCGCCCGCTGCTGTTGGTGCGGGGTCGCGTAAAGGCGGCGCTGCGCGGGTGGTTCGCGGGCGAAGGCTTCATCGAGGTCGAGTGCGGTGCGCTGCAGCGGTCACCAGGAAACGAGACGCATCTCCATGCCTTTTCGACGGCTTGGCAGCCGGAGGGTGGCGAGGCGGCGGCGCGCTATCTCCACACCTCCCCCGAGTTCGCCGCCAAGAAACTGATAGCGGCTGGCGAGACGCGGATCGTTGATTTCGCCCGTGTCTGGCGCAATCGCGAAGCGGGCCCGCTGCATGCGCCCGAGTTCACGATGATCGAATGGTATCGGGCGGATGCACCCTGGACCGATGTAATGGCCGACGCAGTGGAATTGTGCCGCACGGCGCTGGCAGCGGCCGGGCGTGAGCGGCTGACCTGGCGCGAGCGGGCCTGCGATCCGCTGGCCGAGGCCGAGCGGCTGACGCTGCGCGAAGCCTTCGACCGTTATGCCGGGCTGCGGCTGGCGGACCTGCTCGAAAACCGCGACGCGCTTGCCGCCGCCACCGCCACGCTCGGCATTACCGTCGCCGCCGACGACAGCTGGTCCGACCTGTTCAGCAAGATCGTCGTCACCCGCATCGAGCCCCACCTGGGGCACGGCCGGCTGACCTTGCTGTGCGAATACCCGGTTGCCGAGGCGGCGCTGGCGCGGCCTTGCCCCGGCGACCCGCGTTTTGCAGAGCGGTTCGAGCTTTATGCCTGCGGGGTCGAGCTGGCCAACGGCTTCGGCGAGCTGACCGACCCGGTGGAGCAGCGCCGACGCTTCGTCGCCGACATGGACGCGAAGGAGCGACTGTACGGTGAACGCTATCCGATCGACGAGGACCTGCTTGCAGCGCTGGCGTTCATGCCGCCGGCGAGCGGCGTGGCGCTGGGGTTCGAGCGGCTGGCGCTATTGGCAACCGGCGGACGGCATATCGACGACATGATCTGGACGCCGTTCCCGGTTTAGCAGGCGCCGAGCCAGCGGCCTTTGGTCGTGCTCGTCATCGTTATCATCGGCGCCTTGGTGCGGCCGGTGACCTGGTAGCTCGTCGGCCCCATCGTTCCCGTCATCGTCGAACTCATTCCGCCCGGCCCGCACGACATGGCGGCATCGACGCGGCCGCCGGCGAGGTTGAAGCGGTCGTAGCGGCATTTGCCGCCGGTCGCCTTGAACAGCGCTTCGGGACCCGACGCCGCCTGGGCGGCGGTAATGCAGGCTTTGACCACGGTGGTCTTGCCGACCATCGATTTCGCCACGCCGCCGGGGTCGCTCGGCATGTCGATGGCGGTAATGGTGTTCGTGGTTTCCCACTGCCCGGGCTTTACCGGCGGCGCCGCCGCGATGGTCAACAGGCCAGCAACAACGATCAGGCAGCGGCGCATCGGCAATCCCCGTTTGATTACGGGGGCAGCATAACCGCAAGTCGCGTGGCGGCCAAATGCCGCGACGCTTCGGCGATTGGCAATTCCTCGGCTTCGGCCCCATGTTACGGCGGTGAGTGTTTCCGCATCCCCCGACTGGCTGGTCCCGCACCCGGAGGGCATCTACATCGCCCCCGCCGATGTCTGGATCGACCCGTCGACGCCGAAGCCCGCGGCGCTGGTCACCCATGGCCACGCAGACCATGCTCGCGCCGGCCATGGCAAGGTGCTGGCGACGCGCGAGACGCTGGCGATCATGGACGTGCGCTATGGCGAACAGGTCGGTGGCCAGGGGCTGGCCTATGGCGAGACGCTGCGGCTGGGCGATGTGTCGGTGCGCTTCGTCCCCGCCGGCCATGTGCTCGGCTCGGCGCAGATCGTCCTCGAACACAAGGGCCAGCGCATCGTCGTGTCGGGCGATTACAAGCGCCGCCCCGACCCGACCTGCGCGGGGTTCGAGCCGGTGCCCTGCGATGTCTTCGTCACCGAGGCAACCTTCGGCCTGCCGGTGTTCCGCCATCCACCGACGCGCGGGGAAACCGACAAGGTGCTGACGACGCTCGCTGCCAATCCCGATCGCTCGGTGCTGGTCGGCGCCTATGCGCTAGGCAAGGCGCAGCGGGTGATCGCCGAGCTGCGTGGCGCGGGGCATGATGCGCCGATCTACATCCACGGCGCATTGCAGCGCCTGTGCGACCTGTACACCGCGTTCGGTGTCGAACTGGGTGAACTGCGCCCGGCGACGGGATTGAAAGCCGCGGAGATGAAGGGCGCGGTGATCATGGCGCCGCCATCCGCGCTCGCCGATCGCTGGTCGCGGCGGCTGCCGGATCCGATCACGGCGATGGCATCGGGCTGGATGCGTGTCCGCCAGCGTGCCGTACAGCGCGGTGTCGAGCTGCCGCTGATCATTTCCGACCATGCCGACTGGGACGAACTGACCGATACCATCACCGAACTTCGCCCCGGCGAGGTGTGGGTGACCCATGGCCGCGAGGAGGCGCTGGTCCACTGGTGCAGCCTGCGCCAGGTCAAGGCCCGCGCACTCGACCTGGTGGGCCGGGAGGACGACGACGATTAGGTGGCGACCATCTGGAAATCGTTGCAGATTTCTCGGGGCGACGCCGGCGTGACCGTCGCCCAGGCCGTTTTGAACCATTCGGACTTGTAGCGCTGCTTGACCGGCCCGGCGCTGTCCCGCAGGCCCAGCCGCAGCAGGGTCAGGTACAGACCCTGGTCGGCGCGGTCGGGTTCGCGGGTCGCCCAGCGTGCGAGCAGCATCGGGCCGGCAACGGCCGCCGCCGGCACACCCATGCGGCACAGCCCGACGGTGATCTCCCAGACGCGGCGCTTGCGCATCAGTCCGTCCATCAGCACCGGCAGCGCCGGCGGCCCCAGGTCACCGATGCGGCTGTACAGATGGCCGCTGTCCTCGAGCCAATGCTGCTCGCGTTGCCATTCGCGCTTTTCCGCCAGTCGCGCCTGGGTGGCGCGCGGGTAAAGCGCGAGGATGCGCGGGCCATGGGCAACAAACGCGCTGTCCGGCAAGGCCGCGACGATCTCCGCCAACATCCGGCCGGCGCTGGTTTGGCTCGTCCCGGCCGCAACGGCGCTTTCCAGGGCATCCATCAGGCGCGGTGCCAGCGGTACCAGATGTTCTGGCCGCGCGCGCAACAGGGCGAAATCATTGCCGTTCAACCCCATGCTCTGCGGGTCGGCGATCAACCGGTCGAGGTCGGCAACGGCAACCGCGATGCCGCGCGCCTCGGCCGCGGCGACGAGATCGGCGACAAAGGCGGGGTCGCTGCCGACGCGATCGGCGGGCGCCACCGGCCGCAACCCCAGCGCCGACGCCAACGCCACCGGATCGCCGCGGTGCCTCGATCCGGCGTCGTTGAGAGGCACGAAGCCGGTTCGGTGAAAGCCCGCGTCACAATCCCAGCTCGGACCGCCGGAATTGAGGAAACACCCGATGATCGGCATCGGAAACCGTGCCAGTGGCGAGGCCGATCCGCCCCGCAGGACATGGCGCCGTCCGTCGGGCGTGGTGACGGTTGTCGTCGTCAGTCGCAACGGCATCCCGGCCTTCGTCGTCTTCGTCTGTTCAACCTGCACCGTGACGGCCGGCAACCGCGGCTGTTCGGGCTGCTGCACCATGCAGAACCGCCGTTCCAGCTTGCGGTCGGCATAGCCTCCGCCGCCCGATTCATCGTGGAACCAGGTGGTGAAGATGCCCGCGTGGATCATGCCGGGGCCGCTGTTGAGCGCCCGGCACGCATGGTTGGCGACCAGGCGATTTGACCGCCAGGCCCGGGCGCCGCGCTTGCTGTCATAGCCGTAGACGACGGGCAGGCCATAATTCTGCACGTGCCAGCCATCGGCGACATCATGGGCTTCGGCCGACCCCTTGATGCCGACCAACGCCTGGCCTTGCGGGTCGAACGGTACCTTCACCGGCGCGTTGTTGGCAGCGACATCGGCGCGAAGCGCCACGATCGTCGCCTGGTCGCGCGCCGCAAAGACCGCATAGCCGCCGAACCAGGCCACGGGCAGCAGCAGGTACCCGCGTGACACGCGGCCCAGGATGGCCTCGACCCCGGTCCCGACAAAACCGGCATTGACCAGCGCCACCGACCAGAACGGTGCCCCCACGAACATCAGGAAGATGCCGGTCCACGGCAACGCCTGCAGCAGGAACAACAGCCCGGTGGCGGCAAAGAACAGGAAAGACTTCGGCATCTGCCCCCCGGCATGCGTGCAGCAGCATCGCCGCCTTGCCTGCCAAAGGAAAGCGATTTTGCCGCCTGGCGCAGGGACGGCGACGCCATCGCCGCCCCCGGCCATCAGCGGTTGTCGAACTGCGCGCGCACCGCCCGCAATCCGGCTGGCGAAATGCGATACGGCTGGCCGCCTTTCGACGCCACCAGTCCACGCCGGCGCAGACGCGCCAGCACCGCCAGGTTGAAATCGGCCAGCGCATGGCCTTCGCGCGTGAAGCAGGTGGCAGCGATAATGCGATCGCCGTCGCGGTCGTGGCGGATGGCGCCGCCCTGCGCCAGCGCGTGCAGCACGCGCTGTTCGTTCCGTGAAATATTCATGGGATGCTCGTTGCAAAAGGTCGCGATCGGCCCGGATCGCGACCCCCACGGGATCGGCAACCATCAGGCGCCCGGCAACGTCTCGCGGATCACCGCAGACGTTCAGCGACCGGCGACAAGCTCAAGCATCGACGCTCCATCCCGCACATCGGGAGGCGGGGAAAATACCGCGCACGCCGGCCCCGCGTCAACGGGGCGGCTGGCTTTGACCTGCGACCGCTCTCCCGCCATTACTCCGATGATGTTCCGCACGCTCCGCCCGCTGCTCTTCGCGCTCGATCCAGAGCGGGCCCATAACCTGACGATTGCTGCGCTGCGCACCGGCCTGATGCCGATGGTGCCCGTTGATGACCCGATCCTGCGTACGACGGTGGCGGGGCTGGCGCTGCCCAATCCCGTCGGGTTGGCCGCGGGATTCGACAAGGACGTGATGGTTCCCGATGCCATGCTGCGGCTGGGGTTCGGCTTTGTGGAATGTGGCTCGGTGACGCCGCGGCCGCAGGCCGGTAATCCCCGGCCGCGCTTGTTCAGGCTCGCCGAAGACGCGGCGGTCATCAACCGCATGGGGTTCAACAACCTGGGTCTCGAACATGCTGCTGTCCGGTTGAAGGCGCGCGCCGGGCGGCCCGGCATCGTCGGCATCAATCTGGGCGCCAACAAGGACAGTGACGACCGCACAGCGGACTATGTGGTCGGCATGCGGGCGGCGGCAGCTCTGGCCAGCTATGTCACGGTCAACATCTCGTCGCCGAATACGCCAGGATTGCGGGCGCTGCAGGATGGTGCGGCGCTGGACGACCTGATCGCGCGCGTCGTCGAGGCGCGGGGCAACATCGCGGTGCCGATCTTCGTCAAGGTGGCCCCGGATCTGGCGAAAGACGATTTTACAACGATTGCCCGCGCAGCATTGGACGGCGGCATCGATGGGTTGATCGTGTCGAACACGACCGTCGCGCGGCCCATGTTGCGCAGCAAGTTCGGTGGCGAAGCCGGTGGGCTGTCGGGAGCGCCGCTGGCACCGCTGGCATCAGCGACATTGCAGCAGTTCACCGCGGCAACCGGCGGCGCGTTGCCGCTGATCGCCGCCGGCGGCATCGGGTCGGGGGCCGACGCCTATGCCCGCATCCGGGCCGGCGCGAGCGCGGTGCAGCTGTATTCGGCATTGGTCTATGGGGGGCCCGGCCTCGTCCAGCGTATCAAGACCGAACTCGCGGCGCTGTTGCGGCGCGACGGCTTCGCCAGTGTCGGCGAGGCCGTGGGTGGCTGATATCGGGCCATTGACCGCCGCCGAAATCCCGGCGGCAGCGGCACTGTGGCAGGCGGTCGGCCTGACGCGGCCGTGGAACGACCCGACCGCCGATGCCCGGCGGGCGCTGGCGGCGCCGTCGGCGACGATATTGGCGGCGCGGATCGACGGCGTCCTGGTCGGCACGGTGATGACCGGGCACGATGGCCATCGCGGCTGGGTCTATTATCTCGCCGTCGCCGACACGCATCGCGGCGCCGGCATCGGCCGGCGGATGATGGCGGCGGCCGAAGCCTGGTGCGCCGGCCAGGGCGCGCCGCGTTTGAACCTGATGGTGCGTGCCGGCAATGCCGCGGTGATCGCATTCTATGAACGCATCGGTTACCGCGGTTCCGATGTCGTCGTCCTGCAAAAGGACCTGCCCGGGGGATGACCGCCCGATGACGTTGCACTTGTCACCACGGCTTTCGCCCGCCAATGTTTCGGGCACATGAAAACCGCCCTCCTCGCCGCCGCCATCGCCCTTGCCGTTCCTGCCGCCGCCCGCGAGGTGGCGCCCGACACGGCGATGGTGTCCGCCGCCGACCCGCGCGGCGCGGCCGCGGGTGTCGCCATGTTGAAGCAGGGCGGCAACGCCATGGACGCCATCGCCGCGACGCTGCTGGCGCTGAGCGTCGTGGAGCCGCAGTCGTCGGGGATCGGCGGCGGCGGGTTGCTCGTCTACCACCCGGTCGGGGCCAAGGCGCCGACGACCTTCGATGGCCGCGAGAAGGCGCCGGCCGCGGCGACACCGAACCTGTTCATGGAGGGCGCCAAGCCGCAGAACCGGCGCGAGGCGGTGCCCGGCGGCAAGAGTGTCGGCGTGCCCGGCAACATCGCGATGCTCGCACTCGCCCATGCCCGCCACGGCAAGCTGCCCTGGGCGACGCTTTTCCAGCCCGCGATCACCCTTGCCCGCGGCGGCTACGACATCACGCCGCGCCTGGCCCGCGCCATCGCCGGCGGCAGCGAGACGCTGGGCCGCACGCCCGCGGCCGCCACGTTGTTCCTCAATGCCGACGGCACGCCCAAGGCGGCCGGCACCCGCATCGTCAACGAGCCGCTGGCGCGCGTGCTGGAGGCCGTGGCCAAGGGCGGACCGCGGCAGTTTTACACCGGTGAGATCGCCGCCGGCATCGTGGACACCGTGCGCGGCGCGCCGACCAACCCGTCGTCGATGACGATCGCCGACGTTGCCGCCTATGAAGCCAAGCAGCGCCCGCCGGTATGCGCGCCCTATCGCGCCTGGCGCATCTGCACGATGGGCCCGCCATCGGCCGGCGGCATCGCCGTCATCGGCATCGTCAAGCAGCTCGAAGGCTTCGATCTTGCCAGGCTGGGGCCGAAGAGCGTCACCTCATGGCATCTGTTCGGCGAATCGGAACGGCTCGCCTTTGCCGATCGTGCGGCCTATGGCGGCGACAGCGATTTCGTCAAAGTGCCGGTCGCGGGGCTGGTTGCCAGCGACTATCTGAAGGCCCGCGGCGCGCTGATCCGCGCCGACGCGACGATGGCCAAGGTCGAGGCCGGACAGCCCGCCGGCGCCGAGCGGCGCACCGCCGCGCCCGGCGGCGAGATCCCGTCGACCACCCATTTCGCCGCGGTCGACAAGGCCGGCAACGTCGCCTCGCTGACCGCGACGGTGGAGGGCGCCTTCGGCAGCTCGCTGGTCGCCGGCGGCTTCGTCCTCAACAATGAATTGACCGATTTCAGCTTCGAACCCGCGCTCAATGGCGCGCCCGTCGCCAATCGCGTCCAGGGCGGCAAGCGGCCGCGTTCGTCGATGTCGCCGACGATCGTCTATGATCGCAGCGGTCGGCCGGTGCTCGCCATCGGCGCCGCCGGCGGCATGACCATCCCGGCGCAGGTGGCGAAAGCCATCATCGGCGTGCTCGACTGGAAATTGTCGGTGCAGGATGCGATTGCGCTGCCGCTGCTCTATGCGTCGGACGACCTGCTGATCGCCGAAAAATCACCCCAGGGCGAGCCGCTGCAGGCCATGCTGCCGGCGCTGGAAAAGCTCGGGCATCGTACCGGCAGCTATCCCTTGCCGCTGAAGGCCAATGGCATCGAACGCGTCGCCGGCGGCTGGCGCGGCGGCGCCGATCCGCGTAGCGAAGGCGTCGCAATCGGCTATTGAGAGTCCCGCCATGAGTTTGCCGACACTGCCGCCGCTGAGCCCTGCAAAAATGGCCGCGCGCATCGACGCCTGGCCGAATCTGGTCACCATGTTCCTCGATCGCGCCGACGAACATGGCGAGCGCCCGATGCTGTCGCGAAAGCGTGACGGCGCTTGGGTGGCGCAAAGCTGGGCGGAATGTCGCGACATCGTCGCCAGCCTGTCGGCAGCGCTGATCGACCTCGGCATCAAGAAGGGCGACCGCGTCGTGCTGGTTAGCGAGAACCGCCCCGAATGGTGCATCGCCGATCTCGCCATCATGGCCGCCGGCGCCATTACCGTGCCGGCCTATACGACGAACACCGAGGCCGACCATGCCCATATCATCGGCAATTCGGGTGCCCGCGCCGTCATCGTGTCGGGCCCCAAGCTTGCCGCCAACCTGTTGCCCGCCGTCGCCGCCAGCGATCATTGCCGCATCGTCATCGGCATCGACCATCTGAAGGGTGCGCAGCGCGGCGAGCTGGCCATTCATCAATGGGACGCGCTGGTCGATGCCCGCGCCGACGACATACTGACCGACCGCGCCGGCGTCCGCGCCCGGGCGACGATGCAGCGCCACGATCTCGCCTGCATCATCTACACCAGCGGCACCGGTGGGGCGCCGCGCGGTGTCCGCCAGCATCATGGCGCCATCATGCGCAATATCGCCGGCGCCAACACCGTCATCGAGCAGGATTTCTTCCCCGGCGAACCTGTGGGCGAACTGTTCCTGAGCTTCCTGCCGCTGTCGCACGCCTATGAACACACCGCCGGCCAGTACATGCCGATCGGCATGGGCGGGCAGATCGCCTATGCGGAAGGGCTCGAGAAGCTCGCCGCCAACATCGAGGAGGTGCGGCCGACCTTCATGGTGGTGGTGCCGCGGCTGTTCGAGGTGCTGCGCACGCGTATCGCCAAGCAGATCGAGAAACAGGGCGGCATCGCCGTGACCCTGCTCAACCAGGCGCTGCGGCTGGCGCGCAAGGAAGCGCGCGGCCAGAGCCTCAACATCGCCGAGAGGCTGCTTGATGCGGCGCTGGAGCGGACCATCCGCAAGTCGATCCGCGCCAAATTCGGCGGCCGGTTGAAGGGCATGGTGGCCGGCGGCGCACCGCTGAACCCCGAGGTCGGCATCTTCTTCGCCGCCATCGGCATCGCCATCCTGCAGGGCTACGGCCAGACCGAGGCCGGCCCGGTGATTTCGTGCAACCGGCCGCGGGCGCGGCTGAAGATGCACACCGTCGGGCCGCCGTTGACCGGCGTCGAGGTCAGGATCGCCGCCGACGGCGAGATTCTGGTGCGCGGCGAACTCGTCATGGACGGCTATTGGAAGAACGACGCCGAAAGTCACCGCGTGCTGCAGGACGGCTGGCTGCACACCGGCGACATCGGCCATTTCGACAAGGACGGCCATCTGGTCATCACCGATCGGAAAAAGGACATCATCATCAACGACAAGGGCGACAATGTCGCGCCCCAGCGGGTCGAGGGCATGCTGACCCTGCAGGACGAGATTTCGCAGGCGATGGTCTATGGCGACAAGCGGCCGTACCTCGTCGGCGTCGTGGTGCCCGAGACCGAATGGGCGATGTGCTGGGCCCGCGACAAGGGCATGCCGACCGACCTGCACAAGCTGGCGAAGGAACCCGAATTCCACCGCGCCGTGATGGCTGCGGTCGACCGCGTCAATGCGCGGCTGTCGGTGGTGGAAAAGGTGCGCCGGGTCGTGATCGCCGACGAGGCCTTTACCACCGAAAATCAGCAGATGACTCCGTCGCTGAAGATCCGCCGTCATGTGCTGAAGCAGGTCTATGGTCCCCGGCTGGACAAACTGTACGCGGCATGAGGATCGCCAGTTTCAACATCAACGGCACCAATGCGCGGCTGCCGCGGCTGCTCGAATGGCTGGCCGAGATGCAGCCCGATGTCGCCTGCCTGCAGGAGATCAAGACGGTCAGCGAGAATTTTCCCGTCGATGTGCTGCGCGACGCCGGCTACCATTGCCTTGTCCATGGCCAGAAGGGTTTCAACGGCGTTGCCATCCTCAGCCGCGAACCGGCGCTGGAGGTGCAGCGCGGGCTGCCCGGCGACGATGGCGACGAACAGGCGCGGTACCTGGAGGCGGAAGTCTGCGGCATCCGAGTCGCCAGCATCTATTTGCCCAACGGCAACCCGCAGCCCGGCCCCAAGTTCGATTACAAGCTGGCCTGGATGGCGCGGCTGCAGGCGCATGCGGCGATGCTGCTCGAAACCGGCGTCCCGACCGTGCTGGCCGGTGACTACAACGTCGTGCCCCATGACGACGACATCTGGTCGCCGGTGGCGCTGTCGGGCGACGCGTTGATGCAGCCCGAAAGTCGCGCCGCCTATCGGCAACTGCTGTGGCAGGGCTGGACCGACGCGCTGCGCAGCGTTCACCCGCGCGGCGGCATCTGGACGTTCTGGGACTATCAGGCCGGCGCCTGGCCGCGCGATCACGGGTTCCGGATCGATCACTTGCTGCTGTCGCCGGCGCTTGCCGATCGCCTGCTCGAGGCGGGTGTCGACAAGGCGGCGCGCGGGGCGGAAAAGGCGAGCGACCATGCGCCGACCTGGGTGGTGCTGCGGGACTGAGCACCAGCCTCTCCCGCTTGCGGGAGACGAGACTACAGCGCTTTCTCGTACACCCGGTAAGTGCGCGTCACCTTGGCTTCGATCGCGTCGGCGATGGAGCGCATCGGGCCGTTGTCATCGAGGATCCAGCCGATCTCGCCTGCGACGGCGCCATAGTTGAGCACCGCCTCGCGGCGGATGTATTCGATCATCTGGAACGCCATCAGCGAGGCGACGCGGTGGCCCTGAAGCGATTTGCGGATGCCCATCAGCGGCACCCGGATGCGCTGGACCTGGGGCTTGCGCAGCCGCCACAGCAGCCTGGCCCAACCGAACGGGAACAGGCGGCCGCCGAGATCGCGGGTCAGCTCGTTGATGTCGGGCAGCGCGATCATGAAGCCGACGGGAACGCCTTCATATTCGGCGATGCGGATCAGGTCCTCGAACACGATGGGCTTCAGCTTCTTGCCGACAAAGGCGATTTCGGCCGGGGTCAGCGGCACGAAGCCCCAGTTCGTCGCCCAGGCATCGTTGAGAATATCGAGGATCAGCGCCGCTTCCTCGGCAAAGCGCGACTTGTCGACCTTGCGCGTCACCAGCTTCGAATTGCGCTCGCTGGCGGCGACGATGCGCTGGACGATTTCGGGGAATGGCTTGGTGATCGACACCTGCCAGGTGTGCATGTCCTTGATGCCGGCATAGCCGCGGGCGAGGATGAGTTTCTGGTAATAGGCCAGATGGTGACCCATCATCACCGTCGGCGGGCGGTCGAAGCCTTCCACCAGCAGCCCGGGTTCGTCCCAGATCGACAGGCTGAACGGCCCTTGCGCGCGCGTCATCCCTTCGCCGCGCAGCCAGGTTTCGGCGGTGTCGATGAGCAGGTCGGCAACGGCCTGGTCGTCGATGCACTCGAACATGCCCCAATGGCCGGTGCCGGGGCCCATGTGCTGCAGCACCAGCTGGTCGACCTGCGCCGAGATGCGGCCGACGACGGCGCCGTCGCGCTCGACCAGCCATAGTTTCGCCCGGCCGTGCTCGAACCAGGGATTGCCCTTGATGCCGCCGATCAGCGCCGCTGCCTCGTTGCGCAACGGCGGCACGAAACTGCGATCGTCGGCGTAAAGGCTGTACGGCAGCTCGATGAAGCGCGCGCGATCGGCGGCGGTTTCCACCGCGACCAGTTTCAGCCCCCCGGCCCCTGTGGAATGCGTCATGGCGACGGCGCTTAAGTCCGCATTGCGGCCAATTTGGGACCGGATCACTCCTCCGTACGGATGAGGACGGCCTCGCCGATCAGCAGGAACAGGAGGAACGGCGCCCAGGCCGCCATCAGCGGCGGCACCGTGCCGAAATTGCCCATCGCCAGCATGAAATTGTCGGCGACGAAAAACGCGAAGCCGAGGAACATGCCGATGACGGCACGGACGAACAGCCGGCCGGAGCGCGCCAGGCCGAAGGCGGCGACGGCGCCGAGCAGCGGCATCAGTATCGTCGACAACGGCCCGGAGATCTTGTGCCAGGCGGCGACGAGCAGGTTGTCGACGGGCTTGCCGGCGGCGCGTTGCTCCGCGATCTGCGGCCACAGGTCCCAAAGCGGGATCCAGGCCGGATTGATCGACGTCGTGGTGAACTGGCGCGGCACCACCGGGGTGGCGAAATGCAGCGCCGGCGAGGGCGTCAGCGTGCCGCGCGCCACGTCGAAGACGCGCGCCGCGGTCAGGTTCCACCCGTCGCCGTCGGGCCGCGCCGTATCGGCCATGACGACGCGGACCAGCTTGTTGTCTTCCCGGTCGTAGATGGTGACGCCGCGCAGCAGCGTTGCGGGTCCGACGCCGGTCACGGTCAGCGCCCGGAACAGGTCGTCGCCGCCGCGCACCCAGCTTTCGGCGATGGGCTTTTTCTGCAGCGCCACCTTCCTGTAGCCATTGTCCTGCCAGGTCTTCAGCGTCTGTGTGGCGCGCGTCGTGACGCGTTCGTTGAATACGAAGTTGCCGACCGCGATGACGAAGGCCGCGGCGAACAGCGGCGCCAGGATCTGGTGGGCCGAGATGCCGGCGGCCTTGAAGATCACCACCTCGCTGTTCTGGTTGAGCGTCGCCAGCGTCACCAGCGTCGCCAGCAGCACCGAAAACGGCAGGAACAGCTGCACCAGCTGCGGGATGCGCAGCGAGACATAGGTCCAAAGCTCGCTTTCGCCATTGCCGGCCGCGGCGAGGATCTTGCCCGATTCGCCGAGCAGATCGAGCGATTCGAGAATGACGATCAGCCCGATCAGGAACGCCGCGGCGCGCACGGTGAACATCTTTGCCGTGTACCAGGCGATGGTATTGGAGGGAAAAAGCTTCATCCGGCGGACAACGCATCGTCGCGCCAGTTGTCGCGCCGCACCAGCCGGGCGGCGAGGCCCGACAGCGCCGCGCCGATCTTGCCGAACCAGCGGTCGAGCGCGCCGATCGGCTGGCCGCCGGGAACATAGGCGAGGCTGCGGTAAAGCCACAGCGACAGCGCGATGAATCCGAGGAACGGCACCCATTGCGCCAGCACCGGATCGATGCGGCCGAGGCTGCCCATGCGTTCGCCATATTCGGTCAGCTTGTGAAAGGTGACGAGCGCGATCAGGGCGATGAACACGCCGAGCGCCGAAGTCGAGCGCTTGGGCGGCACGCCGAGCGCCACCGACAGGAACGGCAGCACGAACATGACGAGGCACTGCACCAGCCGGCGGTTGAAGGTGGCGCTGGCGTCACGCCGCGCCTCCGGCGTGGCGTCGCTGCCGAAGATCGTCGCCGCCAGCTCGGGCAGCGTCTTTTCAAGATTGCCTTGCCCACGTTTGCGGAAATTGGAGATCGCCGGCAGGTTGACCGGCAGGTCGTGCTGTTCGAACGACAGTACCCGCGGCACGCCGCCTTCCTTGGGCGTGTGGACCAGCGTGCCGTTCTTCAGCCGCAACAGGATGACATCGGGATCGTCGGTCGACAGGAAGGTGCCCTGTGCGGCCGTCACCGCGACGCTCTGCCCGTCCTTGTCCTGGGCACGCACGAACAGCCCGCGCAGGTCGGCACCCTGTTTCTTGCTCTCCTCCACGCGCAGGGTCATGCCCTTGCCGAGGCTGGCGAATTCGCCGACCTTGACCGAGGCGCCGAGCGCACCCGACCTCAGCTCGAACTGCAGATTCTCATAGGCATAGCGCGACACCGGCTGCAGGAAACCGACGATGCCGAAGTTGACCAGTGCAAAGAAGGTGGCGAACAGGAACGGCACCCTGAGCAGTCGATTGTAGCTGATGCCGACGGCGCGCAAGGCATCGAGTTCCGACGACAGCGCGAGTTTCCGGAATGCCATCAATATGCCCATCATCACGCCGATCGGGATGCCGAGCGACAGATATTCGGGCAGCAGATTGCCGAGCATGCGCCAGACGACGCTGACCGGGCCGCCCTCCGTCATCACGAAGTCGAACAGCCGCAGCATCCGGTCAAGCAGCAGCAGCATCGCGGCGATGACCAGCGACGCGAACAGCGGCACGATGATCAACCGGGCCAGATAACGATCGAAACGGGTAAGCGCGAACAAGGTGGTGCCGGGTCCAATCCCTTGATGTCGACACTGCCGCGCCCAATTTTCGCCGCAAGCCGCCACCATGTTGCCAACCACCGGAAGGGTTGGCGACCACCCGGCGACGAACGTCGTACCCCTATAGCTCGGTGAAACTGCAAGGTCATGGCAAATTCTTTCAAGGCTGCGGCAGGCGCCGTCGGCCTGATCCTGATGATGGCGGCAGCAAGCCCGGCAGCGGCGCAGGGCCCGGTCGTGCTCGGCGGCGACGCGGCCGATTGCCGCCCCGGCGCCGCGGGCACATCGGCACTGGTGACCGTGCATGGGTTCAAGAACCGCGACGGCCGGCTGCGCATCCAGAACTACACCGGCACCAAGGGCGAGTACCTTGAAAGCGGCAAGTATCTGCGCCGCCAGGAGATCGCCATGACGGCGGACGGCGACATGACCGTGTGTCTCGCCCTGCCCGGCCCCGGCCGCTATGTCATCGTCGCGCTGCACGACACCAACAGTGACGGCAAGCTGTCGGTCTGGTCCGACGGCATCGGATTTTCGAACAACCCCAAGCTGGGCCTTGCCAAGCCACCCGCCGACAAGACGCTGTTCACGGCGACCCCCGGGGTCAATAATGTCCGGATCGTGATGAATTACCTGCGCGGCCTGTCGGTGAGCCCGCTGAAGGGCGTCAGCTAGGGTCCGTACTCAACAGGAATGGGCGTCGTGATGGTCCGGAGAGGCAAAATGGCTAGGCGGACGACCGCTGGCGGGGCTTCGCTCCCCGGCAAGGTTGTCCAACGACGCCATTTCGCCTCTCCGGACCACGCGAAGCGCGATACCCATTCCTGTTGAGTACGGACCCTAGGCGCCGGCGCGGGCGACGGCAGCGGGTTCGACGCGGGTCCAACGCGCCAGCGCCGCCAGTGCCGCCGGCACTGCGCCGAGCCCGGCGACCAGGGCAAAGCGCCCGGCGCGACTGGTGGCGAAGCGCTGCAGGTTGGTGGCGAGGCGGACCTGGCGGCCCACATCGGCGCGCAGCGCCTGCTGGAACACCGGCGCTGGCGCACCATCGGCGACCATGTCGGCCGCCAGCCGGCCGCCGTGCAGCGCCATCGCCATGCCGTCGCCGCAGAAGCTGGGGATCACCGCAGCCTGGTCGCCGAGCCGGTAGAGGTCGTCGCCGGGTCGCGCCAGATAACCATAGGGCACGTTGGCGATGGTCAGCGGCCTGGCAAGCAGCGGCTCCACATCGGCGAGCGGTGCCAGCCCGGGTTCGCGCAGCAGCGCCGCGAACAGCGCCGGCCAGCTGCCGCCGAGAACGCCGAAGCGTGTCCGATCGACCAGCAGGCACAGGTTGAGCCGGTCGCCCTCGACGCATTGCAGCCCGGCATAGCCGCCATCGAAGGCGGTGATTTCGACAGCGCCGGCGAGCGCGGCGCGCAGGCGGGGCAGGGCGCGGAAGAACTGCTTGAACCCGATGAGGCCCTGTATGGTGCCGGCGGGATCGCGGGGTTCGCCGCGCAGGTCGTGCTTGCCGGTGGCGAGCAGCAGCGGGCCGGCATCGGTGGTGCCGTCCGCCGTCACGGCGCGGCCGCCGGCGATGTGGCGGACAGCGGTGTCGCGCCGCACCTCCGCCCCTGCCGCCGCAGCATGGTCGAGCAGCGCCGCGTCGAGGCTGCGCCGGGTGACGCCGGTGGCGACAAAGGGCAGCCTTGCCTCGGCCGTGCGGTGCCCGGCGTGGATGCGGACGCGGTCGATGCGGGCGCCGCCGAGGCGCGCCACATCGAAACCGAGCGCGGACAGGTGCCGCCCGGCCTCGACCGAGAGGAATTCCCCGCAGATCTTGTCGTGGGCGCCGGCTTCGCGTTCGAGCAGCAGCGGCGCGCGGCCGCGCTGGGCGAGGCGCACCGCCGCGGCGCCGCCGGCGAGGCCCCCGCCGATGATGACGGGGCGGGTCATTTGCGGCGCCCGACGCCCCAGCGGAATGGCAGATGCCAGCGGATATCCGCGTCCGGCACGCCGGCCGCCGCCAGCAGCCGATCCCAATCGGCGCGCACGAAGGCCCGCCGCACCGACAGCGCGCCGTCGTGGCGGACGATCGGGTGCCAGCGCAGCAGCGTCGCCAGCAGGCGGAAACCGGCCCAGGCGACGGGGTGGCGGTGGAGATCGTTGATGAACCAGCCGCGCCGTGCCGTGGCGTTCATCCAGCCGATGAAGCCGACCAGCTCGGCATCGTGCATATGGTGCGCCACCAGCGACGACACGATGAAATCGGGCGCCAGCCCAAGCGCCGCGGCGTCGCCGGTCAGGTAGCGTATGCCCAGCGCCGGATCGGTGGCCGCCGTTGCCACCGGGGCGCTGCGCGGGTTGAGATCGACGCCGGTCAAAGTCGCCACCTTGCCGTGCCGCCGCGCCCAATGCGCGATGGCGCGCAGCATGTCGCCATGGCCGAAACCGACGTCGACGAGGCTGAAACCGTCCATGTCGCGCGTCGCCCGCGCCAGCCAGGCCAGCGTCGGCGGCCGTGCCATGGTGACAGTGTTGACCCGCGCCAGGTCGGCGATCAGCGCCGCATAAGTGGCGGCGTCGAGGTCGGCGCCGTCCATCAGTTCGTCGGCGTCGGCGCGCCGGCTGAGATCCACCCTGTCCGCCAGCGCCAGATTCGCCATCAGACGGTCGTGAAGCGGAAGCTCTCCGCCGCCAGCCCGGGGCCGAACGCCACGGCGAAGCCCTTGGAGGCGCGATCGACCGAGGTGCCGACCTGGCCCATGATGCGATTGAGCACGAACATCAGCGTCGCCGACGACATGTTGCCGAATTCGCGCAGCACCCCGCGCGACCAGTGCAGCGCCTCGGGCGCCAGGTCGAAGCCGGTTTCGACGGCATCGAGGATGGTGCGGCCGCCGGCGTGGACCGCCCACAGGTCGTAATCGCTGGTGCGGGTGCCGCGCAGCAGGCCTTCGCCGTCGTTGCGCTCCGTCTCGAACTTCAGCGCACGCTGGATGCGCCCCGGCACTTCGCCCGACAGGTGCATGTCGAAGCCCTGGTCGCCGACCCGCCAGGTGATGGCTTCGGCCGAATCATCGATGGTGGTAGCGCGAAAGTCGTTGAGCGCCAGGCCGGTTTCGTCGGCGGTGACCAGCGCCGCCGAGCAGCCGTCGCCGAACAGCAGCATCGACAGCAGCCGTTCGAGGTCGCCGGTTTCCTGGAAATGCAGCGTGCACAGCTCCAGATTGACGACCAGCACGCGCGCCGCGGGGTCGGAGCGGACGAAATGATGCGCCAGCCGCAGCGAATTGACCGCGGCATAGCAGCCCATGAAGCCCACCACCGTCCGCTCGACGCCGGGATTGAGGCCGGCAGCCTTGACGATGAGCTGGTCGATGCCCGGCGCGACGAAGCCGGTGCACGAGGCGACGACAAGATGGGTGATGCGCTCGCGCTCGCCATCGAGATCGAGCGCGTCGAGCGCCGCATTGGCGAGCACGGGCGCCGATTTTTCGAAGCGGGCCATGCGGGCGCCGGTCGAGGGAAATGCCCCCTTGGCATAGAAACCGTCGGTGTCGGCGAGGAAGCGATTGGGGTTGGCGAGCGGTTCGAAATAGGAAAAGCGGTGCTCGATGCCGGCGCGACCGACCATGCGCTTGAAGATGAGGGCGTTGCGGCGATCGTCGATCATGTCGCCGACGAAGCGCACGAACGCATCATGGACGTCGTTGGGCGGGACGGCGGTGCCGATGCGGTTGATGTGTGCGGTTACCAAAATTCATCTCCCGACCCCGGGGATTGCCTGCCTTGTCGGGGGACAAGTTGCAAGGCGACGCGGGGTCGCTGCTATAGCTACGTGATGACCGATCGATTCAGCGACGTTCCCGGCCTGTCAGTCGGTCACGCGCATGACCCCGTCATCAACACCGGGGTCACCGTTATCGTTCCGGATGCGCCCGTGGTGATGGCGGTCGATGTCCGCGGCGGCGGCCCCGGAACGCGCGAAACCGATGCGCTGGACCCGTCGACGCTGGTCGAGCGGGTGCATGGCCTGGTGCTGTCGGGCGGATCGGTGTTCGGGCTGGCGGCGGCGGACGAGCTGGTGCTGGGCCTGTCGGCGGCGGGCGTGGGGCTGCATATCGGCGCCGGGCTGCCGGCGGTGCCGGTGGTGCCGGCGGCGATCCTGTTCGACCTCGCCAATGGCGGCGACAAGGCGTGGGGCGCGGCGCCGCCGTATCGCCGGCTGGCGCGCGCGGCGCTGGCGGCGCTGGGCGACGACGCGTGCGGGCGTGTGGGGGCCGGCCATGGCGCGCGCGCCGGCAGCCGGGCGGGCGGGATCGGCAGCGTGTCGGCGATGCTGCCCGGCGGGCATCGCACCGGCGCGCTGATCGCCTGCAACAGCTTTGGCGAGGTCTATGAGGGCGCGCCGCCCGACGGGCCGGTGCCGATGCCGAAGCGGGCGAGCGCCGACAATGTCCGCCGCAACACCACCATCGGGGTGATCGCCACCGACGCACCGCTGACCCGGGCACAGGCGCGGCGGGTGGCGATGATGGCGCAGGATGGCCTGGCGCGCTGCATCCGACCGATCCACACGCCATTCGATGGCGATTGCCTGTTCGTGCTGTCGACGGCCGCCAAGACCGGCGCCGGCAGCGACCCGGTGGCATTGACGGAAATCGGGACGCTGGCGGCGGACCTGGTGGTGCGGGCGGTGCGGCGGGCGGTGTTCGGCTAGAGCCGTTCGCCCTGCAACTGCGCGATTCGCGACCGCAACGCCTGCGTCCGCGCCGCCAGCGCCTCGGCACCCGCCTTGCCGGCAAGGTCGTCCTCGATGGCATCGAGGGCACGTTCCTGGGCGCCGAGCGGCACATAGAGGAGCTCCAGCCGGCTGCGTTCGACCTCGGCATCGCTGGCGGCGTTCGAATCGGGGCGCGTGCCGGCGGCGCGGGCGATGGCGGCTTCAGTGGCGCGGCGCTGCGCCGGCAGCGCGTCGGCGACCGCGGCGACGGCCTTTTCGACCGAATCGAGCCGCGCCGGCACGTCGGCGGGGACCGGCGGCAGCACGATCGGCGCCGGTTCGGGGCTTTCCGTGAACACATCCTGCCCACAGCCGGCGCAGGCGCCGAGCGGCGTGCGCGGCACCATCGGCGAGATTTCGCCGGCGCGCGGTGCCAGCGACGGCCATTTGCCGCTGTTCATCCCCCCGCATCCGGCGAGCACGACACACAGCAAAATCGGGAAAAAACGCATGGCAAGGGTGCTATCGCGCACGGCAACCCCACGCAAGCAGTTGCCAAGCCCGGCGGGGTCGCTTAAGAGCCGCGCCTCTACGCACCCGTAGCTCAGCTGGATAGAGCATCAGACTACGAATCTGAGGGTCGGACGTTCGAATCGTTCCGGGTGCACCATTTCCTTCATCACTTGCTGCCATTCCCAGGCGTCCCCGGCGTTGCTACGCTGGGGTGACGGGGGCCGTGTCGTGGGGAAAAGCTTCAACATCAGTGCGGCCATGCGGCCGGCATACGGGCGCGCGCCGGACCTGATCGGGTCGCTGCGCGGCGTGCCGCGGTGGTGGCGGCTGGCGGCGCTGATGGTGCTGGCCGGGCTGGCGCTGTTTGCGGTCGACCGGTGGCGTGACAGACCTGTGCCTTCAGCGGCCGCCGCGGCGCCGGCCGATGATCCGCGCGACTATGCGGCGGCCCTGGTGGCGGCCGACCGGGCGGTGGCGCGGGCGCCGAATCGACCTGCATTGGCCGGCGCGCTGCTGCGCCGGGCGCGGCTGACGGGGTCGTTCGACGACCTGGCGCGGGCCGATGCAGTGGCGGCGACGCTGGCTGGCGGCGGCACGGCGCTGCGGCAGGCGGCACTGGCGGTGGCGCGGGGTGACTTCGCGGCGCCCGGCACCGCCACGGGGCAGCAGGCGCGGGCAACGACGGCCCTGCAGCACGGCGCGGTGGCGCTGGGGGCGGGACACTGGCCCCAGGCCGCATCATATTTCGCCGAAGCCGAGCAGGTTTTCCCCGGCTGGTGGCTGGTGGCGGCCCACCGGGCGCAAATGCTGGCGCTGCAGGGCGACCTGGAGGGGGCCAACCGGGCCTATCGTGCCATCATCGGGCGCACCGCCACGGCCGATCCGGTGGTGATGGATGCGCTGGCGGCGCTGTGTTTCGAGCGCGGCGACCTGCCCGATGGCCGGTTGTGGGCGGCGCAGGCGGCGGCGGTGTGGGAACGGCGGCTGCTCACATGGCCCGCGGCGAGCCTGGCCCGGGCCGCCGAACACGAGCTGGCGGTGGGCGATCCGGTGCGGGCGCTCGACCTGGCGCGGCGCAACCTGGCGGCATGGCCCGGCCGTGATGCGCAACTGCTGCTGGCAAGGGCGCAGCTTGCCGATGGCAAGGCTGCCGAGGCGGTGGCGACGATCGCGGCGCTTGAGGCCGGCGGCGGGCGCACGGCGGCGCAATATGTCGTGCTCGCCGATGCGCTGGCGGTGCTCGACCGCGGCGAGGAGAGCGAGGCGGCGCGGCAGGCGGCGCTGGCGATCAATCCGAAAGCGCTCGATACGCCGGCGTCGCTGCTGTGGTTCGGCGCGGATTGAGCGCGCCGGCAGCGATTTTCGGACGGTGATTTTGCCCCGATTGCCGGTCGACCCTCGTCAACGCCTGCGAAAAACGTGCGATCACCATGGCATTGCAGGCAATTTTGGCGCCACGGCCGGCGATCGCGCCACGATTTAAGCGCGTTTGTCGGTGGTTCCGGTGCGATTTCGGCGCGGTTTCGTGGTGATTCCGCGCGGAAGCAGTGGCGTCGCATGGGGTTTCGGGGGGGGGGTCGGGGGCGTTTCCGGCGCAAAAGGTCCCCGCCGGCACGGCTTCGCGGCGCGAATCTGGCAGGTTCCGTCCCGCGCGCCGCGCGCCTAGAACGGACAACCGCACCACACGGAGTTTCCAACCATGGCCCTGCCCGCCGATCGCACGCCCGTCATCATCGGCGTCGGGGACATCATCGACCGGCCCGCCGACCCGGCGCTGGCGCGGGAGCCGTTGCAGCTGATGGCCGATGCGGTGCTCGCCGCCGATGTCGATGCCGGCGGCGGTTTCCTGCACCGCATCGATTCGATCGATGTCATCAACCTCGTTTCGTGGCGCTATGATCGCGTCGCGCAGCGGCTGGTGGAGCGGCTCGGCATCGTGCCGGCGCGGGCGGTCTATGGGCTGGTCGGCGGCGAGACCCCGACGACGAAGATCCATGAGGCGGCGCTGCGCATCATGAACGGCAACAGCCTGGTCGCCGTCGTCACCGGCGGCGAGGCGGCCAATGCCGTGTCCAAGGCCAAGGCGGCGGGCATCGAGCTGCCCTGGACGCCGCCGGCGGCGAAAGTCGAGAATCCCATCATCGGCAGCGAGCATGTGACGCCGCTGGCGGTGCGCCACGGCATCATGTCGCCGGTGCATGTCTATCCGCTGTACGAGAATGCGACGATTGCCGAATGGGGGCTGACCCCGGCCGAGGCGCTGGCCGAAAGCGGCATGGCCTATCAGGCGATCTCGGAGATAGCCGCGTCGAACCCCTATGCCTGGGGGCAAAAGGCGTTCAGCGCGGCGGAGATCACCGCCGCGACGCCCGATAATCGCATGATCGCCTGGCCCTATACCAAGCGCATGGTCGCCAACAACACGGTGAACCAGGCCGGCGCCGTGCTGATGACGACGCTGGCGCTGGCGCGGGAGGCGGGCATTGCCGAGGACCGGATCATCCACATCCATGGCGGCGCGGCGGCGGCCGAGCCGATGGATTACCTCGCCCGCGACCAGTACGACCATTCGGTGGCGCAGGATGCCGTGCTCGACCAGGCGATGCGCATCGCGCGCGACGGCTTCGACCGGGTGGAGCTGTATTCGTGCTTTCCGACCGTGCCCAAGATGGCACGGCGCACGCTGGGGCTGGCGGCCGACATGCCGTTCAGCGTCACCGGGGGCCTCAGTTTCGCCGGGGCGGGGCTCAACTGCTACATGCTGCAATCGACCTGCGCGATGGTGCGGTCGCTGCGTGACCGCCCGGCGGCGCAGGCGCTGCTTTATGGCCAGGGCGGCTATGTCACCAAGCATCACGCGCTGGTCATCGGCTGCGACGCCGCCGACCCGGCCGGGCTGATGCTGCCCAAGGACGTGCAGGAGGCGGCCGAGGCAGCCCGCGCCGCGGTGCCGGCACCGGCGCTGGATTATGCCGGGCCGGCGACGATCGAGACGTTCAGCGTGGTGTACGACCGCGACGGCGCGCCGAGCCATGGCAGCATCATCGGACTGACGCCGGCGCGCGAGCGGGTATTCGCGCGGATCGACATGGGCGATGCCGGGTTCGTCGCGCGGTTGCTGTCGCTGGACGAGACGCCGGTGGGGCTTGGCGGGACGGTTTCGGTGGGTGAGGACGGGCTGCAGGCCTGGGCGGGTTGAGTTTACCCGTCATGCTGGCGAACGCCCGCATGCCGCCTGACCGTCAGCGCGGCGCCAGCGCGGCCTCCACCGGCACGCCGCCCTGTTTGTAGACGGTCCCGCCCTTCATCACCAACCCGACATTCTGCAGCAGGCCGATGGTTTCCAGCACGTCGCCGCGCACCGCGATGATGTCGGCATATTTGCCGGCGACCACGGTGCCGCTGGTCTTTTCGACGCCCATGAACTTGGCCGGCCAATAGGTGGCGGCCTGGATCGCCTCCATCGGCGGCACGCCCAGCTTGTTGACCCAGACGTCGAGCTCGTTCCAGGTCGACTGGCAGTGGAAGGTGGCGGGGATGCCGCTGTCGGTGCCGATCAGCATGATGACGCCGGCCTTGCGCAACTGCGCGAACTTGACGTCGAGCGTCGGTTTCCGGCGCGGCGTCAGCTGGTTGTATTCGAGCTGGTCGGGGTGGACGAGCGAGGCCTTGATGTCGGCGATGGTGTCGGGCTTCAGCCCGCGCGTCCAGCAGGCGTCGTCGAGCTTTTCGGGGTTCGCGATCAGGCGGTTGTAGTTGTAGAGGCCCGAGATCGTCGGGGTCCAGTACAGCGGGCTGCCGCGCACCCGGCCTTCGGCGGCGCGGGCCTCGATCGCCAGCATGATGTCGTCGGGGTAGCGCGGCGCGGCGCCGAGCCCGGTATGCTCGAAATTGTCGACGCCGATCTTCAGCCCGATGCGGATTTCATCGGGAAGGTGCGAATGGCCGACGACCTTCAGGCCGTTCTTGTGCGCTTCATCGACCAGGGCGCGGCCGACGGTCTCGCCGATCTGGTCCTGGTCGATCAGCTTGATGACATCGACGCCGGCGGCCTTCAGCTGGCGGACCTTGGCGCGGGCGTCGGCGGCATCCTTGATGCCCCAGCGATAGGCCTCCGTATCGGGATAGGGCGCGTGCTGGAGGAACGGCCCGGACATGTAAAGGCGCGGGCCGGGGATGCGGCCATCGCGCACCGCGTTGCGGACGGCAATCGAATCGTCGAGCGGCGCCCCCAGGTCGCGGGCGCTGGTGACGCCGGCGAGCAGCAGCTGGACGGCGCCGGCGGGCATGATCTCCGACCGGAACCGGTTCATGTACGCCTTGTCCCAGTGCGGATAATCGGAATGGCCGTCGATCATCAGGTGGACGTGCATGTCCCAGAGGCCCGGGAGCACGTCCATGCCGTCGGTGGCGATGACCTCCGCCCCGGCCGGCACCGGCAGCGTGCCGACGGTGCCGACCGCGGTGATGCGGTCGCCGTCGATCAGGATGACACTGTTGGCCACCGGCGGCCCGCCGTTGCCGTCGATCAGCCGGCCGCCGACCAGCGCCTTGATGGGCGCCGCCGCAACCGGTTCTCCTGGCGATGTCGCCATCAGGCACGCCGCCACCGCCGTCAAAAATATACGCATGCAATCCCCCTGTCAGGCGCCACCGTGGGTGGCCGCCCGACAGGTGTCAACGCTGCACGCCGATCAGATGACGCCGCTGCTGCGGTTGATGGTGCGTTCGGTCTCGACCTCGACGCGGTCATAGGCCGGCGAGCCGCCGTCGTAACCGCTCCAGCCGCGGGTGCGGTAATCGGCGCCGCGGGTTTCGGCATCGACGCCGTGGTTGCGCTCGAGGATGCCACGGACCTCGGCAGCCTGGGCGTCGTCCGCCTTGACGCTGACGAGGGTGCCGCCGCGGCGCAGGCCCTCGGAATAGACATGGACCTCGTCGTCGCTGTGCCCTGCGGCCTTCAGCGCGCCGACGATGCCGCCGGCCGCCGCCCCGCCCGCGGCGCCCAGGCCGGCGCCGGTGGCGGCCGCCGCCAGCCAGCCGGCGGCGACGACGGGGCCGAGGCCGGGGATGGCCATCAGGCCGAGGCCGGCGAGCAGCCCGCCGATGCCGCCGATGGCCGCGCCGGCGGTGGCGCCGCGTGACACGTCGCCGTCATCGTCGATGCCCGGCTCCTCATCGCCGGGCGCGGCCTGCTGGCCGGTACGATCGGGATCGCGGCTGGTGACGCTGATATCGTCATGGTCGACACCGGCATCGCCCAGGTCGCGAAGAGCGAGCTCGGCGTCGTGCCATTGGTCGAACAGGCGGGTGATGGTGACTGACATCGCAACATACTCCTGCGAAAACGGGCTGGGCCTATTGGGCGACCACATCGCCCTTGTAGTCGAGCGTGACGCGGACCTGCTGGGACCCCTTCATGGCGCTGCCGACCCATTGGCCATCCTTGGTCTTCACCAGGTCGGTGACGCCGGGATAGCCGGCCTTGGCCATGCGGCCGCGGGCCTGGTCGGCGGTGAAGCTGTTGGCGCCTTCGGCGAGTGCGGTGACAGCCGCCGGCGCCGGGTCCTTCAACGCCGGATTGCTCGATGCCTCCTGCGCCGCGACGGCGGTGCCGATCGCCAGCAAGGTAGTGAAAACGATGGCGGATGTCTTCATGGTCCCTCTCCTCGGGTGGCAGGGAAACAACCCCGCCGGCGGCAACAAGGTTGCACAGCCGGACCATTACGACCTGTTAAAGCGGCTCCATCTGGGCGAGCGCCGCGTACAGCAGCACGGCGGTGGCGACGGCGACGTTGAGGCTGTCGGCGGTGCCCTTCATCGGCAGTTTGACCAGCGCATCGCAGGCGGCGGCATAGGCCGGCGGCAGGCCCGATTGTTCGTTACCCATGAACAGGAACGTCGGCGCGGCAAAGCGGTGGGCGCGATAGTCGACGGTGTGCCCGTCGAGGGCCGCACCGACGAGCTCCCCCGGCCCGGCGCGCAGCCAGGCGAGGAAATCGGGGCCCGTTGCCTGGGCGATGCGGCGGGTGAAGACGCCGCCCATCGAGGCGCGGACAGCCTCCAGGCTGAACGGGTCGCAGCTTTGATCGAGCAGGATGACACCGCCGGCGCCGGTGGCGTCGCAGGTGCGCAGCATGGTGCCGAGATTGCCGGGGTCCTTCAGATTTTCGGCGACCACCCAGAGGGCGGCGGTGCCGCGGTCGATGCGGGCGAGGCCGGTATCGGGGATCGCATAGGCGGCGGCGACGGCGCCGGGATTGTCCTTGCCGGTCAGGCGGTGAAGGAGGTCGCGGGTGCTGCGGATGACGGTGCCGCGCCGCGCCTCGGTCGCGGCGACCAGCGCCGCCGTCAGCGGATGGCCTTCCGCATCGGCGGCAAAGATCAGCGTGCGCGGGACATGGCCGGTGGCCAGCGCCTCGGTACAGACGCGCAAGCCTTCGGCCAGAAACAGCCCCTGCTCGCGGCGGCCCTTCTTGTCGGCCAGCGCCTTCAGCGATTTCAGCACCGGGTTGGCCGGGCTCGTGACGTCCGTCATCATAGCGCGACGATGTTGTAGTGGTGCCACAGGAACACCGCGAGCGCCCCCCGGTGCGGGCGCCAGGGTTCGGCGAGTTCGCGGGTGCGCTTTTCGGTCGGGCGCGCCTCCAGCCCCAGCAGCTTGCCGAGCTGGATCTGCACCGCGAGGTCGCCGGCGGGGAAGACGTCCGGCCGCCCTTCGGCGAACAGCAGGTAGATTTCGGCGGACCAGCGGCCGATGCCCTTGATCGCGGTGAGCGCGGTGACGGCCTCGTCGTCGTCGGCGGGCAAATTGTCGAAATCGATCTGGCCGGTGGCGATGGCCTGGGCGAGGCCCTGGACATAGCTGGCCTTCTGCCCCGACAGGCCGGCGGCGCGCAGGTCCTCGATGGAGGTTTCGGCGATGCGGGCGTGGTCGTCCATGTCGCCGCCGCAGGCAATCTCGAGCTTGTTCCAGATGCTCGCCGCCGCCTTGACGCTGACCTGCTGGCCGACGATGGCGCGCATCATGGTGCCGGCGCCGCGGCCACGCCCGCGCGGTTCGGGATAGCCGACGTTGGCGAGCGCCGCGGCCATGGCGGGTTCGATGGCGGCGATGTGATCAAGCGAGGCGCGCAGCTGTTCGGCGGTGAGGGACATTTCGCCGCTTGTAGCGGGCCGCCGTGCGGCGCGACAGCCCTCACGCCGGCCCGGGGTATGCGCGGCTGGCGGGAATCGGCTACCATTGCCCCGAGATGTTCGAAGACCTGCGCCGCACCAGCTTTTTCCACGACAAGAATCGCGCCTTCTGGATCCTCCAGGGCGGCGGCTGGTCGGCCTATCTGCTGCTGCGCGCGCTGTCGGGGCTGGCCAACAAGATGGGGGTCGGCTTCATCCTGCCCGCGATCATCGTCACCGCCACCGGATTTTCGCTGACGCTGTTGATGGCGGCCGCCTATCGCCGGATCATCACGATGAAGCCGGTCTATGTGTGGACGCTGTCGCCGCTGATCCTGGGGGTCGCGTCGGGCGTGTTCTCGGTGCTGGAGGTGTGGGCGCACGCGACCTTCTACCAGCCGGGGTGGAAGCCGCAGGGCATCGAGTTCCTGGGCGCCATCCTCCTGGATTTTTCGGTGCTCGGCGCGTGGACCGGGCTTTATTACGGCATCAACTATTACCTGCTGCTCGCCGAACAGTCGGAGCGGATGATCAATGTCGCCCGCCAGGCCAATTCGGCGCAGTTGGAGATGCTGCGCTATCAGCTGAACCCGCATTTCCTGTTCAACACGCTGAACTCGATCTCGACGCTGGTGCTGCTGAAACAGACCGAGCGGGCCAATGCCATGTTGTCGCGGCTGGCGTCGTTCCTGCGCTACAGCCTGGTTGGTGAACGCGAAGGGCTGGCGACGGTGGCGCAGGAGGCGGAGGCGCTGAAGCTGTATCTCGATATCGAGCGGACGCGCTTTGAAGACCGGCTGCGCACGCGGTTCGACATCGCGCCCGATGTGCTCGATAGCCGGCTGCCGTCGCTGCTGCTGCAGCCGATCGTGGAGAATGCCATCAAATATGCGGTGACGCCTTCGGAGGACGGCGCCGACATCGTCATCGATGCACGACGGATGAGCGACCGGCTGGTCATCACCATTGCCGACACCGGCCCCGGCCTTGCCGCCTCCGCGGCGGACAGCGGCGGCGGCGGCAACGGCGGAACCAATGTCGGGCTGGCGAATATCAGGGAGCGACTGGCCCAGGCCTATGGCGTGGACCACCGTTTCCAATTGGCAGAAAATGTTCCGCAAGGGTTGATCGTTCTGATAGACATTCCATATCAGACCGAGGTGGTGGCACCGGCCGTCGGGGGCGATGGCCGGGTCGATACGAATCTGGGGGCGCCTGTACCCGGTCCGCAAAGCGTTGCGGCCCAATAGCGAAAGCGCCAGAAAAAATGACGATCCGAACGATCATCGTCGACGATGAACCACTTGCCATCCAGGGGCTCGAACTGCGCCTGGAGGCCTTCGACGATGTCGAGATCATCGAACGCTGCGCCAACGGCCGCGAGGCCATCCGCGCCATTCGCACGCAAAAGCCCGATCTCGTCTTCCTCGATATCCAGATGCCGGGCTTCGACGGGTTCTCGGTCGTCGCCGGTCTCGCCGATATCGAACCGCCGCTGTTCGTGTTCGTCACCGCTTTCGGCCAGCACGCGCTGAAGGCGTTCGAGGCGCAGGCGGTCGATTACCTGATGAAGCCGGTCGACCAGGATCGCCTGGCCGCCACCATCGAGCGGGTGCGCCAGCGCCTGACCGAAAAGCGCAGCTGCGAGGACAGCGAGCGGTTGAAGGAAATCCTGACCGAAGTCGCCCCCGAGGCGATGCCCGACGACTTGTCGGACGGCGACCAGCACGCCGCCAACCGCTATGAGCGGGTGCTCAACATCAAGGATCGCGGCCAGATCTTCCGCGTCGATGTCGGCGACATCGAGCGCATCGACGCCGCCGGCGATTACATGTGCATCTACACCGCCGACCAGACGCTGATCCTGCGGGAGACGATGAAGGACCTGGAACGCCGGCTCGACCCGCGCAAGTTTCAGCGCATCCACCGCTCGACGATCGTCAACCTCGACAACATCAAGAGCGTCAAGCCGCATACCAACGGCGAGTGCTTCCTGGTGCTGGGGTCGAATACCCAGGTGAAGGTGAGCCGGAGCTATCGGGAAGTGGTGGCGCGGTTTTTGTAGCGATCAGCGCTGTCATCCCGGCGAGCCGAAGGCGACCGTAGGTCAACGCCGGGACCCATGAATCGCCAGTTCACCGTCGTGGGCGCAGCCGTTGCCGAATTTGTGGTTCACGGGTCCCGGCCTTCGCCGGGATGACTGGTTGGGAATCCTCTGGCTTCCAGCCACCCCGTGACCACCCCCGTCGCCTCGGCCAGCTTGTCCGGCTGGAAGGCGTAATAGTGCGTTGCCCCCTGGACGACATGCAGCTCGCGATCGACCTGGGCGACGCAATCGTACAGCCGCTGGGTATGTGACGGCGTGCAGGCGTCGTCGGCGCTGTTGCCGATGACGAGCACCGGGACAGTGATGCGCGGGCCGCAGGCGATGCCGTCGGCGTGGCTGAGGTCGTGGCTCCACTGGCTGAGCCAGGATCGCAGCGTCGTGAAGCGGCCGAGGCCGCCGGGCGAGTCGTTGATCAGCCGCGGGTCACCGAGATAGCAGCGGCCGGGCGTGCGGTCGTTGGCATCGACGGCGGGGTCGAGCCAGCGCGGGTCGGCCATGGTACCGTGCACGACGAAGGCGCGTTCGGCATGCGGGCCTTCGCGGGCGACCAGGGTTTTGAGCGTGTCCTGCGCCCAGGCGGTGATGCGGCGGTTGCGCGCCAGCTGGCGGGCGCGAAATTCGGCGAGGAAGTCGGCGCTGTACGGCGGCTGGGCGCAGGCCGGGTCGTAGAGGTTCCACGCAGGGTCGCGCCGCGTCGGGTCGGCCTCGTCGTTGACCGACGGATCCATCCATTCGGTCAGCGTGTGGGCCCGGCTGACATGCGCCGCCAGCAGCATCACGCCATCGGCGGGCGGCAGTTTGGCATCGACCAGGCTCGGCGGGTCGCCGGCGGGGGTGGCGGTGACGCGCGGGTCCTCGGCCTCGGCCTGGTAGAACAGCGCGAGACTGCCGCCGCCCGACCAGCCGCCGAGCACGACCTTGCTGTACCCCAATTTCGTGCGGCAATGGTTGATCCATCTGCCGAGGTCGATGGCGACCTTTTCCATGATCAGCGCGCTGTCGTTGTTGGGATAACGCGACACCGCCGACAGCACATGGACACCCGCCGTCGCCAGCGCGCCGGGCAGCGGCAGATAATGCATGATGCCCATCGGGTGCATGAAGACGACGATGGTGTCGGACGCCGTTTCGGGCTTCAGATGCTGGGCCTGCAGCGCGACGACGCCATCGACACCGCCATAGGTGTCGCGCAGCCCGACGGGTTCGCGCCAGCCGATGATCAGGGGCACGCGCGCATAGGCGCTCAAGCTGCCGCGGCCTGTTTCTTTGCGGTCCATTCCGCGACGACGGCGCGGGCATGGCCGGCCTCCGTCGCCATGATCGCGTCATGGTCGGCGACGCGGGTGGTGATTTCCAGCGGCAGGCCATTGGGGTCGCTGAAATAGACCGACTTCACGAAACCATGGTCGATCGGGCCGAAGCACGGCACGCCGGCGGCGTCGAGCTTGCCCTGCCAGTCGAGCAGCGTCGCCTCGTCGCCGGCCTCGAAGGCGACGTGGCGGTCGAAGCCGTGGACGGGGGTGAAGCTGTCCGGGGTTGCGGTGCCGGGGGCATCGAAAAAGGCGATGTAGTTGCCGTCGCCCAGCTGGAAAAAGATATGGACGAAGGGGTTGCGGCGGCCGCTGCCGGGCTCGCGTTCCTCCGCCAGGGCCGCCGCCAGCGGCAGCCCGAGCAGATCCTCGTAAAAGGCGCGGGTCTCCTCGGCATCGCGGCAGCGATAGGCGCTGTGATGGATGCCGCGCAGATTGGCCGTCATCGGCAGTCTCCCCGGGTGATCTTTCGGCGCAGTCTGCACGGCGGCGCACGGCGGCTCAAGTCCGAAGCTGAACGCCCAAGCTGAACGGTGGCTAAGCAAGGCTTTCACAACGCATTCAGTCGGCGCGCGGCATTTTTCGGCTCGCGCCCTCGACGGCGTCGCAAGGGAGGTGTGGAATGTTCAAGTTGCTTGTTGCGGGCCTTGCCGGGCTGATACTGGCGGGTCCGGCGCTGGCCCAGGATGGCGATCGCGATGGCCGGCGCGGCTGGGAGGACAATCGCGGTGGTGGCTGGCGCGGCGACGATCGGGGCCGGCGCGGTGACGATCGCGGCTGGCGTGGCGACAACCGCGGCGATTGGCGTGGCAATGACGGCTGGCGCGGCAACGGCCGGGGCGGCTGGGACAATCGCCGCGGGAACGATTGGCGCTGGAACCAGCAGCGCTATCGCGGCCCGGCCTTCATCCATCCGCGCGGCTATGGCTATCGGCCCTGGGGTGTCGGCTATCGCCTGCCGCGAGCCTATTTCGGCAACCGCTATTTCATCGGCAACCCGGGGTTCTACCGCCTGCCGCCGGCCTGGTACGGCACCCGCTGGGTGCGGGTCGGCCCCGATGCGCTGCTGATCCGTCTCGGCGATGGCATCGTGCTCCGCGCGGTGCGCGGGCTGTACTGGTAGTCAGGCCCGCGTCGCCGTCAGGAAATAATTGACCGAAACGTCCGGGCCGAGGGTGAAGCCCTGGCCCGGACGCCAGGTCAGCCCCTGCCGGTCGGTGACCGTCAGCCCGGCGTGGACCAGTGCCTCGCTGAGCTCCTCGGGTGTCATGAAGCGCTGCCAGTCGTGCGCGCCGCGCGGGATGGTGCGCAGGAGCATCTCGGCGCCGCCGATCAGCACCGCCCAGGACGCCGGCGTGCGGTTGGGCGTCGACAGTACGGCCAGCCCGCCCGGCGCCAGCAGCGCCGCCAGCGCGGCAAAGAAGCTGTCGCGCCCGGCGACATGCTCGACGACTTCGAGGCAGGTGATGATGTCGAAGCGGACGCCGGTCGCCGCCAGCGCCTCCGCCGAGGTGGCGCGATAATCGATATCGAGCCCGCCCGCCGTCGCATGGGCGGCGGCGACGGCGATATTCTCGGGTGCCGCGTCGATGCCGGTCGCGGTGGCACCCATGCGCGCCAGCGGTTCGGTCATCAGCCCGGCGCCGCAGCCGATGTCGAGCGCGGTCAGCCCCTTGAGCGGCTGGCGGGACTTCACATCGCGGCGAAATCGCGCCACCGCGGCATCGCGGACCAGCCGGCTGCGCAGCGGCGTGATGCGGTGGAGCATCGCCGAGCTGCCGCGCGGATTCCACCAATCCTCGGCAAGACCCCCGAAAAACGTCGCCTCGTCTGGTGAAATACTTGGGCTCAGCAGTTCGGCCATGGCAATCCTCCTGCGCACTAAAGCGGGGCTTGCTTGCCATCGGCGCGGCGCATTTCTATCAGACCGGCAGGTTCCGCCAAGGGGCCGCACCGCCGCAGCGTCTTTTGCAAGGACAATTTTCCCCGCCATGGCCCGCATCGTTATGAAATTCGGCGGCACTTCGATGGCGGGCAGCGAGCGTATTCGCGGCGTCGCGGCGCGCGTGAAGCGCGAGATCGACGCCGGCAACGAGGTCGCTGTGGTGGTGTCCGCCATGGCCGGGGAGACCGACCGGCTGGTGGGGTTCTGCCGCGAGGCCTCGCCGCTCGCCGATCCGCGCGAATATGATGTCGTCGTGGCCGCCGGCGAACAGATCACCGCCGGGCTGCTCGCCATCGCGCTGCAGGCCGCCGGCGTGCCGGCGCGGTCATGGCTCGGCTGGCAACTGCCCATCCGTTCGTCGGCCGCGCACAGCGTCGCCCGCATCGAAGGCATCGAGACCGACAAGGTGCTGGCGGCGATGGCGCGTGGCGAGGTCGCCGTGGTGCCGGGGTTCCAGGGCGTATCCGATGCCGGGCGGGTGACGACGTTGGGGCGCGGCGGGTCCGACACCTCGGCGGTGGCGCTGGCCGCCGCGCTGAAGGCCGATCGCTGCGACATCTATACCGATGTCGACGGGGTCTATACCACCGATCCACGCATCGTGCCGCGGGCAAGGAAGCTGGAGCGCATCACCTATGAGGAGATGCTCGAACTGGCCTCGGTCGGTGCCAAGGTGCTGCAAACCCGCTCGGTCGAGCTGGCGATGAAGGAAAAGGTCCGGGTCCAGGTGCTGTCGAGCTTTACCGACGCCCCCGGTACTCTGGTCGTTGACGAGGATGAGGACATGGAACGCGAACTGATCGCCGGCGTCGCCTATGACCGGAACGAGGCCAAGGTGACTTTGGTCGGCGTGCCCGACGTGCCGGGGGTCGTCGCCAAGATCTTCGGGCCGCTCGCCGACGCCAATGTCAACGTCGACATGATCGTGCAGAACATCGCCAAGGGCGAGGGCACCACCGACGTCACCTTCACCGTGCCGCGGACGCAGTTGCCGCTGTCGCTCGACGTGCTGGGGCGCGAACGGAGCGTCATCAACTATGCCGATGTGCTGTCCGACGCGGCGGTGGCCAAGATCTCGGTCGTCGGGGTCGGCATGAAGAGCCATGCCGGGGTCGCGGTGACGATGTTCCGGGCGCTGGCCGATCGAGGCATCAACATCCAGGCGATCACGACCTCCGAAATCAAGGTCAGCGTGCTGATCGCCGAGGAATATGTCGAGCTGGCGGTGCGCGTGCTGCACACCGCCTATGGGCTGGATGCGGCAGCATGACCCGGCTCGACCAGATTTCGGCGCGCGGTCGCGAATTCCTCGGCAGCCGCCACGCCATCATGGCCGGCGCGATGACCTGGGTGAGCGAGCGCAACCTCGTGTCGGCGATTTCCAACGCCGGCGGCTTCGGGGTGATCGCCTGCGGGTCGATGACGCCGGCACTGCTCGATGCCGAGATCGCCGCGACACAGGCGCTGACAAGCAAGCCATTCGGTGTCAATCTGATCACGCTGCACCCGCAGATGATGGACTTGATCGCCGTCTGCGCCCAGCATCGCGTCAGCCATATCGTACTCGCCGGCGGGCTGCCGTCGGGCGCCGCGATCGAGGCGATCAAGGCGGCCGGCGCCAAGCTGATGTGCTTTGCCCCGACCGCGGCGCTGGCCAAGAAGCTGGTGCGCTCGGGTGTCGATGCCATTGTCATCGAAGGGTCGGAGGCCGGTGGCCATATCGGGCCGGTGTCGCTGGGCGTGCTGGCGCAGGAGATTTTGCCGGTGATCCGCGACGTGCCGGTGTTCGTCGCCGGCGGCATCGGGCGCGGCGCCGCCATCGCCGCCTGGCTGGAGATGGGCGCGTCGGGCGTCCAGCTCGGCACGCGCTTTGCGGCCTCGACCGAGAGTGTCGCGCACCCCAATTTCAAGAAGGCGTTCTTCCGCGCCTCCGCCCGCGACGCCGTGGCCAGCGTGCAGCTCGACCCGCGCCTGCCGGTCATCCCGGTCCGCGCGCTGAAGAATGCCGGCACCGAGGCGTTCACGGCGAAGCAGCGCCAGGTCGCCGAGGCCGTCGATCGCGGCGAGCTGGACCTCGCCGCCGGGCAGCTGGAAATCGAGCATTACTGGGCGGGCGCCCTGCGCCGCGCCGTCGTCGACGGCGATGTCGAGAACGGCAGCCTGATGGCCGGGCAGTCGGTCGGCATGGTGACCGGCGAGCAGAGCGTCGCCGACATCATCGCCGAGCTGGTCGCCGAGGCCGAAGCCGCGCTGGAATCAAGGGTTGGCGGCGGCATCGCCGCGGGCCGCGCCGCCCCGTACGAATCGGCTGCCTGATGGCCGCTGTCAGCGCCGCCCGCGAAATCCTGCGCCGCCTTCACGAAGTGATGGCGGCCAAGAGCGGCGCTGAAGCCAAGCTCAACCAGGTCGTCCAGATCGTCGCCCGCGAATTGTCGAGCGAGGTCGCGTCGATCTACCTGCTGCGCGACGGCATGCTCGAACTGTTCGCCACCCGCGGCCTGGCGCAGGAGGCGGTGCATGTGACCCGGCTCAGCATGGGCCAGGGCCTCGTCGGCGTCATCGCCGCGTCGCGCGAGGTGCTGAACCTCGCCGAGGCCAAGGCGCACCCCGATTTCGTCTATCGCCCCGAAACCGGCGAGGAGGATTACCACAGCTTTGCCGGCGTCCCGATCGTGCGACGCGAATCGGCGATCGGCGTGCTCGCCGTCCAGCATCGCGAGCCGCGCGATTACGACGAGGTCGAGATCGAGGCGCTGCAGACCGTCGCCATGGTGCTGTCGGAGCTGATCCACGGCGCCGGGCTGGTCGATGACTCGCAGGCGGCCAAGGCGCGGGCGGCGAGTTCCGAACCGATGCGGCTGCCGGGGCTGAAGCTGGTCGACGGGCTGGGCCGCGGCGTCGCGGTCTTCCACCAGCCGCGCGTCATCATCGAGCATACCGTTGCCGACGATACCGAGGCCGAGCGGAGCCGCGTCTATTCGGCGTTCGGGCGGATGCGCGAGCAGATCGACGCGATGATGGGCCAGGCCGAATTCGTCGGCGGCGGCGACCATCACGACGTTCTCGATACCTACAAGATGTTCGCCTATGACGAAGGCTGGTCGCGGCGCATCAACGAGGCGATCGACACCGGCCTGACCGCGGAGGCCGCGATCGAGCGGGTGCAGGCGCGGACCCGCGCCCGGATGCGGTCGATCGACGACCCGTACCTGCGCGAGCGGCTGACCGATCTCGACGATTTGAGCAATCGCCTGCTGCGTATCGTGTCCGGGCAACTGGGCACCGCCGCCCAGATGGGCATTCGCGACGATACCATCCTCATTGCCCGCAACCTGGGGCCGGCCGAGCTGCTGGAATATGACAAGCGCTATCTGAAGGGCGTCGTGCTCGAGGAAGGCAGTCTGACAGCGCATGTCATCATTGTCGCGCGGGCCATGGGCGTGCCGGTGCTGGGCCGGGTGCGCGGGCTGTTCAGCGATGTCAGCGAGGGCGACGAATTGATCGTCGATGCCGCCAATGGCGCGCTGCTGGTGCGGCCGCAGGCGGCGATGATCACCTCGTACCAGGCGATGAGCGTGCTGAAGGCCAAACAGGCCGAGAAGTTCGCCGCGGTCCGCGACCTGCCGGCGATCAGCAGGGATGGCCGCCGCGTCGCCATCATGATGAACGCCGGGCTCGCCGACGACGCCCAGGCGCTGGAGCTGACCGGTGCCGACGGCATCGGCCTGTTCCGCACCGAATTCCAGTTCCTGGTGTCGGCCACCCTGCCCCGCCGCGAGCGCCAACAGGCGCTGTATCGCGCCGTGCTCGACGCCGCCGATACCCGGCCGGTGGTGTTCCGCACCATCGACATCGGCGGCGACAAGGCGGTGCCCTATCTGCTCGACGGCAACGACCAGGAGGAAAACCCGGCGATGGGCTGGCGCGCGCTGCGGCTGGCGCTGGGCCGGCCGGCGCTGATGAAGATCCAGGCGCGGGCGCTGCTCGAGGCTGGCGCCGGGCGGACGCTCAACGTGATGTTCCCGATGGTCAGCGAGCCCTGGGAATTCGCCGAAGCCAAGGCGCTGGTCGAATCGCAACGGGCGCTGCTGGCGCGGCAGGGCCATGCGCTGCCGCTGGCGGTGCGCTATGGCGCGATGATCGAGGTGCCGGCGCTGATCGAAACGCTCGACACGCTGCTGCCGATGACCGATTTCGTGTCGGTCGGTACCAATGACCTGACCCAGTTCCTGTTCGCCGCCGATCGCGCCAATCCGCGGCTGGCCGACCGCTATGACTGGATGTCGCCGGCGATCCTGCGGGTGCTGCGCCGCATCGTCGTCGCGGCAAAGGCGGCCGGCGTGCCGGCGACGGTCTGCGGTGAAATGGGCGGCCGGCCGCTGGAGGCACTGGCGCTGATGACGCTGGGCGTCGACACGCTGTCGATTACCCCGGCCGGCGTCGGCCCGATCAAGGCGATGGTGCGGTCGGCGGAGCTGGGGCCGCTGTCGGCGGCGATGGCGGTGTGGCTCGATTCGCCGAACGTGGATGTGCGGGCAGCGCTGCTGGCGGCGGCGAAGGCGCAGGGGGTGGAGCTGGGGTGGTCGCGGGGGTGATCGCGCCGGCCGCGCAGCTTGTCATCCCGGCGTAGGCCGGATGACAGTTAAGCCGGCAAGACCTTGTGCCAGTTCGTCACCGACCGGCTCTCGAACAATCCCGCCTGGTGGTACGGATCGGCCGTCGCGAACGCCACCGCCGCGTCGCGATCGTCGAAATCGATGATCAGCAGCGATCCCATCGGCCGGCCGTCGGGACGCAGCAGCGGCCCGGCGACGAGGACGGCAGCGCCCAGCGCCGTGACATGGGCGAGATGCGCCGGGCGAGTCGCCGCGCGCAGTTCGGCCGAATCGGGCTTGTCGATGCAATGGATGGCAAAATAGGGCATCGCGAACCTGTACTGGGACTATCGTTGGTCTAGCGGCTGGACGGGGCGGGGAAAAGGGGCATGCGCAACAGCATCGAAATCGGCGCGGGCGCGTTGCTCTGCATCGCGCTGGCGATGGCCGGCGATGCGCTGGTCGCGGCGCTGCGGCTGCCGGTGCCCGGCGCCATCATTGGCCTGGTCGTCTATCTCGGCTGGCTGACCATCGGCCGCGGCATCGGCTGGAGCCGGCGCGGCGCGGCGCTGCTGATCCGCTGGATCGGCGCGATGATCGTGCCGGCGCTGGTGGGGCTGCAGGCCTATGCCGGTGCCCTCGCCGGCACGGCGCTGCCGCTGGCGCTGCTGCTGGTCGTCACGACGCTGCTGACGGCGCTGGCGACGGCGCTGCTGTATCGCGCCGCCGGCGGCCGCGGGTGATCGCCACTTTTGCTGCCTGTGGCGGCACGCTCGCCGCCTTTGCGCTGGCGCGGTGGCTGTCGGCGCGACTCGGCCATCCGCCCTGGGCTAGCCCGGTGCTGGTCGGCGCGATCATCGTCGCCGGGGTGCTGGCGCTCATGGGCGTGCCGGTGGCGCGCTATGGTGCCGCCGCGCTGCCGCTGCGCTGGCTGCTGGGGCCGGCGCTGGTGGCGCTGGCGCTGATCATCGATGCCAATCGTGCGGCCTTGCGGCGGGAGGCGGTGCCGGTGCTGGTCGCTGTTGGCGGCGGCATGGCGGTCGGCGTCGGCAGCGCCATCGGGCTGGCGCGGCTGCTCGGGCTGGCGCCGCTGCTCAGTGACGCGGTGGCGGTGAAGACGCTGTCGACGCCGTTCGGCGTAGCCATCATGGGCGCCACCGGCGGCCCGGTGGCGCTGGCGGCGGCGATCGCGGTGCTGACCGGCGTCATCGGCGCGCTGCTGGTGCCGCCGATGTTCCACCGGCTGCGCATCACCGGCGTCGCCGGCCGGGCGCTGGGGCTGGGCACCGCGGCGCACATCGTCGGCACCGACTGGCTGACCCGCCGCGATTCGCGCGCCGGCGGCCTGTCGGCACTGGCGATGGCGCTGGCCGGCACGATTGCCGCGCTGCTGCTGCCGGCGCTGCTGCGCTGGCTCGCTTAGCGGCGGTTATGCCGGGCGCGATAGATGCCGTGGCTCGCGCTGTTCTGGCGATAGGCGACCCGGGCGCGATCGCGGCGGCTGTAGCGGCCGTCGGAGGCCAGGCGGTTCTGGAAGTTGTCAATACGGCCGTTGCGGGCCTGCAGCCGGGACGCCTCGCGGGGATTGATGGTGCCCCGGGCGATACCGGTCGCGATCCGCTGTTCCTGCCGGGCGTCGCGGGCCTCGCTGGCGGCGAAGCGGCGGTCCGATGGCGAGGCGGTGGCGGGCACGGCGAGAGTGGCGAGGGCGAGTACGAGCAGGGGCGTGAACTGGATCATGGCAGGTCTCCCTTGTGTTGCTTGTTGATATCGATACGGGGGGCCGGCGCATTTCCCCCGCCGTCGCCGCCCCGCGATGGTTGACGCCCGCACCCGTCTCCGCTAACAGCCCGCGCTTGCCGTTGGTCCCCGCCGGACCGCATCGTTTCGAATCAAGGACGTTCAACATGTCGCGCGTTTGCGAACTGACCGCCAAGGGTCGCATGGTCGGGAACAATGTCTCCCACGCCAACAACAAGACCAAGCGGACCTTCCTGCCCAATCTGCAGAATGTCACGCTGATCTCCGACACGCTCGGTCGTTCGGTGAAGCTGCGCGTGTCGATGAACGGCCTGCGCTCGGTCGAACATGTCGGCGGGCTGGACAATTGGCTGCTGAAGACCAAGGCCGAAAAGCTGAGCACGCGCGCCGCCAAGCTTAAGCGCGAGATCAAGAAGAAGGTCGCCGAGGCCGCGGCGCCCGCCGCCGCCTGAGCCGCGACGCCATCGTGACCATGCAAACGGCCCGGTATCCCCGGGCCGTTTTCGTGTCCGTTTGACGCGATGCAGCGCCCGCCGATCCCCGTCCGCCCCGCCGCTGCCGATGAACGCGGCGTCACCGCGACCGTGCTGGCGCGGGCGTTCATCGACGATCCGGCCATGGCCTGGCTGTTCCGCGACGCCGGCACGCGGTCCGAACGGCTGCGGCGCTTTTTCGGACTGATCACCCGCGTCGATGGCGACCCGTCGCTATGGACGCTGGCGCTCGATGGCGGCCGGCCGGCGGCGGCGGCGATGTGGCGGCCGCCCGGCGCCTGGGCGACGCCGACATCGGCGATGCTGCGGCTGTTGCCGGCGATGATCCACGCCTTTGGCCTGTCGCTGCCGCGCGCGCTGGCACTGCAGAACCGGCTGGAGGCGCACCATCCGGCGGCGCCGCACTGGTATCTGCAGTTCGTCGGCTGCGAGCCGGCGGCACAGGGCAAGGGGCTGGGCGGCGCGGCGATTCGCGACCGGCTGGCGATGTGCGATGCCCAGCGGCTGCCGGCGGCGCTGGAAACCGCGACGCCGGGCAATCTGGGGCTGTACCAGGCGCTCGGCTTTGCCATCACCGATACTTTCGCGATCGACGACAGGCTGACATTCTGGACGATGTGGCGCGATCCGCGCTGAAACGGGGGTAGGTTATGCGAATGATGCCGATGCTGGCGCTGGCCGCGACGACGATGGCGGCGGGGTGCGCCGCGCCCGAGCGCCGGGTGATCATGGCGACCGACCCGACATTGCTCGCCGCCGAACAGGCCTATGGCTTTGCCGATGCCGTCGTCGTCGGCGACACGGTGACGCTGTCGGGCGTCATCGTCATCCCGCGCCCGGGGGAGACCGGGACCCAGCCGGCGTTCGACCGCGTCTTTGCCGCGATCGACGACACGTTGACGCGCGCCGGCTTCACCTGGGCCGATGTCGTCGAGATCGAGAGCTATCACGCCGACCTGCCGGGCCAGGCCCAGGCGATCATCGCCGCCAAGGCACGCTATGTGAAGGCGCCCTATCCGGCCTGGACGGCGATCCAGGTGACGCGCTTCCTGGTCGACGGCGGGGTCGCGGAGGTGAAGGTGACGGCGCGGAAGTCGAAGCGCTAGAGCCGCAGCTCGAATTTCATCAGCACGGTCTTTTGCAGGCCGCTGAGATTGTCGTCGGACACCATGTAGAGGAAGGTCCGCCCGCCGCTGCGGCGGATGGCCAGCCCCTCCATGTTGTCGAGGGTCAGCGGCGGCACCAGCCGGGCGAGCTCACGGGCAGGCAGCGGCGCGGTCACCTCGCCGGCCAGCGCCGGGGCAAGGTCGATCAGCGTCAGCACGCTGCTCTGGCCCATCGGCGAGAAGCGACGGTTGAGCACCAGGATGCGATGGTCGTCGAGCGCGATGGCGTCGGTCGGGGCATGATCCTCAGCGCCGCCGACGCCGATCTCGACCGTCGTGCCGCCGCGGGTGAGCAATGCGATATGACTGCCGTCGGGGCGTTGTTTCCGCTCCGAAATGACAATCCTTACGCTATCTGTCAGCGTCGCGATCGCCTCGCCGCCACCGTTCGACGGCCAGCCCGTCATCGGCGTCAGGCGTTCCGTCCGCGTTGGCACGGCGGCGAGGCTGGCCGGGCGATCGGCGTCGATGCCGGCGAAGTGCACCAGCCGGTGATCCTGTTCATAGACGATCGTCGCCGTGCCGCTGGCCGGATCCCATTCCAGCGCCTCGGCATCGCCATCGGCCTTGGTCGCCGCAGCGCCGCCATCGGGCTGGAGGATCGGGGCGATGACACCGTCGCTGACCCCGACCAGCCGCCCGCCGCGCTCCACGGTCGTAAACGCCAGCCAGTTGCCGGTGTCGCTGATCGCCAGCATGCGGTCGCCGCGGCCGGCGCGGAGGCCCGACACACCGCCGAACAGCGCGCTGGGTGAGCGCAGCTGCACGGCGCCCATGAAGCGCAGCGCGCCGACCTGGCTCCGCCCCGGATCGTCGCGATCGAGCGGCAGCGGCGTCGCCGACAGCGGCAGCGCCATCGGCGCAAAGGCCAGCGCGGGTGGCGCCCGCACCGCCAGCGCGCCGGTGGCCAGCGCCGCGGCGATGACGGCGCCGGCAAAAATCCGTTCGATCTGCATGCCAGGGGCATAGCAGCGCCGCGCCGGCTGGGCTATCGCTGCGCCGTTCCATGCTTGCCGCCGCCACCCCCCACAATATCCTGCAATCGGTCTTCGGCTTTCCCGCCTTTCGCGGGCAGCAGGAACCGATCATCACCGATGTCTGCGCCGGCCGCGACGTGCTGGCGATCATGCCGACAGGATCGGGCAAGTCGCTGTGCTACCAGATCCCGGCGCTGGTGCGGCCGGGCTGCGGCATCGTCGTGTCGCCGCTGATCGCGCTGATGGCCGACCAGGTGCGGGCGATGCGGGCCTTTGGCGTCCGCGCCGGCGCGCTCAACAGCCAGGCCACCGACAGCGACGCGACGATCGAGGCGCTGCGCAACGGCGAGCTCGACCTGTTGTATGTCGCGCCTGAACGCGCCGCGATGGACGGGTTTCGCGCGCTGATCGCCCGCGCCGAAATCGCGCTGGTCGCCATCGACGAGGCGCATTGCGTCAGCCAATGGGGCCATGATTTCCGCCCCGAATATCGCCAGCTGCGCAGCCTGTGCGACGCCCTGCCCGGCGTGCCGCGCGTGGCATTGACCGCCACCGCCGATGTCGCCACCCGCGCCGACATCTTGCAGCAGCTCGGCATCGCCGAGGACCGCATGGTCGTCGCCGGCTTCGACCGGCCCAACATCCGCTATGAAGTCATGCCCAAGCACGACAGCCACCGCCAGTTGAGCGCCTTCGTCGCGGCGCAGGCCGGGCGGCCGGGCATCATCTATGCGCCGACGCGCGCCGCCACCGACCAGGTCGCCGGCTGGCTGCAGAAGGACGGCATCAACGCCCGCGCCTATCACGCCGGGCTCGACGGCAGCGTGCGCGCGAAAAACCAGGCCGATTTCGTCAAGTCCGAAGACATGGTGATGGTGGCGACGATCGCGTTCGGCATGGGCATCGACAAGCCCGATGTGCGCTTCGTCGCCCATATCGGCCTGCCGAAATCGATCGAGGCCTATTACCAGGAAACCGGCCGCGCCGGCCGCGACGGCGACCCGGCGGTGGCGCACCTGCTGTGGGGGGCGGAGGACATCGCCCGCGCCCGCCAGTTCATCAGCCAGAGCGAGGCCGGCGAGGCGCGCAAGACCGAGGAGACGCGGCGGCTGAACGCGCTGATCGCGTTCCTGGAAACCGGCGGCTGCCGGCGGATCCCGCTGCTCGAATATTTCGGGGAGCCGCGGCCGGCGCCGTGCGGGAATTGCGACAATTGCCTGAACCCGCCGGCGCTGCAGGATGTCACCGAGGCGGCGCGCAAGCTGTTGTCCGCCTGTTACCGCACCGGGCAGCGCTTCGGCGCCCAGCATCTGATCGACGTGTTGATGGGCAAGGCCGGGGAAAAGATCAGCAAGTTCGGCCATGACGCGCTGTCGGTGTTCGGCATCGGCAACGAGCTGAGCCCCGACGGCTGGAAGGCGCTCGCCCGGCAGCTCGAGGCCGGCGAGGCGCTGGTCCGCGACGGCGAGCATGGCGGCCTGGCGCTGGGCCCGGCGGCGCGGCCGATCCTGAAGGGCGATGTGCCGATCAGCCTGAAGATCGTGGCGCCGACCCCGAAGCGCAGCCGCGGCAGCAGCACGACGACGGCCGCGGTCGATGCCGCCGACGTGCCGCTGTTCGAGGCGTTGCGCGCCGTGCGGCGCGAACTGGCGGCGGCGGCGAACCTGCCGCCCTATGTCATCTTTCACGATTCGACACTGCGGGCGATGGCGGCGAGCCGGCCGGGCACACCGGCCGAACTCGCCCGCATCCCCGGCGTCGGCGCGCGCAAGCTGGAAGCCTATGGCGAGCCGTTTTTGGCGGCTATCGCCAACAGCTGAGCGTTAGTAGCCGCCGCAGCGCTGGTTGCGCTCGATCGCCGTGCCGGTCACCGCGCCGACGCCGGCGCCGAGCACGGTGCCGAGCCCGCCATCATAGCGATTCGACAGGCCGTTGCCGATCAGGCCGCCGGCGATGGCACCGATGACGGCACCGGCGCCGCTCGACCGGCACGGATCATAATAGCCGCCGCCATAGCCGGGGCCGCCGCCGTAGTAACCGCCGCCGAAGCCCGGGCCACCGGTGATCACGACCTGGTTGAAGCCGCCGCCGCCATAATAGCCGCCATAGGGGATACCGCCGAAGGGCACACCGCCGAAGGGCACGCCGCCGAAGGGCACGCCGCCATAGGCCGGGTAATAGACCGGGCGGAAACGCACCGGCGGGCGGTAATAGCCGCCGCCATAACCATAGCCGGGGCGACCGTAATAGCCGCCACCATAGCCGGGCCGGCCGCCGTAATAAGCCGGGCGCGCATAGCCATTGTTGCGATAGCCGCCGCGATTGTAGCCGCCACGGTTATAGTCACCGCGGTTGTAGCCACCACCGTTGTAGCCACCACCGTTGTAGCCGCCGCGATGGCCGCCGTCCTGGCCGCGATAGCCGCCGCCCTGAGGACCACGGCCGTCGCCGCGCCGATCGGCGAGCGCCGGTGTCGCAACGAGCAGGGCGAGCGCCGAGGCGAGAAGCAACTTGTTCATCGAAACACCCTTTCGAGCCGGGCGCGCATTGCGCCATCATGACATCGGGTTCGCATCATGCGCCTGAACGTTTTGTGAATTCGAACGTTGGCCTTCGTTAAGCTTGCCGCTGCCATAACGAGCCGACCAACAGGAGTTTACCCCATGCGCATCACATCGACACTGCTTATCGCCGCCATTGCCGCGACGCTGCCTGCCCTGCCCGCCGAAGCGCGGCAGAAGACCCGGTACGAGTATAACGGCCGCACCTACAACAGCTATCAACAGTGCGCCGCTGCCAAGAAGCGTCACAAGCGCGACGGCGCCATCGCCGGTGCGGCCATCGCCGGTGTCGGTGCCGCCCTGCTCGGTGGTAACCTGGGCGAATCGGCGCTGATCGCCGGTGGCGGCGCCGTCGTCGGCCACGAGATCGGCGCCAAGAAGCGCTGCTGATCCGATAACGGCGGGGTCAGCCCGAACAGCTGGCCCCGCCGAGCACGCAGAAGCGCGCGCAATGCGGGTGATTGAGCGCCACCGCCTTCGAGGCGGCGGCCAGCGTCGAACCCATCTCGAACTGCGGATCATAGGCGAGCAGCGTGCAGGCCAGCACGGCCGGCGTGGCGGCGCCGCGGCGGCGGACGACCATGCGCGATGACGCGCACATCATGGCATCGGGCGCGACATCGAGGATGCCCCAGCAGGCCGTGGTGATTTCCGGCACATCGGCCCCGGCGTCCATTTCGGGGAACAGCACCAGCGGGGGGCAGGCCAGCCCGAGGCCGGCGAAGAGCGCCGCATAGCCGGCGCGTGCCTCGACATCGCTTTCGTGCGGCAAGTGGCGGCCGGCGACGGCGACGGAAAAACCTTGTCCGACCAGCCAGTTGAGACCATCGAGCGCGATCCCGAAGCTGCCGGCGCCGCGTTCGGCATCATGCACTGGCGCGGTGTAGTGATCCAAGCTGACACGAAATGTCAGCCTGTCTCGCGACATGGCGTCCATGGCCGCCTCGAATCGCCGCAGCGGCCGCATCGCGTTGGTCAGCACCAGCACGTCGAACCCGCGCGCCTGGGCCAGCGCGATCATCGCCGGCATCGCCCGGTTCATGAACGGCTCGCCGCCGGTAAAGCCGATCTCGCGCACCGGCAGGGCGTCACGGCCGATTTCGTCCAGGTAACGCTCGACATCGGCGAGTGTCAGATAGGCGAGCGCATCATTGGTCGGCGAGCTTTCGATATAGCAGGTCGCGCAGGCGAGATTGCACAGCGTCCCGCTGTTGAACCACAGCGTTTCCAGCCGGCGCAGCGCTACCGTTGCGCGCGCTTCCCCCTTCGCCGTCAACGCCGGGTCGCGGAACTTGGCCGGGTCGAGCCGCGGCGCGACGACTTCGAACGGTGAAGGGGCGGAAGCGGCGATGGGAAGCTCCCGTGGCGAAGGTGGCGCAGTCGGCCATTACCGAAATACGTCGGCAGGCGGCTTTCGGTTACAGCGAAAACGTCGCATCGTCGTAACCACGGACGACGTAACGTCGAATAGCCGGCACAGGCAAGCAGGGGCAGCGATGAACATCGAAAACAGCCGCAACTATTACGGCCAGGTGCTGCAGGGCTCCGCCGACCTGCGCACCGATGCCTGTTCGGTCGCCGACATGCCCGGCCCCGCGTTGCGCGCCGCGCTGGCCCGCGTCCACCCCGATGTCAGGGCCCGCTATTACGGCTGTGGCTTCATCGCGCCGGCCGACATCGCCGGCGCGCGGGTGCTCGATCTCGGCTGCGGCGCCGGCCAGGACGCCTATGTGCTGGCGCAGTTCGTCGGCGAGGGCGGCCATGTCACCGGCGTCGATGCAACGCCCGAGCAACTGGCGGTGGCGCGCGCCACGCAGGACTGGCACCGCGACGCCTTCGGCCATGCCGCATCGAACGTCGCTTTCGTCGATGGCGATATCGAACAGCTCGACACGCTCGACCTGGCGCCGGGCTTCGATGCCATCGTGTCGAACTGCGTCATCAACCTGGTGGCCGACAAGGCGGCAGTGTTCCGCGCCGCGCATCGCCTGCTGAAGCCCGGCGGCGAGCTGTATTTTTCCGATGTCTATGCCGATCGCCGCGTGCCCGACGCGCTGAAGTCCGATCCGGTGCTCCACGGCGAATGCCTGTCGGGGGCGTTGTACTGGAACGATTTCCTCAGCCTCGCCAAGGCGGCGGGCTTTGCCGATCCGCGGCTGGTCACCGATCGCCCGCTCGGCATCGGTGACCCGGCGATTGCCGAAATGGTCGATGGCATCGGCTTCTTCTCGGCAACCTGGCGGCTGTTCAAGCTCGACGGCCTGGAGCCCGAATGCGAGGATTATGGCCAGGCCGTCGTCTATCGCGGCACGGTCGAGGGCCAGCCCAATCGCTTCATGCTCGACAAGCACCATGTCATGGCAACCGGCAAGGTCTTCCCGGTGTGCGGCAACAGCTGGAAGATGCTCGCCGAGACACGGCTGGCGCGGCATTTCGACTTCATCGGCGATTTCAGCCGCCATTACGGCATTTTCGCCGGCTGCGGCACTGCGCTGCCGTTCGATGCCGCCGGTGCCGGCACCGGCGCGGTTGCCGCTTCGGGCTGCTGCTGACGCGATGCGGATCCTAGTCACGGGGGCGGCGGGCCTGGTCGGCGGCGAGGTCGCGGCGCGTCTGGCGGCGCGCGGCCATGCGGTGACAGCGCTGGTCCACCGGGCGGCGGCCATCCGCGGCAACGACGGGGCGGCGGTGGCGGTAAACTGCCTGTCGGGCGACGTCACCCTGCCCGGCTTCGGCCTCGCCGCGCTGCCGCGCTTCGACCTCATCATCCACAGCGCGGCGATCACCGCCTTCGACGCGGCGCCGGAGCGCTATCGCGCCGTCAACATCGGCGGCGTCGCCAATGCCGTGGCGCTGGCCGAGGCGACGGCCACGCCGCTGCTCCACGTCTCCACCGCCTATGTCTGCGGCACAAGTGACGGGGTGGTGCGCGAGACCGAGACCGGCGACGATTTCGTCAACGGCTATGAGGCGAGCAAGGCCGCCGGCGAAGCACTGGTGCGCGCGGCGATGGCGCGGGGGCTGGTCGCGACGATATCGCGGCCGTCGATCATCGTGGGCGATTGGGCATCCGGCCGCATCCGCGACTTTTCGAACATCTACATGATCTTCCGCCTGATCGCGGAAGGGCGGGTGCGGACTCTGCCGGGGGCGCCGGGCGCCAGCCTCGACCTGGTGCCGATCGATCATGTCTGCAGCAGCATCGTCGCGATGGCGGAGGACATGGCGCGCGTCGCCGGGCGGACGCTGCATTTGACGGCGGCGACGCCGACACCGTTGGCGACGCTCGGGGCCGCGATCGCCGCGGTGCCGGGGCTGGGCGCGCCGCATTTCGTCGATCCGGGCGACTTCGTGCCGGCGGCGCTGCCGCCGGTGGAGCGCCGCTACCATGCCGCGGCAGCTTCGCTGTACACGAGTTACCTGCTGCGCGGGCCACGCTTCGACACCGCCGGCGCCGCGGCGCTGCTGCCGCCCTGCCCGCCGACCGATCGCGCCTGGCTCGACCGACTGATCGGCTATTGCCTCGATGCGGGCTGGGTCACCTCACGTCCGGATAGAGCGTCCCGAGCGCTTTCGGCCTGATGCCGAGGCCCCAACGGAAGCCAACCTTCAGATAGATCCAGTTGGCCCGCCATTCGCCCCAGGCGGCGACGCGGCGATCGGAGGTGAAGACGAAACGGCCGACGAGCCGCGTGCGGCCGAGACGCGCCATGCGGACGCAGAGTTCCGCCTCCTCCATCACAGTCAGTTCGGGATCGAAGCCGCCGACCGCGTCGAAATCGACGCGGCGGAAGAACATGGCATGGTCGCCGAACAGCAGCCGGCCGCCGCGCAGGAACAGGTGCGGGCGGAACAGCAGCGGCGCGTACCAGGTCTTGATCCAATTGTGGAAGCTGGTCGCCCAGCGCACCTTGTCGGCGCCGGCGAGGATGGCAGTGAAGCCGGCGAGGTTGATGCGCGGGTCGGCCATCACCTGCCGCGCCACCGCCAGCGCATCGGGCGGTAGCCAGGTGTCGGCGTGCAGGACCATGACGATGGGTGCGGTGGTGGCACTGACGCCGGCGTTGCACTGGCGCGAGCGGCCGCGCGGCGCGGTCATGACCGGCAGGCCGAGCGCGGTCGCGACGGCGATGCTGTCGTCGCTGCTGCCGCCGTCGACCAGCATGACCTCGTCGGGCTGCGGATCGAGGGCGGCGAGGCAGCGCGCCAGGCGCGGCAGTTGCGGCGCCTCGTCGAGCATCGGGACAATGATAGCGATTTTCGTCAGAATGTCCATCGCGCCAGGTCTTCGGGACGATCAAGGTCGGCAAGGGTGGCAAGTTGCGGGATGCCGGCGGGCAGCCGGTCCAGCGTTTGCTCACATACGCTCGACGTGCCCCAATCAACGCCGACAAAGGCTTGTGGGGCAGGTGCCGCGAGGCCGAGCAGCCAATAGCCGCCGTCCTCCGCCGGGCCGATGACGGCAGGGGCGTCGGCCAGCGCGGCAACGGCGGCGTGAAGGTGATGCGGCGCCAGGTCGGGAATATCGGCGCCGAGCAGCAGGACCGGCAGCGTTTTGGCCGCCCGAGCCAACCGCGCGCCGAGGTCGCCGTCCCCTTGATCGACGACGGTAACCCCCGGCCCCAGCCAATCGGCAAACACGGGCGGGTTGGCACCGGTCGACCGCACTTCGCACGGCAAACCGGCGGCGAGCACCGTCGCGACCGTGCGCTCGGTCAGGCGGCGGTGCAGGTCGGCGGCGCCCGCGGCGCCCAACGCCGGGATCAGCCGGGTCTTGGCGCGCCCCGGCTCCGGCCAGCGCGCGAACAGGCTTACGCGCACGCCACCACGCGGCCGCGCTCGATACGGATCGTCGGAGCCGGGGCGAGCCGCAGCCCGCGGCCATCGGCGCTGCAACCGGTCGCCACGTCGAAGCGATAGCCGTGCCAGGGGCAGGTCACGACGCCGGCGGCATCCGGCGCGCCGATCAGCGGCCCCAGCCAGTGCGGGCAAGTGATGCTGTGCGCCGCCAGCGTGCCGGCGATGTCGACGACACGGAACCGCCCCGCCCCGAAATCGAAGGCGAGCGGCAGCTGCTGGCGGACATCGGCTTCTTCACCAAGGAACAGCAGCGCCGGCGTCGCCGCCTTCTTGCGCGGGGCGAGCGCCGCCTCGCGGGCCCGCATCATCGCCTCGTCCTCGTCCCACAGCGTTTCGTAGATGGCGACAAAGGCCTTGCCGATCGCCGCCAGCTTCCGGGGGTCGGCCTCGGGCACATGATATTCGACGACGACATGGCTCAGGTGCGGCGCCCGGGCGGTCACCGCGACGCGGATCTCGCTGCCGGCGCCCGGCCCGCTTTCGGTGACGACGCGATAGGCGCTGGTGTCGTAGGCGATATACAGCTTCTGGACCTGCGGCGCGGCGCGACCCTGCCCGGTCAGCCGGATCCGCCAGCCATCGGCATCGCTGTCGACCAGTTCGCAGGCGGCGAAGCTGCCGCCGTGCAGCGCCGGCAGATGTTCCCAATCGAGGACATTCTCGCGGATGCGCGCCAGGCTCGCCTGCACCTCGCGAACATAGGTGCCGGCGAGGTTGAGCGCCATCAACGTCGCCCGGCTTTGCCGTTTGTCTCGAAAAGATTGGCCATCTGCTCGATGATCGTGCCGCCCAATTGTTCGGCGTCCATGATGGTCACCGCCTTGGCATAATAGCGCGTCACGTCATGGCCAATGCCTATGGCGATCAATTCGACCGGGGATCGGCCCTCGATATATTTGATGACCTGACGCAAATGGCGTTCGAGATAGTTGCCGGTGTTGACGCTGAGCGTCGAATCATCGACCGGCGCGCCGTCGGAGATCACCATCAGGATGCGCCGGTCCTCGCGCCGCGCCAGCAGGCGATCGTGCGCCCACAACAGCGCCTCACCGTCGATGTTCTCCTTCAACAGCCCCTCGCGCATCATCAGCCCGAGGTTCTTGCGCGCCCGGCGCCATGGCGCATCGGCCTGTTTGTAGACGATGTGGCGCAAGTCGTTGAGCCGGCCGGGCTTTACCGGGCGCCCGTCGGCGAGCCATTTCTCGCGGGCCTGACCGCCCTTCCAGGCGCGGGTGGTGAAGCCCAGGATCTCGGTCTTCACGGCGCAGCGTTCGAGCGTGCGGGCGAGGATGTCGGCGCAGATCGCGGCGATGGAGATCGGCCGGCCACGCATCGAGCCCGAATTGTCGATCAGCAGCGTCACCACCGTGTCGCGGAATTCGGTGTCGCGCTCGACCTTGTAGCTCATCGCATAGCTGGGATTGGTGACGATGCGGACGAGGCGCGCGGCATCGAGCAGCCCCTCTTCCTGGTCGAAATCCCAGCTGCGGTTCTGCTGCGCCATCAGGCGGCGCTGCAGCCGGTTGGCCAGCTTGGTCACCGCCGATTGCAGCGGGATGAGCTGCTGGTCGAGATAGCCGCGCAGCCGGGTCAGTTCCTCGGCATCGCAGAGTTCCTCGGCGCCGACGATCTCGTCATGCGCCCTTGTATAGGCCTTATAGTCGAAATCGGGCGGCAGGTCCGACATCGGCAGGTTCGGCCGCCACGGGGTCATGCCCTCCTGGCCTTCCTCGCCCATCTCGGCTTCGGACACCATGTCGGTGTCCATCTCGACTTCGCGGCTTTCGGTCGCCTCGGCGTCGTCCTGCGATTCCTCGGCGCGGGTTTCGGTCGACTGGTCCTGGCCGCCGGCCTCCTGGTCCTGCTCCTCGCCTTCCTCGCCGGGCTGTTCGTCGTCGGCCTGGTCGTCGGTCTCGTCTGACTGTTCAGGCTCGGCATCCGGGTCGGCGCCCAGGCCGAGGTCGCTGAGCACCCGGCGCATGACCTGGGCAAACTTGGCTTGGTCGCCCTGCGCGGCGACGAGATCGTCGAGGTGGCCGCCGGCGCGGTCCTCGATGCCGTCGCGGACGAGGTCGATCGCCGCCTCGGCGACCTTGGGCACCGGCTGGCCGGTCAGCCGCTCGCGCACCAGCAGCCCCATGGCGGTGGCCAGCGGCACCTCCTCGGCACTGCGGGCGCGGACGATGGGGTCGGCGCGGACCCGCATCTCGGTCATGCGATCGAGGTTTTTCGACACGCCGAGCATCTCGGCACTGCCCAGCGCTTCCACCCGCGCCTGTTCGACGGCGTTCCAGATGTCGCGGGCAAGGCCGGCATCGGGCTGGTCGACATTATGCAGCTTCGTGTCGTGCAGCCGGCGGCGCAACGCGAACGAGTCGGCCCAGCCGCGGACTTCGGCGACCTGTTCGGGGGGCATCGCGCGGCCGGGCTGCGGCACCCGCGCCTGGTCACCGAAGCACGAGGGCTTGTCGGCGGTATAGGCCAGCTCGACATCGGGCGCATGGCCAAGCGCGCGCAACGTGGCGGCGACGGCCTGGCGGAAGTCTTCGATAGGGTTTTCGGGGGCGGCCATTACCAGAGTACCTTGCAGCCGAAAGCGGCGAGTTCGGGATCGCGAGTCACGATCGTCAACCCTTCTGCCAGTGCTTGCGCCGCAATCAAACGGTCAAATGGGTCGCGGTGATCGCCGGGCAGCAATCCCGCGGCAAGTGCATGCGTCTCGGTCACCGCAAGACTGTCGAAGCGGCTTGCGGCCATCTCGACAGGGAAGCGCGTCCTCGGGTCCTCGAAATCCGACAGCTTGCCGATGCGAAACTTGATGGCGATTTCGATGGCGCTGACTGCGCTGACCCAGATCTGCTCGTCGGGCGCCATGATCGCCGCGCGTGCGGCTGGGCTGAGCCTTGGCGAATCCAGCCACCACCAGATAACCGCGTGGGTGTCCAGCAGGAGCGGCACCCCGTCAGATGTCCCGCAGCTTTTGTTCCCATGCTTCGATATCGGCGTCGGTCATCGCCGACATCATTGCATCATCGGCAAGCGGCGCGAGTTCCGGCCAGCCACCCGGCGTGCGTTTGCATGGCAAGGGCGCATCATCGAGCTTGACCAACTTGGCATAGGGCTTGCCGGCCTTGGCAACGATGATCTCTTCGCCGGCATGGGCCCGCTCGAGAAGCTTCGAGAAGTGCGTCTTGGCTTCATGGACGTTGACGGTGGCAGGCATTGCACGGCTCCTGAGCTGTTAGTCCAGTTAGTCCACCTGGGCAATTCAGTCAACCGCTACCTGGGATCCGGCCCCTAGCGCCGCCCCTTCACCGCCACGCTTTCCGGCAGTTCCTCGCCGAACACCCGCTGGTAGTATTCCGCCACGATGCCGCGCTCGGCTTCATCGCATTTGTTGAGGAAACTCAACCGGAAGGCAAAGCCGACATTGCCGAAGATCGTCGCGTTCTGGGCCCAGGTGATGACGGTGCGCGGGCTCATCACGGTCGAGATGTCGCCGCCCATGAAGCCGGCGCGGGTCATGTCCGCCACCTTGACCATGTTCGATACCTGCTTGCGGCCGGCGTCGGTGTCGAAATCCTTGACCTTGGCGACGACGATGGCGCTTTCGGTGTGGTGCGGCAGGTAATTGAGCGTCGTGACGATGTTCCAGCGGTCCATCTGGCCCTGGTTGATCTGCTGGGTGCCGTGATACAGCCCGGTGGTGTCGCCCAGGCCGACGGTGTTGGCGGTGGCGAACAGCCGGAAATACGGGTTCGGCCGGATGACGCGGTTCTGGTCGAGCAGCGTCAGCTTGCCCTCCACCTCCAGCACGCGCTGGATGACGAACATCACGTCGGGGCGGCCGGCATCGTACTCGTCGAAGACCAGCGCCGTCGGCGTCTGCAGCGCCCAGGGCAGCAGGCCTTCGCGGAATTCCGTCACCTGCTGGCCGTCGCGCAGCACGATGGCGTCCTTGCCGATGAGGTCGATGCGGCTGATGTGGCTGTCGAGGTTGATGCGGATGCACGGCCAGTTGAGGCGCGCCGCGACCTGCTCGATGTGGGTCGACTTGCCCGTGCCGTGATAGCCCTGGATCATCACGCGACGGTTGTGGGTAAAGCCGGCGAGGATGGCGAGCGTGGTGTCCGGATCGAAGACATAGCTGGGGTCGAGGTCGGGTACGCGTTCATCGGCCATCGAGAAGGCGGGCACGGCCATGTCGATATCGACGCCGAAGACCTCCCGCGCGTCGACGCTGGTATCGGGCGCCATCAGGGCGGTGCTGGAAACGGACATTGCTGTGGCCACGGCGGTCAGGACTCCGATTGGAAACGGTGCGCGGATTTCAGGTGCGTATAGGCGTTGACGACTGCCTGCAACTTCCCTTCTTGCGCGCGGTCCCCCCCATTGCTGTCAGGGTGGTAGCGGCGGACCAGGCGTTTGTAGGCGCGGCGCACGTCATCGGGGGTGGCGCCATCGCCCAGGCCGAGCGCCTGCAGCGCCTGGGCATCGCCGAAGCCGGCCCAGCGTTTCGGCGACGGCGCGGGCTTGCGGTCGGCACTGAACAGGTCGAGCGGATCGCCGAAGGTAAAGGCCTCGCGCCCGCCCTTGCCGGTGGCGGCGCGTTCCCAGCCGGCGAGCGGCGATTGTGCCTCGTGGATCTCGTCGGGGCTGAGCCCGTCGAAGAAATTATACTTGGCGTTGAAGGCCCTGACATGTTCGAGGCACAGCAATTGCCAGCCGCCTTCATTGCCCGGCAGGCGGTTCGACACCGGCGCGCGAAACTCCCCCGGCGCCGCGCAGCCGACATGCTGGCAGCGCGCCGGATCGGGGCTTTCGATGCGGCCGTGCAGGCGCTGGCTGCGCCGCGGCGGGTCGGATGATTCGGTGGTGATCGGTGAATCCTTGGCGGCGGGGCCGCTTGATTTATAGACGTCGGCAGGGCCGCTTCGACTATAGACGGGGGCGACAGCGCGAAAGGGACGATATGGGCGTCATGGCGGACAAAATCGAGGCGCGGCTGCGTGCCGCACTGGCCCCCGAGATGCTGGAGATCATCGATGACAGCGACAGCCACCGCGGCCACGCCGGGCACGACGGGTCGGGCGAGAGCCATTTCACCGTGCGGCTGACGGCGGCTGGCTTTGCCGGCAAGTCCCGGGTGGCGCGGCAACGGCTGGTCTATGACGCGCTGGGCGACCTGATGGCGCCCGGCGGGGTGCATGCGCTGGTGATCAAGGCGTCGGCGCCGGGGGAGGCTTGATGCGCCATCGCGGGATCGTCGCGGTCATTGCAGGGTTGCTGGCGGCCCCCGCCCTTGCCGCGACCGAGCGGGTCGGCAGCGTCGACGGGGTTGCGGTCATCGATCGGCTCGACACCGCCGACCTGCCCGGCGGGCAGCTGCAGCGTTTCTGGTTCCGCGCCGGCGACAATGCCATCGGCCAGGGCTGGCAGGTGCCGGTGATCGTCGTGACGGGCGCCCGCCCCGGCCCCCGGCTGCTGGTCACCGCCGGCATCCATGGCGATGAACTGAATGGCATCGCGGTCATCCACCGGCTGGCGACGATCGACCCGGCGACGCTGACCGGCACGCTGGTGCTGGTGCCGGGGCTGAACACCCCTGCCCTCATCGCCAGCACGCGCGAGTTTCCCGACGGCAGCAATCTCAACCGGGTCATGCCGGGCGCCGAAACGGGGGCTGCGGCGCGCTATGCCCGACAGTTGTGGACTCGGCTGCTGCGCCCCAATGCCGATGCCGCGGTCGATCTCCATACCCAGTCGCGCGGCACCGCCTATGTCATGTACGCCTTTGCCTCCACGCCGCGGACCCGGCGCATGGCGGAACTGGTCGGGCCGGACATCATCAAGATGGATACCGGCGACAAGGGCACGGTCGAGAACGAACTGACCCGCGATGGCGTGCCGGCGATCACCTTCGAGCTGGGGCGGCCGGAGGTGTTCGATGCGGACAGCGTGGCGCGCGGGCTGGCCGGGCTGCGCAACCTGATGGCCGAGATGGGCATGGTCGCCGGCACGGTGCAGGCCAGCGCGCCGCTGGTCACCAACCGCATCCAGCCGGCGCGGGTGACCAGGGCCGGGTGGATGACCCTGCTGGTGCCGCTGGGCGCCGATGTGGTGAAGGGCCAGCCGCTGGCGACCATCGCAGACCCGTTCGGGCGGGTCATCGAGACAGTCACCGCGCCCGCCAGCGGCCGCATCAACACCATCGCCACCGACCCGCGCCGCGACGCCGGCGACATGGTGGCGCGCATCGTCTGGTGGGATCCCGACCCGAAATGCGCGCTCGGCTGTTGATTAGCGCCCGCCGACAGGATAGCCGGGCGATCAGTGCCGGATTAGCTCAGCGGTAGAGCAGCGGTTTTGTAAACCGAAGGTCGGGGGTTCAATCCCCTCATCCGGCACCAGCCACTGCATTCCCTGCCGGAGCCGAAGCGCCGGGCGAAACGTATAGTCCGCCGTCGGCAACGAGCGGGAACGGGCATGGATCGCACCAGCATTTCGCGACGCTGTTTCATCGGGCAGGCGCGTGACACCGCGGTCGTCACGCTCGCCGCCGCCGCCGCGGCGCCGGCTGTGGCGCAGACATCCGGCAAGGCGGCGGCGCGCGGTCGCCCGATGCCCGACGGTGTTACCCTGCCCTCTGCGCCACCGCGATCGCCGCGCCCCGGCAGCGTCGGTTATGCGGTCGTCGGCCTTGGCGACTATGCGCTCAACCAGATGATGCCGCGCTTCGCGCGGACCGAGCGCTCGCATATCGCGGCACTGGTGTCGGGCAATCCCGAAAAGCTGCGCCGCGTCGGCGATGCCTATGGCGTGCCCGCCGACGCACGCTATTCGTACGCGCAGTTCGACCGCATCGCCGCCGACCGGCGCATCGACGCGGTGTACATCGTGCTGCCGAGCGGCCTCCATGCCGACCATGCGGTCAGCGCCTTTGCTGCCGGCAAGCATGTGCTGTGCGAAAAGCCGATGGCGCTCACCAGCGCCGATTGCGAGCGGATGATCGCCGCCGGGCAGCGCGCCAACCGTCGGCTGATGATCGCCTATCGCGTGCATTTCGAGCCCCATAACATCGAGGCGATGGCGCTGATGCGGCGCCGGGCGGTGGGCAACATCCGCGCGGTGCGGACCGAGCAATTGTCGCGTACCGATCCGTCGTCGCGGCCGGCGGAAAACTGGCGCATCGACCGGGCGCTTGCCGGCGGCGGGCCGCTCGAGGACTTCGGCATCTATGGCCTGCAAGCGGCGCTCTATTTGACCGACGAGATGCCCGAGAGCATCACCGCCGCCACTTACCAGCCGGCGAACGACCCGCGGTTCGCGCAGGTCTTCGCCTCGGTCGCATCGCAACTGCGCTTTCCGTCGGGCGCGATCGCGCAGCTGATGACGTCATATGATTCGAGCGGATCGAACATCGCGCATGTCCGCGGCGACACCGGCGCGCTCATCATGGATCCCGCCACCGGCTATACCGGCCACCGGATGCGGCTGGAGGGGCGGGAGCGCCGCGACATCGCGCTCGGCGACCCGACGGTGCAGTTTCCCCGGGAGCTCGACCACTTTTCGGGCGCGATCCGCGACGGGTCGCCGATCCGGACACCGGGGGAGATGGGCCTGCGCGACGTGTGGCTGATGGAGGCGATCTATGCCGCGGCCAGGACCGGAACCATGGTGCGTTTGAGCCCGGACGGCCGGATGCGCGGTTGACGCGCCGGCGGCGGGGCTGACCGCCCATCGGCCGCCCCCAACGCCTCAGGGGCGGCGTTCGGCGCGGCTCAGCGCTCGCTCTTGCCCTTTTCGGCATCATCGTCGTCATCGTCCACGACTTCGGCGCCCGGCGGCTCCGACTGGCGAACGATCGGCTTCAGCCCGGCCCTGGTGAGCGTGGCGTTGAGCGGCGGCAGGTCGGTGGCCAGCACCGCATCGAGCGCCGCGGTCTGGCGGTCGAGGCGTGCCGACAGGTCCGCGAACGTGGTGCGGGTCTGGGCGGTCGGTGCCGTCTCGCCGCGTTCGACATGGTCGATGATGCCCGCCAGCTTGTCGTTGAGCCGGATCGGGTAGTTGAGCGGATCCTGCCGGCTGCGGTTGTTGACCTGGTAGATCTCGCTCTCGATCGCGTCGACGCGCGACTGGAACGTCCGGATCGCCTCCGCAACCGCGGGTTGCGGCTTGGCCTGCAGCCGGGCGTCGGTCTGGGCGCGCAGCCCACGCGCCAGCAGCACGGCCTGGTTGGCTTGCGAAACCTTGGCGCTCGCCGCCGTGGCGAGGTCGAAGCGGGCCTTCAGGTCCTCGGGCCGGGCGCTGGCCAGCCGCGGATCGAGGCGCAGTTCGAACGTCTCGCTCTGCGTCGCGCCGTCGACGACCAGCCGCGCGGTATAGGTGCCGGGCATGGCCAGCACGCCGCGATTGCGACTGGTCCACAGCACCATCTTGTCGACACGGGTGAAGCCCGGCCAGCGCATGTCCCAGGTGAAGCGGTTCATGCCCGCCTTCATTGCCGGTCGCGGCGGGGTCTTCGGCTTGGCCGGGGTGATCGCGGTCTTTTCCGCGGTGTTGCCGACGACGGCATCGCTGCCGGCGGCAACGGCGGATTCGCTGACACCGGTCGCCGGCGCCGGGGCATCGGCAGCTGTCTTGTCGGACTTCGGCTCGGGCGGCGCGAGGGTGCCGGCAAAGCTGTGGATCAGCTTGCCCGCCGGATCGATGATCTCGAGGCTCAGCTTGCGGGGCGTCCTGGGCAGGAAATAATCGATCGCCACCCCCTTATCGAGTTCGCGGATCGCCGGCGACGGCTTGAAAAGACGGACCTGGCGGGCCTGGCGACCGGCCGGGTCGAGCTGGCGCAGCACGCCGATCTTTTCCATCACCCAGAATGACCGGCCATGGGTGGCGATCACCAGGTCCTCGTCGGTGACGGCGAGGTCGGACACCTGGACGTCGGGCAGGTTGCGCTGCAGCCGCTGCCACTTGCCGCCATTGTCGAACGACAGCCAGACACCGCGTTCGGTGCCGAGATAGAGCAGCCCGGGTTTCACCACGTCCTCGCGGATCGAGCGGGCCATTTCGTCGGCCGGAATGTTGCCGGCGATCGACGTCCAGGTCCGACCGTAATCGGTCGTGCGCAGCACATAGGGCCGGAAATCGTCGAGCAGGAACCGGTGCCCGGTCATATAGGCGGTGCCGGGACGGTGCGGCGACGGCTCGACGGTGGTGATCTTCAGGTTCGCCGGCAGGTCGGCGGGCGTCACATTGGTCCAGTTGCCGCCGTCATCGCGGGTGACATGGACGAGGCCGTCGTCCGACGCTGCCCAGATCACGTCCTTTTCCAGCCGCGACGGCGCCAGCGCGAACACCGTCGCATAGGTTTCGACACCGGTCTGGTCGCGGGTGATCGGCCCACCCGACGGGCCCAGCGTCGCGGGGTCGTGGCGGGTCAGATCGGGGCTGATGCGGTCCCAGCTCTGGCCTTCGTCGCGCGACCGCCAGACATGCTGTGACGTGACATACAGGGTGCCCGCATCCTGCGGATCGAAGACGATCGGATAGGTCCATTGAAAGCGTTCGGCGATGTCAGCCGCCGAGGCGCCCATCGGGTTGTCGGGCAGCACGTTGATCGCGCGCCGCTGGCCGGTGGCATAGTCGAAACGGGTCAGCATGCCGCCATAGCTGCCGGCGTAGAAGATGTTGGGATTGCGCGGATCGTTCGCGACATAGCCGCTTTCACCGCCGCCCGCGGCGAAGCCATATTGGCCGCCGAGCGCGTTCATGTGCTTCCAGCCGCGCGACGGCACGCAGATGGTGCTGTTGTCCTGCTGGCCGCCACAGGCGAACCACGGCTTGTGGTTGGTCAGCGCCAGCCGGTAGATCTGCGCCGTCGGATAGGCCTGGCCGGTCCAGCTCTTGCCGCCGTTCACCGAGACGTTGGCGCCGCCGTCATTGGCCTGGATCATCCGCTGGTTGTCGGTGCGCGAGATCCACAGGTCGTGGTTGTCGCCATGCGGCACCTTGATCTTGGTGGGGAAGGTCTTGCCGCCGTCGTCCGACCGCCAGAAGTCGACGTTCAGCACATAGACCCGGTCCTTGACCTTCGTGTCGGCAACGAGGCGCGTGTAGTAGAAGGCGCGCTGGCGCAGGTCGCGATTGTCGTTGGTGCGTTTCCAGCTGGCGCCGGCGTCGTCGGACACGAACAGGCCGCCGTCCTCGTGCTCGACCAGTGCATAAAGGCGGCGCGGATCGACCGGCGAGACGGTCACCCCGATCTTGCCGATCAGCCCCTTGGCCGGCATGCCCGGCGCCCGGGTCAGCTCGGTCCAGTTCGCGCCGCCGTCGACACTCTTGAACAGGCCGCTGCCGGGGCCGCCCGAGCTCATGCCCCAGGGCTTGCGCCAGGCTTCCCACAGCGCCGCATAGATGGTTTCGGGGATGGAGGGATCGATGACGATGTCGACAGCGCCGCTGCGCGGGTCGCGATACAGCGTCTTTTTCCAGCTCTTGCCGCCGTCGACGGTCTTGAACACGCCGCGTTCCGGATTTTCGGCGCCATAGTGGCCGAAACCGCCGACATAGACGGTGTTGCAGTCCTTGGGATGGATGCGGACCCGCGAGAAATTCTGCACGTCCTTGAGGCCGATATCCTGCCAGGTCTTGCCCGCGTCGATTGTCTTGTAGACGCCGCGGCCCGGCAGCACGTTGCCGCGCAGCTGCGTTTCGCCGGTGGTCAGATAGACGATGTCGGGATTGGCCTCGCAGACCGCGACCCCGCCGACGGCGCCGGTCGGGATCTTGCCGTCGGTGGTCGCCGACCAGCTGGTGCCGGCGTCGGTGGTCTTCCACAGGCCGCCGCCCGTCGCGGCGAAATAATATTCATTGGGCCGCGCATCGCTGCCGACCGCCGAGATCGAGCGGCCGCCGCGGTTAGGCCCGATGTTGCGCCATTCGAGGCCGCCGAAGAACGGGTCCTCGCTGGCTGCCGGGGCCGGCACCGCGCCCGACGGCGCCTTGGCCAGCGCGATGCCCGACAGCAGAATTGAACAGGCCAGTGCCAGGACGCGGACGTTCATCGAATGATTACCCCTCAATCGCCACGACGCTTAGCAGACGGTTGCCGCCAAGCAACAGAACGACTTGCAAAAAAATCGGCGTCCCGGCGATCACCCCTGCCGCTCCGACGTTCGGCAGGGCGACGGCGCCAGCATCAGCCCCAGGCGCAGCGTGCGGCCGGGCAAGGGCAGCCCAAGCTGCGGCAGCACCACGGCGTTGGTCAGATTGTCGATGGCGGCGGTGGCCGACACGCGCGCGCCACCGACGCAGGCGAGCGGCACGCGGGCGCGCCAGTTGATTTCGGTGGCGGGCGGCAGCCGCGCCATGGCGCCGCTGCTGTCGAGGTCGCGCGCCGGGCCGATGCGGCGCACCTCGGCGCGCATGTCGAAGGCGCCGGGGTCCCAGTCGATGGCGAACATGGCCTCGTGCGACGGCCGTTGCAGCTGGGGCTGCCCGCCGGCGCGCGCGCGGAGCAGCGTGCCGGTCAACTCCAGGGTCAATCGGCTCGCGACGCTGACCTGCGCGGCGATATCGGCGCCGATGCCGGTGGCGGGACCCTGGTTGAAGCGCTGCCGCAGGTTGCGGCCGTCCACCCGCACGACACGCTGGCCGATGCTGCCCAGCGTGCGCGCCCAATAGGGGTTGACGCTCAACCGGACGCCGTCGCCGCGCCATGCCAGTTCGGCATCGGCGAGCCAGACCTGTTCGGGCGCCAGGGCGGGATTGGGCAGGAACCGGCCCAGTGCCTCGCCGAACAATTCGCGGGCGGAGGCAAAGCGGTTGCGCCGCCCGCCCGACACGGTGAGGTCGAGGCCGGTGGCCAGCTGCGCGTTGAGCGCGGCGGAAAAGGTCGCGGCCTGACGGGCCGGCTGGGCCGCCTTGTCGCCCGTCAGCGGATAGGTGGCGCGGTCGAGGCCCAGCCCCAGCGTCAAGGCCGCGACGCCGGCGATCGGCACATCGGCCTCCACCCCGCCCGAGGCCAGAAGCTGTTCGAAGCGCAAGGTCGGGCCGGGGGTGCCGGGCGGGAAGGCGGTGTCGGTCTGGCGATGGCCGCCGCGCTGGCCCGACAGGCTCCAGCGCAGCACGGCGGGGCCGGCCGGATGGGTGAGCGTGACGCGCCCGCCGGTCATGTCGTCGTCATTCGCCTCGCGGCCCTGGCGCGTCGTATAGCTGGCGTCGCGATAGGCATCGATGCGCTGGTCGAACCATTGCCGCCACGCGACACCGCGCAGGGTGGCGGCGCCGAGGTCGGCCTCGGCGGCGACCTGCGCCTGTGTCAGCCGCCAGTCCGGATAACGCCAGAAGCGCGGCGCCGCCACCGCCGGGTCGCGGTCGGATTCGGGCGCAATGCCGCGCCGGGCATCGATGTGCAGCAGGCTTGCCCGCCATTCGACGGCACCGGCCGCGCCGCCCACGGCGCCGAACAGGCTGGTGGCCGAAAGGTCGGTGTTGAGGCGCCGGTCGCCGTCGGGCTGGGTGAACGGCAGCGCCGATGCTTGCGCGACCACCAGCGCGTCCTGTGCCTGATGCGCCGCGGCGACGGTCACGGTCAGGCTGCCGACCGGTACCGCGGCCGCCGCCGACAGATTGGCAAGGCCATGGGGTCCGGCCTGGGCCTGGGCGACGGCGCCGCTGGTCCGGGTCTGCAGGTCGACCACGCCGGCGACGGCATTGGCGCCATATTCGATGGCGCCGGCGCCCTTCCTCACCGACAGGCTGCCGATGATGCCGGCGGGCAGCAGGCCGAGGTCGACACGGCCGTCCCATGGCACCGCCAGCGGCGCGCCGTCGAGGAACACCAAAGTCTGCCGTTCCTCGCCGCCGCGGACCCGCGGCGAGGTCTCGCCGCGCGAATTGGTGCGGATCGACACGCCGGGCAGGCCGCGCAGCGCGTCGGCGATGCTGCGCGGTTGCCGATCGAGCAAGGCTTTGGAGGTCAGGCCGACCAGCGGCGTGGCGACGCGGCCGGGCCGGGCGGGCGCGGTGACGGTGATGAAGGCATCTTCCGGGCTGGCGGGCGATGCCGCCGGGCTGGCGACCACCTGGGCACCCGTAGGCCCGGCGAGCGCCGATGCCAGCAGCAGCGCCGGCGCCAGGCGCTTGATCTGGTTGGGTATGGCGATGAACACGATATATTCCGAAACAATTGGGGACCGCGGCGAGCGGCGGCCCGCCCGTGACAGGGATCAGCGGCGCGGCGTCGGCACCGCTATCGGCTGGAACGCGGCCGGCTGGCGACGCAGCGCCTCGACCTCGTCGATCTCGATCGGAATGAAGCGGGTCAGCCAGTCATGGCCCGTCGCGGTGACCAGCACATCATCCTCGAACGCCACGCGGGTGCCGTCGACGACGGCCCCCTGTTCGATGGCGATGACCATGCCGGGCTTCAGCGGCCCGACATAATCGCCATGCTCGTGCACCTCCATGCCGATGAAGTGGCCGATGCCATAGGTGTAGCTCGCGTCCCAGCCGCCCTTTTTGCGCAGCTGCGCCTCGGCGATCTGCTGCAGCTGCTGCCAGGTGACGCCCGGCCTGACCGCGGCAATCACCGCCTTCTGCACGTCGAGGACACCCTGGTAGACGCGCCGCTGTTCCGGGGTGAATTTGCCGTCGACCGGCACGGTGCGTTGCACATCGGCCGAATAATGGTTCATGGCCGCGCCGGTATCGATATGGACGAGGCTGCCGGCCGTGATGCGGGCGTCGCCCTTGCGCGCCGCCTCTTCCTCGGCCGTCGTCTCCCATTTCAGCTTCTCGTTGAGGTTGCTGGCCAGCGACACGCCGGTGATGAAGCCCAGCGTTGCCCCCTGCAGCCGATAGACATGGTCGATCGTGTGCATCACCTGCAGCGTCGACAGGCCGGGCCGGGCCAGCTTCATGCCTTCCTGCAGCCCGAGGCCGGTGATGGCGATGGCCTGGTCGATGTTCTTGCGCGCAAAGCCGTCGAGCACCATGCGCATCGGATCGAGCAGGTCCCCGGCGTCGCGCACGACCAGTTCGCTGGATGCCGCCCGCATGCGATCGACGAACGCCAGCCGTGCCGCGGGCGGCTCGTTGAGGTTCTCGAAGCGGGGATAGTTGACGTAGAGTAGCTTCTCGCCGGCGCCCCAGCCGCGCGCATAGTCCGACGGCACCTCCTTGAAGCGCAGCTGGGTGATGCGGAGGTTGCGATAATCGGTGAGCGCACTGCTCATGTGCTCGAGGAAGCGATTGCGCGGGAAGACATGCCTGATCCCGGACAGGCGCGTCGCCTCCTCGGAGTTCATGTCGGTGTACAGCACCTCCTTGTAGGTGCTGCCGGCGGGGTTGAGCACCAGCACATGCCCGGGCGGCGGCGCGTCATAGATGCCGGTCAGGAACACGAAGTCCTTGTTTTCGGTATCGTCGGTATAGAATTCGTACAGCTCGTGCTGGGTGCGGTCGGCGCTGGTGATGACGGCGATGCCGCCCTTCATCTGGCGCGCCAGCCTGGCCCGGCGTTCGATGGCGGCCTCGCGATGCCCCTCCCGGAACTTGACGGCGTCGAGCGACAGCAGCCCGCTGCCGTGCGCCGCGGCGGGCGTGCCGGCCAGGACGGCGACGGCGGCAAGGCAGGCAGCAGGCAGTTTCGACCGGATCGGCATGTTCGACAGTTCCTCAGTCTGATGCGGCGGCAGGATCGGCGGGCGGCAGTTGCGGCAGCGCCCCGCCCGGCCAGGCGACGCCCGCGGCCTGTGCCGCCGCCTGCAAGGCCGGCAGCCGTTCGGTGACCAGCGCGGTGACGTCGCGGTACAGCGTCCGGACCCCGTCGCGCGCGACCTGTGTCAGCTGGCGCTGCGCCGGGTCGGGGGCCGCCGTATGGTCCTGCGTGTTGCCATAAAGCCGCCGCGTCAGCTCGGCCAGCGGCAGCACCGTCTCCTGCTGGGCGAGGCCCTCTTCCTTGCCGTTCAGCACCACGTGCAGGCGATCGGCTTCCTTCACCGCGGCCTCGGCGCGGGCGATCAGCGTGCGGTCGGCCTTCGCCTCCTGCAGCGCCTTGACCAGCGCGGCCGTCCCGGTGCGGCTGCTGTCGACCGCCTTGTCGGCATGATAGGTCGCCGTCACCAGCCGCGCCTGCGTCGCCAGCAGCGCCTGGAGCGCGGCGCTGTCCGCCCCCGAGATGCTGATCGCGGGATCGAGGCGCACATCCAGCGGCTGGACGTGCACCGCATCGCCGACCTTCAGCCGGACCTGGTAGCGGCCCGGCATCACGAACCACCCCTTCAGCTTGCGCTCGGCCGACGCCGCATCGCTCGGCGGCGCGTCGAACCGCAGATCCCAGACCGCGCGGCGCACGCCGCGCACCGCCGCGGGCTGGGCCAGCGTGCGCACCAGCCTGCCATTGCCGTCGAGGACATCGATCGAGACCGGCTGGCCCGCCGCCTGCGTGCCGATCCAGTAATCGATGATGGCGCCGCGCGGCGGGTTCCTGGTGGTGAAATACATGTCGCCGGCGCTCTTGCGGCCGCGGTCGACGTTGCGGATCTGCGTGCCGCGGCGCGGCGGCGCCAGATAGCTGTGCGACCCGACCACCTTTTCCTCAAGTTTTTCGACGAGGTTGAGCTGGTCGAGCACCCAGAAGCCGCGGCCATGGGTGCCGATCACCAGGTCGTTCTCGCGCGGGTGGACCATGATGCCCTGCACCGAATTGGTCGGCAGGCCGGCCCGCAGCGGCAGCCAGTGGCCGCCGCCGTCGCGCGAGAAATACACGCCGAAATCGGTGCCGACGAACAGCAGCTCGCCGTTTTTCGGATGGGCGGCGATGCTTTTCGTCGGGCCGAACGCCGGCAGGTCGGCGGTGATGTTGCGCCAGGTCACACCATGATCGTCGCTGCGGACGGCATGGGGAGCGAAATCATTGTCCTGATGGCCATCGAACACGGCGTACAGCGTACCTTCCCGGGTCGGCGACCAGGCCAGCATGCCGACCTTCTTGCGGTCGGGCACGCCGGGGAAGGTCGCGGACTTCTGCCAGGTGCGACCGTCGTCGCGGCTGACCTGGATCAGGCCGTCATCGGTGCCGCCCGCGAGCAGGCCGGGGCGCAGCGGCGACACCGACAACGAATGGAGATTGCCGTAGAGCGCCGTGCTGGCATGGAGATCGATGGCGCCGGCCGGCTGCACCCGGCCCTGCAGCGGCAGCGTATCGCGGCTGAGCCGGCGCGTCAGGTCGGGGCTGATGCGTTCCCAGCTGTCGCCGCGATCCCGGCTGCGAAACAGCACATTGGCCCCGAAATACAGGGTTTTGGGGTCGTGCGGTGAAATGACCAGCGGCGCGCTCCAGTTCCAGCGATAGGGCGGGAATTCGCCCTGCTGCGGCTGCCAGGGCTGGATGCGTTTCTGGGCGTGGCTGCGGCGATCGCTCCGCACCAGCCCGCCATATTGCGACTGGGAATAGACGATGTTCGCATCGGTCGGATCGGCGACCGCGTAGAAACCGTCGCCGCCCGACAGGAACGCGAAATCCTCGTTGGCGATGCCGTCGTCGAAGCGCGTGCCGATCGGGCCGCTCCACGAGCCATTGTCCTGGGTGCCGCCATAGACATTGTAGAACGGCTCCTGCATGTCGGCGGCAACCGTATAGAGCTGCATCAGCGGCAGATTGGCCTGCCAGGTCCAGCGCTTGCCGGCATCACGCGACGTGTACATGCCGCCGTCGTTGCCGACGATCAGGTGATCGGAATCCTTCGGATTGATCCACAGCGTGTGGTTGTCGGCATGGACCTGCGCCAGCGGCACGCTGGTGAAGCTCCTGCCGCCATCGTCCGACCGCGACAGCGGCGTCATCGGCACATAGACGCGGTCGGCATTGCCGGGATCGCAAAAGACTTCGCCATAATACCAGTGGCTTTGCACCTTGGTGTTGCGGCGTTCCCACGATTGTCCGGCGTCGGTCGAGCGGAAGGTGCCGCCGTCGGGCCCGACGGCGGTCGCGTACATGGTGTCGGGCTTGCCGGGGCAGAAGGTGACACCGACCCGCCCGACCGCGCTGGTCGGAAAGCCGTTGCCGACGCGCGTCCAGCTGTCGCCGCCATCGGTGCTGCGCCACAGGCCGCCTTCGCTGCCGCCGCCGACCATGCTCCACTGCCGCCGCTCGCGCTGGAAGGTCGCGGCATAGAGCAGGTCGGGCCTGGTCGGATGCATCGCCACTTCGACGACGCCGGTGAACTTGCTGGGCCGCAGCAGGCGCGTCCAGGTCTTGCCGGCGTCGCGGGTGCGGTACAGGCCGCGATCCTCGTTCGGCCCCCATAGCGAGCCGAGCGCCGCCACATAGACGGTGCTGGAATCCTTGGGGTGGACAAGGATGCGGCCGATATGGCGGCTGCCCTCCAGGCCCATGTGCTGCCAGGTCGCGCCGCCGTCGCGCGATCGATAGACGCCATCGCCGAACTGCGAGCTGCGGACATTGTTCTGCTCGCCGGTCCCGATCCAGACGGTCTCGGGATCGTTCGGATCGAGCGTGACATCGCCCATCGAGATGGTCGTGGCCTTGTCGAATACCGGCGTCCAGCTGCTGCCGGCGTTGACCGTCTTCCACAGCCCGCCCGACGCCGTCGCCGTGTAGATGATCCGCTGGTCGGTGGGATGGACGGCAAAGCGGGTGACCCGGCCGCTTGTCATCGCGGTGCCGACCTCGCGCCACTGCAGCGCTGCGAGATCCTCGGGCACCAGCCCATCGGGCGCCGCGGCCCGGCCGGCGGTCGTCAGCAGGGCAACGCAACAGGTGGCGGCGATCACCCGCAGGCCATGGCGCAAGCGCCGGACGGCCGTTGCGGACCCGGCGCTGATTGCCCGGGGTTGAAGCGACGCCGGCGCTGATGAGATCGTCACGTTGAATTGGCTCCGCTGCGGTGATGTCGAGGGGCAAGGCACTGGCAACCGGCCATGGGTAGCCGATCGCGCCGCGGCGCTCCAGCCGCCGTGGCCGGCGCTTGCCGGGGTCGATGATCGGCCGGCGCCATCAGCTTGCGTCGCTTCGGATGCACGCCGCCTGGTGGCCGGCGCCGGTCAGCGGCGGCACGACGTCGGCGCAGGCGGCAATCGCTTCGGGGCAGCGGGTGCGGAACACGCAGCCCGATGGCGGCGCGATCGGGCTGGGCGGGTCGCCGGCGAGAAGGGTGCGCTGGCGCCGGGTGCCGACGCCCGTTCCAAGACGCGGCGCGGCGTCGATCAGCGCGCGGGTATAGGGGTGGCGCGGGTTGCCGAACACCTGCTCGACCGTCCCGGCCTCCATGACCCGGCCGAGATAGAGCACGATGACCCGGTCGCAGAGGTGTTCGACGACGGCGAGATCATGCGCGATGAAGACCATGGCGAGGCCGAGTTCGGCGCGCAGGTCGCCGAGCAGGTTGACGATCTGCGCCTGTACGGAGACGTCGAGCGCCGAAACCGCCTCGTCGGCGATGATCAGGTCGGGACCGACGGCGAGCGCCCGGGCGATGCCGACGCGCTGGCGCTGGCCGCCCGACAGCGCCTGCGGGCCGCGCCTGGCACAATCGGCGGGCAGGCCGACGCGTTCGAGCAGCAGCGCGACACGCTCGCCCCGGTCGCGGCGCGTGCCGAGGCCGTGGATGGCGAGCGCCTCGGCGATGGCGGCGCCGACGGTCATGGCGGGGTTGAGGCTGCCCGCCGGGTCCTGGAACACCGCCTGCAGGCGGCGGCGCAGCGGCAGCATGGCGCGCCCCGACAGGCCGGCGAGGTCGGTGCCGTCGAAATGGACGCTGCCGGCGCTGGGTTCGACGAGGCGCAGGATGGCACGGCCGAGGGTGGTCTTTCCCGATCCCGATTCGCCGACGACGCCGACGATGTCGCCGCGCGCCACGTCGAACGACACGCCATCGAGGGCGCGCAGCGTCGCCGGGCGGGCAAAGGGCGCGGCGCGGACGGGGAAATGCACGCCGAGGTCGCGGACCTGGAGCAGCGCTGTCATGCTTCCGCCCAGCGCAGGCAGCGGCTGGCATGGCCGGCGGCGACGCTTGCCATGGCGACGACGCCGGCGTTGCAGGCATAGATCATGCGGTCGCAGCGCGGCGCAAAGGCACAGCCCGGTGGCGGCGCGCGCGGATCGACGATGGCGCCGGGGATGGCGCGCAGCCGCTGGCCGCGCCGGCCGCCCGGCAGGCTCGCCAGCAACCCCGCGGTATAGGGGTGGCGGGGCTGCGCGAAGATGGCGGCGGCCGGCGCCGCCTCGACGATGCGGCCGGCGTACATCACCGCGACGCGATCGGCGATCTCGGCAACCACGCCCAGGCTGTGGCTGATGAACAGCATCGCCATGCCGCGGCGACGCTGCAGGGTCTGCAGCAGGTCGAGGATCTGCGCCTGGATGGTGACATCGAGCGCCGTCGTCGGTTCGTCGGCGATCAGCAGGCGCGGGTTGCAGGCCAGCGCGATGGCGATGACGACGCGCTGGCGCATGCCGCCCGACAGTTCGTGCGGATAGGCGGCGGCGCGCCGGGCCGGATCGGGGATGCCGACCTCGGCCAGGCTGGCGAGGACGGCGTCGCGCAGCGCTGTGCCGCGCAGGGCCTGGTGCAGGCGCAGCGGCTCGGCGAGCTGCGCGGCGATGGTCATCACCGGGTTGAGGCTGGTCATCGGTTCCTGGAAGACCATCGCAATCTCGGCGCCGCGCACTTTCGTCAGCGCCGTCGGGGTGAGTTCGAGGAGGTTGCGGGGGCCGGCGGGGCCGTGGAGGCGGATTTCGCCGCCGATGCGGGCGGTGCGGCGGTCGAGGAGCCCCAGGATGGCGAGGCTTGTCACCGACTTGCCCGAGCCCGATTCGCCGACAAGGGCGAGGGTTTCGCCGGCGGCGAGGCCGAGGTCGATGCCGTGGAGGACGCGGACGAGATTGCCGTCGTGGCCGACAAAGTCGAGCGTCAGCCCGGCGATGTCGAGAATCGCGGTCAATCGAGCTGCCCCGCCAGCGCCATTTCGTCGGCGGCCCAGGCGATCGGCACATGGCCATGGCCGATCAGCGTGTCGTGGAAGGCGATGGTGCTGCCGCGCCAGCGCCGGCGCAGGGCGCGGATCGCCTCGATGCCGAGCCAGTACATCAGGCGGGTGGCGGGCAGCATGGCGTTGCGGGTGACTTCGGCGGCGATGCGCGACGGGGCAAAGCCGGCGGCGGCGTAGAAGTCCATCGCCTGTCCGGGGGTCCAGGCGCCGGTGTGGAGGTTGATGTCGACGATGACGCTGGCGGCGTTGCGGCGTTCGAACTGTTTGAGGAACACGCGTTCGGTGGCGGAATAGAAGCCGGGCGCCTCGGCCATCAGGTCCTGGGCATAGCAGGCCCAGCCTTCGACCATCGTGCCCGACGGCAGCATGGCGAGGCCGAGGGCGCAATCGGTGCCGGCGAGCCGCGCCAGCCGCGACGGCGCGGCGCGGGCGCGGGCGTTCTGGGTGTGGTGGCCGATGCTGCCGTGGTGGACGGCGTGGATGATCTTGACCGGCGCGACGGCATTGGCGGCGAGATAATCGGCGCCGCCTGGCGGGTGGACCCAGTAGATGCTGCCGTCGGCGGGTGTGGCAGCGGGGGGCGAACGATATGGCAGGAAGTAGAGATCGGCGGCGATTCGGGCGAAGTCTGGCGGCAGCCGGCGGTATTCCAGCGCATATTCGGTGGCCGGGGTGACGAGATCGGGGGCGGCGGCGACGGCCTCTGCGTCGAGTTTTCGGTAGAGATCGATGACGGTGTCGGGGGTTTCGGCGGTGATCTGGGACAGGCCGGCGACCTGTTCCTGCCAGCTTCGGGCCGGATCATTGGCGGCGGCAAGGGCGATGAGTTCGTCGCCGAGGCGGGCATAGTCGGCTTCGGCGCGGGCGAGCGCGGTTTCCGGGGTGCAATCGAGGCCGTGGCCGGCGGTCATCAGCAATTCGAGATAGGCGCGGCCGGTGGCGGAGGGGGCGTCGGGGAGGTTGGCGATGGCGGCGGCGAAGTGGTCGAAGGCGGCTGCGGCGGCGGTGGCAGCGTCGTTCCAGGCGGGATTCCAGTCGGGATGGCGGCGGATCTGGTCATCAAGATAGGCGGAAAAGCTGGCGGATTCACGCATCGCGCGGTCGGTGACGGCGCGCGGCGCGGCGGTCAGCTGCGCTTCGGCGGCGGCGAGGAAGCCGGGAATGGCGGCAAGGCGCGCGGCAAGGGCATCGCCACGAGATGGGCCGGGGTGCGGCAGCAGTAGCGAGACGATGCCGAACGCCGCCTCGCCGCTGTACCAGGCGGGGTTGGCGAGGCGGGGGGCGTGGTCCAGCGCGGCTTCGCCCAGGGTCAACTGGGCCTCGACATAGCGGCGGTCGAGGCGCTGCCCGGAGGTTTCGCCCGCCGGCGTCGCCGCCAGCTGATCCCGCAGCGCCGCCAGCCCGGCGCGTTCGGCGGCGGCAGTGCCAGGCCCGGCGGGCGGCAGGCGGTGATCATGCCCCGCAACCCCCATGAAGGTCGCGTCGACCGGGCGAAAGGCGAAATGGTGCGCCAGGTAAGCGTCGACCAGTTCGTCGCTGGTCACGCCGCAATGTCCACCCAGCGCCGTTCGAAATGCGCCTGGATGATGGCGTCGACGATCTGCTGGCTCTTGGCGCCGTCGTGGAAGGTGCATTCCTCCGGCCGGTCCTCGAGGATTTCATCGGCGAAAAAGCGCACCAGGTTGCGATAGTACAGCTCGGGCCAGGGCGTTTCGAGGCTGGTCCCGGGCGGCAATGCGCCAGCGGCGGGAGCAACGAGGCGAAATTCGACCTGATCGGGCGTGGCGAAGTGCAGCGTCTCGGCTAGGCCGTTCTCGGTGATCAGCCGGGCGACGGCGGCACCTTTCGAGCCATAGACGCGGATTTCGACGCCGGGATAATTGCCGACGGCGATGTAGCTCGATTGCACCAGCCCCTGCGCGCCGCCGGTGAATTCGACGAGCGCCGCGGCGCCGTCCTCGACCATGAAGCGCTGGCGCCCCTCCAGCCCGCGGACGACACGTTCGGGGACGAAGTTCTTCATGGTGCTGCAGACGCTGCCGAATTCGCCGCCGAGCCAGCGCATCAGGTCGAGCAGATGCGAGCCATAGCCGATGATCGACGCCGGGATCAGGCGGTCGCGGGGGCTGGTGACATCGAACTGGCGCAGCGGGAAATCGGGGGAAAGGAACTGCGAATTCTGCTCGAAGCCATGGATGTGGAAAATCTCGCCGAGCACGCCGTCGTCGATCCATTGCTTGATCTGGCGGATGGCCGGCGAATAGCGGAAGGTGAAGCCCAATTTGGTGCGCACGCCCATGTCGGCGGCCTTGCGCGCCGCGTCGAAGGCGGGTTCGGCGAGGGTGTGCAGCGGCTTTTCGCACAGCACATGCTTGCCGGCGGCGATGGCGGCGAGGCTGAGAGGCAGGTGCGTGTCGGTCGGCGTGCAGACGTCGATCATCTGGATGTCGGGCACCGCCAGCAGCTCGCGATAGTCGGTGTAGATGGCGCGGGCGCCGAACTTGGCCGCCATCGCCTCGGCGCGGGCCGGCACCGAGTCGCAGATGCCGGCGATCTCCACGTCCGGATGCGCGGCATAGCCCGGCAGATGCGCCTTTTCGGCCCAGTCGTGCGCGCCGATCAGGCCGATTTTCAATTTTCCGGTCATGCGGCTGCGAACATCTGGAGGCTTTCGGGGCTGTGGACACGGCCGTAGAGGTAATGGACGAAGGCGGCGCGATCGGCGGGGGCAACGCGTGTCCGCACCCGGCGGACAGCCTCGTTGCCGGCATAATAGCTGGCGATGAAGGGCCCGCGGAACGGGTGGCGGGCCATGCGGATGCGGCCCTGCACCCAGGCTTCCTGGCCATAGCCGGTGTCGCGCATGTACTGGGCGACCTCGGCCTCCGGCGTATCCTCGGCCATCAGCTTCCACGCGGCCGTCGTCTGCACGGCGCTCTTCAGCGTCTGGAAGCTGGCGTAGAGCGCGTCGTCGTCATCCTCCACCCAGTCGATGAGCGCGACACCCTGGTCGCCGATGCCTTCCTGCACGCAGCCGGTGACGGCGTTGGCGGTGCACAGCAGCGCATCCATGTCGGTGCGGCCGGCGGCGGCCTCGGCATGGGTGTAGAGCAATTGCGTGGCGTGGCCGGGGAAAACCTCGTGGCAGACGAGGTGCTTCAAGGCGGCGCGGGTGAAGCTGATGTCGACGTTCAGGTCCATGCGCCGCTCGTCGAAGCCGCAGCGCGCGGTGAAGGGGATGTTGCGCAACGGATTGAGCGCCATGTCATAGTCGCCGGTGTCGTAGATCATGCTGGCGGTGCGCGCCTTGGCGGCGGCCATCAGCTCGCGGAACACGGCCTCGATGCGGTCGGGGGCGACGGCGCGGGCGTCTTCCCAGGCATCGACGCGGGCCTTGATGCTGCCGTTGCCGAAGCCGGCGCGGGTGAGGCCGGCGTCGAGCGCATCGGTCAGCGCGGCGATATCGGCTTGCGCCACCGGCGCCGGATCGGCGCCGACGAGGTCGCGGACCTTGTCGGCATAGGTCATCGCCTCCCCCGAGAACAGCCGCGCGGCGGTGGTGACCGAGGCGACCATGGTGCGCAGGAAGGCGCCGCGATCGTCGGCCGGCAGGGTGGCGACGCGATCCGACAGGGCAGCGAGGTCGGCGAAGATGGGGTCCCAGCCGGTGTACGCCCGCGGCGGCACCAGATCGTCGCCCATCCAGATCGGCACCAGCCCCTCGCCGTCGAGCAGGCTGTCGCCGGCATTGGCGCCGCGTTCATAGCGGTCGAGCCCCATGGTCACCGCGGTCAGCTCGCGGTCGATCGCGTTGGTCATGAAATGTCCGGAAAATTGGCAGGGATGATGCACAAGTCTGGCGCATCGCCGACAGCATCGCAACGACTTGTTGGCGGCCGTCGATCAGCCGTCCGAGCCCGGCCCCAGCAGCGGCATGACCTCGACCCCGTCGCAGGGGAAGATGGTGAAGTGCGGGTGGCCGTCGAACAGCCGGGCGGCGGCCTCGTGCGAGGCGGCGCGGACGACGACAAAGACGGTCAGGGTGTTGACGACATCGGACAGGCCGTCGGCGGACATGCGCTTGGTGGGCCCGAGCGGCCCGCCGCCATAGACGATGCTGTCGCGGTTGGCGGCGTCCCAGGCCTTGACCGCGGCGAGGCCGGCCGCATCGGTGGCGCGCTGTTCGGCCTCGGTCATCGCATACCAGGCCTGCCAGCGCGGCCCGGTCTTGTCGCTGGTGAAGACCGCGAGATAATGGCCCTCATGACTTTCGGTGGTGCTCATGGCGCTGCTCCGTTCAGCGGTTCCCTTGGCCGCAAAACCTGCTCTAAGATGAATTTCATGAAAACCCTGTTCATCGCGGCGCGATCCGACCCGGAGGCGATGGCGGCGATGTTCCGCGCCGAACTGCCCGGCCATGATGTCGTGACCAAGGCGCCCGGCGACCGCCCGGTCCATTATGCCGTCGTCGGCAAGCCGCTGCCGGGGACGCTGAGCAGCCTCACCGGCCTCGAACTGGTGCTCAGCCTCAACGCCGGGATCGAGCATCTGCTGGCGTCGGGGGAAGTGCCCGAAGGCGTGCCGATCGTCCGCATGGTCGATCCGGGGCTGGTCGAGGGCATGGTGGAATGGGTGGCGGCGCAGCTGCTCGCCTGGCACCGCAACCTGTTCGTCTATCGCGACCAGCAGGCGGCCGGCGAATGGCGCCAGCATGGCGAGCTGATGGCGCGCGAGCGGGTGGTGACGGTGCTCGGCGCCGGGGCATTGGGCGGCCCGGTGGCGACGATGCTGGCGGCCCTGGGCTTTCAAGTGCGGACCTGGAGCCGGTCGGGGCGGGCGGTGGCGGGGACCGCGACATTCGGCGGTGATGACCTGGCGGCGGCGGTGGCGGGGGCCGATGCGCTGATCAACCTGCTGCCGGCGACGGCGGCGACGACCGACATCATCGATGCGGCGCTGCTGGCGCGGCTGGCGCCGGGGGCGTTGCTGGTCAATGCCGGGCGCGGCGCGGCGGTGGTCGATGGCGATGTGCTGGCGGCGCTCGATGCCGGGCAATTGTCGGCGGCGGTGCTCGATGTGTTCCGCACCGAGCCGTTGCCGGCCGACCACCCGTTCTGGGCGCACCCGCGCGTGCTCGTATCGCCGCACGTCGCGGCGCCGACCCATGCGCGGACGGCGGTGGCGGTGATGGCCGACAGCGTGCGGCGCCACGAACGCGGCGAACCGGTGCCGCACGTCGTCGACCGGTCGCTCGGCTATTGACGACAATCTCGCGCCGCATCGTGCTGCTCGGCGCCGCGGCGACGGCGTGCGTGCCGGCGCGGCGCAGTGTCCCCAACAGCCTCGTCGTCGGGCTGACCTATGATATCGACACGCTGAACGTCTATTCGACCGGCTTTCTGGGCGATGTCGAGGCCGCCGTGGTGGAGGGTCTGCTCGCCCCCGACGAGAACGCCCGCTACGTCCCGGTGCTGGCGACCGAGGTGCCGACGGTCGAAAATGGCGGCATCGTGCTGACCCCCGAGGGCGGCATGACGATCACCTACAAGCTGCGGCCCGGTGTGCGCTGGCACGACGGCGCGCCGTTCAGCGCCGCCGATGTCGCCTTCACCTGGCGCGCCGTCGGCAACCCGGCCTTCATCGCCGAATCGAAGGACGGGACGGAGGACATCGTCGCCATCGACACGCCCGATGCGCTGACCGTCGTCTGCCATTACCGCAAGGTCGTGCCGGGGTTCGCGACCACGCTGTTCACCTTCGGCATCCTGCCCCGGCACCTGCTCGAGGGCGTCGACCTCAACACCGCGCCGTACAACGACCGGCCGGTCGGCACCGGACCGTTCCGCGTCACCGATTTCCGGCGCGGGCAATATGTGACGACCGAGCGCAACCCCTATTACTGGCGCCGCGACGCCGCCGGGCGGCAACTCCCCTATCTCGACAGCCTGATTTTCAAGATCATCCCCAATTCCAACAGTCTGCTGATGCAGATCCGCTCGGGTGAACTCGATCTGGTCGTGGCGACGCCCTATGACCAGGCCAAGCAGATGGGGACGCTCGACGGCGTCGAGCTGGTGCGCTCGCCGGTGCTGCAATGGCAGCATCTCGACTTCAATTTCCGCAATCCGGCGCTGCAGGACCGCGCGGTGCGGCTGGCCATCGCCCACGCTGTCGACCGCGCGGCGCTGGTGCGCGCGCTCGGCGGCTTTCCGCAAGCCATCACCTCCGTCGTCGTGCCGATCTTTCCGTTCCACGATCCGGCGACGCCGACGCCGGGGCATGATCCGGCGCGGGCGCGCGCCATCCTCGATGCCGCCGACTGGCGGGTCGGCAGCGACGGCGTGCGGGCGAAAGACGGCCGGCGGCTCGATTTCCGCTTCATCGTCCAGTCGGGCAAGGGCGACGACGAGCTGGCGCAGCAGGTCATCATCGCGCAATTGCAGGCGATCGGCATCCTGGCGCGCGCCGACAATCGCGCCGGTGTCGCCTATCGCCAGGCCCGTTACAAAGGGGATTTCGACCTGATCTACAGCGCCTGGGTGACCGGCGCCGACCCGATCTACAGCCGTTTCTTCGGCAGCGGCGGCGCCAACAACAGCCTGAAATACGCCAATCCGGCGCTCGATCGCGTGCTGGCGACGATGGAGGGCTCGCTCGACGCCGAAACGCGGCGGGCGGCTGCGTTCGAGATGCAGCGCATCCTGGCGCACGACCTGCCGACCATCCCGCTGACGACCAATGTCGCGGTGGTGACGAAGCGGCGGGCGCTCACGGGCTTCACCCCCAATCCGACCAACATGACGCCGTTCGTCGGCGCGGCCTTCTGGCGGCTGGACGCATGAGCGCGCGGGAACTCGCGGCATGACCTGGCGGTGGCTGCTCGGGCGTTTGGCGGGTACGGTGCCGACGCTGCTCGGCATTTCGCTGGTGCTGTTCCTCGTCGTCCACCTGGCGCCGGGCGGGCCGATGGATGTCTATGCCGACAACCCCTCCGTCACCCCGGCGGCGCTGGAGCGCATCGCCGCGGCCTATGGGCTGAACGAGCCGCTGCCGGTGCAATATGGGCTGTGGCTGAAATCGATGCTCGCCGGCGAATGGGGCTATTCGATCCGCACCGGGCGGCCGGTGCTGGTGGAGGTGGCGGAGCGGCTGGGGCCGACGCTGCTGCTCGGCGGTGTCGCGATGGGCGCGGCGCTGCTGCTGTCGCTGGTGCTCGGCGTCGTCGCGGCGGCGCGGGCCGGGCAATGGGCCGACCGCATCGTCAGCGGGCTGGCGCTGGTCGGGCTGTCGATCCCGGTGTTCTGGCTGGCGCTGGTGCTGCAGCTGGTGTTCAGCGTGTGGCTCGGCTGGCTGCCGTCGGGGGGCCTGCAGACCATCGGGGTGGAGGCTTTCGGCGACCGGCTGGCGCATCTCGCCATGCCGGCGACGGTGCTCGCCATCGCGACGACCGCCAGCTGGAGCCGCTATATCCGCGCCGGCATGATCACCGCGCTGGCGGAGGACCATATCCGCACGGCGCGCGCCAAGGGCATGGGGGAGGCGACGGTGCTCGTCCGCCACGCGCTGCGCAATGCCATCATCCCCGCCGTCAGCATCATCGCGCTCGATCTCGCCAGCATCATCTCGGGCGCGGTGATCACCGAGGCGATCTTCGGCTGGCCCGGCATCGGCAGCCTTTTCGTGCAGTCCATGGACGGCCGCGATTATCCGGTACTGATGGGCATATTGATGATGGGGTCGGCCGCCGTCATCCTCGCCAATATCGCCGCCGACCTCATCCAGGCGCGGCTCGATCCGCGGATCCGGCATGCTTGAAGGGCGGAAGCTCGATCGGCGCGTCCTTGTCGGGCTGGCGCTGCTCGGGCTGGTCACCGCCGCTGCCGTGCTGGGGCCGTTGCTGTCGCCCTATCGCTATGACGAGCAGGCGCTGGACCTGCTCGGCCGGCCGCTGCCGCCGTCGCCGGCGCACTGGCTCGGCACCGACGAGCTCGGCCGCGACGTGCTGACCCGGCTGCTCCATGGCGGCCGCATCTCGCTCGCCGTCGGGCTGGTCGGCGCGCTGGTGGCGACGGCGGTGGGCACCGCGATCGGCGCGCTGGCGGGCTATCTCGGCGGCTGGACCGATCGCATCCTGATGCGGCTGACCGATGTCATGCTGTCGATCCCGGCGCTGCCGCTGGTGCTGGTCATCGCCGGACTGGTGCGGCCGGCGCCGCTGCTGCTGGTGATGATCATCGCCGGGCTGATCTGGACGGCGCCGGCGCGGCTGGTGCGCGCCGAGGTCCGCAGCCTGAAGCAGCGCGACTATATCGCCGCGGCGCGCGTCCTCGGTGCCGGCCCGCTGCGCATCATCGCCCGTCATGTCGTGCCCAACACGCTGGGCGCCGTCGCGGTCTCGGCCACGCTGGCGGTGGGCGGCGCCATCATGCTCGAATCGGCACTGTCGTTTTTGGGCTTCGGCGTCCAGCCGCCGATCCCGACCTGGGGCAATCTCCTCAACAAGGCCGGGCCCTGGCTGGTCAGCGCGCCCTGGCTGTCGATCCCGCCGGGCGTGCTGATCCTCGTCACCATCCTCGCCGTCAACATGGTCGGCGAGGGGCTGCAGCGGCGGCGCTAACCCCGCGCCATCGCCTCCCGCACCAGCCCGATGCGGTCCTGGCCGAAATACATGTCGTCGCCGCCGACATAGAATGTCGGCGTGCCGAAGCCGCCGCGGGCGATGATCTCGTCGGTGTTGGCGCGCAGCCGGGTCTTCAATTCGGGGCTGTCGGCGGCTTCGAGCGTCGCGGCCGGGTCGAGCCCGCCGGCGCTGCACGCCTCCGCCAGCACGCCCGGATCGGCGATGTCGCGGTCCTCGCTCCAGTAGAGCTGGAAGATGCGGCGGGCGACGGGCTCGCAGCTGCCGGCGTCGGCGGCGAGCAGGCAGACCCGCATGGCGCGGGCCGAATTGATCGGGAAGATGCTCGGCGGGAATTTGATGGCGAGGCCCGAGCGGGCGATCCAGTCCTGCATGTCCTTCCAGAAATAGCGGGTCTTGGGCGAGTGGACGGCGGCCCGCGCCTCGTAGACGCTGGGGTTGACGGTGTTGAAGACGCCGCCGACGAGGAATGGCCGGAAACACACGTCGAAGCCATCCTCGCGCGCCGCGACGCACAACGCCTCGAAGCCCAGGTACGTCCAGGGGCTGGAGCAATCGAAGAAGAATTCCACCGCGGCCATGCGCCTCTCCCGGCCCTGCTTGTTCTCGGGCGTTCTGCCGCTACCATGGCAGCATGAACAGGCAGACACGAGCATGAACCGACGCTGGTTGGCGGCCCCCGCCCAGGCGACCGCCGCGACGATGATCGCCCTGCTGCTCATCGCCGCGGCGCCGCTGGCGCCCGCCGACATCGAAACCCAGCTGCGCGGCGCCGCGGCGCTGTACGACAGCGGCAAGGCCGCCGACGCGCTGCCGATCCTCGACGCACTGCTCGCCCAGGCCGAGCTGCCCGCCGACCGCGGTCGCATCCAGCAGCTGCGGTTCTTCGTGCTGGCCCGGATGGACAAGATCCCGGAGGCGCGCGCCGCGATCGAAGTCGCGGTCGCCAACACCGCGACGCCGACGCCGGCGCTGCTGGCGGCGCTGTTCAAGATCCGCGCCTTCATGGGCGATACCGATGCCGCCGCCGAGACGTTGCTGCTGGTCGCCGCCACCGATGCGGCGGCGCTGAACACGCTGCCGTCGGAACTGGTATCGAACGTCATGCGCGCCGTCGGCAAGGACAAGAACCGCGCCTTCGACCTCGATTTCGCGCTGAATGCCGCCGGCTGGCAGCCGACCGATGCCACATTGGGCGATGTCGACTGGCTGCGGGTGCGGCTGGTCGCGGCGCTGGTGGCGCGCGATCGCAGCGGGGAAGCCCGCGCCGTCATCGATGCCATCCTCAACCCGGTGCACCTCGTCCGCATCGGCATCGACCGCCGCTACCAGATGTTCTGGCCGCAGGTCGAAAAACGGCTGGGCCCGGGCGCCGATGTCGCCGACGCCGCCTATCTCGCCGCCACCAAGGCGCGGTTCGACGCGGCGCCGACCTCGCTGATCGCGCGGCTGGGCTATGCCGAGGCGCTGAACGTCGCCTCGCGGGAGCCCGAGGCGATGGCGCTGGCCGATGTCGCGAAGACGCCCGCCGAGCTGGCGGCGCTGACCGAGCGCGAGATCTGGCTTGTCAATCTTCACGCCAGCCTGCTCGCCGACGCCGGCCAGATCGACGCGGCGCTGGCGCGGCTGGCGGCGCTCAACGCCTCGCCCCTTGCCGGGCGGCCGGCGCTGGTCAACACGATGATCAACCAGGCGCTGCTCGCCGCCAGCGTCGACCGGCCGCAGGAGGCGCTGGCCGCCGCCGATGCCGTCGATGCGAAAAAGGGGATGATCAGCAGTTTCGGCGCGCTGTTCATCGCCACCGCGCGCGCCTGTGCACTCTCCCAGCTCGGCAAGGCTTCCGAAGCCGCCATCGTCGCGGCGCCCCTGGTGTCGAAGCCCGACGCCAACGACGACGCCTATCTGGGCGCGATGATCTGCCTCGGCCGCAACGATGCCGCCGCCGCCGCGATCATCCGGCGGCTGGCCGGCGAGGCCACCCGCACCGACATGCTGTTCAATCTGCAGCCGTTCCTGATCAACCGCGACGATACAGTGCGCGACGTGAAGGAACGCGCGGCGCTGCGCGGGCTGAAGGCCCGGCCGGACGTGAAGGCGGCCTATCTGAAGGCCGGGCGCGACATGCCGGCGGCGGTGGCGCCGCCGCGATAGCGTGCCCTAGATGCCGCCGGCGATGACCAGCGCCGCGGCGATAAAGGCGAACAGCGCCTCGAGATAGGAGCGCACGGCGAGCCCGGCGGCGCGCAGCGTCGAGCAGCCGAGGCTGGCGCGGAACTGTTGCGTCTGGATGGCGAGATACCAGCCGGTGGCGGCGACGGCCAAAAGCTCGGCGGCGATGGCGATGGTGCCGGGATGAAGCTTTGCCGTGCTGATGGCGCCCGACAGCAGCAGCGCATAGACGGCGGCAAGATAGCATTGGCCGTTGAACGGCGGCCGCAGGTTCTTGCGGTCGAGCGGCCGGCCGCTGGCGCTGACATAGCGCCAGGCGGCGAACAGCGGCAGCAGCGCGAACAGCACCGACCGCGCGATGATCAGGTTTTCATCGGACGCCGTGATAGCGCGGGCGATGGCGGTGCTGGCGGGGAGCGCATAGGTGCCGAAGGCGAGCTCCAGCCAGTGCAGCAGCGCGATGGTGACGAGGAGGAACAGCGGCGGGCTGAGCGTGTCGGTGTAGCGTTCCTTCAGCGCCTCGGTTTCCTCGTGGTTCGAATAGCGCAGCATCTCCAGCGGGCGGGTGATGACGCGCCACAGCGTCAACGGGTAATAAATCACCCACGACAGCAGCTCGAACAGCAGGTCCTCGAACGATCGCAGCAGCTTGAGGAAGTCCATGGGCGTTTGCTAAGCCGTTTCGGCGGCAAGGCCAAGCGCGGTCTTGCAGACGATTCGCGGCCGGAACCAGTCGATCGGGCGGGTCGTTGAACCCGGTGCTGGACCGGCGAGGAGTGGACGATGCGGATGGCAATGGCCGCGGTGGCGCTGTCGATGACACAGCTTCCGGTGGCGGCGTTGGCCCAGGATACGCCGCCCGGCCTCAAGGATCTGGTCGGCGCGCGGGCCGGCCAGGCTGAAGGCGAGCTCGGCCGCCGCGGCTATGACCTCGTCCGCACCGAGACCGGTGACGATCGCAAATGGACCTACTGGTTCAACGCCACCTATGGCCGTTGCGTGTCGATCGCGACGATGGACGGCCGCTACAATTCGATCGTCGAGACGCCGGTGGCGGATTGCCAGGACGGCGGCGGTGCACCGGCCGACAATCGCGGCGCGGCGCCGCCGGCTTCGGGCGCACGCTATGCGGTCGATGGCCAGCCGGTGGACCTGGGGTTGGTCTGCTATGGCGAGGGGCAGCACCCGTCGCTGGCCAATCGCGACGACTGGGTGTGGAATTCGCGCACCAACCGCTATGATTTCGGCAACCGCGTCGAACTGACGTCGGAGGCTTTCGATGCCTCGGTGACGATGCAGCTATGGGACAATGGCGGCCGCATCCGGCTGCCAAAATCGCTGGTGCCGCCGCTGCATTCGGGCGGCAACGACGGCTGGTGGCCGCTCGACAATGTCGTGGCGACACCCGACCAGATTACCGCCAGCTATCGACTCAACGGCTTGAACAAGCCGCGCGTGGTTGTCGACCGGCGCGCCGGCCGGATTTCGATCACCGGCCTGTCGCCCTATGGTTTTCGCGGCCAGTGCGACCTGATCGACGGCGAAGACCACCGCCGCTTCTGAACGGGCACCGCTATCGTGGCGTCGGGCCCAGCCAGCCCCGGCGCCGGACGGTCTCGGCAACGACGACAAGGACGGCGGCGACGACCAGCACGGCCAGGCCCAGCGGGATCGAGGCGTGGCGGCTGTAGAGGAACACCCAGCCCCAGTTGACGACGACCGCGACCAGCGAGACCCACAGCAGCACCGGCGCCCAGGGCCGCAGCAATGAGAGGCCGAGCGCCCCCACGGCACCGGCGAACACCCCGATGGCAAAGGCCGCGGTGATGGCGGTGGGCATGGCCGGGCCGGGCGGGCCGGTGATGCCGACCTGGGCAAGGTAGCCCGCGATGCCGATGAAGTTCCAGGCGAGGGCGACAAGGGCGATCCACCGGGTCGTGCGACGGGTCAGCATGGTCAGGCTCCCTTCGTTGCCTGCGCCGATCATAGCCGTTTCGCCGCCGACGCGAAACGCGGCCCGGTTCAGGCGAAAACCCGGTCGAAGATCGTGTCGACGTGCTTCAGGTGATAGCCGAGGTCGAACAGGCTTTCGAGCTCGGCACGCGGCAGCAGCGCGGTCACATCGGCATCGGCGAGCAGCAGGTCGAGCAGCTGCAGCTGGCCGTCCGATTCCCAGACCTGCATCGCGTTGCGCTGGACCATGCGATAGCTGTCCTCGCGGCTGGCGCCGGCCTGGGTCAGCGCCAGCAGGATGCGCTGCGAATGGATGAGGCCGCCCATCTTGTTGAGGTTCTTCAGCATGCGTTCGGGGTAGACGAGCAGCTTGTCGATGACGCCGGTCAGCCGGAACAGCGCGAAATCGAGCGTCACCGTCGCGTCGGGGCCGATCATGCGCTCGACGGACGAATGCGAGATATCGCGCTCGTGCCAGAGCGCGACATTTTCCAGCGCCGGGGTGACATAGCCGCGGACGAGGCGGGCGAGGCCGGTCAGGTTCTCGGTCAGCACCGGGTTGCGCTTGTGCGGCATGGCGCTGCTGCCCTTTTGCCCCGGCGCGAAATATTCCTCGGCCTCCAGCACTTCGGTGCGCTGCAGGTGGCGGATTTCGGTGGCGAGGCGCTCGACGCTGCCGGCGACGACGCCCAATGTGGCAAAGAACATCGCGTGGCGGTCGCGCGGGATCACCTGCGTCGACACAGGCTCCACCGCCAGCCCCATTGCCTTGGCGACATGGCTTTCGACATAGGGGTCGATGTTGGCGAAGGTGCCGACGGCGCCGGAGATGGCGCAGGTGGCGATCTCCTCCCGCGCCATGACCAGCCGGGCGCGGCAGCGGGTGAACTCGGCATGGGCCTGTGCGAGTTTCAGCCCGAAGGTCGTCGGCTCGGCGTGGATGCCGTGGCTGCGGCCCATTGTCGGGGTGTGGCGATATTCGAAGGCGCGCTTTTTCAAAGCGACCAGCAGCGCATCGGTGTCGGCGATCAGGATATCGGCGGCCCGCGCCAACTGCACCGACAGGCAGGTGTCGAGCACGTCGGAGCTGGTCATGCCCTGGTGGACGAAGCGCGCTTCCGGCCCGACATGTTCGGCGAGGTTGGTCAGGAAGGCGATGACGTCGTGTTTCGTCTCGCGCTCGATCTCGTCGATGCGGTCGACTTCGAACTTGCCCCGCTCCCAGACCGCTTTGGCCGCATCCCTGGGCACGACGCCGAGTTCCGCCAGCGCGTCCATCGCGTGCGCCTCGATCTCGAACCAGATGCGGAAACGGGTTTCGGGTTCCCAGATGGCAACCATCTCGGGGCGGGAATAGCGTGGGATCATGCGCGCGGCGTTAGCACCGGGGGGGCGTGATGGCAAAGCGGTAGCGCATCGCCCGTCGCGACCCTAAGTCGGGGGAGTGACTCCCCCCGCTTCCGTCCGTGTCGTCGTCTTTCAGCATGGGCTGGGTGCGCTCGACTATGCCGTGCCGCCGGGCCTTGCCCTGGCGCCCGGCGATGCGGTCAGCGTGCCGCTCGGGCCGCGGACGATCACCGGGGTGGTGTGGGACCGCGACCGGCTGGAGGGCCGCGAGGTCGAGGCGAAGCGCCTGCGGCCGGTCACGGCGCGCATCGACATTCCGCCGATCGCCGCGCCGCTGCGCCGGCTGTGCGAATGGGTGGCGGATTATTATGTCGCGCCACTGGCCGGCGTCATCCGCATGGTCTGGCCGTCGGTGGCGTTCCTGGGCGATCGCGAGGTGACCGAATATCGCACCGGCGGCCCCCTGCCCGACCGCATGACCCCGGCGCGGACGCAGGCGCTCGAAAAGCTCGACGGCCGGCAGGGCAGCGTGCGCGACCTGACGCGCATCGCCGACGTGTCCGACGCCGTCATCCGCGGACTGATCGCCGCCGGCACGCTGCAGCCGCTGACCGTCAGCGCCGACCGCGCGCCCGATGTGCCCGACCCCGACCATGCGCCGCCCCGGCTGGAGGCGGCGCAGGCCGAGGCGGCGACCATCATGGCCGACAGCGTGGCAGCGGGCGGCTTTGCGCCGTTCCTGCTCGAAGGCGTCACCGGGTCGGGCAAGACCGAGGTCTATTTCGAGGCGGTGGCGGCGGCATTGCGGACCGGCGGCCAGGCGCTGGTGCTGGTGCCGGAAATCGCGCTGACCGCACCGTGGCTTGCCCGCTTCGCGGTGCGTTTCGGCTGCGCGCCGGTGTCGTGGCATAGCGACCTGAAGGCCAGCGAGCGCCGCGCCGCCTGGGCCACCATCGCCGACGGCCGGGCGAAAGTCGTCGTCGGGGCGCGGTCGGCACTGTTCCTGCCGTTCAAGGATCTGCGCGTCACCATCGTCGACGAAGCGCACGAGACCAGTTTCAAGCAGGAGGAGGGCGTCCACTACCACGCCCGCGACGTGGCGGTGATGCGCGGGCAGGAGGAGGGTGCGACGGTTGTCCTCGCCACCGCCACCCCGGCGATCGAGACCCAGGTGCAGGCCGCCAAGGGCACCTATCGCCACCTGAAGCTGCCGGCGCGCTTCGGCGGGGCGCAGATGCCCGACATCCGGCTCGTCGACCTGCGGCGCACCCCGCCGGCGCGCGGCTCGTGGCTCAGCCCGCCGCTGGTCGCCGGCGTCACCGCGACGCTGGAAAAAGGCGAGCAGGCGCTGCTGTTCCTCAATCGCCGCGGCTATGCCCCGCTGACATTGTGCCGGACCTGCGGCACGCGGATCCAGTGCCCGAACTGCACCGCCTGGATGGTCGAGCACCGCCTGTCGCGCCGCCTCGCCTGCCACCATTGCGGCCACCAGACGCCGGTGCCCGATGCCTGCCCCGAATGCGGGGAGGCCGATTCGCTGGTCGCCTGCGGCCCCGGCGTGGAGCGCATCGCCGAGGAGGTGCGGCGCACCTGGCCGCAGGCGCGGGTGGCGCTGGTCACGTCGGACACGATCAATTCCCCGGCGCGCGCCGCCGAGCTGGTGCGCAGCGTCGATGCGCGTGAGGTCGATGTGCTGATCGGCACGCAGATGGTCACCAAGGGCTATCATTTCCCCGAACTGACGCTGGTCGGCGTCGTCGATGCCGATCTCGGCCTGTCGGGCGGCGACCTGCGCGCTGGCGAACGCACCTTCCAGCAGGTGGCGCAGGTCGCGGGGCGTGCCGGGCGCGGCGCCAAGCCCGGCACGGTGCTGATCCAGACCCACCAGCCCGAGGCGCGGCTGATGCAGGCGCTCGTCGCCGGCGACCCGGCGGCGTTCTACGAGGCGGAGACCGAGGCGCGGCGCGACCTGGGGCTGCCCCCCTTTGGCCGCCTCGCGGCGATCATCGTGTCGAGCGAGGATGCGGCGGCGGCGCTGGCGGCGGCGCGGGCGATCGGTGCCGCGGCACCATCGGCGGAGGGCCTGTCGGTGCTCGGCCCCGCCGCGGCGCCACTCGCCATGCTGCGCGGCCGGCATCGCCAGCGCCTGCTGGTGCAGGCGCGGCGGACGCTGCCGCTGCAGCGCGTACTGCGTGACTGGCTCGGCAGCGTCGCGGTGCCGACCAATGTGCGCGTGGTGATCGACGTCGACCCGTACAGCTTCGTCTGACAGGCCGGGCCGGGTGGTCCCGGCCCCGGCTTCGTCAGGCGGCGACGGTGGTCCGGCGCCGGCGCATGGCGGCCCCGACAAGACCGAAACCGGCGATCAGCATCGCCCAGCTGGCGGGTTCCGGAACCGCTGCGCCGGCCAGGCCACCACTGAAGATGACATCGCTGGAGCTGGTAAAGGTCAGCGCCCCGGCGGTCGTCGCCACGTCGGTGAACTGGTTGAGGGCGAAAACACCTGTGCCGGTCACCGGGCCGAACGCCGCGCCGATGTCGACGGGGCCCGACAGGAAGAAGTCGAACAGGTCGCTGCCGCCGCTGCGCGAGAAGAACACGATCGTGCCGCTGCCGGCGGTGCCGAGGCGCGTGGCGATCGAAAGCGTGCCGGAGCTGCCGCCGATGACGAAGCTCGCCGATACCAGCGGATCGAGCGCGACGGTGCCAGGGCCGATCGGGGCGATATTGGCGGTGTCGCCAACCAGCGTCAGCACGAACGGCGAGGCGTCGAAGCCGACGCCGCCGAGCGAGCCCGAGCCGGTGCCCGAAATCGTATAGGTCTGGATCGCGGCCGCGGCAGGCGCCGAAAAGGCGATGGTCGACATGGTCAGCAATGCGGCGACGGCAATCTTGATCATGGGTTCCCCCTCGACGGCTCGGTTGGATTGCAGGGCGACATGCAAACATCGTACCAATTTGGCTCGCTGCGGAGTTGCCAGCGATTTCAATAATTACAGCGATGGTCCCCCGAAGCGTTGTTACGCATGTGTAAGATTTACCGACACCGGAGCCGCGAAATCCGCTCGCGCAATCGGCATGAACGACAATATTCCCGGCGATCTACAGACGCTGAAGATGCAATATGAAGGACGTCGCCGGGTGCAGGCGCGGCGGCTGGAAACCCGCCTGCATCAGTGCGGCCCCCGACAGGACGGCGCCGTCGCGGAGCGCGTCGAACAGCGGTGATTCGGCGCGCAGGCCCGTCGGCCAGGCCAGCGTTACCCTGTAATCGGCGGCGGCATCGAGGCCGGCGAACCGCAGCGGCACCGGAAAATAGCCGCGCTGTTCCTCGACCATCGTGTACGACAGCAGCGCCTCGCCGCGATCGGCGGCGACGATGGCGAAGGCGTTGACGCCGGCGGCCGTGTCGAGCCGGACGAGGCCACCGCCGTGGATGAGTGCGCGGTGCTGCTTGTGGAGGGCGACGCCGGCGGTGAGGATTGCCGTCTCCTCGGCGTCCATCTCGCGCAGGTCCATCTCCATGCCCATATGGCCGAACAGGGCGGTGGCGACGCGCAGCGCCATCGGCAGCACGCGGCCGCTGATGTGGCAGCGGCGCGGGCCGACATGGCTGCCCATCAGCTCGGCGGGAAAGAAGTGCGAGAAGCCGCGCTGGATGCCGAGGCGATCGATCGAGTCGTTGGAATCGCTCGTCCAGATGCGGTCGGTGCGGGCGAGGATGGCATAGTCGGCGCGGCCGCCGCCCGAGGCGCAGCTTTCGATCTCCACGCCGGGATGCGTGGCGCGCAGGCGGTCGAGGACGTCGTAGAGCCCGAGGACATGCGCCCTGGCACCCGCACGGCCATCGGCACCGCCGGGGTGGCTGATGTCGCGGTTCATGTCCCATTTGAGATAGGCGATCGGGTGATCGCGCAGCAGCGCGTCGACGGCGCCGAACAGATGCTCGCGGACATCGGCACGGCCGAAATCGAGCACCAGCTGGTGGCGGAAATCGAGCTGCGGCGCCGGCGGGGTGGCGAGCACCCAGTCGGGATGGGCGCGGTAAAGGTCGCTGTCGGGATTGACCATCTCGGGCTCGACCCAGAGGCCGAACTCCATGCCGAGGTCGCGGACGTGGGCGATGATCGGGCCGAGGCCATCGGGCCAGACCGCCGGATCGACGGTCCAGTCGCCCAAACCGGCGCGGTCGCTGCGCCGGCCCTTGAACCAGCCGTCGTCGAGGACGAAGCGTTCGGCGCCGACGGCGGCTGCGCGGCTGGCAAGGTCGGCGAGCACGGCGGGATCATGGTCGAAATAGACCGCTTCCCAGCTGTTGTAATGGACCGGGCGGGGCTTGGCGCGGAGGCGGGCGTGTTCGGGCCGGGCGCGCAGGTGGCGGTGGAAGGCCTGCGACAGCCCGGACAGGCCGGCAGCGCTGGCGGCGGCGTAGAGGGTGGGCGAGCCAAGGCTTTCGCCGGTGGCGAGGCGGACTTCGCCGGGCAGCAGCAGCTCCTCCATCATGACGAGGCCGCGGCCGTCGGACAGCGTGTCCACGGCCAGGCGGTGGTTGCCGCTCCAGCCGAGGTGCCAGCCCCAGGCGAGGCCCCGGCTTTCGTTCGCCCCGGCCTCGGCGAGGATGACGCCAGGGAAAGCGTCGTGGCTGGTGCGGCCGCGGCGGTTCTCGCGCAGCCAGGTGCCGATGTGGCGCGGCATCTCCACCGTCTGGAACTCGCCGGCCCAGCGGCCTTCGAAACCGATGATGCGGTCGGCAAGGCCCGGCACCGGCAGCACCGGCGCGGCGAGGTGATCGACCGTCAACGGCAGGTCACCGCGATTGGTCAGCGTCGTCGTCGCCACCAGCACGTCGCTGTCGAGGCGCAGGTCATGGACCAGCGCCAGGCCGTTGGCGGGGTCGACGCTGGTGAAGACGGCGCGATCGGGCGAGGCCTCGACGCCGTCGAGCAGCGCGTAGCTCGCCCAGCCGCGGCCGTCGCGATGCGCCGCCAGCCCCGGCCGGCCGGGCCAGCCCTGCCCCGCCTGCGGCGTCAGCGCCAGCGGTGCCGCAACCCGCGGCGAGGCATTGGCCTCGGCCCGCCCACCGAGCAGCGCCAGCCCGGCCGGGTCGAGCGCCGGCAACAGCGGCCCCCAGTAGAGCACGACCGGCACCCCCGCCGTGGTGTCGATAACAAGCGTGACGGCATCGCCATCGAGGCGGACGAAATCGGGAAATGCCGTTGCCATGCCGAATTCCTTGCGCCGGTGCGCGCCTCGGTCGCCGGGCTACGGGACCGCCGCAGCGCGATCGAGCACCCTTATTGTCTGATAATTGCGGTATAGCGTTGCTGTCGGCTGCTTGTCATCCGCGGTGATGCTGTTGCGCGCCGGCATCGGCGCCGCATCCGAAGCGTCGGGGGCCAGCGCGACCCGGGATCAGGTCGCGTAGTTGGCGATGATCAGCAATGCGCACAGGCTCACCAGCACGACCAGAATAAGGCCATTTTTGCGCGCAGCCGACGATCTGGCGTGCTTGTCCTCGCCGAACAAGCCCTTCAATCGCGCGTCCTTGGGTTCGAGCGAAGACTTCTTGCCGCGATTGAGATCGGCAAGTTTCGACCGACGCGCCTCCTGATAATAATCGCGATCTTCCAGGCTCATTGCATCCCCCCGTTCCCTCGTCCCAGCATATCAGGCCGACAGGCGGCATCAACCCACAAGTAAGGTGCCGCCCGCTCCCTTGAGCCCGACACCTCTGTGCAGATCAATGAGTTATCACTGCAACCCAAGAATCGGCGTGCTCCCGATGCCCCCGCCCTAGCCCGTCACCGCCACGACATTGTCGTCGGAATTGCGGTCGATATACTTGTTGTAGGGGTCGATGCCGGCAAAGGCCGGGCGGCGGCGAGTGACGATGCGAAGGACCTGGCTGCCCGACACGACGGGGCGGCGTTCCATCAGGATGACGTCCTTGGCGGCAAAGGCGCCATATTCGGGTTTCTGGTCGAACAGACCGATGTCGATGGCGTTGGCGAGCGGCGTCGACGTCTCCTTGCCGGTGCCGCTGGCGTAGAACTTCGCCGCATCGACGGTCAGCAGCGTTTCGAAAGTGCCGCTGGGCAGCGCCTTCACCTGCGCCGCCTTGGCCTTCAGGTCGTAGATAGTGATGCGATCGAGCAGGTCGAGCACCAGCTGGCGTTCTTCCGGCGTGCGGGCTAGCCCCAGGAAGCCGTTCACCAGGTCGAGCGAGCGGGCATAGGGCTGGCTTTTGAAACGATATTTGTCGAGCAGCGTGCGCAGCATGGCGTTGACGCGGGTTTCGCCCAGCCGGTCCTGCAGCAGGTACAGGGCCAGCGCGCCCTTGCGATAATGGATGTAGGGCTGGTCCTCGACACGATCGAGCGGCAGTTCCTCGATGCGTTCGGACCCGCGGGCGCGCAAATAGCTGTCGAGCTCGAATTTCAGGAAGCGCCGGATCTTGTCCTCGCCATAGAGCTGCTTCATCACCATCAGCGCCGAATATTGCGCCATGGTTTCGACGAGCATGGTGCCGCCCTGCATGTCAGCGCTGATCAGCTGATGGGCCCAATATTGGTGGCCGACCTCGTGCGCGGTGACATAGGTGACATAGTCGATCTTGTCGGGCGCATTGGTGTCGGCGAGGAAGCCGATGCGTTCCGAATAGGGAATGGTGCCGGCAAAGGCCTGGGCAAAGGTCGCATAGCCCGGGAATTCGATGATGCGGGCATAGTCGAACTGGTACGGCCCGAAGGCGGTGCGGTAATAGCCGAGCGACGCCTTCATCGCCGCCAGCATGCGATCGACGTTATAGCCGTGCTTGGGATCGTGGAACACCGACAGCTTCACCCCATCGGCGTCGGCGCTTTTCTCCGCATAGGCGGCGGACTGGACCGAGAAAAAGGCCAGGATCGGCGCCGGTGACACGAAGCGCGCGGTGCGGCGGCCGCCGGTGGTGGTGTCGGATACCCTGCGGCCGGGCGCCAGCGGGGTCTGCCCGGCGTCGGTGGTGACGGTGATGTCGGCATTCACCCAGTCGGCATCGGCGATATAGTTGCGGCGCTGGGCGGACACGTCCTCGAGCTTCGCCTTGCGCAGTTCGGGCGCCAGGCCGTATTTGCGGCGCTTGACGCGATCGGTGAGCAGGCCGTCGCGGGTCATGCCGATCTGCGGCGCGAACTGCAGGTTGTTGAGGAAGCTGCCGTTCGCCACCAGCTGGGTATCGTCGCCGTTGGCGCGCAGGCCGACGACCTGGCGCCGGGTGCGGAAATCGAGCGTGCCGGCGGCACCGGGCGCCAGCGGCACGGCGAAACGGTAGATGCGGTACTGCATGTCGGCATCATCCATCGCCAGCGTCGCGCCGGGGATGGTGATCGCGGCGATTTCGGTGTCGATGTCGGGCAGGCGCACATGGAGGTCACGCACCGGCGCGCCGGTATCGTTGACGAAGCGGTAGCGGCCGTTTGCCTCCATCCGGCGTTCGGCCGGGAACAGCGCGACGTCGAGCTTGAAATCGGTCGTCGAAGGCTGGCGCAGGGTTTCGTATTTCAGGTACTTCTTCTCGTAATTCGCCATCCGCAACTCGCCATCGTCGCGGGTGCGATAGGTGTTGAGGATGTTCATCTGCCAGAACAGCCAGCCGCCGGTGGCCGCGGCGACGGCGACACCCGCCAGCAGCACGGCGCCGGCGGGGCCCTTCAGCCGGGCCGGCAGCTGGCGCAGGCGCGGGCGCAGCCGGGTTTCGGTGCCGCGCCGCCACAGCAGATGGGCGATGACGGCCAGCACCAGCGCGACGCCGCCCCAATAGAGCCGCAGCCACCAGGCGCGCGCGCCGCCGATCTGGCTGCCGTTCATGTCCGACAGGCGGATGTCGCCGTTGCTGCCGTAATTGTAGAGCGGGTGTTCGAAGCCGATGTTGACGAGGGTGATGGTGCCGACAAGGTAGATCACCATGATCCCCCAGCCGATGTACTTGTTGGGGCTGAGCGCCTGGACGAACACCGACAGGATCGCCAGCAGGATCGTGTCGACCGTCATCGGCAGCAAATACCAGGCGAGATATTGCCCGAGTTCGAGCGCGGTGACGCCGCGGGCCAGCTGGACCGCCATGGCGCCGAGCGCCGAGATCACCACCGTGGCGAACAGCACGCCCGACACGGCGAGCACCTTGGGCACGATATAGGCCCAGTTCGGCAGCGAGGTCGCGTCGATGATCTCGTGCATGCGGCGCTCGCGATCGCGCCACATGACTTCGCCGCCGTAATAGATGGCGATGATGAGCGGGAAGAGCCCGAAGGCGCCGATCAGCGTGCCGATGGTGGCAAAGGTCAGCGGCCGCGCCGGGGTGCCGTAGAGTTCATCGGCAAAGATCAGCCCGCCGAGCGCGTTGAACAATCCGATGAGCAGCAGCACGAGAAAGGCCGGGCTGCGGAACACTAGCCCCATTTCGAAGCGGCTGCGCAGCCACAGCCGCGCCCAGGTCGACGCCGCGGGCCGCAGCGACGGCAGCGTGTCGACACGCAGCGGCGCGACCGCCGCCAGCCTGTCCTGCTGGCGCTGCTGGCGGCGGAGCTGGCGCGACGAGGCGCTGCGTTCGGAAAAACTGAAGCGGGCATGGGCAAAGGCCAGCGCGCCGGCGGTGACGCCGAGCCAGATCAGCCGGTTCCACACCAGAGTGCCGGCAAAGGCCGGCAGATGGGCATTGGATTCGCTGGCGGTGAAATAGCGGGTGGCGTTGCCCAGCGCGCCGAGGCCGAAGGGTTCGATGAAGCCGCCGAGCTCCCGCAGTTCGGGTTTCGACCGGATCACCGTGTTGAGGACAACGTAGAAGACCAAGAAGACAACGACGCCGAGATAGGAATACATCATCGAGCGCGTCATCGTGGCGACGGCAAAGAAGATCGCCGCGGTCAGCAGCAGATTGGGCAGCGCCAGCAGGCCATAGGCGTAGAGATAGTCGCCGAGCCGGTTGGGCCCGAGGGTGTCGGGATCGACCCAGGGCATCAGCGAGCCGACCCAGATCGCCAGCGGCACGGCGAGGAAGGTGATCGCGGCGGCGACAAAGGCGCCGAGGAAGCGCCCCATCAGATAGTCGAACTTGCTGACCCGGGTGGAGCGGACCATCGGCCCGAAGCCGCTTTCGTCGTCGCGGACGATGACATTGGCGACAAAGGCGGTCGTCACGAACATGTAGAACAGGCTCATGATGAGCAGGATCTGGGCGATGGCGACGGGGGCGTTCTTGTGGATGTTGCCGCCGCTGCCGATCTGGATCTGCTCCGTCGTCATGGCGCCGAAGGGCAGCAGGAAGAACAGCCCCGACACCACCCAGAACACCGGGTTGCGGAACTGGTAGCCGAGCTCGAAGCGCGCGATCGGGCCGAACATGGCGGACCCTCAGGCAGTCGCGAGGGTGCGGGCGGTGGCGGCATCGGCGGCGCGGGACCGCGACAACGTGGCGAAATAGACGTCCTCCAGACTGCCGGTGACGGGCGCAAAGCCGTCACCGGGGTCGCTGTCGGCGAGGATGTTGATGATGGTGCGCCCGGCGAACAGGCGGTTCGAGATGACCTTCATCGTCTCGGTATAGCGGGGCAGCTCGTCGCGGGTGATGGTCTTGGCCCAGACGGTGCCGCGCGATGCCTCGATCAGGTCCTGCGGCGCGCCTTCGAGCTGGATGCGGCCGCCGGCGAGCACCGCCATGCGCGGGCACAGGTCGGCGACGTCCTCGACGATATGGGTCGACAGGATGATGACGACATTCTCGCCGATTTCGGCAAGCAGGTTGAGGAAGCGGTTGCGTTCCTCCGGATCGAGGCCGGCGGTCGGTTCGTCGACGATGATGAGCTCGGGGTTGCCGATCAGCGCCTGGGCGATGCCGAAGCGCTGGCGCATGCCGCCCGAAAAGCCGGCGATGGCCTTCTTGCGGACCGACCAGAGGTTGGTCTGGTTGAGCAGCGTCTCGACGGTTTCCTTGCGTTCCCGCGCCGAGGCGACGCCTTTGAGCACCGCCATGTGATCGAGCATGTCATAGGCCGAAACCCGCGGATAGACGCCGAAATCCTGCGGCAGATAGCCGAGCCGTTCGCGCAGCCGGTCGGGGGTGGCGAGGATGTCGATGTCGCCGAAGCGGATGCTGCCCGACGTCGGCGCCTGCAGCGTGGCGACGGTGCGCATCAGCGTCGACTTGCCGGCGCCGTTGGGCCCCAGCAGCCCGAACATCCCCTTGGGCACCGACAGCGACACATCGTCGAGCGCGCGGGTGCCGTTGCCATAGATATGGGTGACGTTGTTCAGCTCGAGCATGCCGGCGGTTCCCCCTGGGACACCCCGACCTTATAGCGAACCGTATTACTTAGCTAGAGCGGCAAGATGGTGCCGTGCGGGGACGCAACGTCGGCAAGATGCCCGACGGGCCTTGCCGGCATTGCGCCCCTGCGGCGGGTGTCAGCGCCGCCAGTGCAGCGTCACCAGCGCGCTGTGAGCGGTGAAATCGCCACCCAGCCGGCCGCGATAGGTGGCGCCGATCCCCCAGCCGCCGCCCAGCGCGACATCGCCGGTAATGCTCGCCTTGACGGCATTGTCGCCGCCGCCGGGCGAGCGCACCAGATAGGCGTTCCCCGGGGCCCCGGCCAGCGCCAGCCGGGTTTCGGTGAAATCCCCGTCGGCGCGATCATAGGCGACACTGACATCGATGCGGCCGCTGCCCGACACCCAGTTGGCAAAGCCGCCGACGCCCCATGACGTCAGGCTGTCGCTGTCGTCGGCGCCGATGATGCCGAGGCTGGCGGCGCCGGTTTCGGCAAAGCCGTCGCGGCTGACCCGGGCGTGGGCGACATTGGCGATCGGGCCGATGCTGAAGCCGGTGCCGACGCCGAAGCCATAGCGCGCCTCGCCGGCGAGCGTGGTGGTCTTGAGCGTATAGCGCGACATCGCGGTGCGGTTGATGGTGTTGACGGCGATCTGCCGCGTCACATCGGCGTCGCCCGACGACCAGGCGAAGCTGCCGGCCAGCGTCAGCCCGGTGCGGCCGGTGCCGATGCGGCCATAGGCGCCGAGATGCCAGCTATCGAGCTCGGCCCGCGAGCGGCGCGCGCCGGACGTGACGTCGCCGCTCGACCAGCCGCCGGCGATGCCGACCAGCGTGCCCGTTGCCGCATCGGCGAAATCGATGCCGCCGGTGATGCCGCGCCGGCTGCCATCGAGGCGGGCGCCGTTGCCGTCGCCCTGCACGCGGCCATCGATGAGGCCGCCCGACAGCCAGGCGCCGAGCGCGAGCCCGGCCGCGCCGCCGGTGCCGCCGCCGGTGGCGCGGACCCGGTTGTGCATGGCGTCGGTGAGAATTTCTCCCTGGTGAACGCCGGCGGCGAGCACCGAGGCGTGGATTTCACCCGACATGGTGTCGAAGCCGGTCAGCGCCTGGTCGGTGGAGGCGAAGACCAGCGCATTGATGACGGTGCGCGTGTCGCCGGTCGCGGTGGCCTCGACCGCATCGAAGACGCCGGCGACCTGACGCTGGTTGAAGGTCCGCGCCACGCTCGCGAAGGCGACGGGGGTTGGTGTGGGGGTGGGGGTGGGGGTCGGCGTTGGCGTTGGCGTTGGCGTTGGCGTTGGCGTTGGAGTGGGGGTTGGCGTCGGCGTCGGAGTGGGAGTCGGGGTCGGAGTTGGCGTCGGTGTCGGGGTCGGAGTGGGTGTGGGTGTCGGAGTGGGCGTCGGCGTCGGCGTTGGAGTCGGTGTCGGCGTGGGCGTCGGTGTCGGCGTGGGCGTCGGCGTCGGCGTGGGCGTGGGCGTCGGCGTCGGCGTCGGAGTAGGTGTCGGCGTCACTGCGCGCGTTGCCGTCAGCTGCACGTCATTGGCATTGTGGACCAGCCCCAATGTCAGGAACGGCAGGTCGACCTCGGACACCCCGGCAAAGGTGCCGGTCACGCCGCCGGTCGCCGACAGGATGGTGAACGACGTGCTGCCGGAAAAGCCCGACTCCGGCGTCACCGACCGGACCACGACGTTGCCGCCGCCGAGCGTCGCCGCCCCGGTCACCGCCACGCGGTCGCTGGTGCCGTTGCCGAGCACATCGACGAGATAGCGGCTGCCCGCCGCGGTCGAGAAGGTGCCCAGCACGTTCGCCGTCGCGATGGTGCCGGTGCCGCCCGGCGACAGGTCGCCGGCCACGCTCAGGTTGCGGATGCTGCCGCCGAGGTTGAACAGCGTCCCCGCGCTCGTCGCCACGTCGACGGCGGCAAGCGTCGCACCCAGGTTGAGCCGGCCTTCGCGCAGTTCATAGCGCGTCGCCAGCGGCGCCGTGCCGTCGATCGTCACCGTCGCGTCGCCGAACTGGGCGATGGTTTCGACATTGCTGACGACGAGGCCGCCGATATCGGGCACGACGATGGTCGCGCCGGCGGCGAGGTTGAGGTTGATGGTGTCGTTGCCGGCGCCGCCGTCGACGCTGTCGATGGCCAGGATGTCGGCCAGCGTCGGCGTCTGGAAGGTCAGCACATCGTCGCCGGCACCCAGCGCCACTGTCCCCGACAGCGTGCCGTTGACGACGGTGACGCTGTCGTTGCCGGCGCCGAAATCGACGTTGCCGACGAGCCGGCTGCCCGCTTCGAAGGCGAGCACGTCGTTGCCGCCGCCAAAGCGCAGGTCGCCGGTGACGACGCTGGCGTTGCGGGCGACAAAGGTCGTCGCGACATCGCCGTCGACGAGCAGCGCCGCGGAGCCTGCCGCCACCGTCACATCGGCGGCATCGATCGTCACGGCCGCCGTCGATGCGGTGCCGGCGACGACGATGGCATTGGAATTGCTGCCGCCGGCGATGACATCGCCCGTCGTCGTGAAGCGCATCACCGAACTGGCGCCGCTGCCGACCAGCCCGACGACATCGGATGCCGCCCCGGTGGTGCGCAGCGTCCCGCTGTTTTCCACCGTCACGTCATCGGCAAAGCTGATGATCGCGGTGCCCTGCGCCAGCGTGATGTCGCCGCTGTTGCGGATCGTCGCGATACCGGGGTTGTCGCCGCTGCCGGCGCCATCGAGGTTGACCGAGATGCCGACCGAATTGATCGTGTTCGATGCCAGCCCGCGGATGGTGCCCGAATTGACCAGCGTGACGTTGACCGTGTCGTCGCGGGTGGCGAAGGCGGTGATGCCCTGGGCGAACAGCGTGCCGAGCTCGATGGCGCCGCTGTTGTCGATGTTCATCGTGTAGTTGCCGTTGGCCGGGGCGCCGCTCGACGACACCGCGATGCCGCGGCTCGATGCGCCCGAGACCGAGGTCAGCGCGGCGTCGTTGTCGACGGTCAGCGTGCCGGTGCGGGCCTGGTTGAGCACCAGGAAGCCGTTGCTGTTGATGGCGTTGGTCATGCGCACCGTGCCGGCGGCGCCGTTGACCACCGTCAGGTCGACGCCCTCGCCGCGGCCTTGCGCGAACAGGCCGTTGTTGTCGGCGCCGCTGATCGCGATGGTGCCGCTGTTCTCGATCCGCGCGAAGGTGCCGGCGCCGCCGGTGTTGCCGGCGGCAAAGTTGGTGATGCCGTGGGTGGCCTGGCCGACGGCATCGATGGCGCCGCTGTTGACGATGGTGGCGCGGCCGCCCGACACCAGCGTGTTGAGCACGATGCCCGACGCGATGCCGGCGAAATCGCTGTCGTTGGTCGCCGCCGCCGGGCGCACGGTGATGGCGCCGCTGTTGGTGATGCGGGTGGTGCCGCCGGCGGCAGCGTGCACGGCGAGGATACCCGCCGTCACGCCGGTGCGTTCGCCGCTGCCGCCGGTGGTGGCGCTCAGCACGCCCGAATTGACGATGGTGATGTCGCCGGTGGCGTCGTTGCTGGCGGCGGCGATGGCAAAGCCGTTCTGGCTGGTCGTCCGCACCGTGACGGCGCCGCGATTGGTGATGCTGGTATTGCTGTCGCCGGTGAACACCGCCGTCTCGATGCCCGCATTGGGCTGGGCGCCGCCATCGGCGGTGATCGTTGCACCGCTGTCGATAGTGGCGTCGAAGCCGTTGCGGACGATGAGGATGATGCCCTGCGCCGGTTCGACGACGCCCAGGTTGTCGAGCGTGCGGATGACGACGCCATCGGCGACGTTGATGGTGACGTCGCGGTCGCTGCGATCGGCGCCGATGCCGAACAGGCCGGGAGGGGCGATGTCGCCGGTGACATTGTTGACGTTGATCGTGCCGACCGACGCATGGCCCTGCGACTGCTGCGATGTCACCCCGCCCGACAGGTTGCCGGTACAGGTGGCGACGCCTGCCACGACCGGGCACGCCGCCGATCCGACGACGACCTGCTGGGTGGCGCCCGGCCCCGCTGCGATGCCGAGTGCCAGCGTCGATGCGCCGACCAGCCAGTTGCGCCGCTGCCGTGTCAGTCCGAAACCGTCGATCATCTGTGTTCCCCGGGGGCCAGCGCCAAGCCGCTGCTGTCCTTCAAAGGCGCGGTCCGCGGGCCAAACGGCTCACGCACATCTGGATTTTTTTGCGTCGGGTTCGTCACGACACGGCTTTACGACTGCCAACAAACGGTTAATTTGGGGAAATGAGCGGAGTCGGGGAGCATGATACGCGGGCCTTGCTGGTCCGCTGGCGGGGTGGGGACATGCACGCCCGCGACGCGCTGTTCGCCGCCTTCTATCCCGACCTGCGCCGATCGGCCGCCGCCATGCTGCGCGGGGAGCGCGGCTGTTCGCTGTCGACGGGCGATCTCGTCCAGGAATCGGTCGCGCGCCTGGTGGCGCTCGATCGGATCGACTGGGCCGATGCCCAGCATTTCAAGGCGCTGTCGGCGACGATGATGCGGCGGGCGCTGCTCGATCACCTGCGTTCGCGCCGCACCAACAAGCGCAAGCACGAGAAGGTCGAGCTGCTCACCGGCGTCGCCCTCGACGATCCCGACTGCGAGATCGAGCGGCTGTCGGCGGCGCTCGACGACCTCGCCCGTATCGACCCCGAACGCGCCGATATCGTCGAGATGCGCTATTTCGGCGGGCTGGAGATCCGCGACATCGCCGCGGTGCTGGGCTGTTCCGAGGCGACGGTGAAACGCCGCTGGGCCTCGGCCCGGCTCTGGTTGCTGGCCGAAATGTCCGACGCCTGATGGCCGACGCGGCGCTCGATGCCCGGGCGCTGCCGCTTCTCGACGCCGCGCTGGCGCTGCCGCCAGATGCCCGCGACGCCTTCATCACCGACGCCACCGGCGATGACCCGGCCCTCGCCGCCCGCCTCCGCCGCCTGCTCGCCGCCAGCGACGAATCGCGCCTGCGCACCGGCTCGGCCGCCGCCGCCGTCACCGACGCGCCGATGCCCGACCGCATCGGCCGCTATCGCATCACCCGGCTGATCGGCGTCGGCGGCATGGGTGCCGTCTATCGCGGCGAACGCGACACCGGCGATTTCGACCATGTCGTCGCCATCAAGCTGATCCGCCCCGGCGCGCTGTCGGATGTCTTCATCGAACGCTTCGCCCGCGAACGCCAGACGCTGGCGCGCCTGTCGCACCCGCACATCGCCCGGCTGTTCGACGGCGGCGAAACCCCGGCCGGCGAGCCCTATATCGTCATGGAACATGTCGACGGCATCCGGCTCGACGAATGGCTGGCATCGGGGCCGTCCATCGCCGCCCGCACCGCGCTGTTCCTCGATGTCTGCAGCGCCGTCGGTTTTGCGCATCAGAACCTCATCATCCATCGCGACCTGACCCCGGCCAACATCCTCGTCGACCGCGACGGCAATGCCCGGCTCATCGATTTCGGCATCGCCCGGCCGCCGCTGGCCACGCCGCCCGACCGGGTGCCGGGCGTCGTCGCGCGCAGCCTGACGCCGGGGTTCGCCGCGCCCGAACGCATCGCCGGCGATCCCGCCACCACCCTGTCCGACGTCTATTCGCTGGGCGTCCTCCTCGCCCTGATGCTGCCCGATGAAAGCGACCGCGGCGACCGCGACCTCGCCGCCATCATCGCCCGCGCCCGTGCCGCAGAGCCTCAGGCGCGCTATGCCAGTGTCGATGCGCTCGCCGCCGATGTCCGCGCCTGGCAGGCCGGCGATGTCGTCGCCGCGCGCAACGGCGGCCGCCGCTACCGCATCGGGCGCTTCGTCGCCCGCCACCGGATCGGGGTTGCCGCCGGCACCGCCGCCGTCGTGCTGCTGGTCGGCGCGCTCGGCACCACGCTCGCCGCCAATGCCCGCGCCGAGACCGCGCGGGTGGAGGCCGAGCAGCGCTTTGCCCAGACCCGCGCCATCGCCAGGTCGCTGCTGTTCGACGCCTATGACGAAGTCGGCAAGGTGCCGGGCAGCGCCGTCGCCCGCGCCCGGCTCGCCGAAACCGGCCAGACCTACCTGCTCGCGCTGGCGGCGCAAAAGGATGCGCCCCGCGACGTCCGCATCGAAACCGGGCTCGGCTTCCTCCGCCTCGCCAAGGTTGTCGGCAACGGCGGCGACAACCAGCTCGGCCGGCTCGAGGACGGCAGCAAGCTCATCGGCCGCGCCGACGCCATCCTCGCGCCGCTGCACCGCGCATATCCCGACGATCCGGCGGTCACCATCGCCTATGCCGACCTGCTCGTCGAACAGACGGCGACGGCGCTTTATACCGACAATGACCCGGCAACCGCGCGCCGCAAGGCGCTGGAGGCGCGGCGGCTGCTTGGTGCCGATCCGGCGCGCAGCGTCGATTCCGCCCGGCTGTATGCGCTGGCCGCGCAGGGGCTGGGCGACAGCTATGCCTGGTCCGACGATTATGCCGCGGCGCGCACCGAATATCGCGCTGCCGAAGCCTTCATCACCGGCCTGCCGCCGGGAATCGCCGACGCGCGCCCGCTGCGCATGGTGCGATCGGCAAACCTGCGCCTGCTGGCCGAGGCCAACCACAAGCTCGGCGACGAGACCGCGGCGCTGGCGGCGGTGAACCAGGCCGTCGCCCTCAACCGCGCGCTGGTCGCGGCCGCGCCCGACGACCCGGCGCTGCCGCGCAAGCTGGCGCTGTCGCTCTGGTATCGCGCCGTCCTGCAGCGTACCGACGATCACCTTGCCGATGCCGCCGCCTCGATCGCCGAAGCGGTTGCCATCGCCCGCGCCCTGCGCCAGCGCAGCAACGGCGACGCCAGCTCGCTGCAGCTTGTCGCCTTTACCGGCGAGGTGCAGGCGCAGGTGCTGATCGACCTCGGCCGCGCTGCCGAGGCCTTTGCCATCTCCGACGAAGTCGTCGCCGCGCATCGCCGCATGGTCACGCTGGCCGGCGACACCGATGGCCCGCGGCGCAGCATGGCGATGGCACTGACGACGGTCGGCGGCAACTTCTACACCGGCGGCGCCCGGGGCCGCGCCTGTGCCGCATGGCAGGAGGCGCTGGCGCTGCTGGAGGGTAATCGCAACCTCGGTGGGGAGGACCGCGCCAAGGCGGTGCCGCGCCTGCGCGCCGGCATCGCCCAGTGCGTCGCCGGGGCGAAGGTCACCGTGTTCGAAGATCTGTGAGTTCGGCGAAGACGACGCATTAAGAAATAGTTCACCCCGCCTGAGCCGTGGCACGGCGTTTGCGCGCCTTAGTCTGCAGGGCCGCATGGTGCGGCGTCGCTGACCAGGGGTGTTCGATGATACGGCAAACTCGCAAGATCGCACGGGGGGCGGCTCTGCCGCTCGTGATGACCATCGCCACATTGGCGCTCGGCAGCGCCGCACAGGCGTCCTATTTCGTCCGGCCGGTGCTCCAGTACAGCGGCGAACGCGTCGACGGCATCATCCAGAACGGCGCCACACAGGCCTCGCAGACCTTCAACGACGGCTATCAGTCGCTGGCGGCGCATGTCGATCTCGCCGACGGCACCATCAAGACCTATCTCGAGATGAACGGTCCCGGCCCCAGCTTCGGCATCGCCACCGGTACCATGGGCGACCGCATCCGCTTCACCGGCGAGACCGGCACCCCGGTGCGCTTTTCCTTCGATTTCGACGGCGTCATCACCGCGGCGCAGGAAACCCTGGGCGGCGCCCCGGCATCGGGGTCGCGCTACATCGGCATCCAGGCGCATTTCGCGGTCTTCGACGCCGCGTCCGGCGCCACCTACAACAACTGGACGCAGTACGATCCCAAGGGCAGCGAGGCGCTGCTCGGCAACGATGTCTCGCTCACCTTCAACTACGATGATCCGGCCTTCACCGAATTCGTCTTCAACAGCGATCTTGGCGGCTGGGTCGATCTCGTCAGCGGCAATTCCTACGACGTCTTTGCCGCCTTCAACCTGATCGTCCGTCCCGGCGACGATGTCGGCCCGGTGACCATGAACTTCCTCAACACCGGCACCATCGGCATCGACGCGCCCGCCGGCGCCAGCTTCACCTCGCATTCCGGCGTCTTCCTGGGCTTCGGCCAGACCCCCGGCGTGACCCCGGGCGTGCCCGAACCCGCCAACTGGGCGCTGCTCATCATCGGTTTCGGCACCATCGGCGCCATGGCACGCCGCCAGCGGGTTCGGGTCGCCGCCTGAACGCGCGCCCGATGGGGACGGCCACGGCGGTCGGGCGGCGGGGGCGTCGCCCGATCGCCGGAGGTCGTTCAGCGGGGCGGGGCCACCATCCGGCCGAGCACCCGCCCCGTGATGTCGAGGGCGCTGTCGTCGACGTTGAGCACATATTCGCGCGCCAGCAGCAGGGAACAGCGCTGCGCCCTTTCCTCCGCCATGATCGCCGGCCCGGCCGCAGTGTTGACCGCCGCGGTCAGCGTCTGGTTGAAGGTTTCGAGCGACGCCGCATCCTGCGCCAGCATGGCATCGAGATTGGCGCGGCGCGCGGCCGTGGCGGCGCGCCGCTCGGTGATGACGCGCGGATCGACCTTGCGCGCGAGCTGATCGGTTTCGGCGGTTTCGCTGTCGATCGCGCCCCGTTCGGCGGTGACCTGGGCCGCCAGCTGCGCGCGCACGCCGCGGAACCGGGCGAGCGCTTCCAGCGCCGGTGGCGATTCGCGCATCAGCCGCGCCTGGCTGAGCACGCAGATCTTGAGCGGCCGGGCGGTCTGGGCCGCCGCCGGCGCGGCCAGCAGCGCGAGCAAAAGGAAACAACCGGGGCCGCGGCCCCGGTTGAGGTTTATGACCCGAAGGGAGATCATCTCCTTATCAGAAGTGGAAGCCGACGCCGGCGTTGTAGGTGGCGTAGCCGCCGGTGGTGTTGAGCGCGACGCCGGCCTTGAAGATCATGTTGTGATCGTCGGTCAGGATGGTCGACAGGCCGAAGGCGAGCGAGACGGCATTGCCGCGGCCGCCGATCGCCGCCCCGGCAAAGCTGCGGCCGGGCTGGATCGCCTGGGGGACGCCGGCGAGGGCCGCGGCGCTGGCGCCGGCCTGGTCGATCCGGCGTGACAGGTCGAAGCCGAGCGCCCCGATGCGGACATCGGTATAGCTGTTCGCCTGCGACAGCGCCGAATTCGACAGCGCCGTCGCCTGGCCCAGGTTGACGGCATCGGTGGCGTTGACGGCGTTGGCGACATTGGTGATCCGCCGTTCGGAGCCGACGCCGCCGACCGACACGACATTGGCAAGGCCGCCGTCGCTCGACCCGGCGCCGAGGGCGACCGAATTGACCCCGCTCGACGTGGCGTTGGTGCCCAGCGCCAGCGAACTTGCACCGCTGGCGACGGCGCCGAAGCCGCCGGCCGTGGCATTGGCCCCCGACGCCACGGCCATCGGCCGGTTGGCGGTATTGTTGCCGCGGAACGGCGCTGCCTGGCCGGCACCGCCGACGGCGCCATCGAGGGCCCCCAGCGCCCCGGCAACCGTCGTGTAGGTGGCGCCCTGGATCGTGTAGCTGGGCGCCGTCGAGACCCCGGTGGCGGTGTCGTAGCCGGCGCCGCCGCCGAGCGCCGCGGCGACCGCCGCCACGCCGTTGCCGGCGTTGGTCGCGGTTGTCTGCGCCGTCGTCACATTGGTATTGGTGGCGAACAGCTGGCTGCCGTTGACGGCGTCGCTGGATGTCGCCGTCACCGCGCCGGCCGACACGCCGGTCACGGTGCGCGTGCCGGCGTTGCCGGTGACATCGACGACGGTGCCGCTGCTGGTCGCCCCGACGGTGATGGGCGCGGTCGGCGTCGCCTGCTGCACAAGGCCGATGGTGCCGTTCGACAGCCCGGCGATGGCGCCGTTGTAGTTGTTGAAGGCGCCCTGGACCGTCGTCGCGGTGGTGCCGCCGACGGTATTGTAAGTCGGTCCGGTGTAGGTGCCGGTGGCGGGGTCGTAAGTGCCGCCGACGACGGTGGCGACGCCGGTGACGCCGCTGTTGGCGTTGGCCGCCGCCGCCGTGGCCGCGGCGACATTGGTGTTGGTGGCGAACAGCTGGCTGCCATTCACCGCCTGGGTCGAATCCGCGGCGACCGTGCCGGCTGCGACATTGCCGAGCAGCTGCGCATTGCCGGGGGCTGCACCCGTCCCGCCGGCGGCGACCAAGGCCAACGTGTCCGCCCCCGGCGCGCGTTGCACCGGCCCGACGGAGCCGTTGTTGATGGTGGTCGTGAGGGACGTGATTGCCGTGGTGTTGTTGGTGACGTTGGTGTTGGTGGCGAACAGCTGCGCGCCGTTGACGGCGTCGCTGGAGCTGGCCGACAAGGTGCCCGCGGCGACATTGGTGACCACCACCGGCCCGGCCGCGCCACCGACAAGGGTGACGCTGTTGATCCGGTTGCCGTCGCCATCCCTGTCATACTGTACCGAATTGCCGGCAACATCGCCGACGGCGGCCAGCTGGCCGACATTGGCGGCATCGGTCGCGGCGACGCCGGCGCTGACGCCCTGGATGGTGCGGGTGCCGGCGGTGCCCGCGACGCTGACGGCCGCGCCGCCCGTCGCCGCGCCAACGGTGATGAGCCCGCTGCCCGGCGCGCCGCCGACCTGCTGGACAAGGCCGAGACTGCCGCCGGACAGGCCGGCGATGGCGCTGTTGTAGTTGTCGAATGCGCCCTGCACCGTGGTCGCGGTCGTCGCGCCGACGGTGTTGTAGGTGGGACCGGTGTAGGTGCGCGTCGCCGGGTCATAGCTGCCGCCGAGCACGCCGGTGACGCCGGTGACGCCCAGATTGGCATTGGCGGCGGCGAGGCTGGCGGCCGCGACATTGGCGTTGGTGGCGAACAGCTGGCTGCCGTTGACCGCCTGCGCCGAGGTGGCATCGAGCACGCCGGCGGCGACATTGCCGATGACGACCGGACCCGCGGCGCCGCCGATCAGCGTGGCGCTGTTCAGCCGGTTGCCGAGGCCATCGACGTCATACTGCACGACGTTGGCGACGCTCGTGCTGATCGCTTCCAGCTGGCCGACGTTGACCGCATCGGTGGTGGCGACGCCGCTGGCGACATTGCCCAGCACCTGGGGCGCGCCGGGCGCGGCGCCGGTGCCGCCGGGTGCCGTCAATGCCAGCGTGTTGGGCGTGGCGGTGCGCTGCACGGTGCCGGCGGTGCCGTTGTTCAGCGCGGTGATGCTGGTGGTCGCACCGGCGATGTTGGTCGTGTTGGTGGCGATGTTCGCCGTATTGGTGGCGATATTGGTGGTGTTCGTCGTCACCTGGGTGTTCGTCGCGAACAGCTGGCTGCCGTTGACCGCCTGGGTCGAGGTGGCATCGAGCGTCCCTGCCGCGACATTGCCGAGGACGACCGGACCCGCGGCGCCGCCGACCAGCGTGGCGCTGTTCAGCCGGTTGCCGAGTCCGTCGAGGTCGTACTGCACCGAATTCGACGCGAGCGCGCCGACCGCGCCGAGCTGGCCGACATTGACAGCATCGGTGGCGGCGACGCCAGCAGCGACACCCGCGACGGTGCGATTACCCGCCGTGCCGGCAACGCTGACGCTGGTGCCGGCGGTTTCGGCGCCGACGGTGATCTGGCCGCTGCCGGGAGCGCCGCCGACCTGGCGGACGAGACCCGTGGTGCCGTTGGTCAGGTTGGTGATGTTCGTCGTATTGCCGGCGACATTGGTGGTGTTGGTCGTCACCTGGCTGTTGGTGGCGAACAGCTGGCTGCCGTTCACCGCATCGGTCGAGCTGGCCCCGAGCGCGCCAGCCGCGACGTTGCCGAGGGATTGGGGGGTGCCCGGGGCGACGCCGCTGCCGCCGACGGCTGTCAACGCGAGCGCGTCAGCCACCGCAGTCCGCTGGACAGTGCCAGCGGTGCCGTTGGTCAGGTTGGTGATGTTTGTCGTGTTGCCGGCGATGTTGGTGGTGTTGGTCGCGATGTTGGTGGTGTTCGTCGTGACCTGGCCGTTGGTGGCGAACAGCTGGCCGCCGTTGACCGCATCGGTGGAGGTGGCGGACAGGGCGGAGGGTGCCACGTTGGTGACGGTGACCGGGCCGGCGGCACCGCCGGCGAGCGTTACCGTGTTGGTGCGGGTGCCGCCGCCGTCGAGATCGTACTGGACGGCGTTGACCGCGGCGCTGCCCACCGCGGCGAGCTGGCTGACATTGACGGCGTCGGTCGGTGCCGAGCCGGCGGCGACATTGGTGATCTGGCGCGCATTGCCGGCGGAGCCCACCGACACTTCGCCCACCGACGTCTGCGGGGCGGCGAGCCCGACGGCGACATAGCCGGCCTGGGCACCGCGGGCGGCGACCGATCCGGCGCCGATGGCGACGCTGTTGGCGGCGGTGACCGAAGCGGCATCGCCGAGCGCGACGCCGGCCGTCGCACCCGCGCCGACGCTGGCCCCGGTGCCGATGGCGACGGCGTTGGTGGCGCTGGCCGCCGTCGTTGCGCTGTTGCCGAAGGCGATCGAGCCGAGTTCGCCGGCGACGGCATCGAGGCCGTTGGCGCCCAGCCCGGTGATGCGATTGCCGCCGATGGCAATGCCGGCCGGCGTGTCGAGCTGATAGGAATCGCTGATCGTGTTGCACTGGCTGCCGGGGCCGATGATCGTGCCGCTGCGATCGAGCACCGACAGGCTGATCGGGTCGCCGGCAGCCGCGGACCCCAGCAGCCCGGTCAGGTTGATGTCGAGCGGCGTGATGATCTCGCCGACGATCGGGATCAGTCCGATCACGCCGAGCGCCGGGTTGACGGTGTTCTGGATGGGACTGACGATCCCGGTCAGCACCGGGCTGAGAATATTGGTAACAACCGATGGCGGCAGGCTGACCCCCGAGCAGGCACTGACCAGTGATGTCGGCTGGGCGGCAAATGCCGGCGTCGATGCGGCAAGGATGGCGCCGGCAATTGCCAGGCCCGATGCACATGACCCAGCGGATAGACGATTGCGGCGACGTCCCGCTTTATTGACAGTCTCAAAGCTTGCGCGAATGCGATCCATAGTAACCCCCCCGAGTTTGATGGCACGTTGCACTAATGCTTCAGCTATGTTCTAGCCGACTATTGTATATATCGAAGGTATAGGTGCCCCGTGTTCGTTCTGTGTTCGTAAACGCCACTTTCGCCACGTTTTTTTCCCAGTCAAGCAGGAATTCTGCTTATGAAACGAAACTATATCGAAGGTTGGTAGACACTGTTGCAGATCGGTAATTTTATGTGTCGCACATGAAGGTTCCGGCCATTTTCTGACCCGACTCGCGCACGGGCAAAGCCTGCCGCCGCGTCGGGACGCGGCGGCAGGGCGATGCGCCGGGATTGTGAAGACCCTTCCCGGGCGGGGAAGAGCCGAGCCGGGCCTAGGCTTTTGGCACGCGGGCGATCATGCGATCGACGACGCCCGGCAGCGCCGCCAGCGGCACGCCGCCGGTTTCGACGAGAGCATCGTTGAAATCCCGCACATCGAACCGGGCGCCCAGCACCGCCTTGGCACGCGTCCGCTGCTTCAGGATCTCGTTGTGGCCGATCTTGTAGCCGCAGGCCTGGCCGGGCGAGGCGCAATAGCGGTCGATCTCGCTGGTGATGGCGCCGCGGTCGCGGCCGGTTTCGGCGACCATCGTGTCGATCGCCTTGTCGCGGCTCCAGCGCATCGCGTGGAGGCCGGTGTCGACGATCAGCCGGACGGCGCGGAAGCGCTGCGCCTGGAGATAACCGAGGCGGCCGAACGGATCGTTTTCATAAAGGCCATATTCGTCGACCAGCTGCTCCGCATACAGCGCCCAGCCTTCGGTGAACGCATTGAAGCCGATCAGCTGCGCCATCGGCGAGACGACCTCGGGATGTTCGGCGAGGAAGGCGCCCTGCCAGGCATGGCCCGGCAGCGCCTCGTGCGCGGTCAGCGAGGCCAGCGTCCATTGCGGCCAGAAGGTCATGTTCTTCAGGTTGATGTAGTAGATTGCCGGGCGTTTCCCGTCCGGGCTGGCAAAGTTCATATAGCCGAGGCTGGCGCCGTCCTGGATGTCGACGGGCACGCGCTTGACCTGGACATCGGCCTTCAAGCCGAGTTTCGACAGCCGCGGCATCAGCGGCCGGATCGCGTCGATGCGGCCCTGGCAATAGGCGAGGACGGCGGCGCGGCCGGCATCGCTGTCGGGCTGCAGGAAACGCGGGTCGAGCGTCAGCGCCGCGGTGCGCTCGCCGACGCTGCCCCTGGTCAGGCCCTGGCCGCGCAGGATCTTGTCCATCTCGGCCTCGATGGCGCGGTTCTGGTCCCAGCCGGTCTTGTGGATTTCGGCGGCCGACAGGCTGGTCGTCGTCTGCGACTTCAGCAGATACTGATAATAGGCCTCGCCCTCCGGCAGCTTCCAGACGCCGGCATCGTCGGTCGCCTTCAGCGCCTTCAGCGCCGCCATCTGGCGATCGAGTGCCGGATAGATCTGGCCGGTGACGGTGGCGGTGGCACGCGCGGTCGGATCGGGCAGGCCGAGCTTTGCGGCACGGGTCGCGATCGCGGTGACGAAGCGCGATTGCGCGGCCGCGACGCCGCGCAGCTGCGCCTGCTGGCCGAGCGCGTTGGCGATGATGAAGGTCGGCGGGATGACGCCCTTGGCGGCATCGGCCTGGATGCGGGCGGTTTCGGCATCGAGGTTGCGGCCGACCTGGTCCAGCCGGCTGAGATAGGCATCGGCGCCGGCGGCATCTTCGACCCGGTGATAGGTGTCGAGGAATTCGGCGGCCTGACTGTAGGTGCCGTTCTGCTGGGTGACAACATAGGGGGTGCCGCCGTTGGTGCCCGAAAAGCCGAAGGGAAAGCGTTCGCCTTCCTTGGCGATGTCGAGCGCCCAGACCGCCGAATCATATTTGTTGATGTCGGCGCCCTGCAGGCCGGAGCGCGGGATGGTGCCGAGCAGCTGGCGCGAGGCCGCATAGACGCGGCGATCCTCGGCCTCGCCGGCGGGCGAGATGTCGCCGAGTTGCGAGGCGAGCCCGGCATTGGCGCCGCGATCCATGCCGAGCAGCGTCGCCTGTTCGGGGCTGCGCTGCAGCAGCCGGTCGGCGATGGTGGTGAACGCGGCGGCCAGCCGCGGATCGCCTGCGGATGGCGCAGTCGCGGCGCGCGCGGCGGCGGGCAGCGCCGCGATGGCGCCGGCGGTGGCGGCGCCCTGCAGCAGCTGGCGGCGCGTGGTGGTATCGATCATCATGAACTCCCCGTTGAAATGGTGATGGGCGTGCCGCCGGGCGGTTCGGTGCCGGCGGGATAGGCGGGCGGCGCGCCGCGCAGGCGCCGGGCGAACAGCAGACGGTCGGCACCCTTGAAGCCGAAGCGCCAGATGATCGCGCAATAGAGCGCCAGCACGATGAACTGGCCCAGCGCCAGCTGGAACCATTCGGGCGTCCGCATGAAGGCGACGCCGAGCAGGAACGCCGGAATGGCGGCGACCAGCATGATCCAGCGCCAGCCCGACACCGGATGGCCGAGGACGCGCGCCAGCAGCCGCGACTTGGCGACCGACAGGAACAGCGCCGAAATGGCGAGGCCGCCGGCCGCGCCGACGCCGCCGTACAGCGGCACCAGCACCAGGCTGGCGCCGAGCTGGATGGCGATGCCGGCCAGCGACCACATCAGATTGGCATTGCGCGCGACATAGATCAGCGCGCCTTCCGCCACCGCGGCCTGGGCGGCGAGCAGTTCCACCGTCAGCAGCACGGCGAGCACCATCGCGCCGCTGGCGAACACCGGCCCGAACAGCCCCATGCCGGCCTTGCCCGACAGGCCGAGCGCCAGGACGACGCCCAGTTGCGCGGCGCCGACCCAGAAGCCGATCTGGCGAACGTGCGAGGCGACCTTGCCGATGTTGCCGGCGGCGAGATTGGTGGTGAGGACGGGCGCCAGGATCGGATCGAACGACGATTTCAGCCGCTGCGGCAGCGAGGCGATCTGCTGGGCGACATAATAGATGCCGACGATCTCGGGGCTGGCGAAGCGGCCGAGGATGAAGATGTCGAGACGCCGCGCGCCCCATTCGGCGATGTCGGCGCCCGCCAGCGGCAGGTTCAATCGTGCCAGCCGCCAGATCCGGCCGGGATCGACCTGCCAGTGCGGTGCAAGGCCGAAGGTGCGGAGCGCCGGCCACAGCGAGGCGATGGCGGCGGCGACCATCGAAAGCAGATAGGCGATGATGAGGCCGTCGCCCTTGAGCATGGTAAAGGCCAGCGCCAGCGCGGCGAGGCTCAGCATCCAGGGCTCCACCAGCGATCGCGCGGTGACCGTGGCGCCGATATTGTGGCGAAAGGCGAGGCCGGCGAGGCTGATGTCGGACAGCACGATGGCGACGATGATCAGCGGGAACAGCCGCATCAGGCCGGTGATCTCGCCACTGGGAAAGACGATGCGGGGCAGCGCGATGAGCACCGCGGCGCCGAGCAGCGCGGCCAGCACCGACACGAGCAGCGCGTCGTACAGCGAGTGCGCCTCGGCATCGCGGCCGGTGCTCGATGCGGCATCGCGAAGGTCGGCAGCGGCGACGCCGCGTTGGGCCATGTCCTCCGCCAGGCCGCGCTTCAGCCCCAGTGTCGCCAGCATCGCCACCAGTTCGACGACCATCGTCGCATAGGCGAAGCGGCCGAGCTCGGTGGCGCCGTACAGGCGACCGGCGATGAACAGGAACGGGAAACGCGCCGCCAGCCGCAGCACATAGCCGAGGAAGCTGGTGCGGCCGCCGCGCGCCAGCTCGGCGGTTTCGGCGGCGGCTTTCGCGTCAGCCGACATGCACCCGCCGGTAGCGGCCGTGCAGGTAGAGCAGCGATTCGCGCTCCGGCGCCTGGCCGAAGCGGGTGACGCGGCCGACGATGATGCGATGGTCGCCGCCGTCGTGATCGGCGTGGAGGGTGCAGGCGAACGCCGCCTTGGCATCGCTCAGGATCGGCAGGCCGTCCCATTCCTCCCAATCGGCATCGGCGAAACGGTCGATGCCTTTTCTGGTGAAGCGGTCGGCGACCGGCTGGCCATCGAGGTCGAGGATGTTGATGGCAAAGCGCCCGGTGGCGCGCAGGGCGGGCAGCGCCGAGGCCGAATTGGCCGGGCAGAACAGCAGCAGCGGCGGTTCCAGCGAGACGCTGGTGAAGCTGTTGGCGGTCAACCCGATGCGGCTGCCATCGGCGGCCCGGCCGGTGACGACGGTGACGCCGGTGGCGAAACAGCCAAAGGCATCGCGCAGCGTGCGGGTGTCGAAGGGAGGATCGGCAAGGTTCATCGCGGCGCACCCCTACGCCATCGCCGCGCAGCGTCAATGCGTGACGAAGTGGCACGGTAATGTTGCCGCGCGACTGTGGCCGCGGTGCCGGGCTGGCCAAGCGCGGGACGGGCTGCGATATATTCGGCCGCATATAACGTATCGAGACCCGATGCTCGCCCGCCTGATCGCCCTGCTGCTGCTGTTCGTCCCCGGGATCGCCGGGGCGGCGCCGCTGCGCGTGCTGGCGGCGAGCAGCATGACGGAGGCGATGGAGGCGATCGCCGATGCCTGGGCCGCCGCCGGCCACCCGCGCCCGGTGCTGGTCCTGGCCGGATCGCCGGCGCTGGCGCGGCAGGTCATCGCCGGGGCGCCGGCGGGGGTGCTGGTCACCGCCGACACGGAATGGATGGACGCGGCGGCAGCGGCCGGTGCGATCGTGGCCGGCAGCCGGCGCAATGTCGCCGGCAACCGGCTGGTGCTGGTGGTGCCGGCCCGGGCGCCGCGTTCCGCCCGGCTGGTGCGCGGTTTCGATCTGGCCGCCTTCGTCGGGCCGGGCCGCTGGACCACCGGCGACCCGCAATCGGTGCCGGTCGGCCGCTATGCCCGGGCGGCGCTGGCCGGCCTCGGCGCCTGGGACCAGGCGGCGCCGCGGCTGGCCAGCGCCGAAAATGTCCGCGCCGCGCTGGCGTTCGTCGAACGCGGCGATGCGGCGGCGGGTATCGTCTATGCCAGCGATGCCCGGGCCTCGCGGCGGGTCGCCGTCGCCGGCGTGTTCCCGGCCGCCAGCCATCCGCCGATCGTCTATCCGGCGGCGCTGGTGGCGGCCGGCGCCGATGCCGAGGCGCGCGGCTTCCTCGCCTTCCTGTCCGGCCCCCGCGCCAGAGCCATCTTCAAATCCCGGGGGTTCACCACGCCATGATGCTCGCGCTGCTGCTGGCCGCCGCCACACCGATCGCAATCGACGCGGCGGCCCGCGCCGGCCTGCCCGCGGCGACCGCAACGCTGACCGCCCACGGCAAGACGAGCAGCTGCACCGGCGTCCGGCTGAGCGACCTCGTCGCCCGCGCCGGGTTGCCGACCGGCGAGGCCGTGCGCGGGCAAGCCTTGGTGACGGTGATCGTCGCCGAAGCCACCGACGGCTATCGCGTCGTCTTCAGCCTGGGCGAGATCGACGCAAAGCTCGGCAACGCCGCCATCATCGTCGCGGACCGCTGCGACGGCCGACCGCTGGCCGCTGCCGACGGGCCGCTGCGGCTGGTGGTGCCGGGGGAGGCGCGGGCGGCGCGATCGGTGCGCGCGCTGGCGCGGCTGCAGGCGGTGGTGGCGGCACCCTGACACCGTGATCGCCGCCCTGACGCCGGCCGAAACCCAGGCGATCCTGGTCAGCCTGAGGGTTGCAGGCGCTGCCACGCTGTGCACCGTGCCGCTGGCCTTTGTGCTCGCCTTCGTGCTGGCGCGGCGGCGCTTTGCCGGCAAGGCGCTCGTCGATGCGCTGGTCAACCTGCCGCTGGTGCTGCCGCCCGTCGTCACCGGCTATCTGCTGCTCATCGCCTTTGGCCGCGACGGCCCGCTCGGCCAGGCGCTGGCCGGCATCGGCGTGTCGGTGCTGTTCCGCTGGACCGGCGCTGCCATCGCCGCCGGGGTGATGGCGCTGCCGCTGATGGTCAGCCCGATGCGGCTGGCGCTGGAGGCGATGGACCGGCGGCTGGAGGCGGCGGCGGCGACGCTCGGCGCCTCGCGAACCCGGGTGTTCGCCACCATCACGCTGCCGCTGGTGCTGCCCGGCATCATCGCCGGCACCGTGCTGGGCTTTGCCAAGGCGCTGGGCGAATTCGGCGCGACGGCGATCTTCGTGTCGGCGATCCCGGGGGAAACCGAAACGCTGCCGCTCGCCATCAACGCCTTCCTGCAGGTGCCGGGGCGCGAAGGTTCGGCGCTGCGGCTGGTGGTGCTCAGCATCGTCATCGCCTTTGCGGCGCTGGTCGCGGCGCAATGGTGGCAGCGGCGGGCGCTGCGGCACCGGTTGTGACCATCGACGTCGCCATCACCATCCGGCGCGGCGATTTCGTCCGCGACATCGCCATTGCCAGCGATGCGCCGGTCACCGCGCTGGTCGGGCCGTCGGGTGGCGGCAAGACCAGCGCGCTGCTCGCCATCGCCGGGCTGGTGCGGCCGCTGGCCGGCCATGTCCGCATCGGCGGCCGCACGCTGTTCGATGCCGCCGCCGGCATCGACGTGCCGGCGCACCGCCGCGACCTGGGCGTGATGTTCCAGGAGGCGCGGCTGTTTCCGCACCTAAGCGTGCGCGCCAACCTGGGCTATGCCCGGCGCGCCGACCCGGCGGCGGTCGCGGCGATGGCCGAACGGCTGGGCATCGCGGCGCTGCTCGATCGCTGGCCGCGCCATCTGTCGGGCGGCGAGACCCGCCGGGTGGCGCTGGGCCGGGCGCTGCTGGCACGGCCGGCGGCGCTGCTGCTCGACGAACCGCTCGCCCATCTCGACGCCGATCGCGCCAAAGCCCTGTTGTTATTGATCGGCGAGGCAGCCCTCGACCTGCCGCTGCTTTACGTGACGCATGACCCCGACGAAGCCATCACACTTGGCGCCCAAGTCGTCACCGTCGAATAGGACGCAGTTGCAGTCCAATTGGTATTTATTGTAACGTCGTTAAGATAATCGCCGGCCACTGTGGCAGGTGACTGCTATGGCGCATTTAACTGTCGTCTTCACGACCGAAAGTTGTTTGAAAAGAGGAACGAATGCGTCTCGCCATCCTGGATGACGATCGGGAAATGTGTGCCGACGTGGCGGCCAGCATGCGCGTCGCCGGTCACGCCTGTTATGAATTCCACAGTGGCGAGGCGCTGCGCCGGGCCTTGCGCCGGGAAAGCTACGACCTGCTGCTGCTCGACTGGGAGGTTCCAGACCTGTCGGGCATCGATCTGCTCGCCTGGGCGCGTTCCACCCTGCCCTCGCCGCCGCCGGTGATCATGATGACCGGGCGGGCGAGCGATGGCGACATCATCCACGGCCTCGACACCGGCGCCGATGATTATGTCACCAAGCCGGTCGACGCCGGCGTGCTGCGGTCGCGGGTGGAGGCGCTGCTGCGCCGCAGCTATGGCCGGGCGACCGCGCCGCGGGTGGAGGCCTTTGGCGACCTTGTCTTCGATCCGATGGCGATGACCGTGACGGTGCGCGGCGAGCCGGTCGAGCTGACCGCGAAGGAGTTCGGCCTGGCGCTGCTGCTGTTCCGCAACCTCAATCGCCCGCTGTCGCGGGCCCACATCATGGAAACCGTGTGGGGCCGCAATCCCGAGATCCCGAGCCGGACGCTCGATGCCCATGTCTCGCAGATCCGCGGCCGCCTGGGCCTGCGGCCGGAACAGGGGCTGAGGCTCGCGTCGGTCTACAGTTTTGGTTATCGTCTCGAACAGGTCGCCGCCGTAACCATGGAAGGCTGAACTTGGGCCCATCGCGCGCCGCTGCCGTCGCGATCCTGATGGCGTCGGCGGGCACGCCGGCGGTGGCCCTGCGCCTGCAACCCGCACCGCTGGCGACGGCCGATGCGCCCGCGGCATTCGGCTATCGCGTCCAGCCCGGCGACACGCTGATCGGCATCGGCAGCCGCGGCCTTGTCGGCCCACGCGACTGGCAGGTGGTGGCGGCGCGCAACCGGGTCGCCGATCCGCGCCGGCTGCCGGTCGGCAAGCGCCTGGCCATCCCCGCCGCGCTGCTGAGGCGCGAACCGCTGACTGCGACCATCGCCGCCTTTTCGGGCCAGGTCGCCATCACGCCCGGCGGGGCGGCCCGGGTGGGGGCGACGGTCGGGGCCGGGACACTGCTGGCCACCGGCCCCAACAGCTTCGTGACGCTGGCATTCGCCGACGGCAGCCGCATTACCCTGCCCTCGCAATCGCAGGTCCGGCTGGCGGTGCTCGAACGCATCGTCCTCGATGGCCGGCTCGAACGCCGCTTCGAACTCCTGTCCGGCCGCGCCGATTTTGCCGTCACGCCGCGCGAACGCGAGGCCGATCGCTTCCTGGTGCGCACCCCGGTCGCCGTCGCCGCCGTGCGCGGTACCGAATTCCGCGTCGCGCACCTGGCGGCCGCCGCCACAACCATCGGCGTCGTCGACGGCAGCGTCGCCGGCCGCCCGGCCGCCGCCCGCGACGATGTCGCGATTCCCGCCGGCAGCGGCGGCGTCCTGCAACGCGACGCGATCCGGTCGGTCCGGCTGCTGCCGGCACCGGCGCTGCTCGATCCCGGCAAGGTCCAGGACGATCCGGCGGTGGTGCTGGCGATGGCTCCCGGCGGCGGCACCCGGCGGCGGGTGCAGCTGGCGCGCGACGCCGGCGCGATCGACATCTTTGCCGAGGCGGAAACCGACGGCGACCGCGTCAGCTTCGATGGCGTCGGCAACGGCACGCTTTATGCCCGCGTCACCGCGATCGATGCCGATGGCGTCGAGGGCCTGGCCGCGACCTGGCAGTTCGAACGCTTCCTGTCGGGACTCGCCACCGAGGCCGGGGCGCTGCCCGGCACGCCGCGGCGCACGCGGTTCCGCTGGCAACCGTCGGGCGAAGGCAGCCGCAGCTATGATTTCGTGCTCGCCCGCGATGCGGCGCTGGCCGACCGGCTGGTCGACGCACCGGCGCTGGCGGGGACGGAGATGACCGTCAGCGGCCTGGCCCCCGGCAGCTGGTACTGGCGGGTGACCGTCACCGCGCGGGATCGCGGCAAGCGCCATGTCAGGGTCTTTCCCGTGCAGACGCTGACCATTGCCCGCTGACACCGGGTCGCGCCGCCTGCGGCCGACACGGCTGTTCGGCGAATGGCTGGCGGTGGGCACGGTGCTCGGCATCCTCGTCACCGGGCTGATCCTGGCCGGCGGCCTGCGGCGGTTCGATCATCTGCTCTACGACCTGGTCATCACCGCACGGCCGCGGCCGCCGCCCGATGCCATCGTCATCATCGGCATCGACGAGGCCAGCCTGGCGCGCATCGGCCCCTGGCCCTGGCCGCGCCGGATCCATGCCGATGCCATCGCCCGGCTGGCGGCGGCGCGGCCGCGGGCGATCGGCTATGACGTGCTGTTCACCGAGGCCGGCCCGGATGATGCAGGACTGGATGATGCCAGGCTCGACGACGCCCTGCGGGCTTCGCCGGTGCCGGTGGTGCTGCCGCTGCAGTTCATGGTGCCGGGTCGCGACGGCCGTGCCCATGACGATGTGCCGCCGGTCGTCGGCCGCGGCGCCGGCAGCGCGGCGCGCGTCGGCCAGTCGACGATCGTGCCCGACGAAGACGGGGTGGTGCGGACGCTGGCGATGGCGGTCGACGGCACGACGCGCTGGCCCCAGGTGGCGGCGCTGCTCGCCGGCGCCGACGTGCCGGTGCCGTTCCGCGCCCGCCCGGCCACCGCGCCGCTGCGCCGCGTCGATGAACGGCTGGTCGGCTTTCGCGGCCCGCCGGGATCGTTCCGTACCCTGTCGTTCGCGGCGCTGCTGGACGGCGAGATCCCGCCCGAATTGCTGCGCGACCGCATCGTGATGATCGGTGCCACCGCGGCCGGGCTCGGCGACCAGTTTTCGACGCCGACGGCAGGCCGCAGCGGTGTCATGGCGGGCGTGGAGATCGAGGCCAGCCTCGTCGCCGACCTGCTGGAGGGGCGGCGACTGCGGCGCGCCGGCGACGGCGCGGCGATCGCGCTGGCGCTGGCGGTGCTGGGGCTCGGCATGGCCGGGCTGTTGCGGCTGCGGCCGGCGGCGGCGGCCATCGCTGGCGCCGTGCTGGTGGCGGTGGTGGTGCTGGGCACGGCGCTGCTGTTCGCGGCAACGGGCCTGTGGGTGGCGCCGGCGGGGGCGCTGGTCGGCGTGCTGCTGGCGCAGCCGTTCTGGGCGTGGCGACGGCTGGCGGCGGTCAACGACTGGATGATGGCGGAACTGGCGGAGCTGGGCGGCGGCAGCGTGCCCCGCGCCGGGCGCAGCGTGGCCGCCGATCCGGTGACGCGGACGACGCAGTTGCTCGCCGCCACCATCGACCGCGTCGATGAACTGCGCGAGATCGCCGATGCCGCCATCCGCGGCCTGCCCGACCCGACGCTGCTGGTGGCGCGCGACGGCAGCATCGCCGCCGCCAACACCGCCGCCGCGGCCTTGTTCGGCGCCCCCGGCCTGGCGGCGGTCGATCGCACCTTTGCCGGCTTGCCGCCGTTCGGCGCCGCGACCCTGGCCGATCCGGCGACGCCTTGGCGCGGCGAGCATCGCGCCGCCGACGGCAGCATCCGCGACATCCGGTCGACGCCGTGGCGCGGCCCCGACGGCACGGCGCTGGGCTGGATCGTGCGCTTTGCCGACATCAGCGCGCTGCGCCGGGCGGAGGCGGCGCGCGAGGAAGCGTTGCAACTGCTGACCCATGACATGCGCGCGCCCCAGGCCTCGATCCTGGCGCTGCTCGACCGCAACCCCGATCTGCCGCCGGCGCTGGCGCGGCGGTTGCGCCATCTCGCCACCCGCACCATCGCGCTGGCCGATGGCTATCTGCAGCTCGCCCGCGCCGAGGCCGGGGACCATGTCATGGCCGAGGTCGATCTCGCCGCCATCACCATCGAGGCCATCGACGAGCTGTGGCCGCAGTCGCAGGCGCGGGCCTTGCGCATCGACGGCAGCGGCCTCGATAGCGAGGCGGTGCTGCGCGGCAACCACCAGCTGCTGCTGCGCGCCATCGTCAACATGATCGGCAATGCGGTGAAGTTCGCGCCGCTGGGCAGCACCGTCACCTGCCGGCTGGCACCCGACGGCGACGACTGGCGGCTCGACATCGTCGATACGGGCCCCGGCATCGCCGCCGATGTGCAGGCGCGGTTGTTCGGGCGGTTCCGGGCCGGGCCCGAGGCGGATGGGGTGGGCCTTGGCCTCGCCTTTGTGCGCAGCGTCGCCACCAGCCATGGCGGCAGCATCGACGTCGTCTCGGCGCCCGGCGCCGGCGCGACCTTTATCTTGCGGGTGCCGCGGTTGGCAGCTGCGCCAGCGCCAGGCCGACCAGCGCGGGCAGGATGACCCGGGCGTCGTCCCGGCCGCCGGCCTGGACGACCTGGATGCGGGCGCCGCCGTCGACCACCAGCGTCAGGCGGTGACGCAGCGGCGGCGCAAAGGGGGCCCAGCCGGTGGCCGGCACGTCATGCCAGGCCCGGCAGCCGCCGGCGGGTTCGGCATCCGTACAGGCGCCGCCGCGGCGCGGCATGATGCCATAGCCGGCGTGAATGATCGTCGGGGCATCCGCTGCATACAGCCCGCGGGCACCCAGCTGGCGCTGGAGCTCGGCCGCCGCCGGCCCGTCGCCGGCCACGGCATAGAGCGGCGGTGGCGGCGTGCCGGCGAGCGTCACCAGCGGCTGCGGCGCCGCGCAGCCGGCAAGTGCGGCGCATCCACCCACAAGGAACAGCGCGAGCTTCACGCCGGCAATGATGCGCCCGAAAGGACATTTCAACAAGCGCAACAACGATCCGCGCAACGATGCGACCCGATGCGGCTTTTGTACTTTGGAATACAGTGAGGAGTTTTTTCGCGTGTCCGAGGCGCTTTGGTACAGCAATCACATGGCGGAGGCGCCGCCGGGGGGCATCGACCGTGCGAGGCTCGCGCTGATCGCCGTCGAACGCTCCCATATGGCGATGGTGATCAGCGACCCCAACCAGCCCGACAATCCGATCATTCTCGCCAATCCGGCCTTTCTGGCGCTGACCGGCTATACCGCCGAGGACATCATCGGCCGAAACTGCCGCTTCATGCAGGGGCCCGACACGTCGCCGGAATCGATCGCCATTATCCGCGATGCGCTGGCACGCGAAATCGACGTCACCGAGGAAATGTTCAACTATCGCAAGGACGGCTCGGCTTTCTGGAACCGGTTGCACATCAGCCCGATCCATGACGACAGCGGCAAGCTGATCTATTTCTTTGCCTCGCAGTGCGATGTCACCAGCCGTCGCCGGGCCGCCGATCTCGAACGCAGCGAGCAGCTGTTGCTGAAGGAGATCGACCATCGCGCCAAGAATGCCCTGGCGCTGGTCCAGGGCATCGTGCGGTTGAGCCGGTCAGACGATGCCCGGCACTATGCGACGGCGGTTCAGGGCCGCGTCCATGCGCTCGCCAATGCCCATACGCTGCTTGCCGTCGGCAACTGGCAGCGGGTGCCGCTCGAGGTGCTGCTGCGTTCCGAACTGGTGGCGTCAGGGGCCGGCCGTGTCGAAATTTCCGGGCCCGAGGTTGCCGTCGACGTGCCGCAGGTCCAGCCGGTGGCGCTCGTCCTTCACGAGATCGTGTCGAATGCTGTCAAGCATGGCTCGCTGTCGTCGCCGACGGGTTTGCTCGATATCCGCTGGCACGCGGATCACGACGGCGTGGCCATCGATTTCGCGGAAACCGGCGGGCCGCCGACATTGCCACCGGCCACCACGGGCTTTGGCCTGTCGATAGCCGAGACGATCGTTTCGAAGCAGCTGAACGGCCGGCTGCAGCTCGACTGGAACGCATCGGGCCTGCACTCGCGGCTGACGATCCCCAATATGGCGATGGCCTGAGCCCGTCAGGCGGTCGTGCCTGCCGTCCGCACGCGCCGCATCGCACCGCCGACGAGGCCGAAACCGGCGATCAGTAATGCCCAGCTGGCCGGTTCGGGGATGGTCGCATTGTAGAGGACGATGCCCGAGACGACATTGGTCTGGATCGTCGCGATCTGTTCGGATGTCAGGTCGTCGCCGAAGCGGGTCAGGAACGTGCCGGTCGAATCGGCAAAGCCGCCGCGATTGACCGGCAGCTGCATGCCCGCCACCGCCAGCACCTGCTGGCCAGTCGTCAGCAGCAGCGGCGACCCCGAGCAGCTGACGGTCGTCAGGCTGAAGCTGGTCTCGCCGCCGGGCAGCGGGCCGCCGCCGGTTGCCACGCCCAGCACACCGGGGGTGCCGCAGGGCGCATAGAAGACGTTGTTGAAGATGTCGTCGGCGGTGACCAGCCCGGTGATCGCCGAACTGTCCCAGATCGCCAGATACTGGCTGTAGATGGCACCGCCGGGGAGGGCGCCGTCGGTGGCATTGGTGCTCGAATCGACGATGTGGAGATCGCCGCTGAGCGAGAAGGGCGTACCGCTGGGGCCGGTGTAGAGATAGGTCTGGAACGCCAGCATGTTGATGTTCAGCCGATCGTTGGCGACCGAGCGCGATTCCCCGCGCAGTTCGGGCAGATCGAAGGCACCGAAGGCGGTGCTGCCGCGGGCATAGGAGCCGCTGCCCAGCGTGAGGTCGCTGTTCGACGTCGCGTTGGCGCCGCCGGTGTTGGTGCGGGTGACGATCGCCTGGCCCGGGCCGGTGCCGTCGCACAGCGCCGTGGCGGCGGTGGCGCTGCAGCTGCGGAACGTGGCCAGCGCCGAGGATCCGAAGGTCTGCGCCGCCGCCGGCATGGCGACCGTCGCGGCAAACATGGTGCCGGCCGCCAGCAAGAACCTGATCATGTCATCCCCCGATGCGTAAAGTTCGTTACGTTAACGAGATCATCACCACCGGGTCAAGCGGCGGCGATGGCCTAGGCCGGATTGGCCCGCAGCCATTCGCGCACCGCCGGGCCGACATCGTCGCGTTCCAGCGCCAGCGCGATATTGGCGGTGATGTGCCCGGCCTTGTCGCCGCAATCGAAGCGGGTGCCCGTAAACGTCAGCGCATGGAACGGCTGCACGCCGATCAGCTCGGCCATCGCATCGGTCAACTGGATCTCGTTGCCGGCACCGCGCTTGCCGGCGGCCAGGATGTGCATCACTTCGGGCTGCAGGATGTAGCGGCCGATGGCGGCGAGCCGCGACGGCGCGGTGCCGGCGGCGGGTTTCTCGACCAGCCCCTTCACTTCGGTGATCTTGCCGTCGACCTTGCCCGGCGTGACGATGCCATAGCGGTTGGTGTGTTCGTCCGGCACCTCGAGCACCGAGATGATGTTGCCGCCCAGCCGCTGATAGGCATCGTGCATCTCGGCCAGCGCCGGCGCCTTGGGCGACCAGAGCAGCTCATCGGGCAGCAGCACGGCAAAGGCATCGTCGCCGGTGATGTGGCGCGCGCACCAGACGGCATGGCCCAGGCCCGCCGGCTCCTGCTGGCGGACATAGGCGATGCGGCCCGGCTCGAGCTGGGTGGTTTCCAGCACCGCCAGTTCGGCGGTCTTGCCCTTGGCCTTCAGGCTGGCGACGAGTTCGCCGGCGACGTCGAAATACTCTTCCAGCGCGCCCTTGCCGCGCGCCGTCACGAACACCAGCCGCTCGATGCCGGCGGCGAGCGCTTCATCGACGGCATATTGCAGCAGCGGCTTGTCGACGACAGGCAGCAGTTCCTTGGGTACCGCCTTGGTCGCAGGGAGGAAGCGCGTACCCTGGCCGCCGACCGGGAATACGGCGGTCTTCACCGGTTTGAATGTCATGTGTCAGCCTTGTTCAACGTCGATGATCGTCTCTGGCGACAAAAACCTGCCAAACGCTTATCGGTTTCACCGCCGCAACATCACAGCCCGCGTTAAAGCCAGGGCGCCAGCGCATCGAGCGCCAGCATCGCCGCCGGCTGGTTGCGTTCCGACACGATCGCCCAGCGGTCACCGCTGACCATCACCTCGGGCACCAGCGGCCGCGAATTATAGGTGCTGGCCATCGTTGCGCCATAGGCGCCGGCGGTCATGAACGCGATGCGATCGCCGGCGCCGACAGGCTCCATCTCGCGATCATCGGCAAAGGTGTCGCCGCTTTCGCAGACCGGGCCGACGACCGTCGCCGTCATGCGCCCGGCAACCGGCCGCAGCGCGCGGATGTCGTGCCAGGCGCCATAGAGCGACGGGCGCAGGAGGTCGTTCATGCCGGCATCGGTGACGACGAAGGTCTTGGTCGTGCCTTCCTTGACCAGGATGACGCCCGCCACCATCACGCCGGCGTTGCCGACGATCATGCGGCCGGGCTCGAACATCAGCCGGCAGTTCCAGCCCTTAGTGGCCCGCGCCACCATTGCCGCATAGACCGCCGGTTCGGGCGGCGCCGGCTGGTCGGCGCGATAGGGCACGCCGAGCCCGCCGCCGACATCGATGCGATCGACGGGATGCCCGGCGGCGCGCAGCCCGGCGGCGAGTTCGCCCAAGCGGCCGATGCAGGATTCGATCGGCGACAGGTCGGTCAGCTGGCTGCCGATATGGGCGGCGACGCCGATGGGGTTGAGGCTGGCATGGCCGGCGGCGGTCACGAAGGCGGCGTGGCAGCGCTCGATCGGGATGCCGAACTTGCTGTCCTGGCCACCAGTGGAAATCTTGGCATGGGTGCCGGGGTTGACCGCGGGGTTGACGCGGATCGCCATGTCGACGCGCACGCCGCGCGTCGCCGCGACCGCCGCCAGCATGCCGATCTCGGCCTCCGACTCCACGTTGAACTGCAGGATGCCGGCGTCGATGCCCGCCGCCATCTCGTGCGGCTGCTTGCCGACGCCCGAAAACACGATGCGGTTCGCCGGCACCCCGGCGGCGAGCGCGCGGGCGAGTTCGCCGCCCGACACGACATCGGCGCCGGCGCCCATCCGCGCCAGCGTCGCCAGCACCGACAAATTGGGATTGGCCTTGACCGCAAAGGCCACCAGCGGGTTGCCGTCGCCGAGCCCCGCCACGGCATCGGCAAAGACCCGGTAATGGCGTTCGATGGTGGCCGTCGAATAGCAGTAGAAAGGCGTGCCGACCTCGGCCGCCAGCGTTTCCAGGCTGACGCCTTCGGCATGCATGACGCCGTCGCGAATGTCGAAATGGTCCATGGCGGAAGCCTTATTGCGGCGGCGGCAGGTTGAAACGATCGTCGGGGCGCTGGTCGGCGTTGCGCACCGGATCATCGACGCGCTGCGGCGCCGATTGCGTCGGCAGCTTCAACATGTCCGCGGGGGTTTTGGGGCGGACCGTCTCGGCCGCCTGCAGCGGTGCCGGGCGCGGCGGCACCGGCGTCAGCTCGCCCTGCTTGCCGCAGGCGGCGAGCAGCAGCAGCAGCGCGATGAGGGCAAGACGTTTCACAGGATCTCCCTCGCCGCGGCGATGGCGGCACGGACGTTGGCCGGCGCAGTACCGCCGAAGCTGGTGCGGCTGGCGACCGATGCCTCGACCGACAGCACGTCGCGCACCGCCGGCGTGATGCGCGCGTCGATAGCGGCAAGCTCGGCATCCGACAGCCCGTCGAGCATGACGCCGCGCGCCTCCGCCGCCTTCACCGCACGGCCGGTGATGTCGTGCGCCTGGCGAAACGGCACGCCGGCCTCGCGGACCAGCCAGTCGGCGAGATCGGTGGCGGTCGAATAGCCGCTGGCAGCGGCGGCGCGCATGCGATCGGCGTTGAAGGTCAGGCTTTCGACCATGCCGGTCATCGCGACGACACAAAGCGTCAAGGTGTCATGGGCGGCAAAGACCGGCGGCTTGTCGTCCTGCATGTCCTTGGAATAGGCCAGCGGCAGGCCCTTCATGATGATGGCGAGCTGCTGGAAGGCGCCGAGCAGTGCCCCCGACTTGGCGCGCACCAGCTCGGCGGCATCGGGGTTGCGCTTTTGCGGCATGATCGACGATCCCGTCGACCAGGCGTCGGGCAGCGTCACGAAACCATAGGGCTGCGACGCCCAGACGATGATTTCCTCCGCCAGCCGCGACAGATGCAGCCCGGCCATCGCCGCCGCCGACAGGTAATCGAGCGCGAAATCGCGGTCCGACACCGAATCGAGGCTGTTCGCCGTCGGCCGGGCAAAGCCCAGCGCGGCCGCGGTGGCATGGCGATCGATGGCAAAGCCGGTGCCGGCCAGCGCCGCCGCGCCCAGCGGGCATTCGTTCATCCGCGTCGCCGCATCGGCGAAGCGCGAGCGGTCGCGCGTCACCATGGCGACATAGGCCATCAGGTGATGGCCGAGCGTCACCGGCTGCGCGACCTGGAGATGGGTGAAGCCCGGCATGATGGTGGCGGCGTGCTCCTCCGCCCGCGCCAGCAGCGCGGTCAGCAGTGCCTTGAGGCCGGCGTCGATCTCCGCACAGGCGCCGCGCACCCAGAGCCGGAAATCGGTGGCGACCTGGTCGTTGCGCGAGCGCGCGGTGTGCAGCCGGCCGGCGGCGGGACCGATCAGTTCGGCAAGTCGGGTCTCCACCGTCATGTGGATGTCTTCGAGCGCGATATCCTCGGGCACGCCGTCCTGGGCGTATTCGGCGGCGATGGTGTCGAGGCCCGCCAGGATGGCGGCGACGTCGCCGGCCTCGACGATGCCTTGCGCGCCCAGCATCGTGACATGCGCGCGGCTGCCGGCGAGGTCCTGTTGCCACAGCCGCTTGTCGGTGCCGATGGAGGCGTTTATCTCACGCATCACCGCCGCCGGGCCCGCCCCGAAACGGCCACCCCAAAGAGGATTGGATGAAGCGATGGGATCCGAAATCGCGAGGCTCCTGCTGGTCGGCGGGGCGATGACGATCGTCACGGCCTGCGATGGCGGCGATAAGGGAAACACGGCGGCCCCGCAAGCGAGCGCGATGTACGGCGCCGCCAGTGCGGCCACCGCGACCGCCGCGAAGGCCGCCCCGATCAACAGCATCGACCGCAGCTTTGCCGGCACCCCGGCGCCCGCGGTCGCCTTCGAGCGCAAGCCCGGTGCGAAGACCAGCATGGCGGCGTTCCGCGGCAAGCGCGTGCTGGTCAACCTCTGGGCGACCTGGTGCGCGCCGTGCATCGCCGAGATGCCGGCGCTCGACACGCTGGCGGCGGCAAAGGCCGGCAAGCTCGTCATCCTGCCGATCAGCCAGGACATGGAGGGCTGGCAGGCGGTCAACGGCTTCTTCAAGCCTGGCAAGTTCAGGACGCTGCAGCCGATGCTCGACCAGCCCGGCAGCTATGCCGAGGCGTTGAAGGCGCGCGGCCTGCCGATTTCGGTGCTGTACGACGAAAAGGGCCGCGAGCTATGGCGCGTGGCCGGCACGCTGAAATGGAATTCGCCGGAGGTGATGGCGGCAGTCGGTTAGCGGTAGCGCTGCTCCGCCTCGATCCAGACGCCGGAGCCGACACGAGCCCGGGTCGGCGCGATAGTCGGATCGCGGCTGCCGGGCGCGGTGGCGCGGGCGGCCAGGACAGCGGGAAGCGGATTGGATAGAGAGCCTTCGAAATTGCCGCTGGTGTACCAGAATGTCGCCGGTCGGGTGGCCACATAGCCCGCCGACACCAGCAGCAGCGCCGCCATCGCCGCCATGCCGGCGGCCTGGCGGCGGCCGAACAGGACGGCCGGATCGATCTGGCGCAGCGCCACCAGCATCAGCCACCAGAGTCCTGGCCAGAGTTCGCACGAGTAGCGCACAAAGACAGTCCCATAGGCGAGTTGCAGCATCGCCGGAATGGCGAGCATGGCGCCGACCAGCCGGATGGTGCGCGCCGGCGCCGGCGGGCGACGCAGCAGCGCCCACAGGCCGGCGCCGGCGATCAGCAGGGCCAGCGGCGTGTAGACGAGGTAGCGGAACGGGTGCGACAGGGTGCGCACCGTGCCGCCGCCCAGCGCCTCGATCAGCGGCTCGCGCCAGTGCGGGCCACCGACCATGAAATAGACGAAATTGGGAATTATGCGGACCGGGGAGAACTGCTGTTCGTCGAGGCTGATCATCCGCGCGTCGCGCGGCACGATCGCCGAAAACCCCCAAGCGTCGACCGACCAGCCCGTCGTCAGATGGCCTGATCGCGCATAGGCCAGCGCCAGATAGCCGCAGCCGGCGAGGAACATGATGAACAGCGGCAGCACGGCAGCGCGCACGGCGGCGCCCAGCGCCGGCCCGCGGGCGCGGCGCCATTCGGCGAGATCGGGCAGCAACAGCACAAGCGTCACCGCATACAGGCCGATGGCATAGGTCTGCCGGGTGTAGACCCCGAGGCCGGCGAGCACGGCATAGGCCATCAGCCGCGCGCCGCGCGGGGCGCGGCCGACGACCAGCAGGTCGTAGACGAGCAGGGCAAAGAACACCGACGACACCATATGGGCGGCCGAATAAGGCTGGTAGTACAGGTCGGGGTTGGGCAGCAGCAGCATCGCCGCGGAGCCGAACCAGAGGATGATGCTGAGCGCGACGGTGACAAAGCGGTCGATGAAGGCGGTGCGGCCATGGACGGCGGCAACGCGCAGGATCGTCCATTGCATCGCGAACTGGCCGACCAGCAGCATGAACAGGCTGACCAGCCGCGACACGGGCACTTCGCGCAGGTCGAGGAACGGCATCAGCGGAATCCGCAGCAGCGCCGGGATTATCCCGTAATACATGTAGACCTTGCCGCCGATATACACGCCCTCGGCGGCGATGGCTTCGGCGGGAATGTCCTGGCGGCCGTCTGCCAGCGCCAGCGCGAGGTAATTGTACGCCTGCCAGGCATAGACCGGCCCGAAGAGATCGAAGGTGCCGCGCGTGATGATCGCCAGATAGGCGATGGCCGGCACGACAAAGGCCAGCAGGGGCACCAACCAGCGACGGGTGGTCACGCGATGCCCCTGGGTGCGTCCTTGAAGACGAAGCGCCGGATGGTCACGAACTTGATGACGAAGGCGAGGCCGATGACGATGAACTGCGCCACGAAATAGCGCAGGCCAAGGGCGAACAGCCCCAGGAACGCCAGATATTCGGCGCCGCGAAACATCAGGCTGGTCATCGCGAAACGACCGAGCGCCGCCGATGCGCTGCCGGCATTGCGGAACACGAACAGGCGCATGCAGACGAAATTGACGACGAACACCACCCCGAAGGCGATGGCGACGGCCAGCCGCGGCTCGACGCCGAAGCGTTCGTGCAGCAGGATCGGCAAGCCCAGCGACAGGCCGGCGCTGAGCACCGACAGCATGCCATAGCGCAGGAATTCACCCAGCCCCTTGCGACTGCGCATCAGATTGCCGGTTTCCGCATCACGGCCATCAGGCTGAGCCCGTCGGGCAGCGGCAGGTAATCCGCCAGCCGGACGACACCGAGGCCGAGATTGATCATTCGCAGCTGCCACGGCGGAAAACTGCGCGAGAAATTGGTCTCGCGGCGCTTCCGCATCCGGTAGGCGAGGCCGCCGAGCCGGTTGATCGAGGCGCTGTGGACAAGCTCCAGGCCGGTCGCCGCGGCAAGATCCGCCAAGTGGCTGGCATCATAGCGGCGATAATGGCCCGACGCCTTGTCCATCGCGCAATAGCGGCTGCTGTCGGCCGGCACCTTGATCAGCAGGTGGCCGCCCGGATTGAGGAAGCCGGCGGCCGTGGCGAGAAAGGCGCGATCATCGGCGAAATGTTCGAGCACATCCATCATCAGGATGGCATCGGCGCGGGTGGCGCCGAGTTCGGGCCAGTCGGTCGACATGAGGTCGGCCTGCAACGTCTCGACCTTTGGCAACCTGCGCTCGCGAATGCCCTGCAGCAGCGCCGGGTCATGATCGACGGCGATGATGCGGGTCGCGTGGTCGACGACGAACGGCAGGCCCCAGCCGGCGCCACAGCCAAGCTCCACCACCGTGCCGTGCAGCCAGCGCGCGAAATGCCCATAGGTCCAGCCATAGTAGTTCGGCAGCAGCCGCATCGGCTGCTGGATGGTGTGGAACGTGCGGTTGACCGCCGTCAGTGCTGCGGCGTCGGTCATGGCCGCTCCTCCAGGGTCGTCACAGGCTTTTCGTGGCGCAGCAGGGCGTCGCCCAACCGGCCGAAATCGCGATCGGCGACCAGCATCGAATGGAAACCATGCTGGTCGAGTTCGATACGCCGCATCTTTTCGAGCGTCACCTCGAGCAATTGCCGGTTCTTGCCGATTAGGTCGGCGATCAGCCCCATCAGCACCGTCACGATGCCGATGACGAGGAAGATGCCGCCGAGTACGACCGACTGAATCTTGCCCTCGCCTTGGCCGATCATGAACAGGATCAGGAAGCGCACCAGCGGCACGAGGCCGATGGCGAGGAACAGCAGCCCCAGCGCCAGGAACGCCCGCAACGGCTTGTACATCGCGTACATGCGCATCATCGTCGTGCCCTGACGACCGATGAATGTCCACATGCTCTTGAACAGCCGCGAATCGCGGGTCTTTTCGTTGGTGCGGATCGGCACCCAGCCGACCGCCATGTTCTTGCGCCCGGCCTGGACCAGCATGTCGACCGAAAAGCTGTAGCTGGTCATGATGTTGAGCCGCAGCGCCGCATCGCGCGAGATGGCGCGATAGCCGCTGACGGCGTCGCGCACCTCGATGCGCGCGAACCGCCCGGCAACGACGCTGCCCCAACGCTGGAACCGGCGTTTCATCGGCGAAAAATGCGGAATCTTGTCGGTTTCGCGGTCGCCGACGACGATGTCGTATTCGCCCGCGACGATGGGCGCTATCAGCTTGGGCATGTCGGCGCCCTCATACTGGTTGTCGCCGTCGGTCGTGACGATGATGTCGGCGCCGAGCCGCAGGCAGACATCGAGGCCGCGGCGGAAACTCGCCCCCAATCCCATGTTGGCCTTGTTGACGAGGATGTGTTCGACACCATGGGCGCGCGCCACCTCGACGGTGCCGTCGGTCGAGCCGTCATCGATAACGAAGATCTCCACCGAACTGACGCCCGGCATGCGGCGCGGTATCGCTGCCAGTGTCGCTGGCAGCGTCAGTTCCTCATTGAAACAGGGGATCTGGACAATAACTCGCACGCAAATTCCCAATACTGTGAAGGCCGGGGCACCGCCACACTAACGGCGTTTCGCCGGGCTGGGAATTGAAAACCACGCGCCGCCTGCGCCGCGCGCGGCCTTTATCCAAATATCAGTGGTTCATCGCGTCGAAGAAATCCCTGTTCGTTACGGAGTCCTTCATTTTGTCGATAAGGAACTCGACCGCATCGACAGTGCCCATCTGCATGAGAATACGGCGCAAAACCCACATCTTGGACAATGTTGCCTTGTCGACCAGCAGTTCTTCCTTGCGGGTGCCCGACTTGCCGATATCGATGGCCGGGAACACGCGCTTGTCGGCGATCTTGCGGTCCAGCACGATTTCGCTGTTGCCGGTGCCCTTGAACTCTTCGAAAATCACCTCGTCCATGCGGCTGCCGGTATCGATCAGCGCCGTCGAGATGATGGTCAGCGAGCCGCCTTCCTCGATGTTGCGCGCCGCACCGAAAAAGCGCTTGGGCCGCTGCAGCGCATTGGCGTCGACACCGCCGGTCAGCACCTTGCCCGACGAAGGCACCACGGTGTTGTAGGCACGGCCGAGGCGGGTGATGTTGTCGAGCAGGATGACGACGTCGCGCTTGTGCTCGACCAGCCGCTTGGCCTTTTCGATGACCATCTCGGCGATCTGGACGTGGCGGGTGGCGGGCTCGTCAAAGGTCGAGGAAATCACCTCCCCCTTCACCGTGCGCTGCATGTCGGTGACTTCCTCGGGCCGCTCGTCGATCAGCAGCACGATCAGGAAGATTTCGGGATGATTGGCAGAAATCGACCGCGCGATGTTCTGCATCATCATCGTCTTGCCGACCCGCGGCGGCGCCACGATCAGGCAGCGCTGGCCCTTGCCGAGCGGTGCGACGATATCGATGATCCGGCCGGTCTTGTCCTTGATCGTCGGGTCGTTGTTGTCGAGGTTGAGCTTTTCATCCGGATACAGCGGCGTCAGATTGTCGAAGTTGACACGGTGACGAACGACGTCCGGATCGTCGAAATTGATCGCGGTGATGCGCACCAGGCCGAAATAGCGCTCGCCATCCTTGGGACTGCGAATCTCGCCCTCGACCGTGTCGCCGGTGCGAAGCCCGAACTTGCGCACCAGCTGCGGCGTCACATAGACGTCGTCGGGCCCGGCGAGATAGTTGCTGTCGGCCGAGCGCAGGAAGCCAAAGCCGTCGGGCATGACCTCGATGGTGCCGGTGCCGGTGATTTCATTGCCCGCCTCGGCGGTCGCCTTCAGAATGGCGAAGATGATATCCTGCTTGCGCAGCGTCGAAGCGTTCTCGATGCCGATTTCCTCGGCCATCACCACCAGCTCGGCGGGGGTTTTGCGCTTCAGATCGTGAAGATGCATGGGGGTCTTTTCATTGAAGGAGTCCGGGCGCTGTCGGAGCGGTTTGGCTGACGATGGCGGGACTGGAAAGGCCGATCGCCAGGACGGGATCGGTAACGTTCAGATAAGCCCGCCGGCGTTACGGGTCAAGGGACCGCAGCGCCTCCGGCGGCCGGACCTGAGGCCCGGACCCGACTGTTTCACGCTCGACTTACCGCTATCTTTCTACGGCCGGTATAATTCTCGGGGAGAATAGTAGCTTCGGCGACAGGCAGGCCGTTCAACTCGGTCGCCGGCAACGATCGTTTGGGGCCACTTACGTTCGAGCGAAACCGCCATGATGGAAAACGCCACATGGCGCGCTATCTTGCGGAGCGCAATCGCTGCTGGAACGCTCGGAAAGAGCGTGACGGGCAGCGCCAGGCTGACGTGATAACCGCGGGGATTGGCAAATGGGTGACCTACAATGACGTTATCGCCTGATTGACAAGGCAAACCACCAGCATATTGAGTCACTTAACTGCTGTTGACTAAACTGCTGATTCGATTAGATATTATTCATGGACAGCACATATAACCTCAGCGGCGGGTTTAAGCCGACTATGAAGCGATTTGCCGATTTAGGCGGCCCGGATTTCTTCCCTACGCCATCTTGGGCAACGCACGCCCTGATCGACAACGAGTCCTTCAAAGGTGAGATTTGGGAAAGCGCTTGCGGTAACGGCGCAATGTCGGACGTTCTTGAAGTGACGGGACAACCGGTGGTCAGTTCCGATCTCTACGATCGCGGCTACGGCGAAGCGGGCATGGATTTTCTGGACACCGCCCGCCGATCCGACAACGTTGTTACAAACCCTCCCTACAATGCGGCGGAAGGCTTTGTTCGTTCCGGCTTGAAGGCGGCGAACCGCAAATTCGCGCTTCTGCTTCGGCTTGCATTCTTGGAAGGTTCCAACCGCCAGCGGACGATCTTCACCGATGCGCCTCCGTCGCGTGTGTGGGTCTTTAGCGAGCGGATAACCTTCTACCCTGCTGGCGCTGTACAGCAGGGTAGCGGAACGACAGCTTATGCGTGGTTTGTTTGGGACAAGGACGCTCCAAGCAATACCGAACTTAAGTGGTTCAAGCCGGGCTACAAGGCCCGTTATTCGTCCGGCACCTGAGCCAGGAACCCCCGACCTAGATCGGTGATGCTAATCGACTCGCCGTGCTCGTGGTATTGTGCGTATCCTTTCGTGAACATACTTGTGCCAGTTGTACGGTGTGAAATTAGGTTCCGCACTTTCTGGCTAAAGTAGCTGTCTTGGCGGCCTTCAAGGATTTCGGCGTCTTGGCCGTCCGGGGCGAACTCGTCGGTCAGGATTTCGATCAGGCGCGTGGTGGTGATTTCACCCCCCGCCGCTTCTGCTGCGCGAAGGGCCGGGATGATAAGGTCGCGCTCTCTAATTCGAACTGACATAAATCTTCACTCCTGCTGCCTGATATGCTAGAAAAATGTGCCCCCGACCGGTTGCACCGGCACTGGCCGTAGCCCACCGAGCGCGTAGTTCGGCGTGTCTGCTTTCCACCACGGGGGCACAGAGTGTCCAAAATGGGTTTTGCCCACCGGGTCGATGAGAGTCCTACCTCTCTCGATCCGGCCTGACCCTCAGGCATTTCCCAACGCGCAAGTCAGTGTCTCGCGGCGCGCGGGCTATCTAGAAGGTGGCGGCACTGGTTCCTCCATGGCTAACAAGTCGGTAATAATTCAAACCGGCGATTGGAACAAGTGGATTATTCCAGACGCGTTGACGTTTCTATCCAGACGCTCTAGATGTCCCCTGTCAACAGGAGGTGGCACATGGCAGACCGCAGTCCGAACTTTCCGCAAATCTCGCTCGCGGAAGCGATCGACAACATCCGGCTCGTTTACCAAAAGGAGGGGCGGTCAAAAATGCCCCGCCTCTCAGCGCTTAAGCCGCTGGGCTACACTAGCATCAATGGTCGTTCGCTGGGCATATTGGCCGCCTTGCGTGCATACGGGCTAATTGACGGGCGTGGCGATGACGTGCGTGTCAGCGAGGACGCGATCACGATTTTGAATGCGCCTCTCGATAACCCCGACCGCTCAGAGGCTCTTGTGCGCGCTTTTGAGGGGCCGTCTGCTTTTGCCCTGTTGCGGGCAAAGGGGGAGGCAAGCCCGGACACTTTGCGTTGGCATCTGATCAAGTCCAACTTTCGGGATGACGCTGCGGATAAGTTATTGAAGGTATATCTCGACAGCAAGGAGCTTGTAAACGCGCAAGCAGCGGCGTATAATTTCGCTCACTCGGAAGAGGTGGCGGACGGCCCCAAGCAAGGCTTCAATCCGTCCCTGAATGATATGATGAACCAAGTTATGCCCTTTTCGGGCTGGACAAAGCCGAAAGTTGAACCGTCTGCCCAGGAGGTGGCCGAGCATACAGGATTAGCCATGGGCGTGCATGAACGTGTTCTTCAGTCGGGGATGCTCTCAAAGCATGCGAGCTATCGAGTGATCGTTTCGGGTCCGGTTGGCGAGGCCGAGATCGACCGACTGCTAAAGAAACTGGAGATGGACAAAGAGATTTTAGCTGACGCCGCTGCCGAGCCCAGCACTTGGGCCGAAGAAGACATTGTCGGGTGAGCGACGAAAGCCCGATAGGCTTAAGCGCAAAAGCCCGCGTCATGCCCTAACGAGTGGCGCGGGCCATGGCCTACATAGCGATCGCAGCCGCCATGTCGGGCTGTTTTACATGCTTAGGCTGAGTAACGACAAAGAATTGTATGATTATAAGTGACGAGGCCCAAAGCAGGCTGCGGGATGCGCTATCGCCGGCCTCAGGCCCGGCCGTCGGAGGCCCTTCGCCAACCCCTCGTCCGCGCCCTCCCCTGTCCTACACGCCTGTTTTCGGATAGGTTTTTTTCGATCAGCGAGTCGCCGGGTTCCAAGATATATCTTGCAACGGCCGACAGTGCGAAGTGAGTGACTTTCGAGACTTTCGTTGGATTTGCGGCGAAGGCTGGACGGCAAAAGGGGCGAGGCGATGCCAGTGGCGGCGACCGGGGATTATGACGACGGCAACATCTTTGCCCGCATCTTGCGCGGCGAGATTCCGTCGCAGCGTATTTACGAGGACGCGTTTGCCGTGGCGTTCCACGACATCAATCCGCAGGCGCCGGTGCATGTGCTGGTGATCCCCCGCGGACCTTATATCAGCTGGGCGGATTTTTCGGCCAGGGCCACGGACGCGGAGATCGCCGGGTTCGTGCGCGCCGTCGGCCAGGTGGCGCGCGACCTGGGGCTGGAGGAGCCGGGCTATCGGCTGCTCGCCAATGCCGGGGTCCATGCCCATCAGGAGGTGCCGCACCTGCACGTCCATATCTTTGGCGGGCGGCAGATGGGGGCGATGCTGCCGCGCTAGCCCCTAAGACGTTGAATGGGCTTCGCCCATGCGGCGGATGGCGGCGATCTTGGCGTGCAGCGCGCTCCAGTCGTCGGCGGCGGCGATCGGGGCCCAGATCGCCTCGACCTCGTCGATGAGCATCGTGCAGGGTTCGGCGTCGGACCAGTATTCGTGGCTCGGCGGGGGGCCGGCATAGGCGGGGACGATGGCGCGGAAGGCGGCAAAGGCGTCGCCGTCATAGATGGCATCGGCGGGTGAGGCGCCGCGTCGGGTGCCGCCGCGCCAGTCGAACCAGAAGCGATCGGGGTTCATACGGCTGGTGGTCAGCGCGGTTTCGATGGCGCGGACAAGGCCGGTGTCGTCGGGACCGGAGGCGACGCCGAGGCGGGCGAGCATCGCGGTGACCAGCGCCGCCTGGTAGCGATCGGGGAAGGCCTCCAGCGCCGGGCGCAGTTCCTCCAGCGGGGCGATCAGGCGGAGGGCGCCGGCGAGTTGAAAGGCGTTCCACTGCAGCGCCTCGGCCTGGCGGCCGAAGCTGTAGAGGCCGTGATGGTCGAAATAGGCGGCGGTGAAATCGGGGTCCCACGCCGGGGCGAAGCGCCAGGGGCCATAGTCGAAGGATTCGCCGGTTATGTTGATATTGTCGGTGTTGAGCACGCCATGGACGAAGCCCGCCACCATGAACTGCGCCGCCAGCCGGCTGCCGGTGGTGACGACATGATCGAGCAGCGCCGCCGCCGGCGAGGGGCCGCTGGCGTCCGGCGCGAAATGGCGCAGCGCATAGCCGACCAGCCGGTTGAGGGCGTCGGCATCCTGGAGATAGGCCTGGCGCTGGAAACTGCCGTAGCGGACATGGCTGTGATTGAGCCGGACGAGCACGGCGCCGCGGGTGGGCGAGGGTTCGTCGCTCCGCTGCAGTTCCTCCCCTGTCTCGATGACGGAAAATGTCCGGGATGTCAGGAGGCCGAGCGCCTCCAGCATTTCGGTGGCGAGGATTTCGCGGACGGCGCCCTTCAGCGTCAGGCGGCCGTCGCCGGCGCGGCTCCACGGCGTCTGGCCGCTACCCTTGGTGCCGAGGTCCATCAGCCGGCCGCGATCGTCGAAGCCTTGGGCAAACAGGAAGCCGCGGCCGTCACCGAGATCGGGATTATAGGTGCGGAACTGGTGGCCGTGATAGCGCAGCGCCAGCGGCGTTTCGAGGCTGCCGGGCAGCGGCTGGAACCGCCCGAAATGCGCCAGCCACTCGGCGTCGGACAGCCCGTCGAGGCCGATCTCCGCCGCGGCGCGATCGTTGCGGAAGCGCAGGATGGTCTGCGGAAAGGCGGCCGGGCGAACGGGATCGTAGAATTCGGGACCGAGCTCGAGAATCGTCGTCGCCGGGTGGAATTCGCTCACCCGGGACGAACGGTCAGGCCGTGGGATAGTTGCAGGCGGCGCGGACGAAGCGGACGGTCTCGCGCTCGACCCGGGCGGCGTCCTCGGGGGACGTCGCGGTCAGGATACGCTCGATCGCGTCGCCGACGATATGGTGGGTGAACGAGGCGGCAATCTCGATATCAACGTCCGTAATGCCGCGCCTGGCCATGGCGAGGGTCATCTGGCGGTGGATCCATTCGGTCGTCGTCGCCTTGGCGGCGTGGTAGAACGGCTCCGCCTCCGGGTTCTTGACCATCGCCGGCTTGCCGACTTCGCACTCGCTGCCGGTGATGCCTTCCCACAAATTGCTGGTGCGGCAGAATTCGAACACGCGGGGGATGATGATGCCGGGTTCCAGGTCCTCCAGCTTGTCGTCGCCCTGCATTGCCTCGATCATGGTCTGGCCATAGCGGGCACCCAGTTCGGCGAGCAGCGCCTTCTTGGAGCCGAAATGATAGAAGATCGACCCTTCCGAGACATCGGCTTCCCGAGCGATGTCGGCGGTGCCGGTGGCGGAAAATCCCTTGGTCGAGAACAGCATGTTGGCGGCGGTCAGCACGCGCTGCTTGGTTTCGGCGGGATCGTAGCGCCGGGCACGAGCGTCGATGCGCGTGTCGGCGCGGGTGCCGGCCTTCCCGGCCTTGCCTGAATCAACGATGCGTGAATCGATTGCGCGCGTTGCCACTGCCGATGATCTTCCTTATCCCCCCCGGGAGGCATGCTTATAGCGCGCCAGCTGAGTCTGAGTCAAAACATCACTCGAGCGGGCGGGAGGCGCGTGTTGGGCCGGACAGCAACATCGCCCGCGACCGCCCCCGAATGGATCGACGGCTATTACTGGTCCGATGACGGCCTGCGGCTGCACTGGCGCGAGCTGCCCGCCGGCCCCGACGTGCCCGCCGATCGCCCGGCGCTGCTGTGCATCCCGGGCCTCACCCGCACCACCGCCGATTTCGAAGCGCTCGGCGCGCGCCATGGCGGCCGCTGGCGCGTCATCGCCGTCGACCTGCGTGGCCGCGGCGATTCGGCCTGGCCGCGCGATTCGCTCAGCTATGTGCCGCTGTCCTACCTCCATGATCTCGGCCTGTTGATCGCCGCGGCCGGCATCGATCGCTTCATCGCCATCGGATCGTCGGTCGGCGGCGTGCTGGCGATGCTGCTGACCATCGGCCATCGCGCCCGCATCGCCGGCGCCATCCTCAACGACATCGGCCCGGTCATCGAGCCCGACGGGCTGCGCCGGATGCGCGCCAATGTCGGGCGCCAGGCCAACTGGCCGACCTGGGTCCATGCGGCGCGCGACCTGGCGGCGCGCAATGCCGACATCTATCCCGGCTGGACGCTGCGCGACTGGCTGGGCTTTGCCAAGCGGCTGTGCAAGTTGAACCCGGCGGGGCGCATCGTCTTCGATTACGACCCACGCATCGCCGAGGCGTTCCGCCTGCCCAATGGCGATGCCGGCGCCGACCTGTGGACCGCCTTCGACGCGCTGCAGGGCGTGCCGGTGCTCAGCCTGCGCGGCGCCTTGTCGGATGTGCTGAGCCGGGAGACGCAGGCCGAGATGGCGCGGCGACTGCCGGAGATGACAGTGGTGAACGTGCCCGGCGTCGGCCATGCTCCGACTCTGGACGAGCCGGTGGCCGGCAAGGCCGTCGACGCCTGGCTGGACCGGGTACTGAGGGGAGAGACGACATGACGGATCGTAATGTCTGGCGGCTGGCGCGGCGCCCGGTCGGCGATATCGCCGACGGCGACCTGGTTTACGGCGCGGAGGCGCTGCCGGCGCTGGCCGACGGCCAGTTTTCGCTGCGCGTCACCTATCTGTCGCTCGATCCGACCAACCGCATCTGGATGAGCGACCAGGAACAGTACATGCCGCCGGTCGAGGTCGGCGCCCCGATGCGCGGCGGCGTCTGCGGTCGCGTCGTCGAAAGCCGCAAGGACGGGGTCAACCCTGGCGACCTTTATGCCGGCCTTGGCGAATGGGCCGATGTGATGGTCACCGACGGCACCGGGCTGAGCCGGCTGCCGGAGATTCCGGGCGTGCCCCTGGCCGCTGCCTTCGGCACGCTCGGCCTCGTCGGCCCGACCGCCTATTTCGGGCTGATGGACATCGGCCAGCCCAAGCCGGGCGAGACGCTGGTGGTGTCGGCCGCGGCCGGCGGCGTCGGGCAGATCGTCGGGCAGATCGGCAAGATCAAGGGACTGCGCGTCATCGGCATCGCCGGCGGCAAGGCGAAATGCGACTATGTCGTCGACGAACTCGGCTTCGATGCCTGCATCGACTATAAATCGCAGGACGTCGGCGCCGAGCTCGACCGGCTGGCGCCCGATGGCATCGACATCAATTTCGAACATGTCGGCGGCGACATCATGGTGCAGGTGCTGAAGCGCATGAAGCTGTTCGGCCGCGTCGCGCTGTGCGGCATGATCAGCAGCTACAACGCCACCGAGGCATCGGAGCCGCCGGGGTTCTGGACGATGATCCTGATGCGCCGGCTGACCATCCGCGGTTTCATCGTCACCGATTTCGCCAGCCGTTTCGCCGAATCCGGCCAGGCGATGCTCGGCTGGATGCTGGAGGGCAGGCTGAAGACCCGGCAGGACATCCGCCCCGGGCTGGAGAATGCCGCCACCGCGGTGAAGGACCTTTATACCGGCGGCAATTTCGGCAAGCTGCTGGTGGAGGTGACGCCGCCCTGACGGGCCGGCGAGCGCCGAGCATAAACCGCCGGACGGTGCGCGTTTACCATATGTTAGGATTGCGTTTATCACAGGCTTTGGTTACGAGTCGGTAACAACCGACCGTTACTTCGCCTGAGGAAACCATTCATGTCCCGCCTTCTCGCCGCGCTTGCCGTCGCCCTGCCGATTATCGCCAGCCCCGCCACGGCGGCTACTTGGACCTTCGGTGGCGCCAACGCCACGCTGGCGTCGTTGACGAAGACCGTCGCCGGCGAAGCGACGCTGACCGTCGTGGCCCGTGGCTTCACCGCGGCGCCATCGACGCTGACCAACATCTCCCAGCTGTCGACGCTGCGCACCATCGATCGGATTTCGTCGAGCATCGGCGTCGTCGGCGGTGCCAACACCCAGCTCGATACCAACGCCACGTCGGGCCAGCCGCGCGAAGCCTTCATCATCACCTCGGATCGGCTGCTCAGCCTGACCGGCATCAGGCTGTCGGTGGTCGATCTCAATGACACGATGCAGCTTTACGGCGTCGGCGCCGGTGGCGCTCTGGTGTCTCTCGGCTTCGGCGGCACCATCGCCGGCGGCCTCGACGGCCTTGCCACCGCCGTCAACACCGGCACCATCTCCGCCAATGTCGGCGGCACCTCGGCGCTGACCTTCAACACGCCGCTCAGCCGCTTCCAGCAATATGTGCTGACCACCCGCGCCGGCGGCGATGTGCTATTCAACGGCGACTTCGGCCAGGGCTACCGCCTCGACACGATCTCCGCCGCCGTCGTGCCGGAACCTGCCAGCTGGGCGTTGCTGATCGCCGGCTTCGGCCTCGTCGGCGCCATGCAGCGCCGCCGCCGGACGGCCGTCGCGCGCATCGCTGCCTAGGTCCAGGTCCCGAACGGCAGCAGCGCGGCATAGTCGGGCAGCGCCTTGCCCGGCAGCCGAGCCCCTTCGCGCAAGCAATAGGCATCGGCGACGATGCAGGCCTGCTGCTCGATGCCATAGCGGCGGAACGGCTTGCCCGGCGCCAGCACATAGCCGTACCGCGCCAGCGGCGGCCGCCGCAGGATCAGGTTAACCCCCTGCTGGCGCTGCCAGACATGAGTCATCTCGTGGATGAAATGCGCCCGCATGCCGAGCGGCTGGGCGGCATAGTCGGCACACCAGTTATAGCCGTTGGGGTGGCACCAAATATGGCCGTCGGGCGCCATCGTCACCCACCAGGGGTGAAACATCCAGAATTTTGCATTGCGGATGGTGACGGCGTCGAGATCGAGGCTGTTGCCGAATACCGATGCCGCCAGCGCGCGTTCGGCCGCCGTCAGCGGCCGAATGCGCGGCCGAGGGTCAGGACCTGCTAAATCCATGGCCCGGCACGCTTCGAGGCAGCCCACCACGAGTGAGTGAGCGCAGTGGCGCACCTTTCAGGTGCGTCCAAGCGAAGCGAGCGCTGTGGCGGGCTGCCTCGAAGCGCCCGTTGGGTGAGGCAGAGTGGCAAAATGGCGTCGTCGAACGCGCTTGCCGGGGGCGAAGCCCCGCCTGCGCACGCTCTCCTAGCCATTTTGCCGCTCTGCCTCATGACGGGCCATGGATTTAACAGGTCCTGACCCTAGTGTCCGGCATGAGCCGCATCGCCGACAGGCTGGACCTTGGCGGTCACGGTCACCTTTTTCCCGCTGCCGAACGCCAGCGTGATCGGCAGCGTCTTGATCGGGGCGGACAGGCCAAAGATCATCAGGTGATTGCCGCCGGGCGCAAAACTCACCGCCGCCCCGGCCGGCACCGGCACGGCGTCGAGCTTGGCCATCGACATGATCCCGCCGGCCATTGTCATGCTGTGCATCTCGATGCGCGCGCCGGGCGCCGTCGCGCCGATCAGCCGGTCGGGCTGGCCGCCGCCGGTGATGGTCAGATACCCTGCCGATGGCCGCCCCGGCACCGGGTTGAGGCGCACCGTCGCCGCGGTCGCGCGTGGTGCCGTCTTGTCCCAGGCTTCCTTCACCGGCGCCGTCGTCGTCGCCTGCCGGGCCGGTGCCGCAAGGCCGGGAGCGGCAAAGGCCAGCAGGGCATAGGCGATGGGGGTGCGCATGGACGGGCCTTTGTGATCGAGGAGCGTTTCGGCCTGGCATTTAGGAAGCCCGCCGGCCGATGTCATCGGCTTGCGTTACAATCTCCGCATACCTAAATGCGCCACCACTATTGAACGGGCCTGCACGGCCATTATTTGACAGCAGGGCATCAACACCAGGGACGATGGACGGCGCCGCTTCGGGGTGCCATCGCACGGGCCCGAACAAAGGACGGAACGAACATCATGGCAAAAGTCATCGGTATCGACCTCGGCACCACCAACAGCTGCGTCGCGGTCATGGAAGGGTCGGCCCCCAAGGTCGTGGAGAATGCCGAAGGCGCGCGCACGACGCCGTCGCAGGTCGCCTTCACCAAGGATGGGGAGCGCCTCGTCGGCCAGCCGGCCAAGCGCCAGGCGGTGACCAATCCCGAGAATACCGTATTCGCGGTCAAGCGCCTGATCGGTCGCGGCTTCAACGATCCGATGACCCAGAAGGACATGGCGCTCGTTCCGTACAAGATCGTCAAGGGCGGCAATGGCGACGCCTGGGTTCAGGCCGGCGGCCAGGATTATTCGCCCTCGCAGGTTTCCGCCTTCATCCTTCAGAAGATGAAGGAAACCGCCGAGGCGTATTTGGGCGAGACCGTCACCCAGGCCGTCATCACCGTGCCTGCCTACTTCAACGACGCCCAGCGCCAGGCCACCAAGGACGCCGGCAAGATCGCCGGCCTCGAAGTTCTGCGCATCATCAACGAGCCGACCGCCGCGGCGCTGGCCTATGGCCTCGACAAGCGCAACGATGCCAAGACCGTCGCCGTCTATGACCTTGGCGGCGGCACCTTCGACGTGTCCGTGCTTGAACTGGGTGATGGCGTCTTCGAAGTGAAGTCGACGTCGGGCGATACCTTCCTGGGCGGTGAGGATTTCGACGCCAAGCTGGTCGAATTCCTGTCGTCGGACTTCAAGAAGGCCGAAGGCATCGACCTGACCAAGGACAAGCTGGCCCTGCAGCGCCTGAAGGAAGGCGCCGAAAAGGCCAAGATCGAGCTGTCGTCGTCGGCCTCGACCGAGGTCAATTTGCCGTTCATCACGGCCGACGCCACGGGGCCGAAGCACCTCGTCAAGACGATCACCCGCACCGACCTCGAAAAGCTGGTCCTCGACCTCATCGAGCGCACCCGCAAGCCGTGCCTCGATGCGATCAAGGAAGCCGGCGTCAAGGCCAGCGACATCGACGAAGTCATCCTCGTCGGCGGCATGACCCGCATGCCGCGCGTCCGCCAGTTCGTGAAGGAACTGTTCGGCAAGGAGCCCAACACCTCGGTCAACCCCGATGAAGTCGTTGCCATGGGCGCCGCCATCCAGGCCGGCGTGCTGCAGGGCGATGTCAAGGACGTGCTGCTGCTCGATGTCACCCCGCTGAGCCTCGGCATCGAGACGCTGGGCGGCGTGTTCACCCGCATGATCGACCGCAACACGACGATCCCGACCAAGAAGTCGCAGACCTATTCGACCGCCGACGACAACCAGTCGGCCGTGACGATCCGCGTCTTCCAGGGTGAGCGCGAGATGGCGGCGGACAACAAGATGCTCGGCCAGTTCGACCTGGTCGGCATTCCGGCGGCACCGCGCGGCATCCCGCAGATCGAGGTCACCTTCGACATCGACGCCAACGGCCTCGTCAGCGTCAATGCCAAGGACAAGGGCACCGGCAAGGAGCAGCAGATCCGCATCCAGCCGTCGGGTGGCCTGTCCAAGGACGACATCGAGCAGATGGTCAAGGACGCCGAGAAGTTCGCCGAGGAAGACAAAAAGCGCCGCGCCGTCGCCGAGGCCCGTAACCAGGCCGACTCGCTGATCCATTCGACCGAGCGCCAGCTCGCCGAACATGGTGACAAGGTCGGCGCCGATGTGAAGGCCGAGATCGAGACGGCGGTTGCCGACCTGAAGGGCATCCTCGACGGCGGCGACCCCGACGCGCTGACGACGAAGACGACGACGCTGTCGAATGCCGCGATGAAGCTGGGCGAGGCGATCTATTCCGCCGAACAAGCCAAGGCGGCATCGCCCGAGGCGGAAGCGCCGAAGGACGACAATGTCGTCGACGCCGAATTCTCGGATGTCGAGGACGACAAGAAGTGATCTAACTCCCCTCCCGCGTGCGGGAGGGGTCGGGGGTGGGGAGTCCGTCAGGGTGGGGTATCGCGCTTTCCGAAGCGCTCCCCCACTCCAGCCCCTCCCGCAGCCGAAGGCGACGCCTTCGTCAACCGGGAGGGGAGCAGATTGGCAAGATGAGCACCGAAATCGATTATTACGAGCTGCTGGAATGCCAGCGCGGCGCCGATGAATCGACGCTGAAATCCTCGTATCGCCGGCTGGCGATGAAGTGGCACCCGGACAAGAACCCGGGTGACGCCGCAGCCGAGCAGCGCTTCAAGGCGATCAGCGAAGCCTATGACGTGCTGAAGGACCCGCAGAAGCGCGCGGCGTACGACCGCTACGGCCATGCTGCTTTCACCAGCCAAGGCGGCGGCGGCGGTGGCTTCGGCGGCGCCCAGGACTTCGGCGGCTTTTCCGACATCTTCGAAAACATTTTCGGCGAATTCATGGGCGGTGGGCGCCAGCAGCGCGGCCGCGGTGGTGCGACGCGCGGCCAGGACCTGCGCTACGACCTCGAGATGACGCTCGAGGAGGCGTTCACCGGCAAGGAAGCGACGCTGACCATCGAGGTTGCCGCCGCCTGCGAGCCCTGCGCCGGCAGCGGCGCCAAGCCCGGCACTTCGGCCCGCACCTGCTCGACCTGCGGCGGCCAGGGCCGCGTCGCCATGCGCCAGGGCCTGTTCGCCGTCGAACGGACCTGCCCCGCCTGCCAGGGCACCGGCCAGGTCATCGCCGACCCGTGCGACACCTGCCACGGCGCCGGCCGCGTCGAAAAACAGAAGACGATGAACGTCAACGTGCCGCGTGGCGTCGATGACGGCACCCGCATCCGCGTCGCCGGCGAAGGCGAGGCCGGATCGCGCGGCGGCCCGGCCGGCGACCTGTACATCTTCGTCCATCTGAAGGCGCACAAGCTGTTCAAGCGCGAGGGCACCACGCTGTTCGCCGTCGCGCCGATCTGCTTCACCACGGCAGCGCTTGGCGGCGAGATCGAGGTTCCCGCTCTCGACAAGGAGGCCGCCGTCGTCCGCATCCCGCACGGCACCCAGACCGGCAAGCAATTCCGCGTGCGCGGCCGCGGCATGCCGGCGCTGAACGGCGGCGCCGCCGGTGGCGGCTTTGGCGACCTGGTTGTCCAGGTCGAGGTCGAGACGCCGGTCAAGCTGACCAAGCGCCAGCGCGAGCTGCTGGAGGAATTCCAGACGCTGGAGGCAGAAGAGGGCGGCAAGAACAACCCCCGCCAGTCCGGGTTCTTCGACAAGCTCAAGGACGCCTGGAACGAACTCACCGACTGATACCCTCTCCCGCCTGCGGGAGAGGCGAGAGACGGCGAAGCCGACCCGGGTGAGGGTGGTGTCCTGGCGTCTGTGCGAGGCAGCACCCTCACCCGCCGCGCTGGCGCGTGAGTCGCCTCTCCGCAAGCGGGAGAGGGGTGACCTCCTCGCCCATCTGTGCCAAAGCGCGCCCTTCAAATTTCCGGAGCCAAAGATGATCGACGCCGAATGGTGGGACTATGACGATGCCGACGAACTCGCCGAGGCTGTGGCCGGCGATGTCGGCTTCATCGTCGAACAGGCTCTGGAGGCGCGCGGCCGCGCCATCGTGGCCTTCCCGGGCGGCGAGACGCCGAAGCCGGCGCTGGAGCTGCTCGCCGCGCGCAAGCTCGAATGGGCCGACGTGACGATCGTGCCGACCGACGACCGGCTGGTGGCACCGACCGACCCGCGTTCCAACGTCGGCATGCTGGCCCGCATGTTCCTGCCGAAAAAGGCGCGGGTCGTGCCGCTCAGCGCCGGCGAGACCGATCCCCAGGCGGCAGGCCGCGCGGCCGACGAGCGCCTCGCCGATCTCGAATGGCCGCTCGACCTTGCCTGGCTCGGCGTCGGCGCCGACGGCCATGTCGCGTCGATCTTCCCCGGCCCCGATTACGACGGCGCGCTGAACGGCCCCAAGGTGCGCCGCGCCATGGGCGTCCGCCCCGATCCGATGCCGGCCAACATGCCGGTCAACCGGGTCACGCTGACCAAGTCGGCGCTGGTCTCCGCCCGCGTCGTGACGCTGGTGCTGACCGGCAAGGACAAGCGCAAGCTCGTCGAAAAGGCCATCAAGGACGGCGCCGCGAGCAACCTGCCGATCGGGCGGCTGCTCGCCGACCTCGACATGGACATCGACATCCACTGGTGCGCGTGAGGCCCTAACTGCCCTTCACGAGATGGTGGGCGATCAGGCTTTCCGCGCAGTCGACGATGGTTTCTTCCTCCGGCCGCGGTGTCCAGCCGAGCACGGCCCTGGCGTGTGCCGAGGTGCATTCGCGGACCTTGCCGAGTTCGGGCACGACCATGCGGACCGTGGGGTCGAATCGCGCCGCGATGCGCAGCAGCCAGTCGGGCAGGCCGCGCGTCGGGACGTGCTTGGCCTTGTCGCCGAGCCGGATCTTCAGCACGTCGGCGACGTCACGCATCCACATGAACTTGCCGGCGGCGATGAAGCGCTCGTTGTTCATGCCCGGCGCGGTCATGGCGCGAACATGCAGGTCGGCGACGTCGCGGACATCGACCACGGCGAAACCCAGCCGCGGCAGGCCCGGCAGGGCACCGTCGAGGAGCTTCTTCACCACCTCCAGCGAGGGCGAAAAGTCGCCGCCGAGCACCGGCCCCAGCACCGCCGACGGGTTGATGGTGACGAACTCCATGCCGATGCCATAGCGCGCCATAAAGTCGCGCGCCGCCCGCTCGGCAAAGGTCTTCGACCGGATATAGGCATAAGTGTCGGGGTTGGTCGGGTCGGTCCAATGGCTTTCGTCGAACACCGGCCGCGGCTCCGGATGGCCATAGGCGATCGCTGCCATCGACGACGTCATGACGACCCGCTTGACCCCGGCGCCCTTGGCCGCGGCGAGCGCGCGGAGGGCACCCTCACGCGCCGGGCGGATCAGGTCCTGCTCGTCCTTCGGCTCGCGATCGGGGATCGGCGAGGCGATATGCTGGACATAGTCGCAGCCGGCGACGGCCTCTTCCCAGCCGTCGTCGCGCGACAGGTCGGCGGCGAACAGCTGCAGGTCGGGCGCGCCGAGCGAGGCTCGCACGGCATCGGCGCGGGCGAGATTGCGGATCGTGCCGCGCACTGTCCAGCCGTCAGTTAAAAGCTGTTTAATGATGAAACCGGCGATATAACCGGATGCGCCCGTAACGAGCACCACGCCCTTGGACATATTCACCCCCGAAATTTCACGCTGGCGACACCTCCCAGCGTCTGGTATCAGGATGACAAATGGCGTCTGAACTGTCAACCGATGTCGAGCGCCGTTATGCGGTAGTGGCCGCCGCGCTCAAGGCATTCTCGCGCTTCGGCTACCGGCGCACCGCCATGGCCGACATCGCCGCCGAGGCCGGGGTCTCGCGACCGTCGCTCTACCTCGTCTTTGCCAACAAGGTGGCGGTGTTCCGCGCCCTGATCGACGTGCTGTTGTCGGGCGCGATGTCGGGTGCCGAGGCGGCCTGGCCCGACGGCATGGCGCCCGGCGAGGGCCTGGCCGCGGCGATCCTCGCCAAGGACCTGCCGATCCATCAGCTGTTCGCCGCAACCCCACACGCCGCCGAGATCCTCGCCGAGGCGGAAGCGCTCGCCGGCGACCTGCACCGCGATGTCGCCGTCCGCTTTGCCAGGCTGGTCGCCGACCGCCTCGGCGCCGCCGGGGACGCCGATGCCGAAGCCACCGCCCGTCTGGTCGCCAACGCCGCCAATGGCCTGAAGCACGCCGGGCTGGACGAGGCGACCTATGTCGGCGATGTCCGCCGTCTTGCGGCAATGGTGGCCGCCAGCCTGGCCGGTGGCAACGCCCCGCATTGAGGTCGGCGTTGCAGGCGGAGGATTCCATACACGGCGCGACGCCGGACGGCATGCCGTCCGCGCCGCCGATGATCGTGCCCGCGGCGTTCGCCGCCATCGTTTTCGCTGGTCTGTGTTTCCAGCAGCAGTTGTTCCACGACGGCGATACCGGCTGGCACCTCGCCACCGGCCGGCTGATTCTGGCCACGGGCACCGTGCCGGTCACCGACCCGTTCAGCTTCACGCGGCCGGGAGCACCCTGGGTCACCCATGAATGGCTCGCCGAGGTGGCGATGCAACTCGCCTTCCGGACGGGCGGCTGGGCCGGGCTTGCCGTGCTGTCCAGTGCCGCGGCGGCCGGCCTGTGCCTCGTTCTGGGACGCGAATTCAGCCGTTGGCTGCCGCCGACGCGGGCCTTGATCGCGATGCTGCTGGTGGCGATCGTGCTGGCGCCCTTTGTGCTGGCGCGCCCGCACCTGCTCGCCTGGCCGATCCTCGCCGCCTGGACGCTGCTGCTCATGCGCGCCAGCGAGGCCGGCCGCGCGCCGCCCCTTGCCGCCGCCGTCATCATGCTTGTGTGGGCAAACATGCACGGCAGCTTCCTGCTCGGCCTGGTCCTGATCGGGCCATTCGCGCTGGAGGCCGTGCTGGCCGCAGCGCGGCGCGGCGCCATGCTTGCCGGCTGGGCGTCCTTCGGCATCGCGGCGACCATCGCCGCGATGGTCACCCCGAACGGCCTCGAGGGCCTGCTGTTTCCGTTGCAGGTCAGCGGCATGTCGACGCTTCACCTGATCATCGAATGGCGGCCGACCTCGCTGGTGCGCGACCTCACCTTCACGATCCCGCTCGCGCTGACGGTCGGCGTGCTGCTGTGGAACCGCGTGCGGCTTTCGCCGGTCAGGACGGTGCTGCTGCTGGTGCTGGTCTGGATGGCGTTCGCGCATGTCCGGCACCAGGCGGTGCTGGGCATCGTCGGGTCATTGCTGCTGATCCGGCCGATCGCCGCGCGTCTGGGCGGCGCGCCCCCGGCGGCGACGCCTGCCGCGCGCCCGCTCTCCATCGCCGTGCTGGCCGGCGTCGTCGCCGTGCTGGCGGCGCGGCTGGCACTGCCGATGCCGCGGACAGACAGCATCAACAACCCGGCCGCGGCGATCGCCGCCGTCTCGCCGGCGCTGCGCCGCGCCGCGGTCTTCAACGAATACAACTTCGGCGGCAGCCTGATCTTTGCCGGGATCCGACCCTTCATCGACGGCCGGGCCGACATGTATGGCGACGACTTCGTCCGCGATTTCGACCGGGCCGCGAATGGCGACAGCGCGGCCTTTGCCGCCGCCGCCCGCCGCTGGGACATTCGCTGGGCGATCCTGCAGCCGGAATCGCCGCTGGTTGCCGGGTTGCAGGCCGCCGGCTGGCGGCGCATTCATGCCGATCGCTGGGCCGTGGTCTATGAAGCCGTCGGGAATCAGCCGGAGACTCCCGCCGCCGATGGATAAGTTGCCGATCTTTCTCGATGTCGCGGGTCGCGACGTGATCGTCGTCGGCGATGGCGAGGCGGCGGCGGCCAAGGCGCGGCTGGTAACGGCGGCCGGGGGCCGCGTCACCGACGAAGCCGCCACGCAGCCGATCCTGGCGTTCGTCGCGCTCGACGACGAGGACGCGGCCCGGGCCGCGGCGGCGCGGCTGCGGGCGCGGGGCCTGCTCGTCAACGTCGTCGACCGGCCGGCGCTGTCGGATTTCCTGATGGGCGCGATCATCGACCGGTCGCCCGTCGTCGTCGCCGTGTCGACCGGCGGCGCCACGGCGAGCCTGTCGCGGGCGCTGCGCGGCCGGCTGGAGGCACTGCTGCCGGCATCGCTGGGGCCCTTGGCTGCCGCGATCGGCGCGGCGCGGACTGCGGCGAGCGCAGCACATCCCGGCGTATCGGACCGGCGCCGGCTGTGGGAACGGGCGCTGGCCGAAGGCGCGCCGCTCGATCCGCTGCGCACGATCGACGATACCGGGGCGGCGGTGGCGACGGCAATCGCCGGCGGCTCGGCGGCGGTGACCGAGGTGCGGACGATCATCGTCGCCGGCGCCGATCCGGGGGAATTGACGCTCAACCAGCTCGCCGCGCTCGGCCGTTGCGACACGCTGGTCGTCGATGGTGCCGTACCGTCGGCGATCGTCGACCGGGCCCGGCGCGACGCGGTGCGACTGGCCGCGCTGCCCGATCCGGCGCCGGAAGGGCTGACGGTGATACTGCGTCAGGCCAGCAGTTCGGTATCCCAGTAGAGATAGTCGCGCCAGGTATCGTGGAGATAGTGCGGCGGGAACGCCCGGCCGTTTTCCTGCAACTGGTAGGTCGCCGGCTGGAACGGCCGCTGGCGCAGCGCCATGTGCGCCTCCGCCGGGGTGCGGCCGCCCTTCTTGAGGTTGCACGGCGCACAGGCGGTGGTGACATTCTCCCAGGTGGTGCGGCCGCCATAGGCGCGCGGCACGACGTGATCGAACGTCAGGTCGTTCGGCGCACCGCAATATTGGCAGGCGAAGCGATCGCGCAGGAACAGGTTGAACCGGGTGAAGGCCGGGTGGGTCGCCGGGCGCACATATTGGCGCAAGGCGATGACGCTCGGGATCTTCATCTCGAAGCTGGGGGAGCGGATGACCCGGTCATATTCGGCGATGATGTCGACGCGCTCGAGGAACGCCGCCTTGATCGCCGTCTGCCACGGCCACAGCGACAGCGGATAATAGGACAGGGGGGTGTAGTCGGCATTGAGCACGAGTGCCGGGCACGCATCGGGTGGCGACAGGACATTGGGGTGATACATGCGCGCGCCCGCTCCCTCGTTGCCGGGGATGGCCGTCCGCAACCACTGGGCCCTGTCGCACAGGTGCTTGCGCACCCAAGGCCGCTTGCGGGCGGCCGATCCGTGGTTGGCGCCTTCTACAACACTTCGTGTGGCAGGCAAATGACAATACATGATGTTGTGCTGCGCAGCGCCGCGGCGCGCGTGCCGCGCGCCGACAGGCGCAAGCACGGCCGGCGGGGCGTTCGGCCACGCCGAACGAACCCGTCCGACGGCGCGGACTTTGCCCGCGTCCCCTTCCTTGGCTAGTCTGACAACAATGTACGTCACCCGTTTCGCCCCCTCCCCAACCGGCCCGCTGCACCTCGGCAACGCGCTGTCGGCCTATACCGGCTGGACCCGCGCCCGGAATAACGGCGGCACGTTCCTGCTCCGCATCGAGGACATCGACACCAGCCGCTGCCGCCCCGAACACGAGGCCGCCGCCCGCGCCGACCTGGCCTGGCTCGGTCTCGACTGGGACGGGACGGTGCTGCGCCAGTCCGAACGCGGCGCCGTCTATGCCTGGGCCATCGCGCGATTGCGGGTGATGGGCCTCGAATATCCCTGTTTCTGCAGCCGCGCCGACATCGCCGCCGCCGCCAGCGCGCCGCATGGCCCCGACGGCCCCATCTACCCCGGCACCTGCCGCCACCTGTCCGACACGGAACGCAGCCGCCGCATGGCCGGCGAAGCCTTTGCCTGGCGGCTCGACGTTGCCGCCGCCCTGGCCATCACCGGACCATTGACGTGGCATGACAGCGAGGCCGGGCCGGTGCACGCCGATCCGGCGGCCGGTGGCGATGTCGTCGTCGGCCGCAAGGCGATCGGCGTCAGCTACCATCTCGCCGTCGTCGTCGACGATGCGGCGCAGAGCGTCACCGAGGTCGTGCGCGGTGCCGACCTGTTCGAGGCGACCCATGTCCAGCGGCTGCTGCAGGCGCTGCTCGGCCTGCCGACGCCGAGCTATCACCACCACCCGCTGCTCACCGACAGCGAGGGCCGGCGGCTGGCCAAGCGCGACGGCGCGCCGACGCTCGCCGCGCTGCGCGCCGCCGGCGTGGATCCGGCCGCGGTCCGGTCGGCGCTGGATGCGGCCCGCGCGGCCCCTGCGACGCCATGGCGGCTTGGCGAATTTGGGCTGCCATCCCACCTCTGACCACAGGCAGCGCTTGCACGCACATCGCAACCGTGCGAGCGAACCCGCTGCCGACAAAGGATCGTCCAATGCAGGCCATGCTCATCATCTTCATGGTGGTCGCCGCCCTCGCCACCCTGGGCGTCCTCGCCCGCGGCATCATCATCATGGCGCGCGGCAAGGACATTACCGGCAAGCAGTCCAACAAGATGATGAGCTACCGCGTCGCCTTCCAGGCGCTGGCGATCGTCTTCATCGTCATCCTGTTCCTGATCAACCGGCAGGGCTAGAACCCGCCATGGTCAAGCTCAACCGCATCTACACCCGCACCGGCGACGACGGCACCACGGGCCTTGTCGATGGCTCGCGCCGGTCCAAGGCCGATCCGCGGCTGCACGTCGTCGGCGCCGTCGACGAGGTCAACGCCGCGATCGGCATGGCGCGGCTGCATGCATCACCGCCGACGGCGCTGGCGCTCGGGCGCATCCAGAACGACCTGTTCGACCTCGGCGCCGACCTGGCGACCCCCGACGGCATCGACGGCGCGCTGCGCATCGTGCCGGCGCAGGTCGACTGGCTGGAGGCGCGCATCGATGCCGCCAACGATGCGCTGGCGCCGCTGACCAGCTTCATCCTGCCCGCCGGAACCCCGGCGGCGACGGCGCTGCACTTGGCGCGCACCATCACCCGGCGGGCCGAGCGTGACGGCGTAGCGGCGATCGCCGCCGGCGAGACCCTTGGTCACACCGCGATGCAATATTTGAACCGTTTGTCCGATTATCTGTTTGTCCTCAGCCGGGTGGAAAATTCCGCCACCGGCGATGTGCTGTGGGTGCCCGGCGCGAACCGGTAAGGCGGCGCCGGCAAGCGGGAGACGGCCGATGACATTGATCGCCACGACGCGATCTGCCGACCCGCTGCTCGTGCAGTTCGGCGCCGTGCGGTCGCTGGCGGTCAGCCTGGCGGACCCCTTGTCCGATGCCGATGCCAGTGCCCAGTCGATGCCCGACGCCTCGCCGGCGAAATGGCACCTGGCGCACACCAGCTGGTTTCTCGAAACCTTCATCCTGACCGGTCGCCCGGGCTATCGGCTGTTCGACGATCGCTTCAACTATCTGTTCAACAGCTATTACGAGGCCGTCGGCGCGCGCCATGCCCGCGACCGCCGCGGGCTGATCACGCGGCCCAGCCTCGAGGACGTGCTGGCCTATCGGGCCCATGTCGACGCCGGCATGGACCGCGCCTGGAATAGCTTCGACGCGGCGACGCGCACGCTGATCGAGCTTGGCCTCAACCACGAGCAGCAGCACCAGGAGCTGTTGCTGACCGACATCCTCGACCTGTTCGCGGCAAACCCCATGGAGCCGGCGCTGTTTCCGCCGTCCGAAGTGCCGGCCGCCCGCCAGGGCGATGGCTGGACCGCGCACGCCGGCGGCATCCACCGCATCGGCCATACTGGCACCGGCTTTCATTTCGATTGCGAAGGCCCGGTGCATGACGTGCTGATCCGGCCGTTCGCGCTCGCCGACCGGCTGGTCAGCAACGGCGACTGGGCGGCCTTCATCGCCGGTGGCGGCTATGCCGATCCGGCGCTGTGGCTGTCCGACGGCTGGGCCTGGGTGCAGAAAAATGCCATCGCCGCACCGCTGCGCTGGCGGCACGGCGATGACGGCTGGACGAGCTTCACCCTGTCCGGGCGTCGCCCCGTCGATCCCGCGGCACCGGTGACGCATATCAGTTTCTACGAGGCCGATGCCTTTGCCAGCTGGGCGGGGGCGCGCCTGCCGACCGAGGCGGAATGGGAGGTCGCGGCGGCGAGCGAGGACGCGTCCGCCGGCAACCAGCTCGATCGCTCCGGGCCGGTGCAGCCGCTGGGCAGTGCCGGTTTGTTCGGCGATTGCTGGCAATGGACGGCCTCGGCGTTCCTGCCCTACCCCGGCTTTCGCCCGGCCGAAGGCGCGGTCGGCGAGTACAACGGCAAGTTCATGAACGGCCAGATGGTGCTGAAAGGCGCCAGCTGCGCCACGCCGCGCGGCAGTTCGCGCGCCAGCGTGCGCAATTTCTTCTACCCGCACATGCGCTGGCAATTCAGCGGGCTGCGACTGGCAAAGGACGCTTGATCATGGCCCGGCCCCTCCTCGTCCACGACGACGCCCGCGATTTCGCCGATGCCGTGCTGGCGGGCCTCGCTCAGCCGCAAAAGGTCATCCCGGCGCGCTTTTTCTACGATCGCGCCGGCTCCGAGCTGTTCGAGGCGATCACCGAGCTGCCCGAATATTACCCGACGCGCACCGAGATCGGCATCCTCGAGAGCCACGCCGCCGACATCGCCGCGACCGTCGGCCCGGGCCGGGCGGTGATCGAATTCGGCTCCGGCAGTTCGATGAAGACACCGCTGCTGCTGCGCGCCATCGCGCCCGCCGCCTATGTGCCGGTCGATATCTCGGCGGAATTCCTGCAGGCGTCGGCAGCGGCGCTGGCCGCCGATTTCCCCGGCCTGGTGGTGCTGCCGGTGGCCGCCGATTTTACCGCGCCGTTCAAGCTGCCGGGTGGCATCGCGGCGCTACCGCGGCTCGGCTTTTTCCCGGGGTCGACGCTCGGCAACCTGGCGCCGATCGCGGCGATCGATCTGCTGCGCGGCTTTGCCACCACGCTGGGCAACGGCAGCTGGCTGGTCATCGGCCTCGACCTTGCACCCGGCCCCGGCAAGTCACGCGCGACGCTGGAGGCGGCCTATGACGATGCGCAAGGGGTAACGGCGGCGTTCAACTGCAACCTGCTCCACCGCATCAACCGCGAGCTCGACGGCACCGTACAGACGCAGGATTTCACTCATCGCGCCGTCTGGAATGACGTTCTCGGCCGGATCGAGATGCACCTGGTGGCCGCATGCGACACCGGCTTCATGGCGGCCGGGCAACATTTCAGCCTGGCCGCCGGCGAGCATATCCACACCGAAAACAGCTACAAATGGACCCTGCCCGAAGCCCGGCTGATGGCGCGTGCCTCGGGCTGGGTGCCGGTCGCCGACTGGACCGACGCCGACGGCCGCTTCAGCCTCAACCTGTGGCAGCGCGACGACGGCCGGATGCAGCCCTAGAAGCGCAGCGCCGCCCGCACCAGCAGCCGCGGCCGCACGTCCTCCGCCGCCGCCGGATCGGCGATGCGATCGCGGTCGATCGACGTCGCCGTCGCGCTGACCCCGAGCGTCAACGGCCCGCGCACGTGATCGACGTCCAGCCGGACATCCGTGTAATCCCCCCCCGGCCGCAACCGGTTCGAACGCCCGGTGCCATCCGACGTCCCCATCGACCGCCCGGCCCCCGCGGCCACTGTCCAGGGCGTGCCCGGAATGCCGACCGCAGCCCGCGCGCCGAGATAGACATTGCTGCCGCCGATCGCTCCCTGCGCCGGTGCCCAGGCCGCCTGCATGCCCAGTTGCGCCGGGCCCAGCCCGAAACTCGCCCCGGCGCGCAGTTCGGCATAATCGAGGGGCCCGCTGCCGCCGGCGAAACCGTGCCCGACGACATCGGTCCACAGCTGCCACGGCCCGCTCCGCGTCGTCAGGCGCAGCGCCGCATCGGCGGCGGCGTCGGCGCCACCATGACGGCGGCTGCCGCGCAGTGTCGCGGCACCGATCTCGGCCGACAATGGCCCGGCGATCGGCACCGAGGCATAGGCTTCCAGCGCCGCGCGCCCGTCGCTCCAACCGATGCCGCGGCGTCGCAGGTCGCTGGACGCTTCGATATCGAACGTCGCCGCAGCCGCCGGGAAGGCCGTGGCCAACAGTGCGCCGGCGACAGCCAGCCCGGCTTTTGTCACTGGCCGCCGCTGGGCGATACGGTCTCGAGCTCGGCACGCAGATCCTGCTGGTCCCGCGCGGCAACCATTTCGATATGGCTGCGGATATCCGGCGCCAGCGCCGCGATGTCGCGATCGATGGCGCGGCGGCCGCTGATGCAGTCGCCCGGGCGGCTGCCCTTCATGGTCCTGGTCGGTGCCAGCGTGCGCACGACGCCGGCCCCGGCCAATCGGCGCTCGACGGCGATCTCCGCCTTCCAGGTACAGCGCATCGTGCCCATGCGGGTGCCGGCCGCCGTGCCGATCTGGCGCGTCGTGACCACCGGTCGCGCCTCATAGGTGGCGGCGATCGCGCTGCCGGGCCGGGCCGGCACGCTGTGCACGATGGGGGCGGGGGTGCCTTGCGCGAGAAGCGCGGCGGTTAGGTATGCAAGCGACATCATCTGCTCCTTTTCGATTATGTCGATCGGGTTGCTGATGTGCGGAACGCGCAACATTGCCGAGCCGCTGCACCAGTCACCCGATGCGGTCCGACATCACGATCATCATTGATCGCCAGAGGGGCCCGGCCCGCCCTGTCGAAATAGGCGACCGGCCTGTTCATTCAAGAGCTGCGGCACCCATGCGGTTGACTGGCGCCGCCCCACGTTGCAAGGCGTTCGGGTACAAACAGCCTTGGGAAGTGACGCACATGAAGGTCCTCGTGCCCGTCAAGCGGGTCGTCGATTACAACGTCAAGGTCAGGGTCAAGTCCGACCAGACCGGCGTTGAGCTCGCCAACGTCAAGATGAGCATGAACCCCTTCGACGAAATCGCCGTCGAGGAAGCCATCCGCCTGAAGGAAAAAGGCGTCGCGACCGAGATCATCGTGGTGTCGATCGGCGTCACCCAGTCGACCGAGACGCTGCGCACCGCGCTGGCAATGGGCGCCGACCGCGGTATCCTCGTCACCACCGACGTCACCACCGAATCATTGGCCGTCGCCAAGATCCTCGCCGCCATCGCCAGGGAAGAGGCACCCGGCCTGATCATCCTCGGCAAGCAGGCGATCGACGACGATGCCAACCAGACCGGCCAGATGCTGGCCGGCCTGCTCGGCTGGCCGCAGGGCACGTTCGCGTCAAAGGTCACCGTCGAGGGCGAGACCGTCCATGTCGCCCGCGAAGTCGATGGCGGCGCCGAAACCGTCGGCCTGAAGCTGCCGGCGATCGTCACCACCGACCTGCGCCTCAACGAACCGCGCTACGCGTCGCTGCCCAACATCATGAAGGCCAAGTCGAAGCCGATCGCGCAGAAGACGCCCGCCGACTATGGCGTCGACCCGACGCCGCGGCTGACCGTCCTCAAGGTCGTCGAGCCCGGCAAGCGCCAGGCCGGCATCAAGGTCAAGACCGTCGACGAGCTCGTCGAGAAACTGAAGACCATCGGAGCCGTGCAATGAGCAGCCTCGTTCTCGCCGAACACGACAATGTCGACCTGAAGGACGCGACGCTCGCGACCGTCACCGCCGCCGCCGCATTGGGCGGTGATGTTCATATCCTCGTCGCCGGCAAGGGCGCGCAGGGCGTCGCCGATGCCGCCGCGAAGATCGCCGGCGTGTCGAAGGTGCTGCTCGCCGACGACGCCACCTATGAAAACGCCCTCGCCGAAAACCTGGCGCCGCTGATCACCGGGCTGATGGCGAACTATGACGCTTTCGTTGCGCCGGCCACCACCCGCGGCAAGAATATCGCGCCGCGTGTCGCCGCCGCGCTCGATGTCGCGCAGATTTCGGAAATCCTGTCGGTCGAAAGCGCCGACACCTTCACCCGGCCGATCTATGCCGGCAACGCCATCGCGACGGTGCAGTCGTCGGATGCCAAGAAGGTCATCACCGTCCGCGGCACCGCCTTTGCCAAGGCGGCGGCCACCGGCGGTTCGGCGACGATCGAGACCGTCGGCAGCGCCGGCGATGCGGGCCTGTCGACCTTCGAGGGCGCCGAACTGACCAAGTCGGCCCGGCCGGATCTGACCGCCGCCAAGATCATCGTGTCGGGCGGCCGCGCGCTGGGCTCGTCGGAGAAGTTCCACGAGTTCATCGATCCGCTCGCCGACAAGCTGGGTGCCGCCGTCGGCGCCAGCCGCGCCGCCGTCGATGCGGGTTACGCCCCCAACGACTATCAGGTCGGCCAGACCGGCAAGATCGTCGCGCCCGAGCTGTACCTGGCGGTCGGCATCTCCGGCGCCATCCAGCACCTGGCGGGCATGAAGGACAGCAAGATCATCGTCGCCATCAACAAGGACGAGGAAGCGCCGATCTTCCAGGTCGCCGATGTCGGCTTGGTCGGCGACCTTTTCACCATCCTGCCGGAACTGACCAGCAAGCTCTGACATCCGCTAAATGCTTGCCTGAGGCCCATCGCGTCATCCCGACGCGATGGGCCTTTCGCATGCGTGCGTCTCGCGCTGCGACCTGGCGCCGCGCAACTTGCCGGCGCAACGAGCGTTTGGTTGCCGTGGGGCCTGGATGACGAAGGAGACAACCATGACTCGTGCAATGATTATCGCCGCGGCGACGCTCGCGGCCTTTACCACCACCGCCGCTGCCGATGCGAGGCCCGCAAAGCGTGCCAAGAGCACGGCATCCTCGTCGCAGCGGGAAGCAACAAAGGCGCTCAACCAGCAGCAGCTGGCGGCGTTGAATACCGGGTCGTCGATGTCGGGCGCCGCCATGTCGACCGGCAGCGCCGGCAGCTCGGGGATGAGCGACAGCACCGGTATGACGGGCAGCACGTCCACCGGTACGACGGGCAGCATGTCCAGCCCCGACGCGACGGGTACGCCGAACAACAGCGGCATGTCGACCACCGCGCCGGCCACCGACCCGGCATCGCCGTCGTCGCAGCCGATGAGCCCGACGCCGCCGCAGGGTACCATGGCCCCGACGACGCCGCCCCAGTAAGCTGAACGGGGCGCGTTAGGCCCTTACGGCCAGACACGTCGACGCATCGCCGCCGGGCCTATCGCCCGGCGGCGTTGTTGCGTTGTTCAATCGAGAGCCATGCCGATCCGGTCGGCAATGGCCCGATGCACATTCGCCAGTGCGATCTCGTTGGCACCAAAGATGATCGGCGTCATCGGATCGGCAGCGGCCATGTTGGTCCAGCCGTTGGCGGCAATGACATAATCCTCGGTGGAAACCACCCGCGCCGTGGCATCGAAGGCGAATTCGCATTCGGCGCGGTGCTGGTCCGACTGCACCCCGGTCGGCGCGTAGACCGCAAATTTCGTCACCATTTCGCCCGGCGTTTTGCCGGGGAACAGCCGGAAGATCTGGGTAAAGCCTTTGCCCGGTTCGATCGATCCGATGAACAATATCGTGTTGGGGAACAGGTAATGCACCCCGCCGTAATCGACCTCGGGCCACTCGCTTTCCGGCAGTGACGCCAGCGCCAGCGCCGTCTTGTCGGGGAAGCCAACGCGGTGGTGCGGCCCGAATTTGTCATAGACGCACATGTCGTTGAAATGCGTCTGCCCGATCGTCGAGGCGTGCAGCGTGGCGAAGTGATAGCCCTCGCCATAGGTATCGAGCGCGAATTTCCAGTTGGACGCGGCGCGCATCTCGCCGGCTTTCACCGGCTCCGCCTTGCCGAGCTCGAGCTGTGCCAGTTCGGGCAAAAAGCTGCCGAGATGATCCTCGATCATCACCGGTGTCGCCCCGGCGCGCGGCTGGACGAAGATGATCCCGTGCCATTCGGTACACGCCACCGGCACCAGGCCGAGATCCGCCTTGGCATGGCCTGCGAAGCCCCGCGCCCCCGGGAGGCCGACCAGCGCGCCGGCAAGGTCGAACGTCCAGGCATGGAACGGGCAGGTCAACCGCGCCGAGGAGGTGCAATCGGTCGCCAGCTTGGCGCCCCGGTGGGTGCACATGTTGAGAAAGGCGCGCGCGACGCCGTCCTTGCCGCGCAGGATCACGATGGGAACGCCGGTTTCCTCGAACAGCAGGCGATCGCCGGGGTTCGGCATGTCGTTCGACAGGCCGGCGACCAGGGGCACATCGCCGCCGAACAGGTGCCGCTGCTCGGCCGCGAAGCGTACGGGATCGGTGTAGGTGCCGGCACGATTGACGAACGGCCCGGGGGCCATGTCGGTGGTGCCGGCTGCGGCATGGGCGGCCGACCGCCGCTGGATCGCGCGGGCCTGCTGGCGGCGGCGCGCCGCCCAGTTCAAGCCCGGATCGGCATCGGCCATCAAAGTTCTCCCGCCAGATATTTGTCGAGCGTCGCGTGGAAGTGCCGGATGCGGCTTTCCTGGTAGTTGCCGAGCTCGACCCGGTCGTTGGCGGAGGATTTCAGCCCCTCCTGCACATAGGGCAGGTTCGCCATGTCCTGGTCGAAGACGCTGCCGAGCGCACCCCATTCGGTGACCGTCGCCCACGGTTCGTCCTCCCCGAGGAACCGCATCTCGGCGGCGCGCGGCCGCGGCCCGCCGGCGGGTTTGCGGAACAGCATCCGCACCTCCATCAGCGTTGCGTCCTGGTCCGCCCACGGTCGCCAGCGATACATGATGGCGGGGCCGAAGCCGCCCCAGGGGGCGATGTTGGGAAAGACATTATATGTCCAGGCGTCCAGCACTTCGCTGTCGGTGGCGTCGGACGCGTCATAGCCGAGTTCCGTCAGGTTCTCGGCGCGGTTCTTGTCGGCCAGTCCCGATCGCGCCGTCTGGCCAGGGGCAAGCTGCATCGGCGCCATGCCCTTCATCCGCGATCCCGCGGCGAACGCCTCGACGGGGCGCGAATCGGCGTCGAACAGCTCGGCGACGCCCGGGCCCGGACAACGGGCCGGCGGTTGCAGCGCGTCGCGATCGGCCATGCGATTCCTCCTGTGGAACCGCAGTATATGCCTCATAGCCCGCCGCGCGACCGGACGTTTTGGCGAGCCCCTATGCGGCCCGCACCAGCGTGCCGATGCCGCGCCGGGTGAAGATTTCCAGCAGCATGGCATGGCCGATGCGCCCGTCGAGGATGACCGCCGCATCGACGCCGGCGTTGACCGCGGCAACGCAGGTTTCGAGCTTGGGGATCATGCCGCCGGTGATCGTGCCGTCGGCGACCAGCGCGGCGACGCCGGCGGGGGTCAGGTCGCTCTGCAGGCTGCCGTCCTTGCCCAGCACGCCGGCGACATCGGTGAGCAGGAAAAACCGCGACGCCCCCAGCGCCGCGGCGATCGCCCCGGCCATGGTATCGGCGTTGATATTGTAGGTGTGGCCATCCGCGCCGACGGCAACCGGCGCGATCACCGGCACGATGCCGGCGGCGAGCAGCGTGTCGATGATGGCGCGGTCGACGCTTTCGGGTTCACCGACGAAACCCAGGTCGACGACCTGTTCGATGGCGCTGCCCGGGTCGCGGGTGGTGCGCTCCACCTTCACGGCGCGCACCAGGCCCGCATCCTTGCCCGAAATGCCCGCGGCGCGGCCGCCGGCGCGTTCGATCCAGGCGACGAGTTCCTTGTTGATCGATCCGGCGAGCACCATTTCCGCCACCTGCGCCGTTTCTGCATCAGTGACGCGCAGGCCATCGACGAAGCGGCTTTCGATGCCCAGCCGCTTCAGCATCGCGCCGATCTGCGGGCCGCCGCCATGAACGACGACGGGCAGGATGCCGATCGCCTTCAACAGCACGATATCCTCGGCGAAATCCTGCGCCAGCGCCGCGTCACCCATGGCATGGCCGCCATATTTGACGACGAAGATCTTGCCGGCATAGCGCTGCAGATAAGGCAACGCCTCGATCAGCGTCTCCGTCTTGGCGAGCATTTCGGGATCGGGGGCGTGCGACATGGTCGCGTCTATAGGGGTCAGCAGCGGCGATGACGACAGGATATTCGGGCGGCGGATCACGCAGCCGGGGGAAGGTGGAGCACCAGGTTGCCGCCGACCGGGACGGCGCCCCAGCGAACGGTCAGCTCGCCGAGCCGGGAGCGGATCGCTGCCAGTGTCGCCGCTGTCAGGTCGAGCGCTGCATCGCCGCGCGCGTCACAGGTGGTGCGATAGAGCGCGATGAATTCGGCATCGGGGACCGGGCCGCTCCAGGCCTCGGCCTGCACCGTCTCGACGAGGCGCTCGACGGCGCGGGCGTGGGGATCGTCGGCGCCGGCCTGGAAGCTGCTGTCGCCGCCGGCCGCGATGCCACCGAGAAAGCCCAGGCTCTCGACCTCAGCCTCCACCGCGAAATGCACCATGTCGTGGGGCACGATGCCCTGTTTCGGGCAGGCGATCGCCGGCTGCGCCCCGGCGGCGGTGACGATGTCGAGGCGGTCGTACTTGCCGCTGCCCTTGGTGAAGGTGAGGTGCATGGCGGCGCCATATCATGGTGACAGCGCCGGGCACCAGAGGCGGCGCCGGGCGTTCAGCATGGCACGGATACCGCATCCGCCTGGCCCGCGCTGCCCTATGCCGACTGGCAGGACAGCGCCGCGACCCTGCAATTGTGGACGCAGGTCGTCGGCAAGGTGCGGCTGGCGCTGACGCCCTGGTTGAACCACGGCTGGCAGGTCGCGCTGTACGTGACGGCGCGCGGCATCGGCACCGGGCCGATCCCCGCCGGCGACGACGTGATCGACATGGAGTTCGATTTCCTGGCGCACGACCTGGTCTGCCGGACAAGCCGTGGCCAGATCGCCAAGGTGGCGCTGCGGCCGCGGTCGGTGGCCGATTTCTACACCGATCTGATGGCGCAGCTGGCAACGCTGGGCGTCACCGTTGCCATCGACACGATGCCCAACGAGGTCGCCGACCCGATCGCGTTCCCTGACGACCATATCCACGCATCCTACGACGCCGTGGCGGTCGAGCGCTTCTGGCGTGCGCTGCTGCGCATCGACAGCGTGTTCAAACTGTTCCGCAGCGGCTTTCTCGGCAAGGCCAGCCCGGTGCACCTGTTCTGGGGCAGTTTCGATCTTGCCGTGACGCGCTTTTCGGGCCGGCCGGCGCCGCTGCATCCCGGCGGCGTGCCCGGCCTGCCCGACCGGGTGACGCCGGAGGCCTATTCCCACGAAGTCAGCAGCGCCGGCTTCTGGGCGGGCAGCGCGGCATTTCCGGAAGCCGCCTTCTATTCCTATGCCTATCCGGCACCGGCGGGTTTCGGCGACCGGCCGATGCCGGCCGGCGCGCGCTTCGACGCGGCCATGGGGGAATATATCCTGCCCTATGAAGCGGTGCGCATGGCGCCGGACCCGCAGGCGCTGCTGCTTGCCTTCCTCGACGCGACCTATGCGGCCGCGGCCGATCTCGGCAGCTGGGACCGCACCGCGCTCGAATACGCCCCGGGCGTGCCCGGCGTACCGCGCGCGATCCCGGGCGACACGTCGACCTAGGCGGCGGCTTCCACCCGGTGCAGCGCGCACTGGCCCCAAATGTCGCTCAGGGCGCGAACGAGGCGATCGATGTCGTCGTCGCTGTGGACCGGACCCGGCGTGATGCGCAGCCGCTCGGTGCCGACCGGCACGGTCGGATAGTTGATCGGCTGGACATAGATGCCGTGGTTTTCCATCAGCCAGTCGCTGATCATCTTGGCTTTCTTGGCGTCGCCGACCATGACCGGGATGATGTGGCTGGGGTTCTCGATCTGCGGAATGCCCATGGCGCGCAGCGCGGCGCGGACCTTGGCAACCCGCTCCTGCTGGCGCTTGCGCTCGAACGGGCTGGCCTTCAGGTGGCGGACGCTGGCGAGCGCCCCGGCGGCGATCGCCGGCGGCAGCGCGGTGGTGAAGATGAAGCCCGAAGCAAAGCTGCGGACGAAATCGCACATCGCCTTGGATCCGGCGATATAGCCGCCGACGACGCCGAACGCCTTGCCCAGCGTGCCCTCGATGACCGTCAGACGGTCCATCAGGCCTTCGCGCTCGGCGACGCCGCCGCCCCGCGGGCCGTACATGCCGACGGCATGGACTTCGTCGATATAGGTCATCGCGCCATGCTTTTCGCAGACCTCGATGATCTCCTTGATGGGGGCGATGTCGCCGTCCATCGAATAGACGCTTTCGAAGGCGACGAGCTTGGGCCGGCCCGGTTCGACCGAGGCGAGCAGCCGGTCGAGGTCGGCGACGTCGTTGTGCTTGAACTTCAGGCATTCGGCGCGGCTGTGGCGGATGCCCTCGATCATCGAGGCATGGTTCAGCGCGTCGGACAGCACGACGCAATTGGGCAGCTTCGATGCCAGCGTGCCGAGCGCCGCCCAGTTCGAGACATAGCCCGAGGTGAACAGCAGCGCGTCTTCCTTACCGTGCAGGTCGGCAAGCTCGATCTCGAGCTGGCGATGGGCGTGCATGGTGCCCGAGATATTGCGGGTGCCGCCCGCGCCCGCACCGGAACGATCGAGTTCCTCGTGCATGGCATCGATGACATCGGGGTGCTGGCCCATGCCGAGATAATCGTTGGAGCACCAGACGGTCACCTCCTGGGTGCCGTTCTCGAGATGCCGGGTAGCGCGCGGGTACGACCCCCGCTGGCGCTGGAGTTCGGCGAAGACGCGGTAGTTTCCGCGTTCCTTCAGGCCGTCTAGAGCAGCCTGGAAGTGGGCTTCATAATCCATTTATATCTCCCCGAACCCTTATTGCCCTGCAGTTTCAAGGGCGGCAAGCCCATTCACGCGCCCGCTCATGCCGGTATGACCGGTTGGTTCGGCCTCCCGCGGATCAACCATTTGGCGATGATTCGCAACAGGTACATCCCCCTGCGACGCCATCGCCCAGCGGAACAGCGCCGTGTCCTGCCACGGCACGACAAGGAAACCATGCTCGATGAAGGCCAGCACGACCAGTGCAAAGGCCAGCGCATAGCCGGTGGCGAGGCCATCTTCCGCCGCCAGGGCGGCGGTGCCGAGCCAGGCGGCCAGTATCGAGATCAGCGTCAGGCTGAGCACGAAGAAACCGCTGGCCGGCCGGATGCGGAAATAGCTGGCGAGATAGCGCATGTGATCGGGCATCATCTCGGTCGACAGGTGCGGCACGCCGGCAAAGATGTTGAACTTGGCCGACAGGCGCATGACGAACAGCAGCACGAAGGTCAGCGTCGCGGTCTGGTTGGGCTGGCCCCAGGTCGCGGCGGCGATAACCAGCACGGTCAGGAACATCGCGACCTCGTGATGGATCAGCGTCGCCGCGGCGAGCCGGAATCGCCGCCAGCCGCGCGCATCGGGCGGGCACGGCAGCCGGTTGGGGCCGGTGACAAAGCCCATCAGGAAGCTCAATTCATGCCAGCCCCACAGCACCAGCGCACAGGCAAAGGCCGCGTATGCCGCGGCGCTGCCGGTCATCGGCGCCGTGGCGATGATCCCCGCCATGGCAAAGCCGCTGGCGACGGTGGCGCCGACGAGGCTTGCCGGCCAGGTCGTCGCCGGCAGGCGGTCGAGCCACAGCACGAACCCGGTGGCGACGAACCACAGCACGGTCGCGAACAGCAGGGGCAAGGCGAGCGCGGACAAGCTGATTACCAGGCGGGCTGGAGCCGGATGGTGGCGGGCAGCGCGGTCGCCTGCGTCGGCTGGGTATAGAGCCGCAGGAAGGTGACGCCGGCGGCCAGTGTCAGCCCATAGCGCTTCAGCGTGCCGCCGATGCCGCCCTGCGCGCGTGCCGCCTCGATGCCGACCGAGATCCCGCGCATCTTTTCAAGCAGCGCGCGGAACCGCGGCGCATCGGTGTCGAGCGCCAGCGGGAAGACCTGGGCGGTGATCTGGGTGGTGATGTTGAACACCTTGAACCCATATTCGGTCGGATCGATGCCGAACGCCTCGTACAGCGCCGGACGGTTGTGATCGCGGACGTACATGGTGGTGTAGACGGCGACGAGGAAGAAGCGGATCCACAGCTTGTTGTAGCCGCTGAGCAGCTTGGGATCGGCGCGCATCAGCAGGGCAAAGGCCTCGCCGTGGCGGAACTCGTCGTTGCACCATTCCTCGAACCATTTGAAGATCGGGTGGAAACGCATTTCCGGATGGCGCTCGAGGTGGCGGAAGATGGTGATGTAGCGCGCATAGCCGATCTTTTCCGACAGATAGGTCGCGTAATAGATGAATTTCGGGCGGAAATAGGTGTATTTCTTGGTCTTGGTGAGAAAGCCGAGGTCAATGCCGATCCCGGCGTCCTTCAGGCTGTCGTTGATGAAGCCGGCGTGGCGCGATTCATCGCGGGCCATCAGCTTGAACAGCGCCTTGGCATCGGGATTCTTCATGCGCTTGGCGATTTCGGCATAAAGGATGCAGCCCGAAAATTCGGACGTCATCGACGAAACCAGGAAATCGGTGAATTCGCGGCGCAGTTCGGGATCGAGGCGATCGATGGCGCCGTCGAATTCCGGGGTGCGCTTGAAGTGCCGCTTGTTGGGGTCGGCGGTCATCTCGGCGATCAGCGCGTCCCATTCGGCGCGCACCGGGGTCACGTCGATACGCTCCATCGCGTCGTAATCGGTGGTGTAGAACCGCGGGCTGAGGACCGTATCCTCGGTCGCGATCGCCATCGCGTCGTCTTTGGTGATCGGCGTATGCGCGTTCATCGCACCTTCTCCGAGCTGAATGTGATTTCGTACAGTTCCGTCAGGTCGAACTGCGCCCGCAGCCGCGTCCACCATTGCGCCACAAGACCGGCGCGCGAAACCGTAGCACGACGTCGCAGCGTGATCGATTCGCCGAACGGGATGCGCACCGGCGCACCATGCACCCGGACCTGGTCGCCGGGGCCGATGGCGACATCGCCGTCGAGCTCGACATGGGCATGCAACGCCTCGGCGGTGTGTTCCACCGCGATCGTGCAGCCGGTTTCCCAGCTTTCCCGGGTGAACAGCCGGGTCATGCCGGCCCGCCGTCCGCCGCCACTTCGCCGGGCCTGGCCGCGCGCCCGACGCTGGTGTTGTCGGTCGGCCGGGCAGGCCCGCGCTCGGCGAGCTTCACGGTGCTTTCGACGATCCGCGTGCCCGGCACCAGCAGCTGGGCAAAGGCGGCGCGATTGGTGGTGCCGAAGCTGCCGAGCTCGATGATGCGGCCGGTCGAGCCGTCCTTCAGCGTCAGCGCACCATCGGACCATTGCGTCACGGTGACGGCACCATCGCGCGGCACCTCGTGGAGCATGCGTTCGCGCATCAGGCCGCGCATCACGCCGCGGATGAAGCCGCTGTTGGAGCCGGGCTCGAGCACCAGCGCGACCTGTTTGGTCTGCGCATCGCTCGCGATCAGCGCGCCGTCCTTGCGATCGGCGAAGACGAAATCGCGCGTCTTGACGACGGCCACCTGCTGTTCGGCGCGGATCTGCGGTGCGGTTTCCCGCGCCGGCAGCACGCCCAGGCGCACGCCGAAGACGATGACGAGGGTGATGCCGACGATACCGCCGGCCGCCCACAGCACGCCCGCCGGAAATTTCTCGTCCTGGAAATGGCTCATGCCGCCACCCCGATCGGCTGCGCGTCGCTCGGTGTCGGCACTGCGGCGGCAACGGGGCGATGCCTTGCCGGATCGGCCTTGGCCAGCGTTTCGGCGAGCAGCGGCACCAGCGCATCGGGCACGGCGCGCAGCATCGGCTGCGGCGTACCGACCTTCCAGGGCCGCACATGCGGCCACATCTGCAGCCAGCCGAGCGGGAAACGGCCGTGCATCTTCAAGGCGATATCGGCGTGGCCGAGGCCGGCCGGCTTAAGGTCGGCGCTTTCGACCAGCGCCAGCGGCAGGTTCACGCATTTCGGCAGCGCCATGCCGAAGCGCATGACGATGCGCTTGTTGGTGAGCGTGTAGACGGTGCTGCGCGCCTGCAGCCAGGCGAGGCCGACGAGCAGCCCGAGGCCAAGCGCCGCGACGCCGACGGTGATCGCGGCACCGAGCAGCCCGGTACCGCCGGCAACGAACGCCAGCATGGCCACGAAAGCGAACCAGACAGCGACGAGGCGCGTGTGGAACACGCTCCGCGCCAGCCCCTGCCAGGCCGGCGAACCCTGCCAGACGATCGCCTCGTCCTTCGGCAGGTCGCCCGGCAGGCCTTTTACCGGCTCGATCTCATGTTCCATCATCACAGCAGCGGCTCCGATCGCGCCGGCGTCGCCCAGAGATAGCCGGCGCCGAAATAGGCCTGGATCTTGTCTTCCTCGAGCAGGGTGATCTGGTCGTTCGACGCCAGTCGCGGCACGCCCGCGAACTGCGCCCCGGTGACGGCATCGACATGGACACGGCGCGACGACAGGCGGACCACCTGCATCGGCACGATGGCGGTGCCGCCCTCGGTCAACGCGACCTCGAGATAGCGGACGACATGTTCCGACCGGTCGACCCAGATGTCGCGCACGGTGCCGGCGATGACATCGTCGAGCCCGGTCACCGGCAGGCCGCGCGGATCGGTGTCGCGCGCCTCGGTGATGATATGTTCGGCGATGCGCATCGGCACGATCCGCGGTTCGTTGTGCATGTCCACATCGGGCCGATCGGCGCGCAGCGCGTAGGCGGCGGGACCAAGGCCCGAGCTGAGCAGGTCACCGACGACATCGAGCGGTTCGCCCGACGTGCGGCGCGGCAGCACATTGGTCGGCATCGCGTCGCGCGGCACCGCCTCGGGCGAATAGATGCCGCGGTCGAACGGCAGCTTGAAGAACTTCGGCTTGCTGAAATCGAGCCGGCCGACATCGTCCCCGACCTGGCCGGTCAGGTCATGCTCGAGCGGATAGCCCTCGCGGCGGCTTTCGCGGTTCAGGTACCAGACCAGGCAGAGGAAGAAGCCGAAGAACAGGTAGAAGACCAGCTCCGCAACGTCGAGCCCTCCCACGATGATGACATTGGACATTGCTTGTCTCCCCTCAGGTTGGGAATTCGGTCAGGCCGAAACGGGCGCGGTGGGAAACGTCCGGGGTCCGCCGCGCCAGCGGGCCAAGGGCGATAAGGGTGGCGAACAGCAACGCGATCTCGATGTGCCAGACGAAACTGTAGCCGCTGGCGGCATCGACAAAGCCTTCGCCCAGCCGGCCCGACATGGCAAGCGCATCGAAACCGTCGCGCAGCGAGCCCGACAGCAGGATGGCGACGCCGGCGGCACTCGCCTGCACCGACCCCCAGGCGCCGAGCGCCAGGCCCGATTTGCCGGCGATGGCAAGATTCATGCACGAGATCAGCGTGCCGACGGCGAACAACCCGCCGCCGAGCCCGATGCCGAAGGTGCCGACCCCCAGCACGGCGGCCGAATGCAGCGGCGCCGACAGGACGACGGTGGCAAAGGCCATGACCCCGACCAGCACGCCATAGCCGGCGACGCGATAGGGATCGGCGTGCAGCCGGCCATCGAGATTGTCGAGCGCGCGGGCGGCGAAGGCGAAGCCGGCGATCATGCCCGCCGACCACAGCGCCGACAGTGCCGTCGTCTGCCCGACGCTGAGCCCGAGGACATGGCCACCATAGGGTTCGAGCAGGATATCCTGCATGGCAAAGCCGGCGGCGCCGAGACCGAGCGCGACGAGCAGCCGGCGCGTCCGGGCCGGCGCGACGAACGCCGCCCATTCGGCCGAGAAATCGGCATCGGGGTCACGGCGCGTGCCGCCGAAGACCCGGGCTTCCTGTTTCCACAGCGCGACCACGTTGATGAGGACGGTCAGCACGGCGGTGCCCTGGATGACCGCGACCAGCCGGGTCGGTTCGAAATCGGCGAGCAGGCGGCCGAGCACCAGCGAGCTGACGAACATGCCGGCGAGGAACATCACATAGAGCAGCCCGACGACCCGCGGCCGCTTTTCCTCGGTCGACAGGTCGGTGGCCAGCGCCAGGCCGGCGGTCTGCGCCGTCGCCATGCCGGCGCCGACGAACAGGAAGGCGAGGCAGGCGCCGGCGACGCCAAGGCCGGGGCCGCCGATGGCGCCCTTTCCGGTCATCAGCAGCAGCGCGAACGGCATCAGCGCCAGACCGCCGAACTGCATCATCGTGCCGAACCAGATATAGGGCACCCGCTTCCAGCCGAGCACCGAGACATGATTGTCGGATTTGTGCCCGATCAGCGCCCGCGCCGGGGCGAACAGCAGCGGGATCGCGACCATGACGGCCACAAGCGCCGCCGGCACGCCGAGTTCGACGATCATCACGCGGTTGAGGGTGAAGTTGATCAGCACGAACGCCATGCCCACCGACACCTGGAACAGCGACAGCCGCAGCAGGCGCGACAGCGGCAGGTCGACACTGGCGGCATCGGCGAACGGCAGGAACTTGGTGCCCAGCCGCATCCACAGGCCGGCACCCTTTTCGGGCAGGCGCAAGGCAGCGCGGCCGATCATGCCGTCAGCACCTCCTGGGCATGGCTGGTGTAGAAACCGCGGCTGACGCGCTGGTCACGGCCCATGCGCGCCGCGGGCAGCGCCCGGCTGAAGCGCGAACGTAGATTGTCATGGCTGACCGGAATGATCGACGGCGAGCGGTCGGATTTCGGAAAGAACTGCCCCACCGCCCGCGCCGTGCGCAGCAGCGGCGTCCCCGGCGCAAAGGTGAAGATCAGGCTTTTGCGCGCGCGTTCCGCCAGCCCGGCGGCGGCGGTGGCGATCTGGTCGGCCTCGTAATGGATCAGCACATCCATCGAGACGATATGGTCGAAAGTGCCCAGCCGTGGGTCGAGCATGTCGCCGGACAGGAACTGCACCTTGCCATGAACATCCCTGGGCGCCCGCTCGACGGCGATCGAGATCAGCTGCGGCGACACGTCGATGCCGACGACATCGGCCCCGCGCCGCGCCGCTTCGATGGCCAGCGCGCCCGTCCCGCAACCGGCGTCGAGGATCCGCCGCCCGGTCAGGTCCTGCGGCAGCCATGACAACAGCATGTTGCGCATGTCCTCGCGGCCGGCGCGGACGGTGGCGCGGATCTTCGACACCGGCGCATCGCTAGTCAGCGCCGTCCAGGCATCGAACGCCGTGCGGTCGAAATATTCCTCCAGCCGGACGCGCTTGGCGTCCCAGCCGGGGCTCATGGTCGAGGCGGCCGCCTTGCTCATTCGAAGCCGAGGAACTCGAAGATGTCGCGGTCCTTCATCGGATTGGCTTCGAGCGGCCGGGTGCCGGCCCAGAGCGTCGCCGCCAGGCGCTTGTACTCGTTGCAGACGGCCTCGATCTCGGGCGTCGAATCCATTTCGAAGATCGTGCATTTCTTCAGCCGGGAGCGCCGGATGGCGTCGAGATCGGGAAAATGCGCCAGCGTCTCAAGGCCGGTGGCGGCGCAGAAACGGTCGATCTCGTCGGTCTGGGCCGAACGGTTGGCGATGACGCCGGCCATGCGGACTTCATAGTTCTTGGATTTGGCCTTGATGGCGGCAACGATGCGATTCATCGCGAAGATGCTGTCGAAATCATTGGCGGCGACGACCAGCGCGCGATCGGCGTGCTGCAGCGGCGCTGCGAATCCACCACACACGACATCGCCGAGCACGTCGAAGATGACGACGTCGGTTTCCTCGAGCAGGTGATGCTGCTTCAACAGCTTGACCGTCTGGCCGACGACATAGCCGCCGCAGCCGGTACCGGCCGGCGGACCACCCGCCTCGACGCACATGACGCCGTTATAGCCCTCGAACATGTAATCCTCGGGCCGCAGTTCCTCATGGTGGAACTCGACGGTTTCGAGGACGTCGATGACCGTCGGCATCAGCTTCTTGGTCAGCGTGAAGGTCGAATCATGCTTGGGGTCGCAGCCGATCTGCAGCACCCGCTTGCCGAGCAGCGAGAAGGCCGCGGACAGGTTCGACGATGTCGTCGACTTGCCGATGCCGCCCTTGCCATAGACGGCGAACACCTTGGCGTTGCCGATCTTCATGTTCGGGTCGAGGCTGACCTGCAGGCTGCCTTCGCCATCGGGCGGGGTGACCTTGGGCCGTTCGAGATCCAGCAATCCCATAATCTTACCTCAAGCCGCCTGTTGCACGCCGCCGGATATCCCTTCCAGGATATCCTCCGCCGCGTCGGTCGCCGCATAGAGCGCTGCCAGGGTGGCAGCGTCCGGCGACCAGTAGTTGCGTTCCGATGCCTCGATCAGCCGGTTGGCGACCTTGGCGGCAGCGCGCGGGTTCATCTCGGCGATGCGGTTGCGCATCGTTTCGTCGAGAACATAGGCCTCGGTGATGCGCTGGTATACCCAGGGATCGACCTCGCCGGTCGTCGCCGACCAGCCCATCGTCGTCGTCACCGCCGCCTCGATCTGGCGCACGCCCTCGTAACCGTGGCGCAGCAGGCCTTCCTGCCACACCGGGTTGAGGATACGGGTGCGGGTTTCGAGCGCGACCTGTTCGTTGAGCGAGCGCACCTTGCCGGCCCCTTGCGTCTGGTCGCCGATGTAGACGGGCGCCGATTCGCCGCCCTTGGCACGCGTAATGGCGCGGCTGATGCCGCCCAATGTGTCGACATACTGGTCGATCGCGGTGATGCCCAGTTCAACCGATTCAAGGTTCTGATAGGCGCAATCGACGGTCTTCAGCGCCGATGCCAGCAGCCCGGCCTGGCGGACGGGCTCGCCCTTTACGCCATAGGCAAAGCCCTTTTGCCGCTCGTAGCAGTCGGCGAGTTCGTTGGGGTCGGTCCAGCCGCTCGAATCGATCAGCAAATTGACGTTGGCGCCATAGGCCCCTTCGGCATTGGAATAGACCCGCAGCGCCGCGGTTTCGAGGTCGCAGCCATGTTCGGCGGCATGCGCCAGGCTGTGCCTGCGGACGAAGTTCATCGTCGTCGGCTCGTCGGCCTCGGCGGCGAGCAGCGCCGCCTGCGCCAGCATCCGCGTCTGCAGCGGCAGCAGGTCGCGGAACACGCCCGACAAAGTGACGACGACATCGATGCGCGGCCGGCCAAGCTCGGCCAGACTGATCAGCTCGGCACCGGCGAGGCGGTTATAGCTGTCGAAGCGCGGCCGGGCGCCGATCAGCGCCAGCGCCTGGGCCAGCTGCGCGCCTTCGGATTTCAGATTATCGGTGCCCCACAGCACCATCGCGACGGTTTCGGGGATATGCCCCGAATCGGCGAGGCTGCGGTCGACGATGCGCTGGGCCTGGGCGAAACCGTCGCGGACAGCGAAGGCCGACGGCAGCCGGAACGGATCGAAGCCATGAATGTTGCGGCCGGTCGGCAGGATCTCAGGGGACCGCAGCAGGTCTCCACCTGAAACCGGCCGGACATAGTTGCCGGCAAGGGCATGGACGAGGCCGTCGAGTTCGTGATTGGTCGCCAGGGCATCGTTCAGCGCCACGAGATCGCGCAACAGCGGCGAATCCGGGTTGATGGAGCCATCAAGGATTTTTGCGATGGTTTCCGCCGAAACCGGCACGTCGCGGGTCGTCGCCACCGCCGCCAGCATGTCGGCGCGTTCCTCCGGCGTTGCCGCGCGGCCCGCGACATGCAGCCCCTGCGGGATCAATTCGCGTTCGATTTCATAGAGGTTGGCCGCCAAAGCCGGCACGTCGCTGCCGTCGAGATCGAGCGCCGCCGCCTGTTCGGCGATGATTTCGCCCAGCGGCGCCAGTTCATCGCTGCCCGGATCGGCGCTGCGCCAGCGTTCGACGGTCGCCTTCAGGTCGGCAAGGCCCTTGTAGATGCCCGAATTGGTCAGCGCCGGGGTCAGATAGCTGACCAGGGTCGCCGCCGAACGCCGCTTGGCGAGCACGCCTTCCGACGGATTGTTGGCGGCATAGAGATAGATGTTGGGCAGATCGCCGATCAGGCGCTCCGGCCAGCACTTCGCGGTCAGCCCGGTCTGCTTGCCGGGCATGAATTCCAGGCTGCCATGGGTGCCGAAATGCAGCACGGCATGGGCCTGGAAATCGTTGCGAAGCCAGCGGTAGAAGGCCATGAAGGCATGGGTCGGTGCAAAACGGCCCTCGAACAGCAGCCGCATCGGGTCGCCTTCATAGCCGAGCGCGGGCTGGATGCCGACGAAGACGTTGCCGAACTGCGCGCCGAGGATGAAGACATTCTGCCCGTCGGTCTGGAACTTGCCTGGCGCGGGGCCCCATTCGGCCTCGATTTCGGCAAGGAATGGCTCGTTGGCGACGATGGTTTCCGCCGGAACCTTGGCATGGACATTGGCTTCCATGCCGTGGCGCTGGGCATTGCCCTGCAGAATGCGGCTGCGCACCTCGTCGGCGGTGGCCGGCACGTCGACGTCATAGCCCTCGGCGTGCAGGCGCTTCAGCGTTTCGTGCAGCGATTCGAACACCGCGAGGAACTGCGCGGTGCCGGCGGCGCCACCATTGGGCGGGAAATTGAACAGCACGACGCCGATCTTGCGCTGCGCTGCCTCGACGCGGCGCAGGTCGACCAGCTTGACCATGCGCGCCGCCAGTGCCTCGGCGCGTTCCGGGCAGGCCTGCATGGCACGGACCTGGCCACCGGTGGCCCAGGTGCAGCCACGTTCGCAGCCGGTGCAGGCGGCATCGGTGCCATCCGAACGCCCGCCGAAAACCATCGGCGTGGTGCCGCCGTCGAGCTCGGGAATGGCGATCATGATCGTCGATTCGAGCGGCAGCAGCCCCTGGCGATTGGCGCCCCAGCCCTGCAGCGACTGGAACTCGACCGGATGGGCGGCGATGTACGGGCGATCGAGGCGTGCCAGTATCTCTTCCGCGGCCGTGGAGTCGTTATAGGCGGGGCCACCGACCAGGCTGAAACCGGTCAGGTTGATGACGGCATCGACCGTCGCGACGCCGTCCTGCATGAACAGCGTCTCGATCACCGGGCGCGCATCGAGACCGCCGGCGAACGCCGGGATGACGTTGAGGCCGCGGGCTTCGAGCGCCCGGATGACGCCGTCATAATGGTTGGCGTCGTTGCCGAGCACATAGGAGCGCAGCAGCACCAGGCCGACGGTGCCGGCATCGGGTTTCCGCGCCGGCAGATCGGCGAGTTTCTCGCTCATCCGGTGCGGCAGATCGGGGTGATAGATGCCGACATCGGGATAATCGCGCGGCAGATCGGCCTTGAAACTGCCGCGCAGCGACGCCCGCGGCCCGGCGGCATATCGATCGACCAACGCCCGCACCATGGCAAAGGCATTGTCATCGGACCCGGCCAGCCAATACTGCAGCGTCAGGAAATAGGCGCGCACGTCCTGCGCCGTCCCCGGCACCCATTTCAGCAGCTTGGGCAGCCGCCGCAGCACCGCCATCTGGGCGGCGCCGCTGTTCGGCGCGCCTTCCTTCGACGAGCCGCGCAGCTTTTTCAGCCACCCCAAGGGCCCTTTCGGCGGCGCATCCATGCGGTAGTCGCCCATACGCGTCATCTTGACGATCTCGCTGGCCGACATGATGCCGATCATCGCGTCACAGGCCTCGCGGCGGGCCTCCAGCGCCGGCTTGATGGCGCGGATCTGGTCCTCGAGGAAGATCATCGAGGTCAGGATGATGTCACCCCGGGCAATATCGGCCCGCGCGGCGGCCAGCTTGGCCTCGTCTTCCCAGTCGGCAGCGGCATGGAAACCGATGCTGACGCCGGGCTGTTCGGCGGTGAAACGCGCCCGGGCGCGCTGGATGGCCCCCGACAGGTGGTTGTCGAGCGTGATGATCACCACCCGGACTTCGGGCGCGCCGTGCGTCGGGGGGGTGTCAGCGCGCATAATGGGCCTTGGCCTCGTACAGCGTTTCAACGGTGATGGCGGTGACGCCCTTTTCGTTGGCGTAGCGTTCGGTGTTCCGCTTGGCCTTGCCACGGACAAAGAACGGGATCTTCATCAGCTCGCGCTCGGCGTCGGGCTGCCAGCCTTCGGCCTCTGCGACTACGGGCGCGATTTCGATCGGTTCTTCAATGGTTTCCAGCTTGATGGCGTGACCGCCGCCGTGGCCGAGATGGCTCGGACCATTGGCGTCCGAAAACTCAAAATCGTCGCGGAACATGGTGAGCAGGTGCTCCTCCAGCCCCATCACCAACGGATGGACCCAGGTGTCGAAGATCACGTTCGCGCCTTCGAAACCCATCTGCGGGCTGTGGCGCGCCGGGAAATCCTGGACATGGACGGGGGCGGAGATGACCGCACAGGGCAGCCTCAGCCGCTTGGCGATGTGGCGCTCCATCTGGGTGCCGAGCACCAGCTCGCAATTGGCGGCGGCGATGGCATCCTCGACGACGAGATAATCGTCGGTGATCAGCGGCTCGACGCCATATTTGGCGGCCGCGGTGCGAATATCGCGCGCGAATTCACGGTTGTAGCAGCCGAGCCCGACGACCTCGAAGCCGAGTTCCTCGGATGCGATGCGCGCCGCGGCGACGGCATGGGTCGCATCACCGAAGATGAAGACCCGCTTGCCGGTGAGATAGGTCGAATCGACCGAGCGCGACCACCAGGGCATGCGGCCTGCATCGGGGTCGACAGGCGCCTCGATGCCGGCAATCGCGCAGACCTCGGCGATGAATTCGCGGGTGGCGTTGACGCCGATCGGGATGGTTTTCGTATATTTCTGGCCAAAGGTCTTTTCGAGCCAGCGCGCCGCCTCATGGGCGATTTCGGGATAGAGCACGACGTTGAAATCCGCCTCGCCCAGCCCGGTGATGGCCGACGGCGTCGACCCCATCGGCGCGCAGACATGGATATCGATACCAAGGCTATTCAACAGCTTGGTCACCTCGACGATATCGTCGCGATGGCGGAAGCCCAGCGCCGTGGGCCCGAGCAGGTTGGCGCGCAGCCGGCGGCCGTCCCGCGCCGGCGCCTTGCGGCCCTTGTCGGCAAGCTGCCGCACGATCTGGTAGAAGGTCTCCGCAGCGCCCCAATTTTCCTTGTGGGAATAGCTCGGCAGATCGAGCGCGATGATCGGGCACGGCAGGCCCATGGTCAGCGCGAGGCCGGCGGGATCGTCCTGGATCAGCTCGGCGGTGCACGACGCGCCGACAATCATCGCCTCGGGCTGAAAACGCTCATAGGCGTCGCGCGCCGATTTCTGGAACAATTCGGCGGTATCGGTGCCGAGATCGCGCGCCTGGAAGGTCGTATAGGTCACCGGCGGCCGCTCGCCGCGGCGCTCGATCATCGTGAACAGCAGGTCGGCATAGGTGTCGCCCTGCGGCGCGTGCAGCACATAGTGCAGCCCCTTCATGCCGGTGGCGACGCGCATCGCCCCGACATGCGGCGGGCCTTCATATGTCCAGACGGTCAATTGCACCGGGTCACACCATCAACTTGTCGCGGCGGACGAGCGGCCGCGCAAAGAGTTCGGCGAGATCCCCCGCCTGTTCAAAGCCATGGACCGGCGAGAACACCAGCTCGATCGCCCACTTCGTCGAGAGGCCCTCGCGCTCCAGCGGATTGGCGAGGCCGAGACCACAGACCGTCAGGTCGGGACGCGCGGCGCGGACCCGGTCGAGCTGCTTGTCGACATCCTGGCCTTCGGAAATCTGGGTGCCGGCGGGCAGCGCCGCGAGATCGTCGGCAAGATGGCCCCGGTGCAGGTAAGGCGTGCCGACCTCGACGATCGTCATGCCCAGTTCGGCGGCAAGGAAGCGTGCCAGCGGCACCTCGAGCTGCGAATCGGGCATGAAGAAGATCGATTTGCCCTGGAGCCGCTCGGCATGGCGGGCCAGCGCGCGCTTGGCGCGTTCGCGGCCCGGCGCGACGACGCTGCGGAAATGCATCTCGTCGATGCCGAATTCGGTGGCGGCGGCGTGCAGCCAGGCCGTGGTGCCCTCGGCACCGAAGGGGAACATCGCCGGCAGATGGACGGCGCCGCGTGTCTCCAGCGCCCGCGCGGTGTCGCCGAGGAACGGCTGGGCGAGCAGGAAACGCGTCCCCGGGCCGACGCCGGGCAGGTCCTTGGCCCGGCGCGGCGGCAGCGTGTCGACACGCTTGATGCCGAGCTCGGCGAACAGGCGGCGGAACTGGTCCTCGACGATGTCGGGCAGCGCGCCGACGATGAGCAGCTGGTCGGCCGCTTCCTCGCGCATTTCGGGGACGAGCGCCGCAAGGCAGGCGTCTTCCCCCTGCGTGAACGTCGTTTCGATGCCGCTGCCCGAATAGTTGAGGATGCGGACATTGGGCGCATGGGTAACGTTCAGCCGCTCGGCGGCGCGGCTCAGGTCGAGCTTGATGACTTCGCTGGGGCAGGAGCCGACGAGGAACAGCAGCTTGATCTCCGGCCGGCGCGCCAGCAGGCGATGGACGACCTTGTCGAGTTCCTCATTGGCGTCGGCAAGGCCGGCCAGGTCGCGCTCCTCGATGATCGCGGTGCCGAACCGCGGCTCGGCAAAGACCATGACGCCCGCGGCCGATTGCAGCAGATGGGCACAGGTGCGGCTGCCGACGACCAGGAAAAACGCATCCTGGACCTTCCTGTGCAGCCAGACGATGCCGGTCAGTCCGCAGAAAACTTCGCGTTGCCCGCGCTCGCGCAAGACCGGCGGCGAGTCGATCCGGGCGGCGGGAGCCAGCGCCACGGTCATGCGGCCACCGCCGTTGCCGTTTCGGAATTTGTGTCGCCGGCGACCTGCAGCCGCGCCATGCGCAGCTTCCAGATGAACTGGCCGGCGTTGACGACATAGGTGGCATAGGCCGCGAGCGCGAGCAGCATCAGTTGCCGATCATCGAGCCAGCCGCCGAACAACGCCACCAGATAGGCAGTGTGCAGCGCGATCACCAGCATCGAGAAGACATCCTCCCAATAGAAGGACGGCGCGAACAAATAGCGGCCGAAGACGACTTTCTCCCAGATCGCGCCGGTGATCATGATGGTGTAGAGCGCCATTGTCTTGACGACGACCGACCAGATGGCGGCGTCGTGATGTTCGCCGGTGCGCAAGTAATTGACGACAAGGTACAGGCTGACGCCGAAGATCAGGAACTGCACAGGCGCCAGCACGCCCTGCACCAGCGTCCAGGGCGACGCGTCGCGGCGGGCACGTTCCTCGGCCGTATATAACGGCCGATTTCCCTGCTTCGTCACTGCCTTGTTCACTTGCGTGGTCACGCCGTCACTCCCCTACCATCGAAACCTACCACCCCCCGGAAGAGTGTCAACCTGACTTTACGTCAAAAAGATTTGACATATCATTGTGCAGCGCACACTCATGGTCTTGCAGCCAAGGAAGCGGGTCGATAGCCTTGCGACATGGGGATTCAGCATTTCGGCAGCAGCCGAACACTCAGGGCCAGTCGCACGATGTGGCGGGTCGTGACATGACGTCGATGCTCGACATCGTTGCAGAGGCGCGCATTGCCGCCAGCCGCGGCTGGGACCGTGCCCGGCGCGCCGCCTTTCGAACGCGCGAGGGCGCCAGCCCCGATGCCCTTGCCCGTGTCATCGAATCCGACATCATCCCGCGCCTGCTGCTTGCCCATGGCAACCCCGGGATGCCGATGCCGATCGTCGCCATGCCGAACGCCGGCATTCCCGACGGCTATGCCGACCAGTTCGCCGCCGCGACCCTGACCGAGGAAGTGGCACCGCTGCTCGCCCGCGTCGAGGCGCTGATGGCCAATGGCGTCAGCGTGGAAACCGCCTATCTGCATCTGCTGGCGCCCGCCGCTCGCCGACTCGGCAGCTGGTGGGACGAGGATGCCTGCGATTTCGTCGACGTGACGATGGGGCTGTGGCGGCTGCAGGAGATCGTCCACGCGTTGTCGGCGCTGCTGCCCGGCATTGCGCCGATCGAGGGCGTCGACCGCCGCGCCCTGTTCGCCCCGGCTCCAGGCGAACAGCATGGCTTCGGCGCCATCATCGTGGAGGAATTTTTCCGCCGCGCCGGCTGGCAGACCTGGAGCGCCCCGGCGCTCGATGAGGACGAACTGGTGGCGCTTGCCGCCGGCCGCTCGTTCGACATCATCGGCATCACCGTCAGCGTCGAACGCCATGCCGCCCCGCTGGCGCGCACGATCGGCGCCATTCGCCGCGCGTCGCGCAATCCGGCCGTGCTGGTGCTCGTCGGGGGCCGTGTCTTCACCGAACAGCCGGCATTGGCGACCGAGATCGGCGCCGACGGCACCGCCGCTGACGGACAGCTGGCGGTCACCCTCGCCGAAACACTGCTCACCCGGCGGCTCGCGGCCGGCACATCTGTTGCGCGGGACACGTTGTAATTTCTGGCTTCGATATCCACCTGCGATAATTCGCGACAGCACAGGAGATGGCCCGCACCAACCATGGACGCGCGCACGGCCACACACCGGCACCGCACGACGGAAACGTTGTCGGGAGGCCTTGCCGCCCTGCCGGCGGATGTCGCCACCCAGGCGCTGGCGGCGGCGTGTGACATCACCCTGGTGATCGACGGCAAGGGCATCATCCGTGATGTCAGCATCGGTGGTGACGAGCTTTCCGGGCACGGCTTCGACGAATGGGTCGATCGGCCCTGGGCCGATACGGTGGCGCCCGAGAACCGCGGCAAGATCGATGAGATGCTGGCGGGCGGCGGTGTCCCCGGGCGCTGGCGCCAGGTCAATCACGAGACACCTTCCGGCGACCTGCCTGTCCGCTATCTGGCGATGCCGAGCGGCCGTGATGGCGGCTTCGTTGCCATTGGGCGCGATGTGCGGGCAACCGCTGCCATGCAGCAGCGGCTGTTGCGGGCCCAGCAGGCGATGGAGCGCGACTCGCTGCGCCTGCGCCAGCTCGAGGCGCGGTACCGCCTGCTGTTCGACAGTGCACCCGAAGCGATTATCGTCATCGATGCCACCAGCCGGCGCCTGCTGGAGGCCAATCCGGCGGCCCGCCGTATCGCCGGCCTGGGCGCCGGCCCGCTCGATTCGTCACCCTTTACCGCAATCATCCATCCCGACGATCGCGATGCGGCAATCGCCCTTGTCGGCGCCGCGGCAGCCGCCGAACAGCGCCACCCCGGCCGGCTGCGGCTTGCGGATGGCCAGCCGGCGCGCGTATCGGCGACGTTGTACCGGCAGGATCGCGGCAACGCCTTGCTGGTGCGTATGGTCCCACTGTCGACGCCCGGTATCTCCGTATCCGACCGGCCGCTCGATGAGGTGCTGGAGCGGATGCCCGATGCCTTTGTGCTTACCGACGGCACGCTGAACATTCTCGCCGCCAACGGCGCATTTCTCGACCTGGTCCAGCAGCCGCGCCGCGACGATGTCCGCGGCCGGGCGCTGACGACGTTCCTTGGCCGGCCAGGTATCGACGTCGCGCTGCTCGAATCGCAGCTGCGCGAGCATGGCAGCGTGCGCGGCTTTGCAACGGTGGTGCACGGCAGTGGCGGATCCGAAGCCGAAGTCGAGGTGTCGGCGGTGACAACCGAAGACGCCGGCGCGGTCCGCCACGGCTTAAGCCTGCGGGTCGTCGGCCGCCCGCCCGTGGTCGTGGCCGATGACCGGCAGGTGCCACGATCGGTCGAGCAGTTGACTGAGCTGGTCGGGCGGGTTTCGCTGAAGGAAATCGTCCGCGAATCGACCGATCTCATCGAGCGTCTGTGCATCGAGGCGGCGCTTACCTACACGTCGGACAACCGCGCTTCGGCCGCCGAGATCCTCGGCCTATCGCGGCAGAGCCTTTATTCGAAGCTCCACCGTCATGGACTTGGGAACCTGTCGGACAACGACTAGCGCGGACGGCATATTTGCCGCCTTTCTGTCGCCCAATTTCGTTGACGCCTCTTTGTGTCAAGTCTAGCTTACACTCATGGACGGGGTGACACTTCCGATCGAACAGCGGCGCGTGCCGCGGCCCCGTGACGTGCTCGAGCTGCTGAAACCGGTAACCTGGTTTCCGCCGATGTGGGCGTTTATGTGCGGGGTCGTGTCGTCGGGGGTGCCGCTGGCCGACCGCTGGGGGTTCCTTGCCGCCGGCATGCTGCTGGCCGGGCCGCTGGTGTGCGGCAACAGCCAGGCGATCAACGACTGGTTCGATCGGCACGTCGATGCAATCAATGAACCGCAGCGGCCGATCCCGTCGGGTCGTATTCCCGGGCGCTGGGGGCTGTACATCGCCATTGCCGGCACGATCGTCTCCTTGATCGTCGGTTGGGCGATCAATCCGGTGGTCGGCGCGGCGACGGTGCTCGGCGTGTTTCTCGCCTGGATCTACAGCGCGCCGCCGATCCGCGCCAAGGCCAATGGCTGGTGGGGTCCAGGGGTCTGTGCCGCCGCCTATGAGGGGTTGACCTGGTTTACCGGCGCCGCGGTCATGGTCGGCGGCCTGCCCGACGGCCGCATCCTCGCCGTGCTGGCGCTATATGCCGCCGGCGCCCATGGCATCATGGTCCTCAACGATTTCAAGGCGGTCGAAGGCGACCGCGTCAGCAATGTGCGGTCGTTGCCGGTCATCCTCGGCGAGCGCCGGGCGGCGCTGGTCGCGTGTTTCACCATGGCGGTGCCGCAACTCGTGGTCGCGCTGCTGCTGGCGAACTGGGGGGCGATCTTTCCGTCGGCGCTGGTCATGCTGTCGATCGCCTGCCAGTTCCTGCTGATGCAGAAGCTGCTGGCGGACCCGGCGAAACACGCACCCTTCTACAACGCCACCGGCACCTCGCTCTATGTGCTCGGCATGCTGGTCGCGGCCTTCGGGTTGCGGGGGCTGGCCGGGTGACGCGGGCGCCGCTGTCATGGCTCGGCATCGCCCGACTCGGGCTGGTGCAGAGCGCCATCGGCGCGGTGGTCATGCTGGCGACATCGCTGCTCAACCGGGTCATGGTCGTCGAATATGCCCAGGCGGCGACACTGCCCGCCGGGCTGGTGGCGTTTCACTACGCCGTCCAGCTGAGCCGGCCGAAATGGGGCCATGGCTCCGATATCGGCTGGCGGCGGACACCGTGGATCATCGGCGGCATGGGCGTGCTGGCGCTGGGCGGTGTGCTGGCGACCCAGGCGACGCTGATGCTGCACGGCCCGCTGATGCCGGCGCTGGCGCTAGCGATCCTCGCCTATGCCATGATCGGCGGCGGGGTCGGCGCCGCCGGCACTTCGTTGCTGGCGCTGCTGGCGACGCGGACGGCGGAGGCGCGGCGCCCGGCGGCAGCATCACTGACCTGGATCATGATGATCCTCGGTATCGTCGTCACCGCGGGTGTCGCGGGACGCCTGCTCGAGCCCTATTCGCCGGAACGCCTGCTGCAGGTCGCGATCGGCGTGGCAGGTGGCGCCTTCGTCCTGGCCTGCCTCGGCGTCGCCGGCATCGAGGGACAAGCCGCGCCGGCCCCCGAGTCGCGGGCCCCACCTGTGGCGTTCGGCGAGGCGCTGCGCGGTATCTGGGACGATCCGGTCACCCGTCTGTTCAGCCTGTTCGTCTTCGTCGCGATGCTCGCCTATGCAACGCAGGACTTGATCCTCGAACCCTTTGCCGGGCTGGTGTTCGGCCTCACGCCCGGCCAGTCGACGTCGCTGTCGGGTGTCCAGCACCAGGGTGTGCTGCTCGGGATGATCCTCGTCGGGGTGGCCGGCCATGGCTTTGGCGGCCGTGCCGGGCTGAAGCTGAAACGCTGGATCGTCGGCGGCTGCATCGGCTCGGCGCTGGCCCTGGCGGCGCTCGCCATGGCAGCGACGGCCGGGCCCGGCTGGCCGCTGGCGCCGACGGTGTTCGGCCTCGGTTTTGCCAATGGCGTGTTCGCAGTGGCGGCGATCGGCTCGATGCTCGAACTCGCCGGCCGCGGCGGTGCCGGGCATGAGGGTATTCGCATGGGGCTGTGGGGCGCCGCCCAGGCCGCGGCCTTTGGCCTCGGCGGCTTTTTCGGCGCCAGCGCGGTCGATGTCGGCCGCCGGTTGTTCGGCGCCGATGGCCCCGCCTTTGAAACCGTATTCGCCGTCGAGGCGGTGATGTTCCTGGGTGCTGCGCTGATCGCGTCGCGCCTCAACGACAACAGCAGAGCCAGCATCCAGAGGGAGGCCATCGCATGACCGAGACATTCGACGCCATCGTGGTGGGCGGCGGCCCATCGGGCGCCACCGCCGCCGACGACTTGGCGCGCGCCGGCCACAAGGTGCTGCTGCTCGATCGCGCCGGGCGCATCAAGCCCTGCGGCGGCGCCGTGCCGCCGCGCCTGCTCAAGGATTTCGAGGTGCCGCTCGACCAGCTGTGCGCGCGCGCCACCTCGGCCCGGATGATCGCGCCGTCGCACATGGCGGTCGACATGCCGGTCGGCGACGGTTTCGTCGGCCTCGTCGATCGCGAAGTGTTCGACGAATGGCTGCGGGTCCGCGCGACGGCCAACGGCGCGACGCGGATCGACGGCACGTTCGAGGAGCTGGAGCGCGACACCGATGGCACTGCGGTCATCGCCTATCGTCCCAAGGGCGCCGAGCGCGGCAGCGAGCCGGTACGGGTGCGCGGACGGGTCGTCATCGGCTGCGACGGCGGCAACTCGGGTGTCGCCCGCGCCTCGCTGCCCGTGGAGGACAAGCCGCGGTTCGTTTCGGCTTACCATGAAGTCATCGAATCGCCGCCGGAGGGCTTTCGCGGCTTCGAAGGCGGGCGTTGCGACATCTATTACCAGGGCAATCTGTCCCCCGACTTCTACGCCTGGATCTTCCCGCACGGCGACAAGACCAGCGTCGGCGTCGGCAGCGCGGTCAAGGGCTTCGCCATGCGCGACGCGGTGGCCCGGCTGCGCGAACAGACCGGCCTCGATGCCTTCAAGACGATCCGCGTCGAGGGTGCACCGATCCCGCTGAAGCCCCGCAAGCGCTGGGACAACGGCAAGGACGTCATCGTCGCCGGTGACGCCGCCGGCGTCGTGGCGCCGGCATCGGGGGAAGGCATCTATTACGCGATGACCGCCGGGCGGCTGGCCGCCGAATCGGCCGGCGAATTCCTGCGCACCGGCAATGCTGCGGCGCTGAAGACCGCTCGAAAGAAGTTCATGAAGGCGCATGGCCAGGTCTTCATGGTGCTCGGGATCATGCAGTGGTTCTGGTATCGCAGCGACAACATGCGCGAGCGTTTCGTCAAGCTGTGCCGCGATCCCGATATCCAGCAGCTGACGTGGGAATCCTACATGAACAAGGAGCTCGTCCGCAAAAAGCCGATGGCCCATGTCAAGATTTTCCTGAAGGATACCGGCCAGTTGCTCGGCGCATTGTTTTCCGGAAAATCCAAGGAAGGCGCGAGTGCCCGCCCCTGAGCTGTCGATGATGATAAAGCGGCCGGCATGAACGCCGGTCGCTGGTTCCTGCCCGCCTCTGTCGCCGCGGTCACCACATCGCTGATCGCGACGCTGGGGGCGACGATCACCGTGCTGGGGCCATGGTACCAGGGCCTGAGGCAGCCAAGCTGGGCGCCGCCCGACATCGCCTTCGGGCCAGCCTGGACGCTGATCTTCGGCCTCTGCGCCATCGCCGCAGTGACCGCCTGGATGGCGGCGCCGACGCGTGACAGCGCCAACAACCTGATCGGCCTGTTCGCGATCAACGGGTTTCTCAACCTGTTGTGGAGCTTTCTGTTTTTTCGCGCCCAGCGGCCCGACCTGGCCGGCTGGGAAGTCTGGATCCTGTGGGCATCGATCGCGACGCTCATCGTCGCCTGCGGCCGCGTTTCACGTACCGCCGCCTGGCTGCTGGTGCCCTATCTGTTGTGGGTCACCTTTGCCGGGCTGCTGAATGCAGCGGTCGTAGTGCTGAACCGGCCGTTCACATGATGGGGGCGGGGGAGCTTCCCCCGCCCCTGATCCTCAGGCCTTGGTCTTCAAGAACGCGATGACGTCGGCGCGATCCTGCGGCTTCTTCAGGCCGGCAAAGGCCATGTAGGTGCCGGGGATGACCTTTTGCGGGGCCTCGAGATAGGTGAACAGCTGCTCGTCGGTCCAGGTAAAGCCGCTGTTCTTGTTGGCGGGCGAATATTTGAAGTTTTCGATGCTGCCGGCCTTGCGGCCGACGACGCCCCACAGCGAGGGGCCGACGCGGTTCACGCCCTTTTCGACGACGTGGCAGGTCTTGCACTGGCCAAAAACCTGCTCGCCCTTGGTGGCATCGCCGGTCAGCGACGCCAGCGTCACGCCTGCCGCCGGGGTAGCGGGCGCAGCGGCAGTCTCGGTGGCCGGCACTGCGGCCGGCGCTGTCGCTTCGGGCGCTGCGGCGGGTGCGGTTGTTTCGGCGGTGGTGGTCGATGTCGTCGTCGATGTGGACGTATCGCCACCGCAAGCGGCAACGCCGGTCAGAATTGCGGCGCTCAGCAGCAGGCGCGCGAACGGTACAGACGACATGATTTCGGTCTCCCTCGAGTTTGTCCCTAGCCTACACCTTGTAGCCCGGTTCGGTTCCCTGCGGCAACGATCGGCAGGCCGCTTGTCACCGTGCCGATGGGAGACCGGTCCGTCCGCGAGGCGGCCACGGTCCGGCCAAAACGCTTTTGGCGGATATTTACAATATTTTCGAATCGGCTGCTCCTAAACCGCTCCTGCGACCCGAAGGGAGCGTCTCAGCGGCAAACCTGCTGCTGCCACGCATCCTTTAACTTAACGGCCCGGAGCGGAAGCATCTGTTCCGGGCCGCTTTTTTCGCACGGCGGAAAAGCGGGCCGCGATCGTTCACCGAGCAGGTTGAATTTGGTCAACAGGTTTGTAACCATAACATGGTTAGGTCGGTCACGTTGTGGCGTGAGGGGGTAAGTCGCGTGGTCAGCATCCGTTATTTCACCCCGGCCGCGCCACTGCGCCGGTACCTCTCATCATACTATTGGTTCGAATCGAATGATGCGGTTTTCAGCGACCTCATGCGCGCCGAATTGCCGCAGATCCGCATCGTAACCTGCGGCAAGCCGACCAACACGTTCATCAACGGCCATAGCCGCACGCCGGGCCCGGTGCATGTCCAGGGCCCCACGACAGGATCGGCCAAATATTCCTCGGTCGGCCCGCTGCAGCTGTTCGGCGTCGGCGTGCTGCCCGAAGGCTGGTCGACCCTGATCGGGGAGCCTGCGGACCGCTATGCCGATGATGTCGTCGATCTGTCGGGCGTCGTCGGGCCCGCCGCCGACACGGTGTTCGGCGACATGCTGATGGCCCGCAGCGATGCCGAGCGTGTCGCTGCCGCCGATCGCTTTTTCCTCGGCCTGCTGGCCCATGCCCATGCCACGCCGCGCTGGTTCACCGCGCTGACCGACGACTGGCTAACGAGTTCGCCCAATCCCGATGTCGACACGCTGATCGAAAAATCCGGTATGTCGGCGCGGTCCGTCGAACGGCTGGCCAAGCGTATCTATGGCGCCTCGCCCAAGATGCTGTCGCGCAAGTACCGGACGCTCAACGCCGCTGTCCGGCTCGGCAATGGCGAGGCCAGGGGATGGGCCGACCTGGCCGACCATGCCTATTACGACCAGCCGCATTTCATCCGGGAATTCAAGCAGTTCGTCGGGATGACGCCAAGCCGGTTCATGATCGAGGCGGCACCCCTGATGCGCCTGACAATCGTGCGCCGGACCCTGATGCCCGAAATGCACAAGCTGGCGCGTTATAGCTAGGTCGCCGGGAGAACGCTTCACCGCAATTGCGCGTTGACACCGCCGCCACCCGCCCCACATAAGCCGGACCATATTCATCCGCTTTAAGGGCTCCCGCGTGATCCGCCTGACCAACCTAGCCGATTATGCCGTGGTCGTGATGACCGCGGCGGCGCGTGCACCCGAGGCGCGGCTGTCAGCGGCGCGCGTTGCCGAGACGACATCGATCCCGGTGCCGACCGTCGCCAAGCTGATGGGAACATTGGCCCGCGCCGACTTGCTGCTGGCCTCGCGCGGGGTCGCCGGGGGCTTTACCCTGGCGCGACCGGCCGAAATGATCAGCGTTGCCGCCATTGTGGAGGCCGTCGACGGCCCGATTTCACTGACCAGCTGTGTGTCGGGCGAGACCGGCGATTGCGCCATCGAGGGCCGCTGCGGCGTCCGCGGCCATTGGGGCCCGATCAACCAGGCGGTGCGCGCCGCGCTCGAGGCGGTGACGCTGGCAGACCTGCTGCGCCCTGCGGCGGCAGCGCGACTTGCGCCGGCGGAAATCGTTGGCGAGGTGGTGGCATGACCGACAATATCGACTTCGCACCCCCCGGACAGGATGCCGAGGCGCGTGCCGCCGTCGCCGACCTGGCAACCTACAAATGGGGTTTCGCCTCCGATATCGAGTCCGAGATGGCGCCCAAGGGCCTGTCCGAGGACACTGTGCGCTATATTTCGGCGAAGAAATCCGAGCCGCAATGGCTGCTCGACTGGCGGCTGAAGGCCTATCGCAAGTGGTTGACGATGGAATCGCCGGACTGGGCCAAGCTCGACATCGCGCCGATCGATTATCAGGACGCCTATTATTATGCGGCGCCCAAGGCGAAATCGACGATCGGATCGCTCGACGAGCTCGATCCGGAGATCCGGCGCACCTATGAAAAGCTGGGGATTCCGATCGCCGAGCAGGAAATGCTGGCGGGTGTCGAGGGTTCGCGGCGCATTGCCGTGGACGCGGTGTTCGATTCGGTCAGCGTCGCGACGACCTTCCGGGCCGAGCTGGAGCGCGCCGGCGTCATCTTCCGGTCGATTTCGGAGGCGGTGAAGGAGTATCCCGACCTCGTCCGCAAATGGCTCGGCAGCGTCGTGCCGCAGCACGACAACTATTTCGCCTGCCTGAACAGTGCGGTGTTTTCGGACGGGACGTTCGTCTACATTCCCGAAGGCGTGCGCTGCCCGATGGAATTGAGCACCTATTTCCGCATCAATGCCGCCAACACCGGCCAATTCGAGCGCACGCTGATCATCGCCGACAAGGGTTCGCACGTCAGTTATCTCGAAGGCTGCACGGCGCCGATGCGCGACGAGAACCAGCTGCACGCCGCTGTGGTCGAGCTGGTGGCGATGGACGATGCCGAGATCAAGTACTCGACCGTGCAGAACTGGTACCCGGGCGATGCCAATGGCCTCGGCGGCATCTATAATTTCGTGACCAAGCGCGCCAATTGCCTCGGCAAGCGCAGCAAAGTCAGCTGGACCCAGGTCGAAACCGGCAGTGCCATCACCTGGAAATACCCGTCCTGCGTGCTGTCAGGCGAGGATTCGGTGGGCGAATTCTATTCGGTCGCGGTGACCAACAATCGCCAGCAGGCCGATACCGGCACCAAGATGATCCATCTCGGCAAGGGCACGCGCTCGACGATCGTCAGCAAGGGCATTTCGGCGGGCCGTAGCCAAGGCACCTATCGCGGCCTGGTGCGTGTCGCCGCGTCGGCAGAGGGCGCGCGCAACCATACCCAGTGCGACAGCCTGCTGCTCGGGTCCGAATGCGGCGCGCACACGGTTCCCTATATCGAGGTCCGTAACCCGTCGGCGATCATCGAGCATGAGGCGACGACGTCGAAGATCAGCGACGACCAGCTGTTCTACGCCCAGTCGCGCGGGCTGGATGCCGAGGCGGCGGTCGCGTTGATCGTCAACGGTTTCTGCAAGGAAGTGCTGCAGCAGCTGCCGATGGAGTTTGCCGTCGAGGCGCAAAAGCTGCTCGGCATCAGCCTCGAGGGGTCGGTGGGATGAAAACCGGCCTCATTTTCGCGCTTCTAGCCCTCGCCGCCTGCTCGCCGCCGGCGCAGCGCGCGTCGACGGAGGGCGAAGCGCAGCAGAAAAGACTTGATCGCGCGACCAAGGAATATTCGGACTGCATCACCCGTGGCGCGAAGGAAATCGACGTCAAAGCCGACGCCGCCGGCACGCTGGGCGACCGGGTTGTCCTCGCCTGCAAGCCGCTGCGCAATGCGCTGATGGCCGATGTCATCGCGTTTCACCAGATCGGCCATCCGAAATTCAGCATCGACCGGTCGAAGGCGGTTGCCGAAGCGTCGATCGCCACCATCGAGGACGATTTGCGCCAGCAGACCGTCGTCACGATCGTCAACCGCCAGACCGCATCCGAGGCGCCGCCCGCTGCCGGGACCGTCCCTGCGCCAGCTCCTGCAAAGGCCGATTAGTGCTCAAGATCGACAATCTTCACGCCGAAATCGACGGCAAGACCATCCTCAACGGCCTGACGCTGAGCGTCGGCGCCGGTGAGGTTCATGCCATCATGGGACCGAACGGCGCCGGCAAGTCGACTTTGTCGTACGTGCTCGCCGGCCGCGCCGGCTATGAGGTCACCGCCGGCAGCGTTACCTTCGACGGCCAGGACCTGCTGGCGCTGGCGCCGCACGAGCGCGCCGCCGCCGGCGTGTTCCTGGGGTTGCAATATCCGGTCGAAATCCCCGGCGTTTCGAACCTGATGTTCCTGCGCAGCGCACTCAATGCCCAGCGGACGCTGCGCGGCGAGGCCGAAGCCAGCGGTGCCGAGTTCATGAAGCTGGCGAAAGCCGCCGCGGCCGACCTCGGCCTGCCCTATGACATGCTGAAACGCAGCGTGAACCAGGGCTTTTCGGGCGGCGAGAAGAAGCGCAACGAGATGGTCCAGATGGCGGTGCTGCAACCGAAGCTGGCGGTTCTCGACGAAACCGACAGCGGCCTCGACATCGACGCGCTGCGCGTCGTGTCGGATGGCATCAATCGCATGCGTTCGCCGGCCCGTGCGACGCTGCTGATCACCCATTACCAGCGGCTGCTCGACTATGTGGTGCCCGATTTCGTCCATGTTCTTGTCGCCGGCCGCATCGTCCGCACCGGCGGACCCGAGCTGGCGCACACACTGGAGCGCGACGGCTATGTGAGCATTGCCGCATGACAGCGCTCGCGGCCACTACGCCGCCGCCGACGCGCAGGCAGGAGGAGTGGCGTTACAGCGACATTGCCGCCGTCGCGCGCGCTTGGCCGGTAATGGACGAGGTCATCGAGGTAACCGACGGCGGCAGCGAACGCCGCGTTATCCTGCAGCTGGGGCAGCCCGGCGGTGAACAAATCCGGCATTTGACCATCCAACTTGGTGTCGAAGCACGGATGAGCCTGCATCTGGTCGTCGGCGGCAGCGACTATGGCCGCATCGCCGTCGACGTGGAAATGCAGGCCGGCGCGGCGTTCGAGCTGGGCGGCGTCATCATCGCCAAGGGCAGCCAGACACTGGAGATCGTCACCACGGTCCGCCATCTCGGCCCCGGTGCCACCAGCCGGCAGATTGTCCGCTGCGTTGCCGGTGATACCGCCACCGCCACCTATCTCGGCAAGGTCGCGGTCGCCCGCGCCGGCCAGCAGACCGATGCGGCGCAAAGCTTCAAGGCGCTGCTGCTCGACCGCGGCGCCACCGCCAATGCCAAGCCGGAGCTCGAGATCTTCGCCGATGACGTCAAATGCGCCCATGGCGCGACTGTCGGCGAGCTCGATCGCAACGCGCTGTTCTACCTCGAAAGCCGCGGCATTCCGCCGGTGGAGGCCCGCGCGCTGCTGACCCGCGCCTTCCTGTCGGACGCGCTCGCCGGCATTGCCGACGACGCTGCGCGCGACGTGGCTGAAGCCCGGGTGACGGGATTGCTCGCATGAACGCCCATGTTCCACCTCCGGCGCGGCACGCGCATCGCGACGATTTCCCCGGCCTGGCCGGCAACTGGGCCTATCTTGACACCGCCGCGACCGCGCAAAAGCCGCAGATGGTGATCGACGCCATCGCCCGCGCCTATGGCGTCGACTATGCCACCGTTCATCGCGGCGTCTATGAACGCTCCGCCACCATGACGATGCGCTTCGAGGAGGCGCGCGAAAAGGTTGCCCGATTCATCGGCGCGACATCACCCAGCGAGGTGATCTTCGTCCGCGGCGCCACCGAGGGCATCAATCTCGTCGCGCAAAGCTGGGGCCAGCGGCTGCAGCCTGGCGACCGCATCCTGCTGACGCAGTTGGAGCATCACAGCAATATCGTGCCGTGGCAGCTGCTGCGCGACCGCGTCGGCATCGAGATCGACGTGGCGCCGCTGACCGCCGATGGCCGCATCGACGAGGACGCGCTCGAAGCGCTGCTGACCGAGCGGACGAAGCTGGTCAGCATCGCCCATGTCTCCAATGTGCTCGGCGGTGTCGCCGATGTCGCGCGGATCGCCCGCGCCGCGCATGGTGTCGGCGCGCTGCTCATGGTCGATGGCTGCCAGGCGGCACCGCGGCTGAAGCTCGACGTGCAGGCGCTGGGCGCCGACTTCTACGTGTTTTCGGGGCACAAGCTTTATGGTCCGACCGGCATCGGCGTGCTGTGGGGGCGTGCCGAGCTGCTCGAATCGATGCCGCCCTGGCAGGGTGGTGGCGCCATGATCGAGACAGTCAGCTTCGAGCGCACCACCTATGCGCCGCCGCCGCAGCGATTCGAGGCCGGCACCCCGCACATCACCGGCGTCATGGGCCTCGCCGCGGCCATCGATTATGTCGAATCGATCGGTCTCGACGCCATCCACGCCCATGAGGCGGTACTGGTCGCCGCCGCCCGTCAGGCGCTCGGCCGCATCAATTCGGTGACATTGTTCGGGCCAGAGGACAGCGCCGGCATCCTGTCCTTCGCCATCGAGGGGGTGCATCCCCATGACATCGGCACCATATTGGATGAAAGTGGCGTTGCCATTCGCGCCGGGCACCATTGTGCCCAGCCGCTGATGGCGACACTCGGCGTGCCGGCGACGGCGCGGGCGAGCTTCGGCATCTACAACGATCTTGACGATGTCACGCGGCTGGCTGCCGGCATCGAGCGGGTGACACGCATATTTGGAACTTCGGGAACAGGCGCATGACCGAACGCACATTCGAGATCGAGGAAGTCGGCGAGGCCGCGCCGGTGCCCAAGGCGCCGCCGCTGCGCGCGATGGAGGCGCGCAACCCAGACTATCTGGAAGGTTTCCTGAACAAGCCGACGCCGGTCGAGGTGGCGGATGCCCCCGGCGGCACGATCGTTGACGACGTCGTCGCGGCGCTGCGCCAGATCTTCGATCCCGAAATCCCGGTGAACATCTATGACTTGGGGCTGATCTACAATGTCGAGGTCGCCGACGGTCATGGTGTCGTCACCATGACGCTGACGACGCCGCACTGCCCGGTTGCCGAGACCATGCCCGGCGAAGTCGAGATGCGGGTGATGAGCGTGCCGGGCATCGCATCGGCCGAGGTCAACCTGGTCTGGGATCCGGCCTGGGACCCCGGCAAGATGAGCGACGAGGCCAAGCTCGAGATGGGAATGTTGTGATGGAAGCGACTACCCTGCGCCGCCCGCGACCGGCCCCGATCACGGTGACCGAAAACGCCGCGCGCCGCATTGCCGAGATCATCGCCAGGGCACCGCAGCCCGCTGCCGGTGTCCGCCTGACGACACCCAAGCGCGGCTGCTCGGGCCTTGCCTACAGCCTCGACTATGTCACCGAGGCCAAGCCCGGCGACGAGGCGGTGGCCACCGAGGGCGGCACCTTGTTCATCGACGGCGGCAGCCTGATGTACCTGATCGGCAGCCGCATGGACTGGAAAGAAGACGATTTCGCCGCCGGCTTCGTCTTCGAGAACCCCAATTCCAAGGGCAGTTGCGGTTGCGGCGAGAGCTTTACCGTATAACGGTCGGGGGGGGCGGGGGGGCGCCCCCCCCCCGGAATGTGAGCGCGCGCGGCGCCCCAGCTTTTGAACATAGTGGGCGGGGCGGAA